>NZ_BBOL01000003.1:0-875234 GCF_020884815.1 Micromonospora sp. NBRC 110038 | reverse complement strand
ATTTGGGGACCAGACGCGGGGACGACCACGCTCGGCGGCACCTGGGCCGGGGACGCCGCCAGCGGATCGCGGATCCCCGGCCGGGATCAGGAACGCGTCTGGATCCCCTCGCGGATCTGGCGCAGCAGGTCACCGGCGGAGTCCACGGGCCGGCCCGGGAACATCGCCATCGCGACGCTGCCGTGGTCGGCCCAGCCGCAGATCGCGAAGTCACCGCCCTCACCGCTGGTCGTGCCGCACTTCATCACCCCGCCGAACCGGCCGGGGGAGACCTCCCGCAGGCCGGTGACCTTCCCGGTCTCGTCCGTCATGAGGCGGAACAGGGTGTCCAGGTCGCGTTCCGGCTGCCAGAGCAGGGTCGTACCGCCGAAGATGAGCACCGACCGCTTGTCGTCCGCCGGGTCCCGGTAGACGGTGCCGAAGCTGCGGTCCAGGTCGATGTCGGCGGACAACCCGTCGCGCAGGTACTCGGCGGTGCTGCGGGCGCGTTCGCTGTCGTCCCGTCGCAGGCCGGCGACGGTGTCGGGGCTGGACAGCTCGGTGTCCTTCTGCTGCGCCACCCGCCAGCCGGCGATGCCGAGCGCGCCCACCCCCGCGAGGCCGGCCGCCAACACCACCGCGAGGACGATGCGCCGGCGCCGGGATCGGGGCGCGCGGCCGGTGCCGTCCGCCGGGTCCTGGTTGCCGAGCCGGATCGGTTCCTCGGTGAGGTCGATCGGCTCGGGCTCGTCGGCGAGCGAACGCTGCGTGAGATGCGCGTCGGACATAGCCGACACCGTACGCGAACAACAGGTGGCGCACGTCAGGTCCTCGGAAGCGCTCCGTAGACTTTGAGGGTGACCGAGAGACTGGATGCCCGACGCCCCGACGCCCCGACCCTGTCCGCCCAGTACCAGCCGGGCGAGGTAGAGCAGCGACGGTACGAGCAGTGGGTAGCCGGCGGCCGGTTCCGGGCGTCGGCCCAGAGCGACAAGCCCCCGTTCACCGTGGTCATCCCCCCGCCGAACGTCACCGGCTCGCTGCACATGGGCCACGCGTTCGAGCACACGCTGATGGACGCGCTGACCCGGCGCAAGCGGATGCAGGGCTACGAGGCGCTCTGGCTGCCGGGCATGGACCATGCCGGCATCGCCACCCAGAACCTGGTGGAGCGGCAGCTCGCGGGGGAGGGCCTGTCCCGCCACGACCTGGGTCGCGAGAAGTTCGTCGAGCGCGTCTGGCAGTGGAAGGCCGAGTCCGGCGGCGCGATCCTCGGCCAGATGCGCCGCCTCGGCGACGCCGTCGACTGGGACCGGGAGCGTTTCACCATGGACGCCGGCCTCTCCCGGGCCGTGCAGACCATGTTCAAGAAGCTCTTCGACGACGGGCTGATCTACCGCGCCAACCGGATCATCAACTGGTGCCCGCGCTGCCTGACGGCCCTGTCCGACATCGAGGTCGAGCACACCGACGACGACGGCGAGCTGGTCTCGATCCGGTACTCGGCCGACGTGGTGGTCGCCACCACCCGGGCCGAGACGATGCTCGGTGACACCGCCGTGGCGGTGCACCCCGACGACGAGCGGTACCAGCACCTGATCGGCACCGAGGTCGAGGTGCCGCTGACCGGCCGGCGGATCCCGATCGTGGCCGACGAGCACGTCGACCCGGCCTTCGGCACGGGCATGGTGAAGGTGACCCCGGCGCACGACCCGAACGACTTCGAGATCGGCCAGCGCCACGGCCTGCCGGCCCTGGCGATCATGGACGAGCGCGGGGTGATCACCGCCCACGGCCCGTTCCAGGGCCTGGACCGCTACGAGGCCCGGCCGGCGATCGTGGCCGCGCTGCGCGAGCAGGGCCTGATCGTGGCCGAGAAGCGGCCGTACGTGCACGCCGTCGGTCACTGCTCCCGGTGCAAGACCACGGTCGAGCCGCGGCTGTCGCTGCAGTGGTTCGTCAACACCGGCCCGCTGGCGAAGGCGGCCGGTGACGCGGTGCGCGACGGCCGGGTGAAGATCGAGCCGGCCGAGCTGGCCAAGCGCTACTTCGCGTGGGTCGACAACATGCACGACTGGTGCATCTCCCGCCAGCTGTGGTGGGGCCACCGCATCCCCGTCTGGTACGGGCCGGACGGCGAGATCGTCTGCGTCGGCCCCGACGAGGAGCCGCCGACCGGCGCGGGCTGGCACCAGGACGAGGACGTGCTGGACACCTGGTTCTCCAGCGGGCTGTGGCCGTTCTCCACGCTCGGCTGGCCCGAGCAGACGCCGGACCTGGCGAAGTTCTATCCGACCAGCGTCCTGGTCACCGGCTACGACATCCTGTTCTTCTGGGTCGCCCGGATGATGATGTTCGGCCTCTACGCGATGGACGGCCGGCAGCCGTTCGACGTCGTCGCCCTGCACGGCATGGTGCGCGACGAGCACGGCAAGAAGATGTCGAAGTCGTTCGGCAACGTGGTCGACCCGCTGGACTGGATCGACCGGTTCGGCGCCGACGCGACCCGGTTCACCCTCGCCCGGGGCGCCAACCCCGGCCAGGACGTCCCGGTCAGCGAGGACTGGTGCCAGGGCTCCCGCAACTTCTGCAACAAGCTGTGGAACGCCACCCGCTTCGCGCTGATGAACGGCGCGCACGTCGACGGCCCGCTGCCGGCGGCCGGGGAGCTCTCCACCGTCGACCGGTGGATCCTGTCCCGGCTGGCGCACGTCACCGCCGAGGTGGACGAGCAGTTCGAGGCGTACGAGTTCGCGAAGGTCTGCGACCTGCTCTACCACTTCGCGTGGGACGACGTCTGCGACTGGTACGTGGAGTTGAGCAAGCCGGTGCTCGCCGAGGGCGGGCCGGGGGCCGACGCCACCCGCCGGGTGCTCGGGCACGTGCTCGACCAGCTGCTGCGGCTGCTGCACCCGGTGATCCCGTTCGTCACCGACGAGCTGTGGATCGCCCTCACCGGCGGGGAGACGGTCATGACGGCCGCCTGGCCGGCTGCCGACCGTACCGGAATCGACGACGCCGCGGAGGGCGAAGTCGGCACCGTCCAGCGGGTGGTGACCGAGATCCGGCGCTTCCGGTCCGACCAGGGCCTGCGGCCCACCCAGCGGGTGGTCGCGCGGCTCGACGGCCTGGCCGGCGCGGGCATCGCGGGCCACGAGCGGCTGATCCGGTCGCTGGTCCGGCTCGACCAGCCCGCCGACGACTTCCAGGCCAGCGCCACGCTCGCCATGCCCGGCGAGGTGAGCGTCGCGCTGGACACCCGGGGGTCGATCGACGTGGCCGCCGAGCGGGCCCGGCTTACCAAGGACCGGGCGGCGGCCGAGAAGGAGGTCGCCCAGGCCCGGGCGAAGCTTGACAACCCGGCGTTCGTGGGGAAGGCCCCGGAGCCGGTGGTCGCCAAGATCCGGGAGCGGCTGGCCACCGCCGAGGCCGACCTGGTCCGCATCGACGCCGCTCTGGAGGCGCTGCCCTCGTGACCGACCGCACCGACCACACCGACCGCGCCCGTGGGGGCGACGGTGGCCGCACCGAGTTCGCCGAGGTGGAGGCCGCGCTCAACGGGCGCGGCTTCACCCGCATGCACTTCGAGCTGGACCGCATCGAGACGCTGCTCGACCTGCTCGGCAGCCCGCAGCGGGCGTACCCGTCGATCCACCTCACCGGGACCAACGGCAAGACCTCGACCGCCCGGATGATCGACTCGCTGCTGCGGGCGTTCGGGCTGCACACCGGCCGCTACACCAGCCCGCACCTGGAGAGCGTCCGCGAGCGGATCAGCCTCGACGGGGAGCCGGTCGGCGAGGACCGGTTCGTGGCCACGTACCGCGAGATCGCCCCCCTGGCCGAGCTGGTCGACCAGCGCTCCGCCGAGCCGCTGACGTACTTCGACATGACGACGGCCCTGGCGTTCGCGACGTTCGCCGACGCCCCGGTGGACGTCGCGGTGGTCGAGGTGGGGCTCGGCGGCGCGGAGGACGCCACGAACGTGATCCAGGCCGGGGTGGCGGTGCTCACCCCGATCGGGCTCGACCACACCGAGTGGCTGGGCGACACGCTCCAGGACATCGCCCTGCACAAGGCCGGGATCATCCACAAGGGGGCCACGGTCGTCTGCGCGGCGCAGGAGGAGGAGGCCGCCCGGCCGATCCTGGAGCGCTGCGCCGAGGTCGGCGCGACCGTCGCCCGCGAGGGGTCCGAGTTCGGCGTGCTGCGCCGGTCGGTCGCCGTCGGCGGCCAGGTCCTGGACATCCAGGGGCTCGGCGGGGTGTACGAGGAGGTGTTCGTCCCGCTGCACGGCGCGCACCAGGCGCAGAACGCGGCGGTGGCGCTCGCCGCCGTGGAGGCGTTCCTCGGGGCGGGGGCGAAGCGGCAGCTCGACGTCGAGGCCGTCCGGGAGGGTTTTGCCGCCGTCAGCTCGCCCGGCCGGCTGGAGAAGGTGCGCACCGCCCCGACGATCCTGCTCGACGGCGCGCACAACCCGCACGGGATGGCCGCCACGGTCACCGCGCTGCAGGAGGAGTTCGCGTTCAGCAAGCTCGTCGGCGTGCTCGCCGTCCTCGGCGACAAGGACGCGGCGGGCCTGCTGGAGCTGCTGGAACCGGTGCTCGACCATCTGGTGGTCACCCGCAACTCCTCGCCCCGGGCGATGCCGGAGCAGGAGCTGGCCGAGCTGGCCCGGGAGGTCTTCGGGGCGGACCGGGTGGAGGTGGCCGAGGAGATGCCCGACGCGATCGAGGCGGCGGTGGCCCAGGCCGAGTCCGACGTGCCCGGCGAACTGGCCGGGGTCGGCGTGCTGATCACCGGCTCGGTGGTGACCGTGGCCGACGCCCGCCGGCTGCTCAAGCGATGACGTCCCCCGAGGAGGGCGCTTCGTCCACCGTCCCCGAGGAGGGCACCTCGTCGCCGGACGGGGCGGGGCAGCGGCGGTCCGGGCTGCGTAACCCCGCGGGGGCCGTGCGCGGCCTCGGCGCGGGGACGCTGGGCCTGGAGGCGCTGGTGCTGCTGCTCGCCATCCAGCCGATCCGGGTGGTCGGCGGCGAGCTCAGCGGCGCGGCCGTCGCGGTGATCGTGTTGTTGGCCGTGGCGGCGGTGGCGCTCGCCGGCATGATGCGCCGCCCGTGGGCGTGGCACGCCGGCACCGTGCTCCAGGGGGCGCTGATGCTCGCCGGGCTGCTGCACTGGTCGCTGCTGGCGCTCGGCATCATCTTCGCGTTGGTCTGGGGCTACGCCCTGCACGTGCGCCGGGTGATCCTCGGCCGCTGAGCCGCCGGTGGGTGTCAAGAAGGCCCCCTGCTCTGCCGAATGCCTGACAGGGGGCCCTTCCTTGCGCCTCAGGCGTCGGCGCGGGTGCGCCACTGGGTGAGGGCCACGCCGTGGCCGTCCGGGTCGCGGAACGCCGCCGCCCACACCTCCAGCTTGGTGCCCCGGTTGACGACCCGGGGGGCGTAGGTGAAGCGGACGCCGGAGTCGCGCATCCGCTCGTACGCGCCCTGGATGTCGTCGACCTCCAGGTTGACGTGGACGAGGCGGCGGCTCATGGGGGCGGCACCGGCGACCTCGCGCAGCACCAGCCGGGTCGCCCCGGAGGCGAGCACGGCGTTGCCGGAGCCCCGGTCGACCTCGGTGAAGCCGAGCGTGTCCCGGTAGAACTCCAGCGAGCGGCCCAGGTCGGTGACCAGCAGGGTGATGCCGACGCCGCTGATCGGGGCGGCGGCGTCGGCCGGCTCGGCCTCCGGGTCGTAGCCGAAGATCGCCTCGTCCAGCTCGGCCTGGTCCAGGGGCGCCGACCGGGCGCCCGGGTCGTCCAGCGGCACGTCGATCGGGTCGATGGAGGGGCGCGCGTCGACCGGGTCGGCGGGCGCGGGGCCCGCGTCGATGGTCTCCACCGGCACCGTCGGTTCGAACCGCTCGTCGGCCGGGTCGAACCGTTCCTCGGTCGCCGCGAAGCGTTCCTCGGCCGGGGACCGGGGGGCCGGGGTCGCCCGGCGGGGCAACTGGCCGGCGCTCGGCTCCACCAGCGTCCCCTCCAGCACGACCGGTCCGCCGGGGCGGTGGTGCATCACGACGGGCTCCCGGTCCTCCGGCAGCGGGCCGAGGTCGTCGTGCAGCGGGTGGAGGTCGTCGCGCAGCGGGTCGGGTGCCGACGGGTCGCGCGGGTCGTCGTGGAAGTCGTCGTCCGGGCCCCGGTCGGCCCACGGCGGCGCCTCCTGCCCGATGAGCACCTCGTCGACCGGGTCGGGGCCGCCGAACTCGGGCGGCAGGTCGGCGACCGCCGCGGCGGCGGTCTCCGCGTGGGTGGGCACGTCGTCCCAGAGGACCCGGACGTGGCGCTGGTCGTCCAGGGCCACCCGGATCGGCAGGGACTGGCCGACCGACGGCCACTTCGCCACCGGCACCCTCGGCTCGATGATCTTCTTCGACCGGGGCGGCATGCCCGGCGCGTCGATGACCAGTTGCAGCTCGCAGCGGCCGAACGCGTACGTGGTGGGGGGCTCGGAGGCGCTGTGCACGTGCCCGATGCCGACGACCCAGGTGCGCCCGCCGCCGCGCACGGTGGCCAGCGCGATCGCCAGCACCACCAGCGCCACGCCGAGCGCCACGATCGCCCAGCTGGTCATGCCCAGCCCGAACAGGACCACGAAGGTCGCCACGGTGCCGAGCACCGCGGCGATGAGCTTGCGTACCGGCGCGATGGGTCGGTTCCCGTTAGCCACAGTGGACCTCCCTGGAGTCAAGGGCCAGGCTAGGCCGGATCGGCGACCCAGGGAAAGAGCAGCCGCCGCGCCGGCGCCGGGACCGGGTCGCTAGGCTGACCGTACCCAGCCGAGCCGCCTTCCGCGCACAGGAGGAACCCAGCGTGTCCAGCAGCAGCCCGGACGAGCGCACCCTCGTCCTGATCAAGCCCGACGCGGTCCGCCGTGGCCTGGTCGGCGAGATCCTCTCCCGCTTCGAGCGCAAGGGCCTGCGGATCGACGCCATGGTGTCCCGGACGATGGACGGCGACTTCGCCGACCAGCACTACGCCGAGCACGTCGACAAGCCGTTCTACCCGCCGCTGAAGGGCTTCATGACCGGCGGCCCGCTGGTGGCCCTCGTGCTCGCCGGCGACCAGGTCATCGAGGTCGTGCGCGGCATGATCGGCAGCACCGACGGTCGCCGGGCCGCCGCCGGCACCATCCGCGGCGACTTTTCCCTGTCCAACCGGGAGAACCTGGTGCACGCCTCCGACTCGACCGACAGCGCCAAGCGCGAGATCGCGCTCTGGTTCCCCGAGCTGGACTGACGGGTATCCGACCGGGCGGGCGGCGGGGCGGCCCGCCGGTCGCCTCACCCCGCCAGCCCGGCGAGCTTGTCCGGGTTGCCGACCAGGTAGAGGCCGGTGATCCGGCCGTCGGCGGCGGCCACGGCCAGCGCGTACCGCCGGCCGTCGGGCCAGTGGATGACGACCCCCGGCTGGCCGTTGAGTTCGGTCGGGGCGAGGCGGGGCGGCTGCCGCCTGCGGGGCCCGTGGACGCCGGCGAAGAAGCGGGCGACCCGGTCCGCCCCGCGCACCGGGTTGCGGGCCGACCGGACCCGCCCGCCGCCGTCGCTCCACGCCGTGACGTCGTCGGCCACCAGGGCGGTCAGCCGGGCCAGGTCACCGTCGCGGGCGGCGGCGAGGAACGCGTCGAGCAGCCGCCGCTGCTCGCCCGGGCCCGCGGTGAAGCGGCGGCGGTCCGCGGCGACCCGGTCCGTCGCCCGGTGGTGCAACTGCCGGCAGTCCGCCGCCGACCGGCCGAGGATCTCGGCGATCTCCGCGAACGGCAGCGCGAACGCGGTGCGCAGCACGTAGACGGCGCGCTCCGGCGCGGTCAGCCGCTCCAGCAGGTGCAGCAGCGCCAGCGAGAGCGAGTCGCGCAGCTCCGCGTGCTCGGGTGGCCCGAAGGGCGGTTCGACCGGCGGCCCGAAGGGCGAGGGCGCGGTGGCCACCGGCTCGGGCAGCCACGGACCGACGTACGTCTCCCGGGCCGCCTGCCGCGCGCGGAGCCGGTCGATCGCGAGCCGGGTGACCACCCGGGACAGGTAGCGGCGCGGTTCGGCCACGGCCGCCCGGTCGGCGCCGAGCCACCGCAGGTAGGCGTCCTGGAGCACGTCCTCGGCGTCGTGCAGGCTGCCGAGCAGCCGGTACGCCAGCCCGAGCAGCATCGGCCGGTGCGCGTCGAGCGCGCCGGCCGCCCCCGTCGCGTCGGCTGCCGTCGCCCGGCCCGGCTCCGCCGGCGGAAGCGGCGCGCGGCCGGGCCGGCACCCGCTCCCGGCCAGCCGCGCCCCCGGTGCCGTCACTCGTGCGTCGAGGGGCGGCGTCGGGTGGCGGCCACGATCCGGTTCCACACGTTGATGGTGGCGATCGCGACCGTCAGGTCCGCCAGCTCCTTCTCCGACCACACCTTCGCGGCGGCGTCCCACACGTCGTCGGGCACCCCGTGCTCGCCGAGGCGGGTGAGCGCGTCGGTGAGCGCGAGCGCGGTGCGTTCCCGCTCGTCGAAGAAGGGCGCCTCCCGCCAGGCGGCCACGGCGAACAGCCGCCGGCTGGACTCGCCCGCCGCGAGCGCCTCCCGGCTGTGCATGTCCACGCAGAACGCGCAGCCGTTCAGCATGGACGCCCGGAGCTTCACCAGCTCCAGCACCGTGTGGTCGACGTTGTCCCGGGCGTAGCGCTCCAGCCCCGACACCGCCCGGTAGGCGTCCGGCGCCACCGCCGTCAGGTCGATCCGGCTCATCGTGTCTCCCCTCGTCGTGAGCATGCACCCGTCACGACGGTCGGCGGGGGTCCGGATGTGACGGCTCGCGGTGTGACGCGCGTCATTCCGGCGGCGCGCGGGGCACGGCGGCCCCGACTGGTCAGTCGGCCTTCCCCCGCCGGTCATCCGGGCCGCCGCGGCAGCACACCTGCCCCCGGTACACCACTGGTGACCAACTTCCCGTGGAGGGGACAGATGACTTCTCTCGACCGACGTACCCTGCTGCGCGCCGGCCTCGCGACCGGGGCGGGCCTGGCCGGCGGCGCCCTGTTCGGCGCGGCCGGCGCCCGGGCCACCGGTGCCGGGGCGACCCCGCCGGCCGGCGCGCCCGCCTGGCGGCCCTCCGGCCGGCCCGTGCTCACCCACGGCGTGCAGAGCGGCGACGTCACGGCCGACTCGGCGCTGGTGTGGACCCGCGCCGACCGGCCGGGCCGGATGTGGGTGGAGGTGAGCCGCCGGCCCGACCTGCGCGGCGCGCGGCTGCTGCGCGGCCCGGTGCTCGACCCGTCCGCCGATTACACCGGCCGGGTGCGGGTGCGCGGCCTGCCGTGCGGCGAGCGGCTGCACTACCGGGTGTCGGTGGAGAGCCTGGACCGGCACGGGGTACGCAGCGAGCCGCTGGTCGGCTCGTTCGCCACCGCGCCCGGCGCGCACGGCCGGCGGGGCGTGCGGTTCGTCTGGACCGGCGACATCGCCGGGCAGGGGTGGGGCATCGCCCCCGACTTCGGCGGGATGCGGATCTTCCAGGCGATGCGGTCCGTCCGCCCAGACTTCTTCCTGTGCAGCGGCGACACCGTGTACGCCGACGGGCCGCTCGCCGAGACGGTGACGCTGCCCGACGGCCGGATCTGGCGCAACCTGGTCACCCCGGAGAAGAGCAAGGTCGCCGAGACCCTCGCCGAGTACCGGGGGCAGTTCGCGTACAACCTGCTCGACGAGCACCTGCGCGCGTTCGTCGCCGAGGTGCCGCAGGTCAACCAGTGGGACGACCACGAGGTGACCAACAACTGGTACCCCGGCGAGGTCCTGGCCGACGCCCGGTACACCGAGCAGCGGGTGGACGTGCTCGCCGCGCGGGCCCGGCAGGCGTTCGGCGAGTGGCTGCCGGTGCCGGCGGGCGGGCCGCTGTACCGGAAGCTGTCGTACGGGCCGCTGCTGGACGTGTTCGTGCTGGACATGCGCACCTACAAGGACCCCAACGACGGCAACACGTACGCCGACCCGTTGCGCGGCCTGCTCGGCCGGGAGCAGCGGGAGTGGCTGGTCCGGGAGCTGAAGCGGTCCCGGGCGACGTGGAAGGTGATCGCCAACGACCTGCCGATCGGCCTGGTGGTGCCGGACGGGTCGGCGCAGGAGGGCGTGGCGCAGGGCGACCCCGGCGCGCCCGCCGGGCGGGAGCTGGAGTTCGCCGAGGTGCTGGGCTCGGCGCACCGGGCCGGGGTGACCGGGATCGTGTTCCTCACGGCCGACGTGCACTACACGGCGGCGCACCACTACGACCCGGCGCGGGCGGCGGTGGCGGACTTCACCCCGTTCTGGGAGTTCGTCTCGGGGCCGGCGCACGCGGGCGCGTTCGGGCCGAACGCCCTGGACGGCACGTTCGGCCCGAAGGCGGTATTCGTCAACGCCCCGCCGCGGGCGAACACGTCGCCGGCCGAGGGCTTCCAGCACTTCGGCGAGGTGGCCATCGACGGGGAGTCGGGCGCGTTCACGGTGCACCTGCGCGACCGCGACGGGGCGTCGCTCTGGACCACCACCCTGCCCGCCCCGGGCCGCTGACCTGATCCTGACCCGATCCCGGGCGGTTGCCGTCGCGCGCGGACGGCAACCGCCCAGGGCCGAGCGGGGCGCGGTTAAGTCGGCGGCGGGCGCCGCCGCCGATCGCGTATCCTTGACCCTCAGTAAGGCGACGACCCGGCCATCACCGGTGAGCCTCCGGAAGAACAGCCGGCGCAACCCGGCCCAGTAGAACCGGACGGGTCCGGCCCGTCACAGCCGGCAACGAGCGGGCGGTCGATCCTGGCCGCCAAGCGGGGTGGTACCGCGGGCCTGCCCCGGGGCGCCGGTGACGGCGTACCGGAGGAGGGCTCGTCCTCGCAGACCCACACGTGAGTGAGCTGCGCGAGGAGAGCGACCCCCGATGGCCTATCCGTTGCACGACCCGACCGCCGCCGGCGTCCCGGCGAGCCCCGACCTGCCCGCGGTCGAGCGCCGGGTGCTGGAGCACTGGGCGGCCGACAAGACCTTCGAGGCGTCCGTCGAGGCCCGCCCCGCCGGGGACGACGGCAAGAACGAGTACGTCTTCTACGACGGCCCGCCGTTCGCCAACGGCCTGCCGCACTACGGCCACCTCTTCACCGGGTACGTCAAGGACGCGGTGCCCCGCTACCAGACCATGCGCGGCCGGCACGTCGAGCGGCGCTTCGGCTGGGACTGCCACGGCCTGCCCGCCGAGGTCGTCGCCGAGAAGCAGCTCGGCATCACCAGCAAGGCGGAGATCCTCGACCTCGGCGTGGCCCGGTTCAACGAGGCGTGCCGCACCTCGGTGCTGGAGTTCACCCAGGACTGGGAGCGGTACGTCACCCGGCAGGCCCGCTGGGTCGACTTCGCCAACGACTACAAGACCCTCGACCTGGACTACATGGAAAGCGTCATGTGGGCCTTCAAGACCCTGCACGACAAGGGCCTGGTCTACGAGGGCTTCCGGGTGCTCGCGTACTGCTGGCGGTGCGAGACCCCGCTGTCGAACACCGAGACCCGGATGGACGACGTCTACAAGGACCGGCACGACCCCACGCTGACCGTGTGGTTCGAGCTGACCGCCGACGACGCCGCCCCCGAGCTGCTGCGCGGGCCGGTCCGGCTGGGCGTGTGGACCACCACGCCGTGGACGCTGCCGTCGAACCTGGCGCTCGCCGTCGGCCCCGACATCGAGTACGCGGTGCTGGAGCGCGACGGCTCCCGCTACGTCGTGGGCGCGGCGCGGCTGGGCGCGTACGCGAAGGAGCTGGAGGGGTACGAGCAGGTTGGCACCGTGTACGGCCGCGACCTGGTCGGGCGCCGCTACACCCCGCTGTACGACTTCCTCGTCTCCCGGGCCGGCGAGAACGCGTACCAGGTGCTCGGGGCGGAGTTCGTCACCACCGAGGACGGCACCGGGATCGTCCACCTCGCCCCCGCCTTCGGCGAGGACGACCAGAACGTCTGCAACGCCGCCGGCATCCCGACCGTCGTCACCGTCGACGACCACACCCGGTTCACCGCGCTCGTGCCGCCGTACCAGGGCGAGCAGGTCTTCGACGTCAACAAGCCGGTGATCCGGGAGCTGAAGGAGCGGGGGGTGGTGCTGCGGCAGGACACCTACACCCACTCCTACCCGCACTGCTGGCGCTGCGACACCCCGCTGGTCTACAAGGCGGTGTCGTCGTGGTTCGTGGCGGTGACGCAGTTCAAGGACCGGATGGTCGAGCTGAACCAGCAGATCAACTGGACGCCGGGGCACATCAAGGACGGCTCGTTCGGCAAGTGGCTGGCCAACGCCCGGGACTGGTCGATCAGCCGCAACCGGTTCTGGGGCTCGCCGATCCCGGTGTGGAAGTCCGACGACCCGAACTACCCGCGCCTCGACGTCTACGGGTCGCTGGACGAGATCGAGCGGGACTTCGGCGTACGCCTGACCGACCTGCACCGGCCGGCGGTCGACGACCTGGTGCGCCCCAACCCGGACGACCCGACCGGGCGCTCGACGATGCGCCGGGTGCCGGAGGTGCTGGACTGCTGGTTCGAGTCCGGCTCGATGCCGTTCGCGCAGGTGCACTACCCGTTCGAGAACCGCGACTGGTTCGAGCACCACTACCCGGGCGACTTCATCGTCGAGTACATCGGGCAGACCCGCGGCTGGTTCTACACCATGCACGTGCTGGCCACGGCGCTGTTCGACCGGCCGGCGTTCCGCAACTGCCTCAGCCACGGCATCCTGCTCGGCTCCGACGGGCGCAAGATGTCCAAGAGCCTGCGCAACTACCCGGACGTCTACCACGTCTTCGACTCGTACGGCTCCGACGCGATGCGCTGGATGCTGATGTCGTCGCCGGTGCTGCGCGGCGGGGACATGCCGGTCACCGAGGGGTCGATCCGCGACGCCGTCCGGCAGGTGCTGCTGCCGCTGTGGAACGTGTGGTACTTCTTCTCGCTCTACGCCAACGCCGACGGGTACACGGCGCGGCGGCGGGTGGACTCCACCCACCTGCTCGACCGGTACGTGCTGGCGAAGACCAACGAGCTGGTCGCCACGGCGCAGGCGCAGCTCGACGCGTACGACATCTCGGGGGCCTGCGCGACGGTCCGGTCGTTCCTCGACGCGCTGACCAACTGGTACGTCCGCCGGTCCCGCGACCGGTTCTGGTCCGGCGACGCCGACGCGTTCGACACGCTCTGGACGGTGCTGGAGACGCTGTGCCGGGTGGTGGCGCCGCTGGCGCCGCTGACCGCCGAGGAGATCTGGCGCGGCCTCACCGGCGAGCGGTCGGTGCACCTGACCGACTGGCCGGCGGCCGAGGAGTTCCCCGCCGACCACGACCTCGTCGCGGCGATGGACGCCGTCCGGGACGTCTGCTCGGCGGCGCTGTCGTTGCGGAAGGCCAAGGGGCTGCGGGTGCGGCTGCCGCTGTCGAAGCTGACCGTGGCCTCGCCGGTGGCGGCGCAGCTGCGGCCGTTCGCCGACCTGGTCGCCGACGAGGTCAACGTGAAGGTCGTGGAGTTCTCCGAGGAGGTCACCAGCTACTGCCAGCAGGTGCTGACCGTGGTGCCCCGGGCGCTCGGGCCCCGCGTCGGCAAGCAGGTGCAGCAGGTGATCAAGGCGGTCAAGGCGGGCGAGTGGGAGCTGGTCGACGGCGCCCCCGTCGCCGCCGGGGTCACCCTCGCCGAGGGCGAGTACGAGCTGCGCCTGGTCGCCGCCGACGCCGAGCACTCCGCGCCGCTGCCCGGCGGCGAGGGCGTGGTCGTGCTCGACACGGAGGTCACCCCGGAGTTGGCCGCCGAGGGGCTGGCCCGCGACGTGGTGCGGGTGGTGCAGCAGGCCCGCCGCGACGCCGACCTGGACGTGTCGGACCGGATCGCGCTGACGCTGTCGGCCTCGGCGGAGGTCCGGGCGGCGGTGGCGGCGTACCGGGACTTCGTGGCCCGCGAGGTGCTCGCCGACTCGATCGAGGTGGTGGCGGAGGACGCCGACCTCGCCGACCGGGCCGGCCGAGCCGGATTCGCCGGCGAGGTCGGCGACGGCGACCGCGTGACGGCCGCGGTGCGCCGCGCCTGAGATGTGCGGAGGGGCCCCTGTCAACGCTTTCTGTATAGGAGGGGCCCCTCCTAACTGCCCCGGGCCGCGTCGCGCGACGGCCGTGGGGCGGGGCCGGCCATCCGACCGGTCGCGGCGGCCACGGAGCGGGCGCGGCGGCGACCCGTGCGGGCGGGCTCGACAGCGTCGGCTAACGTGACAACACCCGTGCCAGTACGACCGCCGGTATCGGCCCGACCGCTGGTTACCGGCCCGACCGGCCGTCACCGCACGGCCGCCTGTCCCAGCACGACCCCGGAGGACCAGTGCCGCTGCTCTACACCATCGGCAAGCTCACCGTGGCACCCACGCTCCGGTTGGCGTTCCGACCGACCGTGGAGGGGCTCGAGCACATCCCGGAGACCGGGGGCGCGATCTTCGCCGGCAACCACCTCTCGGTCGCCGACGAGCTGTTCCTCGGCACGGTCGTGCCCCGGCACCTGGCGTTCTGGGCGAAGTCGGAATACTTCAAGGGCACCGGCGTGAAGGGTGCCTTCTCCAAGTTCGTGCTCACCGGCCTGGGGGCGATCCCCGTCGAGCGGGCCGGCGGCCGGGCCGCGCTGTCCGCCTTCGACGCGGCGATCCCGGCCCTGCGGGGCGGCGACCTGGTCGCCGTCTACCCGGAGGGGACCCGCTCGCCCGACGGGCGGCTCTACCGGGGGCGCACCGGCGCCGCCCGGCTGGCCGTAGCGGCCGGCGTGCCGATCATCCCGGTCGGCATGATCGGCACCGACAAGGCCCAGCCGATCGGCGCCCGGGTGCCCCGGCCGGGCAAGTCGAAGATCATCGTCCGGTTCGGCAAGCCACTGGACTTCACCGGCCGCCCCGACGACCGGACGTCGCTGCGCGAGATGACCGACGAGCTGATGAGCGAGATCCAGAAGCTCACCGGCCAGGAGTACGTCCCGCGCTACGCCCCGCCGCGCGCCAACGCGCCGGTCGCCGGCGAGCCCCCGGCCGGGGCCTGACCCGCCCGAGCGCCCAGGTCGCGCCGTGCCTACGGGCCGTTCCCAAGGGGCGGGTCGTTTCTCCGGGGCGGATTGAGTCCACGGGGTAGGTTGTCACGGCGCGTCGTTGCCGCGGCGGCGTTCCTGCGCCACGACCCGGTCGACGTCCGCGAGGCGGTCCAGCTGCTTCATCGTGCGGGCCATCCGGGCGTTCGCCGGGATCCGGTCCCGGTTGCGGTCCAGGAATGCCCAGTACCCCGCCGTGTACGGGCACGCGTCCGCGCCGAGACGCTTCCGCGGGTCGTACCGGCAGCCGCCGCAGTAGTCGCTCATCCGGTTGACGTACGCGCCGCCGGAGACGTACGGCTTGGTGGTCATCCGGCCCAGGTCGGCGTACTGGCTCATGCCGACCACGTTGGCGGTCATCACCCACTCGTAGCCGTCCACGAAGCGGGTGTGGAACCACTCCACCAGCTCGGCCGGGCGCCAGCCGCGTTGCAGGGCGTAGTTGCCGAGCACCATCAACCGGGGGATGTGGTGCACCCAGCCGTGGTCGCGCACCCCGGCCAGCACGTCCGACAGGCAGTGCGCCTGCACCGCGTCGGCGTCCAGCTCCTGAAACCAGCCGGGCACCGGGCGGCGGGCCGCGAGCGCGTTGCTGCGCTGCCAGCCGGCGTCGAAGTGCCAGTACAGGTGCCAGACGAAGTCCCGCCAGCCCAGGACCTGCCGCACGAAGCCCTCCACGCTGGCCAGCGGCGCGCCCTGGCTCCGGTACGCCTTCTCCGCGCCCCGGACCGCGTCGAGGGGGTCGAGCAGGCCGAGGTTGAACGAGGAGGAGAGCATGCTGTGCGCCAGCCACGGGTCGGTGGAGAGCATCGCGTCCTCGTACGGGCCGAAGGCCGGCAGCCGGTGCCGCAGGAAGTGGCGCAGCCGGGCCTGGGCCTCCTTCGTGGTGGCCGGGAAGCGCCGTGGCCCGTCCCGGCCGACGAACCGGATGCCCTCCCGCTCCCAGCGGTCGAGGTCGGCGCGGACCTCGGCGTCGATGTCGTCCTCCTTCGGCACCGGCGCGGCGGGGACGGCGAGCTTGCCGTCCTTCGGCGGCGGCTCCCGGTTCTCGACGTCCAGGCTCCACCGGCCGCCGACCGGCTCGTCGCCGTCGACCAGCACCCGGTGGTGCTCGCGGGCGAACCGGTAGAACGCCTCCATCCGCAGCGCGCCGCGCCGCCCGTCGGCCCACTCGGCGAAGTCGTCCAGGCTGGTGACGAAGCCGCGCGGCGGCAGCACGGTCACCCCGTCCCGCCGCCGGACGAACTCCAGGGCCCGGCGCGAGGTGGGATGACACACCTCGACCGGCTCGCGGACCTTGCGTAGCCCCTCCGCGTACGTCTCGGTGCGCAGGTAGGTGGCCTGCGCGCCGAGTTCGGCCGCGCGGTGGCGCAGCGCGGAGAGGATCAGGTGCGCCTTCTGCCGGTGGTAGACGCGGCGGCGGAAGACCGCCTTCGACTCGATCAGCAGGACCGGCTGGCGGCGGTCGTCGAGGAAGTGCGGCCCCAGCTGATCGGCGAAGAGCCAACGCCGCGGCATGCCCCGATTGTGGCCCGGGTCGGCCGCCGTCCGGCCCGGAAGCCGGAAAATCCGAGCACCCGAGACCACCGGCGCGGACCCGCCGCCCGCCGTCCGCTGGTCCGCCTCCCGCCGGTCGCCGTCCGCCGTCCGTCGCCCGGGCGACGGACAGCGCAGGATCCTGGACAGTTCTCGTACGGAGCGGACGACAACTGTCCAGGAATCCGGGCGCCGGCCGGGCGGGGCGCGTCACGTCGCGCTGGAGCCCACCTGTTCCGGGGTGATGATCTGCTCGCGCATCTCGTCGAGCAGCCGGGCGCTGTCGTCCACGGAGAGCTGGGTGAAGATCCCGGTGGTGAGGCTGCCGTGGTCGACCGAGGTGCAGACCACGACGGCGGTGGCGTCGAGCGCGCCGACGGCGCAGCGGGCGAACCGCCCCCGGACGTCGGTGTCGACCACCTGCGGATCGCCGAGCTGGTATCGCGGCTTGAGCCGGGTCAGTTCGTCGTCCGCGTCGCTCTCGGGGGTCAACCGGAAGCCGGTGCCGCCGAACACGACGACGGGCTTGCCGGCCGACGAGGCGTACACGCCGGCGAAGGTGTCCTCGGCCAGCAGGTGCGCCTCGCGCGTCTCGGCCTCGAGCTGGTTCGCGGTGGCCTTGCTGCGGGCGTCCTCGCGTAGCGACAGGTCGGCGATCTGCGCAGGCAGCGCCGCCTTCGCCGGATACTGCTCCCACATCGGCTTCACCCAGTACGCCGGGCAGCCGCAGCAGCAGGCGATGCTCAGCAGCAGCACCCACGGCCAGCGCCGCCGGCGTCGGCGGGGGGCCTTCGGCGCGGGCGGGGGAGGGGCGGGCCGGCGTTGTTGCGGAGGCGGTGGGGGCGGTGCCACCGGGCGAGCCGCAGGCGGGGGTGACACCTGTCGGGCCGGCGGAGGCGACACCTGCCGGGGCGGCGACACCTGCCGGGCGGGTGCCGGCGGCAGCGGCCGGGCCATGGGCGGTGGGGCGGACCGGGGGGTCGGCGGTGGGCTGACGGGTCGGGCCGCGGGCGACACGGGCCGGGCCGGCTGCGGCGGGGTCACCGGGTGGGACGCCGCCGGGGTGCCGCGACCGACGACGGGCGCCGAGCCGGCCGCCGGCCCCGGGTACTGCCGGGTGGGTGGCGTCGCGGGGTACGGCGTGGTCGGCGGCAGCGGGGGCAGTTCAGCGGCGTGCAGGTCCCAACTGCCGGTGTCCACGCCGGCCCACGGGTCCACCGGAACCTGGCTCTCCGGGGGCGGCAGCGGCCCGTGCCCGACCGGTGCGGGCGGGGTCGGGGGCGGCGAGGAAGGAGGCGGAGCGGGAGAGGGCGGAGGGGGAGGCGGACTGAACTCGGCGGACTCGCCCCAGCTCCGCTTGCGCGGGGCCGGGGGCGGGACCGACGCGGAACCGCTCCAGCGGGGCGCGGGCGGCTCGGCGGCGGCGGGGTCGACGGTCGTCCGGTCCGGGCGCGGGTCCAGCTTCGTCGCGTCCGGGCGCGCGGCGGGTTTCGGCGCGTCCGGGCCGGCGTCCAGCCTCGTGGCGTCCGGGCGCGCGTCGATCTTCGTCGGGTCCGGGGTGGGGGTCGGCCTGGTGGCTTCGGCGCGGTCCGGGACGGAAGCCGGCGAGGCCACACCGGCCCGGCCGAGCGCGGGCTGTCGTGGCGTGGGCTCGACCCGGGTGGGGTCGAGGCCGGACCGGGGCGGAAGGCCGGACCGCGGCGGCGGAGCGGAGCCGACCGGTCGGGGTGGGGCCACCGGCGCGGGAGGTGCCTCGTTGCCCAGGGCAGTCTCGGCCCGGGTGGGCTCGACCCGGGTGGGCTCCGGCCCCGGTGACGACGCGGACTCCGGCAGGGCGTCCGCGACCGGGACGGTCGCGTCGGCGGCCCCGCCGTCGGGGAGCGCGGTGGTCCTGGTCGCGTCGGGGGCCTGGTCAGCCGTGACGCCGGTCGCCTCCGGGTGGCCTCCCGTCGAACGGTCGCCGGCCGTCGCGGCTCCGCCGGCCGACGTGTCTCCGCTGGCCGGCGCGCGGTCGGCGGCCGACGTGCCTCCGCCGGCCGTCGTGTCGTCGGCCGCCGTCGGCCTGGTCGCCGCCGTTTCCCTGGTCGCCGGCTCGGCGGTAGGGATCTGCGCGGCGTCGGCCGGCCCGGCAGGCGTGGTGGCGGCCCGCTCAGCGCCGGCAGGCCCGGCGTCGGCTGGCGCGGCGTCGGCCGGCCTGGGCTGCTCGGCGTCGGCCCGCTCGGCAGGCTCTGCCTCGACAGGCCCGGTGCCGGCCGGTGCGGCGTCTGCAGGCTCGGCGGGGCCGTGCGGGGCCGGTGCGACGGGCGATGGTACGGGGGAGGGGGCCGTCTCTCCGGCGACCGCCGGGCCCTGGTCCTGGTCGACGGCCGGGGTGCCCCCGTCGGCCGGTCGATCTGCTCCCGGCTGCGGGTGCGGCATCGCGGCAATCTCCTCTCGCGCCGGTCCGAGGTTAGTACCGGCGTGCCACCGGCGGCGATCCGCCCACGTCCGGGGCGACCGTAGCCAGGCTCGCGGCACGCTTGCCCACGCTGCGCCCCGGGAGATCCGGCAGCGGTGACCGGGCCGGCCTCGGGATCGGACGTTCTTCCGGCTGGGGCCGGGCGGGCGCGGTGGGCGCGACGCGGCGGCCGGCGGGCGGACGCGTACCCTTGGGCATCATGAGCGTTCCGTCCACCACGCCGCGTCCCGCCGTGGAGCCGTCGATCTGGCCCCGTCTGGAGCCGCTGCTGCCCCAGGTGACCAAGCCCATCCAGTACGTCGGTGGCGAGCTGGGCGCGGTGGTCAAGGGCTGGGACGCGGCGGCCGTGCGCTGGGCGCTGATGTATCCCGACGCGTACGAGGTGGGCCTGCCCAACCAGGGCGTGCAGATCCTCTACGAGGTGCTCAACGAGCTGCCGGACGTGCTGGCCGAGCGGACGTACGCGGTCTGGCCCGACCTGGAGAAGCTGATGCGCGCCCACGGCGTGCCGCAGTTCACCGTCGACGCCCACCGCTCGGTGCGCGACTTCGACGTGTTCGGCGTCTCGTTCTCCACCGAGCTGGGCTACACCAACCTGCTCACCGCGATCGACCTGGCGGGCATTCCGCTGCTGGCGGCCGACCGCACCGACGCCGACCCGGTCATCGTGGCCGGCGGGCACGCCGCGTTCAACCCGGAGCCGATCGCCGACTTCGTCGACGCCGCCGTGCTCGGCGACGGCGAGGAGGCGGTCCTGGAGATCACGGCGATCGTCCGGGAGTGGAAGGCCGAGGGCTCCCCGGGCGGCCGGGACGAGCTGCTGCTGCGGCTGGCCCGCACGGAGAGCGTCTACGTGCCGCGCTTCTACGACGTGGACTACCTGCCCGACGGCCGGATCCAGCGGGTGGTGCCGAACCGGGCGGACGTGCCGTTCCGGGTGCACAAGCGCACGACGATGGACCTGGACGCCTGGCCGTACCCGAAGAAGCCCCTGGTCCCGTTGGCCGAGACGGTCCACGAGCGGTACGCGGTGGAGATCTTCCGGGGGTGCACCCGGGGCTGCCGGTTCTGCCAGGCCGGCATGATCACCCGGCCGGTGCGGGAGCGGTCCATCACGACGGTGGGGCAGATGGTGCAGCAGGGGCTGGAGTTCTCCGGCTTCCACGAGGTGGGCCTGCTGTCGCTGTCGTCGGCCGACCACTCGGAGATCGGCGACATGTGCTCGGGCCTGGCCGAGCAGTACGCCGGCACCAACGTGTCGCTGTCGCTGCCGTCGACGCGGGTGGACGCGTTCAACATCGACCTGGCGCAGGAGCTGTCGCGCAACGGCCGGCGCACCGGTCTGACCTTCGCCCCCGAGGGCGGGTCGGAGCGGATCCGCAAGGTCATCAACAAGATGGTGTCGAAGGAAGACCTGATCCGCACCGTCGTCACCGCGTACACCAACGGCTGGCGGCAGGTGAAGCTCTACTTCATGTGCGGCCTGCCCACCGAGACCGACGCCGACGTCCTGGAGATCGCGGACATGGCGCACGAGGTGATCCGGGCGGGCCGGGCCGCCACCGGCAGCAAGGACATCCGCTGCACGGTCTCGATCGGCGGGTTCGTGCCGAAGCCGCACACCCCGTTCCAGTGGGCGGCGATGGAGCGACCGGAGGTCATCGACCACCGGCTGCGGCTGCTCAAGCAGGCGATCAACGCCGACCGGTCGCTCGGCCGGGCGATCGGCTTCCGCTACCACGACGGCGAGCCGTCGCTGATCGAGGGACTGCTCAGCCGGGGCGACCGCCGGGTCGGCGCGGTCATCCGGCGGGTGTGGGAGAACGGTGGCCGGTTCGACGGCTGGAGCGAGCACTTCTCGTACCAGCGGTGGGTGGACGCCGCGGCCGAGGTGCTGCCGGCCTTCGGCGTGGACCTCGACTGGTACACCACCCGCCAGCGCGACGAGCTGGAGGTCCTGCCCTGGGACCACCTGGACTCGGGCTTGGACAAGGACTGGCTCTGGCAGGACTGGCAGGACGCCCTGTCCGAGTACGAGCAGGACGACTGCCGATGGACCCCGTGCTTCGACTGCGGCGTCTGCCCGTCGATGGACACCGAGATCCAGATCGGCCCCACGGGCAGGAAGCTGCTCCCACTGACCCCGGTCAACGGTGCCGGGCTGCGGATTCCCGCCCCCACCCCGCAGTGATCCCCCCGCGCGGGATGATCAACCGATCCGAGGAGCACGACGATCAGTAGGAAACCACAGCCGGAGGGCGGGCAGGCGCCGGTCGTCCAGCGCGTCCGCATCCGGTACGCCAAGCGTGGGCCGTTGCGGTTCACCTCGCACCGCGACTTCGCCCGCGCGTTCGAGCGGGCGCTGCGGCGGGCCGGGGTGCCGATCGCCTTCTCCCAGGGCTTCACCCCGCACCCCAAGATCTCGTACGCCAGCGCGGCCCCGACCGGGGTGGCCAGCGAGGCGGAGTACCTGGAGATCGGGCTGCGGGAGCCGGTCGACCCGGGGCAGCTCCGGGCGGCGCTGGACGCCGCGCTCTCGCCCGGGCTCGACGTCCTCGACGCGGTCGTCGCCGCCGGGGGCAGCCTGGCCGACCGGATCGAGGCGTCGTACTGGCGGATCGAGCTGCCGGAGGTGGAGCCGGCCGTGCTGGAGCGCGCCGTGGCCGCTTTCACGGCGGCGGGGGAGGTTCAGGTCGAGCGGATGACGAAGCAGGGGCGGCGCACCTTCGACGCCCGCGCGGCAGTCATGAAGATCGATGTGATCCGGTCCGTCGAGACGCCTTCCGGGGCACCGGGCGTGTCGTGTGCGATACTCGAACTGGTCGTCCGGCAGGTCACCCCGTCCGTGCGACCCGATGACGTCCTTTCCGGCCTGCGCGCGGTGGCCGACCTGGAGCCGCCGGTCTCCCCGAGGGTGATCCGGCTGGCGCAGGGCACGTTGACCGCACAGGGCGAGATCGTCGATCCGTTGGACGCGGATCGCGACGGGGCAGCCATCGTGTGAGCGTTGACCGACGGTCAGCGTTCTGGCAGGCAGACTTCGGCGGTCGCGCAGCTCGCGCGCCCGGCGGAAACACTTTTGCGGCGACCCTGCGTGGCAGCGCTCACCCGCGCCCGGGGCAGCCAGAACTGGAGAACGTCCATGCTCGAGAACGAGCCCGAGGGCGGCGAACGGACCGGTTCCCAGCCGGCCGGCGACACCGCTGACCGCACCACCGACACCGGCCGCGCCGGCGGTGACACCGTCACCGGCACGGCGGATCTCACCGCGGGCGGCCCCACCGCAGAGGGGGCGGCCCCGGCCGGCGGGCCCACCGCCGCGCAGGGCGAGGCCGCCGGGGATGCCGCCGCCGAGGCGCCGGCCCCGCCGCCCCGCAAGCGGGCCACCCGTCGGCGGGCCACCCCGCTGAACCAGCCGGAGCAGACCGAGGCTCCGGTGGAGGCGTCCACCTCCGCCGGCTCGGCCAGCGGGGAGGCCCCCCAGGCCGAGGTCCTCGCCCCGGTCGCCGGTGAGCTGGAGGAGGCGCCGAAGACGCCGCGGCGACGCCGGAAGGCCACCACCGCGAAGGCGACGGCGGAGCCGATCGTCGCCGCCGCCGCGGAGGAGGCCGGCGCGGAGGTCGTACCCCCGGTCAAGGTCACCCGGACCCGCCGCCGCAAGGCCGCCGCGCCCCCGGCGGAGGCCCCGGCCGCCGAGCCGGCCGAGGCCGCCGCGCCGGGCGAGCAGCCGACGGAGGCCGCGCCGACGCCGGCCGTGGTCGAGCCGCCGGCAGCCCAGCCGCCGTCCGCTGCCGCAGCCCAGCCGGATGCTGCCGCTGCCGGCGGTGCCGTGGACCAGCCGGCAGCCGGCGCGACCGAGGCCAGCCAGCCGGCCGCTTCCGGCCGGGCCGCCGCCGGGCGTGGCCGCCGCCGGTCCAGCGGCGCCGAGAACCGTTCCGGGGAGGTGCCGCCCGGGGTGGCCGTCTCCGGTGCCGTCGAACTGCCGGCCGGCACCGCCGAGGCTGCCGAGATCATCGAGCTGGCCGAGCCCGCCCAGGCCGCCGAGCCCGCGCAGGCCAGCCAGCCCGTCGAGGCCGCCGAGCCCGCCACGCCCAGCGAGCCGGTCGAGGCCGCCGAGCCGAGGACCCGCCGGCGGCGGGCCGTCCTCTCCGCGCCGACCGTCCTCTTCATGGCCCCGCAGCCGGACGAGCCGCCGGTCGCCCGCGTCGTGGTGTCGACCCCCGTCGAGCCGGAGCCGGTCGAGGAGCAGCCCGAGCCGGCCCGCCGGCGTCGCCGCGCCCGGCGCGAGGTCGAGCCGGTCGAGCAGGCCGAGGCACCGGAGGTCGAGGAGGAGCCGGCCGCCGAGGCGGAGGAGCCCGAGGCCGCCGAGGACGAGGAAGACGAGGAGAGCGCCGCCCGTCGGCGTCGCCGCCGGGGACGCCGGGGCCGGGGCCGGGGCAAGGGCGGCGCGGACGAGGCCGACGACGACGAGGCCGAGGAGGCCGCCCAGGCCGAGGAGCCCGAGGCCGAGGGCGACGAGGACGAGGGCGAGGGCGAGACCGACGAGGGCGGGGACGGGCTGACCCGTCGTCGGCGGCGTCGCCGCCGCCGGGGCGCCGGGGACACCGACGGGGGCGCCGACGACGGCGTGCCGACGGTCGTCAAGATCCGGGAGCCGCGCAAGGCCGTCGACGAGGTGCAGGGCGTCTCCGGCTCGACCCGGCTGGAGGCCAAGCGGCAGCGCCGCCGGGACGGCCGGGAGCAGCGCCGGACCCGCCCGCCGATCCTGAGCGAGTCCGAGTTCCTGGCCCGCCGGGAGGCGGTCGACCGGGTGATGGCCGTCCGCCAGCGCGGTGACCGCACCCAGATCGCCGTCCTGGAGGACGGCGTGCTGGTCGAGCACTACGTCACCCGCAACTCCTCCGGCACCATGGCCGGCAACGTCTACCTCGGCAAGGTGCAGAACGTCCTGCCGAGCATGGAGGCGGCCTTCGTCGACATCGGGCGCGGCCGCAACGCCGTCCTGTACGCGGGCGAGGTCAACTGGGACACCACCGGCCTGGAGGGGCGGGCCCGGTCGATCGAGCAGGCCCTGCGCTCCGGCGACTCGGTGCTGGTGCAGGTCACCAAGGACCCGATCGGGCACAAGGGCGCCCGGCTGACCAGCCACATCGCGCTCTCCGGCCGGCACCTGGTCTACGTGCCGAACGGCAACGCCTCGGGCATCAGCCGCAAGCTGCCGGACACCGAGCGTAAGCGGCTGCGCGACGCGCTCAAGAAGCTGGTCCCGGACGGCGCGGGCGTGATCGTCCGGACCGCCGCCGAGGGGGCGAGCGAGGACGAGCTGGCCCGCGACGTCAAGCGCCTGCAGGCCCAGTGGGAGGACATCCAGGCCAAGGCCGCCTCCGGCGGCGCCCCGGTGCTGCTCTACGAGGAGCCGGACCTGGTCATCCGGGTCGTGCGGGACCTGTTCAACGAGGACTTCCGCGAGCTGGTGATCGAGGGCGACGAGTCGTACGGGATGGTCGAGTCGTACCTGTCGCACGTCTCGCCGGACCTGGTCGACCGGGTGCGCCGGCACGCCGGCACGACCGACGTGTTCGCCACGTACCGGATCGACGAGCAGATCCTCAAGGGCCTGGACCGGAAGGTCTTCCTGCCCTCCGGCGGCTCGCTGGTGATCGACCGCACCGAGGCGATGACCGTCATCGACGTCAACACCGGCAAGTACACCGGCTCCGGCGGCAACCTGGAGGAGACGGTCACCCGGAACAACCTGGAGGCGGCCGAGGAGATCGTCCGCCAGCTCCGGTTGCGCGACATCGGCGGCATCGTCGTGATCGACTTCATCGACATGGTGCTGGAGTCGAACCGTGAGCTGGTGCTGCGCCGGCTCACGGAGTGCCTCGGCCGGGACCGCACGAAGCACCAGGTCACCGAGATCACCTCGCTCGGCCTGGTGCAGATGACCCGCAAGCGGATCGGCGCGGGGCTGCTGGAGGCGTTCAGCGAGCCCTGCGAGTGCTGCAAGGGGCGGGGCCTGATCATCCACACCGAGCCGGTGCCGGAGAAGCCCCGTTCGGGCGGCGGCGCGGGGGAGAAGGTCAAGGCGGTCGCCTCGGCGGCCCCCGCCGCCGCACCGGCCCCGGCCGAGTCGGTCGGGGGGGCGGCGTCGCGGCGTCGGGCGCGCAAGAGCGCGGCCCCGGAGCGCACGGTGGTCGAGGTGGTCGAGGCGCCGGCCGACGCCGACACCGAGGCCGACTACCACGACACGATGGGCTACGACCTGTCCCGGTACGAGGCGGACACCGCCGCCGCGCCGGCCGTGGCGGACAGCCAGCAGGGCGAGTCCGCCCGGCTGGCGGGTGCCGACGACCCGGACGCGCTCGGCGACGACGAGGGCGACGGCGACGGCGGCGACACCGGTGGCAGCCGGCGGCGCTCCCGCCGGGGCGGCACCCGGCGGCGTACCCGCCCGTGACCGGCTGACCGGCCGCGCGTTTCGCAGGGCCCCTGCCCGGGTGACAGCACCGGGGCGGGGGTCCTGTCGCGTGCCGGACCCCGGTTAGGATCGGCCACCCCCGGTCAGGAGAAGAAGAATGCGTCGTCTGCTCGCCCTCACCGTCGCCGCGGTCGTCCTGTCCGCCACGGCGGCCTGCTCCGCCGAGCGCTCCGGCTCCGACCCCGCCGACGGGCCGGGCGGCTCCTCCCCGGCGGCGGCCGGCGGGGCCACCCCGGGCGGCGGGGGCGCGGCACCCGGCGCGTCGGGCGGGCCGCCCGCCGCGAGCGGCGCGGCCGGGGGGAACGCCCCGGAGGTCTGCGCCGCCGCCCAGCAGGCCAGCGGCGCGGCGGTCCGCACGTACGTGGCGGAGCTGGGCCGGATGATCGGTGCGGTCGGCGCGAGCGACAGCGCCACGGCGGAGGCTGCCCGCAAGCGGGCGGAGGCGGCGTTGACCGGCTGGCGCACGGCGCTGCGGGAGCAGTCGACCCGGGCGACCGACCCGCAGCTGCGGACGCTCCTGGCCGACCTCGCCACCGAGGTGGGGATGCTCGGCACCGACGTGGACGCGATCGACGAGGAGGAGCTGGACGAGCTCCAGCAGCGCCTCGACCAGCTCTGCGCCCGCTGACCGGCTCCCCGCCGGCAGGCGGGACGGCGCACCCCGGTTTGGGTGTCGCCCCGCCGATGGCGTACGCTATCTTGCGGCGCACTTTGGTGTGCCGTGTTCCCGCGTGCCCGCGCCGCCGCGCTTCTGCTACCCGGCGAGCCGCCGAGGGAACGACCGCCAGCAGCCTCAACGACAGGGAGTCCGCCTCCGATGTACGCGATCGTCAAGACCGGCGGCAAGCAGTACAAGGTCGCCGAGGGCGACGTGATCGAGGTCGAGAAGCTCGCCGGTGCCCCCGGCGACGCGGTGAAGCTCACCGCGGTGCTCCTCGTCGACGGTGACGACCTGGTGACCGACGCGGCGAAGCTTGCCGAGGTCGCGGTGTCCGGCGAGATCGCCGCGCACACCAAGGGCCCGAAGATCAAGATCCACAAGTTCAAGAACAAGACCGGCTACCACAAGCGCCAGGGTCACCGCCAGCCGCTGACCCAGGTCAAGGTGACCGGCATCTCCAGCGGGAAGTAGGTCGTCCTCAGATGGCTCACAAAAAGGGTGCGTCCAGCTCGCGTAACGGCCGTGACTCCGCGGCCCAGCGGCTCGGCGTGAAGCGCTTCGGTGGTCAGGTGGTCAGCGCGGGTGAGATCCTCATCCGGCAGCGTGGCACCAAGTTCCACCCCGGTGACCTGGTCGGCCGTGGCGGCGACGACACGCTTTTCGCGCTGGCTGCCGGCTCGGTCCTGTTCGGCACCAAGCGCGGTCGCAAGACCGTCAGCATCGTGCCGCAGCAGTAGTTTCGACGCGTCGCGGGCCGCGGACCGGTTGGTCCCGGCCCGCTTCGCTTTTCTCGTACGTGCGGGGCGTCTCCCGCTGGAAGGATTGACGACGTGACGATGTTCGTGGACCGGGTCGTCCTGCACCTGCAGGCCGGCGACGGCGGGCACGGCTGTGTCTCGATCCACCGGGAGAAGTTCAAGCCGTTCGGCGGCCCGGACGGCGGCAACGGCGGGCACGGCGGCAGCGTGACGCTGGTCGTCGACCCGCAGGTGCACACCCTGCTCGACTTCCACTTCCACCCGCACGTCAAGGGCGAGAACGGCAAGGGCGGCGCGGGCTCGAACCGGGACGGCGCGAACGGGCGCGGCCTGGTGCTGAAGGTGCCCAACGGCACCGTCGTGCAGACCCCCGGCGGCGAGGTGCTGGCCGACATGGTCGGCGCCGGCACCACGTTCGAGGTGGCCCGGGGCGGCCGGGGCGGCCGGGGCAACGCCTCGCTGGCCAACGCCCGGCGCAAGGCGCCCGGCTTCGCCGAGCTGGGTGAGCCCGGCGAGCAGCTCGACGTGGTGCTGGAGCTCAAGAGCGTCGCCGACGTGGGCCTGGTCGGCTTCCCGTCGGCCGGCAAGTCGTCGCTGATCTCGGTCATCTCCGCCGCCAAGCCGAAGATCGCCGACTACCCCTTCACCACCCTCGTGCCGAACCTGGGCGTGGTCCGGGTCGACAACCACACCTTCACCGTCGCCGACGTGCCCGGGCTCATTCCCGGCGCGGCCACCGGCAAGGGGCTCGGGCTGGAGTTCCTCCGGCACGTCGAGCGCTGCGCGGTGCTGGTGCACGTGATCGACACGGCGACGCTGGAGCCGGGCCGGGACCCGCTGGCCGACATCGACGCCATCGAGTCGGAGCTGAGCCAGTACGGCGGGCTGGCCGACCGGCCCCGCCTCGTCGCCCTCAACAAGATCGACGTGCCGGACGGCCGGGACCTCGCCGAGATCGTCCGCGCCGACCTGGAGGCCCGTGGCCTGCGGGTGTTCGAGGTCTCCGCGGCGACCCGCGAGGGCCTCAAGGAGCTGATGTTCGCCATGGCGGAGCTGGTCGAGAAGGCCCGCGCCGCCGCCCCGCCGGCCGAGCCGACCCGGATCGTCATCCGTCCGAGGGCGGTCGACGACACCGGCTTCACCATCACCGCCGAGCCGGACGGCTCGTTCACCGTCCGGGGCGACCGGCCGGAGCGCTGGGTGCGGCAGACGAACTTCGACAACGACGAGGCCGTCGGCTACCTGGCCGACCGGCTGGCCCGCCTCGGCGTCGAGGACAAGCTGGCCAAGGCCGGGGCGAACCCGGGCGACCTGGTGCGGATCGGCGAGCGCGAGTTCGACTGGCAGCCCACCCTCTACGCGGGCGTCGACTTCGTCCCCGGCAACCGGGGCACCGACGTGCGGCTGGAGGAGAAGTCGAGCCGCCCCTCGGCCGCCGAGCGGCTCGCCGCGCGCAAGGCCCGCCGGGTGCGGCCCGCCGACGAGCTGGGGGCCGACGTCACCGACGACGAGCCGACCGCCGCCGAAGACCTCGCCGACGACCTCGACGACGAGCAGTGGGCGAGCGACGAGAAGTAGGCGGCGTCGGGGAGCGGCCCGGCGACGCGACGACGACCGCTCGTGGGGCCTCCGCCGGCGGGTCGCCCGCCGGAAACCTGCCGGAAATCCGCCGCGCCTAGCTTGACGGGATGCTGATCGAATCGCGGCCCACGACCGACCCGGAGATCGCCACCCTGGTCGTGGCGCAGCAGCGTGAGCTGCGCGAGGCCGACGGCGGGCTGGACGGGCAGGTGACCGTCACCCACGACGACATCCGCTACCTCGCCGTCGTCGACGCCGGCCGGGCCGTCGCGTGCGGCGGCATCCAGGAACTCGACCCGCGCACCGGCGAGCTGAAGCGGATGTACGTCCGGCCCGCCTTCCGGGGCCGGGGGATCGCCCGCCAGCTGCTGGCCGCCCTGGAGGACCTGGCCTTCCAGCAGGGGTACGCCGAGCTGCGGCTGGAGACCGGCAGCTACCTGCCGGCGGCCATCGGCCTCTACACCTCCTGCGGGTACGCCCCCATCCCCGTGTACGGCGAGTACGTCGACAACCCGTACAGCCGCTGCTTCGCCAAGCGACTCCCGGTGGCCGCTTGACGGCGCGGGCGCGCGCCGGCCGGGCGGGGTGGCCCGGTCAGGGGCGGTCGATCGGGTCGTCCAGCCGACCGCCCGTGCCCACCCGGTTGGACAGCAGCAGGCCCAGGGCGAGCATGCCGAGGCCGAGCAGCAGGTGCAGGAAGTCGTCCGCGCCGTTGAGCGGGATGAAGTTGGCCGCGCCGTGCTCGTTGCCGGCGAACCTGACGAACAGCCCGTAGAGGCAGAGCCCGAGGTAGAGCGCGCCGCCCCCGGCCAGGAAGAGCCGGGCCCCGGCGACGCTGCGGGCCAGGGCCAGTCCGGCCAGCCCGAAGACCAGGTGCAGGGCGTTGTGCAGGACCGAGACCTGGAACAGCCCCAGCAGCTCGGCGCCCGAGTGGTGCCCGGCGAAGGTCAGGTCGTCGTACCCGGTGGTGATGCCGGGGACGAAGCCGAGCACCCCGAGCAGGAGGAAGAGCGCGGCCACCGCGACGGCGGCCACCTGCACCCGGGCCCGTGGGCGCTGCCGGTCACGCGCCATCGATGTCACCTCCGTGGATCAGCAGCCCCCGACGATCCTCCATTGTGTGTGCGCGGCGACACGTTCCGCAGAGAAACCGGGAATCAGGTGTGGGCCGGTGGAGCGAGGGTAGGTCAAAAGACGCCGGCGGGATGAACGCTGGCGAATCCCCTGAATTGACTACCGCGACGGCTTTCCGAGCGGAAGGGACATCATGACCTACGATCTCTCACCCACGACGTCCACGTACGGGCAGGAGTCCAGCAACGGCCACGGCGTACGCGATCAGGCCCGCCAGGTGGGCTCGGAGGCCGCGCACGCGGGCGGCGCGGTCGCGCAGACCGCCCGGGAGCAGGGCCGCGAGGTCGTCGGCGAGGCCGCGCGGCAGGCCCGCAACCTCTACGGCGAGGCCCGTGACCAGCTCGCCGGGCAGGCCGGGGAGCAGCAGCGCCGGGCGGCCGGCGGGCTGCGCTCGCTGGCCGACGAGATGCGCGCGATGGCGCAGCACAGCGGCCAGTCCGGCCCGGTGACCGAGCTGGCCCACCAGGCCGCCGAGCGCGTCAACGGCGTGGCCGGCTGGCTGGAGGAGCGGCAGCCCGGCGACATCCTCACCGAGGTCAAGGACTACGCCCGCCGCAACCCGGGCACCTTCCTCGTCGGCGCCGCCGTGCTCGGCGTGCTCGCCGGCCGGCTGACCCGGGGCCTGTCCGCGGCGTCCGACGGCACCGGCGGCGGCTCGACCGGGGCGTACGACCCGGAGCGCACCGCCGTCATCCCGACGCCGCCGGCCCAGCGTGCCGTGCCGGACCAGATCCCCCCGGGCGGCTACCTCGACCCGACCCCCGAGGTCGGCCACACCGGCCAGGGTGCGGCCTACCCCGACCCGGGCACCACCACCGGCTACGCCGACCCGGCGGACGGCACCGGAACGCCGCTGCCCCCGGTGACCCAGACCGACCCGCTGCCGGGCGTGCCGTCCAGCGGCGCTTCCCGCCCGTGAGCCGTCGAGCCAGCCGAAGGGAGGAGACGGCATGACCGCGCCGACGCAGGACCCGGGACTGGACTCCGGGTACCACCCCGCGGGTGCCCCGCACACCGCGGACGAGGTCAGGAGCAGCTCGATCGGTGAGCTGCTGCGCCAGGTGAGCACCGACCTGTCCACGCTGATGCGCCAGGAGGTGGAGCTGGCCAAGGCCGAGATCCGCCAGGAGGGCAGGAAGGCGGGCAGGGCCGCCGGACTGTTCGGCGGCGCCGGCTTCGGCGGGTACATGGTGGCGCTGTTCCTGTCGATCGCGCTCTGGGCCGGGCTGTCCAACGTGCTGGACGCCGGCTGGGCCGCGTTGATCGTCGCCGTGCTCTGGGGCGCGATCGCCGCCGTCCTCTACTCCATGGCCAAGAAGCACGCCCAGCGCGTACGCGGCCTCAGGCAGACCAACGACAGCGTGCAGCGCATTCCCGACGCGCTCAAGCCCCACCCGGAGGGAGTCACCCGATGAGCACCGATCCCGACCAGATCCGCCGGGAGATCGAGGCCACCCGCAACAGCCTCAGCACCGACGTGGACGCCCTGGCGTACAAGGCCAGTCCCGGCCGCATCGTCGACGACCGCAAGCAGCGGGCGCGCAACGCGCTGCAGAATGTGAGGGACAAGGTCATGGGCACCGCTTCCGACTACGGCCACAGCACCGGACACGCCGCCCACGCGGTGGCCGACCGGGCGTCGTCGGCCGCGTCCACGGTGAGCGACAAGGCGCACTCGGCGGCCTCCACCGTCGGCGACGCCGCCCAGCGGGCCCCGCAGGTGTTGCGGGAGAAGTCCGAGGGCAACCCGCTGGCCGCCGGCCTGATCGCCTTCGGCGTCGGCATGCTGGTCTCCTCCCTGATCCCGGCGAGCCGCCGCGAGCAGCAGGTGGCCGCCCAGGTCAGGGAGCGGGCCGGCGCGCACGCCGGCGCGGTGAAGGAGAAGCTCGGCGAGGTCGCCGGCGAGCTGAGGGAGGAGCTGCGCGAGCCGGCGCAGCATGCGGGCGAGTCGGTGAAGGCCACCGCCCAGGACGCCGTGCACGCCGTTCGCGACGACACCCGGTCGGCCGCCCACGACGTGAAGGACCACGCGCAGCAGTCCCGCGACCAGGTACGGTACTGACCGAGGAGATCCCGCCGCCGCATCCGTCGGCGGCCCGGCCGTCCGGTCAGGAAGGGCCCCCTGGCAACAGAACGCGTCGACAGGGGGCCCTTCCTCGCGTCTCCGTCAGGCGGTGCGGCGCACGTCGGCGATGACGAGGCCGCTCGGCGGCAGGGCGGGCATCCGCCGCAGGTCGATCGCGAGGTCCTGCGGCGGGACCTCGTAGCGCATGGTCGTGGTCAGGTTGGTGACGGCCCGCTTCAACAGCTCGATGGTGATCCACTCGCCGGCGCAGCGGTGGCCGGTCAGGTGCTCGCCGCCGCCCTGCGGCACCAGCGCGTACGGGTCGCCGCGCCAGCCGGCGAAGCGCTCCGGACGGAACCGTTCCGGCTCGGGCCAGAGCGCCTCGTGGTGGTTGGTGCCGTACAGGTCGAGCAGCACCCGCCGGCCCTGCGGGAAGTGGTGCCCCTGCCAGTCGAAGGAGCGCCGCACCCGGGCGGCGGCGACGGGGAAGAACGGGTAGTAGCGGCGTACCTCCTGCACGAAGCACTCGGTGGCGTCGTCGTCGCCGCGCACCTGGTCGCGCCACTGCGGGTGGTCGTGCAGGGCGAGCGCGGCGAAGACCACGAAGCGGTCGACGGCGACGGTGGGTCGCAGCACGTTGAGCAGCTCCACGGCGGCGATCCGGCGGGGCAGCAGCTGCCCCCGGCCGTCCCGGTGCTCGGCGATCGCCCCCAGCGCGCTGCCCGGCGGGGCCGGCAGGGCGCCCACCCGGGCGCGTTCGACGACCTCCCCGAGCCACCGCTCGCTGCGGCGGCGGCCGACCCGGCCCCGCCAGTGCCGGGGGCCGAGCGCGGTGGGCCCCTCGATCATCGACCGCATCACGGCGGTGCGCCGGGCCACCTCGGTGTCGGCCAGCGGCACGCCGGCCCAGGCGCAGACGGCCCGGGTGAGCAGCGGGGCCACCTCGTCGTGCAGCACCACCCGGCCGGCGCGCTCCCAGGCCGGCACCCGGGCCCGCCACTCGTCGTCGAAGAGCTGGCCGAGCTGCCGGACCGCCGACGGCGTCATGATCGACATGAACATGGCCTTGCGGTCGTGGTGGGCCGCCCCGTCGAGGCCCTGCACCCCGCCCACGCCGGTGAGGGTCCGCTGCATCCGCTTCGGTGCCGCGCCCGCCCGGACGAAGCGCTCGGGGTCGTAGAAGATCGCCGCCGCCGGTCGGCCGCGCAGGCAGATGGTCGGTTCGAGCAGCAGCCTGGTCTGGAAGATGTCGGTGCCGTACCGGTCGCAGCGGTCGCCGATGAACCGGTAGCCCTCCCGCAGCAGGGCCAGCGTGCTGTCCGGGCTGCGGTCGGCCGGCATGCTGGCCATCGGACCCCTCCTGACGTTCCCCGCCCGGTGGCACCGCGCGGTGGGGGTTCGTCTACCCACGTCGCGGCGGCCGAATCCCCGCCGCCCCGGTTGAACCCGGTCGAGGTCGACGGCGCGGCGTCGGCCCGCGTGGCGGGTGCCGGCTGGCCCCTCCCAGGGCGTCGGGAACCTGGTTGGCTGGAGCGCACGGGCCGGCGACCGGTCGGTCCGGGGCGCTCGGGCCGCCGGTGGCGGGAGCGTCCGGGCAGTCACGACGGGGAGGACACATGCGGGAGAACGCGTCGCGATACTGGCGACAGCGGCGGGCGGTCGACGCGCTGGGCGCGGGCCGGGCCGGCGGCGGGGAGCCGGTGGGCCCGCTGCTCGCCCGGCCCCGCCGGGAGCAGCGCCCACCGCGCTGGTTCACCGTGCATCTCGGCTTCGCCGCCGCCGGGCCCGACCTGGCCCGCGAGCTGGCCGTGACGTACGCCGAGGGGCTGAGCGTGCTCCGCCCCGAGCTGGCCCTCGGGGCCGCCGCGCTGTCCCCGGCCGACGCCTGGCACCGGGCCGAGCGGCTGTTCTGCGGGGCGATCGGCCCCGACGGGGAGCGTTGCGCCGACGTGGCCGGTCACCCCGGCTTCCATCACGCCCCGGGCCCCGGCGGCCTCGGCTGGGGCGACGGCGACTGACGGGCGTTTCGGGCGGTTCGCGCGGTTAGGGCGGTTCGGGGCCGGGCCGTGACCGGCTGCCGCTCCCGGGGACGCACGTCGGCGTGCCGTCCCCGCGGGCGACAGGCGGTCGCGGCCCGGCGGCCCGGTTCAGTCCAGGTCGAACTCGCCGTCCTGGGCGCCGGCGACGAACGCGTCCCACTCGGCCTGGGTGAAGACGAGCACCGGGCCGTCCGGCTCGGCGGAGTTGCGCATGCCGATCAGGTCGTCGACGAAGGCCACCTCGACCGCGCCTTCCGAGGTGTCCCCCTCGGCCCGCTGCCAGACCGCCCGGGACAGGTCAAAGTCGCCCTTGGGGTGCTGACCCATTGTTGCTTCCTCCATCGCATGCCGTGACGGGAAACGAGTGTGGTTCCCCATCGGGCAGGATAAGCGGATGCCGAGCCTGAGCCGTGTAGAGGCGACCGCGCGTGGCGCGTTGATTACCGTCGAGTCCTACCACGTGGACCTCGACCTGACCGCAGGCGAGGAGCGGTTCCGCTCGCACGCCACCATCCGCTTCCGGGCGACCCCCGGCGCGGAGACCTTCGTCGAGGTGCTGCCCGCGCAACTGCTGGGGGCACGCCTGAACGGGCGGCCCCTCGACCCGGCGACGCTCGCCGGCAACCGGCTGCCGCTGACCGGCCTCGCCGAGGCCAACACGTTGGTCGTCGAGGCCGAGATGGCCTACTCGAACACCGGCGAGGGGCTGCACCGGTTCGTCGACCCCGCCGACGGCGAGACCTACCTCTACGCCATGTCCTTCCTGGACAACGCGCAGCGCATCTTCGCCGCCTTCGACCAGCCCGACCTGAAGGCACCGGTCCGGCTCGCCGTCACCGCCCCGCCGCAGTGGACGGTCGCCGCCAACGGCGCGCTGGCCGCGACGCCCCGGCCGGGGCGCTGGGAGTTCGCCCCCACGGCCCCGCTGGCGCCGTACCTCGTCACGCTGATCGCCGGGCCGTGGCACGTGCGCCGCGCCGAGCACGACGGCGTCCCGCTGGGCGTCTGGTGCCGGCGGTCCCTCGCCGCCCACCTGGACGCCGACGTCGAGGAGATCCTCACCGTCACCCGGCAGTGCCTGGACCGGTTCCACGAGCTGTTCGCCGAGCGCTACCCCTTCGGCAAGTACGACCAGGCGTTCGTGCCGGAGTTCAACGCCGGCGCGATGGAGAACCCGGGCCTGGTCACCTTCCGCGACGACCTCGTGTTCCGCTCGGCGGTCACCGACACCCAGCGCGAGCTGCGGGCCACCACCATCGCCCACGAGATGGCCCACATGTGGTTCGGCGATCTGGTCACCATGCGCTGGTGGGACGACCTGTGGCTCAACGAGTCGTTCGCGGAGTACCTGGGCACCCGGGTCACCGCCGAGGCGACCCGGTTCGCCGGGGCGTGGACGACGTTCGCGCTGCGCCGCAAGGGCTGGGGGTACGCGGCGGACCAGCGCCCCTCCACCCACCCCGTCGCGCCGGAGGAGGTCGCCGACGCTGCCCTGGCGCTGCTCAACTTCGACGGCATCTCGTACGCCAAGGGCGCCAGCGTGCTGCGCCAGCTCGTCGCCTGGCTCGGCGACGACGCGTTCCTGGCCGGGCTGAACGCCCACTTCGCGGCGCACCGGTTCGGCAACGCCACCCTCGCCGACCTGCTCGGCGCGCTCTCCACCGCCGCCGGGCGGGACCTGTCGGGCTGGGCCGAGCGCTGGCTGCGCCGGGCCCAGGTCAACACCCTGCGGGTCGACGTGACGCTCGACGCCGACGGCCGGTACGCGGACGCGGCGATCGTGCAGACCGCCCCGGCCGGCCACCCGGTGCTGCGCCCGCACCGCGTCGGCGTCGCCCGGTATGCCGCCGACGGCACCGTCACCCGCGACGAGGTCGACCTCGACCCGGATTCCGACGGCGGCCGGACGGTCCTCGCCGGGCTGCGCGGGCAGCCGGCCGCCCAGCTGCTGTTGCCCAACGCCGGTGACCTCACCTTCGCCAAGATCCGCCTCGACCCCGCCTCCGTCGACGCGGTGCCGCTGGTGCTGCCGACCCTGGCCGACCCGCTGGCCCGGGCCCTGCTGTGGGGCGAGGCGCTGGACGCGGCCACCGACGGCGAGCGGCCCGTCGCCGCCCTGGTGGAGCTGGTCGCCGCGGCCCTCCCCGGCGAGACCGAGGTGATCATCGTGGAGGACGTGCTGCGCACCGTCCGGCCGCTGGTCGACCGCTATCTCGACCCCCTCGCCCGGGACGCGGCGCTGCTCCGGCTCGCCGGTGCCGGCCAGCGCCTGCTCGCCGCCGCCGAGCCGGGCGGGTCGCGGCAGCTCGCCGCCGCCCGGGCCCTGATCGGGGCCAGCACCGACGCCGACCTGCTCGCCGGCTGGCTGGCCGGCGACGGCGTCCCCGCCGGGCTGGCCGTTGACGCCGAGCTGCGCTGGGCGCTGCTGGGCCGGCTCGTGGTGCTCGGCGCGGCAGGGGAGGCCGAGATCGCCGCCGAAAGGGCGGCCGACCCGAGCGCCACTGGCGCCGAGCGGGCCGCCCGGTGCCGGGCCGCGCTGCCCGACCCGGCCGCGAAGGCGGCGGCGTGGGAGATCGTGGTGCGCAACACCGAGCTGTCCAACCGGCTGGTCGAGGCCGCCGCGCAGGGGTTCTGGCATCCCGAGCAGGCCGAGCTGACCGGGCCGTACGTCGAGCGGTACTTCGCCGACATGCCGGCGGCGGCGCGGAGGCGTACCCCCTGGGTGGCCGACCAGGTCGCGGCCGACGCCTACCCCCGCTACGCCGTGGCGCAGCCCACCCGGGAGCTGGCCGCGGCACTGCTGGCTTGCGACGACGTCACGCCCGGCCTGCGCCGGGTGGTCACCGACGCCGACGACGACCTGCGCCGTGCCCTGGTGGCCCGCACCGCCGTGGCCGCCGCCTCGGCCTGATCCGCCGCGGCCCGGGGCCCGGAACGCCCCGATCCGTCCCGCTTTCGGTCTTCCCTCGGCCCCGGCCGCGCCCGCGGCCCGGGTCGGGGGAGGGGCCGAGAACCGGGCCGGGGGCGCCGCCGCGCGCTGCCCGCATACGATCTGCGGGTGCGGGAAGACATCCGGCGGGTCGGGATCATGGGCGGCACGTTCGACCCGATCCACCACGGTCACCTGGTCGCGGCCAGCGAGGTGGCCGACCGGTTCGGGCTGGACGAGGTCGTCTTCGTGCCGACCGGGCAGCCGTGGCAGAAGGCGGACCAGCCGGTCACCCCGGCCGAGGACCGCTACCTGATGACCGTCATCGCCACCGCGTCCAACCCCCGGTTCCAGGTCAGCCGGGTCGACATCGACCGGGGCGGGCCGACGTACACCGTCGACACGCTGCGCGACCTGCACGCCGAGTACGGGCCGAAGGTGCAGCTCTACTTCATCACCGGCGCGGACGCGCTGGAGCGGATCCTGTCCTGGAAGGATCTCGACGAGATCTTCGCGCTGGCCCACTTCATCGGCGTCACCCGCCCCGGGTTCGAGCTGACCGACAAGCACGTGCCCGCCGACACGGTGAGCCTGGTGCAGGTGCCCGCGATGGCCATCTCGTCGACGGACTGCCGCGCCCGGGTGGCCCGGGGCGAACCGGTCTGGTATCTGGTGCCCGACGGTGTGGTGCAGTACATCGCGAAACGGCGCCTCTATCAGCAGTGATCGCGCCGGATATGCGGTCGTTCGTCCCCGAAACCGGCCAGAACCGACAGGTCGTCACGCGGACGCGTGTGAGACGCTTGGAGGGTCGCACGGTTGATCGAAGGAGAACGGTGACAGTTTCCGAACGCGCTCACGAGCTGGCGATGGCCGCCGCCCAGGCCGCGGCCGACAAGAAGGCGCAGGACATCGTCATCATCGACGTGGGTGACCAGCTCGCCATCACCGACGCGTTCCTGCTCGCCGCCGCCCCCAACGAGCGTCAGGTGCTGGCCATCGTCGACGCCATCGAGGAGCGGCTGCTGGAGCTGCCGGAGAAGGCCAAGCCGGTCCGGCGCGAGGGCGAGCGGGGCGGGCGCTGGGTGCTGCTCGACTACGTCGACATGGTGGTCCACGTCCAGCACACCGAGGAGCGCGAGTTCTACGCCCTCGACCGGCTCTGGAAGGACTGCCCGCAGATCCCGTTCGTCGACCGGGACCTGGTCGAGGCCGACGCCGCCGCCGGCACCGCACCGGCCGAATGACCCGACTGATCGTCTGGCGGCACGGCAACACCGACTGGAACGCCGCGAGCCGGGTGCAGGGCCAGACGGACGTGCCGCTCAACGACCTCGGCCGCGAGCAGGCCGCCGCCGCCGCGCCCCTGCTCGCGGCGCTGCGCCCCGACGCGATCGTGGCCAGCGACCTGCGCCGCGCCGCCGACACGGCCGCCGCTCTCGCCGCGCTCACCGGCCTGCCGGTGCGCGCCGACGCCCGGCTGCGCGAGCGGCACTTCGGGCGGTGGCAGGGGCTGGAGCTTACCGAGGCGGAGCAGCGCTACCCCGACGAGCACGCCCGCTGGCGGGCCGGCGACCCCGACCCGGGCGCCGACATCGAGAGCCTCGACGACCTCGGCAAACGGGTCGGCGCGGCCCTGCAGGACGCGGCCGACGCCGCGCCCGGCGGGACGATCGTGGTCGCCACCCACGGCGGCGCGGCCCGGCAGGGCTGCGGGCACCTGCTCGGCTGGGACCACGCGGTGCTGCGGGCGATCGGTTCCCTGCGCAACTGCCACTGGACCGAGCTGCGCGACAGCGGCACGCGGGGCTGGCACCTGCGGGCGCACAACGTCGGCGTGCTGACCACCACGGCGGCGGCCGAGGCGGTCTGACCCGGCGGCGGCCGGGCCAGGTGGCCCCGGCGGTCCGGGCCCGGATCGGCTACGGTGCCGGAATGCCCGTCGCGGTCGTCACCGACTCCACCGCCTACCTCCCGCCCGAGCTCGTGCGCCAGCGCGGGCTCACCGTCGTGCCGCTGACCGTGGTGCTCAACGGCGCGGAGGGGCTGGAGGGCGTCGAGACGTTCCCCGACGACGCCACCCGGGCGCTCGGCGGCCGGCGGGTCTCGGTCAGCACCTCCCGGCCGGCACCGGAGCAGTTCGCGCGGACGTACCGCGACCTGCTCGACGCCGGTGCCGACGCGGTGGTCTCGGTGCACCTGTCCGCCGAGCTGTCCGGCACCGTCGAGGCCGCCCGGCTGGCCGCCGCGCAGGTCGGCGGCGACCGGGTCGCGGTCGTCGACAGCCGCTCCACCGGCATGGGCCTCGGCTTCCCGGCGCTCGCGGCCGCCGAGGCCGCCGCCGAGGGCGCCGACCTTCCGGGGGTACGCCGCGCGGCGGCCGCCGCGATCGACCGCACCACGATCTACTTCTACGTCGACACCCTGGAGTTCCTGCGCCGGGGCGGCCGGATCGGGGCCGCCGAGGCGCTGCTCGGCACCGCCCTGTCGGTCAAGCCGATCATGCACATGCCGGACGGGGCGATCGTGCTCAAGGACAAGGTGCGCACCGCCAGCCGGGGCGTGGCCCGCCTGGTCGACCTCGCCGTCGAGGCGGCCGGCGACGCCGACGTCGACCTCGCCGTGCACCACCTCGCCGCCCCGCAACGCGCCGAGCAGCTCCTCGCCGCGCTCACCGAGCGACTCGGCGGCCGGGTCCGTTCGACGTACGTCACGGAGGCCGGCGCGGTGGTCGCCGCGCACGCCGGCCCGGGGCTGGCCTGCGTCGTCGTGCACCGCCGTCCCGGCCTGGGCGGGCGGGGATCCGGCTCGGGTCCGGCCAGCTCGGGTCCGGTCGGTGCGGGTTCGGTCGATTCGGGGCCGGTCGGCTCGGGGCCTGACGGAGAAGTGGAGGCGCGCTGATGGGTGGCTCCTTCGTGGTGACGGGCGGGGGCCGGGGGATCGGCCGGGCGATCGTCGAGCGGCTGCTCGCCCCCGGTGACACGGTGGTGGTGCTGGAACGCGACCCGGCGACGACGGAGTGGACCCGGACGCACCACGCCGGGGACCGGGTGCGCGCCGTCGTCGGCGACGCCGGTGACGCGGACGACGCCGCCCGCGCGGCGGACCTCGCCGAACGCGCCGCACCGCTGGCCGGCTGGGTCAACAACGCGGCGGTGTTCCGTGACGGCGCGGCCGACTCCACCGACCCCGCCGAGCTGTACGAGCTGATCGGGCTCAACGTGCGGCCGGCCGTGGTCGGCGCCGCGACGGCCGTCCGCCGGTTCCGGGCCGCCGGGCGGGGTGGGGCGATCGTCAACGTCTCCTCCCACCAGGCCCGCCGGGCAGTCCCCGGCGCACTGCCGTACTCCGTGGCGAAGGCCGCCCTGGAGGGGCTGACCCGGGCGCTGGCCGTCGACCACGGCCGGCACGGCATCCGGACCAACGCCGTCGCGCTGGGCTCGGTGGTGACTGAGCGGCACGAGACGTTCCTCGCCGGCCTTCCGCCGGCCGAGGCGGCGCGGGTCGAGGCGGAACTCGGCCGGCTGCACCCGGTGGGCCGCATCGGCCGCCCGGACGAGGTGGCGGAGGCGGTGGCGTACCTGCTCTCGCCGCAGGCGAGCTTCGTCAACGGCGTCACCCTGCCGGTCGACGGCGGTCGGGCCGCGCTCGGCCTGGACCCCGAGGCCCACTGACCGCAGATCCCGTCGCCGAGCGCTGTCGCCTGCCGTCCCGATGGTAGGTCCGGCCCCTGGCCCCGGACCAGGTGGCGGGACCGTCGGTGCCGGGTGCTCTCCCTGCTGCGTAGGGAGCTGAGTCGAATACGACATCACCGACCACCCCCGTTCCCCCCGACTCGTCGATCAAGAGAAAAGCGTCAGGATTGATCTCGACGGTGACGCAAACTTCTTGATCACCGGGTGGCTGGGCGCGGCCTGCGGGGGGCCTTAGCACATGGTGGGCATGATCAGGCGGTTGTCCACAAGGGCCTTCGTTGTCCACAGGCGGCGGTCGGTGGACCCCGGAGGGGCCTCGTGCCGGCCTAACCTCGCGCCGTGTCAGACGACGAGGAGACGGTCGTGCGGCGGCGACTGCGATGGCTGGCGGGCGACCCGTCGCCGGCTACACCCGCGGTACGCCCGGCCGTGCCGGCGGAGCCGGTCGCGCCACCGGCGGTCGGGCGGCCCGAGGCGACCGGACCGCCGCCGGCACCGGGACCGACGGGTGGGCCTGCTGTGGGGCGGGCCGTCGTGGTGCCGCCGGAGGACCGGTGGCCGCTCGCCGACGGGCCGATGATCGAGCGGCCGGTGCCCTGGCCGGGGGAACGGCACCCCGGCTCGGGCCGACGGATCGCCCGCGCGTCGTCTCCCGTCCGGGACCCGCTCGGGGGTGACGCTCTGGGCCGGTCCGGCTCGTTCGGGGGCGACGCTCTGGGTCGGGCCGGCTCGTTCGGGGACGGTGGTCTGGGCCTGTCCGGCTCGGCCGGAGACGACGGTCTGGGGCGCGCCGGTTCACCCGGGGGCGATGGTCTTGGGCGCGACGGCCTGCTCGGCGGCGACGATTCGGGGCGTTCCGGTGAGTCGACCCTCGGCCCCGACGGCGAGCTGGCGTCCGCGTCGTGGTCGTCGCGGCTGCCGGGGCCCGGCGCGTTCGACCCCGGCCGGCGGGGTGTGCGGGCGCTGGCGGCGGTCGCCGTCGCGGTGGTGCTCGCCGCCGGCTTCTGGGCGTGGCGCTCCCGCCCGCAGGCCGAACCGGTCCGGGCCGAGCCGTCCGCCGCCGCCGGCTTCGACGCGACACCGGGGGCGGAAGCGCCGGTCGCCGCCCCGACGCCGGGCAGTGAGCTGGTGGTGGCCGTCGCCGGCAAAGTACGCCGCCCCGGGCTGGTCCGGGTGCCGGCGGGCGCGCGGGTCGGCGACGCGGTGCAGGCCGCCGGCGGCGCGTTGCCCGGCGTCGACGTGGCATTGCTCAACCCGGCCCGCAAAGTCGCCGACGGCGAGCTGATCCTGGTCGGTGTCACCGCCCCGCCGGGTCAGCCGGGTGCCGCCCCGGCCGCACCTGGGCAGCCGGCCGCCGGGGGTGCGGCGGCCCCGGCCGGGTTGATCAACCTGAACACGGCCACCCTCGCCCAGCTCGACACGCTGCCCGGGGTGGGACCGGTGCTGGCCCAGCGCATCCTCGACCACCGCGACCGCACCGGCGGGTTCCGTTCGGTGGGCGACCTGCGCCAGGTGGAGGGCATCGGCGACTCCCGGTACGAGCAGCTCAAGGAACTGGTGACGGTGTGAGCGGGAGCGCGGGGTCGCCGGCGGCGGATGCGTCGGCAGGCCACGGCGGCGCGGTCGTCACCGCACCCGGGGCTCTGCTGGCCGGGGTCGGGACAGCGGGCGATCCGCCGGCCGAGCGGCCCGCCGGTGTCGGGGACGGGCCCGACCTGCGGCTGGCCGGGCTGGCCGTGGCCGCCTGGCTGGCCGCGCTGGCGAGCCTGCACCTGAGCGCCCGGTCGGCGGCGCTGCTCGCCGCCGGGGCGGCCGGGCTGGCCGTGCTCGTCGCGGCGCATCTGCTCGGCCGGTTGGGACGCCCGGCGGACCCCGTCCGGCGGCACGGGTGGATCGCCGTGGCCGTGCTGCTCGGCGTGGTGTGCGGGGCGACGGCGACGGCCGCCCGGCTCGGCGTCCGGGACGCCCCCGCCGTCCGTGCGCTCGTCGACGACCGGGCCACTGTCACCGCCGACCTGGTCGTACGGGCCGATCCGCGCCCGCTCCGGGGCGTCGCGGGCCGCCCCGCGACCCTGCTGGTCCTGGCCGAGTCGGTCGCCCTGACCGGCCCCGACGGCGTGCGGGTCGCCGCGTCCCTGCGGGTCCTGCTGCTCGCCACCGACCCGGCGTGGCGGGCGTTGCTGCCCGGGCAACGGCTGACCGCCGAGGGGCGACTCGGCGCGCCGCGCGGCGGCGACCTGACCGCCGCGGTGCTCACCGTGCGCGGCCCGCCGACGCCGCACGGACCGCCCCCGTGGTCGCAGCGGGCCGCCGGCACCCTCCGGGCGGGTCTGCAACGCGTCTGCGAGCCGCTGCCCGACGAGCAGGGCGGGCTGCTGCCCGGCCTCGTGGTCGGCGACACCAGTCGACTGCTGCCGGCGGTGGAGGAGGACTTCCGCACGACGGGCATGACCCACCTGAACGCCGTCTCGGGCTCCAACGTGGCGATCGTCGTCGGCGCGGTGCTCCTGTTGGCCCGGTGGGCCAGGGCCGGTCCACGGGTGGCCGCCGGGCTGTGCGTACTGGCCCTGGTCGGTTTCGTCATCCTGGTCCGCCCCTCGCCGAGCGTGGTGCGCGCCGCCACCATGGGCGCGATCGGGTTGGCGGCGCTGGCCGCCGGCCGGCCCCGGGCCGCCCTGCCGGCGCTGGCGGCGGCGGTGGCAGCGCTGGTGTTGTTCGACCCGGAACTGGCCGGCGACCCGGGGTTCGCCCTGTCCGTGCTGGCCACGGCCGGGCTGTTGCTGCTCGCCCCCGGGTGGCGCGACGGGCTGCGCCGGCGGGGTGTGCCGCCCGGGTTCGCCGAGGCGCTGGCCGTGCCGGCCGCCGCGCAGCTCGCCTGCGGCCCGGTGGTCGCCGGGATCTCCGGCACGGTGAGCCTGGTGGCGGTCCCGGCGAACCTGCTGGCCGTCCCGGCGATCGCGCCCGCCACGGTGCTCGGCGTCGCGGCGGCGGTGCTGTCCCCGGTCTGGTCCCCCGGTGCGGAGCTGGCGGCGTGGCTGGCGAGCTGGCCGGCCTGGTGGCTGGTCACGGTCGCCCGGTACGGTGCCCGGCTGCCCGCCGGCACGCTGCCCTGGCCGGACGGGGTGCCGGGCGCGCTGCTGCTGGCCGGGCTGACCGTGGCGCTGCTGGTCGCCACCCGGCGGCCGGTGGTGCGCCGGCTGGTGGCGGTGGTCGCCGTCGCGGTGGTCGCCGGCACCCTGCCGGTCCGCCTCGTCGCCGGCGGCTGGCCGCCCGACCGCTGGGTGGCGGTGGCGTGCGCGGTGGGCCAGGGCGACGCGCTGGTGCTGCCGGTGGCCGTCGGCCGGGCGGTGGTGGTCGACGCCGGTCCGGACCCGGCGGCGGTGGACGGCTGCCTGCGGCGGCTCGGCGTACGGGAGGTGCCGCTGCTGCTGTTCAGCCACTTCCACGTCGACCACACCGGCGGGGTCGCCGGGGTGTTCCGGGGGCGCCGGGTCGCGGCGGTACGCACCCCGCAGTGGCCCGAGCCCGCCGCCGGGCGGGACCTGGTGCGGGCCGCCGCGGCGGCGGGCGGGGCGGTGCTGGCTCCGGCCCCGGCCGGGTGGGCGTACCGGGCCGGCGGGGTGGAACTGGTCGTGCTCGGGCCGCCGTATCCGCTGCGGGGCACCCGGTCCGATCCGAACAACAACTCGCTGGTGCTGCGGGCCACGGTCGCCGGGGTGCGGATCCTGCTCGCCGGGGACGCCGAGACGGAGGAGCAGCGGGCGCTGCTGGACCGGATGCCGCCCGGCGGCGTACGGGCCGACGTGCTGAAGGTCGCCCACCACGGGTCGGCGTACCAGGACCCGGCGTTCCTGGACGCCGTCCGGCCGAGCGTCGCGCTGGTGCCGGTCGGCGCCGGCAACTCGTACGGGCACCCGAACGCCGCCGTTCTCGCCCGGCTGGTGCGCGGCGGTGCCCGGGTGCTGCGCACCGACACCGACGGGGACGTGGCGGTAGTCCGCAGTGGTGGCGGCATGGCCGTGGTGGTCAGGGGCGTGCCGCCCGGACAACGCCCGTGAAACCCCAGGGCATTGGCGGCATTGATGGTATAGAGAGGTGAATGTCTAGATTTGCGTTGAGTGCGGGGTCTGGCGTCACGGGGCTCGACGAGCAGGCACGCGCGGCGGAGGGGACGTGCGAACATGGGCGGCGTGACCGCGCCCGACCTCGCCCCCATTCTGCTGGTCCTCGGCGACGAGGAGTTGCTCGCCACGCGCGCGGTGACCGAAGCGGTGGCCCGGGTCCGCGCCGTCGATGCGGGCGTGGACGTCCGGGAATACCAGGCCGGAGCACTGGCCGTCGGCGAGATCGCCGAGATGCTCAGCCCGTCGCTGTTCGGCGGCCGGCGGGTGCTGGTCCTGCGCTCCGGTCAGGACGCCCGCAAGGACCTGGTCGCCGCCCTGCTGGCGTACGCGAAGAACCCCGACCCCGAGGTCCACCTGGTGGTGCTGCACCTCGGGGCGGCCAAGGGCAAGGCGTTCGCGGACGGGCTGCGGGCGGCCGGCGCGACCGTGGTGCCGGCGGCGAAGCTCAAGGGGCACCGCGAGCGGGTGGCCTTCGTCCGCGACGAGGTGCGCCGGGCCGGCGGCAAATGCACCGACGACGCGGCGGAGGCGCTCATCGCGGCGGTCGGCACCGACCTGCGCGAGCTGGCCGCCGCCTGCTCCCAACTGGTCGCCGACACCGACGGCCGGATCGGTGCCGACACCGTGGCCCGCTACTACAAGGGGCGGGTGGAGGTGACCGGCTTCACCGTCGCGGACGCCACCATGGTCGGCGACGTCCCGGCGGCGCTGGAGGCGCTGCGCTGGGCGCTGCACGTCGGTGTCGACCCGGTCCCGATCGCCGACGCGCTGGCCGACGGCGTACGCACCGTCGCCCGGGTCGCAGCGGCGGGGCGGGGCGACCCGTACCAGCTGGCCAGCAGCCTCGGCATGCCGGCGTGGAAGGTCAAGAGCGCCCAGCAGCGGGCCCGGGGCTGGACGCCGGAGGGACTGGTGCGGGCGATGCAGGCGGCCGCCGAGTGCAACGCGGCGGTCAAGGGCGGCTCGGACGACCGGGCGTACGCCCTGGAGCGGGCGGTCTTCTCGGTCGCGGCGGCCCGGCAGGGCGGCGCCCGGTGAACCGGCCGGTCCGGGCGTCGTGGGCGACCGTGCCTACCGAGGAGGAGCGGTACCGTCCCCTCTACGCCCGGGCCCTCGGCCTGCGGTTCGTCAACCCCGGCGGAGTGCTCTGCTTCCTCTTCTTCGAGGGGGCCGTCTCGCTGGCCGCCCTGCTCGCCTTGGCCGAGCTGGTGACCTGGTGGGCGGTGCTCGTCCTGCCCGCCGCCGTGGCCGTGATGGTCAAACTCAACGACATGGTGGCCGAGCTGGTGGTCCGGACGGCCGCCCTGGTGCCCGAGCAGGAGCGGGACCGCTTCCGCCGGCAGTTGGAGCCGGTCGTCGGCCGCGCCTCGGTGCGGAGTGCGGCCGCCCCGTTCGGCGGTGCCGGTGTCCCGTTCGGGAACCCTGCTGCCTCAGCCCGGAACGTCGGTGCCACTGTGCCCGGTGCCGGTGGCCACGCCGGCGCGGCTGGTGCGGCCGGTGCACGGGGCCGGGTCGCCATCAGCAGCGTGCGGTCTGGCGGACCGCCCGTGGCTCCGGGCGTGGGCCCCGACGCTCTCGTCGACTCCGAATCGGTCGGCCCCGAGATCGTCGATCCCCGGTTCGTGGGCTCCGAGTTCGCCGACCCTCGGTTCGTCGGCTCCGAGTTCGCCGGGTTCGGCCCGGCGCCCTGGGTGGAGGAGACCCGACCCGACCGGTGACCCGACTCCCGGCCCGGGAAGCGGGATCCTTCGGGACGGGGCGATCCTTCGGGACGGGGCGATCCTCGCGGGGCCGGTGGCGGACTGAGGTGATCGACTCCATGTCGCCGACATGGTGGTATCAGCTCCGCCGGAAGGCCCCATGTCGCCGACATGGCAGTGCCCGCGTCGCCCGAAGCCCCGCGTCGCCGCCTACATGACGGCACTCGCGTCGCCGACGTGGCAGCGCCTGCGTTGCCGGAAGGCCCCGCGCCGGGCGGGCAGGCACGCGGAAAGCCGGAAGCCCCGGTGGTCCCGGGGCTTCCGGCTCAGGTCTGTGTTCGCCGCGTCAGGCGGAGAGCGAGACCACGCGCTTGGCGATCGCCGACTTGCGGTTGGCCGCCTGGTTGGAGTGGATCACGCCCTTGCTGACCGCCTTGTCCAGCTTGCGCGAGGCGTCCCGCATGAGAACGGCGGCCTTCTCGGCGTCACCGGCCTCAGCGGCCTCGTGGAACTTCCGGATGGCGGTCTTCAGCGACGACTTGACCGACTTGTTACGCAGCCGGCGCTTCTCGTTCTGCCGGTTGCGCTTGATCTGGGACTTGATGTTCGCCACGCGACAGCCTCGTCTTGATAGCTCGGGTTGGTCTGCTTGTGCGCGCGACGAGCATGCGTCATCGCTGCGCGAAGAGCCAGGTTACCAGGTCCGCCGGGACGAGCCAAAACAGCCCTTCGCGCCCCGCCGGCCGGGCCTCCACCGGACCGGTCACCGCAGGCCGGGCGCGGTAGGCCCGGCACCGCAGGCCGGGCACCGCCGGGCGACGCGGCCCAGCCCCGTGCGGCACCGAGCCTCACGCGGTCAGGCACCGAGCCTCACGCGGTCGGGCGGCGAGCCTCACACGGTCAGGCACCGAGCCTCACGCGGTCGGGCGGCGAGCCTCACGCCGCCTGACAGCGAGCGAGCCCCACGGCGTCAGGCGGCGAGGTCCCAGCCCTGTCGGGCGGCGAGCCAACCGAGGGCCTGCTCACCGCTCCAGCGCTGGTGAGCCCGCAGGTGCGGGGACGCGTCCGTCGGGCCGGAGGCCGCCGAGGTGAGCAGGTACCCCGAGAGCGCAGCGAGCGTCACGTCGAGGGCGTCCGTGGGTGCCCCGGCGGTCGCCGGGTGCCCCGCGAAGAGCGCATCGGCGTCCAGGCCGCTGGCGTGGGCGGTGATCAGCAGGCTGACCAGGTCGAACCAGGCCGGCCCGTGGCAGAGCCAGTTCCAGTCGCAGAACCAGGCCCGTCCGGCCGGGTCGACGAGCACGTTGTCCAGGCGCAGGTCGCCGTGGGCGAGCCCGCCGCGCGCGGCGTAGCCGGGGAGGCGGGACTCCAGCGCGACCAGGTCGGGCAGCCGCCGCCGCGCCCCGGGCGGCAGGTCCGGGGCCGGCTCCCGGCCGGCGGCCACCTCGCACCACCAGAGGATGTCCTCCCGGGCCAGGTCTGCCAGCCGGGGAAGGCCGAGCGCGACCAGTTCGGGCGGCGGGTCGGCCAGGGCCGCCGCCACCTCGGCATATCCGGCCAGGGTGGCGTCGAGGTCGGCGCGGGCCCAGGGCAGCGTGGGCGTCCGGCCGTCGATGGCATCCAGGCCGAGGGCGTACCAGCCGGCCGCCGAGACCGTCCAGCGCGGGCGGGGGACCGGCAGGCCGGCGGGGAGCCGGTCGAGCACGGCGGCCTCCCGGGCGTACCAGTCGACGAGGTGACGCTGCTCGGTCAGCGACGCCGCCTTGACGAACACGCGCCGGCCGTCGGCGCCCGCCACCAGGGCGGCGAAGCCCCGGGTGAACCCGGCACGGGCCACCTTCACCACCGACACGGGCGCGCCCAGCCGGGCGGTCACCGCCGCCCGCAGCCCCGCCGGCAGTTCCGCCCAGGAGGGGCGGTGGGCGGTCGCGTCGTACGACACCGGGGGGAGCGCGATCGGGGTCATCCGCCCATGCTGCCCCACCCCGCCCACTCCCGCCGTACCGTGTCGCCCGCCGGCGTCGGACGGCTCTGCCAGACTGCCAGACCATGAGGACCGACGACTTCTGGCAGTTGATCGACCAGGCCCGGGCCGGCGGGGGCGGCGCGGCCGGCGCGGTCGCCGCCCGGGCGGTCGCGCTGCTGGCCGAGCGCGACGCCGCCGACATCATCGGGTACGCGCGGCACCAGCGCCGGGTGATGGCGGCGTCCTACCGGGCCGAGCTCTGGGGCGCGGCCTACCTGATCAACGGCGGCGCGTCGGACGACGGGTTCGAATACTTCCGGGGCTGGCTGATGACCCAGGGGCGGCAGGTCTTCGCCCGTGCCGTGGCCGACCCGGACTCGCTGGCCGAGCTGCCGAAGATCCGTCAGGCGGCGCTCACCGGCGAGGAGTTCGAGGCGGAGGCGATGCTGACGGTCGCGGAGGAGGCGTACCGGAAGGCGACCGCCGCCGAGCTGCCGCCGGTGGAGGAGGTCCCCTACCCGGAGCTGGGCGAGTTCTGGGACTTCGACGACGAGGAGGAGGCCCGCCGCCAGTTGCCGAAGCTCGCCGCGTTGTTCGTCGAGGCCCCGCAGGAGTGAGCCGTGCTGCGCAGGAGTGGGCCGCGCTGCGCAGGAGTGAGCCCTGCCCACGGGAGTGAGCCGGGGCCGGCGGGGGTGAGCCGGAGTGACGGGCCGGGGCGGGGCCGGCGGCCCGGTGGGACGCCAGGAGGAGTGATCCGACCGCCCCAAGGGCGACGTGGGAGCATAGAGGGGGCTGGCGTCCGCGCCGGCCCGCTCACGTCAGCCGACCAGAACGGACCGCTGTGCCACCGACGCTCGATTCCGGCGCGAACGCTCCTGGTGCCACCGACCCGGCGCGCATCCGGAACTTCTGCATCATCGCCCACATCGACCACGGGAAGTCGACCCTGGCCGACCGGATGTTGCAGCTCACCGGCGTGGTCGACCCCCGGCAGATGCGCGCGCAATATCTGGACCGGATGGACATCGAGCGCGAGCGCGGCATCACCATCAAGAGCCAGGCCGTGCGGATGCCGTGGACGATCCGGGAGGGCGACCGGGCCGGCGAGCAGGCCGTCCTCAACATGATCGACACTCCGGGGCACGTCGACTTCACGTACGAGGTGTCCCGGTCGCTGGCCGCCTGTGAGGGCGCGCTGTTGCTGGTCGACGCCGCCCAGGGCATCGAAGCGCAGACCCTGGCGAACCTCTACCTGGCGCTCGAGAACGACCTCAAGATCATCCCGGTGCTCAACAAGATCGACCTGCCGGCCGCCCAGCCCGAGAAGTACGCCGAGGAGCTGGCCCACCTGATCGGCGGCGACCCGGCGGACTGCATCAGGGTCTCCGGCAAGACCGGCGACGGCGTGCCGTACCTGCTCGACGAGATCGTCCGGCAGTTCGTCCCGCCGGTCGGCGACGCCGCCGCGCCCGCCCGCGCGATGATCTTCGACTCGGTGTACGACGTCTACCGGGGCGTGGTCACCTACGTCCGGGTGATCGACGGCCGGATCAGCGCCCGGGACCGGATCAAGATGATGTCCACCGGCGCGGTCCACGAGCTGCTGGAGATCGGCGTCATCTCCCCGGAGATGGTGAAGGCCGACGCGCTCGGCGTCGGCGAGGTGGGTTACCTGATCACCGGCGTGAAGGACGTCCGCCAGTCCCGGGTCGGTGACACCGTCACCATCAACAGCCGGCCCGCGACCCAGGCCCTGGGCGGCTACAAGGACCCGAAGCCGATGGTCTACTCCGGCCTCTACCCGATCGACGGGTCCGACTACCCCAACCTGCGCGAGGCGCTGGACAAGCTCAAGCTCAACGACGCCGCGCTGGACTACGAGCCGGAGACCTCGGGCGCGCTCGGGTTCGGTTTCCGCTGCGGCTTCCTCGGCCTGCTGCACCTGGAGATCATCCGGGAGCGGCTGGAGCGGGAGTACAACCTCGACCTGATCTCCACCGCCCCGAACGTGGTCTACCGGGCCATCACCGAGGACGGCCAGGAGCTGGTGGTGACCAACCCGAGCGAGTACCCCACCGGCAAGATCGCCGAGGTGTACGAGCCGGTGGTGCGGGCCACCGTCCTGACCCCGAACGACTACGTCGGCGCGGTCATGGAGCTGTGCCAGGGCCGCCGGGGCAGCCTGCTCGGCATGGACTACCTCTCGGCCGACCGCGTCGAGCTGCGGTACACCCTGCCCCTGGCCGAGATCATCTTCGACTTCTTCGACCAGCTCAAGAGCCGCACCAAGGGGTACGCCTCCCTGGACTACGAGCCCTCCGGCGAGCAGGCGTCCGACCTGGTGAAGGTGGACATCCTGCTGCACGGCGAGCCGGTGGACGCCTTCAGCGCCATCGTGCACAAGGACAAGGCGTACAACTACGGCGTCACCATCGCCGCGAAGCTGCGCAACCTGATCCCGCGCCAGCAGTTCGAGGTGCCGATCCAGGCGGCCATCGGCAGCCGGGTGATCGCCCGGGAGACCATCCGGGCGATCCGCAAGGACGTGCTCGCCAAGTGCTACGGCGGTGACATCAGCCGCAAGCGCAAGCTGCTGGAGAAGCAGAAGGAGGGCAAGAAGCGGATGAAGATGGTGGGCCGGGTCGAGGTCCCCCAGGAGGCCTTCATCGCGGCCCTCTCGTCCGACTCCGGCGACGGCAAGGCCGCCGGCAAGAAGTGAGGGTGTCGTCGGTGGCGTGACACCGACCCGGCCGGGGCGCGACGCCCCGGCCGGGTTTGGAATTTCGGGCCCTCGGGAACTTAGCGGTCACGACAGCTACAACACACCGTTGTGACACTTCTTGAGGAGGAGGGCGACCGTGGAGCTCACCGTTTGGGGCATCATCACCGCCATCGTCGTTGGTCTCATCGTCGGCGCTCTGGGCCGCCTGGTCGTCCCGGGTCGGCAGAACATGCCGATCTGGCTGCACATGCTGATCGGCATCGGCGCGGCCCTGCTCGGCACCGTGCTCGCCCGGGCCATGGGCATCGCCACCGAGACCGCCGGTGTCGACTGGGGCGAGCTGCTGGTCCAGGTCGTGCTGGCCGCCATCGCCGTGGCCCTGGTCGCCGGTGTGGGCCGCCGCCGGAGCGTCACCCACCGGTAACGACACATCGCTGGCTCGACGGGCGCCCGACCATTCCGGTCGGGCGCCCGTTCACATTCCATTCGGCCCCCTGGCCTGCGGAGACGTGTCTCGTTGGCACCTTCCTGAACGCATGTCGCGATGACGGGTTTGAATTTCCGGCGGCCCGGGAACTTGATGGTCGCGACAGTGAACAAGCCTTTTAAGCTTTCTGAGGAGAACGACCATGACCGTTGTCGGAATCATTACCGCGCTCATCGTCGGTCTGATCGTGGGCGCTCTGGGCCGCCTGGTCGTCCCCGGTCGGCAGAACATGCCGATCTGGCTGCACATGCTCGTCGGCGTGGGTGCCGCCCTGCTCGGCACCGTGCTCGCCCGGGCCATGGGCATCGCCACCGAGACCGCCGGTGTGGACTGGGGCGAGCTGCTGGTCCAGGTCGTGGTCGCCGCCATTGCGGTGGCGATCGTGGCCGGCGTGGGCGGTCGCCGCAGCGTCACCCACCGGTAAGCATCCCGCAGCGCACGAACGGGCGTCCGGCCTCTGCGGCCGGGCGCCCGTTCGCGCGCGTACGCCCGGTTTTGCCCCGATGTCGGACTGCCCCTGGGTCTCTCGCCTGCGGTACGGTCGCCTCGCCCCCGCCTGCCCCCTGTCGTAAAGGAATTTTTCCTACTAGGGTGCGGCAGAGAAGGTTAGTGCCAGGACGGCGCGAGGGAGATGTGGCGTGAACAGGTGGAAACGGCTGGCCCCGGTCACCGCCGTGGTGGCGTCGGCCGCGATGGTGCTCGCCGGCTGCGGCGGCTCGGGCGACGACGAGGCCGCCGACAACAGCAAGCTGACCGTCTGGATGATGGGCGAGGGCAGCGAGGCGCAGACGGCGTTCCTCGACGGCGTCGAGGCCGAGTTCAAGAAGAAGCACCCCGACACCGACGTCGTCGTCCAGTACATCCCCTGGCTCGAGGCGCCGAAGAAGTTCCAGGCGGCCCTCGCCGGCGGCGAAGGCCCCGACGTGACCGAGCTCGGCAACACCGAGACGCAGGGCTGGGCCGCCCAGGAGGCGCTCGCCGACGTCACCGCCAAGTTCGCCGCCTGGCCCGAGGGCAAGGACATCCTGCCCGACCTCGTCCGCAACGCCCAGCTCGACGGCAAGCAGTACGGCGTGCCGTGGTACGCCGGCGTGCGCGCCCTGTACTACCGCACCGACTGGTTCGCCGAGGCCGGCGTCAAGCCGCCGACGAACTGGGACGAGCTGGTCGCCGCCGCCAAGGCCGTGCAGGCCAAGAAGCCGGGCACCTACGGCATCGCGCTGCCGGGCAACTCGGAGCTGCCCTTCTACTCCTTCCTCTGGGGCGCGGGCGGCGAGATCGCCACCCAGCAGGGCGACACCTGGAAGTCCGGCTACACCAGCCCGCAGGCGCAGCAGGCGGTCAAGTTCTGGACCGACCTCGTCACCGTGCACAAGGTCGCCCCGCCCGCCGCCGCCGGGTGGAACGAGATCGACGCCCGCACCCAGTTCGCCACCGGCAAGGCGGCGATGGCCTTCGCCGGTAGCTGGCAGGCCGGCGCCATCAAGAAGGACAACCCCGAGATCGAGAAGGTCTGGGGCACCTTCCCCATCCCCGGCCCGGACGGCAAGCCGGCCCCGGCCTTCGCCGGCGGCTCGGACATCGCCCTGTGGCAGGACAGCAAGAAGCAGGACCTCGCCTGGGACTACCTGACCGTGCTGCTGAGCAAGCAGAAGGACAAGGAGTTCGCCAGCAGCCTCGGCTTCTTCCCGGTCTACTCCGACCTCGTCGGCGGTGGCGAGTACGCCAACGACAAGATCATGGCCGCGTTCGCCACCTCGTTGCAGAACACCAGGCTGACCCCGCTCACCCCGAAGTGGGTCGAGGTCAGCCGCACCAAGACGGTGACCCAGGCTATGAACAGCTCGGTCATCAAGGGTCAGAAGACGGTCGAGCAGGCCACCGCCGACGCGGCCGCCGAGATGGAAAGCATCCTCAACGCGAAGTGACCACGCTGACCCAGGCGCCGGAGACGCCCGCCGCACGGGAGACCCCCGCGCGGCGGCGTCGCCGGGTCGACCGCCTGCCCTACCTGCTGCTCCTGCCCTGCCTGGCGATCATCGGCGTGCTGCTGCTGTGGCCGCTCGGCCAGGTCGTGGCGATGTCCTTCTTCCGGCTCGACAACGTCCGGCAACTGCGCGGCGACCGGGACTGGCCGTGGGTCGGGCTCGGCAACTACGCCGAGATCCTCGGCGACCCGTTCTTCCGTACGGTGCTGCGCAACACCGTGCTCTTCGCCGCAGCCAACGTCGTCCTCACGATGATCCTCGGCACGCTGGTCGGGCTGCTGCTCAACCGGCTCGGCCGGCGGATGGCCACCTTCGTCGCCAGCTGCGTGATGCTGGCCTGGGCCACCCCGGCGCTGACCGGCACCATCGTGTGGAAGTGGCTGTTCGACGACACCTCGGGCCTGGTGACCTGGCTGTTCAACGCCCTGCCCGACGGGCTGTCGAACGCGTTGTTCGGCCGCGCCGACTGGACCGGGTACGGCTGGTTCAACTCGCCGCTGATGTTCTTCTCGATCCTCACCCTCGTGGTGGTCTGGCACTCGTTCCCGTTCATCGCGGTGAGCGTGCTGGCGGGGCTGAAGAGCGTGCCGAGCGAGCTGCACGAGGCAGCCCGGGTCGACGGGGCCGGCCCGTGGAAGGTCTTCTGGAAGATCACCTTCCCGCTGCTGCGGCCCGTCTTCGGCATCCTCGTGGTGCTCTCCACGATCTGGGACTTCAAGGTGTTCACCCAGCAGTTCGTGCTGGCCGGCGGCACCCAGGACCGGCCGACGTTCATGCTGTCGATCTACTCGTACGCCGAGGCGTTCTCCCCGCCCCCCAAGTACGGCCTGGGCGCGGCGATCGCCGTCATCCTCACGCTGATCCTGCTGGTGGTGACCGGCCTCTACGTGCGGATGGTGCTCAAGCAGGAGGAGGACGCGTGAAGCGCGGCGCGGTGGTGAAGCGGGTCGCCCTCAACGGGGCGGGCCTGCTGGTGGCGCTCTTCGCGGCGTTCCCCGTCTACTGGATGATCGCGACGTCGCTCAAGCCCAACCGGGAGATCTTCTCGGCCACGCCCCGGCCGGTGCCGACCGCGCCGACGCTGGAGCACTACCGGGAGATCCTCACCGGCAACCTCATCCCCGGCGTCACGTTCCTGGACTTCTTCCTCAACTCCGTGCTCGTGGCGGTGTCGACCGTGGTGCTCAGCGGCCTGGTCGCGCTGCTCGCCGCGACGGCGGTGGCCCGGTTCCGGTTCAAGCTGCGCACCAGCTTCCTGATCATGCTGCTGGTGGTGCAGATGATCCCGCTGGAGGCCCTGGTCATCCCGCTGTTCCTGATGATCCAGCGGCTGGGCCTCTACAACACGCTGCCCAGCCTGGTCCTGACGTACCTCGGCTTCTCGCTGCCGTTCGCGGTCTGGATGCTGCGCGGCTTCGTGGCCGCCGTGCCCAAGGAGCTGGAGGAGGCCGCGGCGATCGACGGCGCGAGCCGCGCCCAGACCTTCCGCCGCGTCCTGTTCCCGCTGGTCGCGCCGGGCCTGGTGGCCACGAGCATCTTCTCCTTCATCACCGCCTGGAACGAGTTGATCTTCGCGCTGACCTTCGTCAACGACCAGGACCGCTACACCCTGCCCGTGGCGATGACGTTCTTCTTCGGCCGCGACGACACCGCCTGGGGGCCGGTGATGGCCGCCTCGACGCTGTTCACGCTGCCGGTGATCGTCTTCTTCCTGCTGGTGCAGCGCCGGATGGTCTCCGGCCTGGTGGCGGGCGCCGTCAAGGGCTGAGGCGCGCGGAGGGGCGGCGCCGGGCGGGGCATCGGCGGGCCGCGATGCCGCCGTAGGCTGTCGCCATGACGGGCAGGCTGGTGACGGTGAACCTCGGCGTGGTGACCGAGGCGGAGTGGGCGGGCGACGCGAGCGGCCGCAGCGGGATCGACAAGCGGCCGGTGGACGGGCCGGTGCTGCTGCGCGTCGACGGGGTGGCCGGCGACTTCATCGGCGAACGGGCCCACCACGGGGGCCCCGACCAGATCGTCTACGCGTACGCCGAGGAGGACGCCGCGTGGTGGGCGGCCGAGCTGGGCCGCGACATCCGGCCGGGTGCCTTCGGCGAGAACCTGACCACGTACGCGGTGGACGTGACCGGGGCGGTCGTCGGCGAGCGGTGGCAGATCGGGTCGGCCCTGCTGGAGGTCACCAAGCCGCGCACGCCGTGCCGGACGTTCGCCGGGTTCTGGGGCGTGCCGGATCTGATCAAGCGGTTCACGGTGCGCGCCGCCCCGGGGGCGTACCTGCGGGTGCTGCGGGAGGGCGAGGTCGGCGCGGGCGACCCGGTGGAGGTGGTAGAGCGGCCGGCGCACGGCGTGACCGTCGGCGAGGTGTTCCGGGCGAGCACCCTCGAACCGGAGCTGCTGCCCCGGCTGCTCGACGTCCCCGAGCTGCCCGAGCCGCTGCGGCGGAAGGTCGCGCGCCGGCTCGCCACGCCCGACGCCTGAGGGCCCCGGCGGCCCCGCCGCCGATCGCCGTGCCCAGGTGTTAACAAGGGCCCCCTGCTATGCGGAATGCGTCAACAGGGGGCCCTTCCTTACACCGTCAGCGGAGCCAGGGGATGCTGCGGTCGAGCAGGCCGCGCTCCTTGAGCTCCTTGCGCAGCGGGATCTCGTCGTCGATGTACCCGTTCCAGTTGATGCCCCAGTAGTTGGCGGTGTGGGTGCCCTCGCCGCAGAGCTGGCGCTGCACCGGCGTGCGGTTGGCCCACCACTCGCCGTCGGTGTCGATGTGCAGCTCGTCCAGCGGCCGGATCCACCGGTACGTGTAGCCGACGAAGAGCATCTTGCGGGTGATGTTCGACAGGTTCGTCGACCGGGAGTGCCACTGGCGGCGGTCGAAGATGAACGCGTCGCCCGGGTTCGCGGTGATCTCCACCGTGCCCTCCGGGTCCGGGTTGTGCACCGTCAGGTCCGCCGGGCGGGGCAGCGAGTTCCACAGGTGGCTGCCCGGGATCACCTTGGTCGCGCCGCGGCCGGTCTCCGACAGGTCGGAGAGCACGTACGCCACCTTCAGCGAGAACATCGGCCGGGGCAGGTTCGGGTCCATCGTCTCCGGGTCGGAGTTCTGCCGGTACCCGTCCTGGTGCCACCCCCAGTACGGCTTCTCCGGCTCCAGCGCCGGCGGGGTGACGTCGAGGTGGTTGTGGTGGGTGTAGATGTTCCAGCCGGCCAGCCCCCACATGTACGGGAAGGCGATCGGGTGGGTCAGCAGCTGGCCGAAGAGCTCGTCGCGCTCCAGGAAGCCCAGCAGGTGCAGGGTGCCGTCCTTGGTGGTGTTGCCCTTGGCCTTCTCCTCCGCGTACACGCGGTCGACGGCCTCCTCCAGGGCGGCCCGGTGGTCCTCCGTCAGCACGTTCCGCAGCAGGAGGAAGCCCTGCTCGTGGAACTCCTTGCGGTCGGTGTCGCTGATCGGTTCGTAGCCGGTCCGGCCGTCGTAATCGAACACCGCGTCGTACCCCTCCCCATGAGGTGAAACCATTTCTGGCACAGGACGCCGATGCTACTGCGCCCGCGCGCTCGGGTGCGGAGCGCGCCCGACGGTGCGGGGGAGCGGCCGGACAGTTGGCACCCGTCTGGGTACGGAGGGTGAGATCAGGCGCTTCTTCGGCGGCTTTCGCCGGATATGGAGGATTGTGCGGTAACCGTCGGTGTGGAGAATCGAGGCCGCTCAGGCGTCGGCGAAGACCTCGGCGAGCACCTCGCCGTCGTTCGCCGGGGCGTCGCCCACCCGGCTCCAGGTGCCGGCCTTCGCGGTCCACTCCAGGCCGGCGAAGCGTACCCGCTTCACGCCGTGGTCGGAGGCGTGCGAGACCAGCCAGTGCGCGTACCGCCAGCCGTCGCGCCGGTCGTCGGCCGGCACCGCGAGGCCGGTCAGCTCGGCCGGGGACGCCGCCTCCGGCAGCCCCCAATCAAGGCTCAGGCCCCGGGTCAGCGCGGCGGCGGCGGCCGCGCCCCGCATCACCGGCGTCGCGCCGACCGTGCAGGCCACCGCGCCGGTCGCCTCGCCGAGCAGCGCCCGGGTCAGCACCTCCGACTCGTCCGCCCACTTCTGGTACGCCTCGGGGAACGCCGAGCGCTGCACCTTCTGCGCCGCGTCGGTGACCCGCATCTTCTCCCAGCCGCGCACCCGCTTGAGCGCGGCGTAGAACTTCCGGGTCGCGTACCGGGGGTCGGCGATCTGCGCCTCGGTGCCCCAGCCCTGGCTCGGCCGCTGCTGGAACAGGCCCAGCGAGTCCCGGTCGCCGTCGGGGAGGTTGCGCAGCCCGGACTCCTGGTAGGCCGTCGCGAGGGCGACCACCACGGCCCGCTCGGGCATCTTCCGCTGGACGCCGATGGCGGCGATCGTGGCGGCGTTGGCCATCTGGTCGGCGTCCAGGCGCACCTGGCCGTCGGCCTGCACCGTGCAGGTGCGGCTGGTCAGGGACAGCGGCAGGCGTAGCTGCCCGCCGGCCTGCCGGACGACGAGCCAGATCCCCACCACGGCGATCACGGCGACGACGACACCGGTCGCGACGACTGCCCGACTTCGCACCCGCACCCCCTGTTCGACGGCGTCCGCCAAGAGTACGTCCCCGCCGCCGTCCGGCCCGTCCGACCGATTCGCTCCGTTCCGTGGCGGGTCGGCCGCGATGCGTGTCCGCCTTCCCCGCGCCCCGGCCCGGAAACCGTCGGCCGACCGGGAACCGCTCGGCCGGCCCGCCGGTCGACCGGCCGGCCCGGGAACCGGTCAGTCCGTCGGCACCCAGCTCGCGTCGCGCTTCTCCCGGAACGCCAGCACGCCCTCGCGCCCCTCGTCGGACAGGAAGAACCCGGTCGACAGGGCGGCCAGCTCGGCGACCCCGGCCCGCAGGTCGGCCGCCGGCGGGCGGCGCAGCAGCTCCTTGGCCCCGGCCAGCGCGTTCGGCGCCCCCCGCACCAGCGAGGCGCAGGCCCGCGCCACCGCCGCGTCCAGCGCGTCCGCCGGCACCGCCGAGGTGACCAGCCCGATCTCGGCGGCCCGCCGCCCGTCGAAGGTGTCGCCGGTGAGGTACAGCTCGGCGGCGGCCCGGGGCGCCAGCCGGGGCAGCACGGTCGCCGAGATCACCGCCGGGATCACCCCGATCCGCACCTCCGTGAACGCGAACGTCGCCTCCTGCGCGCAGATCGCCAGGTCGGCCGCCGCGATCAGGCCCAGCCCGCCGGCCCGCGCGGGCCCGGCGACCCGGGCCACCACCGGCTTCGGGCACTCCCAGACCGCCGCGAGCACGTCGCCGAGCATCCCGGCCGGGACCGTGCCGCTGGCGTACGCGGCGGCGGTCTCCTTCAGGTCGGCGCCGGAGCAGAAGACGGGGCCGGTGTGGTCGAGCACCACCACCCGGACCGCGTCGTCGGCCACGGCGGCGGCCAGCCCGGCCAGCAGCTCGGTCATCAGCGGCGTGGAGAGCGCGTTGCGGTTGTGCGGGCTGTCCAGGGTGAGGGTGGTCACCCCACGGGCCGTGGCGACCCGCACGAGCGCGGCGGTGGAGGTCATGCCGGGCACACTAGTGGCCATGCCCGGCGTCCTTCCAGAAGGCGAGCCCGTCCCGGCCGACGGCTCGCTGCCCGCCACCGCGACCCGCGCCGTCGGCGCGCGCGGCTTCGGCGTGTACGTGCACGTGCCGTTCTGCGCCAGCCGCTGCGGCTACTGCGACTTCAACACCTACACCGCCGACGAGCTGGGCGGCGGGGCGAGCCGCGAGGGGTACGCCGACACGGTGCTCACCGAGCTGGCGCTGGCCGCCCGGGTGCTCGGCGACGCCCCGCCGCCGCGGGTCGACACCGTGTTCGTCGGCGGCGGCACCCCCACCCTGCTGCCCGCCGACGACCTGGCCCGCATCCTCGACGGCATCGACCGCGCCTGGGGGCTGGCGGCCGACGCGGAGGTGACCACCGAGGCCAACCCCGAGTCGGTGACCCCGGAGTCGCTGAAGACCCTGCGGGCCGCCGGGTACACCCGGATCTCGCTGGGCATGCAGTCGGCCGCGCCGGGGGTGCTGGCGATCCTCGACCGCCGGCACCGCGCCGGCCGGGCCACCGAGGCCGCCCGGGAGGCCCGCGACGCCGGGTTCGACCACGTCAACCTCGACCTGATCTACGGTACGCCGGGGGAGAGCGCCGACGACTTCGCCGCGTCCCTGGCGCAGGTGGTGGCCGCCGGGGTGGACCACGTCAGCGCGTACGCCCTGATCGTGGAGGACGGCACCCGGCTGGCCGCGCGGATGCGGCGCGGCGAGCTGCCGTACCCCTCCGACGACGTGGCGGCGGACCGTTACCTGGCCGCGGAGGCCGCCCTCGACGCGGCCGGTTTCTCCTGGTACGAGGTGTCCAACTGGGCCCGCACGCCGGCCGGTCGGTGCCGGCACAACCTGCTCTACTGGAACGGCGGCGACTGGTGGGGCCTCGGGCCGGGGGCGCACAGCCACGTCGGCGGTGTGCGCTGGTGGAACGTCAAGCACCCGGCCGCGTACGCGAAGCGCCTGGCGGCGGGGGAGTCGCCCGGCCTGGCCCGGGAGGTGCTCACGCCCGACGAGGCCCACACGGAGGACGTCATGCTGCGGCTGCGGCTCGCCTCGGGGCTGCCGCTGGCCGTGCTGGACGACGCGGGCCGCGCCGGGGCCCGGCGGGCCCTCGCCGACGGCCTGCTCGACCCGGCCGGCTACGCGGCGGGCCGGGCGGTGCTCACGCTGCGCGGCCGGCTGCTGGCCGACGCGGTCGTGCGCGACCTGCTGCCCTGACGGGGGTGGCCCCGACCGGCCGGGGGAGCGGCCGGTCGGGGGTCACTTGATCAGGTTGACGGTCATCGGGTAGCGGTAGGGGCTGCCCTCGTTCGCCTTGATGCCGGCGACGATGCCGAAGATGATGCCGACGATCATGGCGCCGAACCCGATCAGGAGCCCCACCAGGATGCAGGTGAGGATCCAGCCGATCAGGGCGATGACCGACCAGAGGAGCTGGAAGTTCAGCGCCGCAACCGCGTGGGCGCGGACCGTCGGCGACTGGTTGCCCCGGGCGAGCAGGGCGATCAGCGGCGCGAGCCAGCCGAGCACGCCACCGCCGAGGAACATCCCCGCCGCGCCGCCGAAGTGGGCGACCAGGACCCAGGTCTTGTCCTCGTTGTTGGCGTAGCCGCCGGAGGGCGGGCCGTACGCGCCGCCGGTCGGATATCCGCCACCGGGCGGGGGGAAGCCGCCACCGGGTGGCGGGTAGCCGGCCGACGGCGGCTGGTCACCGGTGGGCGGCGGATAGCCACCGGGCGGGGGATAGCCGCCCGCCCCGGGGGCCCCGGACAGTGGTGCGGTGGGGGGCTCGTGCCCCGGCGAGCCGTACGGTGCCGACGGGTTCGGCTCCGGCGGGTAGCCGCCGGGGTCGCCCGATCCGGGAGGGCGAGGTGGTTCAGTCATGCACGTCACGGTAGGGGTTGCGGGCAAGCGGGCACCAGAGCGACACCGCCGCGAAGCGGCGGATGTTCGGCCCGCGCACGCAGGCGACGGCCCGCACCGGGCGGCCGTCGACCGGTCGGCGCGCGCCCGGCCGTGCTCCCGCGCGGCGGTCGCCGCACCCGCGGTCCGTCGTTGATCTTACCCAGCACGGGGCAGCCGACGTAGACTGGCACTCGTTACAGTCGAGTGCCAGGCGGCGACGCACCGGCGGAGCGCCGACCTGCGGTGCCGCCGCGCCGCCGGCCCGACATGCGACAGGAGGTGGCAGGGTGGGTCTGGACGACCGCAAGCTCGCCGTGCTCCGCGCGATCGTCGAGGACTACGTCGCCACCCAGGAGCCGGTCGGCAGCAAGGCGCTGGTCGAGCGGCACCAGCTCGGCGTCTCCCCCGCGACGGTGCGCAACGACATGGCGGTGCTGGAGGAGGAAGGCTACATCCGGCAGCCGCACACCAGCGCCGGACGGGTCCCCACCGACCGGGGCTACCGCCTCTTCGTCGACCGGCTGTCCCGCGTCAAGCCGCTCAGCCCGGCCGAGCGCCGGGCGATCGAGCGCTTCCTGGTGGGCGCGGTCGACCTCGACGACGTGGTGCACCGCACGGTGCGGCTGCTGGCGCAGCTCACCCGGCAGGTCGCCGTGGTGCAATATCCTTCGCTCGCCCGCTCCTCGGTGCGGCACCTGGAGCTGGTGCCGATCTCCACCACCCGGCTGATGCTGGTGATGATCGCCGACACCGGCCGGGTCGAGCAGCGGCTGGTCGAGCTGCCCGCGCCGGTGAGCGCCGACGACGTCACCGACCTGCGCCGGCTGGTCAACGAGAAGCTCGTCGGCAGCCGGCTGTCGGAGACCCCGCCGCTGGTGCAGGCGCTGGTCGAGGAGTCGAGCCCGCACCTGCGCGGCACCATGACCACGCTCTCCACCGTGCTGCTGGAGACGCTGGTCGAGCGGCACGAGGAGCGCATCGCCCTGGCCGGCACCGCCAACCTGACCCGGGGCGGCCTGCTCGACTTCCAGGGGTCCCTGCGGCCCATCCTGGAGGCGCTGGAGGAGGAGGTGGTGATGCTCAAGCTGATCGGCGAGGCCGAGTCGACCACCACCCGCGTGCTGATCGGCGACGAGAACGAGATCGACAACCTGCGGGCCGCCTCGGTGGTGAGCACCGGCTACGGCCCGGGGGCGACCGCGCTCGGCGGACTGGGCGTGGTCGGCCCCACCCGGATGGACTACCCCGGCACCATCGCCACGGTGCGGGCCGTGGCACGCTACGTGGGCGAGCTGCTGGCCCAGAACTGACCAGTCAGGGCCGACGGCCGGCTCCGGCCGACGACCGGCGCAACGCGACAAGAACATGAGGACACGGGACGCAGTGGCCAGGGACTACTACGGCATCCTCGGCGTGAGCCGGGAGGCCTCCGACGACGAGATCAAGCGCGCCTACCGCAAGCTGGCGCGGCAGTTCCACCCGGACGTCAATCCGGACCCGGAGGCACAGGAGAAGTTCAAGGACATCAACGCCGCGTACGAGGTCCTCTCGGACGACCGGAAACGGCAGATCGTCGACCTCGGCGGCGACCCCCTCGCCCCCGGGGGCGGTGGCATGGGCGGCCCGGGCGGGCCCGGCGGGGCCGGCCCGTTCGTCGGCTTCCAGGACATCATGGACGCCTTCTTCGGCGGCGCGGCCGGCGGCTCCCGGGGCCCGCGCCCGCGCACCCGGCCCGGCGCGGACGCGATCCTGCGCCTGGAGCTGGACCTGAACGAGACGGCGTTCGGCGTCGAGGCCCCCATCACCGTCGACACGGCGGTGCTCTGCACCACCTGCTCCGGGGCGGGCACGGCGGCCGGCACCCACCTGGCCACCTGCGAGGCGTGCGGCGGCCGGGGCGAGGTCCAGTCGGTGCAGCGCACCTTCCTCGGCCAGGTGGTCTCCGCCCGGCCGTGCACGGTCTGCCAGGGCTACGGCACCACCATCCCGCACCCCTGCCCGACCTGCACCGGCGACGGGCGGGTGCGCACCCGCCGCTCGCTGACCGTCAAGATCCCCGCCGGGGTCGAGGACGGCATGCGCATCCGGCTCGCCCAGCAGGGCGAGGTCGGCCCGGGCGGCGGCACCGCCGGCGACCTCTACGTCGAGATCCACGAGCGCCCGCACGACGTCTACTCCCGCAAGGGCGACGACCTGCACTGCCGGGTCACCGTCCCGATGACCGCCGCCGCGCTCGGCACCCGGCTGACGATCAAGACCCTCGACAGCGAGGAGACGGTCGACGTCAAGGCCGGCACCCAGCCGGGCAGCACCCTGCGGCTGCGCGCCCGGGGCGTGCCGCACCTGCGCGGCACCGGCCGGGGCGACCTCTACGTCCACCTCGACGTGCGCACCCCGACCAAGCTCGACGCCGACCAGGAGAAGATGCTGCGCGACTTCGCCAAGACCCGGGGCGAGGAGGTCGCCGAGCTGAGCAAGCAGGGCGGCTTCTTCTCCCGGATGCGCGACGCCTTCAACGGGCACGCCTGAGGTGTCGGCGCCGCTGTTCCTGGTCGACGCGCTGCCCACCGGCGACTCGCTGACCCTCGGCGGCCCGGAGGGGCACCACGCGGCCACCGTCCAGCGGCTGCGCACCGGCGAGGAGCTGCTGCTGGCCGACGGCCGGGGCGGCACCGCCGCCGCCGTGGTCACCGCCGTCGGCAGGGGCACCCTCGACCTGCGGGTCACCTCCCGGGGATACGTCGACGCGCCCGTCCCCCGGCTCGTCGTGGTGCAGGGCATCGCCAAGGGCGACCGGGGCGAGCTGGCCGTGCAGGCGATGACCGAGGTCGGCGTCGACGAGATCGTGCCCTGGGCGGCGGCCCGCTCGGTGGCGCAGTGGCGCGGCGACCGGGGCGTACGGGCCCGGGAGAAGTGGGCGGCGACGGCCCGGGAGGCGGCGAAGCAGGCCCGCCGGGCGTGGCTGCCGGTGGTGGCCGGCGCCCCCGACGAGTCCACGGCCACGGTGGCCCGCCGGATCGCGGGGGCCGCCGCCGCGTTCGTCCTGCACGAGGAGGCGCAGGAGCCGCTGACCGCCGCCAAGCTGCCCGATGCGGGCGAGATCGTGCTGGTCGTCGGCCCGGAGGGCGGCATCACCGACGCGGAGGTGACCGCGTTCACCCAGGCCGGCGCCCGCCCGGTGCGCCTCGGCCCGCACGTGCTGCGCACCTCCACGGCGGGCGTCGCCGCCCTCTGCGTCCTGGCCACCCGCCTGTCCCGCTGGTGACCCGCCTGTCCTGCCGGTGACCTGCCGCTCCGGTCAGGTGCGCAGGTAGGACGCGCCGTTGAGGTCGACGATCGTGCCGGAGGCCCACTCCGCCTCCGCCGACGCCAGCCAGTGGACCGCCGCCGCGATCTCCTCCGGGCGGGCCACCCGGCCGAACGGGCTCTGCGCCCGGATCGCCGCGCCGCCCTCACCGGCCAGGTGCTCCGTGGTCATGTCGGTCTCCACGAAGCCGGGGGCCACCGTCGCGACCGCGATGCCGTACGGGGCCAGGGCCACCGCGAGGGACTGGCCGAGCGCGTTGAGCCCCGCCTTGCTCGCCCCGTACGCCGGCTGCTCCGGCTCGCCCCGGAACGCGCCCCGCGACGAGACGTTGACGATCCGCCCGCCCCGCCCGCGCATGTGCTGGGCCGCGCACCAGGTCACGTTGGCCGCCCCGGTCAGGTTGGTCTCCAGCACCTGCCGCCAGCGCCGCTGCCAGTCGGCGTAGGACGCGCCGAAGACCGGGTGCGGGGCGTTCCGCTCGCCGTACACTCCGGCGTTGTTGACCAGCACGTCCAGCCCGCCGAGGCGGGCCGCCGCGTCGTCGACCATCACCCGTACCGCCTCGGGGTCGGCCAGGTCCGCGCGGACCACGACGTGGCCGTCGCCCGGCAGCTCCGCGCGCAGCCGCTCGGCCAGCTCCCCGGAGCCCCTGTGGTGGATCGCCACCCGGTCCCCGCCCGCCGCGAACCGCGCCGCCACCGCGCGCCCGATGCCCCGCGAGGCCCCCGTCACCAGCACCGCCCGTGAAGTCACGCGGCCATCATGCCCCAGCCGTCCGGCACCACTTACCATGCCCCGATGGGATCCGACTGCCTGTTCTGCCGCATCGTCGCCGGGGAGATCCCGGCCACCGTCGTCCGGGAGACCGACACCACCCTCGCCTTCCGCGACATCGACCCGAAGGCCCCGGTGCACGTGCTGGTCATCCCCAAGGAGCACTACGCCGACGTGGCGACCCTCGGCCAGGGCGACCCGGCGCTCGCCGGTGAGCTGCTGGCCACGGCCGCCGCCGTGGCCGAGGACGAGGGGCTGCTCGGCGACGGCTTCCGGCTGATGTTCAACACCGGGGCGTACGGCGGCCAGGAGGTCTTCCACGTGCACGCGCACGTGCTCGGCGGCGCGCCGCTGGGCCCGATGCTCTGCCGCTGAGGGGGCGGGCGCGTCCCGCGCGGGCGTCCGTCGCGGGCGCGTCCCGCGCCGAGGTGTTAGGAAGGGGCCCTTCCTATACGGAATGCGTTAGCAAGGGGCCCCTCCTTACACTGCGGGCGTGAGTGGAATCGACGAACGGCTCGGGCGGATGGTGCGGCGGGTCCAGGCCGAGGGGCGGGTGCCGGCGGTCGCGGCGGCCCTGCACCGGGCGGACCGCCCGCTCTGGACCTGCGAGGCCGGCGGCACCGGCAACGACACGGCGCTCGGCCCGCAGACGCTGTTCCGGATCGGCTCGGTCACCAAGACGTTCACCGCCGTGCTGGTCATGCAGTGCCGCGACGCCGGCCTGCTCGACCTCGACGACCCCGTCGGCGCGCACCTCGACGTGCCCGCACACGGCGAGCTGACCGTACGCCGGCTGCTGTCGCACACCTCCGGCCTGCAACGGGAGCCGCACGGCGACGTCTGGGACACCCTGCTCGCCCCCGGGGCGGACGAGCTGCTGGCCGACCTGGCCCGCGCCGAGCGGGTGCTGCCGCCGGCCCGCCGCTTCCACTACTCCAACCTCGGCATGGCCGTGCTCGGCCAGCTCGTCGCCCGGCTGCGCGGCGGCACCTGGGCCGAGGTGCTCGCCGACCGGGTGCTCACCCCGCTCGGCCTGACCGCCACCACCGACCGGCCGGGCCCGGCGGCGGCCACCGGGTTCCTCGTCGACGCGTACTCCGACGAGGCGCACCCCGAGCCGCCCACCGACTTCGCCGCGGTCGGCCCGGCCGGGCAGCTGTGGAGCACCGCCACCGACATGGCCCGCTGGGCGGCGTTCCTGGCCGACCCGGCGGCGCTCGACCCCACCGGCGCGGTGCTCGCCCCGGCGACGCTCGACGAGATGCGCTGGCCGCTGACCGTCACCGACGAGACGGTCTGGGGGGCCGGCTTCGGGCTGGGGCTGATCCTGCTGCCGCAGGGGGAACGGGTCGTGCACGTCGGCCACGACGGGGCGATGCCCGGCTTCCTCGCCGCCGTCTACGGCCGCCGGGGCGGCGACGGCACCCCCGGGGCGATGGGCGCGGCGGTGCTCGGGTCGTCCGGGACCGGCGTGCAGGTCATGGAGCTGCCGCACCGGCTGCTCGCCGCCGCCGTCGAGCACGACCCGGCCGACGTCGAGCCGTGGCGGCCGGGCCCGCCGGCCCCGGAGCACCTGCGCGGGATGCTGGGCCGCTGGTGGGGCGAGGGCTTCGAGTCCGTCTTCAGCTGGCACGACGGCACGCTGCAGGCCCGCAGCGCGGGAGACCCGGCGGGGAAGCCCCCGGCGGTCTTCGCCCCGCTGCCGGACCGGCCGGACGTGTTCCGCACCGTCTCCGGGCGGGAGGCCGGCGAGCTGCTGCGGCTGACCCGGGACGCGACCGGGGCGGTGGTCCGGCTGCACTGGGCGACGTACCGCTTCACCCGGGGGCAGGAGACCTTCGACGGGTACGACTTCCGGCGCTGACGCCCCGGCCAGGCCGGCAGGCCGGCGGCCGGGGGAAATGGGCGAGGTGCCGCCGCGCGGGAAACGTTACGATGGGGGTAACGTCCGATCGCCGCGCCAGCAGGGCCCGGCGCCGAGATCGAGAGCAGGTGCGCAGGGCCCCTCGGCCCGACCCATGACCGGCACCCCACCTCCCGGCCCGCCCCGGGTGCAGACCAGGATCACCGTCCCCGACTCGAAGATCATGGTCAACCTGCTGGGCGCGGGCGACGAGATCCTGCGACTCGTCGAGCGTTCGGTCGACAGCGACGTGCACGTCCGCGGCAACGAGATCACCATCACCGGTGCCCCGGCGGACAACGCCATCGCCGAGCGCCTCTTCAGCGAGCTGCTCGAACTGATCGAGAAAGGCGAGACCCTGACCACTGACGCCGTGCGGCGCACCGTCGGGATGCTGGAACAGGGCGGCACCGAGCGGCCCGCCGAGGTCCTGACGCTCAACATCCTCTCCCGGCGCGGGCGCACCATCCGCCCCAAGACGCTCGGGCAGAAGAAGTACGTCGACGCGATCGACGCGCACACCATCGTCTTCGGCATCGGCCCCGCCGGCACCGGCAAGACCTACCTGGCGATGGCGAAGGCCGTCCAGGCCCTCCAGGCCAAGCAGGTCAACCGGATCATCCTGACCCGGCCGGCGGTCGAGGCGGGGGAGCGGCTGGGCTTCCTGCCCGGCACGCTCAACGAGAAGATCGACCCCTACCTGCGCCCGCTCTACGACGCGCTGCACGACATGCTCGACCCGGAGACGATCCCGAAGCTGATGGCGGCCGGGACGATCGAGGTCGCGCCCCTGGCATACATGAGGGGACGGGCGCAGCCGTACGACGCGCGGGTCCTGACCCCGGAGGGGTTCCGGCCGTTCGGGTCGCTGCGGGTCGGTGACCTGGTCATCGGCTCGAACGGCACGCCCACGCCGGTGATCGGCGTCTACCCGCAGGGGCCGAAGCAGGTCTACCGGGTCACCACCCAGGACGGCGCGTCCACCCTCGCCTGCGGCGAGCACCTCTGGACCGTCGCCACGCCCGACGACAAGCGGCGCGGGCGTCGGCGCACCCTCGAAACCCAGGAGATGATCGGCAAGGAGTGGCGGGGCCACACCCGCCGGTACGAGCTGCCGGTCGTCGCGCCCGTGCAACTGGCGCCGCAGGACGTTCCGCTCGACCCGTACGCGCTCGGGCTGCTCCTCGGCGACGGCTCGATCTCGTGCCGCACGACGCCGGCCTTCTCCACCGCGGACCCGGAGCTGGCCGTCGCGCTCGACGAGGCGCTGCCCGGCATCGCCCTCGTCCGCAAGAGCGAGTACGACTACGTGCTCCGGCACGTCGACGGCCACCGGGGCGGGGTCATCGTCGCCAACCCGGTGACGGCCGTGCTGCGTGAACTGGGCCTGGCCGGGGCGACCTCGGGCACCAAGTTCGTGCCCGAGGTCTACAGGAACAACAGCCTCGACGTCCGGCTGGCCGTGCTCCAAGGGCTGCTGGACACCGACGGCGGGCCGGTCGTCCAGGCGGGGCGCACCTGCCGGGTGCAATACGCGACGACGTCGCCGCGGCTGCGGGACGACGTGGTCTACCTGGCCCAGTCGCTCGGCGGGGTGGCCACCTGGCGGGTCCGGGAGGCCGAGGGGCGTAAGCCCGGCCTGGCCAACGGCCGCCCGGTTCCCTACCGCGCCGACGCCTACGTCGTGGAGATCAGGCTTCCTGCCGGCGTCGCGCCGTTCCGCCTGTCGCGCAAGCGTGCGCTGTACGACGAGCATGGCGGTGGCCGGCCGATGCGGTTCATCGACTCGATCATTCCTGCCGGGGTGCAGGAGACGATGTGCATCCAGGTCGCGGCGGAGGACTCGCTGTACGTGACCGACGACTTCCTGGTCACGCACAACACCCTCAACGACGCGTTCATCATCCTCGACGAGGCGCAGAACACCACGCCCGAGCAGATGAAGATGTTCCTCACCCGGCTCGGCTTCGGTTCCAAGATCGTGGTCACCGGCGACGTCACCCAGGTGGACCTTCCCGGCGGGACGACCAGCGGCCTGCGGGTGGTCCGGGAGATCCTGGAGAACGTGGAGGACGTGCACTTCGCGCAGTTGTCCAGCTCCGACGTGGTGCGCCACCGGTTGGTCGGGGAGATCGTCGACGCGTACGCCCGCTGGGACGCCGAGCGGGAGAACCAGCAGGCGCAGGGCGTGCACGCCGTGCCGGGGCGCACCGCCCAGGGCGGCCGGGCCGGCCGGCGCCGACAGACCTAGGGAACCCAGTTGTCCATCGAGATCGCCAACGAGTCCGGTGTCGACGTCGACACCGACGCCGTGCTCGCCGTCGCCCGGCACGCCCTCGACGAGATGGGGGTCAACCCCCTCGCCGAGCTGTCCGTGCTGCTGGTCGACATCGACTACATGACCGAGCTGAACCACCGCTGGATGGGCGGCGACGGCCCGACCGACGTGCTCGCCTTCCCCATGGACGAGGGCAGCGTCGACCACGGGCCGGGCGAGTCCAGCTCGGCCGGCGGGGAGCCGGCGCTGCTGGGCGACATCGTGCTCTGCCCGGAGGTGGCGGCCAAGCAGGCCGCGACGGCCGGCCACTCCTCGGCCGACGAGCTGCACCTGCTCACCGTGCACGGGGTGCTGCACCTGCTCGGCTACGACCACGCCGAGCCGGAGGAGGAGCGGGAGATGTTCGAGCTCCAGGCCCGGCTGCTGGCCAGCTGGCGGTCGACCCGGTCCGCGTGATGCCCGCACAGGTGTCGGCGGCCGGCGCGGCGGCGGGCCTGCCCGACCTGCAACTGCTCGTCTTCGCGGCCGGGCTGGTGGTGCTCGCCGGCCTGATCGCGATGACCGAGGCGGCGCTGGCCGCCGTGTCACCGGCCCGGGCGGCCGAGCTGGCCCGCGACGGGGCCCGGGGCGCGCGCACGCTCCAGGCCGTCGCCGGTGACGTCGTCCGCCACCTCAACCTGCTGCTGCTTCTGCGGCTGCTGGCCGAGCTGACCGCCACCACGCTGGTCGCGCTGGTGGCGGTCGACACGTTCGGCGCGGGCTGGCGGGCGGCGCTGGTCACCGCCGGCGCGATGACCGTGATCAGCTTCGTGGTGGTCGGGGTCGGCCCGCGTACCCTCGGCCGGCAGCACGCGTACGCGGTCGGCCGGGCCGTCGCGCCGCTGGTGCGCTGGCTGGGCCGGGCGCTCAACCCGCTGGCGTCGCTGCTGATCCTGATCGGCAACGCGGTGACCCCGGGGCGCGGCTTCCGGGAGGGTCCGTTCGCCACCCAGGTGGAGCTGCGCGAGCTGGTCGACCTGGCCGAGCAGCGGGGCGTCGTCGAGCACGGCGAGCGGCAGATGATCCACTCGGTGTTCGCGCTCGGCGACACCATCGCCCGCGAGGTGATGGTGCCGCGCACCGAGATGGTGTGGATCGAGGAGAGCAAGACCCTCTCCCAGGCCCTCGCCCTGTTCCTGCGCTCCGGCTTCTCCCGCATCCCGGTGATCGGGGAGAGCGTCGACGACGTGCTCGGCGTGCTCTACCTCAAGGACCTGATCCGCCGCACCCAGGGCGGCGACCCGGCGGCGTCCCGGCTGCCGGTGTCGGAGCTGATGCGCCCGGCGACGTTCGTCCCGGAGTCCAAGCCGGTCGACGACCTGCTGTCGGAGATGCAGGCCGCGCGCAACCACCTGGTCATCGTCGTCGACGAGTACGGCGGCACCGGCGGCCTCGTCACGATCGAGGACATCCTGGAGGAGATCGTCGGCGAGATCACCGACGAGTACGATGTCGAACGCCCGCCGGTCGAACGGCTGGCGGACGGCGCGGTGCGGGTCACCGCCCGGCTGCCCGTCGAGACCCTCGGCGAGCTGTTCGACGTCGAGCTGCCCGCCGACGAGGTCGAGACGGTCGGCGGTCTGCTCGCCCAGGCCCTGGGCCGGGTCCCGATCCCCGGCGCGGAGGCCGAGGTGGCCGGGCTGCGCCTGGTCGCCGAGGGCACCACCGGCCGGCGCAACCGGATCGACACCGTGCTGGTGAGCCGGGTCGAGCCGACCGACCATCCCGACACCACCCCCGGGCGCGGCGAGCCCGCCGAGTCCCGGGGCACCCAGAACCGAGCCGAGGAGAGGCAACCCGCCGATGCCTGAGTCACCCGCCGCGCCCGCCGCCCTGCCCACCCCGTCCGCGCCGGTCGAGCTGAGCGCCGAGGACGGCAAGCTGGTCATCCTCGCCCGGGGGGCCCGGGGCCGGGTGGGCGCCGTGGAGGGAGCCGCGGTGCGCGACCAGGACGGCCGGACGTACGCGGCGGCGAGCGTGTCGCTGCCCTCGCTGACCCTCACCGCCCTCCAGCTCGCGGTGGCCTCCGCCGTGGCGGCCGGGGCGACGCGGCTGGAGGCCGCCGTCGTGGTGACCGAGGCGTCGACCCTGGACGGGGCGGGGCACGCCGCCGTCCGTGACCTCGCCGCCGACGCGCCGATCCACGTGGCCGCGCCGGACGGCACCGTCCTCGGCACGGTGGTCGAGTGAGCGACGTGCGGGGTGGCCGGGCGGGCGACGTCGGCGGCGGGGGAGCGCGCCCGTACCGGGCGGGGTTCGCCTGCTTCGTGGGCCGGCCGAACGCCGGCAAGTCGACGCTGACCAACGCCATCGTCGGCACGAAGATCGCGATCACCTCGAACAAGCCGCAGACCACCCGGCACGTCATCCGGGCCGTGCTGCACCGGCCGGAGTCGCAGCTCGTCCTGGTCGACACCCCCGGGCTGCACCGCCCCCGCACGCTGCTCGGCGAGCGGCTCAACGACCTGGTCCGCTCCACCTGGAGCGAGGTCGACGTGATCGGCCTGTGCATCCCGGCCGACGAGCCGGTCGGCCGGGGCGACCGGTTCATCACCGGGGAGCTGGCCGAGCTGAAGGCCACCGTGCTGGCGGTGGTGACCAAGACCGACCTGGTGGACAAGAAGCGGCTGGCCGAGCAACTGCTCGCGGTCAGCGAGCTGGGCGAGTTCGCCGCCGTGGTGCCGGTCAGCGCGGTCTCCGGGCACCAGCTCGACACGCTGGTCGACGTGATGACCGGCTACCTGCCCGAGTCGCCGCAGCTCTACCCGGACGACATGCTCACCGACGACCCGGAGCAGGTGCTGGTCGCCGAGCTGATCCGGGAGGCGGCCCTGGAGGGGGTCCGCGACGAGCTGCCGCACTCCATCGCCGTGGTGGTGGAGGAGATGATCCCCGAGGGCAACCTCATGAAGATCTACGCCGACGTGTACGTCGAGCGACCCAGCCAGAAGGCCATCGTGATCGGCCACCGGGCCAGCCGGCTCAAGGAGGTCGGCACCACCGCCCGCCGGCAGATCGAGGAGCTGCTCGGCACCCGCGTCTACCTGGACCTGCACGTCCGCGTGGCCAAGGACTGGCAACGCGACCCCAAACAACTCCGCAAACTGGGCTTCTAACCCCCACCCCACGCCCCGCCCCACGTGCCGGATCGGTGGGCCGGGGCGGTGTGGGTGCGGGTGGGGGCGTTGCCGGTTTCTGGCGGAAGAATGGCGTTTCTCACTTTCGGGGCGGCTCCCTGGGCGTTTTGCGGCGGTGGGCCGGAGGGTAGGAAGCCGTTGCCCCCTCTGCTCCCGACCGGAAGCCGGCTGATGCGAAACCGGTACCTGGACCTGCTCCGTGCCCTGGCGATCGTCCGTGTCGTCGTCTACCACGTGACCGGATGGGCCACGCTGACCCTGGTCTTCCCGGCCATGTCGGTGATGTTCGCGCTCGCCGGTTCGCTGATGGCGGCGTCGCTGGACCGGTCCGGCCCGCCGGCCGTAGGCCGGCGGCTGCGCCGCCTGTTGCCCTCGCTGTGGGTGCTGGCCGCGGTCTTCGTCCCTGCCATGCTGCTCACCGGGCTGCCGCTGACACCCAAGGTGCTGCTGTGGGCGTTCCCGGTCGCCGACCCGCCGGCCAACTACTGGGGGGCGCTGGCGCTCAGCGTGATCTGGTATCTGCGCGACTACCTGTGGTTCGTGTTCGCCTCGCCCGTCGCCCTGTGGCTGTTCCGGCGGGCCCCGTGGCCCACCCTGCTCGCCCCGTACGCGCTGCTGGCCACCATCGAGTTCGGACTGTTCCCCGCCGCGCCCACCGTGCTGCGGGAGTTCGGCCTCTACTTCGGCGCGTGGCTGCTCGGCTTCGCCCACCACGACGGCCTGCTGCGGCGTACGGCCAATCGGGTGCTGGTCCCGGCGGCGCTGGCCCTCGGCGTCGCCGGGGCGGCCTGGATCGCCACCCATCCCGGGCCGCGCGGGTACGACCTGAACGACATCCCGCTGGGCAACGCGTTGTGGTCGGCCGCGTTCATCCTCGTGGCGATCGGCCGGGCCCCGGCGTCGGCGGCCTGGGTGGACCGGTCCGCCGTGGCGGGCCGGGCGGTGACGGTGCTGAACCGGCGGGCGCTCACCGTCTACCTGTGGCACATGCCGTTCGTGGTGGCGCTCACCCCGCTGGTCGACGTGGTCGGCTGGTCCCATCAGGACCCGGTGGGCCTGGCGATCCGGGTGGTGCTGGTCTTCGCGCTGGTCGGCGCGGTCACCGCGGCGGTCGGCTGGGTCGAGGACGTCGCCGCCCGCCGGCCCCCGGAGCTGTTCCCCGGCGGCGCTCGCCCCGAACCGCGCACCCGAACCGGGGCCGGAGCGGGAGCCGGAACCGGGGCCGCCGCCGGCCGCCCCGTGCCGGCCGGCGCCAGCCCTGTGCCCGTCAGTCCCGCCCCGGCCGGCTACGACCGGGCGGTGCTGCCCGCGCCCCGCGCCCCCGAGGAGCACACCCTCAAGCTCAGCGCGCGGTGACCGTCACGTTGCCGCTGTCGGCGGCCACGTCGAGCAGCAGCGACGCGCCCGGGTCGTCGACGATGCCCAGCTCGGCCTCGCCGGAGTCGACGTCCGAGCGCACCCGGTACCGGCCGGCGGGCACGATGAGCTGCACGTCGCCGCTGGCGGCGTGCGCCCGCACCGAGGCCGGGACGGCCAGCTCGACGGTGACGCCGCCGGATTCGGCCTCGGCGTCCACCTGGCCGCCCAGGCGGCTGCCCGTGATGTCGCCCGACGAGGTGCGCAGGGTCGCCGGGCCGCGTACGTCGTCGACCTCGACGTTGCCGGAGCTGGCCTCGGCGCGCACCGCCCCGGTCGCCCGGGTGATCTCCAGGTTCCCCGAGTCGAGCCGGAAGTCCACCTCGCCGACCCGGCTCAGCGTCACGTTGCCCGACCCGGTCGCGCCGCTCACGGCGACGCCCTCCGGGGCGTTTACCTCGTAGGAGATCGTGCAGCGGGAGCCACAGCCGGTGTCGAGCACCAGCTCGTCGCCCCGGATCTCGTACCGGGCCTCGGGCTGGTCGCCGTGGTAGCGCAGCACCCGCTTGATCCGTACCTGGCCGGCGGGGCCGCCGCCGACGACCGTCACGTCGCCCGAGCCGGGCAGCACGGTGACCCGGGCGATCCGCGTCGACTCGACGTCGTCGAAGTCCAGCCGGCGCAGCGACAGGTTGTCGCACCCGGCGAGGAGGATCAGGGCGGCGACGGCCCCGACCGCGACGGCGCGGGCGGGGACGCCGCGGGTGGGGCGGGTGGGGTGGGCGGTCGGGTGCGAGGCCATGGCCGGCACGCTACGGCCGGTCCGGCCCGCCGCGCATCGGGGATCACCCGCCGGGCACCCCGATTCGACCCTGATTCCGTGGGCCGGGGGAGAATGATCGGATGGCCGGGTATCGCCGACAGCTCTACCGCGACGACGCGGTGGTCCTGCGCGTGCAGAAGCTCGGCGAGTCCGACCGGATCATCACCCTGCTGACCCGCCGGCACGGGCGGCTGCGCGCGGTGGCCCGGGGGGTCCGCCGCACCACCAGCAAGTTCGGTGCCCGGCTGGAGCCGTTCGGTCACGTCGACGTGCAGCTCGCCGGCGACCCGAAGGGCAACACCGGCAGTTCGCTGCACAGCGTCAGCCAGGTCGAGGGGATCGACCTGTACGGCAAGCGGTTCCTCGGCGACTATCCGCGCTACACGGCGGCCAGCGCGATCGCCGAGACCGCCGAGCGGCTCACCCCGGTCGAGCGGGAGCCGTCGCTGCGGCTGTTCCAGCTCACCCTCGGCGCGCTCAAGTCGCTCGCCCGGGGCGAGCACGCCACCACGCTGGTGCTCGACGCGTACCTGCTGCGGGGGATGGCCCTGGCGGGCTGGGCGCCCGCGCTGACGGCCTGCGCGGTCTGCGGCACCCCGGGGCGGCACCGGGCGTTCTCCGTGCCGGCCGGCGGCGCGGTCTGCCCGGACTGCCGACCCCCCGGCGCGGCCCACCCCGCCCCGGCGACCGTCGACCTGATGTCCGCGCTCACCACCGGCGACTGGGTGCTCGCCGACGCCACCGAGACCGGCGTACGCCGGGAGTGCAGCGGTCTGGTCGCGGCGCACCTGCAGTGGCACCTGGAGCGCGCGCTACGCTCGCTGCCGCTGGTCGACCGGGGCGGCCCGACGGCCGGCGGTGCCGCCGCCGTGGACAGGGGGAAGACCGAGTGATCCGATCGATGAGGGCCGGCCGGCGTGAGCCGGTGCCGCCGACTCCGCACCCGTCGGGCGCCCGGCCCCCGGCGCTGCCGGCCGACGCGCTGCCGAAGCACGTCGCGATCGTCATGGACGGCAACGGCCGGTGGGCCAAGGAGCGGGGGCTGCCCCGCACGAAGGGCCACGAGCAGGGCGAGCACAGCCTCTTCGACACCATCGAGGGCGCGATCGAGCTGGGCATCCCCTACCTGTCGGCGTACGCGTTCTCCACGGAGAACTGGCGGCGCTCCCCGGACGAGGTCCGGTTCCTGATGGGCTTCAACCGGGACGTCATCCGCCGCCGCCGCGACCAGCTCGTCGACCTGGGCGTGCGGGTCGTCTGGTCGGGCCGCGCCGGCCGGCTGTGGAAGAGCGTCATCTCCGAGTTGCAGACGGCCGAGGAGATGTCCCGGGGCAACTCGACGCTGACGCTGCAGTTCTGCGTCAACTACGGCGGGCAGGCCGAGATCGCCGACGCCGCCGCCGCGATCGCCCGCGACGTGGCGGCCGGCCGGCTCGACCCGGAGCGGGTCACCGAGAAGACCGTGGCGAAGTACCTCTACCACCCGGAGGTCCCCGACGTGGACCTCTTCCTCCGCCCGTCCGGCGAGGAGCGGATCTCCAACTTCCTGCTGTGGCAGACCGCGTACGCGGAGCTGGTGTTCCTCGACACCCTCTGGCCCGACTTCGACCGCCGCCACCTGTGGTACGCGTGCGAGCTGTACGCCCAGCGGGACCGCCGGTTCGGCGGGGCGCTGCCCAACCCGGTCGCCCCGCCGCAGCCCTGACCGGTCCGCAGCCCTGACCGGCCCGTAGGGACGCTTACCGGCGCGGCCGGTGGGGTATCACCTCCGGCAACGGACCCGACGGCGGAGGTGAACCCACATGATTCAGAAGCGGATTGCCCAGTGGGCGGTCATGGCGGTCGCCGTGCCGCTGGCGGCGGCCGGCGCGCGCCGGCTCAGCCACACGCTGGAGGCCCGGCGCGGCCCGACCGGCGTGACCCGGATGCTGACCAGGGGCGCCGACCTGCTGCGCCCGCAGAAGGCGAAGCGCCGCCGGTTCTTCTGACCCGACCGGTTCTCCCCGACCCGACCGCGCCGGTGCCGCCCCCGAAGCTTCGGGGGCGGCACCGGCGCGGTTGCGGCTCAGGCCTCCACTTCGGAGCGGCCCTCGGTGGCCCACAGGGTGTGGAACGAGCCGTCCCGGTCCACCCGGCGGTAGGTGTGCGCGCCGAAGTTGTCCCGCAGCCCCTGCAGCAGCGCGGCGGGCAGCCGCTCGGCGCGCAGCCCGTCGAAGTACGCCAGCGACGAGGAGAACGCCGGCGTCGGCACCCCGGCCCGGGCCGCGTCGACGACGACCCGCCGCCAGCTCGGCACGCCCGCGCTGACCGCCTCGGCGAAGTACGGCGCGACCAGCAGCGACGGCAGCTCCGGCTCGGCGTCGTACGCCTCCTTGATCCGGTCCAGGAAGCGGGCCCGGATGATGCAGCCGCCCCGCCAGATCGTGGCGGTGCCGCCCAGGTCGATGTCCCAGTCGTACTCGCTGCTGCCGGCGCGGATGTGGTCGAAGCCCTGCGCGTACGCGACGATCTTGCTGGCCAGCAGCGCGCGCCGCACGTCCTCGACGAAGGTGTCGCGGTCCTCGACCTGCCACTTCTCCCCGGCGTCGCCGAAGGCGCGGCGGGCGGCCTCGCGCTGGCCGGCGTGCCCGGACAGCGACCGGGCGAACGTCGCCTCGGCGATGCCGGTGATCGGGATGCCCAGGTCGAGCGCGCTCTGCACCGTCCAGCGGCCGGTGCCCTTCTGCTCGGCCTGGTCGAGCACCACGTCCACGAAGGCCCGGCCGGTCGCCGCGTCGGTGTGCCCGAGGACCTCGGCGGTGATCTCGATGAGGAACGACTCCAGCTCGCCGGTGTTCCACTCCCGGAAGATCTCCGCGATCTCCGCCGGGCTCGCCGACAGCCCCGCCCGCAGCAGGTCGTACGCCTCGGCGATGAGCTGCATGTCGGCGTACTCGATGCCGTTGTGGACCATCTTGACGAAGTGGCCGGCGCCGTCGGGGCCGATGTGCCGGCAGCACGAGGTGCCGTCCACCTGCGCGGCGATCTTCTCGAACATCGGGCCGAGCTTCGCGTACGACTCGGCGGAGCCGCCCGGCATGATGCTCGGCCCGAGCAGCGCGCCCTCCTCGCCGCCGGACACGCCGGTGCCGGAGAAGTGCAGCCCCTTGGCGCGCAGCGCCTCCTCCCGCCGCCGAGTGTCGGCGAAGTGGGCGTTGCCGCAGTCGACGATGATGTCGCCCTCGTCGAGCAGCGGCACCAGCTCGTCGATCACCGCGTCGGTCGGTGCGCCCGCCTTGACCATGATGATCACGGCGCGGGGGCGTTCCAGCGAGCCGACGAAGTCCGCCAGGGACTCGGACGGCACGAACGTCCCCTCGTCACCGTGCTCGGCGACCAGGCTGCGGGTCCGCTCCGGCGACCGGTTGTGCACCGCCACCGTGAACCCGTTCCGGGCCAGGTTGCGGGCCAGGTTCCGGCCCATCACCGCCAGCCCCGTCACGCCGATCTGCGCCGTCGCCTGTTGCGTCATCCGTACCCGCCACCTCTCGCGTCGCCTGTAGTGCTGCGACGGTATCGCGCCGCCCGCCGGGCCGGGACCGGTGGTCGACGCGGTGTCACAGTGTGGTGGCGTCCGCCCCGCCGTCGCCGCGCTGACCTGCGGGTCAGCCGATCAGCGGGCGGAACGTGCCCAGGGCGACGCTGACCGCCAGCGCCGCCCCGGCCAGCGCCGCCGCCCCGGCGACCAGCAGCCCGTCGGCGGGGCCGAACCGCTGCCGCCGGGCGACCGTGCGCGGCGTGGCCGCGTCGAAGCCCCGGGCGTCCATCGCCACCGCCAGCCGGGTGCCCCGCCGGATCGCGCCGACCAGCAGCGCGAACGCGGTCGAGACGAACAGCCGCAGCCGGGCCACCGGGTTACGGCCGGCGTCCACCCCGCGCGCCCGCCGGGCCATGCTGATCATCTGCCACTCCTGGCCGAGCAGCGGCACCAGCCGGAACGCCGCCAGCGCGCCGATTGCGAAGCGGGCCGGGGCCCTCGCGTTCTGCACCAGCGCGTCGGCCAGGTCGGTCGGGTCGGTGGTGGCGAAGACGATCACGCCGGGCAGCGCCACCGCGAGCATGCGCAGGGCCAGCCCGAGCGCGGTCAGCAGCACCCCGCTGGTGATCGCCACCGGCCCCGCCTCGACCAGCGTCCGGCCAGTGCGCTCGGCGGCGAACAGGACCAGGGTCACCACGATGCCGGCGGCGCTGAGCAGCAGCGGGGCGGCCCGGCGGGCGAGCACCCCGTACCGGATGCCGAACAGCGGCAGCACGGCCAGCTCGACGCCGATGGCGACGGCCGGCGCCACCGGGTCGAGGGTGGCGAGCAGGGTGAACGAGAAGACCAGCGCGGCGGCGACCTTCGCCACGGGGTTGCGCCGGGCCAACGGGGCGCCGGGCACGGCCACCGGAGAGATGCTGATCACGCCGCCACCGCCCGTCTGCGGCCGGTGCCGGTCACGCCGCCACCGCCGCCGGGTCGCGGGCCAGGGTGAGCCGCCGGTCGGCCAGGGCCGCCACGAAGTCCGCGTCGTGGGTGACGGCGACGACGCCGTGCCCGCCGTCGCGCAGCTCGGCGAACAGGTCCACCAGCTCCAGCCAGGTGCGCCGGTCCTGGCCGAAGGTGGGCTCGTCGCAGACCAGCAGGCGGGGCGCGGTGGCCAGGGCCGTCGCCACGCTCAGCCGCCGCGCCTCCCCACCCGAGAGGGTGTACGGGTTCGCGCGCGCCAGCCGGGCCAGGCGCAGCCGGTCCAGCAGCCCGTCGACGGTGGCCCGGACGGCGGCCTCGCCGTGGCCGGTGCGGCGCGGGCCGAGGGCCAGCTCGTCGTAGACCGTGCCGGTGACGAACTGGTGCTCCGGGTCCTGGAAGACCGACCCGATCCGGCGGGCCAGGGCGGGTGCCCGCCAGCGGTGCGGCGCGGTGGCGGCGTCCCGCCCGGCCAGCTCCCGGGTCGCCGCGACCCGCCCGGCCCCGGGCCGCAGCAGGCCGCCGAGCAGCAGCGCCAGCGTCGACTTGCCCGCACCGTTCGGGCCGAGGACGGCGAGCGCCTCGCCGGCGCGTACCGCCAGGTCGGTCGGGGCGAGGCGGGGCGGCAGGGCGGCCCCGTCGGCGGTGAGCAGCGCCTCGCCGGGGGCGGCGGTGGCCCGCCGGGGCGGCACCGTCCGGCCGGGCACCCAGACCCCCTCGGCGGCGAGCGCGTCGCCGTGTGCGGCGAAGACGGCCTCCGGCGGCCCGTCGGCGCGCACGCCGCCGCCCGGCTCCAGCACCACCACCCGGTCGACTAGCGGCAGCGCCTCGGCGACCCGGTGCTCGACCAGGACCAGCGTGGTGTCGGCGGTGACGGCGTCGGCCACGGCCCGGCGGACCAGCGCCGCCCCGGCCGGGTCGAGGTTGGCGGTCGGCTCGTCGAGCAGCAGCAGCCCCGGCCGCGGGGCGAGCGCCCCGGCCAGCGCGAGCCGCTGCTGCTCGCCGCCGGAGAGGGCGGCGGTCGGACGGTCCCGGTCGTACGGGAAGCCGACCCGGCGCAGCGCCTCGTCCACCCGGGGCCAGATCTCACCGGCGGGCACGCCCCGGTTCTCCAGCCCGAACGCGACGTCGTCGCCGCAGCGGGCCATCACGAGCTGGCTCTCCGGGTCCTGGAAGACGATGCCGACCCGGTCCCGGTCGGCGCGGGGATCGACGCCGTCGACCTCGACGGTGCCCTCCTGCTCGCCCGAGTCGTCGGACAGCAGCCCGGCCAGCGCGGCCAGCAGCGTGCTCTTGCCGGCCCCGGAGGGCCCCAGCAGCAGCACCCGCTCGCCGGCCTCGACGCTCAGGTCCACCCCGCGCACCGCCCAGGCCCGCCGCCCGGCGTGCCGCCACCCGAACCCCCGCAACACCACCCGTGCCGTCACCCGTCCCCCTTCCCGGTCGGCCTGTGGACGCTCCCGCTAGATCGGGGTGCGGGCGCGGGCGGCGGGGAAGCGGTCCAGGGCGCCCGTGGTGAGCAGGGCGCGCAGGAGGGCCCACGCGCCCCCGCCCGCGATGATCGTGGCGCTGACCACGGTGAGCAGGGCGTACGGGAGGCGGTAGCCGGTCAGGTCGTACTCGGCGTTCCACACGAGGAAGTCGAACAGGGCGGCGCCGACGCCGGTGAGCGCCCCGGCGAGCAGCGCGGTCGGCAGCCGGAAAGAGCGGTAGCGGAACGCGGCGAACGCCAGCTCCGCGCCGAGGCCCTGGACCATGCCCTGCGGGATCACCGTGCCGGCCCACTGGCTGCCCAGCAGGGCGGACAGGACGGCGGCGACGGTCTCGCAGTACAGGGCCGCGCCCGGCTTGCGGATCACCAGGCCGCCGAGCACGGCCGGCATCAGCCAGACGCCGTAGAGCAGGGTCTGCGCGGGCGGGAAGAACGCGAACGCCCCCTCGGTGGCGCTCCAGACCAGGCCCCAGGCCCAGAAGATGACGCCGAAGGCGACGGCGATCACCGAGGCGACCACGATGTCGATCGTGCGCCAGCGGTTGCTGTCGGTGTGGTTCATGGTGGCTCCCAGTCCTTGACGAACCAGGAGAAGACGCACGCCGCGCCCGGTGGCACCGGACGTCGACGCGGCTGGAGGTCGACCGAACTCCCTGCGCTGGCATTACCCAGATCAGGTTCGAGGGTCTGCGGGCGGTGCCCGCACTCTCAGCGCTGTGCGCTCCCCTGTCGGATGTGAAGTTGTCTCCCCGACGCTAACACCCGGGAAGATCACCGGGCAAAGTGATCTTTCCGCAGCTCACCAGGGAGGATCCCGGAACCCGGTCACCGCCGTTTCGGCGTCGTTCATCGACCCGGCCCGCTGGGCGCGATAGTGTCGCGCCGCCGAACCTCACCCGCCTCCAGGGAGCAGACCGTGGCGTCGACGACCGACAGCTCCGCGCCGCCCGTCGGCCCCGACGGACGGGCCCCGGCGACGGGGCAGGGCGGCGGGGACGGGCCGGACGTACCCCAGGGGGAGGCGGCGTCGGGCGGGCCGCGACGGTCGGTCGGCGGCCGGATCGGCTCGGTCGAGGTGCTGGCCGCGCTGCTGGTCCTGCTGATCGTGTTCCGCGCGCCGCTGACCGACGCGCTGTCCGCGCCCCGGCTGCAGACCTGGACGACGGTCTTCGTCTCGGTGCTCGTGCAGGCCGTGCCCTTCCTGGTCTTCGGGGTGCTGCTCTCGGCGGTGATCGCGGTCTTCGTGCCGCGCTCGTTCTGGGCCCGGGCGCTGCCCCGGCACCCGGCCCTCGCGGTGCCGGTGGCCAGCGCCGCCGGCGTGGTGCTGCCCGGCTGCGAGTGCGGCTCCGTGCCGATCGCCGGGTCGCTGATCCGGCGCGGCGTCACCCCGGCGGCGGCCCTGGCGTTCCTGCTCGCCGCCCCGGCGGTCAACCCGGTCGTGCTCGCCGCCACCGCCGTCGCCTTCCCCGGCGCACCGGAGATGGTGCTCGGCCGGGCGGTGGCCAGCCTGGTCGTCGCCATGGTCATGGGGTGGCTCTGGCTGCGGCTCGGCCGCGCCGACTGGATCCGGCTGCCGCGCCGGCCCGAGCTGGACGGGGCGTCGCGCGGCGCTGCCTTCTGGGCGGCCGTGCGGCACGACGTCGTGCACGCCGGGGGCTTCCTGGTCGTCGGCGCGATGGCCGCCGCCAGCATCAACGTGCTGGTGCCGGAGCGCTGGCTGCAGACCCTCGCCGACTCCCCGGTGCTGTCGGTGCTGGCCCTGGCCGTGCTCGCCGTGCTGCTGTCCATCTGCTCGGAGGCCGACGCCTTCGTCGCGGCGTCGCTGTCGCAGTTCTCCCTCACCTCCCGTCTCGTCTTCCTGGTGGTCGGTCCGATGGTCGATCTCAAGCTGATCTCCATGCAGGCCGGCGTCTTCGGCCGCCGGTTCGCGGTCCGGTTCGCCCCGGCGACGTTCGTGGTCGCCGTCGGCGTGGCCGGCCTCGCCGGGGCGGTGCTGCTGTGAACCGGCAGGCGCAGGCCGTCGTCCTGCTGCTGCTCGGCGGCGCGGTGGTCCGGGCCAGCGTCACCGACCTCTACCTGCGCTACGTCAAGGAGGGGCTGCGGCCGTTCCTGATCGCCGCCGGGCTCGTGCTGATCGCCGCCGCGGTCATGACCCTGTGGTACGACCTGCGCCCCGCGCCGCGCGGCGACGCACCCGCGTCCGGCGGCGACGGGCCCGCGTCCGGCTCCGGCTCCGGCGGGCAGCCGGAGGACGACGACGGGCACGGGCACGGCCACCACGGGCCGCGCGTCGGCTGGCTGCTCCTGCTGCCGGTGCTCGGGCTGCTGCTGGTCGCCCCGCCGGCCCTCGGCTCCTACGCGGTGGGCCAGGCCGGCACCGCGCTCGCCGGCCAGCAGCAGTCGGACTACCCGCCGCTGCCGCCGGGCGACCCGGCCCCGGTCACCGTCCTCGACTACGCCTCCCGGGCCCTGTTCGAGCGGGGCGCGTCGATCGGCGAGCGGCGGGTCCGGCTCACCGGGTTCATCGCGCCCGGCCCCGACGGGCAGCCCATCCTGGCCCGCATGGTGCTCTCCTGCTGCGCCGCCGACGGCCGCCCCGTCAAGCTGGGCATGACCGGCGACGTGCCCCTGGGCCTGCCGCCCGACACCTGGGTCGAGGTCACCGGCCGCTACAGCGACCGGGTCGGGCGGGACCCGGTCAACGACGCCGAGATCCCCTACCTCGCCGTGGAGTCCTGGCGGGAGGTGCCCGCCCCGAGAAACCCGTACGAGTGACCGGCCCCGGCCTGGGTAGGCTGCCGATCATGCGGGTCGACGCGCGAGGGCTGACGTTCGAGGTGCGCACGGGCGGGCCGGCCGACGGCGAGCCGGTGCTGCTGCTGCACGGTTTCCCCCAGCACAGCGGCGAGTGGGACGAGGTCACGCCGGCGCTGCACGCCGCTGGGCTGCGCACGTACGCGCTCGACCAGCGCGGCTACTCGCCCGACGCCCGGCCGGCGGAGGTCGAGGCGTACCGCATTCCCGAACTGGTCGCCGACGCGGCGGCGGTGCTCGACGCGCTGGGCGTCGACGCGGCCCACGTGGTGGGGCACGACTGGGGCGCGATCGTCGCCTGGGGGCTGGCCGCCGCCCACCCCCACCGGGTGCGCACCCTCACCGCCGTGTCGGTCCCGCACCCCGCCGCGATGGCCCACGCGCTGGCCACCGACACCGAGCAGAAGGCCCGCTCGTCGTACATCGCCCTGTTCCGCAAGCCCGGCAAGGCCGAGAAGGTGCTGCTGGCGTTCCGGGCCGTCGCCCTGCGCCGGCTGCTCGGCGGCATCGGCGACGCCGCCCGGGTCGCCCGGTACGCCGACCCGATGCGCGCCCCGGGCGCGCTGACCGCCGCCCTGAACTGGTACCGCGCGATGTCCGGGAAGGACCTCGCGGCGGTCGGGCCGGTGTCGGTGCCCACCACGTACGTGTGGAGCGACCGGGACACGGCGGTCGGCCGGGTCGCCGCCCGGGCCTGCGCCGCCCACGTCACCGGCGACTACCGCCCCGTCACGCTGGCCGGGGTGTCGCACTGGATCCCCGACGAGGCGCCCGGCCCGCTGGCCGAGGCGATCCTGGCCCGCACGGCCACGGCCCGATGACGCCGGCACCGGCCGCCCGGCCGCACACCCGCGCCTCGCTCGCCGCGCAGCTCACCGACCTGGGGGTACGCCCCGGCGCGGTGGTCCTCGTACACGCCGGGCTGAAGGCGCTCGGGTTCGTCTGCGGCGGCGCGCAGGCGGTGGTCCTCGCCCTGCGCGACGCGCTCGGCGAGCGGGGCACGGTCGTGGTGCCCACCCACACGCCGGAGAACAGCGACCCGGCCGAATGGACGAACCCGCCGGTGCCGGCGCAGTGGTGGCCGGTGATCCGGGCCGAGACGCCCGGCTTCGACCCGGCGGTCACCCCGAGCCGGTTCATGGGGGCGCTGGCCGAGACCGTCCGGGGCTGGCCGGGTGCCCGGCGCAGCGACCACCCGCAGGTCTCCTTCGCCGCCCTCGGGCCCGCCGCCGGGCGGATCGTGGCCGGGCACCCGCTGGCCGGGATGCTCGGCGAGGACTCCCCGCTGGGCCGGCTCTACGACGCCGACGCCGACGTGCTGCTGCTCGGCGTCGGCCACGACTCGAACACGTCGCTGCACCTGGCCGAATACCGGCAGCCCGCCCCGCCGAGGCGACGGGAGGGCGCGGCGGTGCGGACCCCGGACGGCGGCCGGCGCTGGGCGGGGTGGGACGACATCGTGCTCGACGAGAGCGACTTCCCCCGGCTCGGGGCGGCGCTGGAGGCGACCGGCGCGGTGCGGGTCGGCCCGGTCGGCGACGGGACGGGGCGGTTGATGCGCCAGCGGGCCGCGGTCGACTTCGCGGCCGACTGGCTGGCCCGCCACCGGGCAACGGTGGCCGGCGGCCGGACAAGGACCGACGGGACCGGCGAGACGCCGGACGGCAGCCGGGGGACGGAGGACGACGCATGACGATCAGCGCCGAGGACTACCTGGCGGTGGTGACGGAGACGATCGGCCGGGTATCGGCCAGCCAGCGGGAGGCGGTGGGCCGGGCGGCCGACCTGATCGCCGACGCGCTGCGCGCCGACGGGGTCGTCCACGCGTTCGGCACGGGCCACTCCGAGGCCCTCGCCATGGAGATCGCCGGCCGGGCCGGCGGCCTGGTGCCGACCAACCGGATCGCGCTGCGCGACGTGGTGCTGCGCGGCGGGGCCCCGGCCGACGTCCTGGGCCCGCTGCTGGAGCGGGATCCGGCGGTGGCCCACCGCCTCTACGAGCTGGCCCCGGTCCACCCGTCCGACGTGTTCGTGGTGGCCTCCAACTCCGGGGTCAACGGGGCGATCGTGGAGTTCGCGGCGCTGGTGACCGGGCGGGGGCACCGGCTGGTCGCCATCACGTCGGCGCAGCACTCGGCGCGGATGGCGTCCCGGCACCCGTCGGGGCGCAAGCTGGCCGACTTCGCCGACGTGGTGCTGGACAACGGCGCACCGTACGGCGACGCGACCCTGCCGCTGCCCGGCGGCGGCGCGGTCGGCGCGGTCTCCTCGATCACGGCGGCCCTGCTCGCGCAGCAGGTCACCGTCGAGGTGGTGGCCCGGCTGCTCGCGGCGGGGGAGCCGCCCCCGGTCTACCTGTCGGCCAACATCGCCGGCGGCGACGCGCACAACGACGCCCTGGAGGCCCGGTACGCGGGCCGGATCCGCCGGGGGGCGTGACCGCTTCCGATCGGGCCCGGCCGCGCCCCGCCGCCCCGCGCGGGCGCGGGCGTGAATGGGTTTCGTCGTCGATCCGATCGGGCAATGGCGATGCTGCCGGCGGGCCGCACCCGCCGGCAGTACCGTCGCCCCCGGAGGTAACGCGTGTCCAAGGAAACCGAGCGGCAGCGCTGGCAGCGCAACTTCGCCGACCTGCTCCAGGAGTTGCGGGTCGCGCAGACCGGTGTGCAGATCCTCTTCGCGTTCCTGCTGACGCTGCCGTTCAGCAACGGTTTCACCAGGACCAGCGACTTCCAGAAGGACGTCTACATCGTCGCGCTGCTGTCGGCCGCCGCCGCCACCGCGATGATCATCTCCCCGGTGGCCTTCCACCGGGCGCTGTTCCGGCAGGGCCGCAAGCCGGAACTGGTCCGCTTCGCCCACCGGATGGCCAGCGGCGGGCTCGCGTTCATGCTGGTCTCGATGGTCAGCGCGGTCCTGCTGATCACCGACTTCGTGCTGGACCGGGGCATCGCGTTCGTGCTCACCGCGGTCACCGCCGTGTGGTTCCTGACCTTCTGGGTCTTCCTGCCGTTCGCCCGCCGCAACTGGGGCGAGGACGACATCGACGACGACGATGACGACCCGCAGCCGCTGACGGGCGACTGACCGCGCCCACTGCGACCAGCGGCGACGCTGTCGGAAATCCGAAGTGCACGCGACGCTACCCCTGGGTAACAACCGGGGGTAGCGTCGCTCGTGAGTCGAGCACGTCGACGCATCCGGACCGAGGTTCGAGGAGGCAGCCGTGACCACGACGCAGAACAGCCGACCCGCGCCCGACCCGGCGGAGGGAGCCACGCCGGACGCCGGCCCGCAGCCGGTGCGGGGGAGCGCGGCGGCGGACGACGCCGGCCCGACGCCGGCCCAGGGAAGCACCGGGCCGCTGCCGGCGGAGGCCGGGCAGGTGTCCGAGAAGGAGGCCCGGCAGGTCGCCGAGGCGGCCCGAGAGTCGGCCTGGGACCGGCCCAGCTTCGGCAAGGAGCTGTTCCTCGGGCGGTTCCGGCTCGACCTGATCCACCCGTGGCCGCGCACCGATCCGGCCGAGGACGCCCGCGCCGAGGAGTTCCTGGGGCGGCTGCGCGCGTACCTGGCCGCCGAGGTCGACGGCGCGGCGATCGAGCGGGACGCCCGCATCCCCGACGAGGTGTTCCGGGGCCTGGCCCGGCTCGGCGCGTTCGGCATGAAGATCGACCGGAAGTACGGCGGGCTAGGGCTGAGCAACCTGCACTACTGCCGGGCGCTGATGCTGGCCGGCTCGGTCAGCCCGGCGATCGGCGCGCTGCTGTCGGCGCACCAGTCGATCGGCGTGCCGCAGCCGCTGAAGATGTTCGGCACCGACGAGCAGAAGCAGCGCTTCCTGCCCCGGCTCGCCGCCGGCGAGGTGTCGGCGTTCCTGCTCACCGAGCCCGACGTCGGCTCCGACCCGGCGCGGCTGGCGACCACCGCCGAGCCGACCGCCGACGGCACCGGCTACCGGCTCAACGGGGTGAAGCTCTGGGCCACCAACGGCACCGTGGCCACGCTGCTGGTGGTGATGGCCCGGGTGCCGGCGACGCAGGGGCGGCGCGGCGGGATCACCGCGTTCGTCGTCGACGGCGACGCCGAGGGCATCACCGTGGAGCGGCGCAACGAGTTCACCGGTCTGCGCGGCCTGGAGAACAGCCTCACCCGGTTCCACGACGTGTTCGTGCCGGCCGAGAACGTCATCGGCGGCGAGGGCAAGGGTCTCAAGATCGCCCTGACCACCCTCAACACGGGGCGGCTCTCGCTGCCGGCGATGTGCGTCGGCGCGGGCAAGTGGTCGCTGAACGTGGCCCGGGAGTGGGCCGCCGACCGCGTCCAGTGGGGCCGGCCGGTGGGCGAGCACGAGGCGGTCGCCCAGAAGCTCGCCTTCGTCGCCGCCACCACGTACGGCATGGAGACGATGCTCGACCTGTGCTGCCTGCTCGCCGACGACGACCGCAACGACATCCGGATCGAGGCGGCGCTGGTCAAGCTGTACGCCAGCGAGATGGCCTGGAAGATCGGCGACGAGCTGATCCAGATCCGGGGCGGGCGCGGCTACGAGATCGCCGACTCCCTGGCCGCTCGGGGCGAGCGCCCGGCGGCGGTCGAGCAGCTGCTGCGGGACCTGCGGATCAACCGTATCTTCGAGGGCTCCACCGAGATCATGCACCTGCTGATCGCCCGCGAGGCCGTCGACGCCCACCTGTCCGTGGCCGGCGACATCATCGACCCGGACGCCGGGCTCGGCCGCAAGGCGAAGGCCGGCGCGCGGGCGGGCGCGTTCTACGCGCGGTGGCTGCCGACCCTCGCCGTCGGCCGGGGGCAAACCCCGACGGCGTACGCGGAGTTCGGCCCGCTCGCCGGGCACCTGCGGCAGGTCGAGCGGTACAGCCGCAAGCTGGCCCGGTCGACGTTCTACGCGATGTCCCGCTGGCAGGGCAAGATGGAGCGCAAGCAGGCGTTCCTCGGCCGGGTGGTGGACATCGGCGCGGAGCTGTTCGCGATGAGCGCGGTCTGCGTCCGGGCGTACGCGGAGAAGGACGCCCGCCCGGAGAACGTCGAACTGGCCGACCTGTTCTGCCGCCAGGCCCGGCTACGGGTCGACGCCCTGTTCACCGCCCTGTGGGCCAACACCGACCCGGTCGACGTGGCCGCGGCGCGGCGGATCCTCGCCGGCCGGTACGCCGCCCTGGAGGACGGGGTGATCACGCCGCCGGCCGACCTGCCCTGGGTGGCCCGCTGGACGCCGGGCCCGTCCACCGCCGACGACGTCCGTCGCCGCATCCCGCCGGAGTGAGCCGCATCCCGCCGGAGTCGAGGGGGCCGGTCAGCGGGAAGCGATCGCCCAGGCCAGCACGGCCGCCAGGATGAGCCCGTTGAGCAGCGCCAGCACCAGGTACGCCTGCGGCGGGATCTTGCGGCGCCGCTTGACGAAGCTCACCAGCACGGCGGCGTACGCCAGCAGCAGCACGGCGACGACGATCAGGAAGTAGAGCACCGCCCCACCCTAGACGAGCGGCTCGGCGGCCGGCCGGCGGTCGGCCGCCGAGCAGGGCCGGGCGGCGGGCACGGCCGGGTAGCATGCGCGTATGAATCGAATGTCATCAATCAATAGGTGGGGCGCGGCGTATCGGCGCGCCGCCGGGGTGGTCGCGATCGCGCTGGCGGTCCTGGCAGGCGGTGTGGCGGTCGCGGCCGGGGCCGCCACCGCGGCGGCCACCGGCTGCCGGGTCGACTACAAGGTCACCAGCGAGTGGCAGGGCGGCTTCGGCGCGGACGTCGCCATCACGAACCTCGGCGACCCGGTCTCCGGCTGGACGCTCACCTGGTCCTTCGCCACCGGGCAGCGGGTCACCCAGGCGTGGAACGCCACCGTCACCCAGAGCGGGTCGGCGGTCAGTGCGAGGGACGCCGGCTACAACGGCGCCATCGGCACCAACGCCAGCGTCAGCTTCGGCTTCAACGGCGCGTGGACCACCGCCAACCCGGTGCCGACGGCGTTCTCGCTCAACGGGGTGCCGTGCACCGGCGCGCCGACCGCCACGCCGTGCGCGCCGCCGTCCACCCCGTCGTCGCCGTCGGCCACCCCGTCCCGTACGCCGACCCCGACGCCCTCCACGCAGGCCCCCGTCACCGTCTGGCTGGCCGGCGACTCCACGGTCGCCAACCCGTCCTCCAGCGGCGCCTGCCCCGTCGGCTGGGGCAACCAGTTCGGCCAGTACCTCAACGCCAACGCGACCGTGGTGAACAGCGCGGTCGGCGGGCGCAGCATCCAGACCTGGCTGTACGACCCGAACGTCACCACCACGAAGAACTCGGCCGGCGAGTGCGTGGTCAGCCCGGAGACGTACTCGACCCGCTGGCAGGCCATGCTGAACTCCGGCACCGGGATGAAGGCCGGCGACTACCTGTTCATCCAGTTCGGCATCAACGACGGCGACCCCAACTGCAACCGGCACGTCGGCTCCGCGCGGTACAAGCAACTGCTCGGCGTGATGGCCAACGCCGCCAAGCAGCGCGGCGCGCGCCCGGTCTTCCTCACGCCGGCCGCCGCGATCACCTGCTCGGGCAGCACCGCCGTCGGCAACCGGGGCTTCCTCACCGAGACGTTCGACGCGGGCGCGGCCAACAACGTGCCGGTCATCGACCTGCACAGGCTGAGCTACACGCTGTACAACCGGCTCGGGCTGTGCCCGAACAACGGCGACTACGGCTCGGGTGCGGTGGGCGCGTTCTTCTGCAACGACCACACGCACTTCGAGGCGGCGGGTGCCCGGCAGATCGCCGGCGTGGTCGCCACCGCGCTGCGCGACCAGCAGATCGGCCTGGCGGCCTACCTGCGTTGACGACGGCGGTCAGGAGAGCGCGCAGGCGGCGCCGTTGAGGGTGAACGCGGTCGGCCGGGTGTTCGCGCCGGGGGCGTCGGCCAGGAAGCCGAAGCTCACCGTCGTGCCGGCCGCGATCGTGCCGTTCCAGCTGGCGTTGGTCGCCCGCACGGTGCCGCCGCTCTGCGCGTAGCTCGCGTTCCACGCCTGGCTGATCCGCTGGCCGTCGGCGAACGTCCACTGCACCGTCCAGCCGTCGACCGGCGCGGTCCCGGTGTTGCGGACGGTGACCTCGCCCTGGAAGCCGCCCTGCCACTGGCCGGTGACCGCGTACCCGACGGAGCAGCCGGTCGTGCCAGCCGGCGGGGTGGTGGCGGGCGGGGTGGTGGTGCCGGGCGTCGGGGTGGTGGTGCCCAGCTTCGCGGCGACGATCGGGGCGAGCCGCGCCGCGATCGCCCGGTGTCCGGCGTCGTTCGGGTGCACCGAGTCGCTCAGCCCGTCGGCCGGCAGCCACCCGGTGGTGTCCACGTAGAACACGTTGCGGTCGCCGCCGCCGGTCACCGTCGTGACGGCGGCGGCGGTCTCCGCGGCGTACCGGCCGCTGAAGGTACGCAGCGCGAAGATCGCCGCGCGCGGGTACTTCCCCCGCACGGTACGGATGAACGTGGCGTACTGGCTCTGGAAGTCCGCGCCGCTCACCCCGTGGCCGCGGTCGTTGGTGCCCAGGTTGATCACGACGGCGTCGGCCTGGTAGCGGCTGAAGTCCCAGTTCGGGCTGGTGGCCGCGTATCCGGTCTTGAGGAACTGCGCGGCCACGCTGACGCAGCCGTCGGCGGTGGCCACCAGGCAGCCCCCGCCGTAGCCGAGCTGGGTGTGCTCGGTGCCGAGCTGCTCGCCGGTCAGCCAGCCGTACGCGGTCAGCGCCACGCGCGACGACGTGGTGCCCAGCGTGATGGAGTCGCCGACGAACTCGATCAGCCGGGGCCGCACCGGGGTCGGCAGGGTGGTCGCGCCCGCGTCGAGGGTCAGCCCCTGGAACACCGCGTCCCCGGTGTACGAGCCGCCGACCACCCGGTACGACACCAGCAGCGTGTGGTTGCCGGCGCGCAGCGGGGTGGGGGTCAGGTTGACGGTCCCGCTGACGTTGGTCAGGTACGTGAAGTCGGCCCCGTCGATGCTGTAGTACAGGTCGATGGTGCGGCGTTGCCGCAGCTTGACCGTGGTGCCGGTGAACCCGGTCCTCAGGTAGGCCCCGGCCCAGTTCGGCACGTACGCGGTGCTGTTGCTCTTGTCCCAGCGGCCGACGAACGCGATGTTCGGGTCGGTGGGCGAGCCGTCACCGGTCGCCGCCCGTGCCGGCGGCAGCCCCAGGAGCGTGGCGGCGAGCATCGCCACCACGCCGACGGCACCGGCCGCGACGATCGACCGCCTGCGAGACACGGACATGGGTCGCTCCCTCCCGGCACCCCGGCACCCGGCGCAGGGCAGGCACCCGAGGCAAACGTATCGATGCTTATCTAATCCCCTTCCCGTGGTGCGCACAACCGCGGCGGACGCGACGGTCGTGGCGGCGCTGGCGGGCTGGCCCGCGTGGTGGTCGCCCTGCGTCACGATCGTGGCTCCTTCGAGGTCCCCGGTCGGTCTGACTCTGCGTCACGGCCTTGCCGCACCCGACACGTCTCCTCGCTCCCTTTGCTCTGCACCCATCCACGCAACACTCGGCTTGAGCAGCCGGGATGCAAGATCGCGGACCATGTCGAGGGGCGGCGTGCGGTTGCGCTGCGTGACTGCTGCGCATGTGGGTGCAGAGCAAAGGGGGCGGAGGGGGTGCCGGCGTCGGGGCGGCGAGTCACGCGGCGTCACGTGCCGCCGGGGCGTCGGTGCGGCGGGCCGACGCCCGCCGGTCCGCCCGGCAGGCACGCCGGTCCACCCGACAGGCCCGGCAGGCCGGCGGGCCGCCCGGCGGGCCGGCAGACCCGACGCTTGCCGGTCCGCCCGGCAGGCCCGGCAGCCCGGTCAGCGGCCCGTGCGCAGGCCGAGTCGGCGCAGCTCCAGCGCCGCGAGCGCGTCGACGGTGGCGTCGTCGCCGCGCCGCCACGCCTCGGCCACGTCCGGGGCGATCCGGGCCAGCTTCCCCAGCGGCTGTCCGGCCAGCGCCCGCAGGGCCAGCAGGTCCCGGCCGGCGGGGGCGGTGGCCAGCGCCTTCGCCGAGGCGGCCCGACGCATCCAGCGCAGCCGCAGCGGCAGCCAGCCGAACAGCACCAGGCCGAGCGGGAAGACCAGCACGGCGATGCTGAGCGCCAGCGCGAGCTGGCCGACCAGCTCCTGCTGGTCGCGGCCCGCCTCGGCGACGGCCCGCGCCGCGTCGGCGGCCTTCGTGAACGGGGCGGTCAGCTCGTCGCCGACCAGCGGCACCCGGCCGACCTTGCCGCCGGCCTCGGCCAGGTTGTCGGCCAGGCCGCCGCCGGCCCCCTCCAGCTTCTGCCCGGGTACGGCGAGCTTCTGCACCAGGTCGTGCACCCAGAGGGCGAAGCGGATCGCGGCGTACACCCAGGCGAGGACGAGCAGGTCGGTGAGCAACTGACGGGCGGCGGTCGGGAAGCGATCGGCGTAGATTTTCACGCCGCACAGCGTGCCACGGCCGCCCCGGCTCGGCACGGGTCGGAATTGTCAGCCGGTGCAGGCCGGGCAGGTGCCGAAGATCTCCAGGGTGTGGCTGACGTCGGCGTACCCGTGCTGCGCCGCCACCCGCTCCGCCCAGGCCTCCACGGTCGGCCCCGCGACCTCGACCGTGCGGCCGCAGACCCGGCAGACCAGGTGGTGGTGGTGGCCCTCGCTGCACCGCCGGTAGAGGTGCTCGCCGCCCGGCGGGCGCATCACGTCGATCTCGCCCGCGTCGGCCAGCCCCTGCAGCGTGCGGTAGACGGTGGTCAGCCCCACCCGCTCGCCGCGCTCGCGGAGCATGGCGTGCAGGTCCTGCGCGCTGTGGAAGCCCTCCACCTCGCCCAGCAGCGCGCTCACCGCGGAGCGTTGCCGGGTGTTCCGGACGGCGGTGCCCTCGCTCATGATGCCTCCCCGGCGTGACTGACCGCGTCGGCCACGATGTGCGCGACGTGCTCGTCGACCAACGCGTACGCGATCTCGCGGCCACGCCGGGAGCCCCGGACCACGCCGGCCCCGCGCAGCACCCGCAGGTGCTGGGAGACCAGCGGCTGGGCGGCTCCGAGCTTCTCCACCAGCTCGTGCACGCACCGTTCACCCTGCGCCAGCTCGCTCACGATCGCCAGTCGGATGGGGGCCGAGAGCGCGCGCAGCAGCTCACCGGCGCCCTCGTAGGCCTCGTACCCTGATCCGCTGGTCACTGGATAACGGTAACCAATCCCGCCGACACGCCGGGGCGCAGGATCAACGAAGTACCACCTCGTGGGGTTCCGAAGCCGGCGTGCTGGCCTCCGCGCGCCGGCGGCGCAGTGCCCGCCAGGCCGCCGCGACGACCGCCACCGCGAGGAAGGAGGCGATCGCCAGCAGCACCACGGACGCCCCGGGCGCGGTGTCGGCGTTGGCGGCCACCCACACGCCGGAGCCGGCGGCGAACAGCCCGAGCGCCATGGCCGCCGTCATCGTGGCGCGGAACCCCCGGGTGACCTGCTGGGCGGTGGCCACCGGGACCACCATCAGCGCGCTGATCAGCAGCACCCCCACGGCCCGCATGGCGATCGTCACGGTGACCGCGGTGCCGACCGCCAGCAGCAGGTTCAGCGCCCGCACCGGCAGGCCGGCGACCCGGGCGTACTCCTCGTCGTGGCAGACCGCGAACAGCGCCGGGCGCAGCGCCAGCATGGTGACCAGGATCGCCGCCCCGAGCACCACGATGGTGGTCAGGTCCTGCGGCGAGATGGTGGTCAGCGACCCGAACAGGTAGGCGTTGAGGTTGGCGCTGGTGGCGTCGGAGAGCCCCACCAGCATCACCCCGCCGGCGATGCCGCCGTAGAACAGCAGCGCCAGCGCGAGGTCGCCGGAGGTGCGGCCCCGGGCCCGGACCAGCTCGATGGCGACCGCGCCGAGCGTCGCCACGACCACCGCCACCAGCACGGGGGAGCGGTTGAGCAGCAGCCCCGCGCCGACCCCGGTCAGCGCCACGTGCCCCACCCCGTCGCCGATCAGCGCCAGCCGGCGCTGCACCAGGTAGATGCCGAGCGCCGGAGCGGCCAGGCCGATGACCAGCGCGCCGATCAGGGCCCGCTGCATGTACGGGTACTGGAAAAGCTCCATGCTCAACTGCTCCACAGCCCTGCGGGCTCGTCGGGTGCGTGCGGGTGCACGTGGTCGTGGTCGGGGTCGGCGTGGTGCCCGGCCGGTTCGGGGACCGCCCCGTCGTGCGCGATCCCGCCCTGGTGCACCACCACGGCGCGGCTGATCAGCGGGCGCAGCGGCCCCAGCTCGTGGGCGACCAGCAGCACCGTCCCGCCGCCGTCGAGGAAGCCGCGCAGCGCCCCCGCGAACGCCTCCTGGCTGGCCGCGTCGACCCCGGCGGTCGGCTCGTCGAGGACCAGCAGCTCCGGCTCGCCGGCCAGCGCCCGGGCGATCAGGGTGCGCTGCTGCTGCCCGCCGGAGAGGGTGGCCACCGGGTCGCCGGCCCGGTCGGCCAGGCCCACCGACGCCAGCGCGGCGTCGACCGCCGCCCGGTCGGCCCGCCCCGGCGGGCGCAGCACGCCCCGGCGGGCCAGCCGGCCGGAGGCGACCACCTCGCGGACCGTGGCGGGGACCCCGCCGCCCGCGCCGAGCCGCTGCGGGACGTACCCGATGCGTTTCCACTGCCGGAACCGCCGCAGCGGGGTGCCGAACAGCGAGACGGACCCGGAGTGCAGCGGGACCAGCCCGAGCACCGCGCGGATCAGGGTGGACTTGCCGGAGCCGTTGGCGCCGAGAATGGCGACGACCTCGCCGGTGTCGACGGCGAGGGAGACGTCCCGCAGCACGGGGCGGCCGTCGTAGCCGACCACCCCGTGTGCGACGGTGATGACAGGTTCGGTCACGAGCAGCTCAACGCCGTCCTCAGGGTCTGCAGGTTGGTGCGCATCACCGAAAGGTAGTCCTGCCCGCCGCCGTCGGCCGACAGCCCCTCCAGCGGGTCGAGCACCGCCGTCTTCGCGCCGACCTCGCGGGCGATGGTCTCGGCGACCTTCGGGCTGACCAGGGTCTCGAAGAAGATCGTGGTCGCGCCGTGCTCCCGGGCCTCCTTCGCCACCTCGGCGAGGCGCTGCGGGGCGGGCTCGGTCTCCGGGGTGAGCCCGGTGATGCCGACCTGTTCGAGCTGGTAGCGCTCGGCCAGGTAGCCGAACGCGGTGTGGCTCACCACGATCTCCCGCCGCTGGCAGGTCTTCAGCCCGGCGGCGAAGTCGGCGTCCAGCTTCTCCAACTCGGCGCGCAGAGTCTTCGCCCGCGCGGTGTAGTCGGCGGCGTGCTCCGGGTCGGCCTTGCCGAGCCGCTCGGCGAACTGGTCGGCGACGCCGGCCAGCCGGGTCGGGTCGAGCCACAGGTGGGGGTCCTTGCCACCGTTGCCCTCCTCGTCGGCGTGCTCCTCCTGGCCCGCGCCCTCGCCCTCGTGGTCGTGCCCGCCCGCGCTCGCGGCCAGCAGTGGCTGCACCCCGGCCACGTCGAAGGCCCGGTCGCCGCCGCTCTGCGTGATCGCCTCGTCCACGGCCGGCTGGAAGCCCTTGAGGTAGATGACCAGCTCGGCCTGGTTGACCTCGCCGACCTGGCTCGGGGTGAGCTCCAGGTCGTGCGGCTCGGCGCCGGGCTTGGTCAGGTTGGTGACCCGGACCGCGTCGCCGCCGACCCGCTCGGCGACGAACTGCAGCGGGTAGAAGGCGGCGGCCACGTCGACCCGCTGCGGGTCGGCGCCGGTCGTGCCGTCGTCGGAGCAGGCGGTGGCGGCACCGAGCGCGACCAGGGCGGTCGCGGCGGCCAGGACACGTACGGTGGGGCGGCGGAGCATCATGCCCCCAACTCTCCGCGATAACGAAATTGATTGTCAAAAACGCATGCTTGCATGCGAGTGGCTCTTCTGCTAGTGCCGACTCCGCTGTTGGCGGCTGGGCGGCTCAGAGCAGCTTCGCCAACGCCACGGCCACCAGCAGGGTCAGCATCACCAGCCGGATCACCCGGGTCGCCGGGGACTGCACCGGCCAGGTGGTGACCAGCAGCGCCACCAGCGCGGCGGCGAGCACCAGCAGCAGCGCCCCGCCGAGCACCCCCGGGGCGAACAGCCCCACCAGCACCAGCACCAGGGCCGCCAGGAAGACCGTCGTCGGGTTCGCCCGGGCCAGCCGGAGCGGCAGGGAGCGCTGCGTACGCTGCATCCCACAGACTCTACGAGGAGGATCCCGGGTGCTGGTCACCAACCGGTTCGTGATCGACGAGGACGTCGCCCCCGCCTTCACCGAACGCGCGCACGCCGCCCTCGCCGCGCTCGCCGCCCGCCCCGGCTACCTGCGCGGGGAGCTGCTGCGGGCCCTGGACGACCCCCGCCACTGGTGCCTCGTCACCGAGTGGGAGTCCGTCGGGACGTACCGGCGGGCGCTCGGCGGGTTCGACGTGAAGGTGCACGCCACGCCGCTGCTGGCCGAGTCGCTGGACGAGCCGTCCGCGTACGAGACGCTGGCCGGCGCGGCACCCGGCGGCGCCGTGGAGGTCAACCCCAGTGATCGGGCCGCTGATCCGCTGCGCTGAGCCGCCGGGCACTACCCTGCACCTATGACCGCACCCGGACCGTCCGGTCCACCCCCGTACCCCGTGGCGCCCGGGCCCGACGGCCCGCCGGCCCCCGGCGTGCCGCCGACGCCCCCGGAGCCGCAGGTCCCCGCGCCCCCGGCCGGCCCCGGGGTGGTCCCGCCGTTCGCGGCGCCCCCCACCGAGGGGCGCGGCGCCCGCCTGTGGCTCGGCCTCGGCGCGGGGGCGCTCGCGGTGCTGATCTGCTGCGGTGGGGGCGGCACGGCCGTGGTGGGCCTCGCGGTCAGCAACGTGCAGGCCGTACGCGAGCAGGGCCGGTCGGTCACCGACGACTACTACCGGGGGCTGGCCGAGCGCAAGTACGACCAGTCGTACGACGCGCTCTGCGACGACGCGCAGCGGCGCGAGTCCCGGCAGGAGTTCGAGCGGCGGGTCGCCGCCGAGCCGCAGATCGACTCGTACCGGGTGGGTGACGTCGACACGGTCAACCTCACCGTGCCCGTCTCGGTCACCTTCAGCGGCGGTGACCGGGGCGACCAGGAGGTCACCCTCGCCCCCGACGAGCAGACCGGCGCCATGGAGGTCTGCGGGGTGAGCTGACCGCCGCCCCCGGTATTCTGTTGGGCTCGGGGTCCCCGCGGTCGTACCGTGGGTCCCGAACCGACCGTTCCGTCCACCGCGCGCCCCCGCCGACCGCCAGCCGGCGTAGGAGGAAACAACATGCCAGCCGACCGTATCGACGCCGTCGTCAGCCTCGCCAAGCGCCGAGGCTTCGTCTTCCCCTCCAGCGAGATCTACGGGGGCACCCGGTCGGCGTGGGACTACGGCCCGCTCGGCGTGGAGCTGAAGGAGAACGTCCGCCGGCAGTGGTGGCGGACCATGGTCCAGCAGCGCGACGACGTCGTCGGCCTGGACTCGGCGGTCATCCTGGCCCGCAAGGTCTGGGAGGCCAGCGGCCACATCGCCGAGTTCGTCGACCCGCTCACCGAGTGCCAGTCCTGCCACAAGCGGTTCCGCGCCGACCACCTGGAGGAGGCGTACGAGGCCAAGCACGGCAAGCCGCTGACCTCGCTGACGGAGCTGAACTGCCCCAACTGCGGCAACAAGGGCACCTTCACCGAGCCGAAGATGTTCAACGGCCTGATGAAGACCTACCTCGGCCCGGTGGAGAGCGACGAGGGCCTGCACTACCTGCGCCCCGAGACCGCCCAGGGCATCTTCGTCAACTACAAGAACGTCGAGACGGTCGCCCGCAAGAAGCCGCCGTTCGGCATCGCGCAGACCGGCAAGTCGTTCCGCAACGAGATCACCCCGGGCAACTTCATCTTCCGCACCCGCGAGTTCGAGCAGATGGAGATGGAGTTCTTCGTCGAGCCGGGCACCGACGAGCAGTGGCACGAGTACTGGCTGCAGGAGCGCTGGAACTGGTACCTCGACCTCGGCCTGTCGGAGGAGAACCTGCGCTTCTACGAGCACCCCAAGGAGAAGCTCTCCCACTACTCGAAGCGCACCGTCGACATCGAGTACAAGTTCCAGTTCGGCGGCAGCGAGTTCGCCGAGCTGGAGGGCATCGCCAACCGCACCGACTTCGACCTGTCCACGCACAGCAAGCACTCCGGCGTCGACCTGTCGTACTTCGACCAGGCCAAGGGCGAGCGCTGGATCCCGTACGTGATCGAGCCGGCCGCCGGCCTCACCCGCGCGGTGCTCGCGTTCCTGCTGGAGGCGTACGACGAGGACGAGGCCCCGAACACCAAGGGCGGGGTGGACAAGCGCACCGTCATGCGCTTCGACCCGCGCCTGGCCCCGGTGAAGGTGGCCGTGCTGCCGCTGTCGCGCAACGAGGCCCTCTCGCCGAAGGCCAAGCAGCTCGCCGCCGACCTGCGCAAGCGCTGGGTGGTGGAGTTCGACGACTCGCAGGCCATCGGCCGCCGCTACCGCCGCCAGGACGAGATCGGCACCCCGTTCTGCGTGACGGTCGACTTCGACACCCTCGACGACAACGCGGTGACGGTACGCAACCGGGACACCATGGCCCAGGAGCGCATCGGCCTGGACCAGGTGGAGCGCTACCTGATCGAGCGCCTCCCCGGCTGCTGACGGTGTAGGAGGGGCCCCGGCCATGCGGAAGGCGTCGGCAGGGGCCCCTCTTACACTTGCCGGGTGAGTGTGAGCGGAAGGCAGGGGAGCGGGCCCGGCGGCGGGCTGCGCATCGGGCGGCACGAGGTGTGGCCGCCGGTGGTGCTCGCCCCGATGGCCGGGATCACCAACGTCGGGTTCCGCCGGCTGTGCCGGGAGCAGGGCGGCGGCATCTACGTCTGCGAGATGATCACCACGGTCGCGCTGGTCGAGCGGAACCCGAAGACGCTGCGCATGATCGCCTTCGGCGACGACGAGCGGCCGCGCAGCCTCCAGCTCTACGGCACCGACCCGGAGATCACCGCCGCCGCCGTGCGGATCGTGGTGGAGAAGGATCTCGCCGACCACATCGACCTCAACTTCGGCTGCCCCGTCCCGAAGGTCACCCGGCGCGGCGGCGGATCTGCCCTGCCCTGGCGGCGGCGACTGTTCGCCCGCCTCGTCCGGGCCGCCGTGGACGCCGCGTCGCCCGCCGGGGTGCCGGTCACCGTGAAGATGCGCAAGGGCATCGACGACGACCACCTGACGTACGTCGAGGCGGGGCTCGCCGCCCAGGACGCGGGCGTCGCGGCGGTGGCCCTGCACGGGCGTACGGCCGCGCAGCGCTACTCGGGCACCGCCGACTGGGACGCCATCGCCACCCTCAAGCAGGCGCTCGACGTGCCGGTCCTCGGCAACGGCGACATCTGGGAGGCCGACGACGCGCTGCGGATGGTCGCCCACACCGGCGTCGACGGCGTGGTGATCGGGCGCGGCTGCCTGGGTCGGCCGTGGCTCTTCGCCGACCTGGAGGCCGCCTTCGAGGGCCGGCCCGAGCGGCGGCTGCCCACCCTCGGCGAGGTGGCGGCGACCATGCGCCGGCACGCCGAGCTGCTGGTCGACCAGTTCACGGCGGGCGCGCGCAACCCGGGCCGGGGCGAGCGGGACGGCTGCACGGACTTCCGCAAGCACGTGGCCTGGTATCTCAAGGGCTTCCCGGTCGGCAGCGAGCTGCGTCGCGAGCTGGCCATGATCGAGAGCCTGGCCCAGCTCGACGACCTGCTCGGCAAGCTCGACCCGGCCGAGCCGTTCCCGGTGGCGACGCTGGGTCAGCCGCGCGGCCGGACGAACTCGCCGGGCAAGGTCTTCCTGCCCGACGGGTGGCTGGCCAGCCGGGACGACGACACCGTGCCGGAGGGCGCCGAGCTGGCCGACTCCGGCGGCTGACGTTTGCAGGGGCCCCTGTGCAACAGAGGCGTTGACAAGGGGCCCTTCCTTACGACGAAGGGCCCGACCCCTGCCGGGGTCGGGCCCTTACGTGTGGTGCGTCAGGAGGCGTAGCCGCGGCTGGCGATCCAGTGCGCCAGGGCGTCGACGTCGATGCGGTAGCTGGCCTGGTCCGGGTTGGCCGAGTCGGCGATCGTCACGGTCTTCCCGCCCTCGGAGTAGCCGACGACGCTGATGTAGTGGCCGCCCTCGAAGGAGTGGCTGACGCCGTCGGTGTCGGTGGCGGTGCCGGCGATGTTGGCCACCACGGCCCGGCCGTCGTCGACCGCGCGGACGATGTCGGCGCGCAGCTTCTCGACGCGCTTACCGTCGACCTTGTCGGCCGGCATCTCCGTGCTGTGGTACGCCTTGCGGCCGGTCTCCTTGTTGAGCACGGGGGTGATGTCGTTGATGGAGTTGGTGCCGGCCTCGGTGGTGCCCATCTCCTTGGCCATGGTGTCCACGTCGATGTTCTTGCCCTGCACGCTCAGCGCGTTGCGCGCCGCCGCCGGGCCACAGTAGAAGAAGTTCGGCTGCGCCTCGTAACGCACGTCCAGCTGACGCTCACCCGCCGGCCGACGCTCCGCCTGCACCGACGCGGCGGCCCGCTCCGCGGGAGCGGCCTGCGCGGCCAGCGCCGGACCCGCGATCCCACCAGCGGTCGCAGCGATACCAGCAACGGTCAGAGCGGTACGACGAATCAGATCGGTACGCATAACAGCGTGCTCCTCTGCTCGGGGGAAAGACACGGCGCCACGGGGGAACGGCGGCACCGCGAGAAGACTGGGGGGACACACACCCGGCGGCCGGGGGGCCTGCTCGGGGCGTCCGGGAGATGTAACCACCCCGGCCCGTCCGCCATTCCCCGACCCGGCATCCGGGCTCACGGGGCGGGGCCGACCAGGGAACCGACCAGGCGGCAGAGCCCCGGTCGCATGCCAGATACAACGCCCCCACCCCCACGCCGATTCCGCCACCGCGGTGACCCGGGCCACGGGACGCGATGGTGCAAACCGTGCATCCCTCGCGTCAGGGCAGGTCGGCCGTGGGTGCGGTCGGCTGCGGTGCCGGGCGGGGGCCGGGGAGCCCGGTGGGGACCGTGGTCGGCCAGGGAATCTCGGGGGCGGGGTGGAACGTGATGCCGGCGGTGCGCCAGCGGGGGCCGTGCCCGGCGAGGCGACGGCGGAAGGACGCCCAGTCGTGCGTACGGCGGGGCGACCAGCCCAGCTCAGCGAGGGCGGGCAGCCGGGGCAGCAGCATGAACTCGATCTCGGCCAGCGAGGTCACCGACTCGGTCCACAGCGGGGCCTCCACGCCCAGCACCGCCTCGGCGGGCACGCCGCCCAGGTGCGTGCCCGGATCCCAGTCGTACGCCCGTTCCACGTCGATGAGGCCCGCCCAGTCGTGCCCGATCGGGGTGTCCGGGGCGTACTTCATGTCCAGGTATGCGCGGTTGCCGGGGGAGAGGATCACCCGCGCGCCGCGCCGGACCGCCTCGGCCGTCACGGGGTCGTCGCCCCCGGTGCCCCACCACTGCAGCACCCGACCGTCGGCGTGCCCGGCCGGGGCGATCTGGTGCCAGCCGACCACGGTCTTGCCGGTGGCGGCGACGATGCCCTGCGTCCGCGCGACGAAGCGGGCGTACGCGTCGGCCGGGACCTTGAACGCCTCGTCCCCGCCGATGTGCAGCCACGGCCCGGGGGTGAGCGCGGCGACCTCGCCGAGCACGTCGGCGACGAAGGCGTACGTGCGCTCGTCGCCCGGGTCGAGGTAGCTGAAGCCGACCTCGGTGCCCGTGTACGGCGGCGGCGCGATCCCGTCCGGCGCGAGCTGCGGGTACGCGGTCAGCGCCGCGTTGGTGTGGCCGGGCAGGTCGATCTCCGGGACGACGGTGACGTGCCGGCGGGCGGCGTAGGAGACGATGCGCCGGTAGTCGGCCCGGGTGTACGCCCCGCCGGGGCCGCCGCCCACCTGGGTCGCCCCGCCGACGGCGGCCAACCTCGGCCAGCCGTCGACGGCGATCCGCCAGCCCTGGTCGTCGGTGAGGTGCAGGTGCAGGTGGTTGAGCTTGTAGCGGGCCAGGTGGTCGATCACCCGCAGGACGTCGGCGACGCCGAAGAAGTGCCGCGCCACGTCGAGCATCGCGCCCCGGTAGGCAAACCGGGGCCGGTCGACGATCACCCCGCCGGGCACCGCCCAGCGGGCGGCCACCGGGGTGGGGCTCTCGACGGCGGGCGGCAGGAGCTGGCGCAGGGTCTGCACGCCGTGCAGGAGGCCGGCCGGGGTGGCGGCGGTGATGCGTACCGCGTCGGGGGTCACGTCGAGCCGGTAGCCCTCCGCGCCGAGCGCGGCGACCGGGCCGGGCGCGTCGCCGGGCGTGCCGGAGAGCTGGAGGGTCAGGCCCTCGGCGGGCGGCGTGGCGTCGGTCACCGGGAGCGGGTATCCGGTGGCCGGCCGCAGCAGGGCCGCGAGTTGCTCGGCGACGTCCCGGGCGGCCGGGTCGGGGCTGACCCGGACGGCCGCGTCGGCGGGGAGCGTGAAGTCGGCGGCCGGGTCGGGCTCGACCCGTTCCGGGGCGGGGACCACGTCGCCCAGCCGGACGGGGGCCGGCGGCGCGAGCCGGTCGACGGCGGCGCGGGCGGCGGCGTGGGCCAGGTCGGCGGCGGCCGGCCCGGGTGCGGTCGGGTCGACGGCCGGGCCGGTCTGGTCGAGCGGTCTGCGGCCGGGCTCGGCGGGGCGGGGCGCGGTGGGCGGCACGGTGCGGACTCCGGGGGGTGTATTTGCGAGGGATATGGCAAAGGTGAAGTTCGGCAGAACCGGTGCGGTCAAGAGTACGAGGGGAGCCGAGAAATGCGTGATCGTGCTCGTGGAAACGTTCCCAAAAACCGGTACGGACGCGGATAGTCGTGACGGCTGTGCCGATTGTCACCAAGTAGTCCCAGGTCATGCGATGTTCGCTTAGCCTTCGCCCACCGATCGGCGACGGCACCGGATTAGCGGTGGTCAGCCCTGGGGTATCAGCAAACTGAACCTTCGTTAAGTGTCAGTCCGGCGCGCGTGGGAGGCTCTGGTGGCAGCGCAAGAGACGGTCGATCACAAGTACGTCTACGACTTCGCCGAGGGCAACAAGGACCTCAAGGACCTGCTCGGCGGCAAGGGGGCGAACCTCGCCGAGATGACGAATCTCGGCCTGCCGGTGCCGCCCGGCTTCACCATCACCACCGAGGCCTGCAAGGCGTACCTCGCCACCGGACGGGAGCCGGACGGGCTCGCCGGCCAGATCGAGGCGCACCTGGAGTCGCTGGAGCGGGGGATGGGCCGCCGCCTCGGCGACCCGCACGACCCGCTGCTGGTCTCCGTACGCTCCGGGGCGAAGTTCTCCATGCCGGGCATGATGGAGACCGTCCTCAACGTCGGCCTCAACGACCGCAGCGTCGTCGGGCTCGCCGCCCAGGCGGGTGGCAACGAACGGTTCGCCTGGGACTCCTACCGCCGGCTGATCCAGATGTTCGGCAAGACCGTCTGCGAGGTGCCGGGCGAGGAGTTCGAACACGCGCTCGACGAGGCCAAGCGCGCCCGGGGCACCACCAGCGACCTCGACCTGGACGCCGACGACCTGCGGGGGCTGGTCGACGCGTACAAGAAGATCTTCCTCAAGCACACCGGGCGCGACTTCCCGCAGGAGCCCCGCGAGCAGCTCGACCTGGCCATCCGCGCGGTCTTCGAGTCGTGGAACGCCGAGCGCGCGGTGCTCTACCGCCGGCAGGAGCGCATCCCCGCCGACCTCGGCACCGCCGTCAACGTGGTGGCCATGGTCTTCGGCAACCTCGGCCCGGACTCCGGCACCGGCGTCGCCTTCACCCGCGACCCCGCCAGCGGCGCGCAGGGCATCTACGGCGACTACCTGGCCAACGCCCAGGGCGAGGACGTCGTCGCCGGCATCCGCAACACCGTGCCGCTGCAGGACCTGGAGCGCCTCGACAAGCGGTCCTACGACGAGCTGCTCGGCATCATGGCCCGGCTGGAGGGGCACTACCGGGACCTGTGCGACATCGAGTTCACCATCGAACGCGGCAAGCTCTGGATGCTCCAGACCCGGGTCGGCAAGCGCACCGCCGCGGCGGCGTTCGTCATCGCCGGCCAGCTCGTCGACGAGGGCCTGATCGACCTCGACGAGGCGCTGCACCGGGTCAACGGCGCACAGCTCGCCCAGCTCATGTTCCCCCGGTTTCAGCTCGACCACGACTTCGAGTCGGTCGCCAAGGGCGTCGGGGCGTCGCCGGGCGCGGCGTCCGGCAAGGTGGTCTTCACCTCCGCCCGCGCCGTCGAGCTGGCCGCCGAGGGCGAGGCGGTCATCCTCGTCCGCCGGGAGACCAACCCTGACGACCTCAACGGCATGATCGCCGCAAAGGGCATTCTCACCTCCCGCGGCGGTAAGACCAGCCATGCCGCCGTGGTCGCCCGGGGCATGGGCAAGACCTGCGTGTCCGGCGCCGACGAGATCGACGTCAACGTGCCGGCGAAGCGGTTCAGCGTCGCCGGACAGACCGTGAGCGAGGGCGACGTCGTCTCGATCGACGGCACCACCGGCAAGGTCTACCTCGGCGAGGTGCCGGTCATGCCGTCGGAGGTGGTGCGCTACTTCGAGGGCACGCTCGACCCCGACGAGGCCGACGACGCGCTGGTCAGGGCCGTACACCGGATCATGACCCACGCCGACGCGGCCCGGCGGCTGGCGGTACGCGCGAACGCCGACACGGGCGAGGACGCCGCCCGGGCCCGGCGCTTCGGCGCGCAGGGCATCGGCCTGTGCCGCACCGAGCACATGTTCCTCGGCGACCGGCGTGAGCTGGTCGAACGGCTGATCCTGACCCGCACCGACACCGAGCGCTCCGACGCCCTCGCCGCGCTGCTGCCGTTGCAGCGCGACGACTTCGTGGAGATCTTCCGCGAGATGGACGGCCTGCCGGTCACGGTGCGGCTGATCGACCCGCCGCTGCACGAGTTCCTGCCCCCGCTGGAGCAGCTCGCGGTCGACGTCGCCGTCGCCCAGGAACGCGGCGAGGACGTGGCCAAGGAGGAGGCGCTGCTCGCCGCCGTCCGGCGGATGCACGAGGAGAACCCGATGCTGGGCCTGCGCGGCGTGCGGCTCGGCCTGGTCATCCCCGGCCTGTTCGCCATGCAGGTGCGGGCGATCGCCGAGGCCGCCGTGCGGGTCACCCGCGAGGGCGGGTCGGCCTGCCCGGAGATCATGGTCCCGCTGGTCGGGGCGGTCCAGGAGTTGGAGACGGTGCGCGCCGAGGCCGAGAAGATCATCGCCGAGGTGGTCGGGGACAGCGGCGTCGAGGTGCTGATCGGCACGATGATCGAGGTGCCCCGGGCGGCGCTGACCGCCGGCCAGATCGCCGAGGCGGCGCAGTTCTTCTCCTTCGGCACCAACGACCTGACCCAGATGGGCTGGGGCTTCTCCCGCGACGACGTGGAGGGGGCCTTCTTCTGGCGCTACCTGGAGCTGGGCATCTTCGGCATCTCGCCGTTCGAGTCGATCGACCGCGACGGCGTGGGCCGGCTGGTGCGGATCGCCGCCGAGGAGGGCCGGGCGGCGCGGCCGGAGCTGAAGCTCGGTGTCTGCGGCGAGCACGGTGGCGACCCGGAGTCCGTCCACTTCTTCCACTCCGTCGGCCTGGATTATGTCTCCTGCTCGCCGTTCCGGGTGCCGGTGGCCCGGCTGGAGGCCGGTCGCGCGGCGGTCGAGACGGTCGGCTCCGACAGCCGCTGAGCGACGGAGCCGTCGCACCGCCGGCGCGGCGGGGCCCGGCCGCACGACGGGCCGGCGGTCGCCGCGTCCGGCGCCGGCCCCGGTGGGGAAGCCGCACGCATCACCCACCGGGGCCGGCGGGCTCAGATCGGCGGACGCCGCCAGCCGGTGGCGCGGGACGCGTTCGGGGTGCGCCCCGGCAGGGTCGCCATCGGGGTCCGCATGGCCAGCGGCGCGTGCGGGTCGGGCGCGGGCATGCTGACGGGCGCGCTGCGCTCCTGGTCGAAGGCCGAGCCCGTCCGGGCGGCCACCTCCCGGGCCTCCCGGTGCAGGGTCTCCAGGTCGGTGCGGGCCCCGGTGACCAGGGTCAGCAGCGCGTGCCGGCCGGCCGGGTAGGTCACCACGCAGCCCCGGGCGGTGAACACGACCGACTCCTGGAACTCGCCGTGTCGGACAGTGTCGGCGACCCGGTGGCCGAGGCCGAAGCTGGCCGCGGCCAGGGCCGCCAGGTGGGTGGCGTCGGTGGTCGGCAGGTCGCTGGAGATGAGCAGGCCGTCGGTGCCGGCGAGCACGCCCCCGGCGACCTCCGGCCGGCGCTGGCGCAGCCCCCGTAGTTCCGTTTCCAGCACCGTGTCAGCGTCCACGAGCGTCACTTCCCGTCGTCCGATTCATCTGGTTCGGATCTGATTCAGGTGTGCGGATCATCGGTAACGTTCTGCTCTGGGAACGCTACCGGTCGCCATGGTGGACCGCGACCCGTCACGGTCGGCGATTAGCCGACAACTCTCGACTGATCGGCTGTTGCGCGCCGCCGGGCGGGGACTCGTCGCGCGGGAGTCGTCGCCGCGCCGTCGGCAGCCCTCAGGCGTAGCCTGGGGGCTCTCGCGAAGGATGTCGTATCGCGCCGGTGGAGGGTGGAACCGCATGACCAGCGTCTGGGAGAGTCTCACCGTGGACGCGCGGGATCCGGCCCGGCTCGCCCGCTGGTGGGCCGAGGCGCTGGGCTACCGGGTGGTGGCCGAGCGGCCCGACGAGGTGGAGATCCGGCAGTCCGCCGACCGGCTCCCGGGCATCGTCTTCCTGCCGGTCTCCGGCGACAAGCAGGGCCGCAACCGCCTCCACCTCGACCTGCGCCCGGCCGACCAGGAGGCCGAGGTCGAGCGGCTGGTCGACATGGGCGCCCGGCACGTCGACGTCGGCCAGGGCGACGCCGACCGGACGGTGCTCGCCGACCCCGAGGGCAACGAGTTCTGCGTGCTGCGGCAGCGGGGATAGCCGGTGCGCGGGTGAGCGACCAGCACTCCGCCGGCGCGCGCTGGGTCGACGAGCCGGCCAAGGACACCGGCGCGGGCCGCTCGCCGTACGAGCGGGACCGGGCGCGGGTGCTGCACTCGGCCGCGTTCCGCCGGCTCGCCGCGAAGACCCAGGTGCACACCGCCGGCACCGACGACTTCCTGCGTACCCGGCTGACCCACTCGCTGGAGGTGGCGCAGATCGCCCGGGAGATGGGCGCCCGGCTGGGCTGCGACCCCGACGTGGTGGACACCGCCGGGCTGGCCCACGACCTCGGTCACCCGCCGTTCGGGCACAACGGCGAGGCCGCCCTGGACCAGCTCGCCGCGTCGTGCGGCGGCTTCGAGGGCAACGCACAGACGCTGCGGGTGCTCACCCGGCTGGAGGCCAAGGTGCTAGCCCCGGGCGGCGGGTCCGCCGGGCTCAACCTGACCCGGGCGTCGCTCGACGCCACCGCGAAGTACCCGTGGCCGCGCCGGCCGGCGGGCGGCAAGTTCGGGGTGTACGCCGACGACCGGCCGGTCTTCGACTGGCTGCGCGCCGGCGCCCCGGCCGAGGGGCGGCGCTGCCTGGAGGCCCAGGTGATGGACTGGGCCGACGACGTGGCGTACTCGGTGCACGACGTCGAGGACGGCGTCCACGGCGGGTACGTGGGCCTCGGCCCGCTGCTGGCCGACCCCGACGAGCGGGCCGCGCTCTGCGCCGACGTGGCCGCCACCTACTCCGGGGAGTCCCCGGCGGACCTGGGCGTCGTGCTGGTCGAGCTGCTCGCCGACCCGGTGCTCGCCCCCCTCGCCGGCTACGACGGCAGCCACCGGGCCCAAGCCGCGCTGAAGGCGACCACCAGCGTGCTCACCGGCCGGTTCGTCTCGACCGTGGTGGCCGCCACCCGGGAGCGCTGCGGGCCCGGCCCGCTGCGCCGGTACGCGGCCGACCTGGTGGTGCCGCGCCGGGTCCGCGCCGAGTGCGCGCTGCTCAAGGGGCTGGCGCTGCGCTACGTGATGCGCCGCCCCGGCGCGCGGTGCCGGTACGAGCGGCAGCGGCAGATCCTCGCCGAGCTGGTCTCCGCCCTGACCCGACGGGCCCCCGAGGCGCTGGACCCGGTCTTCGCCCCGCTGTGGCGGGACGCCCCGGACGACGCCGCCCGGCTGCGCGTGGTGATCGACCAGGTCGCCTCGCTCACCGACCCGGCCGCCGTCGCCTGGCACGAGCGGCTGCGGGCCGACTGAACGCCGAGGCCAGGGCCGCGAACGGGCCGGTGGGCGGCGGCGGACGGCCGGTGGGCAGCCGAGCGGACTTAGGCTAGCCTAAGCGCATGACGGAGCGCCCGAAGAAGGTCACCACCGCCCGGGTCCTGCGGACCTGGCGGCCCACCCCGCACGTGATCCGGCTGGTGCTCGGCGGGGAGGAGCTGACCGGCCTCCCGGTGGGCGAGCACACCGACCACTACGTGAAGCTGGTCTTCCCGCCGGACGGGGTGACCTATCCGGAGCCGGTCGACCTCGCGGCGATCCGCCGCCTGCCCGCCGAGCAGTGGCCGCGGCTGCGCGCGTACACGGTGCGGTCCTTCGACGCGGCGGCCGGCGAGCTGACCATCGACGTGGTGCACCACGGCGACGAGGGGGTGGCCGGCCCCTGGGCGGCCCGGCTGCGCCCCGGCGACCCGGTGCGGTTCGTCGGCCCCGGCGGGGCGTACGCGCCGAGCCCGGACGCCGACTGGCACCTGCTGGTGGGCGACGAGAGCGCGCTGCCGGCGATCGCCGCCGCCCTGGAACGGCTCCCGGCGGGCGCACCGGCGCGGGTCTTCCTGGAGGTGGCCGACGCCGCCGAGGAGCAGCCGCTGCCCAGCAAGGGCGACGTCGAGCTGACCTGGCTGCACCGGGCCGACCGGCCGGTCGGCGAGGCGCTGGTGGCGGCGGTGCGGGCGCTGGACTTCCCGCCCGGCACGGTGCACGCGTTCGTGCACGGCGAGGCGACCTTCGTCCGCGAGCTGCGCCGGCTGCTGCGCGTCGAGCGCGGCGTGCCCCGGGAGTGGCTGTCGATCTCCGGCTACTGGCGGCGGGGCATGGACGACGAGGGCTGGCGCTCGACGAAGCCCGACTGGAACCGGCAGGTCGAGGCCGACGAGGCCACCGCGCCCGCCTGACGCGGTGATCGGGACGGCGGGGGCGCCTCCGCCCGCCGTCCCCCCGACGCCGTGTGGGTCACCCCGGCAGGGCAGGATGTAGGGCCGAGGGGGTGGCGAATGGCTGGGCGGATCCGCGACGAGGACATCGCGCTGGTCCGGGAGCGCACCTCGATCGCCGAGGTCATCTCGGACACGGTGACGCTCCGGTCGGCCGGCGGCGGCAACCTCAAGGGGCTGTGCCCGTTCCACGACGAGAAGAGCCCCTCGTTCAACGTCTCGCCGGCCCGCAACGTCTGGTACTGCTTCGGCTGCGGGGCCGGCGGCGACGCGATCAAGTTCCTGATGGACGCCGACCACCTCAGCTTCGTCGAGTCCGTCGAGCGGCTCGCCGCCCGCGCCGGCATCCAGCTGCGGTACGTCGAGAACGACCAGGCCGCCCCGCGCGCCGCCCGCCCCCAGCAGGGGCAGCGGCAGCGCCTGGTGGCCGCGCACGCCGCCGCCGTCGAGTTCTACCAGGCGCAGCTCGGCACGGCCGGCGCCCGTCCGGCGCGGGAGTTCCTCGCCCAGCGGGGCTTCGACCGGGCCGCCGCCCAGCGCTACGCCTGCGGCTTCGCCCCGGACGCCTGGGACCTGCTCACCAAGCACCTGCGCCAGCAGGGCTTCACCCACGACGAGCTGGTCACGGCCGGCCTGTCCCGCCCGTCGCGCTCCGGCACCCTGATCGACCGGTTCCGCCGCCGGCTGATGTGGCCGATCCGGGACATCACGGGCGACCCGATCGGCTTCGGCGCCCGCAAGCTGTTCGACGACGACGACGGCCCGAAATACCTGAACACCCCCGAGACGCCGATCTACAAGAAGTCGCACGTCCTCTACGGCATCGACCAGGCCAAGCGGGAGATCGCCAAGCAGGGCAAGGTGGTCGTCGTCGAGGGCTACACCGACGTGATGGCCTGCCACCTGGCCGACGTCCCGACGGCGGTGGCGACCTGCGGCACGGCGTTCGGCGCGGACCACATCTCGGTGCTGCGCCGGCTGCTGCTGGACACCGACGACGTGGCCGGCGAGATCATCTTCACCTTCGACGGCGACGCCGCCGGGCAGAAGGCGGCGCTGCGCGCGTTCGACGACGACCAGCGCTTCGTCGGGCGTACCTTCATCGCGGTCAGCCCCGACAACATGGACCCGTGCGACCTGCGCCTGGCAAAGGGCGACCTGGCGGTGCGCGACCTGGTCGCCCGCCGCGAGCCGCTTGTCGACTTCGCGCTGCGCCACGTCATCAACCGGTACGACCTGGACACCGTCGACGGCCGGGTGGAGGCGATGCGCCGGGCCGCGCCGATCGTCGCGAAGATCAAGGACCGGGAGAAGCGCCCCGAGTACGTCCGCAAGCTCGCCGGTGACCTCGGCATGGAGATCGAGCCGGTGCAGCGGGCCGTGCTCGCCGCCGCCTCCGGCCAGCCCGCCGGGGCCGCGGCGGCGGCACCGGCGCGCGCCGCCCGGCCCGCGCCCGGCGCGGACAGCCCGATGTCGCTGGTCGAGCGGGAGGCGCTGAAGCTCGCCCTCCAGGAGCCGGTGCTGGCCGGGCCGATGTTCGACGCGGTCGAGGCGGCGGAATACCAGCACCCGGTGCACGTGGCCGTGCGGGAGGCGATCGCGGCGGCCGGCGGGGCCGCCGCCGCCACGCAGGGCGCGGTCTGGGTCGAGGCGGTCCGCGACGCCTGCGCCGACCTCGCCGCCCAGGCCCTGGTGGGCGAGCTGGCCGTGGAGCCGCTGCGCATCGACGGGGAGCCCGACCCCCGGTACGTCTCGGTGACCATCGCCCGGTTGCAGTGGGGCTCGGTGACCGGCCGGATCCGGGACCTCAAGTCGAAGATCCAGCGGATCAACCCGGTCAGCAACAAGGACGAGTACTTCGCGCTCTTCGGGGAGCTGCTGTCGCTGGAGCAGCACGCACGGGCGCTGCGCGAGCAGGCCGCGGGAGGGCTGTGATGGGGCTGTTCAGTCGCAAGCCGAAGCTGCCTGCGGCGGCCCGCCCGCCGCTGGCCGACGCCGAGCGGGTGCTGGCCTGGGCCGGCTCTGGCTCCGGCTCCGGCTCCGGTGAGGCTGCTGCCGCGGGCGAGGCCGGCGGTCCGGGCGTCGGCGTGCTGGTCGCCACCAACCTGGGGCTCTGGCTGCCGGGGCGGGACGCCCGGCTGGGCTGGCACGACGTCCTCAAGGCCGTCTGGTCGGGACGGGAGCTGACCGTCACCCCGGCCGAGCGGCTCGCCGAACGCGCCGGGTACGTGCTGGTGGCCGACGGCCCCGCCGAGACGTACCTCCTGCTCGAACCGGGTGAGCTGCCGCACCAGGTGCGGGCGCGGGTGACCCGTTCGGTGGCGTACACCCAGCACCACCCCGTGCCCGGCGGCGCCGGCCGGATCGCCGCCCGCCGCGTGCCCGGGGCGGACGGTCTGACCTGGACGGTCCGCTACGACCCGGGCACTCCCGCCGACGACGAGGCGGTGGTCGCCGAGACCGGCCGCCTGGTCGCCGCCGCCCGCGCCGCCACGGCCCCCACCGACCTCTAGGGCCCCGCCGACGAGGCGGCGACGCTCGTTCGGCGCGTGACGCAGCGCTACCGCCCGCCCGACCCCCACCACCCTTCCCCGCCCCTTTGCTCTGCACCCACGGACGCAGCGGGTTACGCAGCGCTGTCCGGGGTCGGCCGGCCCGCCCTGACGGACGCCGCAGATGCGCTGCTCAGGCCAGTGTTGCGCGGGTGGGTGCAGAGCAAAGGGGACAGGGGGTCTCTGGCGGGGCGGGCAGGTCGACACGCAGCGTGAGGCCCCGGCGCGGTCCCCTCGCCACGCCCGTGTTCACCCACGGTGAGGCGGCAGGTGGCGGGCCGTGTCCCTTCGGCGGCTGGTCGGCGGCCGACTGACGGTTCCGTCTGCACCTTTCCCAGATCAACTACTTGCTTTTGTTCGAACGGACGAAAGTTGTGGTCAGATCGGCCGAAGCTCTGGACAGCAGCCGCAGAACGCTTCTACTGTGTCGCACACAACACGTCGCGATTTCGTCGATGTGAACGACTCCGATGCGGAGGTGAGTTGCCGGTGCGAACGGTGGAGCCCCTGCACCTGCGGCTGTTGCGATTGCTCCGCGACGAGGGAGCTGTCTCCCGGGCGGAGCTGGGCGACCGGCTGGAGATGCCGCGTCCCCGGCTGCTCGCCGAGCTGGAGCGGCTGGTGGACCTCGGCTACGTCGCCGAGGCTGGCCTCGCGGCGTCGCGGGGCGGGCGCCGGTCGACCCTGGTCGAGCTCAACCCGCAGCTGCGCTTCGCGGCGGTCGACCTCGGCGCGAGCTCGATCGACGTCGAGGTGGTCAACGGGCGGCTGGAGCCGGTCGCCGCGTACGCGGAGCCGGCCGACATCCGCAACGGTCCGAAGGTGACCCTCCAGCGGGTGAACGAGCTGCTGCACAAGTTCCGGGTCGACGGGGCGTACGAGCGGCTGCACGCCGTGGGCATCGGCGTCCCCGGGCCCGTGAGCTTCCGCGACGGGGTGCCGGTCTCGCCGCCGATCATGCCCGGCTGGGACCGCTTCCCCGTCCGCGAGCTGCTGACCCGCGAGCACGGCTGCCCCGCGGTGGTCGACAACGACGTCAACATCATGGCGATCGGCGAGCGGCACGGCGGCGTCGCCCACTCGGTGGACGACTTCCTGTTCGTCAAGATCGGCACCGGTATCGGGTGCGGGATCTACCTCAGCGGCGAGGTCTACCGGGGCACCGACGGCTGCGCCGGGGACATCGGCCACATCCAGGTCGACACGCACGGGCCGACCTGCTCCTGCGGCAACGCCGGCTGCCTGGAGGCGCTGTTCAGCGGGGCCGCCCTGGCCCGCGACGCGAACGCCGCCGCGCGCAACGGCTCCTCGCCGGCCCTGGCCGAGCGACTGTCCACCCGGGGCACCGTCACGGCGGAGGACGTCGCCGAGGGCGCCATCGAGGGCGACGTGGTCTGCATCCAGCTCATCCGCGACGGCGGCCGGCGGGTCGGCGGCGTGCTGGCCGGGCTGGTCAGCTTCACCAACCCGTCGATGATCGTGATCGGTGGTGGGCTGGCCAGGCTGGGCCACATCCTGCTCGCCGAGATCCGCAGCGTGGTCTACCGCCGGTCGCTGCCGCTGGCCACCGGCAACCTGCCGGTCGTCCTGTCCGAGCTGGGCCCGCGCGCCGGGGTGGCCGGCGCCGCCGTGCTCGCCAGCGATGTGGCCTTCGGGGAGGCGTCATGAGCCAGGACGACAACGCGGCCCCGCTGGTCGAGGCCCCCGCCGACACCGTGGCCGGTGAGGTGGTGCTGCGGCTGACCGACGTGGTGAAGACCTTCCCCGGCGTACGGGCGCTGGGCGGGGTGCAGCTCGAGGTGCGGGCCGGCGAGGTGCACTGCCTGCTCGGCCAGAACGGCGCCGGCAAGTCCACCCTGATCAAGGTCCTCGCCGGGGTGCACCGCCCCGACTCGGGCCAGGTGCAGTGGCGGGGCCAGCCGGTCGAGTTCGCCAACCCGCAGGCCGCCATGCGCGCCGGCATCGCCACGATCTACCAGGAACTCGACCTCGTCGACGACCTGTCGGTCGCCGAGAACGCGTTCCTCGGCCACGAGCCGCGCCGGAGCGGTTTCATCCGCCGCGGCCACATGGCCCGCCGGACCCGCGAGATCCTGGGCCGGCTCGGCCACGGCGAGATCCCGCCGGGCCGGATGGTGCGGGCGCTGCCGGCGGCCGGCAAGCAGATCGTCAGCATGGCCCGGGCGCTCTCCCACGAGGCCCGACTGATCATCATGGACGAGCCGAGCGCGGTGCTGGCCCACGACGAGGTGGGCAACCTGTTCCGGATCATCCGTGAGCTGACCGCGCAGGGCATCGCCGTCATCTACATCTCCCACCGCATGGAGGAGATCCGCGAGATCGGCGACCGGGTGACCGTACTCAAGGACGGCCGGACCACGGCGGCGAACCTGCCGGCGCGCGACACCCCGACCAGCGAGCTGGTCGCGAAGATGACCGGCCGCAACATCGAGTACGTCTTCCCGGACCGTCCCGCCGACACCGGCGCCGGCGCGGAACTGCTCCAGGTCGACGGGCTGACCCGGGCCGGGGAGTTCGCCGACGTGTCGCTGCGCGTGCGGGCCGGCGAGATCGTCGGCATCGCGGGGCTGGTCGGCTCCGGCCGCTCCGAGCTGATGGAGACCATCTACGGCGCCCGCCGCGCGGACGCCGGCACGGTCCGGATGGGCGGGCACGCGCTGCGCCCGGGCAGCGTCGGCGCGGCGGTACGGGCCGGCATGGGGATGGCCCCCGAGGAGCGCAAGAGCCAGGCGCTGCTGCTCGGCGAGCCGATCTTCCGCAACGTCACGCTGGCCACGTTCGGCCGGTTCGCCCGCCTCGGCTTCACCGACGCCGGGCGGGAACGGGCCGAGGCGGAGGGGGTCGCCGACTCCCTGGAGCTGCGCCCCCGCGACGTGCGCCGGCCGGTGCGCACCCTCTCCGGCGGCAACCAGCAGAAGGTCGTGGTCGGGCGCTGGCTGCTCGGCGGCACGAAGCTGCTGCTGCTCGACGAGCCCACCCGCGGCGTCGACGTCGGCGCCCGGGCGGAGCTGTACCAGGTGATCCGGGGGCTGGCCGCCCAGGGCGTCGGGGTGCTGCTGGTCTCCAGCGAGGTGCCCGAGGTGCTCGGCCTGGCCGATCGGGTGCTGGTGATGCGCGAGGGCCGGATGGTGCGCGAGGCGCCCGCCGGTGAACTGGACGAAGACACGGTGCTCGACCTCGTCATGGCGGGGTCGCTGATGGAAGGCGCACCAGCATGACCGATAGCACACCCACCGCCACACCGGAGCGGCCGGCGGAGCTGCCGGCCCAGTCCCCGCCCGTGGACCCCGCCGCGACGGCGGCGGCCGCCAAGAGCCCCGGTCACCACGGGGCCGCCCCGGCCGCCGGCCGGCTCTCCTTCTGGCGCGGCGACAGCGGCGAGGGCGCCCGGCGCAACCTCGGCCTGATCGGCGTCCTCGTCGTGCTGGTCGTGATCGGCATCGCCACCCGCCCCGACCTGTACGGCAACTCGAGCTGGGTGTGGGACAACATCCTCACCATCCTCAAGCTCGCGTCCGTGGTCGGCGTGGTCACCGTCGGCATGACGTTCGTGATCATCGGCGGCGGGATCGACCTGTCGGTCGGCGCGATCGTGGCGCTGGCCGGGGTGTGGGCCACCACGCTGGCCACCCAGAGCTACGGCGCGGGCGGCATGATCTTCACGGCGCTCGCCGTCGGGCTGGGCGTCGGCCTGGTCAACGGCCTGCTCGTGTCGTACGGGAAGCTGGTGCCGTTCATCGCCACCCTGGCCATGATGGTGGCCGCCCGGGGCCTGGCCGCGGAGATCTCCGACAAGCAGACCCAGGTGTCGGGCAACAGTGTGATCAACGGGATCGCCAGCACCAGCCCGCTCGGCATCCCCCTGCTGGTCTACATCCTCGCCGCCGTGGTGATCGCCGGCTGGGTGCTGCTCAACCGGACGACGTTCGGCCGGCGCACCGTCGCCGTCGGAGGCAACCCGGAGGCGGCCCGGCTCGCCGGCATCAACGTGCGGCGGCACACCGTGCTGCTCTACGCGCTGTCCGGCCTCTGCTGCGGCATCGCCGCGATCATGCTGACCGCGCAGGCCAACTCCGCCCAGGCGGCGATGGCGAACCTCTACGAGCTGGACGCGATCGCCGCCGCGATCATCGGCGGCACGCTGCTCAGCGGCGGGCGGGGGACCATCGTCGGCTCCCTGCTCGGGGTGATCATCTTCTCCACCATCACCAACCTCTTCGCCATCAACGGCCTCTCCACCGAGGCCCAGAACATGGTCAAGGGCGGGATCATCGTGGCCGCCGTCCTGATCCAGCAGTTCCAGTTCCGCAGCTTCACCCAGTTCCTCGGCCGCAACCGCCTCACCACCACCTGATCCACCCGCACCACCACCCGAGGCACCACACCGCCCAGCACATCCGGCGACCGTCGCACCGACGGTGGCTCGGCGCACCACACCCTTCTTCCGCCCACCACCCTCTTCCAGGAGGTCGTCATGACCCAGCACAGTCGGGACCTGTCCCGTCGGCGGCTGCTGTTCGGCGGGGCCGCGCTCGGCGCGGGCGCGCTGCTCACCGCGTGCACCAGCAACGAGGCGGCGCCCACGGCGGCGCAGACCAAGGTGGCCGAGGCCGCCGCCGGCGGCAACAGCACCCCGGGCAAGCAGGTGACCATCGGCTTCTCCGCCCCGGCCGCCGACCACGGCTGGATCGCCGCCATCACCAACAACGCCAAGGCGCAGGCCGGCGCGTACTCCGACGTGAAGTTCACGTCGGTCGAGGCCGGCGCGGACGCGGCGGCCCAGCGCGCGGCGCTGTCCACCCTGGTCGCCCAGAAGCCGGACGTCATCGTGCTGCTGCCGCACGACGGCAAGGAGCTCAACGCCTTCGGCCTGGAGGCCATGAAGGCCGGCATCCCGGTGGTCAACCTGGACCGGGCCTTCCCGGACGCCCGGGCCTACCGGCTCCAGATCAAGGGCGACAACTACGGCATGGGGGTGGCCGCGGCCACCTTCATCATCGACCAGCTCAAGGCCAAGGGCGTCAGCAACCCGATCATCGGCGAGATCCCCGGCATCGACTCGCTGGAGCTGACCCAGGAGCGCTCGAAGGGCTTCGCGGACACGCTCGCCGCGAGCGGCTTCAAGGTGGCCAACCGGCGTCCGGCGGAGTTCACGGCGGACTCCGGCCAGCAGGCCGCCACCGGCCTGTTCCAGGCGCTGCCGAAGATCGACGCGATCTGGAACCACGACGACGACCAGGGCATCGGGGTGCTCGCCGCCGTCAACCAGGCCAACCGCAAGGAATTCTTCATGGTCGGCGGCGCCGGCTCGAAGAAGGCGATGGAGGACATCCAGGCCGACAACACGGTCCTGAAGGCCACCGTCACCTACAGCCCGTCGATGGCGTCCTCCGCGATCTCGCTCGCCCGGCTCATCGGCCAGGGCAAGGGCATGTCCGACCTGGTGGAGCTCCAGGTGCCCAAGGAGATCGTGCTGGCTTCCGAGACGATCACCAAGGAGAACGCGAGCAACTACCTCAAGCTCGGGTTCTGACACACGGGGGGAGACCCACCTTGTCCACTCACCACAGTCAACTGCGGGTCGGCATGGTCGGCTACGCGTTCATGGGCGCCGCGCACTCACAGGCGTGGCGCACCGTGAACCGGGTGTACGACCTGCCGGCGCAGGTGCGGATGGCGCTGGTCTGCGGCCGGGACACCGGAAAGGTGGCCGAGGCCGCCGACCGGCTCGGCTGGGAGGCGCACACCACGGATTGGCGTCGCCTCGTCGAGTCCGACGAGATCGACGTGGTCGACATCTGCACACCGGGGGACAGCCACGCCGAGATCGCGCTGGCCGCGCTGGCCGCCGGCAAGCACGTGCTCTGCGAGAAGCCGCTGGCCAACACGGTCGCCGAGGCCCGCGAGATGGCCGCCGCGGCGGTCGCCGCGCAGGCGGCGGGGGTCCGGTCCATGTGCGGCTTCACCTACCGCCGGGTCCCGGCGGTCACCCTGATGCGTCAGATGGTCGCCGAGGGAAGACTGGGCACCATCCGCCACGTCCGGGCGGCGTACCTCCAGGACTGGATCGTCGACCCGCAGTTCCCGCTGGTCTGGCGGTTGCAGAAGGACAAGGCGGGCTCCGGCGCGCTGGGTGACATCGGTGCGCACATCATCGACATGACCCAGTACGTCACGGGCCAGCGGATCACCGGGGTCAGCGCGATCACCGAGACGTTCGTCAAGCAGCGTCCGTTGCCGGCGGAGTACAGCGGCCTGGCCGCGCAGGCCGCCGGCAACGGGGTGGCCGACGGGCAGGGCCCGGACATGGGACCGGTCACCGTGGACGACGCGGCGGTCTTCGTGGCCCGGCTCGACGACGGCGCGCTGGCCACGTACGAGGCGAGCCGCTTCGCCACCGGTCGCAAGAACGCGCTGCGGGTGGAGATCAACGGCTCGCTGGGCACCCTGGTCTTCGACCTGGAACGCCTCAACGAGCTGGAGTTCTACGACGCGACGCGACCCGCCGCCGAGCAGGGCTTCACCCGCATCCTGGTGACGGAGGCCGAGCACCCGTACATGTCGGCGTGGTGGCCGCCGGGCCACATCATCGGCTACGAGCACAGCTTCACCCACCAGGCGCGCGATCTCGTGGAGGCGATCGCCACCGGCGTCGACCCCGCGCCGTCGTTCGTCGACGGGTTGCAGGTCCAGCTCGTGCTGGACGCGGTGACCCGCTCGGCGGAGCTGGGCTCCACGTGGACCCACGTGGAGCCGGCGTTGGAGGCGGTCGCCGCCTGACCGGACGGCGGTGCGGCCCCGTGCCGCACCGCCCGACCAGAGGCTTTCCGGACCGGCCGGCGAGGGACCCGCCGCGGTTGCGCCCCGCGGCGGGGTCGGGGTCGGCTCCGGAAGGCGTGCGACGGCGGGCATCCGCCCGGCGCGCACGACAGCACGACGGCACCTCCGGTGCGGCCGGACCGGGATTCCCCGGTCGCGCCGGAGGGCCGGGCACCACGCACCATGCACTGCGGGGGAGACAGGGACGGGACGCCGACCGACCCTGCCTGCCAGCCTCGTCCGCCGCCCGATCCGGCGAACCCACCCGGCACCGTTGTCGCCGCTTTCGGCGCCGGACGTGGGGAGTCGGGTCGGGCGGCCGGGCGGGGCGCATAATATCGACGTTGATCTATGCTGGAGCCACTGGCGGAAGGAGCACCATGCGTACGGGTGTCTGGCTGGTGGGGGCGCGCGGCTCGGTCGCGACCACCAGCATCGTCGGGGCGCTCGCCCTGCGGGCCGGGTTGACCGGCCCGACCGGCTGCGTCACCGAGCTGTCCGAGCTGCGGGGCCCTGCGTGGCCCTCGTTCGCCGACCTCGTGTTCGGCGGTCACGACGTGGCCGCCACCCCGCTGGCCAAGCGGGCCGAGGCCCTGGCCGACGCCGGGGTCGTCCCGGCCCGACTGGTCGCCGCGCTCGGCGAGGAACTGGCCGCCGTCGACGACGACGTGCGCCCCGCCCCGGTGGACGGGACCCAGGCCGACCGAGCCGCCGCCGTCGTCGCCGACCTCGCCGCGTTCCGCGAGCGGCACGGGCTGGACCGGGTGGTGGTGGTCAACGTCTCGGCCACCGAGCCGGCCGCCCGCCCGCACCCCGCGCACGCCGACCCCGACGCCCTCGCCGCCGCGCTCGCCGCCGGCGAGGAGGTGCTGCCGCCCAGCTCGCTGTACGCGTACGCGGCGTTCACCGCCGGCTGCCCCTACGTGGACTTCACCCCGTCGACCGGGGCCCGGCTGCCGGCCCTCGCGGCGCTGGCCGCCCGGCACGCCGTGCCGTACGCGGGGCACGACGGCAAGACCGGGGAGACCCTGCTCAAGTCGGTGCTCGCCCCGATGTTCGCGATGCGGCACCTCGCGGTGCGCTCCTGGTCCGGCACGAACCTGCTCGGCGGTGGCGACGGCGCGACCCTGGCCCAGCCGGAGGCCAACGCCGCCAAGGTCGCCAGCAAGCAGCGCGTCCTCGGCGAGATCCTCGGGTACGTCCCGCAGGGCGACACCCGCATCGACTACGTCGAGGAGCTGGGCGACTTCAAGACCGCCTGGGATCTGATCACCTTCGCCGGCTTCCTCGGTACCGGCATGCGGCTGGAGTTCACCTGGCACGGCTGCGACTCCGCGCTGGCCGCCCCGCTCGTGCTCGACCTGGCCCGGATCACCGCCGCCGCGCACGCCGCCGGCCGGCACGGGCCCCTGACCGACCTCGCGTTCTTCTTCAAGGACCCGCTCGGCCCCGCCGACTCCGTGCCGGAGGCGGGTGCGATCGCCGACCGGACCCCCAGCCACGCGCTGGGCGAGCAGTGGGCCCGACTGGCCGCGTTCGCCGCAGACCTGCACGCCGGGGCCGGCACACCGCCGGCCGGCGGTGCCGCGTGAGCACCCTCGCCGACTTGGCCGAGCTGGTCCGCGCCCCGGCCGGGCTCTCCGTGCCGGGCGACGTGCTGGCCGGCGCGGCGGCGGCCGGCGCGCTCGGTCGGCGTACGCCCGGCCTGGCCGCCGCGTCGGTGCTGCTGTACTGGGCCGGCATGGCCGCCAACGACTGGGCCGACCGGGGGCTCGACGCGGTCGAGCGCCCGGAGCGCCCCATCCCCAGCGGCCGGGTCAGTCCGCCCGCCGCGCTCGGTGTCGCCGCCGGCCTCACCGCCGCCGGGGTGGCCCTGGCCGCCGCGGCGGGCGGCCGGCGCGCCGCCGCCGTCGCCGTGCCGCTGGCCGCCGCCGTCTGGGCGTACGACCTGGCGGCCAAGAACACCGCCGCCGGCCCCGCCGTCATGGCGGCCTGCCGGGGGCTGGACGTGCTGCTCGGCGCGACCGGCGGCCGGCTGTCCCGGGCCGTGCCGGCGGCGGCCACCGTCGCCGCGCACACCTGGACGGTCACCGCCCTGTCCCGCCGCGAGGTCGGCGGGACCGACCGGGCCCTGCCCGGCGCGACCCTCGCCGGCACGGCCCTCGTCGCGGCGGCCGCCGTGGGCCCCCGGCCCGCCGCCGCCCCGGCGGCGCTCGCCGCCGGCTACCTCGCCCGCTACGGCGGGGCGCAGGTCCGGGTGCTCGCCGACGGTTCGGCCGGCCGGGTCCGGGCCGCCGTCGGCGCGGGCATCACCGGGCTGCCCGCGTTGCAGGGCGCGCTGACCGCCCGGGCCGGCGCGGGGCTGCTCGGCCTCGCGGTCGCCGCCGCCGCGCCGCTGGGCCGGCTGCTGGCCCGGAAGGTGTCCCCGACGTGACCGCCGAACTGCCGGCCGGCCCCGCCGCCGACCGACCCGCCGCCGACCGACCCGCCCCCGCCGACCGTCCCGCCGTCCCGGCCGGGCCCGGCTCGCTGCGGTTCGGCTACGGCACGAACGGCTTCGCCAACCACCGGCTCGACGACGCGCTCGCCGTCATCGCCGACCTCGGCTACCGGGGGGTGGCGCTCACCCTCGACCACGACCACCTCGACCCGTTCGCCCCCGACCTGGCCCGCCGCACGGCCGCCGTGGCCCGCCGCCTCGACGCGCTCGGGCTCGCCGTGGTGGTCGAGACGGGGGCCCGGTTCCTGCTCGACCCGTGGCACAAGCACGCGCCGACCCTGCTGCACGACGACCCGGCCCGCCGCGTCGAGTTCCTCCGCCGGGCCGTCGCCGTCGGCGCCGACCTGGGCGCCGAGGCGGTCTCCTTCTGGGCCGGGGTGCGCCCCGCCGACGTCGCGCCGGCCGTCGCCTGGGACCGCCTCGTGGCTGGCTGCGCCACCGTCTGCGCGGCGGCCGACGCCGCCGGGGTGCGGCTCGGCTTCGAGCCGGAGCCCGGGATGCTCGTCGAGGACATCGCCGACTGGCGGCGGCTGCACGACGCCCTGGGCCGCCCGGCGGCGTTCGGCCTCACCCTCGACATCGGACACTGCCGCTGCCTGGAGCCGGTCGACGTGCCCGACTGCGTCCGGTCCGTCGGCGCGCACCTGGTCAACGTGCAGATCGACGACATGCGCCGGGGCGTGCACGAGCACCTGGAGTTCGGCACCGGCGAGATCGACTTCCCGCCGGTGCTCGCCGCGCTCGCCGAGGTCGGCTACGCCGGGCTGGTCGCCGTGGAGTTGCCCCGGCACTCGCACGCCGCCCCGCAGGTGGCCGCCCGGTCGCTCGACTTCCTGCGCGCCGCCGCCGAGCGCGCCGTCGCCGCCGAGCATGCGGTCGCCGCCGAGCGCGCCGTCGCGAGCCGTGCCGCCGCCGCGCCCGGCACACCGTCCGACCACCCCGGCGGCGGCTGAGCACGTCCGCACCAGCTCGGAAGGGAGACCGGGATGACACCCGAACGACTACGCGCCGCCCTGCGGGGCGTACCGGACCCGGAGTGGCTGGACGCGGCGATCGAGCGCGTCGCGGCCGAACCGGCGACGGTCCCGCGGTTCTTCGCCGCCGCCGCCCGCCGCTGCGGCCGGGACCCGCTGCCCGACGCCCCCGGCTGGACGGCCGACGAGGCGGCGCGGGCGCTGCTGCTGGCGGCGCTGCCCGCCGACCACGCCGGCCACGCCGCCGACGTCTACCGGCACGGCGACGCCGCCGAGAAGCGGGCCGTGCTGCGGGCCCTGCCGCTGCTGCCGATCGGCGCGGAGTGCGAGCCGCTGCTGCACGACGCGATCCGCACCAACGACACCCGGCTGATCGCCGCCGCCCTCGGCCCGTACTCCCGGCACCTCGACGCGGACGCCTGGCGGCACGCCGTGCTCAAGTGCGTCTTCACCGGCGTGCCGCTGGCCGTGGTGCACGACCTCGACGCCCGCGCCGACGCCGGGCTGGCCGCCATGCTGGGCGGGTTCGCCGTCGAGCGACGCGCCGCCGGCCGGGACGTGCCGGCCGACGCCGCCGCCCTGCTCGACCGGCTCACCGCCACCGCGAGCCCCGCCGCGAGCCCGGTCGCGGACCCCGCCGTACCGTCCGACGCCCGGAAGGCGTGACCATGCGCATCTTCGACCCGCACATCCACATGACCTCCCGCACCACGGACGACTACGAGCGGATGGCCGCCGCCGGGGTCCGGGCGGTGGTCGAGCCGGCGTTCTGGCTGGGCCAGCCGCGCACCAGCCCGGACAGCTTCGCCGACTACTTCGACTCGATCATCGGGTGGGAGCCGTTCCGGGCCTCGCAGTTCGGCGTCCGGCACCACGCCACCATCGCGCTGAACCCAAAGGAGGCCAACGACCCCCGCTGCCGGCCGGTGCTCGACCTGCTGCCCCGCTACCTGGAGAAGGACGGCGTGGTGGCGGTCGGCGAGATCGGGTACGACTCGATGACGCCCGCCGAGGACGAGGCGTTCGCCGCCCAGCTCGCCCTGGCCGTCGCGCACGACCTGCCGGCCATGGTGCACACCCCGCACCGGGACAAGGCCCGGGGCGTGGAGCGCAGCCTCGCGGTGGTCGCCGAGTCCGGCATCGACCCGGGCCGGGTGGTGCTCGACCACCTCAACGAGGTGACCGCCGGCCTGGTCCGGGACTCCGGCTGCTGGCTGGGCTTCTCGATCTATCCCGACACCAAGATGTCGCCGCCGAGGATGGTGGAGCTGCTGCGGCTGTACGGCACCGAGCGGATGCTGGTCAACTCGGCCGCGGACTGGGGCCGGTCCGACCCGCTGCTGACCCGGGCCACGGGCGAGGCGATGCTGCTGGCCGGGTTCACCGCCGACGACGTCGACCGGGTGCTGTGGCGCAACCCGGTCGAGTTCTACGCCCAGTCCGGCCGGCTCGACCTGACCGGCGTCGATGACGCCGACGCCCCGGGCGGGGCCGGCGGGCAGCCGGGGGCGGGCGGCGCCGGCGGCACGTTCGCCGGCAACTCGATCCTGCGCGGCGGCAGCTGATGCGACTGCGCCACGGCGGCGGCGAGACCGTGCACCTCGGCTACTGCACCAACGTGCACCCGGCCGAGGACCTCGCCGGCATCCTCGCCCAACTGGACACCTACGCCGTGCCGGTGCGCCGTGCCCTCGACTCCGACCGCCTCGGGCTGGGGCTGTGGCTGGCCGCACCGGTGGCCGCCGCGCTCGCCGCCGACGAGGGCCTGCGCCGCCGGCTGCGCGCCGAGCTGACCGCGCGTGGGCTGGAGGTGGTGACGCTCAACGGCTTCCCGTACGCGGCGTTCCAGGCCCCGGTGGTCAAGCACGCCGTCTACCACCCGGACTGGACGACGCCCGAGCGGCTCGCGTACACCCTGGACCTGGCCCGGGTGCTGGCCGACCTGCTGCCCGACGACGCGGCCCGGGGCTCGGTCTCCACCTTGCCGCTGGCCTGGCGCACCCCGTGGGACGCCGACCGGGCCGACGCGGCGCGGCGGCGGCTCGACGCCCTGGCCGCCGGGCTGGCCGGCATCGAGCGCGACACCGGCCGCACGGTGCGGGTCGGCTTCGAGCCGGAGCCGGGCTGCGTGGTGGAGTCCACCGGCCAGGCCGCCGCCCTGCTCGCCGGCACCGACCCGGCGCGGCTCGGCGTCTGCCTGGACCTGGCCCACCTGGCCTGCGCGTGGGAGGAGCCGGCCGCCGCCCTGGGCCGGCTCGCCGCCGCCGGGCTGCCGGTGGTGAAGGTGCAGGTGTCCGCCGCGATCGAGGCCCCGGCCGGCGCGGTGCAGGCGCTGCGCCCGTGGGTGGAGCCGCGCTTCCTGCACCAGACCCGCGCGGCCGGCTGCGGCCACGCCGCCGACCCGGCCGACCAGGCGTACGCCGCCGACGACCTCGACGCGGCCCTGGCCGCGGCGTTGCCCGGCGCGTGGCGGGTGCACTACCACGTGCCGCTGCACGCCCCGCCCGAGCCGCCGCTGACCGCGACCGTGCCGGTGCTGCGCGCCGCGCTGGCCGCGCTGTTCGCCGGCCCGGTCGCCGGGTGCGACCACCTCGACGTCGAGACGTACACCTGGGGGGTGCTGCCGGCGGCGCGGCGGCCCCGCGACGCGGCCGAGCTGGCCGCCGGGATCGCCGCCGAACTGGCCTTCGCCCGCGACGAGCTGGTCGCCGTGGGTCTCACATCACTTGGGACGGGGGTGCTGCGGTGAGCAAGCGACTGGTGGTGCTGGACGTGGTGGGCCTGACCCCACGCCTGCTGGCCCACATGCCCCGGCTGCGGTCGGTGGCCGACGGCGGCTTCACCGCCCCGCTCGGCACGGTGCTGCCGGCGGTCACCTGCGCGGTGCAGTCCACGTTCCTCACCGGCGAGCCGCCGGCCGGGCACGGCATCGTCGGCAACGGCTGGTACTTCCGGGAGCTGGGCGAGGTGCTGCTCTGGCGGCAGCACAACGCCCTGGTCGGCGGGGAGAAGCTGTGGCAGGCCGCCCGGAAGGTCGAGCCGGGCTACACGGTGGCCAACGTGTGCTGGTGGTACGCCATGGGCGCGGACGTGGACTGGACGGTCACCCCCCGCCCGGTCTACTACGCCGACGGCCGCAAGGAGCCCGACTGCTACACCGACCCGCCCGAGCTGCACGACGCGCTGACCGCGAAGCTGGGCACGTTCCCGCTGTTCACGTACTGGGGGCCGGGGGCCGGGCTGCCGTCGTCGGCGTGGATCTGCCGGGCGGCCGAGCAGATCCTCGCCGACCACGCCCCCGACCTGACCCTCGTCTACGTCCCGCACCTCGACTACGACCTGCAACGGTTCGGGCCGTCCTCGCCGCAGGCCGCCGCCGCGGCGGCGGAGCTGGACAAGGTGCTCGGCCCGCTGATCGACGCCGCCCGCGCCAAGGGCGCCACGGTGGTGGCCCTGTCCGAGTACGGCATCACCGACGTGGCCTGCCCGGTGGACGTCAACCGGCTGCTGCGCGCCGAGGGGCTGCTGCGGGTCTACACCCAGGACGGCATGGAGTACCTGGACCCGTGGACGTCGCGGGCGTTCGCCGTGGCCGACCACCAGATCGCCCACGTGTACGTCCGCGACCCGGCCGACGTGCCGGCGGTGGCGAAGCTCTGCGCGGGGCTGCCCGGGGTGGCCGAGGTGCTCGACGCCGACGGCCAGGCCGCGTACGGCCTGGCGCACCCGCGCAGCGGCGAGCTGGTGCTGGTGGCCGAGCCGGACGCCTGGTTCACGTACTACTACTGGCTCGACGACGCCCGCGCCCCCGACTTCGCCCGGCTCGTGGAGATCCACCGCAAGCCCGGGTACGACCCCGCCGAGTTGTTCTTCGACCCGGCCGCCCCGGGCGCGGCGAAGCGCCGGGCCGCGACCGCGCTGGCCCGTAAGAAGTTGGGTATGCGGTATCTGATGAGCGTGGTGGGGCTGGACGCCGGTGCGCGGGCGGTGCGCGGGTCGCACGGCCGGCTGCCGGCCGACCCGGCCGACGGTCCGGTGCTGCTCTGCTCCGACCCCGGCCCGGCCCGCGACGCGGTGGCGGCGACCGAGGTGAAGGCGCTGCTGCTGGAGCTGGCCGGCCTGACCCGTCACGGGTGAACCGGCCTCGCCACTGAACAGGGAGACACAACATGACGGTGACGGCCGCGCCCAGCGACGCGAGCGGCCTGCGCACCCGGGTCGACACCGAGCTGGCCGCCTTCCTCGAGCGGCAGGCTCCCGACTGGCCCGACGGCGCACCCCGGGGCATCTTCGCCGCCCTGCACCGGTTCGTCCTGGCCGGCGGCAAGCGGCTGCGCCCGCAGTTCTGCTACTGGGGCTGGCGGGGTGCCGGCGGGGAGGACGACGGTGGGGAAGGCACCCCGATCCTGGTCGCCTCGGCGGCGCTGGAGCTGTTCCACGCCTTCGCGCTGATCCACGACGACATCCTCGACCACAGCGACCGGCGGCGGGGCGCGCCGTCGGTGCACCGCATCTTCGCCGACCTGCACACCCGCTCCGCGTGGCGGGGCGACCCGGAGGCGTACGGGCGCAACACCGCCCTGCTCTGCGGCGACCTCTGCGCCGCCTGGGCGGACCAGATGTTCCACGAGTGCGGGCTGCGCCGCGACGAGCTGCTGCGCGGGTACGCGGTGTTCGCGCTGATGCGCACCGAGGTGATCGCGGGGGAGTACCTGGACCTGGTCTCCGGCGTGGGCGACGGCTCGGTGGCCAGCGCGCTCACCGTGATCCGGCTCAAGGCGGCGCGGTACACGGTGACCCGGCCGTTGCAGATCGGCGCGGCCCTGGCCGGCGGGTCGCCGGAGCTGGCGGAGGCGCTGGCCGAGTTCGGCGACCCGGTCGGCGACGCCTTCCAGCTCCGCGACGACGTGCTGGGCGTCTTCGGCGACCCACAGGTCACCGGCAAGTCCGTCCTGGACGATCTGCGTGAGGGCAAGCCGACGGTGATGATGGCGTTGGCCCGGCAGTCGGCGGACCGGGCGCAGAGCGCCCGGCTGCGGGAGCTGTTCGGCAACGCCGACCTGGACGACGAGGGTGCCGCCGAGCTGCGGGCCATCATCGAGGCCACGGGTGCCCGGGACGAGATCGAGCGGATGATCCGGATGCGGGCCAAGGCGGGCCTGCGTGCCCTGGCCGACGCGCCGCTCGCCCCCGCGGCCCGGGAGGCGCTCGCCGGGCTGGCCGCCCGGACCATCACCCGCACGGTCTGACGCCACCGCCGGCCCGGTGGTGCGGGCCCGGTGGTGCGGGCCCGGTGGTGCGGGACCCGCCCGCCGCCGGGCCGGCGGTGCTGCTCGGCAGCCCGTTCCTGCGGGCCGGCGGCGGGCGCACATTTTCGAAACATCCTCGACACAACCGCGCAGATCGATTAATGTGAATGTGCTGCGAATCGGTTCGACGAGGTGTCTCCAGTGGGCGCGGTGCCCTCGTCGTCGGCTGCCGGCCGCAATCTCCGTCCCCGCGTGCCGACGGTCTCGTCCCTGCCGACGAGCCCAGCCCGCCGAGGAACGTCCACCGGTGTGCCGAAGGGACGTCCGTCGCGGTATCCGGCGCGACGACGCGCCCCACCACCGGCCAGAGAGGGCACCCCTGCATGTATAGAAGACTTCGTCACCACCGCCGAGCCGCCGGTCACCACGGCCCGGCCCGGAGCTGGCAGGCGGCGGGCACCGCCCTGCTCACGGTGGTCGCCGCGGCCACCGCCGTCGCCGTGTCGGCGGCGCCGGCCGCCGCGCACACCATCAACGCCAGCGACTTCCAGCAGGTCGAGCTGGCCCGCGGCGTCTCCGAGATGGGCGAGCCGATGTCGCTGGCCGTGCTGCCGGACCGGTCGGTGCTGCACACCGCCCGCAACGGCACGGTGCGGCGCACCGACGCCTCCGGCACCACCAAGGTCATCGGCACCATCCCCGTCTACACGCACGACGAGGACGGGATGCAGAGCCTCGGGGTCGACCCGAACTTCGCCACCAACCGGCACATCTACCTCTACTACGCCCCGCCGCTGTCCACCCCCGGCGGCGACGCGCCCGCCACCGGCACCAACTGGTCCGCCTGGCAGGGCGTCAACCGGCTGTCCCGCTTCACCCTGAACTCCGACTTCACCATCAACATGTCCAGCAAGGTCGACATCCTCGACATCGGCACCGACCGGGGCATCTGCTGCCACGTCGGCAGCGACATGGACTTCGACGCCGCCGGCAACCTCTACCTGTCCACCGGCGACGACAGCAACCCGTTCGACTCCGCCGGCTACTCGCCCTTGGACGAGCGCACCAACCGCAACCCGGCGTACGACGCGCAGCGCAGTGCCGGCAACACCAACGACCTGCGGGGCAAGCTCCTGCGGATCAAGGTGAACGCCGACGGCACGTACTCGATCCCGGCCGGCAACCTCTTCGCCCCCGGCACCGCGAAGACCCGCCCCGAGATCTACGCGATGGGCTTCCGCAACCCGTTCCGGATCAGCGTCGACAAGGCCACCGGCATCGTCTACGTCGGCGACTACGGGCCGGACGCCGGCAGCACCAACTCCAACCGGGGCCCCTCCGGCCAGGTCGAGTTCAACCGGGTCACCGGCCCCGGCAACTACGGCTGGCCGTACTGCACCGGCACCAACACCACCGCCGAGACCTACAACGAGTGGGACTTCGCCAGCAACTCCACCGGCCCCAAGTTCAACTGCACCGGCGGGCCGACCAACAACTCGTTCCGCAACACCGGCCTGAGCACCCTCCCGCCGGCCAAACCCTCCTGGATCAAGTACGGCGGCGACTCCGGCAGCCCGCCCGCGTTCGGCAGCGGCTCCGAGTCGCCGGCGGCCGGCCCGGTCTACCGGTACGACCCCAACAACCCCTCGGCGACGAAGTTCCCGCAGTCCTTCGACGGGCAGTTCTTCGCCACCGAGTTCGGCCGTGGCTGGATCAAGCCGATCCACCTGAACACCGACGGGTCGCCCGGCACCATCGACAGCTTCCCCTGGGTCGGCAAGCAGGTGATGGACTCCGCGTTCGGCCCCGACGGGGCGTACTACGTGCTCGACTACGGCACCGGCTACTACAACGGCGACGCCAACTCGGCGCTGTACCGCTTCGACTACGTCGGCGTCGGCAACCGGGCGCCGGCCGCCCGCGCCAGCGCCGACCGGACCTCCGGGCCGGCCCCGCTGACCGTGAACTTCTCCTCGGCCGGGTCCGCCGACCCGGAAGGTGGGGCGCTGACCTACTCGTGGGCGTTCGGCGACGGCACCACCTCCACGGCGGCCAACCCGGCGAAGACGTACACCACGGACGGGTCGTACACCGCGACGCTGACCGTGCGCGACCCGCAGGGCGCGACCGGTTCCAGCAGCGTCACGGTCAACGTCGGCAACACCGCCCCGACGGTCACCATCACCGGGCCGGCCAACGGCAGCCTGTTCTCCTTCGGTGACACCGTGCCGTTCAGCATCACCGTGACCGACCCCGAGGACGGCTCGATCGACTGCACCAAGGTCAAGATGACCTACGTGCTCGGCCACGACCAGCACGGTCACCAGATCGCCTCGCAGAACGGCTGCTCCGGCACCATCACCATCCCCGTCGACGGCGAGCACGACGACGCGGCGAACATCTTCGCCGTCTTCGACGCCGAGTACACCGACGCCGGCGGCCTGACCACGCACACCCAGCACATCCTGCAGCCCCGGCACCGGCAGGCCGAGCACTTCAAGACCTCGTCCGGCATCAGCACCTACGACAAGGCCACCGCCGAGGGCGGCAAGACCGTGGGCGACATCCAGAACGGGGAGTGGATCGCCTTCGAGCCGTACCGGATCGCGAACGTCACCTCGTTCACCGCCCGGGTCTCCTCGGCCGGCGCGGGCGGCACGCTCCAGATCCGCACCGGCTCGCCGACCGGCACCGTGCTCGGCTCGGCAACCGTCCCGGTGACCGGGTCGTGGGAGACCTTCACCACCGTCACCGGGTCGATCTCCAACCCGCCGACCGGCACCACCACGCTCTACCTCACCTTCGCCGGTGGCTCCGGGACGCTGTACGACGTCGACGCGTTCACCCTGAACACCGGCACCGTGACGCCGCCGACCGGCACCGGGCGGATCGTCGGGTTGGCCGGCAAGTGCCTGGACGTGCGCAACGGCTCGTCGACCGACGGCACGCAGGTGCAGCTGTTCACCTGCAACGGCGCCGCCGGCCAGCAGTGGACGGTGGGCACGGACAGCACGATCCGGTCGCTGGGCAAGTGCCTGGACGTCAACGGGGGCGCCTCGGCCGACGGGACGAAGGTCCAGCTCTGGTCGTGCAACGGCGGCAACGCCCAGCGGTGGGCGGCGCAGTCCGACGGGAGCCTGCGCAACACCCCGACGGGCAAGTGCCTGGACGTCTCGGGCAACAACTCCGCCGACGGCACGGTCGTGCACCTGTGGACCTGCAACGGCGGGGCCAACCAGAAGTGGACCCTGCCCTAAGGCACCTCTGCGGTCTCCCTGCGGTCCCCCGCCCCAGGCGGGGGACCGCACCGCCACCACACCCAGGAGAACGACATGCGAAGACTCCTCCGTCCCCTCCTCGGGGCGGCCACCGCCGCCCTGGCCGTGCTCGCCTGCACCACCCCGGCCACCCCGGCGTCGGCCGCCGACGCCCCGTACGACGTGCTGGTCTTCTCCAAGACCGCCGGGTTCCGGCACGACTCCATCGCCGTGGGCACCCAGGCCATCCGCGAGCTCGGCGCGGCCAACAGCTTCACCGTCACCGCCACCGAGGACGCCGCCCAGTTCACCACCGCCAACCTGGCCCGCTTCGAGGCGGTGATCTTCCTCAACACCACCGGCGACGTGCTCAACGACAGCCAGCAGGCGGCGTTCGAGTCGTACATCGGCGCCGGCGGCGGCTACGTCGGCGTGCACTCCGCCGCCGACACCGAATACAACTGGCCGTTCTACGGCAACCTCGTCGGCGCGTGGTTCGCCTCCCACCCGGCCATCCAGCAGGCCCGGGTAAAGGTGGAGGACCGGGCGCACGCCGCCACCGCGCACCTCGGCCAGACCTGGACCCGCACCGACGAGTGGTACGACTTCCGCACCAACGCCCGCTCCACCGCGCACGTACTGGCCAGCCTCGACGAGTCGTCGTACTCCGGCGGGGCGATGGGCGGGGACCACCCGCACGCCTGGTGCAAGACCTACAGCGGCGGCCGGTCCTTCTACACCGGCGGCGGCCACAGCCAGTCGTCGTACTCCGAGGCGGCGTTCCGGTCCCACCTGCTCGGCGGCATCCGGTACGCGGCCGGGCGCACGAAGGCCGACTGCCGGCCCGAGACCGGCTACACCGCCCTCTACAACGGCGCCACGACCGGCTGGAGCCAGGCGGGGCCGGGCGGCTTCACCAACACCGACGCCACCCTCAGCTCCTCCGGCGGCCTCGGCCTGTACTGGTACAGCGCGAAGCAGTTCACCAACTACTCGCTCAAGCTGGACTGGCGGATCCCCGGGGACGACAACTCCGGGGTCTTCGTCGGCTTCCCCGCCTCCAGCGACCCGAACTCGGCGATGACCAACGGGTACGAAGTGCAGATCGACGCCACCGACTCCGACGACCGCACCACCGGCTCGATCTACGGGGTCAAGTCCGCCGACCTGGCCGCCCGCGACGCCGCGCTCAACCCGCCGGGGGAGTGGAACACCTACGAGCTGCTGGTCGAGGGGGAGCGGCTCCAGGTCCTGCTCAACGGCGTGAAGATCAACGACTTCACCAACACCGACCCGGCCCGCTCGCTCGCCGGCTACGTCGGCATCCAGAACCACGGCACCGGCGACGACGTGTCGTTCCGCAACATCCGGATCAAGGAGCTGGGCGGCACGAACCCGCCGACGACCCGCACCGGGCGGATCGTCGGGCTGGCCGGCAAGTGCCTGGACGTGCGCAACGGCTCCTCGGCCGACGGCACCCAGATCCAGCTGTTCACCTGCAACGGCGCCGCCGGTCAGCAGTGGACGGTGGGCACGGACAGCACGCTGCGGTCGCTGGGCAAGTGCCTGGACGTCAACGGCGGCTCCTCGGCCGACGGGGCGAAGGTGCAGCTCTGGTCGTGCAACGGCGGTGGCGCCCAGCGGTGGGCGGCGCAGTCCGACGGGAGCCTGCGCAACACGCAGTCGGGCAAGTGCCTGGACGTCTCGGGCAACAGCTCGGCCGACGGCGCGGTCGTGCACCAGTGGAGCTGCCACGGCGGCACCAACCAGAAGTGGACCCTGCCCAGCTAGCCGGAGGTAAGGAAGGGCCCCCTGTTAACGCATTCTGTTGCACAGGGGGCCCTTCCTAACCGCCGCAGGCGGCCATAGAGTGAGCGGCGGCGACCGTACGCGGTTGCCGGTGACCCGGCGGGAGGCGCAACCCGCTGGGCCCAGGCGCTGCTCCGCGCCCACCGGCACCCCGCCCGGTCCGCCGTGCACCAGCCCGGCCCAGCCCGGTCACCCTCGCCCCGGTCACGCACACGGAATCCCCCATCACCACCACAGGGGAGTAGGACTCATGGCGCGACCCATCACGCTCTTCACCGGCCAGTGGGCCGATCTTCCGTTCGACGAGGTCTGCCGGCTCGCCTCCGAGTGGGGCTACGACGGGCTGGAGATCGCCTGCTGGGGCGACCACTTCGAGGTCGACAAGGCTCTCGCCGACGACTCGTACGTCGAACGGAAGCTCGCGACCCTGGCGAAGCACAACCTGAAGGTCTTCACGATCTCCAACCACCTGGTCGGCCAGGCCGTCTGCGACCACCCGATCGACGAGCGGCACCAGGGGATCCTGCCCGCCCGGATCTGGGGCGACGGCGAGCCGGAAGGGGTCCGCCAGCGGGCCGCCGAGGAGATCAAGGACACCGCGCGGGCGGCGGCGAAGCTGGGCGTGGACACCGTCGTCGGGTTCACCGGCTCGTCGATCTGGCACACCCTGGCGATGTTCCCGCCGGTGCCGCCGGAGATGATCGAGCGCGGCTACCAGGACTTCGCCGACCGGTGGAACCCGATCCTCGACGTCTTCGACGAGGTGGGGGTGCGCTTCGCCCACGAGGTCCACCCCAGCGAGATCGCCTACGACTACTACACCACCAAGCGCACGCTGGAGGCGATCGGTCACCGGCCCGCGTTCGGGCTGAACTGGGACCCGTCGCACTTCGTGTGGCAGGAGCTGGACCCGGTGAACTTCATCTTCGACTTCGCCGACCGGATCTACCACGTCGACTGCAAGGACGCGAAGGTGCGCACCGGCGACGGCCGGCGCGGCCGGCTGGCGTCCCACCTGCCCTGGGCCGACCTGCGCCGGGGCTGGGACTTCGTCTCGACCGGCCACGGTGACGTGCCGTGGGAGGACTCCTTCCGGGCGCTGAACGCCATCGGCTACTCCGGCCCGATCTCCATCGAGTGGGAGGACGCCGGGATGGACCGCCTCGTGGGGGCCCCCGAGGCGTTGCAGTTCGTCCGGCGGCTCGCCTTCGACGCCCCGTCGGCGGCCTTCGACGCGGCGTTCAGCAGCAAGGACTGACGCTGGGCAGCACCGAGGACTGAGCCGGCCGTGCCGGTCGGGCCCGCCCGGGTCCGGCCGGCCGCGCCGGTCAGGATGCGGCGTGGACGGCGGGGCCGACCGAGCTGTTCACGACGCGGCGTAGACGTCGTCGCTGGCCAGGCGGGCCGCGCCCACCACCCCGGCGGTGTCGTCCAGGTCGGACAGCACGATCGGCAGGTTGCCGGTGGCCAGCGGCGGAGACCGCCGGTAGACCACCGACCGGATCTCGGCGAGCATGGTCGGCCCGAGGCCGACGGCCGTCCCGCCGATGATCACGATGCCCGGGTTGACGAAGTTGACCAGCCCGACCAGGACGCGGCCGAGCCGCCGGGCCGCGTCGCGGACCAGCGTCTGCGCGGCGGGGTCGCCGGCCACCGTCGCCCGGCCCACGTCCGCCACGGTGAGCGCGCCGGCCTCGGCGAGCCGGGCGGCGAGCACCGGCGACCGCCCGTCCTCGACCGCCGCGAGCGCCTCCCGGACCAGGGCCTCGTCCGAGCAGTACGCCTCCAGGCAGCCCGTCTCGCCGCAGGCGCAGGTCGGGCCGTCGTCGCTCTGCCGCAGGTGCGCGATGCCGCCCGCGCCGCTGGTGGCGCCCCGGTGCAGCGCGCCGCCGAGCACCAGGCCGCAGCCGATGGCGGTGCCCAGCTTGACGTAGAGGAAGTCGTCGAAGGCACGGCCGGTGCCGGCGTGCTGCTCGCCGAGCGCCATCACGTTGGCGTCGTTGTCGACCAGCACCGGGCAGCCCAGCTCCGCGGCGAGCGCGTCGCGCACGCCGTACCCGTGCCAGCCGGGCAGGGCCGGCGGGGAGACCGGCGCCCCCTCGCGGAACGCGACCGGGGCGGGCAGGGCCACCCCGACCCCGGTGAGCCGGCCCAGGCCGAGGTTCGCGCGGACCTTGCCGAGCAGTTCGAGCGTACGGGCGATGGTCGCCTCCGGGCCGAGGCGGACGTCGACGGGCTCGCGGCGCCGGGCCAGGACGGACAGTTCGCCGTCGGTGACCGCGACGTCGATCTCCCGGGGGCCGATGGTGATCCCGGCGAAGCGGACCGCGCCGGCGATGCGCAGCAGCGACGAGCGGCGACCGCCCCGGGACGCGGCCGGGCCGGCGGTCTCCACCAGGCCCAGGGCGACCAGGCGGTCGACCTCCGCGACGAGCCGCGCCCGGCTGAGCCCCGCGGCGTCGCCGAGCTCGACCCGGGAGCGCGGGCCGTCGTCGCGGAGCAACCGCAGCAGCCGGGCCTGGTCGGCGTTGTCCGGGCCGTCGTACGTCATGTCGTGACCACCTCCGTCCGGAATCCTCCCCCGTCGTCCCCCGGCCGCGCCCGTCGAGGGCGACAACGAGTGCCAGGTCACCCCGGACGCGGGGCGGGGCCGCGCCCGGTCACCCCGGACGCGGCCCCCTCGGGTCGGCTCGGCTCAGCCGCGCAGGCCCGACATGTGCTTGTAGCTGATCTGGGCGTACTGGAGCGACCGGCCCGGGTCGGCGGTGCCGCCGGGCGCGTTGTCCTGCTCCCACATCGGGTTGTGGTAGCCCTTCGCGCCCATGTTGGCGAAGAAGCCTCCGTAGTCGATGTCGCCCTGGCCGAGCGGCGCGAACTCGTACCCGTTGGTGACGTTGGGGTTGCGCTTGCCGTCCTTGGCGTGGAACAGCGGGAAGCGCATGGTCCGGGCCTGGACGGTGGCCAGCGGGTCGAAGATGTCCGTGCGGGCCACGCCGTCCGGGTCGGTGTAGGTGTGCCAGCGGTGCTGGGCCACGTGCGCCCAGTAGATGTCCATCTCGAAGAAGACCCACTCGGGGTTGGTCTGCGCGAAGAAGTACTCCAGCTTCCGGATGCCGGAGGACCGGGTCGGCCGGCCCAGGTCGTCCAGCGGGCCGCTGTCGAGCAGGAAGTTGTACGCCGCGTCGTGGTTGTGGGTGTACAGCTTCAGCCCGCGCGAGGCGGCCATTTCGCCGAGGATGTTCCACCGCTCGGCGGCGGCGTCCCAGTCGGCCTTGTAGTTGCTGTTGGTCGGGTCGGAGCCGGTGCCGATGTGGCTCATGCCGAGCGTCGCGGCGATGTCGAGCTGCGCCTCGAACGCGGCGAGCGTGGTCGGGGTGAGCGTGCTCGGGATCGAGGCGTGGGTGCCGTTGGCCCGCAGCCCGTTGTCGTCGAGGATCTTGCGGATCTCGGCGGGGGTGATCTGCCGGCCCAGGATGGCGGTGCTCTGGTTGTAGCCGGCGAACTCGATCTCCTTGTAGCCGATCTCGGCGAGCCGGCCGAGGACCCGCTCGAAGCCGTACGGGACGCCGGTGGCGTCGGGGGCGGCGCTGATCCGGTCCCGGACGGAGTAGAGGATGATGCCGCGCTTGCCGGGCGGGACGAGGACGCCGTTGGCGGCGCTGGCCGACGAGACGAATCCGGTCGCCCCGCCGATGGCCGCCGCGCCGGCCACGCCGGCGACGGCGCCGAGCATCCGGCGGCGGCTCATTCCGTGCTGGTTGTCGCTCATGTCTGTGTTGCCTTCCTGAGGTCTGGTGATGGCGGCGCCGGGGGCGGGGTGGGATCAGGGGGTGACGCCGATGCCCTGACCGTTGAACTCGACCCAGTTGAGGTTGCCGAAGCCGCTGGCCGGGCCGCCGGGGACGGCGGTGAAGACCAGGTACAGCCGGCGGGTGCCGCCGGGGTCGGTGAAGGGGACGGTGGTGCTGGTGAACACCGTGTTGCCGGTGGTCGCGTTGACCGTGGCGGTGGTCAGCAGCGGGCCGGTGGGGGAGTCGAGCCGGAACTCGACGCCGAACCGGGGCTGCCCGGCGGTGGCGGCGCTGCCGCCGGAGGTGCGCAGCGTGACCGACTGCATGTTGGTCAGGTTCACCGTGCCGTTGATCGCGATCCAGTCGCCCGGGTCGAGGCTGCCGCGGTGCTGCCCGGCGCCGACGTCGGCCGTGTTGGCGACGGTGGTGCCGGACTGGTCGGCGGCGAACTCGACGTCCTGCTTCTTGGCCTGGATCACCTGCTGGTCGACCGTGGTCAGCGCCGGCTGGCCGTTGGCCCCGCCGTCGGTGTACGACGCGCTGATCACCCCGTAGATGTAGCCGCCGTGGGAGGCGTCGTCGGGGTCGGTGGGCAGCACGCCGGAGCAGCCGAACGCGTTGGCCCCACCGTGGCCGTGCTGGTCGTGACCGAGGACGAAGGTGACCTCGACCTTGCTGCAGTCGACCGGCCCGTCCTCCGGGTCGGTGACGGTCACCGTGTAGGGGATCGAGTCGCCCCACTGGAAGAAGCCGCCCTCGACGGGGGTGTTGACGGTCACCGTGGGCGCGGTGTTGCCGACGGTGATGGTGGTGTTCGCCGAGGCGGTCTTGCCGCTGGAGTCGGTCACCGTCAGCCGCGCCGTGTACACGCCGTTGGCGGTGTACGTGTGCGACGGGTTCGGGTCGATCGAGTCCGTGGTGCCGTTGCCGTCGAAGTCCCAGGCGAACGAGATGGAGTCGGCCGGGTCCGGGTCCTTCGAGCCGGCGCTGGAGAACGCCACGGTCAGCGGCGCGATGCCGTTGGTCGGGGTGGCGGTGAGCGTCGCGATCGGCGCCCGCAGCCCCTTGACGTAGCTGAACTTCAGCATGGCGGCGTCGGGGTTGATGTTGAAGAACCCGTCGCCGTACGTGAGCAGGTAGAGGTTGCCGTCCGCGCCCCAGCGCATGTCCATCGGGTTGTCGCACAGGAAGGGCTGCGTGGGGGTGGTGGGCGCCTGCCCGCAGTTCAACATGTTGTTGATCTTCAGGATGTCGCCGTTGGAGTCGAGCCGCACCTCCTTGAGGGTGTCGCGGGTGAACTCACCGAACACGATGGCGCCGTCGTAGTACGCGGGGAACTTCGTCTCCGACCTCAGCTCCGGGTCGTAGTCGTACTTCGCCGCGCCGTGCGGACCGACGCCACCGGTGCCCAGTTCGGGGAACAGCACCGGGCAGGTCTGCGTCGGAGTCGACAGGTACGACTCCGGGCAGGGGGTGGGGGCCTGGAACGAGTACCACAGCTCCGACTTCTCGACCGCCGGCAGCTCGGTCAGGCCCGTGTTGTGCCGCGAGGTGTTCCGCGGCGCCGCGCAGTCGAACGGCGCGACCGGCGAGATCGGACTCGTCGTCCAGTTCATCTCGATGTACGGCAGGTTCGGCTGCACGCACAGCGGCCAGCCGTAGTTGGCGGGCTTGTCGATCACCATCATCCGGCCGGTGCCGGCCGGTCCCCGCCCCACCGCCGCCGTCGACGAGTCGGGGGAGTAGTCGGTGACGTACGCGACGTCGTTCTTGTCGACGGTGATGCGGAACGGGTTCCGCAGGCCCATCGCGTAGATCTCCGGCCGGGTCTTCGCCGTGCCGGCCGGGAACAGGTTGCCCGCCGGGACCGTGTACGACCCGTCCGCGCCCACCGTGATCCGCAGGACCTTGCCGCGCAGGTCGTCGGTGTTCGCGGAGCTGCGCCGGGCGTCGGCGAACGGCGCCTGGTAGACGCCGGCCGCGCTGACCGAGTCGTTGTGCGGGGAGAAGCCGCCGGAGCCGCCGGCGCCCGACGGGGTGTCGTCGCCGGTGACCAGCCACAGGTTGTTCTTCGAGTCGAAGGCGATGTCGCCGGCCACGTGGCAGCAGGCGCCCCGGTCCACCGGGACCTGGAGGATCTTCTGCTCGCTGGCCACGTCCAGCGACGGGGTCTCCCCGTCGACGAACTTGAAGCGGGAGAGCTGGAAGTAGCCCTTCCACCGGTCCCACGTGGTGGGGTCGGTGCTGGTGGTCGGCGCCGCGCCCGTGGGGGTGTCCAGCAGCGGGGCGTAGTAGAGGTACACCCACTTGTTGGTGGCGAAGTCGTTGTCGACCGCCGGGCCGTACATCCCGTCCTCGCTGTGGGTGTAGACCGGGATCTGGGCGAGCACGGTGGTCTCGTTGGTCTCCGTGTCGTGCAGGCGTACGCCGCCGCGCCGGTCGGTCTGGATGACCCGGCCGTCGGGGAGCACGTCGAAGCCGATCGGCTCGTTGACGTTGGGCTGCGCCCCGACCACCGTCATCTGGTAGTTGGCCAGCACGGTCGCCCCGCAGTCGCCGTCGGTCACCCCGGCGGCCCACTGGATCGCGCCGCCCAGGTGCGCGCGCAGGTCGGTGCTGCGGAAGCTCGCGGCCGTGGCCCCGAGCCCCGTGTAGAACGACCGGCCGCCCTGGTAGTCCTTGCACCAGGTGACGGGGTGGTCGTAGCCCATGCTGCCGCCGGCGTACGTCTTCTCGTCCACCGTGGCCAGCACGTGCGAGACGCCCCGGACGTTGGCCGCGTAGTTGTACCAGCGGTCGGTGTGCCGCCAGCGCTCCGGCAGCGCGGCGGAGGCGGGATGGACCCGGTCGGCGACGGTGACGGTCGCCGGTGCGACCTCGGCGGCCCCGGTGGCCCGGGTGCCGAGCACGTCGGTGAGGAACGACCAGTCGGGCTCGGCCTCGATGGCCGAGTGGACGCCGACGAAGCCGCCGCCGGCCCGGTAGTACTTCTCGAAGGCGGCCTGCTGGGCGTCGTTGAGCACCTCGCCGGCCGTGTTGAGGAAGACGACCGCCCGGAACTGCTTGAGGTGGGCGTCGTCGAACTTGCGGGCGTCGTCGGTCACCTCGACGGTGAACCGGCGGTCCTTGCCGAGCTGGCGGACGGCCTCCACCCCGGCGGCGGTGGCGGCGTGGCTGCCCCCGGCGGAGCGGGTGAAGACGAGGACCTTGTACTGGATGCCGTTGGGTGAGGAGGGTGCGGACAGGACGGTGGTCGGCGCGGCGAGCGCCGGGGTCGGCTGCTGCTGCGTCGTCGCGACGAGTGTCGCGCCGACGAGGGCTAACAGGCTGAGATGGGTGGCGGCCCTGCGGCCGGTGGTTCGGAGCATCGAACCTCGCTCTGGTCAGGCGGGTCCGCCTCAGCACCGGGACGTGGCTGAGGTGGTCGCTTGGGGAGGTGACGAGAGCCTGGCCAGGTTCTTACGCAGGACCGTAATTGCGTCGGGGAGGAAAGAGAAGAGGCCGAAGGAAGGAGTTTTCGTGGAAACGCTCCAACTTTTGCTTGGCGTCAGCAAAAGTGGGATGAGCTGGGCTTACGCCCCGGTCGCGGCCCAGCATGGCAAGGCGTGCCGGCACGGCAGGCGGGCGGCCCGGTGCGGCGGAGCGGGTCGCCCGGCACGGCAGACGGGCCGGCCACCCGAAGGTGGCCGGCCCGCCGCGAACCGTGAGTCAGAGAGTGCTGCCGTTGGTGCCCGTGCCGGACGGCTTCGTCCGGGCCGGGCCGGAGGCCGCCCCGCTCGTGGTCGACCCGGACGCGCCGGTGCCCGACGGGCCGCTGCCCGCCTTCGCGCCGACCGTCGCCGGGGTGCCCGCGAACGGCTTGTCGGCGGCGGTCAGCTCGTGCTTGCCGCTGTCGCCCCCGCTGCTGCCGTTGCTGCCCAGCTTCTCGCCGATCCGCGACTGGCTGAGCTTCTCCCTGCCCTCGCTGTAGAGCCGGTTGGCCTGGGCCTGCGCGACGCCGGCCGCCTCCTGGACGGTCGGGTGGTCGAGCACCTTGCGGCCCCGGACGACCAGCTCCTCGTACTTCTCCCGGCCGGCACGGGCGCCCAGGACGAATCCCGCAGCCAGCCCGCCAAGAAACATGATCTTTCCGCGCATGGCGGCTCCTTCCGTACCTGACGCGCCGTCGCCTCCCCGGGGCGGACCCCGCGGGCGACGAGCATCTCGCGCCTACGTCCTCTGTCGGCAGCTAACTACCCATCCTCCACCGCGCTCATACCTGGTTGTGCCCGGATGGCGAATTGTCCGCCCGCCGGGCGGTTCGGACGCCCCCGGTGCCGGTGCGCCCCGCGTCGGAACCCCCTGGACCAAACCCCGGGTGAATCCTGTACTCTTGTGCCGTCGCCGGGGGTGCCGGAGAGATCCGATCCGGGCGACGAGCGGTCCCCCGTAGCTCAATTGGCAGAGCAGCCGGCTGTTAACCGGCAGGTTTTTGGTTCGAGTCCAAACGGGGGAGCAAACAACGAGAAGGCCTGCCGGCCGCAGCCGGCGGGCCTTCTCGTATGCCCACCCCGCATGTCCAGAAGTGGGCCGGCGGGGGTAACGGGGCCGTTTCCGCCCGCCTGGGCGCGCTCGGCCGGCAGGATGGTCGATGTCGACTTAGACTCCCGCTGCGTCGATCGCTGCGTCGATTCAAGAGGTGGGTGGGTGGGATGGCCGGAAGACGGGGCGGCACCGCCACGCTGGTCGCGGCGCTGGTCGTGATCGGCTGGTTGGTCGTCGGCGGGGTGGCCGGGCCGTACGCGGGGAAGTTGGGGGAGGTCTCCACCAACGACAACGCCTCCTTCCTGCCCGCCGAGGCCGAGGCCACCCGGGCGCAGGACCTGGCCGCCGAGTTCGCCGACCGGCAGACCACCCCGGCGCTCGTCGTCTACGCGCGGGCCACCGGCATCACCGACGCCGACCGGCAGCGGGCCGCGGCCGACGCCGCCCGGTTCGCCCAGGTCCCCGGCGTCGTCACACCGATCCCGCCGCCCGTGCCCAGCCAGGACGGCCAGGCCCTCCAGGTGGTCGTCCCCATCGACGAGGCCGAGGGGGAGCGGATCGGGCAGGTCGTCGACGAACTGCGCGCCATCGCCGGCGACGACCGGGACGGGCTCACCGTGGACGTCGCCGGGCCCGCCGGGCTGCTCGCCGACCTCATCGAGGTCTTCGGCGCCATCGACGGCCCGCTGCTGCTGGTCACCCTCAGCGTGGTGCTGGTCATCCTGCTGGTCGTCTACCGCAGCCCGGTGCTGTGGATCTTCCCGCTGCTCGCCGCCGGCACGTCGTACGCCCTCGCGGCGGTCTTCGTCTATCTCCTCGCCGACCACGACGTGGTCAAGCTCAACGGGCAGGCCCAGGGCATCCTCACCGTCCTCGTCTTCGGCGCGGGCACCGACTACGCGCTGCTGCTCATCGCCCGCTACCGGGAGGAACTGCACCGGCACGGGCGCCCCTGGGACGCCATGCGGGCAGCCTGGCGCGGCGCCGCCCCGGCGATCATCGCCTCCGGCGGCACCGTCATCCTCAGCCTGCTCTGCCTGCTGCTGTCCAGCCTCAACTCCAACCGGGCGCTCGGCCCGATCGCCGCCATCGGCATCGCCGCCACCCTGCTGGTCATGCTGACCTTCCTGCCCGCCCTGCTCGTGCTCGGCGGGCGCTGGGCGTTCTGGCCGCGCCGGCCCGCCGTCGACCAGGCCGACCCGCAGACCGAGCACGGACTGTGGAGCCGCATCGCCGGCTTCGTCGCCCGCCGGGCCCGGGTCGTCTGGCTCGCCACCGCCGCGGTGCTGGCCCTGCTCACCATCGGCCTCACCCAGCTCGGCGTCACCACCCTCGGCCAGACCGACCTGTTCACCCAGCGCACCGACTCCGTCGCCGGCCAGGACGTGATCGCCGCCCACTACCCGGCCGGCACCGGCAGCCCGGCCACCATCTTCACCAACCAGGCCAGCGCCCAGCAGGTCGCCGAGGTGGCCCAGCGGGTGCCCGGCGTCGCCGCCGTCCGCCCCGTCACCCAGGGCAGCCAGGCCGGCCCGCCCGACCCGAACGCCCCGCCGAAGGTGGTCGACGGCCGCGTCGAGTTCGAGGCCACCCTCGCCGACCCGCCCGACAGCAACGGCGCGGAGCGCACCATCCGCGACCTGCGCGAGGCCGTGCACGGCGTACCCGGCTCGGACACGGTCGTCGGCGGGTTCACCGCGATCAACGTGGACACCTCCGACGCGTCCGCCCGCGACCGCAACGTGATCATCCCCGTGGTGCTGCTGGTGATCGCCGTCATCCTGGCCCTGCTGCTGCGCGCCCTGCTCGCCCCGCTGCTGCTCATCGCGACCGTGGTGCTGTCGTTCCTCGCCACCCTCGGGCTGTGCGCGCTGATCTTCCGGCACCTGCTCGACTTCCCCGGCGTCGACCAGTCGTTCCCGCTGTTCGCGTTCGTCTTCCTCGTCGCCCTCGGCATCGACTACAACATCTTCCTGATGAGCCGGGTCCGCGAGGAATCGGTCCACCGGGGCACCCGCCCCGGCGTGCTCGCCGGCCTCGCCGTCACCGGCGGCGTCATCACCTCCGCCGGCATCGTGCTCGCCGCGACGTTCTCCGCACTCGCCGTGCTGCCCCTGGTCGTCCTCGTCGAGCTGGGCGTCGCCGTCGCCGTCGGGGTCCTGCTCGACACCATCGTCGTCCGCTCGCTGCTGGTGCCCGCCCTGTCGTACGACATCGGGGCGCGGATCTGGTGGCCCGGCCGGCTGAACCGCACGGACCGGGAGGCGCGCCATGCCCGCTGAGCCCGACGTCGTCATCGTCGGCGGCGGCCTCGCCGGCCTCGCCGCGGCCCGCCGGCTGCACCGCGCCGGCGTGTCCTGGCGGCTGCTGGAGGCCGGCGACCGGCTCGGCGGCCGGGTCGCCACCGACACGATCGACGGGTACCTGATCGACCGGGGCTTCCAGGTGCTCAACACCGCGTACCCCCGGCTCGGCACGCTGCTGGACCTGGCCACCCTCGACCTCGGCTGGTTCACCCCCGGGGTGCTGGTCCGGCGCGGCGAGGCCGTCGCCCGGCTGGTCAACCCGCTGCGCGAGCCCGCCGGGGCGGCGGGCACCGCGCTGGCCGACGTCGGCTCGCTGCGCGACCGGCTCCGGTTCGCGGCGCTGGCCACCGGCTGCGCCACCCTGCCGCCCGGCCGGCTGCTCGACGCCCCCGAGACCACCGCCGAGGGGGCGCTGCGCCGCGCCGGCCTCTCCGACGCGATCATCGAGGAACTGCTGCGGCCCTTCCTGTCCGGCGTGCTCGTCGACCGGGCGCTGGAGACCTCCAGCCACGTGCTGGCGATGGTGCTGCGCTCGTTCGCCCGGGGCCGCGTCGGCGTGCCCGCGCAGGGGATGGGTGCGCTGCCCCGGGCGATCGCCGCGCCGCTGCCCGCCGACCTGGTCGAACTGCGCACGCCCGTCGCCGAGGTCGGCCCTCATCGGGTACGCACGCAGGCCGGCGAGCTGCGCTGCCGCGCCGCGCTCGTCGCCGTCGACCCGCCCACCGCCGGCACGCTGCTGCCGGCCCTCGGCCGGGTACGCATGCACGCCTACACCACCTACTACCACGCCACCGACACCCCGCCCCTGGACGAGCCGATCCTGCTCGTCGACGGCGACCGCCGGGAACTGGTCGCCAACACCGTCGTGCTGAGCCGGGCCGCGCCCACGTACGCGCCCGCCGGGCGGCACCTCGTCGCCACCTCCGTGGTCGGCCCGTCCGCCCCGCCCGAACCGGTCGTCCGCGCCGAACTGGCCCGCCTCTACGGCCACCCCACGGCGGACTGGGCGCACCTGACCACGGTCGACGTTCCCGCCGCGCTGCCCGCCGCGCCGCCGCCGCAGGGCCGGCTGCGCAAACCGGTGGCGCTCGGTGGTGGCCTCTTCGTCGCCGGGGACCACCGCGACAGCCCGTCCATCCAGGGCGCGCTGGCCAGCGGCTGGCGTGCCGCCGGGGCCGTGCTGGCCGAGCTGCGCGCCCAGGGCTGAGGCCGTCGCGGACGGCTGCGTGCTGTTATCCTCGCGTTGCCCATCGTGCTGGATCATCGATCGGTTGCCGGTGGGCTAGGCCGTTTCGTGCTGGCCGGTGATCGCCGGGCGGGTTACGATCCGGCGCGGTTGCGGGGCGGTAGCTCAGCGGGTTAGAGCAGGGGACTCATAATCCCTCGGTCACGGGTTCGAGTCCCGTCCGCCCCACCAGCCAAAACACTAGATCACCGATCTTCCCGTGGTGCTACTCGTGGTGCGAGCGCGCTACGGTCGGCCCCATGGCGACGGCGAACGGGCGCGCGAAGCGGCAGCGAGGCGAGATCGAGGAGCTGCCCAGCGGCTCACTCAGGGTGAAGGTCTACGCGGGGCTTGACCCCATCACGAAGAAGCGGCACTACCTGACCGAGACGGTTCCGCCCGGCCCAGCGGCCCGCAAGGAAGCCGAGAAGGCGCGTACGCGGTTCCTCGCCCAGGTGGACGAGCGGCGCAACCCACGGACGCGCGCCACCGTCGACCAGCTGCTTGATCGGTGGCTGGAAGTGCACGACGTCGATGCGTCGACCCGGCAGGGGTACGTCAAGAAGCTGAACAAGCACGTACGACCGCTGCTTGGCAAGCTGCCGGTGGGCCGGCTGGACGCCGAGACGCTGGAGTCGTTCTACGCCGTGCTGCGGAAGTGCCGGGACCACTGTGGAGGCGCGCGGAAGGCCATCGACCACCGGAAGGCAGGGCCGCACGACTGCACCGACAAGTGCCGCCCGCACGAGTGCAAGCCGCTCGCCCCGGCTTCGATCCGGCAGATTCACTGGATCCTGTCCGGCGCGCTGAACCGGGCCGTCCGGTGGCGCTGGATCTCGGTCAACCCGGCAGATCAAGCGGAGAAGCCCGGGATGCCTCAGCCCAACCCGCACCCGCCGACGGCGTCCGAAGCGGCGCGACTGGTCACCCAGGCATGGAAGGACCCTGACTGGGGCGCGTTCGTGTGGGTGGCCATGACGACCGGGGCGCGGCGTAGCGAGCTGTGCGCGCTGCGGTGGTCCGCCGTCGACCTGGACGCCGCCGTGCTGACGCTGCGAAGCGCGCTGTACGTAGACGACGCGGGGAAGCTGCGGGAGAAGGACACCAAGACGCACCAGCAGCGGCGCGTGGCCCTGGACGCGGAGACGGTAGAGGTGCTGCGCGACCAGCTGGCGCGCTGCGAGGAGCGCGCATCGGCCCTCGGGTTGTCGCTGCCCGGCGACGGCTACGTGTTCTCGCCGGACCCGGACGGCGGCACTCCGCTCGTGCCGGACACGGCCACCCAGCGGTTCAGCCGGATGGCCGCTCGGCTCGGCATCACAACGAACCTGCACGCCATGCGGCACTACTCGGCAACTGAGCTGATCGCGGCGGGTGTTGACGTTCGGACAGTTGCAGGCCGACTCGGTCACGGCGGGGGCGGGGCGACGACTTTGCGGGTGTATGCCGCGTGGCTCTCCGAGTCTGACCAACGTGCTGCTACCACGCTCATGGCACGGATGCCTACTCGGCCTCAGTCGGGAAAGTGATAACGCCTCATGATTCGCTTCATCCCGTGCTTGCACTACAATCCACCGAACCTGGGTGTGCGCTTTGCGGCAGTGAATCGGCGACTTCGATGGGGGAGGATGACTTGGCCAGCAAGATTGCCATGTTCAATCATAAGGGTGGCGTTAGCAAGACAACGACAGTATTTAACCTCGGTTGGATGCTTGCCGAGCAAGGACACCGAGTTCTTATGGTTGATTCGGACCCGCAATGCAACCTGACGGGGATGGTGCTGGGGTTTCGAGGGGCTGATGAGCTGGAAAAGTTTTATGAGGAGCAAGGTCAGAATACCCTGCGATCCGGACTTGTGCCCGCTTTTGAGTCTCAGCCGCGAGAGATTCAAGCAGTAACGCCGGTTCCGGTGGAGAGTAGGGATGGACTCTACCTGTTGGCAGGGGATCTCCGGATCTCTGAATACGAGGTAACGCTTGGTATAGCGCAAGAGCTTTCTGGGTCGATCCAAGCTCTGCAGAACCTGCCAGGAAGCTTGAACTTCCTTCTGGACAGGACTGCCGATAAAGTGCAAGCCGACTATGTGCTCATTGACATGAGCCCGGGTCTCGGTGCGATCAATCAGAACTTGGTTTGCACCAGTGATTTCCTGCTCCTTCCAACATCTCCCGACGTGTTCTCAGTAATGGCGATCGATTCGCTTTCTAGGGTGTTGCCCCGGTGGAAGATGTGGGCAGATCAGGCGAGTCGAGTGCCGGTGCTGCAACAGGCTGCCTACCCCTTCCCGAAGCCAGACTTGCGTTTGCTGGGAACGATCACCCAGAAATTTCGGCCGCGTGGTGGTCGGCCTGCCACCGCTTTCCAGAAGTGGATCGATGAGCTAGGTGAAGCGGTCACTGATCGCCTGCGACCGGCTTTGGCGGCTGTGGACATGCTCTTGCCGGAAGGCATCTATTCTACTGCCGGGTTGGACGAACGCCTTGCCCTAGCAGCGATTGCCGACTTCAATAGCCTAATTTCGCGGTCGCAGGAAGCGCGGACGCCTGTCTTTGCTCTAACGGCGGATCAAATGAAGGCGGCAGGTGACGTCTTGTCGAATTTCAAAGCCTCGCGAGACGCCTTCCATGAAGAGTTCTACGCGCTCGCTGGTTGCGTTGACCTGATGATCGCCGAGTGGAAGTCGCACAAGGGCAATGCCCTCTAATGAGCTAAGAGTTTTCGGCGAGAATCTGACGTTTGCCCGAGATCTCGTCGCTACGGCCAATGTTCTTGCGGCGCAAACGACGGCTGCTATTAAGACGGATGATCTGCTGCGTTCTGCGCTCGTTCAAGGTGTTAGCGCGTTCGACCATTACGTCCACGAAGAAGTGAAGGCGCGGATGTTGCTGACGCAGCAAGGTCTACATCCCCGCGCCGCAGGGTTCGATCGATTCCGAGTCAGTCTTTCCTCGGTTGACATTGCCTTGCGTTCGGCGACAACAGCTTGGCTTGAAGTTGAAATACGGGAGCAGCACGGCTACTTGGCATTTCAGCAGCCGGATAAGGTTGCTGACGCCTTTCGTTTGGTGACTGACGTTAAGTTGTGGCCTGCCGTCGCCGCGCACCTAAGTAGACCTGCGGACGAACTGAAACGCCAACTGAAGCTTGTAGTTGAACGTCGCAATACAATCGTGCACGAAGCCGATATGGACCCCACGCCGCCCCGGACGCGCTACCCTATCAACGGTGGCATGGTTACATTAAGCCTAGACTTCCTGGAAGAATTGGTGTTGGCGTTTAGCGTCGTCACCTAGCGAGTTCGGAGATTAGCGAGTGAACGAAGTAGGCCAAGCTAGCGAAGTGGCGGAGCGGCTTCTCTCGACTGCCTTGCCGGGGCGTTGGCGGCACGTAAGAGCTGTGGCGGCGAAGGCTGACCGGATTGGGGGCATTTTTCAAGCGCGCGAATCGGTGGTGCTTGTTTCGGCTGCCTGGTTGCATGACATTGGGTATGCACCAGGGGTGAGGGATACGGGCTTTCACGCCTTAGACGGGGCCCGGTGGCTGCGTCAGGAGTCGTTTGACGAACGCTTGGTATCGCTTGTTGCCTACCATTCTTGCGCCTTGTTTGAGGCCAGGGAACGTGGCATGGAGCGCGATTTGATGACAGCCTTTGCGGATGAAGAATCTGCCGTCAAGGACGCGCTGTGGTACTGCGATATGACCACCGGGCCGGACGGGCGAGACCTTAGCGTATCCGAGCGACTTGCAGAAGTGCGGTCTCGCTACGGCCCAGATCATTTAGTGACCCGGTTCTGGGTGCGAGCTGAGCCGGCGATTTTGGCGGCGGTGGAGCGCACTGAGGAGCGCTTGGCATCTGTCTGATCTTAGCCGATGTACGGGGTTAGCCGGTGCTCGTAACCATGGTTGATGCGGAGACGCATCGACGGATGAATAGGCAGATCATCCAGCCGGTCCCTGCCGACCCAATGTACCTCTGCGGACTCGGTGCTCGGTGTTGGCTCGCCGCCCAGGTAGCGAGCGCGAAAGCAGATCGAGAACTGCTGTCGAACTTCACCGTCGCTATAGGCCATGACGTGCTTCGGGTCGGTGTAAATGCCGACGATGCCTGTCACCTCGACGTCGATACCGGACTCCTCTTTGGTTTCGCGTACGGCGGTTTCCGCGATGTACTCGCCGAAATCCTGTGCGCCACCGGGGATTGCCCACAGCCCGTTGTCGGTCCGCCGGATGAGTAGCACCCGGTCGTGCGCGTCAAGAACGAACACCGTCACCGCTGGGACGATGCTGTTCGCCTTCGGTGCCTTCGGGTCGTCGTAGTACTCCGTCCTGGCCATGTCCTCAGCTTGCCACCGTCGGCTGCCACGCTGGCAATGAGGACTCCCACACTCGGTCGAAGCTGTCCGCGTACGTGTCGAACAGGTCGCCACCGGCGAGCCGCCGCAGGTGCATGACGGGCGTGTGGGCGGCCGGGAAGCCGAAGACGTGCGAGTTGACGAGCATCTCGTCATCGAACCGGAAGATCGAGTTGTAGAGCGTCGTCCGGTGGAAGTGCACGTTCACGCCCTGGACATCGCGAAGGCGCTGGTAGAAGGCGAGCACATTCCGCACCTTGCCGGCCATCGCGTCGCCGATGCCCTCGTCCGCCCCGCGTTGCGCCACCTCGGGGCTGTCCGGGTCGCCGAGCAGGATCTCAACCCGAGTACCGGTCGATGCCTTCGCCTTGAGCGTGGCCACCAGCTGCGGCTGCTGTTCGGGCAGGAACAGCCCTGCGTAGACCAGAATGCCGACGCGCTCCTGCGCTCCCGAAATTAGTCGTCGCCAGAGGTCGTCCGGCACGGCCGCACGTCGCGGGTAGACCTGCACCACCTCGGACTGCGCTACGCGGTTCGCACGTTCCTGCGGCACAGCGCCCGGCCACAGGTACGACTCGCTTTCCTTGACCAGCGCAGCGATCGCGTGCCGGTAGCGCGGGTACGGCGCTCGCCCCTGCGTGATCCAACGTTCGACGGTCTTTGGGTCTACCCCCAGCTGTTCGGCTACGGCCGATGGCGTGAAGCCGTTGCGGAGCATCGCGTCACGTAGCCGGTCGTTCGGCATTGGTGCCTCCAAAGTACGTCTAGGGACGACTTGAAGATAGCAAGGACGTCCCTAGTCGTCCAGTGTGGTGGTGAAGTCGTCACCCCTCGTGATCGGAACCTATGTGCACCCCGATCGATGAGGCGGAAGGACACCGATGAAGACCGATCGACCTGCTGGCCACCCCCAGCGGTTCTACACCGTCGCCGAAGCGGCCCAGTTGCTGCGTACCTGCGACATGACGCTCTACCGGTCGATCCGGGTGGGCGAGTTTCCGGCCATCCGCATTCGCGGCCGGTACGTCGTTCCCGCGAAGGCCATCGACGCGATGGAGGCGGGTGCCCTGGCCAACGGCCTGGTCGACGCCGCCGACTACGCCACCCGGAGCGTGGCGTGATGACGACGTTCGACTACGAGCCGAGTGCCGCTGACCTCGGCGCGATCGACCAGGAGTGGCCGTTGATCGCGGCCAGCCTGGACCTGCTCGACGCCGAGATCGCCATGCTCTACGCCGCCGACGACGGCGGACCGACCGCGCTGGACTGGCGCAGGCTGCGCCGGGCTGAGACCCGGGTTACCCGCGCCGCCGCCGAGGTGGCCGCCCGCCCCGCGCACGTCTGTCACGGTCACCTCCTTGCGGAGGTTGGCATGACCGGGTGCGGCTACGGCTGCAAGATCCTGCGCTGCCAGATGTGCGGGGCCGAGCAGGTGTCGCACCGGGCCGTCTACGGCTGCCCCGCCGGCCAGAGCGTGTCGCGGGTGGCCTGATGTCGCGGATCCGGGCCGCGTACTGGGATCCGGACGGCGACCGTTACGGCATCCCGACCTTCTGGTGGAGAGGTGCCCCGCCCGGCTACGCCACCCGCTGTCAGCTACGCGCCGCCGGTCTGCGCCCCGCTCATCCGGTCGCCGCTCAGGTGCTCTGGCGTGGCGTCGGCGGCACCCGCGCGGCGTACCTGTACCGGGTCGATCTGGCCCGGCCGAAGCGCGCCGCCACCCCCGCCCAGCTCCGCGCCGTCCGCGCCGCGCTGGCCGCGCGCCGTACCTGCCGCGTCTGCGGCGTGACCCGCTCGTACTACATCCCGCGCTCGCTTGGCGAGTGCCTGACCTGCGCCGACCCGGCCACGTTTCCTGAGGAGGAAGCAGCATGACCGCCCCGACCATCAACGGCACCCGCTACCCGCAGCCGGTAGAGACGCTGCTGCCGGCCGCCCGTGATCTGCCGCTGCCCGCCGGGCAGCAGTTCCCGTCGCGGAACCGGTTGATGCGGGAGTTCCGCATCGGCGCGGCGAAGGCTGACGACCTGCTCGCCCGCCTCAAGTCCGAGCACGCCGACCGCACCCGGGCCGAGACGCTGCGCACCGCGATGATCGTGCGCGGCGCGCTGCTGACCCCCGAGACGCCCACCGACGAACCCGCCGCGCCCCGGCTGGACTACCCCGAGCCGATCGGCCCGGACCCGGCCCCCGCCCCGATCGTGGCCGAGCAGACCACACCGACCACGCCGACCCCGGCCGTCGCCGTGGACAACGCGCCAGTCGAGCAGGTCGAGCAGGTCACGGTGGCCAGTCACCCGGGTACGAAGATCAGCCCCGACCGGCACGGCAAGCAGGCCCAGGGCCGGGGATGGGCCTACGTCGGGGTGATCCTCGGCGGGGTGGTGTCGATCGCGGCGAACGTGGCGCACACCTACCTTCCGAAGCCGCCCGACGGCGCACCGCTCGGGTGGGCCCCGGACCCGGGGTGGTCCCCGTCGCCCCTGGCCGTGGCGCTGTCGGTGTTCTGGCCGGTGGCCCTGTTCGTCGCGGTGGAGATCCTGACCCGCATCCCCTGGGGCGAAGGATTCAGTTCCGTGGTCGCCCGCGTCGCCGGGGTGCTGCCGGTCGCGGTAGTCGCCGCCGTGGTGTCCTACCGGCACCTGTCCGGACTGCTGGAGCACTTCGGCGAAGACCCGCTCACCATCGCCATCGGCCCCCTCGCCGTCGACGGCCTGATGGTCATGGCATCAGCCGCCCTGCTGGTCACCAACCGCCGTAGCCGCAGCTAGCTTCGCCCGGCGGCACAGCCCTCCGGCCTGGAAACCAGTGCTGTGCCGCCGGCCTCACCCCTCAGCCCGACAGACCTCAGGAGAGACCAACCATGTTCGCAGATTCGACCACGGTGCACGCGTTCAGTCGGCACTTCACCGCGTCGGCGGTCGTGTTTGACCCCGCCGCCGGGCGGGTGTTGCTGATCGACCACAAGGCTTCCGGGCTGCGGCAGTTCCCCGGTGGGCACGTCGACCCGGACGAGACCGGCGACGAAGCCGCGATCCGGGAGGTGCGCGAGGAAACCGGCGTGGCGGCCACGGTGTGGACCCCGGGTGGGTTCGTGGTGCCCGGTGCCCGCCGCACGCATCCGACGCCGTTCATGGTCGCCGAGTTCCCCGCCCCGCCCAAGCCACACAAGGGCGAACCCGCCCACCACCACATCGACCTGCTGTACCTGGCCACCGCCGACAGCACCGCCCCGATCACCACCCAACCCGCCGAGGTCGACGGCGCGGTATGGCTCCCCCTCGACGACCTCACCACCGCCAACGTCCGCGCGGACGTGCCGCCGGTCGCCGCCGCCGCCTGGCAGGCAATGACGGGGCAGGCGCGCTGATGCGGCTGCTCGGCAAAGCCATCGATGCCCTGACCCGCTGCACCGCGTGCAAGGGCACCGGGAGGATCCCGCACTACGTCCAGGGCTGCAACGAGGTCATCGACCGCCACGGGCGCACGGTCGCCCACACCGACTGCACCCGTATGAAGCACTGCGACCACTGCGGCGGACTGGGCCGCACCCGCTAACCCCCGCCCGGCGGCGCGGCCCCTCGGCCTGGAAACCGTGCCGCGCCGCCGGCCCTCCCCGAATCGTCAACGACCACGGAGGAACACCATCATGACGTCTCCCCACGATGACGACCGGTTCGACTGGCAGGCCGCAGAGGCCGATGTGACCGGCGGCCCCGACGCTGAGGTGGTCGACCTGGACGCGCGGCGGCGTAAGCCGGATGCGCGGTCGTTCGCGGTCGACCTGGACGATGAGGCTGACGACCTGGACGACGACGTGCCGCCGCCGGTGGACCCGCCCGCGGTTGCCGAGCCGTCCGGTATGGCGGCGGTGTTGGCGGGCCGGTCGGCGTTGCGCCGGCCGATCGTGCCGCCGTGGTTGCGTTCGCGCGCCGAGCTGGTCACCGCTGGCCGGTGGGCGTTGTCGCACGTCGCCCATGTGTCGGCGTATCACCTGACCCGGACGCCGAAGTACGCCGGGCGGCTGGCGTGGCGTGCGCCGTTCGGCGTCGCCCGTTTGCTCGGGGCGACGGTGCGGTGGGCGACTGATGCGGAGGGCATCCCGGTGCGTCTGGCCGCCGTGCGCCGCGAGGATGCTGAGCTGTATTTGAAGTTGTCGCGGCAGCGTGACGCGCGGGTGCGGTGGCGTGGCCTGGTTGTGGCGGCGGTGCTGCTGCTCGGCCTGCCCACCGTCGCCGTTCTCGCGGTGTTGGCGGGGTCGTGGCAGCGGTGGTTGATGCTCGCCGCCGCCGTGGCGGTGTTCGGGCTGGCCGGGTCGCCGAAGGACAAGCCGCTGTTGGACGTGGCAGCGGTGACCCCTCGGGCGCGGCGGTTGTCGGCGGACGTGGTGACGCGGGCGTTCCTGGCCGCCGGGCTGTGCAAGCCCGATGACCTGATCGCGTTCCCCATGCCGATCATGCGCGACGGTCCGGGGTGGCGGGCTGTGGTCGATCTGCCGTTCGGCGTGACGGCTGACAAGGCCGTGAAGCGGCGTACCGAGCTGGCCGCCGGCCTGGACCTGGACGAGGTGCAGGTGTGGCCGGAACGGGTGCGCGGCACCACCGGGTCGGCGCGGCGGCTGTCGTTGTGGGTCGCCGATGAGGACCCCTACGCCAAGCCGTCCGGCCTGTGGCCGCTGATCGAGCGGGGCACGGTCGACATCTTCGCGCCGTTCCCGTTCGGTCAGGATCAGCGTGGGCGGGTGGTGCCGCTGCTGCTGATGTTCACGTCGCTGCTCGTCGGTGCGATCCCGCGCATGGGCAAGACGTTCGCCGCCCGCCTGCCGGTGCTGGCCGCCGCGCTGGACGCAAGCGTTGAGCTGCACATCTACGACGGTAAGGGTGGTCAGGACTGGCGGGCGTTCGAGCGCATCGCCCACCGCGCCGGGTTCGGTGTGCGTGATGACGTGGTGCTCGGACTGGTCGAAGACCTGCGGGCGTTGGTGGTCGACATGAACCGTCGCTACGACACGATGGCGACCCTGCCGCCGGACCTGTGCCCGGAGTCGAAGGTGACGCGGGAGATTGCCGACAAGCGGGCGTTGAAGCTGTGGCCGGTGCTGGTGGCGATCGATGAGTTCCAGCGCTACAGCGGGCACCCGGAGTACGGCAAGGAGATCGTGGAGCTGTTGACCGAGCTGTGCAAGGTCGGCCCCTCGGTCGGCATCATCATCTTGCTCGCGACGCAGAAGCCGGATGGCAAGGCCGTGCCGACTGACCTGCGCGACAACATCGGCACCCGCTTCGCGCTCAAAACGATGACGTGGCAGTCGTCGGAGGCGGTGTTGGGGGCGGGGTCGTACCCGGCCGGCTACGACTCGTCGCGGTTCCAGCGCGCTCACAAGGGCGTGGGCATCCTGCTCGGCGCGGACGACTCCGGCGCGGTCGAAGAGGCCGTCACCGTGCGAACGAACTTCGCCAAGACCGCGCACGCAGAGCAGGTCATCGCCCGCGCTCACGCCCTGCGGGAAGCCGCCGGCACCCTCACCGGCCACGCCATCGGCCAGGCCCCCGAGGTGACCGGCGGCCCGGTAGACACGCTGCTTGACGACATCCTGACCGTGGTGCCTGCCGCCGAGCCGAAGGTGTGGTCGGAAACCGTCGTCGCGCGGTTGGCCGAGCTGCGGCCCGACGTCTACAGCGGGTGGGAGCCGGGGCAACTCGCGGCGGCGCTCAAGCCCTACCGGGTGCCGGTCGGCCGGCAGGTCTGGGGCACCGACCCGACCACCGGCAAGGGAGCCAACCGCAAGGGCATCCACCGCGACGACATCACCACCGCCATAACCGACCGTGACCGGCGGCGGAAGGCAAGCTAACCCGCCCGGGGCCGCTAGGTCTAGCCCCGCCACCCGCTAGACCTAGCGGCACCGCTAGCCCCACACATCAACCCCCATCAGGGCGCTAGCGATCTAGCGCCCCACCTGCCCTGCACCCTGAAACCCCCTGTGGAGGCACCCCGTGGACTCCCTCGCCATGCTCGCTAGCCTGCCCTGCACCGCCTTGATCCTCATCACCGTCGGTTACCTCACGGTGTGTGCGGTGTCCCCGTTCGGACGCTGCCGCGCCTGCCACACCACCGGCCGCACCCGCTCCCGACTCGGCGGCATCCGCCGCGACTGCCGACACTGCGCCGGCACCGGACTGCGCATCCGCTACGGCCGACACATCATCAACCACCTCCACGACGAGTACGAAGCCGGCAAGCGATGAACCGCCACACCGGCCACACCGGATGGTGCGGACGCGACCACCGCTGCAACCTCGGCGAACACCGCTCCGAAGAGATCGTGATCGACCTACCCGGCCACGGCCGCGCCGTCCTCGTTCGCGTGCGCACCGCAGCCGGCCGGGAGCACGCCGAGGTGCGCGTCAGGGTCGCCCTGGCCCCCGCCGAGCCGGCCGCCCGCCGGCAACTGGCCGGTCTGCTCGCTGACCTGCGCGACACCGTGACCCGGGCCGCCGTCGCGGCACGGCCTGCACCCCGGAGGGCCGCCTAGTGGAGGTGTGGTTGACCGGCACCCCGGCCGAACTCGACGCCGCTGTAGCTGTCCTGACCGCCGCCGCGTACGTCACCCAGGTCAGCGACCGGCACCCCCTCGCCGGAGCCGACGCCGGACGACACCGGGTGTTCCTGCGCCTGGCCCTCACCACCACCACCGCCACCGCCGACACCCCGGCGGCCCGCCGGCCCGGCCCGGCCGCCGCCGACCGGGGCGGCGCGCTGATCGACCTGGACACCGCCCGCGCTACCCGCCGACCCACCGCACGGAAGGAGAACCGTGGTGCCTGACCTGCTCGCCGCCGCGCTCGACTACGCCGCGCACGGCTGGCCCGTGTTCATGCTCGGCCGCTCCAAGCGCCCCGTAGCCAACTGCCCCACCTGCGCCACCGCCGACCGGGGCCACGATCCGGCCACCTGCGGTCACCTCACCTGCCACGGCTTCTATGCCGCGACCACCGACCCGGCCCGGGTCGCCGCGATCGTCGCGGCCGTCCCGCGCGGACAGCTCGCCCTGCGCACCGGCACTGCCGCCGGGGTGGTGGTGGTCGACGTCGACCCCGGCCACGGCGGCGCGGCCACCCTCACCCAGCTCATCGCCGGCCGGCTCACCCCGCCCACCGCCCGCGTACGCACCGGCTCGGGTGGCCTGCACCTGTACTACCGCCACCCCGGCCGCCCGGTGCCGTGCAGTCAGGGCAAGGCCGGTCAGGGACTCGGCCCCGGGATCGACGTGAAAGCCGATGGCGGCTACGTCGTGCTCCCGCCCTCTATCCACCCGCGCACCGGACGGCCCTACCAGTGGCTACCCGGCCACCCCATGAAGGAGATGCCCCCCGCCCTGCTCACCGCCTGCACCCCGCCCCCGGCGGCACCCACCCCGGCTGCCGCGACCGGTCCGACGCGGGTGCGTGAGGCGGGGGGCATCTCCCACCCCGACCGGCTCCTAGCCGTGCTGCTCGACCGGGTCACCACCGCCGCCGAAGGCACCCGCCGCACCACCCTCTACGGCGCAGCACGCGGCGTGGCTCGCATGGTCGCCGCCGGCGCCCTCGACCAGGCCGACGCCATCACCGCCCTGACCGACGCCGGCCGCGCCGCCGCGCAGACCGACCGCGACATTCGCGCCGCCATCCGGGGCGGCTTCCGAGACGAAGGAGTCACCGCATGACCCACACCGACCCGGCCGACGGAGCCGCCATCCTCGACGCCCTACACAACGTCCTGACCAAGTACGTCATCCTGCCCTCCGCGGAGGCGGTCGACGCCGTCGCGCTGTGGATCGCCGCCACCCACGCCCAAGCCGCCTGGGCGCACGCGCCGCGCCTCGTGATCCGGGCACCGGAGAAGCGGTGCGGGAAGTCCCGGCTGCTCGACGTGGTGGAAGGCTGCTGCCACAACCCGCTCATCACCGTGAACGCGTCCCCGGCCGCTGTCTACCGGGCCATCGGCACCGACAACCCGCCGACCCTGCTCGTCGACGAAGCCGACACCATCTTCGGCGGGAAGAACGCCGACGCCAACGAGGATCTACGCGGGCTGCTCAACGCCGGTCACCAGCGCAACCGGCCCGCGATCCGGTGGGACAACAACACCCAAAGCCTGGAGAAGATCCCCACCTTCGCCATGGCCGCCCTCGCCGGCATCGGCGCGATGCCCGACACCATCGAAGACCGCGCCGTCGTCATCCGCATGCGCCGCCGCGCCCCCGGCGAGCAGGTCGCCCCCTACCGACACCGCCGCGACGGCCCCGCCCTCCGCGCCGTCGCCCAACAACTGGCCGGATGGCTCCGCGCCAACCTCACCGCCCTCGAAGCCGCGGAACCGCCCATGCCGGTCGAAGACCGGGCCGCCGACACCTGGGAACCCCTCGTAGCCGTCGCCGACCTCGCCGGGGGCACCTGGCCCGCCCGCGCCCGCCAAGCCGTCACCGTCCTGACCGCCGAAGCCGACGAAGCCGGCAACGTCTCGACCCGGGTGCGGCTGCTCGCCGACGTGCGGACGGCGTTCACCGTGCTCGGCGACCCGCCCGCCGCCTCGACTCACGACCTGCTCACCGCGCTCAACGGCGACGACGAAGCACCGTGGGCAGGATTCGGGCCGACCGGCCTCACCGGCAAGCGACTCGGCGACCTGCTCCGCGAGTTCGGCATCACCTCGACCACGATCCGGTTCCCCGTCGGCCAGGCCAAGGGCTACACCCGAGACGCCTTCACCGACGCGTGGCAACGCTACTGCCCCGCCCCATCCGTACCATCCGTACCAACCTCGTTTCCGCAGGTCAGCCCCGGTACGGATTGCCCTGCTGGTACGGATCAATCCGTACCAACGACCACCCCCGGCCGCGCCCCTGGTACGGATCAATCCGTACCACGCACCCAATCCGTACCACACCTGAGCAGGCAAAACGAGCTTGGTACGGATGGTACGGATACCCCGGTGCGTACTGCTGCGAGCCTCAACCGGTAACCCTGCGGGTAAGTCGGGCCGCTAGAAAGTCGATACCCTAAGGGCTCGATTTTAGCGGTCCCGGTGTAGCCTCGTTCATGACAACATGGATGAGGTTGTGCGGCAGCGCAGCCTTGTCAGAGCACGAAAGCCCCCGCCTGAGTTGCTACGCCCGACGGGGGCGATCGCGCGGTTCAGCGGCTCATCTGGCCATCCGGTCAGGTGAGCCTGCTGCTTACCACGACCGCAGCACTAGCGATCGTGGCGAGCCAAGCCGTCACCTGGATGATCAGCATCGCCGCCTGCCGTGCCCTCCGCCGCCGGTTGGTGCTGTTCGGCGGCTCGGTGCCGGTCGAGCCGGTGGGCCCGCCCGTTTCACACATGAAATCACCTCCTCGATCGACGAGTCGACATGAGAGACGGTCGCCTCCCGACGTCGATGAAGACGACCGAGCGTCGATCCATCGATCACGAGGTGATTCACGCGGTGCAAGGAACACTGTAGAGCACGACCCACCCACTACCCACCCGCCCGACGCCGCGCACCGCCCAGGCCTCGGCGCGGTGACGCAGCCGGCCTCAACGAACCGGCTCATTCGTGGTGCGGTGTGTGGTGCGAAGCGAGGGAGCTGCAAGAGGTTCTAGTGCCGTGGAGTTGCCCCAACTGTGGCTGTAGTTGCAGCTAGGGGGCGCAGTCGCTGCTGCGAAAGCCACTCATAATCCCTCGGTCACGGGTTCGAGTCCCGTCCGCCCCACCGAAACGGAAGCCGCAGGCCATGGCCGTACTGTGTGCTCAGAGTGGGGGGCTCGTGGGTCAGTTCTGGCCGGGGCTCGCTACGGGCAGCCCTGCTTCCTTGGCGCATTCGAGCAGTCGCCGGTCGTAGGTGACGAAGGCGATGAGTGCCGTTCCGGACTCGTTGGTCAGAAGCTGGGCGGTGGCCAGATGGATGGCGTCGAGGCTGCGCAGGGTCGGCTCATTGAACGCGGCTGCGGTTGCGCGGATCGTGCTGTCGATCTCCAGTCGGAAGAGCCGTCCGACTGCCGCCGGCACGCCGATCAAGGCTTGCGGAGCCGACCGGCGTAACGCTCTGGGCACTTCCACCTCGACGAGCGCGGAGGAGACCAGCGGTACATCGTCGTGAGCGTTGAGCCAGGAGACAAGGTCAGCACTGCATGCCTCCTGCCGAACCAACTTGACGACGGCGGCGGAATCGAGGTAGATCACCAGCGCTCCTCGTCCCGCATCTCTGCGAGCGTGGCGGCTACGTCCACATCCTCGTCACCAAGCCTCGGCGGAAGCGGAACGGGACCGCCGCCGGTCGGGGCGACGGCCCGCCCCGCAGCTACCAGCCTGGCTAGCATCGACCGGTCGTTACCTACTGGGACAAGTCGGGCGATCGGGTGCCCGCGATCGGTGATCTCGACGGTTTCGCCGCCGCTCACCCGAGCCAGCACCTGGCTCGTGTTCTGGTTCAGGTCCCGGACACCGATGCGCTCCATGGGCAAAGTGTAGAACGAGATGTTCTACCCTTCCAGCTTTTGGGGGCGTCAGGGCTGTCTCGTTGCCGACCAGATGGGGTCGAAGCGGTCCAGGTCATGGCGACCGGCTGGCGGTTGGGCTGGTCGGGGTCGGGGTCATCGTGCCCGACCCGAGGTCCGTGAGCGGGGTAAGTCCAGTGGGAGGGGGACGTCGGAGATCGTGGCGGTGCGGTTCGTATGGTGGCGCCTCCGGCCCACCGAAACGGAAGCCGCAGGCCATGGCCAATGCCGTACTGCGTACCAAGAGTGGTGGACCGGTTGGGGGTTGGCCGCCCCCATGGTCCCTGCTGGTGGTCACAGGCACGATCCCCGGTCCTCGACGTCGCCGATGATCGCGAACAGCATGCGGCGGAGGGCCTGGACCTGGTCCTGGCCGAACCGGTCGAGCACCGAGGTCTCGACCGCGGCGCAGGCGTCGGCCACCTTCATGCACAGGGCCCGGCCGTCGTCGGTGATCACGGGGATGCGAAGGCGGCGGTCGCCCGGGGCGCCGTGGCGCTCCACGAGGGCTCTGCGTTCGAGGCGATCCAACTGGCTCATGAGGGTGGTCTTGTCCAGCCCCAGCGATTTGCCGAGTTCGCCCTGCGTGAGCCCGGGGGTCTTGACGAGGGCGCTCAGCACGATGTAGTCGCGCAGCCCGAGTCCGTGCGCCTCGGCCACGTCACCGGTCGCCGCGCGCATGCGCTGAGCCGCCCGGTGCAGAAGCCAGGTGATCTCGGAGTCGATGGAAGGGCTTGGACCGATGGGCTCGGGTGCCGGTGGTCGCGGGCTCTGCATGCGGAAACCGTACGTCGTCAGTGGGACCGCGCCGCGGCCTCGGGGGTCAGCAGCGGGATGCCGTCGTAGGAGCCGAGGTCGTGCGCGGGGACGATCCGCATCAGCCCGTCCAGGGCGATCATGCGGAGGAGGTCCTGGCGCAGCCGGCCGCGATCGCTGTCGGCGAGCCTGCTCAGCAGCCATGGCCGTTCGACCCGCCGGCGGATGCCGTCGATCTGCCAGGTCAGGTCGCCGATGAACGCGTAGCGGAGGCCGGACGGCAGGGTCACGAAGACGATCACGGAGCCGGTCGTGTGGCCGCCCGCGAGGACGACGACCACCGCGCCGTCGCCGTACACGTCGTGGCTCGAGCCGAATCCGAGGTACAGCTCGTCGGTGAACCCGTACTCGTGGATCGGATGGCCCCGGGAGACCTGACGGAAGACCTTTCCGTCCGGGGCGGCGGCGTACTGCCGCTCGTCGCGGTTCATCCAGATCGGCGTGCCCGGCAGGCCGTCGAGGCCGCTCGTGTGGTCCCAGTGCGAGTGGGTCAGCAGCACCCCCAGCAGGCGGCTGCGGTCGTAGCCGCTGTCGTCGAGTTGCTCGCGCACCGTGCGGCCCACCGCATAGGGGGCGCGCATGAAGCGGGGAAGCATCGCGATGTGCGCCGCGACGCCGGCACCGAAGCCCGCGTCGATCAGCAGGTCCCCTTTCGGGTGCCGTACGAGGACGGCGGACGCGGCGAAGTGGCGCTTGTCGCGGAACGATCCCCCTTTGACGGCGAGGGCGGCACGGGTGTCGTACGTGCCGGTCGGAAGGTGGTGGATGGTCATTTCCGCAGGTGGGCGTGCCTCGGGCAGCGGCTGGTTCCAGGTGGGGGGCTCGGGAAGTGGCGACATGCTGAGATCGTATGAGGCAGGATCGTCTGAGGCAAGACTTTCTGTCATGAGACTATCTTGCGTCAGATGATCTGGTTGGAGGTGGCGATCGTGGCGACGCAGACCATCCAGCGGGCGATCGTCGTCCCACTCCGCGCAACGGCTCGGCGCGGCGGATCGTTGGGGAATGATGTGGGCGCTGTCGTTCGAGAGGTCGTCGGCGTGGTGGCCGTGGCCGCGCTTGCAGCGTGCGGCGCGGTCCCCGGGCCGCCAGCCCACTCGGGGCCGGCTCCACCGGTGACCCGGGCAACCGGAACGCCGGCTGTCGAGTCAGGCTGGACCTCCTGCGCGGTCGACGCGCCCGAAGCTTTCGCTGGCCCATTGACCGAGGCTCTCACCCTGCCCCGCCTCGGCACCGGCTTCCCGGCCACGGCGGCGGTCCTCTGCCGACAGGAGCCGACCCGCCGCCCTGACGGCGGCACGGACCTGGTCCTCACCGAGGGGCGCTCCACCGAGCTGGCCGGCCTGCTCGCCGCCCTGCGCCTGCCTGACGGCGGGCCCACCACCGACGCCTGCACCCTGGAACTCCCGTCGGTGCCGAACCTGCTGCTGTTCGACGTGTCAGGCCGGTGGATCCGACCGGGGCTGCCGGTCGACGGCTGCGGCAAGCCCCTCCCCGAGGTCCAGCAGGCGGTCCGGAGCCTACGACTGAGCATCACGTTCCGGACCGTCGTGCGGGAGATCGAGTCGGCCGGGGCGGCCGCCTCGGGCTGCGGGCAGTCCTGGTCGGACATGGTCGCCACCGAAGCCGGCCAGCAGGGCAGCCGGCCGCCTGTCGGTCGGATCGTGCCGCCCTTCCCGCCGACCGCACCGCTGCGGCTGTGTGTGTTCCGCGTGCCGACAGGCCAGCAGGGCGGGAGCAAACCCGCCGGGTCGTTCGCGTACGGGCGACCCTTCCCGCCTTCGGAACGGGAGGCGCTACTGCCGGTGCTGGCCGCGCTGCCTCCGGCCGGACGGTGCGTGGGCGCTGCCGACAGGTTCGCTGTGCTGCGGGCCAGCGACGGCATGGGCGGCGAGCTGTACGTGGAACTCGACCACTGCCGACGTGTCCTGGTCAGCCCGTCGGTCGGCCCACCGACCCTTGCTCAGGCGGACGAACCGCTCCTCGAACTCCTCGCGAGGTAGCGTGCGGCCTGCCGGTGAACCCCGGCTCCCGGGTGTCGGCCGGCACGACGAGCGGCGCTCCGGTGACCGGGTCGGGGACGACCTGGTTCGGCATCCCGAAGACCTCGGTGACGAGCCCGGTGTCGACCGTCGAGGCGGGCGGGCCCTCGGCCACGATCCTGCCGTCGCGCATCGCCACGAGATGGGTCGCGTACCGGGCGGCGTGGTTGAGGTCGTGCAGCACGGCCACCACGGTGCGGCCCCGGGTGACCAGGCGGTGCAGCACGTTGAGCACGTCGATCTGGTGCGCCACGTCCAGGTAGGTGGTGGGCTCGTCGAGCAGGACGAGCGGCGTCTCCTGGGCCAGCACCATGGCGATCCAGGCCCGCTGCCGTTGCCCGCCGGAGAGCTCGTCGACCCGGCGGTCGGCCAGCTCGGTGGTGCCGGTCGCGGCCAGCGCCGACTCGACGGCCTCCTCGTCGGCGTGGGAGAAGCGGCGGAGCACCCGCTGGTGGGCGTAGCGGCCCCGGCCGACCAGTTCCCGCACCGTGATCCCCTCGGGCGCGGTCATGGTCTGCGGCAGCAACGCGAGCCGGCGGGCGCGTTCCTTCGCCGGCAGGCCGCCGAGATCCGACCCGTCGAGCAGGACCCGGCCCGCGGCGGGGCGGAGCAGCCCGGACAGCGCCCGCAGGAGCGTCGACTTGCCGCACGCGTTGGGCCCGATGAGCACCGTGAACGAGCCGTCCGGCACCGCGAACGACAGCTCCTCGCTGACGACCCGCTGGTCGTAGCGGAGGGTGACGTTCTCCGCCCGCAGCCGCGCGTTCAGCTGGTCGACCATCTGGTCCTCCTGATCTCGTGGACGAGCAGCCAGAGCAGGTACCCGCCGCCGAGGGTGACCGTGACCACCCCCACCGGCACGGTCAGCGGGATCACGTGCTGGGCGACCAGGTCGGCGCCGAGCAGCAGCACCGCCCCCACCCCGGCGGTGGCGGCGAGCGGCAGGCCCGGTGCCCGGACGAGCCGGTGGGCGATCTGCGGGGCGGCCAGGGCCACGAAGGAGATCGGGCCGGCGACGGTGGTGACGGCGCTGACCAGGGCGACCGCGATGAGGACGAGGATGGCGCGGCTCCGGTCGACCGCGACCCCGCTGGCGGCGGCGACGTCGTCGCCCAGTGCCAACTGGGCCAGGGCCGCCGCCCACAGCGGGGTGACCGCCAGCAGTGCCAGGACGACCCCGGCGGCGGGCCAGACCACCTCGGCGGTGGCGGTGTTGAGGGAACCGGCACCCCAGGCGGCGGCGAAGAGCGCCGTCTCCAGGTCGGCCCGGAGCAGCAGCCAGGTGTTGGTGGCGGCGAGCATCGAGGAGACGCCGACACCCACGACGATGAACCGGAATCCGGAGAGGCCGTCCCGGTAGGCGAGCAGGTAGATCGCCAGCGCGGCCAGCAGGCCGCCGAGGAGCGAGCCGAGCATCAGCAGGTGCCAGCCGCCTCCCATCAGCAGCAGGGCGACCAGCATTCCGGAGAACGAGCCGTTGGCCAGGCCGATGATGTCCGGGCTGGCCAACGGGTTGCGGGTGATGGTCTGGAAGATCGCCCCGGCGACGCCGAGCGCCGCGCCGAAGGCGACGGCGGCGGCGACGCGGGGCAGCCGCCACTCCAGCACGACGGTGCGGGTCAGCCCGCCGATCCGGCCGCCGAGCACGCCGAGCACCTCGTCGACGCGGAGCGGGAAGTCGCCCAGCCAGAGGCCGACCACCGCCAGCGTCGCGACGACGAGTGCGGCGGCGGCGCAGACGGCGGCCTCGCGTACGCCGACGGCCACGTGCCGGCGGTCGGTGCCGAGCACCAGCCGGCGGCCTCCGGCGGCGCGGCGGACCGGCCGGCTCCCGGCGCTCACAGCGCGGTCGCCCGTCGCCGTCGGGCCAGCGCGATCAGCACCGGTGCGCCCACGAACGCGGTGACGATGCCGACCGGCATCTCGCTGGGCAGCACGGCGATCCGGCCGACCACGTCGGCCAGCAGCACCAGGATCCCGCCGGCCAGCAGGGAGCCGGCGAGGATCCGGCGCTGGTCGGTGCCGACGCCCCAGCGCACCAGGTGCGGCACCACCAGCCCGACGAACGAGATGGGGCCGGCGATGGCGCTCGCCCCGCCCGCGAGCAGGGTCACCGCGCCCAGCACGAGCAGCCGGGTCCGGACGAGGCTGACGCCCTGCGCGGCGGCCAGGTCCGGGCCGAGCGCGAGCGCGTTCAGGCTGCGGGCCGCGAGCAGGCCGGCGAGCAGCCCGGCCACGATCAGCGGCAGCACCGGCAGCACCACGGCGGTGTCGCGTTCGAGCAGGCTGCCGGCGTTCCAGCCGCGCATCCGGTCGAAGGTGTCGGGGTGGGTGAGGGTGATCCCGGTGGTCAGGCCGGCCAGCACGGCACCGGTCGCCACCCCGGTCACCAGCAGCCGGGTCGGGGTGGCCCGCAGGTCCGCCGCGCCGCCGACGGCGTACACGGCGGTGGCGACCAGGAGCGCGCCGAGCAGGGCGAGCCACATGTAGCCGGCCGGCGAGGTGACCCCGAGGAAGGCGATGCCCGCGGCGACGAACGCGGCGGCTCCGGCGTTGACGCCGAGGATGCCCGGTTCGGCGAGCGCGTTGCGGGTGAACGCCTGCATCAGGGCGCCCGCCACCCCGAGCCCGGCGCCGACCAGCAGCCCGGCGAGGGTGCGCGGCAGGCGTTGTCCCCAGACGACGTACTGCGCGGTGTCGCTGCCCGCGCCCCGCAGCGCCGCCCAGACGTCCGCCGGGGGCACCGGGTTCGCGCCCACGAAGACCGACAACACCACCGACCCCAGGAGTACGGCGACCGCCCCGGCCAGCCAGCGCCAGACGGTACGGCGACGCGCGGCACGGCCGGTGGTCGGCGGTGCCGCGCGTGCGGGTGTGGTGGTGGTCAATTCGACGCGGCGAGGATGCGTTCGAGGTCGTCGAGGACGGCCTGTCCACCGACCGTGCCGACCCCGGTGATCCAGAAGGACTGGTCGACCAGGTGCAGGCGGGGGAAGGCGGCGGCGTTGGCGTCGACCGAGGCCGGGATGGTGCTGCGGTCGTTGACGTCGACGGTGGTGACGAAGACGTGGTCGGCCTTGGCCTCCAGCACCCGCTCGGGGGAGATGTCGACCGAGATGGAGTTCTCCCAGTCGCGCTGGGGGGTCTTGAAGCCGACGCACTCCAGCGTGCTGCCGGCGAACGAGGTGGGCCCGTACAGCGTGAGGACGCCGTCGCGCGGCCGGATGAGCTGTGCGGTCTTCCCGGCGGTGCCGAACTTCCCGGCGATCTCCGCGCACCGCTGCTGGTAGCCGGTGAGGAGCTTGTCGGCGGATTCCGCCCCGCCGAGCGTGGTGGCGGTGAACTTGACGTTGTCCTGCCACGGGTCGGCCTGGGACGCCATGAACACGGTCGGGGCGACGGCGGTGAGCTGGTCGTAGAGGGCGGAGTGCCGGGACTCGGTGCCGATGATCAGGTCGGGCTTGAGGGCCGCGATCTTCTGCACGTTGGGTTCCTGGACGGTGCCGACGGTGGTGATGCCGGCGGCCTTGTCGCCGAGGTACTTGGGCACGCCGGCGGCCTCGCTGAGCACGGCCGCGCCGACCGGGGTGATCTCCAGGGCGATGGCGGTGTCGAGCTGGACCGGTTCGAGGACGACGACCCGGGTCGGCTTGTTCGGCACGTCGGTCTTGCCGCGCGCGTGCTCGACGGTTCTGGTGTCACCGACGCCGCCCGCCGGGTCGGAGTCGGCGGAGCCGCAGGCGGCCACGACGAGCGCCGTCGTCGAGGCGACGGCGAGGGCGAGGAGGCGTCGGCGGGCTGTTCGAGGGGTTGTCGAGCGCATGGTGCAGGTTCCCGTCTGGTGACTTATGGTGATGCCAGGGCGGCGGGATTAGGTTAGCGTAACCTAATCTGCTGCCTCCTCGCGGGCCGGGCGATCATGCCAGTACCCCTGCGTGTGAACCCGATCCGGGTCGATGCGCGCCTCGGCGAAGAGGCGGCGCAGGTTCGCGATCCTGCTACTCTCCGTGGCCGCCCAGGCGTAGAAGTCGGTCCCCGCCCCGGCTGCCGCCGCACCGTGCTCGACCAGCCAGTCACCCACCATGGTGGTCAGCACCGTCCCGCCCCGGGCCCCGCTGCGCAGCCCGACCTGGACCGAGTGGTCGGCGGTCACGTCGTCGAGGGTGGCGGCGTCCGCCGCGACGCCGGCCTCCAGCAGGACCGTCGCCCGCACCCCCGGCCCGAGGCTGGGCAGGATGCCCCGCACCGCTGGGTACGCGGTCTCGTCCGCCGCGATCAGCACCCGCGTCGCCGGCCCCGGCTCCCACTGCACGCCGTACCCGGGCTGGCCGGACCGCACGTGCGGACCCGACAGCATCAGCCGGTCGCCCGGTCGGGCCCCCGCCGCCCAGCCGCTCGCCGGGCCGTGCGGCTGGTGCAGGTAGAAGTCCAGGTCCAACTCGCCCGCCGCCGGCCGGGTCCGGTACGCGGTGTAGCTGCGCAGCAACGGCCGCTCGCGGTCGGGCGTGGACCGCCACTCGCGTCGCCACCCGTGCTCGGGCAGCCCCGCCCGCAGCCCGGCCGGGTAGTCACCGGTGACCGGCAGCATGATCTTGATGCGCTGGTCGAGCTGGTGCGGGGCCAGCTCCCGCAGTCGTTCGTCGCCGAGCGTGACGCGGACGAACCCGGGCGACAGCCGCCGGGTCGCCGTCACGGTCGTCTCGAACAGGACGTTGGGCGAGTTGCGGAAGGTCGACATGCCGACAAAGGTTAGCCTAACCTGACCGGCTGCCATGGACTTGCCGGGCTGCGGCGACCCGCAGGTCGAGGTCGGGCCCATCGGCGGCAGCCGCGTCAGTGCTGCCTGCCCGGCTCCGCGCCGACCAGGTGACGACGGGCGAGGTCGCGGAAGTCGGCGACGAGCCGGCTGCGGTCGTCGGCGCGGACGGCGACCACGACGTGGCCGGGGGCGACGCCGTCGAGGCGGACGGTCGTCACGTCCGGGCGCAGCCCGCGCGCGCCCGCCGGGACGATCGCCACCGCCTGGCCCGAGGCGACCAGTTCGATCTTGTCCTCGGCGGCGTGGACCAGCGGGCCGTCGGGGGCCGGGCGTCCGTCCGGGCGCGGGTCGATCCGCCAGTACGCGTCCCAGGCGGGGTCCGCCACCCGGGGCAACGGCTCGTCGGCGATGTCGTCGAGGGCGACGGACTCCTTCCCGGCCAGCCGGTGATCGAGGGCCACGGCGAGCACCCGCGGCTCGGCGTAGAGGACCGTCACGGCCAGGCCCTCGGCGGCCAGGGGGAGGCGGCTCACCACGGCGTCGACGCGGCGGTCGAGCAGCGCCTCGCGGCACTGCCGCCAGTCCAGGTGCTGGGTGCTCACCTCACAGTCCGGGTGCCGGCGCCGCAACTGCCGCACCGCGGGGGTGACGAACAGGCCCGAGGTCCAGCCGACGACGATCCGCCGCGGGCGCGCGGCGGCCCGCGCCTCGGTGGTGGCCTGCGCCGCCGCCCGCAGCAGCTCCCTCGCCCGGGGCAGGAACGCCTCGCCGGCCCCGGTGAGCCGGCTGCCCTGCGGCGTGCGGTCCAACAGCCGTGCCCCGAGCTGCCGCTCCAGGCGGCGGATCTGCCGGCTCAGCGAGGGCTGGGTGAGGTGCAGCTCCTCGGCGGCCCGCCCGAACCGCTGGTGCGCGGCGACGACGGTGAAGTAGCGCACCAGGCGCAGGTCGAGGTCGGCGGCCGACGGTGGATCGGGCATGGCTCCACCGTAGGCCGGCACCGTTAGCTCCGGTGATGCCCGCCGCGTATGGCGTCGTACGAAACAGGCTTTGGACCTCCGCAGGTGTGGCCCGGCACCGTGGTGGGCGTCGGCCCGGCGGCGCGCCGGGCCCTGCCCCGAGGAGACCCCATGCGTGTGTTCGTCACCGGCGCGACCGGCTTCGTCGGTGCCGCCGTCGTCCGCGATCTGCTGGACGCCGGCCACCAGGTCGTCGGCCTGGCCCGCTCGGACTCCTCGGCCGCCGCCCTGGCCGCCGCCGGCGCGGAGGCGCACCGCGGCTCGCTGGAGGACCTGGCCGGCCTCCGGGCCGCCGCCAGCGCCGCCGACGGCGTCGTGCACACCGCGTTCGTCCACGACTTCACCGACTTCGCCGCCGCCGTGCGCACCGACCTGCGGGCCGTCGAGGCGTTGGGCGAGGCCCTGGTCGGCTCCGGCAGGCCGCTGGTCGTCACGTCCGGCACGACGCTGCTCACCCCCGGCCGGGTAAGCACCGAGGACGACGCCGCCGGCCCGGACTTCCCCCGGGGCCGCGCCGAGGAGGCCACGCTCGGGCTCGCCGGGCGGGGCGTGCGGGCGGTGGTGCTGCGGCTGCCGCCGAGCGTGCACGGCGCGGGCGACACGCGCGGCTTCCTGCCCCGGCTGGTCGGCATCGCCCGGGACAGGGGCTTCTCGGCGTACGTCGCCGACGGCGCGACCCGGTGGGCGGCGGTGCACCGGCTGGATGCCGCCCGCCTGTTCCGCCTCGCGCTGGAGGGCGCGCCGGCCGGCAGCCGGCTGCACGGGGTGGCCGACGAGGCGGTGCCCTTCCGCGCCATCGCCGAGGTCATCGGCCGCCAGCTCGACGTGCCCGTCACCTCGATCGCCGCCGGGCAGGCGGACGAGCACTTCGGCTTCCTCGGGGCCCTCGCCGGGAACGACACGGCGGCCACCAGCGCGCAGACCCGCACGCTGCTCGACTGGCAGCCGACGCATCCCACGCTGCTCGACGACCTCGACGCCGGGCACTACCTCACCTCCTGACGCCCGCCGGTGCACGCCGAGCCGGAACCCCCGACCGCCACGACACGAGACGAGCACGCCCATGGAGATCATCGACGCCCACCTGCACCTGCCCCGCACCCAGCGGCCCTGGGACCACGGCGACGAGTCGTTCCTGGACCTGCAGGGCGAGTTGCTGGTCGCCCAACTGGACGCCGCCGGGGTCGACGTGGCCGTTCTGGTCAGCCACCCGCTGTTCGCCCCGGGGGCGGGGTGTGAAGCGGCCGTGGTGCGGCATCCCGACCGGCTCGCCGCGGTGCTGCAGTTGGACGAGACCGCCCGGGACATCGCCGAGCAGGTGGCGCGGATCAGGACGAGGCCGGGGATCCTGGGCCTGCGGGTGACGATCACCTGGCCGCCCGGCAACAGCGGGCGTCTCCGCGCGGGCGCGTACGAGACCCTGCTGGCCGCCGCCGAACGCCACCGGGTCCCGGTGTGCCTGCTCGCCACCGGTGACCTTCCCGGCGTGGCGGTCATCGCGCGTGCCCACCCGGCACTGCCGCTGGTCGTCGACCACCTCGGGCTGGCGCAGCCGCCCTACCAGACGCCGGACGACCCGGCCTGGCGCGACCTCGCGCACCTGCTGGCGCTCGCCGAGTTCCCGAACGTCTCGGTCAAGCTCTCGGGCGCACCGACCCTCTCGGCCGCTCCCTACCCGTATCCGGACGTCTGGCCCCACCTGCGGCAGGTGCTCGACGCGTTCGGCGTCGATCGCTGCATGTGGGCCACCGACCAGCACCGCGTCTCCGGGCGCCTGCCGGGCCTCGATCCGCTGCCCAGGCACCCCGGCTACCACTCGTACGCCCAGGCCCTGCACTACCTGCTCGACCGGCTCGACCTCTCCCCGGCCGAACAGGCCGCGTTGTTCGGCGGCACGGCCCGCCGGGTCCTGGGCGTGCCCTGATCGCTCACGCGCGGCCCGGTAAAGGAAATGATGTTTGCGGTCACGATCCGCCCCGGGTAGCGTCACCGATCGTGAACACCGGACCGGCATCTCGCCACGCACGGATCGGCGATCCGGTGGAGGGCTGACCGCACGGCGGGTGCCGGCAGGGCACCCTCCAGGCTCGGCACGTGGACCTCCCGGCGGCCTGCGCACCGCAGGTCCCCATCCGTGTCGAGCACCACGAGGTCAGTCGCATGACAGTCACGTTCAACCACACCATCATCGCCGCCCGGGACCGCGAGGAGTCGGCGCGGTTCTTCCGCCAGTTGTTGGAACTGCCGGAAGCGCCGTCCTGGGGCGTGTTCACCAACATCCAGCTCACCGACGGCGTGCTGCTCCAGTTCGCCGAGCCGCCGGTGGAGATCCAGATGCAGCACTACGCGTTCCTGGTCGACGACGACCTGTTCGACCGGGCGTACCGACGGCTGTGCGAGCAGGGCATCGAGCACTGGGCCGATCCGCAGATGCGCCGCCCCGGCGAGACCAACACCGAGCACGGTGGCCGGGGGGTCTACTTCAAGGACCCGGCGGGCCACGCGATCGAGCTGATCACCCGCCCGTACCTGTAACGGACGGGGTCCCTGGCCGGGCGCCCGGAGCGCGGTGCCTGGCCAGGGCGCCAGGGCGGCGACGCCGCCGGATAGCCTACTAATCAGACCGGATATACCGGTGAAGTATGTTGCATGGGCCACTCTTGCTGGTCAGGGGCCTGTGGTCGCACGTAGGTTCCCCTCGTGACCGGCGCCGTCGTACCCCTGACGAGCTGCGCGTACGTCGACAACTGCGACGTCGCCAGCGCGCTGTGTCGCGGCCTGCGGCCCCGCCGCCGGGGCTGACCCGCCACCCGGGCCGGCCGGCCCCCACAGTCGAGGGCCCCGGCCCGCCCGGTCGACCCCCGCGGTCCCATCCGGCCCGCCCCGGTCGCCCCTCGCCACCGAAACGCCCCTGCGCGCCCGCGCGGAACCGGGGCGCGCACCCCTGACACCCCACCGGAGACGATCCACCATGCCCACGTTCCCCCGCCGCAGACTGCTGGCCCTGACGGCCGCCGCCGTCGTCGTAGCCGCCGCCGGCTGCGCCGACAGCGACAGCACCCCGACCTCGGCCGACCGTGCCCTTCGCAAGATCCAGGTCGCGCTCGACTGGACCCCGAACACCAACCACACCGGCTTGTACGTGGCCAAGGCCAAGGGCTTCTTCGCCGCGCACGGCCTCGACGTGGAGATCGTGCAGCCCGGCGACGCCGACGCCTCCTCGCTGGTCGCCGCCGACAAGATCCCGTTCGCCATCGGCTACCAGGAGGCGGTGACCCAGGCCCGCGCCCAGGGCGCGCCGCTGGTGTCGATCGCCGCGATCGTGCAACACAACACCTCCGGGTTCGCCTCGCCCAAGGACCGCGACCTCACCCGCCCCGCCCAGTACGTCGGCAAGACCTACGGCGGCTTCGGCGGCCCGCTCGAGGAGCCGCTGCTGCGTACCATCGTGGCGGCCGACGGCGGTGACCCGAGCCGGATCAAGACGGTCAACGTCGGCGACGCCGACTTCTTCGCGGCGACGAAGAAGGGCATCGACTTCGAGTGGATCTTCTACGGCTGGACCGGCATCGAGGCCGAGCTGCGCGGCGAACCGGTGAACATCCAGTACGTCCGCGACTACGATCCGGCACTGGACTTCTACACCCCGATCCTGATCACCAACGAGAAGCGGATCGCCGGTGACCCGGAACTGGTGAAGGCATTCACCGCCGGCGCCTCCGAGGGCTACACGTACGCGGCGAAGAACGCGGCCGAGTCCGCGCAGATCCTCCTCGACGCCGCCCCGGAACTCGACGCCGACCTGGTCAAGCGCAGCCAGGAGTGGCTCAGCCCGCGCTACCAGGACGACGCCCCCCGCTGGGGCGAGCAGAAGAAGGACGTCTGGACCAACTTCGCGGCCTGGCTGCTCGCACAGAAGGTGCTCGCCACCGAGGTCGACGCGACGAAGGCGTACACCAACGACTTCCTGCCGGCCGGATCATGACCGTGGCCCTGCGACGATGGGCGCCACCGGTGGCGACGCTGGTGGCGCTCGTCGGGGCCTGGCAGCTCTACACCACGCTCTCCGGCATCGACCCGTGGCTGCTGCCCAGCCCCGCCGACCTGTTCGCCGCCGCCGCCGAGCAGCGCACCGCGCTGACCGCGCACACCCTCGCCACCGCGCGGCTGACCCTGCTCGGCTTCGCCGCCGGGGCGGCCACCGGCCTGCTGGTCGCCGTGGTCCTGCACCTGGTGCCGGTGCTGCGGGCCGCGGTGTACCCCCTGCTGGTGGTCAGCCAGAACGTGCCGATCATCGCCATCGCGCCGCTGCTGGTGGTCTGGTTGGGCTTCGGCATCGCCCCGAAGCTCGTGGTGATCGTGCTGGTCTGCTTCTTCCCGGTCGCCGTGGCGACCCTCGACGGGCTGCGCCGGGGCGACCCGGTGATCGCCGACTACCTGCTGATGAGCGGGGCCAACCGGCGGCAGATGTTCACCGCCTTCCAATGGCCCGCCGCGCTGCCGACGATGTTCTCCGGGCTGAAGATCGCCGCCACGTACAGCGTCTTCGGCGCGGTCATCTCCGAGTGGATCGGCAGCGACCAGGGCATCGGCCGCTACATGATCGTGCAGAAGTCGGCGTTCCGCGCCGACCGGATGTTCGTCGCCATCGCCGTCGTCGTCGTCCTGGCGCTGCTCGTCTTCGGGCTGGTCGCGCTCGGCGAACGCCTCGCCGTCCGGGGCCGGCCGACTGCGGGGGAGCGGCCGTGACCGGGTACGCCCTGGAGATCACCGACCTGTCCCACCATTACGGCGACCTCTCCGTCCTGCGGGAGGTGAGCCTGCGGGTACGCCGCGGCGAGTTCGTCTCCGTCGTCGGCCCGTCCGGCAGCGGCAAGAGCACCCTGTTCCACCTGATCGGCGGCCTGGTCACCGCCGAGTCGGGGACGATCCGCGTCGATGGGCAGCCCACCGCCGGCCGGCGGGGACTGGTCGGCTACATGCCGCAGCAGCCCGCCCTGCTGCCCTGGCGCACCGTCGAGGACAACGTGGTGCTCGCCCGGGAACTCGCCGGGGCGTCCCGGCGGGCCACCCGCGCCGTCGCCCGCCGGTGGCTCGACCGGGTCGGCCTGGGCGGGTTCGCCCGCGCGTACCCGCACCAGCTCTCCGGCGGCATGCAGCAGCGGGTGGCGTTCCTGCGGGCGCTGCTCTCCGGGCACGACCTGATCTGTCTGGACGAGCCGTTCAGCGCGCTCGACGCGATGCTGCGCGCCGAGATGCACCGGTGGCTGCTCGACCTGTGGGAGACCGAGCGCCGCTCGATCCTCTTCGTCACCCACAGCATCGAGGAGGCGCTGCTGCTCTCCGACACCGTCTACGTGCTCACCCGCCGGCCGGCCACGGTCACCGCGCGGGTGGACGTGCCCTTCCCCCGGCCCCGCCGCGACGAGGTCGTCGACGACCCGGAGTTCGTGCGGCTGCGCCGCCGACTGACCGAACTGCTGCGAAAGGAGGCGTCATGACCCGCACCCGACAGGGCGGCGTGGCGACCCGCACCCACCTGCGCGTGATGTTGGAGTACTTCCACCCGTGGCCCAACGCCGCCGGCCTCTACGTGGCCAGCAACGCCGGCTGGTACCGGGAGGCGGGGCTCGATGTCGAGCTGACCGTCTTCGACGCGCTGCGCGGCGACACCCTGGAGCACCTGCGCCGGGGGGAGGTGCACCTCGGCGTCTTCCCCACCAACCGGCTGCTGGTCCGTCGCGCCGCCGGCCAACCGCTGCACGCCGTCGCCGCGATCAACCACCGGGGCATGGAGACCATCCAGACGGTCACCGGGCGCGGCATCGCCCGCCCCCGTGACCTGGTCGGCAAGCGGCTCGCGCTCAACCCGACCCCGCGCGGGGTGGCCATGGTCCGCCACCTCGTCGCCGCCGACGGCGGCGACCCGGACGGCGTCGAACTGGTCGACAGCGGATACCGCGAGCTGAGCGTCGACGACATCGCCGCCGGCCACGTCGACGCCACCTTCGGCGGCTACTGGGCGTGGGACGCGCTGATGGCGGACCTGCCCGGCGAGCGGCGCGTCGTCTGGCCGGTCGACGAGATCGGCGCGCCCCCGTACCACAGCTATCTGCTCGGCACCGGTCCCGCGCTGGACGGCCGCGACGACCTGCTCGCCACCTTCCTGGAGGTGACCGCGCGGGGCTACCGGGCGGCCACCGACGACCCGGAGCAGACCCTCGCGGTGCTCGACCGGGTGATCCCCTACTTTCCGCGCGCCCTGCTGGCCCGCTCCCTGGAGCTGATCGCGCCGACGTGGTGGCACGAGGGTCGCTGGGGGACGGTGCGCGCCGAGCTGATGGAGCCGTACACCGGCTGGTTGGCGGCCAACGGCATCCTGCCCGCCGGGTTCGACTGGCGCGACGCGTACCGGCCGGTGGGTCCGGTGGGGGTGCCGCGGTGAGCGTCCTGGTGTCGGCGGCGGAACTGCGGGAACGCCTGGCGACCCGACCCCGGCCGGTGGTGCTCGACGCCACCGTCGAGCTGCCCGCCGCCGCCCACGACGGTGACCACTGGGCCGCCTCCGGCCACGCCGGCTGGCTCCGGGAGCACCTTCCCGGCTCCCGGCACGCCGACCTGCTCGTCGAGCTGAGCGACCCGGCGGCGCCGTACCACTTCGCCCGGCCCACACCGGCGGCGCTGGCCGCCGCGCTGGCCCGGCTCGGCGTCGTCGACGGCGTACCGGTGGTGGTCTACGACACCGCAGGCGGCATCTGGGCGGCCCGGCTGTGGTGGCTGCTCGACTGGATCGGCGTGCCGGCACAGGTGCTCGACGGCGGCCTGGCGGCCTGGCGGGCCGCCGGCCATCCGGTGGCCACCGGCGCGGACGGGCCCGACGCCGGTGCCGCCGTCCCCGCCGCCGGGCGGCTCACGCCCCGGGTCCGGTCGGGCCGCTGGGTCGAGCGCGACGACCTGCGACGCTGGCTGGCCGGCGACGCCGACGCCACGGTGGTCTGCGCGCTCGGCGCGGACGCCTACCGGGGCGACGTGCCGACCCGCTACACCCGGCGCGGCCACCTCCCCGGCAGCGGCAACCTGCCGGCCCGCGCGCTGGTCGGCCCCGATGGCCGCTACCTGCCCGGACCCGAGCTGCGCGCCGCGCTCGGCGACCTGCTGGCCGACCCCCGGCCGGTCTGGCTCTACTGCGGCGGCGGCATCTCCGCCGCCGCCCTGGGCGTCGCGCTGGCGGCGGCCGGCCGCGCCGACGTCGCCCTCTACGACGGCTCCCTCGAAGAGTGGTCCGCCGACCCGGCCCTGCCGCTGACCCGGGGCGACGAGCCGGCCGCCCGGCTCGACCCGGACACCCGCGCGCTGCTCGACCGACCCGAGTTCGCGGTGCTGTCCACCACCGAACCGGACGGTCGCGCGCAGCTGTCCGTCATGTGGGTCGGCCGCGACGGCGACCACCTCGTCATGGCCACCAAGGACGGCCGGCGCAAGGTCCGCAACATCCGCCGCGATCCCCGGGTCACCGTCCTGGTCTACGACCGGGCCCGGCCCACCCGCTACGTCGAGATCCGGGGCCGCGCCACCGTCACCGACGAGGACGCCCACGCCCTCATCGACGAGCTGGCCCGCAGCTACACCGGTGCCGCCCACGTCACCGGCACGCCGGAGCAGGAAGCCGGCCGGGTGGTCCTGCGGATCACCCCCGACCGGGTACGGAGCCACTCGTGACCGCCGCCGACCAGGTCGCCGCCTGGGCCCGGGGCCGGTCGCCGCGCGCCGGACGCACCCGGGTGCTCGCCGTCGAGGGCCGATCCGGGGCGGGCAAGAGCGACCTCGCCACCGCCGTCGCCGACCGGCTCGGGGCCGAGCTGCTGCGGCTGGACGACCTCTACCCGGGCTGGGACGGGCTGCTCGCCGGCGTGACGGCGGCCCACGACTGGGTGTTGGAGCCGTTGTCGCGCGACGCGCCCGCCCGCTGGCGGCGCTGGGACTGGGCGACCGGCCGGTACGCCGAGTGGCACCCGGTCGGCGACCGGGACTGGCTGGTCGTCGACGGGGTGGGCAGCGGCGCGCGGCAGCTGGCCCCGTACCTGAGCGGGGTGGTCTGGGTCGACGCCCCCACCGCGCTGCGCCGGGCCCGCGCGCTGGCCCGCGATGGCGACACCTACGCCCCGCACTGGTCCCGCTGGGCGGCCCAGGAGGACGCCTACTACGCGGCCGACGACGTGCGCGGCCGGGCCGACCTCGTCGTCGACACCTCCCCGGGCCGGGTCGTCGACACCTCCCCGGGCTCCATCATCGGCACCTCGTGCGAAGGCTCCATCATCGGCACCTCGTCCGAAAGGGCATCAGCATGACCGAGCGACGGATCCGACTCAACGGGCTGCGCCAGTCCACGGTGGGCCACACCGCGATCGGGCTGTGGCGGCACCCGGACAGCCAGGCGCATCGCTACCGCGACCTCGACTACTGGCTCGACACCGCGCGGATCCTGGAGCGGGGGCGGTTCGACGCGCTCTTCGTCGCCGACGCGCTCGGCCCGCTCGACGTCTACCAGGGGCGGGTCGACGCGGCGCTGCGCGACGGCATCCAGACCCCCACCGACGACCCGCTGCTGGCGATCAGTGCGATGGCCGCCGTCACCCGGCACCTCGGCTTCGCGGTCACCGTCTCCACCACCTACGAGCAGCCGTACGCGTTCGCCCGGAAGATGACCACCCTCGACCACCTGACCGGCGGTCGGATCGGCTGGAACATCGTGACGTCCGCGCTGGACAGCGCCGCCCGCAACCTCGGCCTGGTCACCCAGCTGCCGCACGACGAGCGGTACGCGATGGCCGAGGAGTTCATGGAGGCGGTCTACCGGCTGTGGGAGTCGAGCTGGGCCGACGACGCGGTGGTCCGCGACGCCGCGTCGGGAATCTTCGTCGACCCGGCGAGGGTGCGCCCCGTCGGCCACGAGGGCACCTGGTACCGGGTGCCGGACATCGCCCTGGCCGAACCGGGCGTGCAGCGCACCCCCGTGCTCTACCAGGCGGGCACCTCCCCGGCGGGGCGGGCGTTCGCCGGGCGGCACGCCGAAGGGGTGTTCCTCTCGGCGTACCTGCCGTCGATGGCCCGGCGGCTGGTGTCCGGGGTGCGCGAGCAGGCCGTGGCGGCCGGCAGGGACCCGGCGTCGGTGCGGTTCTTCGCCATCGCCACCGTGATCGTCGCCGACACCGACGACGAGGCCCGCGCCAAGCTCGCCGACTACCAGCGGTACGCCAGCGTGGAGGGGGCGCTGGCGCGGTGGAGCGCGCTGATGCACATCGACCTGTCCGCGCTGGACCTGGACCGGCCCCTGGAGTACGTCGACACCGACGGCATCCGGGGCATGGTGGAGCTGTTCACCACCCTGGACCCGAGCCGCACCTGGACGCCCCGGGCGATCGCGGAGTTCGTCGGGGTGGGCGGCGGCGGCCCGGTCATCGTCGGCAGCCCGGCGACCGTCGCCGACGAGCTGGAACGCTGGATGGACGAGGCCGACATCGACGGTTTCAACATCGCCGACCCGGTCCCGCCGGTGACCTTCCGCGACTTCGTCGACCTGGTCGTGCCCGAGTTGCAGCGCCGGGGCAGGGTGTGGCGCGAGTACGCCGGCGACACCCTGCGGGAGAGCTTCCACGGCCCCGGGGTGACCCGGGTGCGCGACGACCATCCGGCGGCCACCCACCGCTGGACGACCGCCTGAGCCGTCCCGCCCCCTGCGCGGTTCCATGGCCTCTGCCGAACGGCTGAGCCGGCGGGGGATTCTCCGTCCCCGGAGGGAGGCGGTCGGCCGGGCGCCGGTGCGAGGGTGGCACCTGCCGGCGGACGCATCGGCTCCGCCGCCATCGTGACGACGAGGAGTGCCCCCGTGCGCCGTACCCTGTCCGCGAGCCCGTGGCGTGTCCTGCCCGGGAGCCTGCTGCTCGGTCCGGTCCTGCTGCTGGCCTCCGCCTGCGCGGACACCGGCCCGCTGGAGGTGCGGTACGAGCTGACCGGCGAGCCCGGCGTCACCGTCGGCCCCGTGATCGTGGTGCCGGCGGAGGGCGGCGACGGGACGGCGACCCAGCGGACCACCCAGGAGACCGGGCCGGTGCCGTGGCAGGCGACCCTGGTCGTCGAACGCGGCGAGACGACCCTGGAAGCGACGCCGTCGCGGGGCGCGCTGACCTGCCGCATCGTGGTCGAGGGGCGGGAGGCGGCCAGGGTGACCGGCGTCCCGGGCCAGCCGGTGACGTGCTCGGCGCCGGTCGGCGAATGACCGTGCCCGCCACGTGAGGTGGCACGTCGCCCCGACCGCCCCGCCGTCAGCCGACGAGGCGGCGTTCCCAGGCCCAGGCGGCGATCTCCACCCGGTTGCGGGCGTCCAGCTTCGCCTGCACGCTGCCGAGGTGCGTCTTGACCGTGCCGACGGAGATGAACAGCTTCGCGGCGATCTCCGCGTTGGTCGCGCCCCGCGCCACCAGCCGCACCACGTCCAGCTCCCGGGGTGACAGCCCCGCCGGGTCGGGGCGCGCGGGCTCCGGCGGATTGAGGTGCCGCAGCAGCCGTACGGTGATCGACGGGCTGATCAGGGCGTCGCCGGACACGGCGGCCCGGACCGCCTCCACCAGCAGGGCGGGGCCGGAGTCCTTGAGCAGGAACCCGCACGCGCCGTTGCGCAGCGCGGCGTGCACGTACTCGTCGAGGTCGAACGTGGTCACCACGACCACCCGCACCGGGTCCACGACGCCGGGGCCGGCGAGCCGGCGCAGCGCGTCCAGCCCGTTCAGCCTCGGCATGCGGATGTCCAGCAGCACGACGTCGGGGCGCAGCCGGCGGGTCAGCTCGACCGCCTCCACGCCGTCGCCGGCCTCGCCGACCAGCTCCATGTCCGGCTGCGCTCCGATGATCATCCCGAACCCGGTGCGCACCATCGCCTGGTCGTCGGCCACCAGCACCCGGATCACCGGCCGCCCTCCCCGCCCGCGAGCCCCCGAGCCGCCGGGCCGGAAAGGCCCCGCCCGGCAGAGGACCCGCCGACCAGCGGCAGCGCCGCGTCGACCACCCATCCTCCGTCGACGCCGGGGCCGGCCCGCAGCCGCCCGCCGAGCGCGCCCACCCGCTCGGTCAGCCCGGTCAGCCCGTATCCCGGCCGGCCGCCGCGCTGCCCCCGCCCGTCGTCGGCCACCCGCACCGACAACCACTGCGGCGTACGGCTGACCAGCACGTCCACCCGCCGCGCCCCGGTGGCGTGCCGCCGGACGTTCGTCAGCGCCTCCATCACCACCCGGTACGCCGACGTGGTCACCTCGACCGGCAGGTCCCCGAGCGGCCCGTCGGTGTGCAGGTGGGCCGGGACCGGGCCGGCGGCGGTGAACGCCGCGACCAGCTCCGCCAGGTCGACCACCCCGGCCAGGGGCGTCACCGGCGCGTCGGGCGGCCCGTCCTGGCCGCGCAGCACCCCGATCATGCGGCGCATCGCCGTCATGGTCTCCGCGCCGGCCCGCTCGATCTGCTCCAGCGCGGCGACGGCCCGCTGCGGGTCGCGCCCCGCGACGTACCGGGCGCCCTGGGCCTGCACCACGATCCCGGTGACGTGGTGGGCGACGAAGTCGTGCAGGTCCCGGGCGAACTCGGCGCGCTGCTCCGCGCGTACCGCCGCGACCCGGCGCTCCCGGGCGGTCTCCGCCAGCCGCAGGTACATGCCGGCGGCGGCGGCCCCCGCCGCGAGCAGCGCGTAGGCCATGCCGATGATCAGGTAGGTGCTGCCGGCCCCGGCGCGCAGCGGCAGCGCGGCGACGGCGAGGCCGGTCGCGGCCACGGCGGCCAGGGCCGGCAGCGGGGCGGCCCGCCGCGCCAGCACGAAGACCATCCCGAGCAGCCCCGCCGACTCCGCCAGCCCCCACAGGTGGTCCGCCCCCCGCACCGGCACCCGGCCGTCCAGGCCGCCGGTCTCGCGCAGGAGGGCGTACGCCGCCGTCGTCGCCAGCGACCAGGCCGCCACCGCGCCGCCGGCCGCCGCCAGCCGGCGCGAGCCCTGCCGGTGGGCGGGCAACCACACCGCCGCCGTGGCGACCGCCAGCGCGACCTGCGCCAGCGCGGCCGGCACGGCGAGCAGGCCGGCGACGGGGAAGATCCGGCCGCCGACGACGTCGACGAGGCCGAGCAGCGCCATGCCGGCCAGGGCGGCGGCCTGCCCGGCCCGCCGCCACCCGCCGCTGAGGGTTCCGGTCATCGCCCCCACCGTAGCCACCCGGCCGGCCCGCCGGATCTGCCGAAAGTCGGAGGCGGCGGGCGCGGACCCGACCCCGGACGGATGCGCCGACGGCCCGCGCGCCGGGAGGCTCTGCGGCGTCCCGGTGACCGGCACCGGAGGTGGAGGAGACATGACGACGCACCATCCCGACCCCACGGCGGCCGTCGCGGCGGTCGACCTGGTCAAGGTGTACGGCAGGGGAGCCACGGCGGTACGCGCCCTCGACGGCGTGACGGTGGGCTTCCGCCGCGCCGCGTTCACGGCGATCATGGGCCCGTCCGGCTCCGGCAAGTCCACCCTCATGCACTGCCTGGCCGGGCTCGACACGGCCACCTCCGGGCAGGTGCTGCTCGGCGGCACCGACCTCGGCCGGCAGTCCGACCGGGTGCTGACCCGGGTCCGCCGGGAGCGCATCGGGTTCGTCTTCCAGTCGTTCAACCTGCTGCCCCAGCTCACCGCCGCGCAGAACGTCACCCTGCCGCTGGACCTCGCCGGGCGCGGCGTCGACCGGGAGTTCCTCGACCACGTGGTGGACGCGCTCGGCATCGGCGACCGGCTGGCGCACCGCCCCAGCGAGCTGTCCGGGGGCCAGCAGCAGCGGGTCGCCCTCGCCCGGGCCCTGGTGTCCCGCCCCGAGGTCGTCTTCGCCGACGAGCCGACGGGCAACCTCGACTCCCGCGCCGGTGCCGAGGTGCTCGGCCTGCTGCGCGACTGCGTGCGTACCCTCGGGCAGACCGTCGTCATGGTGACCCACGACCCGGTCGCCGCCGCGTACGCCGACCGGGTGGTGCTGCTCGCGGACGGCCGGGTCGCCGGCGACCTGGCCGAGCCCGACCGGGGCGCGGTCACCGCCGCCCTGCACGGCCTGGCGGCGGCCCGGTGAGCCGGCGCGCCGTGCTGCTGCGCGCGCAGCTCGTCGAGGCGGCCCGCCGCCCCGCCCGGACGCTGCTGACGGGCCTGGCCGTGATCGTCGCGGCGTTCGTCGTGTTCGGCACCGTGCTGGCCTACCAGGTCACCGAGCGGACCGTGCTCGCCGGTTTCAGCGGGACCCCGGCGGCGGCCGACCTGGTCGTCACCGGCGGCGACGGCGTCTCCCTGCGGACGCTGGACGCGGCCCGCCGGCTGCCCGGCGTCGCCGAGGCGGTGGGCCGCACGGACGCCTTCCACGAGTTCGCCGACGACCCGGGCGCGGGCCTGTCCGTGTACGCCGACCCCGGCTCCGGGCCGCTCGCCACGGTCCGCGTCGTGCAGGGGCGGTACCCGGCCGCGGCGAGTGAACTGGCCGTCACCCGGCGCACCGTCGACCGGCTCGGGCTGGGCGTCGGCGAGACCCTGCGGCTGGCGGGCGCGGCGCCGGACCGGCCGGTCGCGGTGACCGTCGTCGGCGTGGTCGACGCCCCGGACGACCCGGGGGAGACCGGCTACACCACGGAGGCGTTCGCCGCCCGCCTCGGCGGCTCCGACCAGCTCCGGCAGGTCGAGGTGCGGCTCGCCCCCGGCGTCGACCCCGACGTCGTGTCCGCCGCGCTGGCCCGCGCCGCGTCGGCCCCCGGCCCGTCGGCTTCCGGCCCGTCGGCTCCCGGTGCGTCGGCCGCCCCGTCCGAGCGCGCCGGTGCCGGCCTCGTCGTCCGCGCCGGGTCGGAGGTCCGCCGCGCGGAGGCCGACCAGGTCAGCGAGCGCGTCCAGGACCTCTTCGCCCTCGTCACGATGTTCGTGGCGATCGCCGTCGTGGCGGCGGTGCTGGTCGCCACCTCCACGTTCCGGATCGTCTTCGCCCAGCGGATGCGGCAGCTCGCCCTGCTGCGCGCCGTCGGGGCGCCCCGCGCCGGGCTGTTCCGGGCGCTGGTCGTCGAGGGGGCCGGCACCGGCCTCGTCGCGGGCCTGGCCGGCGTGCTGGCCGCGTACGGCGTCGGGCACGGGCTGCCGCCGGTGCTGCGGGGGTTCGGCCTCGCCGTGGCCTCGCCCGGCCACCCGGTCGCGGCGGCGGTCGCCGTGGCGCTCGGCGCGGCCCTGGTCACGGCGCTGGCGGTGCTCGCCCCGGCGGTCACCGCCGCCCGGGTCGCCCCGCTGGAGGCGCTGCGCGCGGCCAGCACCACGGCCGGCCGGCGCGGCGTCGGCCGGCTGCGCGCTGCGGCGGGACTCCTGCTCGCCGTGGGCGCGGTGCTGGTGGCGCTGCTGGTGGCGAGCCGGCTGCCCGGCCCCGACACCGAGAACTACGATCCGGCGAACCCGCTGCTGACGATCGTGGCGTCCGGCGCGCTCGCGTACGCCGCGCTGGTGGCCCTCGGGCCGCTGCTCGTGCGCCCGGTGCTGGCGGTCGTCGGCTGGCCGCTGCGCCGCCTCGGCCCGCTCGGCCGGCTGGCCGTCGGCGGGGTCGGCGGGGCGCCCCGCCGGGCGGCGGCGGTCAGCGTCGTCGTCGCGCTCGGGGTCACCCTGGTCGCGGGCGCGCTCGTCGGCAGCGCCTCGCTCGGGACGCTGCTCAAGCGGGAACTCGCCGGCATGGCGCCGGCCGACGTCGCCGTCACCGCCCGGGGCGACGGGCCGCTGCCGGCCGGGCTCGTGCAGCGCGTCCGGGGCATCGGCGAGCTGGACCGGGTGGTGCCGTACCGCAGCAGCCCCGACGTGCGCGTCGCCGGCGCGGCGGTCGACGGGCTCGCCGCCACCGACCTGGACCTGCGCGCGCTGGCCACCTGGTCGGACTTCGGCGCGAGCGCCGGTCGACTCACCGACGCCGGCCCGGGGCGGGTGGTGCTGCTGCGGTTCCTCGCCGAACAGGCGGGCGTGCGGCCGGGCGACGAGGTGACCGTCACCCGGGGCGACCGGTCGGTGCGGCTGCGGGTGGCCGCGACCATGGCGAACACCCCGGTCGGCGCGGGCCTGCTGGTCGACCCGGCGGACCTGGACCGGCTCGGCGTGCCGGCCGGCCCGACCGGGCTGCTGGCCGACGTGGCGGGCGACGACGACCGGGCCCGGACGGCGGCGGTGCGGGCCCTGCGCGCGGCCGGCGGTCAGCAGGTGGGCATCGTGGTGACCGCCGACGACCGCGACGAACTGGACGGCCGGCTCGACGCGTTGCTGGGGGTGCTGCTGTCCCTGCTCGGCCTGACCGTGGTCGTCGCCGTGGTCGGCGTCGGCACCACCACGGCCCTGTCCGTGGTGGAACGCACCCGGGAGTCCGGCCTGCTGCGGGCCGTCGGGATGTCGCGTCGCCGCCTCGGGGCGATGCTGACGGTCGAGGCGGGCCTGTACGGCGTCCTCGGCGCGGCCCTCGGCCTGCTGCTGGCGTGGCCGTACTCGTGGCTGACCGTCGCGGCGCTCGGCCAGGACGCGCCCGTCGAGTTCCCGGCCGGGCAGCTCGCCGGGGTCGTGCTGGCCCTCACGGTGGCGACGGCGCTCGCCGGGCTGCTGCCGGCGCGCCGGGCGGCCCGGGTGAGCCCGGTGGTCGCCCTGGGCGCGGGCGACTGACCCCGCCCGGTCGGGCCGGGCGGTGGGCCATCGTCGCCGGCGCAACCCCGCCGTCAGTAGGCGAGCTCGACCGGGCGGCCGAGCAGTTGGCTGCCGTTGTTGCCCAGCCAGCCCTCGGCCGCCGCCGCGTGCTGCGAGAACGTGTGGATGTCCCGGAAGCGGCGCTGCACGGGCGAGGAGTCCCGCGCCGCGCCGCCCCCGGTCGCCCGGTAGCAGGCGTCCACGGCGGCGGCGGTGACCTCGGTGACCCAGGGCAGGCTGGCCGAGATGCGCGGCTGCAACGCGGCGAACGCGGCCGGCCCGCCGCCGTGCGCCGCCCGGAACAGGTCGTCGGCCAGCGACCGCAGCAGCGCCCGGGCCGCCCGGACGTGCAGGTCGGCCCGGCCCAGCCGCTCCCGGAAGGCCGGCGAGTCGGCCAGCGACTGCCGGGCGTAGAGCCGCCGCCGGCCCCCGTCGAGCAGGGTGACCGTGTCGTCCAGGGCGCCCTGGGCGATCCCGACGGCCACCGCGCCCAGGTGCAGGACGAACTGGGCCAGCGGCGCGACGAAACCCGGCCCCGGCACGCACGGGACGCCGGTGAACAGGTCGAAGCTCCGCTCGACCGGGCAGTAGACGGCGTCGACCCGCACGTCGTGGCTGCCGGTGCCGCGCAGCCCGAGGGCGTGCCAGGTGTCCTCCACGGTCACCTGTCCGGCCGGGAGCAGCATCGAGCGGACCTCCACCGGCTGGCCGGCCGGGCCGGGCAGCGGCTGACCGTCGCCGGTGAGCACGCAGTTGCCGAAGATCCAGTCGGCGTGCCGGGACCCGCTGGCGAACGCCCACCGCCCGGTCACCTGGAAACCGCCGTCGGCCAGCTCCGCCCGCCCCTGCGGGGCGAAGCCGCCGGCCACCACGACGTCTGGGCCGTGGGCGTACAGCTTGTCGAACTGGTCGCGGGGCAGCATCGCCAGCAGGTGCGGGGTCTCCGCGCCGATCATCACCGTCCAGCCCGTGGACCCGTCCGCGCGGGCCAGCGCCTCCAGCACCGCCAGGCCGGTGTGCGGGTCGGCGTCGTACCCGCCGTGGCTGCGCGGCACGAACATCCGGAAACAGCCGGCGGCCCGCAGCCGGTCGAGCAGGTCGACGGGCAGCCCCCGGGCCGCCTCGATCTCCTCCGCCCGCCGGGCCAGCTCCGGGGCCAGCTCCCGCACGGCGCCGATCAAGCGAATCCGGTCCTGGTCGTCCACTGCCGCCTCCTGGTCACACCTGGCACGCGACGTCCCTGCGACGCCACGGCACAGACGGTCCGTCGCCCGGCGTCCCGGCGGGAAGGGACAGCGGTACCGGCGGGCCGGGCCCGCGGCGCGCGGCGGAAGTTCCCGACCGACCGGGACGGCACGCACCAGGCGGCCGGGACACCGGGACCGGGATGCTCGACGGGCCGGGGCCGTCGCCCGCACCGCGACCCGCCGGCCCACGCCCACGAGCCGTCAGCCCGGAGGCCTCCGTGTCCGTCAGCGCCCACCCCGTCCCCGCCGGCCGGCGGGCGACTGTCGCGGGACCGACATCCGCCCTGGAGCAACGGGCCATCGGCAACCGACGACGCGGCTGACAGGATCACGTCATGCTGGCCGACCCGCCGCCGCGTGCCCGCCCCGTCCCGAGCACCGGCGACGACCACCGCCGCCCGGTCGCCGCCCGGGCCGTCGCCGTCGCCTGCGCACTGCTGTTCACCGGCACCGCGCTGTGTTGGGCGCTGGCCCACCGCCCGTGGGGGCTGACCCAGCTCTACTTCCTCGTCGACTTCACCGACTGCGCCGTCTACGGGACGGTGGCCTGGCTGGTCCTGCTGCGCCGGGGGCACCCGGTCGCCTGGCTGCTCGCCGTGACCGGGATCGGCGGTGGGGTCTCCGCCCTGGGCGCGCAGTACGCCGACCTGCTGCGGGTGCACCCCGGGCTGCCCGAGATCACCTGGCTCACCTCGGCCCGGCACTGGGGCTGGGCGCCGGGCATGCTGTCGCTGATCGTGGTGCTGCCGTGGCTGGTGCGGGAGGGGCGGCTGCCGGTGCCGGCGCGGGTGGCGGTGACGGCGGGCGCGGCGGTCGTGGCCGCCTTCGAGCTGTGCCAGCTCACCTGGCCGGGCCCGGGGGCCACCGGCTCCGACGTGCCGATGCCGATCCGCAGCGCCGGCTGGGCGACGCTGGTCGAGCTGGTCCTGCCCGTGCTCGCCGCCCTGGTGCCGGTGCTCGGGCTGATCGCCGCCGGTGGGCTGCTGTGGCGGCGGCGGGTCGCGTCGACCACCGAACGGGTCGGACTGGGCTGGCTCGCCGTGGGCACGGCGCTGCTCGCGGTGAGCTTCGCCCCGGTGGCGCTGCCCGCCGACCGGGCGCACCTGGTGCCGCCCTGGCTGCCCCCGACGGGCATGCTGGCCGCCCAGGCGTTCTTCCCGGCCGCCGTGCTGGCCGTCGTGCTGCGGCAGCGGCTGTGGGGGATCGAGATCGCCGTCCGCCGTACGCTGGTCTGGTTCCTGCTGACGTTCCTGCTGGTCGCCGCGTACGTCGTCGGGGTGACCACCCTGGACGCCCTGCTCCCGGCCAGCCGGGCGGTGCCCGGGGTGCTGGTCACGGCCCTCGTCGCCGCCGCCGTGCAGCCGGGCCGCTGGTGGGTGCAGCGGCGGGTGGACCGGCTCATCCACGGTGCCGCCGCCGAGCCGCTCGGGGTGGTCCGGGGCGTGGGGGACCGGATCAGCGCCAGCGAGGACCCGGCCGACGTGCTGACCGGGGTGGCGCGGAGCCTCACCGACTCGCTGCGGCTGGGCGCGTGCGGCATCGAGGTGGACGGCCCGGAGCCCTGCACCGCCCACTGCGCCTCGCCCGGGCCGGTGGGTGAGCCGCTGGTGCTGCCGCTGCGGCGGGGCGAACGGGAGGTCGGGCGGCTCATCGCGTGGGCGCGGGCCGGCGAGCGGCTCGACGGGCGTACCCGATCGGCGTTGGTCGACCTGGCCCCCGTGGTCGCCTCGGCGGCCAGCCTCGTCGCCACCAGCCGGGCACTGGTGGCCTCGCGGTCCCGGCTGGCCGAGGCCCGCGACTCGGAACGCCGCAAGCTGCGCCGGGACCTGCACGACGGCCTCGGCCCCACCCTCGCCGGGGTGGCGCTCGGCCTCCAGGCGGCCCGCAACCTGCTCGGCGTCGACCCGGCTGCCGCCGGCCGGCTGCTGGACCGGCTGCGCGACGAGACGGACCAGGGCGTCGAGCAGGTCCGTGACCTGGCCCGCGGCCTGCTGCCGCCGGTCCTCGGCGAGCGCGGGCTGGCCCCCGCCCTGCACGAGCTGGCCGGGCGGTACGACGGCTCGGGGCTGGTCGTGCAGGTGGACGCCCCGCCGCTGCCGCTGCCCGAGCCGGTGGCCACCGCCGTGTACGGCATCGTCGCCGAGGCCGTCCGCAACGCCCAACGGCACTCGGGCGCGTCGGTCTGCACGGTGCTGGTCGAGCGCGACGCCGACGGGCTCGCCGTGCGGGTCGCCGACGCCGGGCGGGGCATCGGGGCGGGCATCCCGGCCGGGGTCGGCATGCTCTCGATGCGGGAGCGGGCCGAGGGGATCGGCGGGGTGTGCGCGGTCGGGCCGGGGTCGGACGGCGGGACGGTCGTCAGCGTGCGCGTGCCCGCCGACCGGCTCCCGCCGCCCCCGCCGCTCCTGGCCGGGACCCCGGCCGACGGTGCCCGGCCGGTGGGTGCTGAGCGGCCGATGGGAGCTGCGGTGGACGCGGCGCTGCCGGTGGACGCGGCGCGTTTGGAGGGCGGTCTGCTGCCGGTGGGCGCTGCGCGCGTGGAGGGCGGTCTGCTGCCGGTCGGCGTTGTGCCGCCGGTGGGGGTCGCGTCGGGCGGGTCGGAGGTGACCGTTCGTGGGCGGTGACGAGGCGGCGATCCGGGTGGCGGTCGTCGACGACCATCCCGTGTTCCGGCTCGGCATGACGGCGCTGCTGGCGTCCACACCCGGGCTGGAGGTCGTCGGCGAGGCCGCGGACGCCGACGAGGCCGTCCGGGTCGCCGACCTCACCCGCCCGCAGGTGATCATCATGGATCTCCACCTCGGCGGCGGCCGGTCCGGGGTGGAGGCCACCCGCGAGATCGTCGGCCGGCACCCGGGGGTCGGGGTGCTGGTGGTGACGATGCTGGACGACGACGACTCCGTCTTCGCCGCGCTGCGCGCCGGAGCACGGGGCTACCTGCTCAAGGGCGCCGCGCCGGGCGAGGTGGACCGCGCCGTCCGGGCGGTGGCCAACGGGGAGGTGCTGCTCGGGCCGGTGGTGGCGAGCCGGGCGATCGGCTTCCTGGCCGGGGGGCGGGCGAGCGGCCCGGCGCCCTTCCCCGAGCTGACCGACCGGGAGCGCGAGGTGCTCGACCTGGTCGCCCAGGGGCTGAGCAACCTCGTCATCGCTCGCCGGCTGACCCTGAGCCCGAAGACCGTCCGCAACCACCTGTCCAACGTGCTCGGCAAGCTCCAGGTCGCCGACCGCAGCCAGGCCATCCGGCGGGCCCGCGAGGCCGGCCTCGGCCAGCCCTGACCCGCCCGCCCGGCGTGGGTGGCGCGGGCGGGCCCCTAGCGGGCGTCGCGGGGCGGGCAGCCCGGGGCGTGCGGAGGGTGCCCCTTCGCTACCGGAGGCATTGCCGAGGGGCCCTGCCCTGCACCTCCCTATGCTCGGGGAATGGAACTGCGGATCTTCACCGAACCCCAGCAGGGCGCCAGCTACGACCAGCTGCTCGCCGTGGCCCGCTGCGCCGAGGACGCCGGCTACGGCGCGTTCTTCCGTTCCGACCACTACCTGAAGATGGGCTCGGTCAGCGGCGACCCCGGCCCCACCGACGCCTGGACCACCCTCGCCGGGCTGGCCCGGGACACCTCCCGGATCCGGCTCGGCACGCTGATGACGGCCGCCACCTTCCGGTTCCCCGGGCCCCTCGCGATCACCGTCGCGCAGGTCGACCAGATGAGCGGCGGACGGGTGGAGCTGGGCATCGGCGCCGGCTGGTTCGCCGAGGAGCACAGCGCGTACGGCATCCCGTTCCCGCCGCTGGGGGAGCGGTTCGACCGGCTGGAGGAGCAGCTCGCCGTCATCACCGGGCTCTGGGAGACCCCGGCCGGTGAGACCTTCGACTTCGCCGGACGCTACTACCCGGTGCAGGGCTCGCCGGCCCTGCCCAAGCCGGTGCAGCAGCCGCGCCCGCCGATCCTGCTCGGCGGGAAGGGGCCGAAGCGTACGCCCCGCCTCGCGGCCCGCTACGCCGACGAGTTCAACCTGCCGTTCGTCTCGATCGAGGAGACGGCTGCGCAGTTCGAGCGGGTCCGCGCCGCGTGCGCGGAGATCGGCCGGGACCCGGCCGGGATGAACTGGTCCAACGCACTGGTGCTGTGCTGCGGGCGGGACGAGGCGGAGGTGCGCAGGCGGGCCGAGGCGATCGGGCGGGAGCCGGCCGAGCTGCGCGAGAACGGCCTCGCCGGCACCCCCGCCGAGGTCGTCGACAGGATCGGCCGGTACGCCGAGACCGGCAGCGGCCGGATCTACCTCCAGGTCCTCGACCTGGCCGACCTGGACCACGTCGAGCTGGTCGCCGCCGAGGTGATGCCCCAGCTCTGACGGCCGCCACCGGCCGCCACCGGCCACCGGGGCGGGAGGTCCAGCCATCCGGGGGCCCGCCGCCTGGGCGAGTTCGCCGGATTCGCTGACACCGGGGCCCCGCTGGTGGAACCTGCGAGGGGAGCTTCGGGCGGAGGTGGGGGCGCGTGGGCCGCAGGCAGGTCGGGCTGCTCGTCCTCACCGGCCTGTTCCCCACCGTCGAGGCCATCGTGCTGGTGGCGATGGGCTTCGTGGCGGCCGAAGGGCTCGCGCCGCAGACCGGCGCCGTCTGGCCGTACGACACCTACCACGACCTGCGGTGGATGTTCGTCTACCACCAGTCGTGGCCCGAGTTCCTGACGACGTTCTGGCTGGTGGTGCTGGCCCGCACCGGTTACCACGTCCTCATGGTGCGGCTGGCGTGGCCGGACGGGATGCCGATGCCGTCGGTGCGCCGGATGCTGCGGCGGGCGTTCATCCTCGCCGTGGTGGTCACGGTCGTCGTCTCGCCGTGGGCGGTGATCTCGGTGGCCGCGTCGGTGGTGGCGCTGTCCTGGGTGCTGCTCGCGTCCCTGCTGCCGATGTTCCTGATCGCCCCGTTCATGCAGCGGGCGGCCATGGTTGATCCGTGGTGGCGGGGCCTGCCGTCGATCAGGCTGTTCGGCTGGTCGCTGCTGAACCTCGTGGCGCTCACGGTGGCCGGCGCGGTGGCGTGGAGCGTGCCGACCTGGTGGACGGTGCCGGTGGCCGCCGTGGCGGGCGTGGTGAACGGGCTGCTGTGGATCCGGATCGTCCGGGCGGCCCTGCTCGCGCCGCCGCCCAGGCTGGCCCGGGTGCCGGTGGTGCCGCTGGTGGTGCTGGTCGCGTCCGCCGTGCCGGTGCTGATCCCGCTGGCGGCGGACGCGGTGCCGGCCAGCCTGCGGGCCGAGCAGGTGCTGCTCGACCAGCCGCTGCCACCGGAGATCACCCAGGCGGTGGTCGTGCTGGCGGGCTACGGCTCTGCGTACGGGGGCGAGCAGCCGCGCGACCCGAGGGTGCAGTGGTTCTCCTACCGGGGGCTGGGCCCCGACGGCGAGCCCCGGCCCTACGGGCCGACGGACACCACGATCTCGATGGCGGACAGCGTGCGGCTGCTCGCCGACCAGGTGGACCGGCTGCACCGGCAAACCGGCCGGAAGGTGGCCCTGGTCGGGGAGAGCGAGGGGGCGCTCGTGGCCCGCACCTACCTCGCCCAACGGCCCCACCCGGCGGTCGACGCGCTGGCCATGTTCAGCCCGCTGATCGGGGCCGGCCGGGCCTACTATCCGCCGCCCGGCGAGCGCCGGGGATGGGGGCTGGTCACCGGCTGGTACCTGCGGGCCCTCTACGAACCCGTCCGACTCAGCGGCGGGCCCGGCAACGGCCCGGACGAGCCGTTCATCCGCTCGCTGCTCGACGACGCGCCGTTCTACCGCAACCGGTTCATGTGCCCGGTGCCCGGCGTGCGGATGGTGGCCTTCCTGCCGTACACGACGGCCGCCGAGGCGCCGCCCGGCGACTACACCGGCATCCCGGTCTTCCAGACCATCGGCGTGCACGGTGGCCTGCTCGACCGGACGCAGGTCCGGGACAACCTGGTCGCCTTCCTCGCCGGCGAGCCGGTGCAGCGGACCCGGGCCGAGTACACGCTGATCCAGCGGCTCACCGCCGCCTGGCAGGCGCCGCCGCTGGACATCTCGGCCAATCCGGCGTGGGCAGACGTGCGGGAACCGGACCCGGCGTTCACCGGCCGGGTCTGCGTGCCCGGCCGCTGACCGACAGGAGCGCCGGGCGGGGCGGGCCGCCGCGGGTCCGCGCGGGTCACAGCGGCGGCGGGCCGCACACCTTCCAGCCGCCGTCCTGCTTCTTGAGGTGGAACTGCACCTCCCTGCTCGGGAGGCCCGGGTAGGTGATCTCGGCGGTCACGACGTACTGCGTGGGGGCATCGCTGCTCCGCTTGACGGCGAGGTCGGTGATGCGGAATCCGGTCGGGTCGACGATCGCGCTGGCGGTGGCGTCCCAGTCCGCCCGGGACCGCCCGCGCTGTTCGGCCGCGCAGAGCAGGTCGTATGCCGTGCCGTTGTCGCCCCGCACGGCGGCGCCAAGGTACGCCTCACCGGTGGCGCGCATGCCCGGCTCGTCCGCCTTGTCCTTGCGCTGGAGATAGAAGCCGCTGATCGGCGTGCCGCAGCAGACGAGCGCGACGACGACGAAGAGCGTGATCTCGAATCCCCGGGTGGACATGTTCGCCTTGTCGGCCATGCCGTGAGGGTAGGGACGGCCGGCAACGCCCCGGTGCCGGGCGGCGAAGGCGGCGGTGGCGCTGCCCCTCAGCCCGTCGGGCGCGGGTCGCGGACGACGGTGTCGAGGCGGCCGTCCCGGTCGCTGTCCAGGTAGGTGATGTCCGGCACGCCGTCGCCGTCGAGGTCGAACTGCACCACGTCGGCGATGCCGTCGCCGTCGAGGTCGGTGACCACCTCGGTCGAGCCGTCGAGGTGGTGGGTGACGATCGAGTGCGACTCGACCGGCGGGCGCGGGGCCGGCCCCGGCGACGGCGCGGGAACCGGCCCGGGTGCCGGCCTCGGCGCGGGCCCGGGTGCGGGCGACGGCCCGGGGTACGCCCCGAAGACCGGGCCGGCCTGCGGGTACGCCCCGAGCGGCGCGTCGTTCTGCGGGTCCGGGCCGACGCCGGTCGGGTCGATCTCCTCCTCGGACGGGTACACGTCGCCGCGCAGGGCGGGATCCGGGTAGCTGCTCATGGGCGTATGGTTCCCCGACGACGCCCCGGGCAACCAGTGCCCGGCCCGCCGGTGCCGCCCGGGTGTCGACCCGACGACGCCGAGTGACGGGAGAGGGCACGTGGACGCGACCGACGGGAAGCCAGGCGGGAGCGGGCCGGGCGCCGGCGTGCCGGAGCGCAACTGGGCCGGCAACGTCCGCTACGCGGCGGCGCGGCGGCACCGCCCGACCGGCCTGGACGAGCTGCGTCGGCTCGTCGCCGGCAGCGACCGGATCCGGGCGGTCGGCACGGGCCACTCGTTCAACCGGCTCGGCGACACCGCCGGCGACCTGGTCTCGCTGGCCGGGCTGCCGCAGACGGTCGAGGTCGACCGGGAACGGGCGACGGTCACCGTCGCCGCCGCCATGCGCTACGGCGATCTGGCCACCCGGCTGCACGCCGCCGGGTTCGCCCTGCCGACGATGGCGTCGCTGCCGCACATCTCGGTGGCCGGCGCGGTGGCCACCGCCACCCACGGCTCCGGCGACGGGATCGGCAACCTGGCCACCGCCGTCTCGGCGCTGGAGCTGGTCACGGCCGACGGGGAGCTGCTGACCGTACGCCGGGACGAAGGCGGCGACCGGTTCGCCGGGATGGTGGTGGCGCTCGGGGCGCTGGGCGTGGTCACCCGGCTCACCCTGGACGTGGTGCCCGCCTTCGAGGTGCGGCAGTACGTCCGGCTCGGCCTGCCGCGGGCGGCGCTGGACGAGGCGTTCGCGTCGGCGTACAGCGTCAGCCTCTTCACCGACTGGCGCGGCGGGGCCGACCCGCGCGGCGCGGCCGGCCGGATCGACCAGGTGTGGCGCAAGCAGCTCGCCGACGCCCCGCCGCCGCCGGCCGACTGGCTGGGTACCACGGCGGCGACCGGGCCCGTGCACCCGGTGCCGGGCATGCCGGCGCGCAACTGCACCGCCCAGCTCGGCGAGCCGGGGCCGTGGCACGAGCGGCTGCCGCACTTCCGGCTCGGCTTCACCCCGAGCAGCGGCGACGAGCTCCAGTCGGAATACCACCTGCCCCGGGCGGCGGCGGCCGGGGCGCTGGCCGCGCTGGACCCGCTGGCGGACCGGATCGCCGCCGTGCTCCAGATCTGCGAGCTGCGTACGGTCGCCGCCGACGAGCTGTGGCTGAGCCCGCAGTACGGGCGCGACAGCCTCGCCGTGCACTTCACCTGGATCGGCGACGGCGACGCGGTGGCCCCCGTGCTCGCCGAGGTGGAACGGGCGCTCGCCCCGTTCGCGCCCCGGCCGCACTGGGGCAAGGTGTTCACGCTCGACCCGGCGGCGGTCGCCGCCGCGTACCCCCGGTTCGCCGACTTCGCGGCGCTGGCGGGCGAGCTGGACCCGGCGGGGAAGTTCCGCACCGACCTGCTGGACCGCTACCTGCCCCGCTGACGGGCCGGCGGCCGGCGGGGCGGGCCCGGGCATAACCCCGTGACAGGAGCGCGACGGGATTGGCCCGGCCCGGCCGCTGCGGGAAAAAATGATGCATGTCGATTTATCCTGGCGTGCTGTCCGCCCCCCGTGTGCCCGGCCGCTCCCGGCCGGCAGCGCCCCGTCGCCCGTGGCGCGTGGTCGCCGCGCTGGCCACGACCCTCGCCCTGGCCGTCGCCGGCCCGACCCCCGCCCACGCCGCCAACCCCTACGAACGCGGCCCCGACCCCACGGTGGCGAGCATCGAGGCGACCACCGGCCCGTTCGCCACCGCCCAGCTCACCGTCGCCCGCTCCGCGGTGACCGGCTTCGGCGGCGCGACCGTGTGGTATCCGACGAGCACCGCCGAGGGCACCTTCGGCGCGGTCGCCATCGCGCCCGGCTTCACCAACACCCAGTCCGCCGTGGCCTGGCTCGGCCCCCGCCTCGCCTCCCAGGGCTTCGTCGTGGCCACCATCGACACCCTCTCGGTGTACGACCAGCCGGCGAGCCGGGGCACCCAGCTCCTCGCGGCCCTGGACTACCTGGTCGGCACCAGCGCCGTGCGCAGCCGCATCGACCGCAACCGGCTCGCCGTCATGGGCTACTCCATGGGCGGCGGGGGCACCCTCGCGGCGGCGAACACCCGGCCCTCCCTCCAGGCGGCGATCCCGCTGACCGGCTGGCACACCACCAAGAACTGGTCCGGCGTACGCGTGCCGACCCTCGTCGTCGGCGCCGAGAACGACACGACGGCCCCCGTCGCTTCGCACTCCGAGCCGTTCTACACCAGCCTGCCGGCCAGCCTCGACAAGGCGTACCTGGAGCTGAACGCCGCCACCCACTCCGCGCCCACCTCGCCGAACGTGACCATCGCGAAGTACAGCATCTCCTGGCTCAAGCGGTTCGTGGACGACGACACCCGCTACGAGCAGTTCCTCTGCCCCGCCCCGCGCGGCAGCGCGATCGAGGAGTACCGCGACACCTGCCCGCACTCCTGACCCGCCCCGCCCAGCGTGGCCGGTCGGCGGGGTGTCACCTCGGCGCCTGCGTCACCTGGACGTCTGCGCCTGCTGGTCGCGGAGGCTGCCGCGCTGCACCGCCCGGCTGATGTCGCTGGGCGAGACGATGCCGACCAGCCGCCCGCCGGCCACCACCAGCGCCCGGCCGTCGGCGCACTCGCTGAGCCGGGGCAGCAGGTCGGTGAGCTGCTCGTCCGGGTCGGCCAGCACGAGCTGGTCGGCCCGGCAGGCCACCTCGGCCAGCGTGGTCGCCGACCGGCGGTCGGCCGGGATGCCGCGTACCCGGTCGAGGGTGACCAGGCCGACCGGCCGACCCTCGTCGGTCAGCGGCAACGCCGAGTGCCGGTACGCGAAGAGGTAGTGGTCGACGAAGTCGGCCACGGTCATGTCGCCCGACGCGGTCTGCGGCTGCGGGGTCATCACGTCGGCGACCCGCACCCCGCGCAACGCGCTGCCCATCCGGGCCTGCCGCTCCTCCATCCCGGCCGCCCCGATCAGGAACCAGCCGATCAGCGCCAGCCACAGCCCGCCGACCCCGGCCCCGCGCAGGAACTGCCACAGGCCCAGCGCGATCAGCAGCGCGCCGAGGACCCAGCCCGCGCGGGCCGCCACCACCGACGCCCGCGTCCGGTCGCCGGTGGCCTTCCACACGGCGGCCCGCAGCAGCCGGCCCCCGTCCAGCGGGGCGGCGGGCAACACGTTGAAGACCGCCAGCAGAATGTTGATGCCGGCCAGCCAGGCCAGCGCGCCGAGCAGCAGCCCGTGCACCCCGGCCAGGGCGAGCAGCGCCGCGACCCCGCCGAAGACCACGCCGATGATCAGGCTGACGAGCGGCCCGACGCCGGCGATGCGCAGCTCCGCCCCCGGGTCGCGGGCCTCCCCGCGCAGCTCGGCCACCCCGCCGAACAGCCACAGGGTGATCCCGGAGACCTCCAGCCCGTTGCGCTTGGCGACCACGGCGTGCGACACCTCGTGGGCGAGCAGCCCGAGGAAGAAGACCACGGCCGCGCTCAGCCCCGCCAGCACGTACGCCCAGGTCGGCCGGTCCGGGTACGACCGGGGGAACTGGCTGCCCGCCAGCCCCCAGGCGATCAGCCCGAAGATGACCAGGACGCTCCAGTTGACCCCGACGGGTACGCCCGCGATCCGGCCGATCCGGAAACTCGCCCTCATCTGCCCGTCATACCCCGCGAAACGCGGCCCATGCCAGGGCCGATGGTCCCTCGGCGGGCCGCCGCCGGGGGTTGACCCGGCCGGGAATAGTGGCAAAGGTGACGAGGCTGATCGACGAGGATGACGACCCGTACCGCTGGCTGGAGGACCTGGACGGCCCGGACGCCGCCGGCTGGGCGCGCGACCGCAACGCCGAGACCATGGCCGCCCTCACCGGCGGCGACCGGTTCGCCGCCCTGCGGGCCGAGATCCGCGAGGTGCTCGACGCCGACGACCGCGTCCCCTACCCGACCTGGCGCGGCGACCACCTCTACTACAACTTCTGGATCGACGCGGCCCACCCCCGGGGGATCTGGCGCCGCACCACGCTCGACGAGTACCGCCGGCCCGAGCCGCAGTGGGACGTCCTGCTCGACATCGACGCGCTGGCCGCGCAGGAGGGCGAGAACTGGATCTGGCAGGGGGCGACGGTGCTGCGCCCCGGGCACGACCGCTGCCTGGTCAGCCTCTCCCGGGGCGGCTCCGACGCCACCGTCGTGCGCGAGTTCGACCTGGTCCGCCGGGCCTTCGTCGCCGACGGCTTCACCCTCGACGAGGCCAAGAGCGACGTCACCTGGGTCGACGCCGACCACATCCTCGTCGCCACCGACTTCGGGCCCGGCTCGCTGACCACCTCCGGCTACCCCCGCACGGTCCGCCGGTGGCGACGGGGCACGCCACTGCCGTCCGCCGAGGTCGTCTTCGCCGGCCAGGTCGACGACGTCTCCGCGTACGCCTCGCACGACCCCACGCCCGGGTTCGAGCGCACCTTCGTGGGCCGCCGCCTCGACTTCTTCCGCTCGGAGTCGTACCTGCTGACGCCCGCCGGGGAGCGGGTACGCATCGACGTGCCGTCCGACGCCCACTGGGACGCACACCGGGAGTGGCTGGTGATCGGCCTGCGCTCGCCGTGGACGGTCGACGGCGTGGCGGGTGTCGACGGCGGCGGGGGCGTCACCTTCCCTGCAGGCGCGCTGCTGGCGGCCCCGTTCGACGCGTTCCTCGCCGGTGCGCGGGAGCTGACGACGCTGTTCACCCCGGACGAGCGCACCGCGCTGAGCTACCACGGGTGGACCCGTGGCCACCTGATCCTGGCCACCCTCGCCGACGTGCGCAGCAGGCTGGAGGTGCTCACCCCCGGCGCGGTCGGTGCCGCCGGCTCGGCGGCTGGCGCTTCCGACTCGGCGGTCGGCGCTTCCGGTTCGGCGGGGGCGTGGCGGCGGGAGCCGCTCGCCGGTGTGCCGGAGTTCGAGCACACCCGGCTGGTGGACACCGACCCGGACGTCGGCGACGCGTACCTGCTGGCCTCTGAGGGGTTCCGGCAGCCGGCGACGCTGCGGCTCGGGCAGGTCGGCGGCCCGGTCGAGACGCTCAAGCGGGCACCGGCGTTCTTCGACGCCTCCCGCCTGACCGAACGCCAGCACTTCGCCACCTCCGCCGACGGGACCCGGGTGCCGTACTTCCTGGTCGGTGACCCCGACGCGGCCGGCGGGCCGACCCTGCTCACCGGGTACGGCGGCTTCGAGGTCCCCGAGCTGCCGCACTACAGCGGCATCGTCGGCCGGGGCTGGCTGGCCCGGGGCGGCAGCTACGTGGTGGCGAACATCCGGGGCGGCGGCGAATATGGGCCCGCGTGGCACCGGGCCGCGCTGCGGGAGAACCGACCGAGGGCGTACGAGGACTTCGCCGCCGTCGCCGCCGACCTGGTGGCGCGGGGCATCACCACCCCGGCGCGGCTCGGCATGGAGGGCGGCAGCAACGGCGGCCTGCTGGCGGGCGTGATGCTCACCCGCTACCCGGAGCTGTTCGGCGCGGTCGTCGCGCACGTGCCGCTGCTGGACATGCGCCGCTACCACAAGCTGCTCGCCGGGGCGTCCTGGATGGCCGAGTACGGCGACCCCGACGACCCCGCCGACTGGGCCTACCTGCGCGAATACTCGCCGTACCACAACGTCGACGCCGACCGGGCGTACCCGCCGACGCTGCTGGTCACCTCCACCCGCGACGACCGGGTGCACCCCGGGCACGCCCGCAAGATGGCCGCCCGGCTGCGCGAGCGCGGGCACGAGGTGGCGTACTACGAGAACGTGGAGGGCGGGCACGGCGCGGCGGCAAACAACGCGCAGCGGGCGTTCGTGTGGGCCCTGACCCTGGAGTTCCTCTGGCGGCATCTGGGCGGGCCGGCATAGCTTCGCCCTGCTTCTGCCCGGCCGGCTGGCGTCTTCGCTGTGGGGGTGCCGTCGGTTCAGCCATGATCGTCTGTCGTTTCCAGAGACGACACGCCGCCGCCCGTCTCCATAATCAGCAGACGATCATGACTGGGCGTGTCCCCGGTGTTGTGTGTCCTGGAACGGTGCGTCTTGCCGGCGGGAGAGGGAGGGCGGGCAGATGCGGCATCCGGAGGAGGCGATCCGGCCGGTGTCCCACCCCGTCCGGGGCAGGACACCACGCGCGGTTGTCGTCTAGCGGGCCTCGATGAAGATGTCGGTCACGTGGCTCGGGCTCTTGCAGGACGAGTAGGCGGTGTGGGTGCCGCCGTCGGACCAGCCGTACCAGCCCGAGTTGGTCGAACCGGCGTAGTAGCACCAGGTGACGACCCGCCACTCTCCCCGCCCGGTGCAGGTTCCCCACGCGGTGTTCGCGTTGTTGTAGCCCTTGGTGCACTTGGTCGGATCGACCGCCAAGGCGGGCGCGGCGAGAGCGAGCGCCCCCGTCAGCAGGCCCGCGAAGGCGGCTGTGGCGACGCGGACGTGTCCGCGCTTGGGGTTCAACATGCTGTCCTCCGGAGATCATCGACCGGGGCGGGTGCCGCGGTGATGCCATCTCCGCACGCCGCAGCGTTGTTCAGGCCCGACGACGGACTACCAGGGCCGGCGACGGTCTATCGGCGGCACCGCCGGCAGGCCGGGGCATCGGGTGCAGCCGTCCCGGCGAGAGCAGCAAGGGCAGCGAGATCAGCGGGGCGTGCAGATCGGCAGTCCCATGCCGCCCCGGTACCGTGCTTCGACGTACACCTCCGACAGGTATCCCGTCCGCCCGTCGTGCAGGACGACCTCGTACCAGATGTTGGAGGCCACCCCATTCGGGTTCGTCTCGATGCCCTCGCTGGTGAGATCCCGGTTGGTGATCTTGTCGCCGACGACCTGGCAGCGCGCCACCAGGACCGCGCCGCTCCAGACCTCGGTGCCGGGCACCTTGCAACCCCGCTTGGCGCAGAACGGCGCCGGCCTACCGGACAGGTAGGCCGGCGTGGTGTCCTCGGCGAGGCCGGATGGCCCGATCGCCACCTTGTTCTGTACGACGAGCGCGGCAGGAGCGCCGGCCGACGGCGCGGCCGGTGCCTGGTTGCCCCCTCCCTCGGAGCTGCGGGACCCGAGGGCCAACGGCACTGACAGCAGGAGTACGCCCAGCGGGACCACGGCAAGGAGGGCCCAGCGGAGCCGACGGCGGATCGCCGGCCGTCCGGCGACCAGGGGCGGCGCATCGTCAGGAAGATCGGCGACGGTAGCTGCCGCGCCACTGCGTGACGGCGGCTCTGCCGGCCGTATCGCCTCCTGCGCCGTCTCCCACCTCACCCGCCACTGACGGACATCGCCGCCGCATGCCCTGACGAACGCCTCGACCGTCTCCCAGGTGGGCAGATGATCGCCGCCGGCAGCTTCGGCCAGGGCGGTTCTGGACCGGCCCGACGCGCGCGACATCTGGAGGTACTTCGGCGAGCCTGCTCCTTCGCGGAGCTGTCGAAGCTCTGCGGCAAACGACTGGATGGGGCCCGCTTCAGGGTCTATCTGGCGTTCGGGACGAGGCACCATGACTCCAGGTCACTGCAACATCACGACCGGTGCGCGACTGCGCCGATCGATAGTAGTCGCTGACAGTCGCAGCGCGCCATCGCCCCGACTGACGTAGTGCGGCAGGTTCACACCTATAGGACACAGGGGCACCCCGCATACGCGCGGAGCAGGTCGTGGAGCTGAACCCGCACAACGGGCCGGGCAGGATCACCCCCGTATGCGCGGGGAGCAGCGTGCGGGCCAAGCCTCGGTGGTCGACAGCACGGGATCACCCCCGCGTGCGCGGGGAACAGTAGAACGTGTCCGGGCTGGACGGGTCCGCCGCGGGATCACCCCCGCGTGCGCGGGGAACAGGGGCCGGATCAATCTCGTCGTGGTCTACTACATGGATCACCCCCGCGTGCGCGGGGAACAGGCGAACCATCCACCCTGGCCGGTCGGGCGCTGGGGATCACCCCCGCGTGCGCGGGGAACAGACAGCTGACCAAGTGCCACGCCGGGGCGGGCTGGGATCACCCCCGCGTGCGCGGGGAACAGCACGGCCCGAGCGGCGTCGAGCTGCTCGCGCAGGGATCACCCCCGCGTGCGCGGGGAACAGAGGCTGTGCCGGATGTTCGGCCACGTCGACCAGGGATCACCCCCGCGTGCGCGGGGAACAGGCAGACCGACGAGCAGCTGCCGTCGCAGGCGAGGGATCACCCCCGCGTGCGCGGGGAACAGACCCTGTGGGTGGGGCTGCCGGTGCTGGTCGCGGGATCACCCCCGCGTGCGCGGGGAACAGCTCGTCGTCCTGGTCGACGTCGACCCCGGATCGGGATCACCCCCGCGTGCGCGGGGAACAGATGTCGATTCAGCATCCCGTCTTGTACGGGTACGGATCACCCCCGCGTGCGCGGGGAACAGGGGGTCACCGACGAGACGCCGACGGTGCGGACGGGATCACCCCCGCGTGCGCGGGGAACAGACCGTCTTGCTGGCCAGGGCCGCCGACGTGCCGGGATCACCCCCGCGTGCGCGGGGAACAGAGGGCAGCCGCGTATCCCTGCCCAACGCTCCGGGGATCACCCCCGCGTGCGCGGGGAACAGTCGTCGCCTACGTAGATGGTCAAGAGGCCGTCGGGATCACCCCCGCGTGCGCGGGGAACAGGGCGGCGCTGCCGGCGACGTGCGCGAGGGCGACGGATCACCCCCGCGTGCGCGGGGAACAGGCTTCCTGACCTGGGGCGCTATAGATCAACTAGGCGGATTTCATTCACTTTGCTGGCCAAGATCACATCCTGAGTGGTGGCTGGGCGTCCAGGCTAGGTGGTGAACAGCCTACGAGTTGACCGGCATCTTCGGTGGGCAGGAGAGGAACCGTGGCGCAGCCTCCTGCCAGTTTTAGCGGCCAGGTGGCTGGGCCTTGACGTCCTCGATGAAGGCGGCCCAGGACGACGGGGTGAAGGTCAGCACCGGCCCGGCCACGTCCTTGCTGTCGCGTAGCCCGACGACGCCCGGGAGGTTGTCGGCGACCTCGACGCAGTTGCCGCCGTTGTTGCTTCGGGTCGACTTGCGCCAGACGGCACCGGTCAGGTCAGGCATGGGAGTACTCCTCTGCGGCTTGCTGGATCAGGCTCTGGGATCGGGACTCGTTGAGGGCGCGGCTGGCCATGTCGGCCCAGATGGTGTTGTAGGCGGCTGTCTCGTGCGGCTTGTCGAGATAGATCGCTCCGGTTGCGGCTTCCAGGTAGGCCACCGGTGGTTCCACCTCCTTGCCATGCTCGTCCCGTGGAAACTCCAAGATCGAGAAAGCTCCGGACATTGCCCCGGCATGCAATCCGGCAGAAAAAGTAAGCACCTGCACGGTCACGTTGGGTAGCTGGGTGGCCTTCAGGATCTGATGGAGTTGTTCGGCCATGATCGTTGTGTTGCCGACCGGGCGGCGTAACACGGCCTCGTTGATTATCACGCTCAGTTGCGGCGGGGAGAACCGGGTGAGGAGGGTTTGGCGCTCGGTCCTGAGCTGGATGGCCCGCCGCTGCTCCTCAGTGGCCTCCGCATCGATCGCGCCACCGGGCATCCGGAAGACCTGCTCCGCGTAGGCGGGAGTCTGTAGCAGCCCGGGGACCAGCTCCGCCTCGTACTGCCGGATGTGCGAAGCCCCGGCCTCCAGTCCGATGTAGAGCTGGAACCAGCGCGGCAGGCCGGAACCGATGTAGTCGTGCCACCAGTTCTTGTTCTCCCGGGTGGCCGCCGTCATCGCGAGAAGCAGCTCACTGTCCTCGGCGGACGCGCCGTAGAGGTCGAGCATCTGTTGCACGTCGGCCTGCCGGAAGCGGACGTGCTCCGCACCGTTCTCGATCCGGTGCAGCGTCGCGCGTGCCCGGTCCAGGCGCTCGGCGGCCTGCTCCATCGTCAGCCCTGCCGCCTTGCGGAGCGACTCGAACTTGCGCCCGATCTGCCGCCGCAACATGGTCGATGCGGTCACCGCCTGTGACACTCTTCGCCTCCGCTGCTCGCGATCCGTCGACACCCGAGCGTCCAATTGAACCCGCCTCCTGCTCCTTTAGCAATAGACACGTCACAGCGAGTGCTGAGCTATAGAGAATTCACATCTCCGACTGCTCCGTTGAGACATTGCAATTGAGCAGACGCGGTGCTTCACTGCCTCTGCGGGCACTGTGGAGTTTCTGCTGCTCAGTGGCCATGGGTGGCCTGCTGTCGTACTCGCTGATCGAAGGCTGCGGTGGCAGGTGCCGGGCGGATCCGCCGGTGCGGTGCGGGCCGGCGGACCCGTCCCTCCACAGGCAATCTCGACGAGAGGCAGGTCTGTCATGCGCGTCTTCCTGTTCCGCCGGGGCCGGCCGCGTCGCCGGCCGCCGGTCCACGGCGCGGCCGGGCGTCAGCCGGCGGCGGGTCGCCGGCTGCTGCCCTGGCAGGTGCGGGAGCGGCGGTTCCGGTCGGCCCCGCTCGGCCGGCGCGGGTTCGACCCGCAGGAGGTGCGGGAGTTCCTGGAGCGGGTCGCCGTCGAGCTGGCCGCCGCGCACGAGGCGCTCGCGCAGAGCCGTCGGGAGGCCAGCGAGGTCAAGCTTGCGCTGTGCCGGTTGTGGTCCGAGGCGGCGCATGCCCGCAACGAGCGGGGGTGGGGCCGGTGAGCGAGCGGTTCGTGATCCACCTGCCGGTGGTCGCCAACGACCTGCTCTCCGCCCAGCGGTTGGCCCGGGTGGTGGCGCACTGGACGCACGTGCTGCCGCAGACCGAGCCCGGGGGCGCGACCGTGTCGCGGGAGGACGACCAGAACGTACGACACTGGGTCTTCTGCGACCGGATCATGGATGGTGGCCGGCGGTGCCTGCTGCGGCCCGACCACGACGGCGCGTGTTCCCGCCGGCCGAGGCGGCGGTGAGCGTGCGGCGGCGGCCGGCAGCCGTCGCGGCGTCGGATCAGGCTGTCGGAGGCGGGGTGGGCAGGGCGTCCACGACGAGCACGACGCTGCCCGGCCGCACCTCGTCGAGCAGCTGGCGCTGGCCGCTGCGGGTCAGCCGGATGCAGCCGTTGGTGACGTCCTCACCGAGGGTGTCGTCGTCCTGCCAGGCGTGCAGGCCGATGTGCGCGCCGGCCAGGCCCGGTGGGATGGCGTCCGGGTCGTCGGGGATCGCGCCGAGGGCGAAGACGTCGACGCCGCCGTACACGGGCTCGGGTGGGGGCGTGCGGCCGAGGACGAAGGTGCGGCCCAGCGGGGTCTCCTGGCCGCGCATGCCGAGGCTGACCGGCCACGATCGTTTGGCGTGCCCGTCGCGGTACCAGGTGAGCCGGTGCGGCCGGCGCTCCACGACGATCTGGTCGCGCAGCGGCACGGTGGCCCAGTCGCCGTCGGGTGGCAGCCAGGCGATCCGCCGGGTGGCCGAGGGGAGCAGCACGGCCGTCCAGCCGGTGCGGCGCTCGACGATCGGCACGGTCACCTCGACGCCGTTGATGGTGGGGGCGAGGAAGGCCAGCGGCCGGCCGCCGGGCGCGTCGTAGGCGGCGACCTTGCGGGTCGGCGTCAGCCCCTCGGTGAGCGGGGTGGGATCGGACGGGCGCGGGTCGGCGGGGAAGCCGGCGGGCGCCGGGTCGTAGGTGACGACCGGCAGGGTGGCCGGCGCGGGCGCGGCGGCGGGCACCGGCTCGCCGGTGGGCGTTGCCTCCGTGGCGGGCGCGGTGGGGGCGGCGTGCGGCGGGGCGACCCGCGCCGGCTCCGGGGTGAGCGCCCGGGCCGTGACCAGCCCGGTCGCCAACAACAGGGGTACGCCGAGCGCGGCGGCCAGCCAGCCCAGCCCCCACCGCGACACAATCCGGTCAAACAGCACAAAAGCACTGTAGGCGGTGGGTGGCCGGTGGCGGGGGTGATTGCAGGGGGCCCCTCCTATACAGAAAGCGTTAAGAAGGGGCCCTTCCTTGCACCTCAGCTCAGCTTGGCGGCGGTGTGGATGGCGATCGCGTCGTGGGCCGGGACGTTCGCCGTGAACCAGCCGTTCGCGTCCACCGTGATCACCGGGCCGCTGCACGTGCCGCCCGTGAAGTCGCCGTGGATCACGTCGCAGTACCGGCCGGCGGGCAGCCCGGTGTAGTACGAGCGCCCGGTGACCGCCCCGTCCTCGTCGTTCATCGTGAGGTAGCCCTTGCCGGCGCGGCTGAACGCGATGTGGTTGTTGCCGTTGTCGTACCAGTTGGTGACGCCCGCGCCCTGGGTGGCGTTGGCGAAGCCGACCATGTTGGCGACGACCCGCCAGCGGTGCTCGCACTCCCAGCCCGAGTAGCAGGTGGTGTTCAGGGTCTTGTTGTTGGCGTCGGAGGGCGGGCCGGCGTCCCGGTTGCTGAAGGTGTAGCTGGACATCACCGTGGGGGAGCCGTACGGCCAGGCCAGCATGAAGGCGTTGGCCAGCGCGTAGATGCCGCCGTCGCGGTAGGTGAGCACCCCGCCGACGTCGCGCTGGGTGTCGTGGTTGTCGACGAAGACCGCCGCCGAGCCGCTGGGCAGGTGGCCCCACCCCTCGCCGAAGTTCTTCAGGTACGCGAGCTTCTCGCTGCGGAACACCCGGGCGAGGTCCTTGCCGTACCGGAACTCGTGCACGTCGCCGTTGCCGGTGTACTCGGTCGGCTGGATCGGCTCGCCCGCGCCGTAGATGACCTCCTGCACGATGTACGCCGAGCGGGACAGCCTGCCCTTGATGGCGGCGATGTCGGCGGCCGGCATGTGCTTGCTGGCGTCGAGGCGGAACCCGTCGACGCCGAGGGAGAGCAGGTCGTTGAGGTACCCGGCGATCTTCGACCGGACGTAGTCGGACTCGGTGGCGAGGTCCGACAGGTTGACCAGCTCGCAGTTCTGCACCTCGTACCGGTCGTTGTAGTTGGCGATGTCGTCGCCGCCGTTGCGCCCGCAGTGGTGGAAGTCCTGGGTCTGGTAGATCCCGGGGTAGTCGTAGTGGCCGTAGGAGGAGCCGGCCCAGCCGGTGCCGCCGGCGTCCTGGCCGGACATGTGGTTGACGACGGCGTCGACGATCACCTTGACGCCGGCGGCGTGACAGGTGTTCACCATGGACTGGAACTGCGCCCGGGTGCCCTTGCGGGACTCGATGCGGTAGCTGACCGGCTGGTACGCCAGCCACCACTGGTTGCCCCGGACGTGTTCCTGGGGCGGGGAGACCTGCACGTAGCCGTAGCCCTTCGGGCCGAGCACGTTCGTGCACTCGCTGGCCACCGACGGCCAGTTCCACTCGAACAGGTTGGCGATGACCTTCTTCGTGCCGGACGGGGCGGCGGCGGCCGGGGGTGCCGCCACGGCGGTCGGTGCGAGCAGGCCGGCGATCACGCCCAGGGCGAGGACCGCCGAGCGGCATCGACGTCGATGCATCGGGGACTCCTGACGGGGGTCGGGGGAGGGGGTGGTCTGAACTGCTGCTTGCCGGCATCTTGCAGTCAGTGTTGAAATTTTCGGAAAGGTTACAAGCGCGTTGCAGTGGGTGTCAACGGATGGACGGGCGTCGCTGCGCGGGACGCCCTACACGCAGCCCACGCCGGGACGGTTCGACGGTGCCGCAGAAAAACCCGGGAAATTTCGCGACCGGGGCTGATCCGTTGAACCCGGTGCTCCGTACTCGATGGGGGAGCAGGGTCGGCCGGTGGGGGCGCCGCCGCTACACGATCGAGGAGCAGATGGCTCGGGCACAGCAGAACACCAAGGCCACGACCGTCCGTACCACGAGCAGCAGCCGCGGGGTGCGGACCAGGTCCAAGACCTCCATCGCACTGATGGCCGGGTCGGCGCTCGCGATCGTCTGGGCCGGCGTCGAGCTGGCCGGCGCCGGCACGGCGATGTACGCGTACGGCTTCTTCTTCACCGAGTTCTTCGCCGGCGTCGTCGCCCTGGTGTCGCTCAGCCTCACCGTGATGATGGGCCTGCTCGCCACCGACCGGCTCGTGCTGCGCATCCCGCACCGGGTGCTGTTGCAGTCGGCGCACCGGGCCACCGGCATCCTCGGCGTCGCCGGGCTGGTCTTCCACGTCATCACCAAGATCGCCATCGGCCGGGCCGGGCCGACCGACGCCCTCGTGCCGTTCATCGGGGGGCGGGGGCTCTACGTCGGGCTCGGCACGGTGGCGTCGTTCCTCATGGTCAGCGTGCTGTGGACCGGCATCATCCGGGCCCGGTTCGTCGGCGTCGGCCCCAAGTGGTTCTGGCGGGGGCTGCACTCGATGGCGTACCTGTCCTGGCCGTTCGCCCTGTTCCACGGCCTGAACGCGGGCCGGCCGGCGGCGTCCTGGGTGACCCTGAGCTACTTCGCCTGCGTGCTGCTCGTGGTGCTGGCGCTGATGGTCCGGCTCTCGGTGCACCTCGGCAAGCGCAGCCGCGAGCAGCACCAGGCCGCCGCCCTGAACAAGGCGATGGCCGGCAAGTCCACCGAGGACGGCAAGACGACCACGATGCTGCTCGGCAAGATCGGCCGCAAGCGCGACGACGCCGAGGAGAAGCGGGAGAGCCGCACCGGGCGTACCCGCGCCGCCGGCGGCTGGGCGGAGGCCACCGCCACCACCGGCTCCTGGGCGATGCCGACCGGCACCGCCCGCGGGCGACGCGATCCCGAGCGGTTCACCGTGCCGGTGGTGCCCGAGCCGGGCACCCTGCGCGAGCCGGTACGGGCCACCCGTCGCCGCGACGGGGAACTGGACGCCCCGGCCCGCCGCGGCGAGCGCGAGCTGACGTCGGCCGCCCGGCGTACCGCCGAGCCGGCCCCCGACCGGTCGAGCCGGCGGCGACGCGACGCGGACGCCCCCGTCTCCGCCCCCCGCCGCTCGCGCTCCGAGGAGGACGTCGCCCCGGTCTCCAGCCCCCGGCGCTCCCGGCGCGACGAGGACGTCGCCCCCGTCTCGGGGGGCCGCCGCGCCCGTTACGATGAGGACGTCGCCCCGGTCTCCGGCGGTCGCCGCGCCCGTTACGACGAGGACGTCGCCCCCGTCTCGGGCGGTCGCCGCGCCCGTTACGACGAGGACGTCGCCCCGGTCTCCAGCCCTCGCCGCTCCCGCCGCGACGAGGACGTCGCCCCCGTGTCGCCGGGCCGCCGCTCCCGCCGCGACGACGAGGACCTCGTCGCCCGCTACTCCTCGCCGCCGCGGCGCACCGACGAGCCCGAGGAGCCCTGGGACAGCCCGCGCCGCTGGGAGTCCTCGACGCCCGTCTCCGCCGAACCGATCTCCGCGGCCCCGCGCAGCGGGTCCGGCCGGCACAGCGTCGACGACGACGTCCCGGAGGAGCCCGACTACTGGCGGCCCCCGGCCCGGTTCGTCGCCGAGGACCTGCCGCCCATGGACGACACCCCGACCCTGGTCGACCTGGCCTCGCGGCGGGCGCTGCGAGCCGCCGGGGACGGCAAGCCCGGCCGACGCAAGCGGGACCGCGACCGGGACCGCGACCGCGACCGCGACCGGGCCAACGCCGACGCGATCGACGGCGCGTACTGGGCCGGGCTGCGGGGTGAGGCGAAGTGATGCGCACGACGGTGCCCCCCGTGGCGTGCGTGGGCGAGCCCCGGCTCACCGCCGGCTTCGCCGAGTTCGGCCGCCTCGACCTGATGGCCCACGAGGAGGTGCACGGCCCCATCGGGCCGATGGAACCGGCCAACCTGCTCCGGCTCGCCGAGGCCATCCAGCTCAAGGGCAAGGGCGGGGCGGGCTTCCCGTTCGCCCGCAAGCTGCGCGCCGTGCTGGAGTCCTGCGAGCGGCAGGACGCCTCCGCCATGGTCGTGGTCAACGCCACCGAGGGCGAGCCGGCCAGCTGGAAGGACAAGGTGCTGCTCACCCGGGCCCCGCACCTGATCCTCGACGGCGCGGCCCTGGTCGCGTACGCGCTGGACGCCGACGAGATCGTCATCGGCGTCGCCGACGACGACGTGGGTCGGCCGTCGCTGACCGAGGCGCTCCAGGAACGCCGGATGCCGGTGCCCACCAGCATCGTGACCGTGCCGCACCGGTTCATCTCCGGCGAGGGCGGCGCGCTCGTCAACGGCATCAACGGGCTGCCGCACATCCCGCCGGGCACCAAGAAGCGCTCCAGCGACTCCGGCGTCGGCGGCCTGCCCACCCTGCTGTCCAACGCCGAGACGTACGCGCAGCTCGCCGTCGCCGCCCGGCTCGGCCCGTACGAGTACGCGGCCCTGGGCACCGACGACGAACCCGGCACGGTCCTGCTCACGGTGACCGGCGCGGCCAAGCGGCCCGCCGTCGTCGAGTGCGCCGCCGGCACCCCCCTGCGCGACATCCTTGAACTGTGCGAGGTGCCCGACGGGCCGGGCATCCTCATGGGCGGGTACCACGGCAAGTGGATCACCGCCGAGGCCGCGCAGCGGGCCGAGGTGTCCCGCAAGGGCCTCACCGCCGTCGGCGGCACCCTCGGCGCGGGCATCATCGTGCCGCTGGCCCGCGACACCTGCCCCCTCGGCGAGGCCGCCCAGGTGGTCCGCTACCTGGCCGGCGAGTCCGCCGGGCAGTGCGGCCCCTGCAAGATGGGCCTGCCCGACCTGGCCCGCGCCGTCGACCTGGCCGTCTCCGGCAGCGCCCCGGTCGAGATCGTCCGCGCCGCGGCCGGCGACGTGAAGGGCCGCGGCGCGTGCAGCCACCCCGACGGCACCGCCCGGTTCGCCCTCTCCGCCATGGAGGTCTTCGCCGACGACCTGAAGCTGCACACCACGGGCGAGGGGTGCGGCAAGCGGACCAAGGGCGTCATGGGCCTGCCCGGTGCCCCCGACGCCGACCCGAGGAAGCTGACCCTGGACTGGTCCCGCTGCGACGGCCACGGGCTCTGCGCCCACGTCGTGCCCGACTTCATCCGGCTGGACGGCAACGGCTACCCCGCCTTCCCCACCACCCCCGTGCCGACCTGGCTGCGGGAGGGCGCCATGAAGGCCGTCAAGGTGTGCCCCGAGCTCGCGCTGCGGCTGGTCAAGGCCGAGTAGCGCACCCCGGGACCGTCGGACGCCGGAGCGCCGCCGTGGTGCCCCGCTCCGCGCGGCCCGCTACCGAAGGGAGACGCGGATGCGATCGTTCCGCCGGCCGTCGCGCCGCCGGATCGGCCCGGGTGGACGGTCGCCGCACCGACGGCGTGCCGGGACAGCCGCCCTGGTCGCTGCGCTGGCCACCGCCCTGCTGGGCGCGGCGTCCTGCGCCGTCGACCCCCCGGGACCGCCGGTCGACGCGGCCGCCGCCGCGCCCGCCGGCACCGGCGACCCCACGGCGACCCCGACCGGTACGCCCACCGGCGCGCCGCCGACGCCGGCCGCCCCGGCCCGGGTGCCGGACAGCCTCCGGTTCACCGGCACCACCCTCGACGGGAAGCCGTTCGCCGCCGCCGACCTGGCCGGCAGGCCGGTGGTGCTGTGGTTCTGGGCCCCCTGGTGCGCCACCTGCGCCAGCCAGGCGTGGACGGTCGCCGAGATCGCCCCGCAGTACCGCGACCGGGTGCCGATCGTCGGCGTCGCCGGCCTCGGACAGCGCACGGCGATGCGGGACTTCGTGACCGAGTTCGAGCTGGGCGGCACCCTCCAGCTCGACGACGCGGCCGGGAAGCTGTGGCGGCGCTTCGAGGTCGTCGAGCAGAGCACGTTCCTGATCATCGACCGCGACGGGAAGGTGATCCACCAGGGCTTCCTCGACGGGGAGGACCTCACCCGCCGGGTCGCCGCCCTGGCCGCCTGATGGACGCCCCGCTGCTGCTGGCGCTGACCGCCGGGATGCTCGGCGCGGTCAACCCGTGCGGGTTCGCGATGCTGCCCGCGTACCTGTCGATCCTGGTGGCCGGGCCCGGCGACGGACGTGGCGCCGTCGGCCGGGCGCTCACCGCCGCCGCCGGCCTCACCTGCGGGTACGTGCTGGTCTTCGGCGCGTTCGGGCTGGCCTTCGCGCCGCTGGCCGGCTGGCTGCGCCCCCGGCTGCCCTGGCTCACCGTCACCCTCGGCGTGGGGCTGGTGCTGCTCGGCTGCTGGCTGCTCGCCGGGCGGCGGCTGCCCACCCCGCGCCCGCTGGCCCGCGCGCCCCGGCTGACCCGCACGCTGCCGTCGATGGTGCTGTTCGGCGCGGCGTACGCGCTGGCGTCGCTGACCTGCTCCATCGCCCCGTTCCTGGCGATCGTGGCGACCAGCCTCCAGGCCGGCTCGACGCCGCGCGGGCTGGCGCTGTTCGTCGCGTACGCCCTCGGGATGGGTCTCGTGGTGGCCGTGGCCGCCCTCGGCGTGGCGCTGCTGCGCGACCGGGTGGTGGCCCGGCTGCGCGGGGCCGGCCGGTGGGTGCCCCGGCTCAGCGGCCTGGTGCTGCTGGCCGCCGGCGGCTACGTCGCCTGGTACGGCTGGTACGAGGTGCGGCTCGCCGAGGGCCGGCACGACGCGTTCGGCGACCCGGTCGTGGTCGCCGCGGCCCGCGTCCAGCAGGCCCTCGTCGGTGCGCTCGATGCGGCCGGCCCCGCCCTGCTGGCCGTCGCCCTGCTCGCCCTCGCCGCGCTCGGGGCGAGGAGACGGCGGGGGCCGGGTGACCCGACCCCCGCCGACGAGGCGACGGTCAGCGACCCGGCGTGAGCCGGTCCGTGCCGACCCGGTCGCGGAGCACCTCCGGCACCAGCACCGAGCCGTCGGGCTGCTGGAACTGCTCCAGGATCGCCGGGAACAGCCGGCTGGTGGCCAGCGCGGAGCCGTTCAACGTGTGCACGAAGCGGGTCTGCTTGCCGCCCGCCTCCCGGTATCGGATGGCGGCCCGCCGGGCCTGGTAGTCGCCGGCCCAGGACACCGACGACACCTCCTTGTACTTGCCGGTGCTCGGCATCCACACCTCGATGTCGAGGGTCTTCTTCATCGAGGCGCTGGCGTCGCCGGCCGACAGCAGGCTGGTCTGGTGGTGCAGGCCGAGCCGGGCGACCAGGCCCTCCACGTGGGCGACCATCTGCCCCAGCGCGGCGTCGGCCTGCTCGGGCAGCGTGAACTGGAAGATCTCCACCTTGTTGAACTGGTGACCCCGCACGGTGCCGCGCTCGTCGGAGTGCGAACCGGCCGCCTCCCGCCGGTAGCACGGGGTGTACGCGAACCGCTTCAGCGGCAGGGTCGCGGTGTCCAGGATCTCGTCCTGGTAGGCCCCCAGGATCGCCGTCTCCGCCGTGGGCAGCAGGAACTGCCCGCGCGGGGCGGACTCCCGGTCGAGGTGGTAGACGTCGTCGTAGAACTTGGGGAACTGGCCGGCGGCGAAGCCGGCGGTGTCCAGCAGCAGGTGCGGCGGGAGCAGGAAGTCGTAGCCGGCCGCGATGTTCTGGTCGATCAACCAGTTGAGCAGCGCCCACTCCAGCCGGGCCCCCAGGCCCGTGTACATCCAGAAGCCGGAGCCGCCGAGCTTGACGCCCCGCTCGTGGTCGACCAGGCCCAGCAGGCGGCTCAGCTCGACGTGGTCCCGGACCTTCTCGATCGCCGGCGGCTCGCCGAACGTCCGCACGACCCGGTTGGCCTCCTTGCCGCCGGGGACGACGTCGTCGGCGGGCAGGTTCGGCAGCTCGCTCATCCGCTCGCGCAGCCGGGACTGCACCTCGTCGAGCTGGGACTCCAGCTCGGCGAGCTGCTTGCGCTCGGCCTCCGGGGCGACGCTCTCCGGCGCGGCGCCGGCCCGCTTCGCCGCCGCGTACGCCCGCGCCTCGGCCTTGCGGCGCTGCCGCTCGGCGTCGATCTCCGTGATGAGGGCGCGGCGCTCCTGGTCGAGCCGCTGGATCTCGTCCAGCGCCCGGTTGACCTCGGCGGGATCCAGTCGCTTCGCCAGCGCGGTCGCCACCGCCTCGCGATCCTTCCGGATCAACTCCATGTCGAGCATGCGCTCCGTACGCCTCCGTCCGGGAATCTCAGGTGGGAACCCACCGATGCTACCGTCGCCGCCTCCCCCGCCCGGCCCCGGCCGTGAGCCCACCGGCCGGGACCGTCGCGCCGCGATGTGGTCTCGCCATGTCGGCGACATCGTGGGGTTCCCTGGGGCGGGAAGCCGCGATGTCGCCGACATGGCGCGCTGGCACCGGTGCGGCACCGGCGCGGGCGCGGCGCCAGCGCCGGCGCGGGCTCAGAGCCGGATCGGCATCAGGATCGAGTACGCGTCCGCGTCGTCCGGGCGGCGCACCGCCAGCGGGGCGATCGGCCCGTCCAGCTCCAGCAGGAGCTGCCCCCGGTCGCCCGCGTCCAGGGCGTCGAGCAGGTACCGCCCGTTGACGCCGAGCCGCACCGCGTCCGGCGCGGCGTCGGCCAGTGCCGCGTCGGCCAGCGCGGCGTCGTCGAGGACCCGCAGGCCGCCCGCGTCGTCCAGGCCCAGCACGGTCACCGGCACGTCGACGCCCTCGTGCCGCAGGACCCGCGCCGGCGGGCGGCCGGCGACCTGCGCGCGCAGCGCCGGCACGTCCACCGTGATCCGGTACGCCGGCACGCGCGTGCCCAGCAGCCGCTGGTAGTCGGGGAACTCGTCGGGCAGGGCGGCCCCGCCGACCTCCCGGCCGGCGACGGTGACGGTGAGGCCGTCCCCGTCCAGCCGCAGGTGGGCGTCGGCCCCGCCGTCGACGCCCGACAGCTCGCGGACGGCGTCGATGAGGTCCACCGGGGCGAGCAGCCGCCGGGTGGGCCCGTCGACCGCGCCGGGGACCCGGGCCACCGCCATCCGGTGCCGGTCGGTGGCCACCAGGCGTACGCCGTCGGCGGCCACGTCGAACAGGACGCCGGAGAGCACCGGCAGCTCCGGGTCGGTGCCGACCGCGAAGCGGACCGCGTCGATCGCGGCGGCGAGGTCGGCGCGGGACAGGACGAGACGGGTGGTCATGGGGTGCTCCTCGTGGTCGATCAGGGCTCGGACCCGGGAGAGCTCGCGGCGGGCGTCGGTGAGGCCGTCCTCCAGCCGGCGCAGGTGCGCGTCGAGCAGCCGGCCCACCACGGCCGGCTCGGCCCGGTGCCGCACGGCGGCGGCGATCTCCGCCAGCGGCATCCCGACCCGGCGCAGCCCGGCGACCAGCCGGGCCGGCAGGACCTGGTCGTCGGCGTACCAGCGGTAGCCGGTGACCGGGTCGACCAGCGCGGGCACCAGCACCCCGGAACGGTCGTAGAACCGCAGGGCGCTGACGGTCAGGCCGCTGGCGCGGGCCAGCTCGCCGATGCTGCGCAGTTCGCTCTCCACGCCGAGGATCCTGTGCCCTCCACCAGGTCGAGGGTCAAGCCGCCGCACCCTCCAGCGTGCGGAAGGCGATGCCGGCGGCGGTCAGGCGGCGCAGCAGCGCGTCGCCCATCGCGGTCACCGGGGTCACCTGGCCCACGACGGGCGGCAGGTCGTCGAGGGCCAGGCAGAGGGCGGACTCGGCGAGCATCTTCGCCGTCTCGTCGTACCCGGGGTCGCCGCCGGCCACCTCGGTCACCACCCGCCGGCCGCCGCCGGAGCCGACGAAGCGCACCCGGAACCACGACTTCGCCCGCTGCTCGGCGCTGGGCCCCTGCCCGGAGGCGAGCCGGCCGAGCAGCCAGCGCCGGGCCGGCGGCACCTTCACCAGCCCGGTCAGCCCGGCGAGCCCGACCGCGCCGAGGACGATCGTGGGCAGCCGCCGCACGGCGGCGAAGTGCCGGTAGCGGAAGTCCGGCCCGTACTCCGGCCGGGCCGCCGCCGACCGGCGGACCACCTGCGGGTCGATGGTCGGCAGCGGCACCGCCCACCCGCCCAGCTCCGCCGACCGGCCGACCCTGCCGGGCACGGCCCGGACCCGGCGGCCCGGCGGGCGCGGCTCGACGGCCCGCCGCTCCTTCGCCGCCCGGCCCGCCTCGGCGGCCCGGGACAACGCGGTGAGCGCCGAATGGTACGTGCCGGCGGAGAACCGGCCGCCCGCCCGGACGAACCCGTCCACGGTGACCGGCCCGTCGGCCGGCAGTTGCGTGACCGTGTACCAGACGCCCAGGTCGTGCGGGATCGAGTCGAAGCCGCAGGCGTGCACGAGGCGGGCCCCGGTGCGTACGGCCTCGGCGTGGTGCCGCACGTACATGGTGTCGACGAACTCCGGCTCGCCGGTGATGTCGAGGTAGTCGGTGCCGGCCCGCGCGCACGCGGCGACCAGCGGCTCCCCGTGGTGCACGTACGGCCCGACGGTGCTGGCCACGACGCGGGCGTCCGCGGCGACCCGGCGTAGCGACTCCGGGTCGGTGACGTCGGCGGTGAGCAGCGGCAGCCCGGCCAGGGCCGGTTCGATGCCGGCGAGCCGGTCCCGTACGGCCGCCAGCTTGGCCGGGTTGCGCCCGGCCAGCGCCCAGCGCAGCCCCGGCGGCGCGTGCCGGGCGAGGTACTCGGCGGTGAGCCCGCCGGTGAACCCGGTCGCCCCGAACAGCACGACGTCGTACGCCCGATCCTCACGCATCCCGCGAGTCTGCCACCGCCGGGCAGCACCGGCACCACGATGGGCGCTCAGGGCGTGAAGACCGCACGCAGGCAGCCGTCGGCGCGGGTGCGGAACAGGTCGTAGCCGAGCGCGCCCTGCTCCAGGGGCAGGTGGTGGGTCGCCAGGTGCCCTGTGTGGATCTCGCCGCGCGCCATCCGGTCCAGCAGCATCGGGATCCAGCGTTGCCCGTGCTGCCGGGCGGCGCGCACGGTCAGCCCCTTCTGCATGACCGCGCCCAGCGGGAACGTGTCGACGAACCCGGTGAACGTGCCGAGCACCACCACCGTGCCGCCCTTGCGGCAGGCGTGCACCGCCTCGCGTACCGCGATGGGCCGGTCGGGGGCGGCGCCGGGCAGCGCGGCGGCGGCGAACCGCTCGGCCAGCGACCGGGGCTCGGTGCCGTCCCAGGCCATGCCGACGGCCTCCACGCACACGTCGGGGCCCCGCCCGCCGCTGCGTTCGCGCAGCTCGGCCGGGACGTCGACGCTGAGGTAGTCGAGGGTCTCCGCGCCGACGTGCCGCTGCGCCAGGCCCAGCCGCTGCGGGTAGCGGTCGATCACCACCACCCGGTCCGCGCCGCGCAGCAGGGCCGCCTGCGCGGCCATCTGGCCCACCGCGCCCGCGCCCCAGACCGCCACCACGTCGCCCGGGGACACCTCGCCCAGCTCGGCGGCGAGCCAGCCGGCCGGCACCGCGTCCGAGGCGAAGACCGCCCGGTCGTCGTCCACCGGCTCCGGCACCGCGAACGCCCCGACGTCGGCGTACGGCACCCGGACGTACTCGGCGTGGCTGCCGGCGAAGCCCCCGGCCGACCGGGGATGGCCGTAGCAGCCGCCGGTCGGCTGCCCCCACGCCGCCTCGGCCGCCGCCGGCCCGGTGCTGCCGTTGTCGCAGCAGGCGTAGAGGCCCTGCCGGCAGTACCAGCAGTTGCCGCAGGCCACGGCGGCGCAGACCACCACCCGGTCGCCGACGCGGTGCCGCCGGACCCCGGGGCCGACCTCCACCACGTCGCCGAGGAACTCGTGCCCGAGCACGTCGCCGACGGAGAGCGCCGGGGCCCGCCCGGCGAGCAGCGGCAGGTCCGCCCCGCAGGTGGCGCTACGCCGCACCCGGACGATCGCGTCGGCGGAGTTGCGCAGCTCGGGATCGGGCACCTGCCGCACCGCGAGGCCGTCCGCGCCGAGCCAGCACAGGGCCCTCATCCGGGCACCGCCGGGCCGTCGCCGGGCCCGGCCGCCCCGGGCCACCCGGTCCCGGGCCCGGTCGGGGCGGCCCGCGCCGGTCGGGGGCCCTCCGGCGGGGAGCGGTCCGCGCGCAGCAGCTCACCGGTCTCGGCGAGCTGCTTGGCCTGGCGCAGCGCCTCGCGGACCAGCGGCGCGGGGTCGCCGCCGCCGACGAGGTGGGCGGCCATCCCGGTCACCGGCACGCCGCGCACGGGCCGGGCCGCCAGCTCGGTGCCGCGTCCGCCGGGCGCGGGCCCCTGCGCCACCTCCACCGCGCCGTCGAGCCGGCGCAGCGGCTCCGGCCACCGGCCGCCGGGCAGCACCCGCTCCGGCGGCCGGTCGATCGTGACCACCTGCCAGCCGTCGCGCGGGCCGCCCGTGCGCGGGCGGCCACCCCGGAAGGGGCCGCGCAGCACCCGCGCCACCGTCACCCCGGCGACCGCGCCGGCCACCACCCCGGCGGTACGGGCCAGCGCCCGACCGCCCCGCCTGCCCCGTCCCATCCGTCCCACCCGCCTCTCGTCGCCGATGCAGCCACTCGTCGCCGTGCAGCCGTCGGCGGGCCCGACGGCCGGTGCCCCCAGCGTCGGCGGCGGCCGGGTGAACCGGGATCCCCCCGAAGGGGTGAACCGGCCGGGGCCGGGTAACCGCCCGCCGCACGGGCCGGGGAGGGACGCGTGGCGTGGGGGTGCCGCATGACGCAGCACGAGGTGGCCGGGGTGACCGTGGCGGCCGGGGTCGACCCCGTTCCCGCCGCGGAGGACGCGGCGCCGCTGCTGGCGTCCCGGCTCGCGCCGGCCCCGCTGCCCGAGCCGGTGCTGGTCCGGCCCCGCCTGCTGCGCCGGCTGGACGAGGGCGCCGCCGGGGCGCTCACCCTGGTCACCGCGCCCGCCGGCTGGGGCAAGACCACGCTGCTCGGGTCGTGGGCCCGGACCGTCGAGCCGGCACCGGCGTGGGTGTCGGTCGAGGCGGGCGACACGGGGGCGCGGCTCTGGTCGTACCTGACGGCGGCCCTGCGCCCGCACGCGCCCGACGGGCCTTCCGCGGACCCGCCCCGGCCCGACCGGCTGGAACTGCTGGCCGCCGCGCTCGCCGCCCGGGAGCGCCCGGTGCTGCTGGTCCTCGACGACGTGCACCGGGTCGCCGACCCGGCGGCGCTGACCGGCCTGGAGTTCCTGCTCCGCCACACCGGGGGGCGGCTGCGGGTGGTGGCCGGGGCCCGCACCGACCTGCCGGCGGGGCTGCACCGGCTGCGGCTCGCCGGTGAGCTGACCACCGTGGGCCCCGGCGAGCTGGCCTGCACCGACGACGAGGTGGCCGACCTGCTCGTCGCGCACGGCGTGTTCCTGCCGGCCGCGGCGGTGCCCCGGCTGCGCGCGCGTACCGGCGGCTGGCCGGCCGGGCTGCGGCTGGCCGCGCTGGCCGCCCGGGACCGGCCGGACCCGGTGCGCTGGCTGGAGCAGTTCGGCGGCGACCAGCCGGACGTGGCCGGCTACCTGCGCGCGGAGGTGCTCGCCCCGCTCGACGACGCGGCCCGCGACGCGCTGCGCCGGGGCGCGGTGGCCGACGCCGTCAGCGCCGACCTGGTCGACGCGCTGACGGGCCGCTGCGACGCCGAGCGGGCGCTGACCGCGCTGGCCACGGCCGGCGGTTTCGTGGACCGCGACGACAGCCGGCCCCCCTGGTACCGCTGCCATCCGCTGCTGGCCGACCTGCTCCGCGCCGAGCTGGGCGAGCTGACCGCCGAGGAACGCCGGGACCTGCACCGGCGGGCGGCCGACTGGTACGCCGGGCACGCCCGCCCCGCCGAGGCGCTGCGGCACGCCCTCGTCGCCGGTCGCTGGGACGCGGCCACCGAGCTGCTGGTCACCGGCTGGCCGGAACTCGTGCCGTACGACGACGAAGGGGCGGGCGGGCCCGTCCCCGCCGCGCCACCGGAGGCCGAGGTCCGGCGGGACCCGGAGCTGGCGCTGGCCGCCGCCGCCGAGCGGGCCCACGCGGGCGACGCCGACGCCGCCGCCGCGCAGCTGCGCCGGGCCGCCGGGCACGGCCGGTCGCTGCCCGTGCCGCGCCGGGACCGGTTCCGCCGGCTGGCCGTCGCCGTGGAGGTCACCCTCGCCCGGTTGACCGGCGACCACGACGAGGTACGCCGGGCGGCGTCGCGCCTGCTCGCCACGCGTACCCCCGGGGGGCCGGCGGACGACCCGCGCGCCGGAGCCGCCGACGACGCCGACGTGGCGGCGGCGGCCGGGGCGGCCCTCGGCCTGGTCGCGCTCTCCGGCGGCGACCTGCGCGGCGCGGCGGCCGAGTTCGACGCCGCGCTCGCGGCGGCCCGGGCGGGCGGCCGGGCCCGCACCGAGCTGCTCTGCGTGAGCCGCGCCGCCCTGCTGCACGCGGCCCTCGGCGAGCTGCGGGCGGCCGAGCGGGCCGCCGGGGAGGCCCTGGCGATGCCGCCCTGTCAGGGCTGGTCCTGCCGCACCGACTGCGCGTACGCCCACCTGGCGCTGGCCGTCGTCGCGCTGCACCGGGACCTCCCCGACGACGCGGAGGCGCACCTGGCGCTGACCGGCCCGACCGCCGACGAGCCGGCGGTGGCGGCGCTCGCCGCGCTGTGCCGGGCGACGCTGCTGCGCGACCGCGGCGAACCGGCCACCGCCCTGCGGCTGCTGTCGGCGGCCCGGGACGCCCTCGCGCCGCTGGCGGCCGGCGACGGGCCCGCGCGGGCCGACGATGGCCCACCAGGGTCGGGTCGGGGCGTCGGCGCGGGGGAGCTGGCCGCCTGGCTGCTGGCCGCCGAGGCGGACCTGCGGGCCGCGCACGGCGACCCCGGTGCCGCCCGGGAGCTGCTGGCCGGCACGCCGGCCGGTGCGCCCGCCGTGGCCCTGGCCCGGGTCGAGCTGCACGCCGGTGACCCGGCCGCCGCCGCCCGCGCCCTGCCGCCCTGGGACGGCCCGGAGGCCGCCGCCTGGCCGCTGCCGGTACGCCTCGACGCCGGCCTGCTCGACGCGGTGCTCGCCGGGCGGGCCGGGGACGCCCGGCGGGCCGGGCGGACGCTGGAGCGGGTCCTGGAGCTGGCCGCCGCCGAGGGGTTCCGCCGCCCGTTCACCCGCGCCGAGCCCGGGGTGCGGGACCTGCTCGCCGCGCACCTGGACTCCGGCACGGCGCACTGGCCGACGGTGAGCGACCTGGTCCGGGTGGCGCAGGAGCCGCCCGCGCGGCCGGGTCCCGCGCCGGGCCGGGAGCTGGACGAGCCGCTGACCGAGCGGGAGCTGACCATCCTGCGCTACCTGCAGAGCATCCTGTCCAACGTGGAGATCGCCGCCGAGCTGTCCCTGTCGGTGAACACCGTCAAGACGCACGTGCGCAACATCTACCGCAAGCTGGACGCCACCCGCCGCCGGGAGGCCGTCCGCCGCGCCCGCGAGCTGCACCTGATCTGATGGCCCACCTGCGCCGCCCCCGGGCCGGGCGGTCAGGAAGGGGACCCTTCCCATGCGGAAAGCGTCAACAAGGCGCCCCTCCTTGCAGTGATGACGGTCGACAAGACGGCGCGCGGTCCGGCACGATCTGGGGCGGCGTTGACCGTCGGGAGCGGGGAGCAGGCGATGGGTGAGGTTGGCGAGGCGGCACCGGTCGACGTCGCCGGGCCGCCGGCGACCGCCGGTCGGGGGCGGGCGGTGGCCGACCGGCTCGCCCGGTTCGCCCGGCACGAGTGGACCCTCGCGGTGCTCGGGTCGCTGGTGCTGGCCGTGGTGCTGACCTGGCCGACGGTGCGCGACCTGACCGGCACCATCCCGCAGGACGTCGGCGACCCGACGTTGCAGGCGTGGCAGGTCGCCTGGGGCGGGCACGCGGTGCTCACCAACCCGACGCAGCTCTGGCACTCCAACACGTTCTGGCCGGAGCCGTACACGTACGCGTACTCGGACACGCTGCTCGGCTACGCCCCGTTCGGGCTCTTCGGCGACGGGCCGGTCGCCGCCGTGGCCCGTTACAACCTGCTGTACGTGCTGGTGCACGCGCTCGCCTTCGTCGGCGCGTACGCGCTGTCGCGGCAGCTCGGCGCGGGCTGGGCGGGCGCGGCGGTGGCCGGGGCGTCCTTCGCGTACGCGCCGTGGAAGCTGGCCCAGGCCGGGCACCTGCACGTGCTCAGCGTCGGCGGGATCGCCCTGGCGCTGGCCATGCTGGCCCGGGGCCACGGCTGGTCGCTGCGGCACGGCTACCGCCCCGAGCGGGTGCGCCCCGGCTGGGCGGGTGCCGGCTGGGCGGTCGCCGCCTGGCAGGTCAGCCTCGGCTTCGGCATCGGCCTGCCCTTCGCGTACGCGCTGGCGCTGCTCTGCCTCGGCGCGGCCGGCGGGTACGGCTGGTCGTGGTGGCGGCGTCGGCGGCGGCCGGCGTTCGGCCGCCGGCTGCTGGTGGCGGACCTGGCCGGCGGGGTGTTCTTCGCCGGGGTGACCCTGCTGATGGCCGCGCCCTACTTCGAGGTGGTGGCCCGGCACCCGGACGGCCGGCGCACGGTCGAGCAGATCGCGATGTTCTCCCCGCCGCTGCGCGGGTTCCTCACCGCGCCGCCGGAGTCGTGGCTGTGGGGGGAGCGGCACGAGACGGCGCGGGCCTCGCTGAGCTTCGCCGGGGAGATGACGCTGCTGCCCGGGATGGTGCTGATCGGGCTGGCCGCCGCCGGGCTGTTCGTGTCGGCGTGGCGGGTGCGGCACCGGGTGGCGCTGGCCGTCGGGGTGCTGGTGACCGTGGCGCTGGCCGCCGGCAGCACGCTGGGCGGGGACGGCGACCCGGGGTACGTCACGCTGGTGGAGCACGTGCCGGGCTGGGACGGCGTGCGCACCCCGGGCCGGCTGGTGCTGTGGACGACGCTGCTGCTGGGCGTCCTGGCCGCCGGGGCGCTGACGGTGGGCGACGCGGAGCAGCCGTCCCGCGAGCCGGGCCCGGACGCGGCGTCGGGCCCGGAGCCGGCGTCGGAGCCGGCGGGCGGGCCCGGCGGCGGGTGGCGGCGCTGGGGGCGGCTCGTGCTGGTGCTGCCGGTGCTGCTGGTGCTCGCCGAGGGCGTCAACCGGACCCCGCACGTGCCGGCCCCGGTCGCGCCGGCGGCGATGCACGGGCTGCGCGGCCCGGCGCTGGTGCTGCCCAGCGACGGCATCCGGGAGTTCCACGTGATGCTCTGGTCCACCGACGGCTTCCCGAAGATCGTCAACGGGCTGGCGTCGTTCGTCCCGGCCAAGCAGCAGGAGATCCGGGCGGCGAGCGCGGGCTTCCCGGACGCCGCGTCGGTGGCGTACCTGCGGGGGGTCGGGGTGCGCACGGTGGTGGTGCTGCCGGCCTACACGGCGGGCACGCCGTGGCAGGGCGCGGAGACCCGGCCGGTGGACGGGCTGGGCGTGCGGCGCGAGGCCGTCGGCGACGGGTACGTCTACCACCTCGACTGATCGGCCGCCGCCGGCCCGCCGGCCGGGCGAGTTTGTTGGGAGTGCTTCCTAACTCGGCCCGGGAGAGGTTACCGTGAATGCCTTCCTCGGCAGCGGGAGCCACGCGCGCCGGTGGGAAGCCAGGGCAGGCTTCCCGCGCCCCGACGTCGGGCCTGGGCACGGTCGTCCGTCGACCGCCGACGTCGTGCTCGTCCCACCACCACGGGCATCCCCGAGAGGAAACCGCAGATGCGGAGAGGTCTCGTCGGCGCGGTCACCACCGTGCTGGCCGCCGCCACGGCAGTCGTGGCCGTTCAGTTCACCGTCGCCCCGTCCACCGAGGCGGCCGCGGCCGCCTCGGAGCCGTACTCCTTCAAGAACGTACGGATCGACGGTGGCGGCTTCGTCCCCGGCATCGTCTACAACCCCACCGAGAAGAACCTGATCTACGCCCGCACCGACATCGGCGGACTGTACCGCTGGGAGCAGGCCAGCCAGTCCTGGACGCCGCTGCTGGACTGGGTCGGCGCGGACAAGTGGGGCTACAACGGCGTGGTCAGCGTCGCCACCGACCCGGTGCAGACCAACCGGGTGTACGCCGCCGTCGGCATGTACACCAACGACTGGGACCCGAACAAGGGCGCGATCCTGCGCTCGTCGGACAAGGGCGCGACCTGGCAGGTCACCGAGCTGCCGTTCAAGAACGGCGGCAACATGCCCGGCCGGGGCATGGGTGAGCGCCTCGCCGTCGACCCGAACAAGAACAGCACGATCTACTACGGCGCCGAGGGCGGCAACGGCCTGTGGCGCAGCACCGACTACGGCGCGACCTGGGCCAAGGTCGCCAACTTCCCCAACGTCGGCAACTACCAGGCCGACCCGAACGACACCACCGGCTACCAGAGCCAGAACCAGGGCCTGACCTGGGTGTCGTTCGACAAGAGCACGGGCACGGCCGGCAACACCACCCAGACGATCTACGTCGGTGTGGCCGACAAGGCCAACCCGGTCTACCGCAGCACCAACGGCGGCACCACCTGGGAGCGGATCCCCGGCCAGCCGACCGGCTACCTCGCCCACAAGGGCGTCGTGGACCCGGTGGGCGGCTACCTCTACATCGCCACCAGCGACACCGGCGGCCCGTACGACGGTGCCAAGGGCGACGTGTGGAAGTTCAACCGGGCCACCGGCGCGTGGACGCAGATCAGCCCGATCCCGTCGTCGAGCTCCGACGCGTACTTCGGCTACTCCGGCCTGACCATCGACCGGCAGAAGCCGAACACCCTGATGGTGGCCACCCAGATCTCCTGGTGGCCGGACGCGATCTTCTGGCGCAGCACCGACGGGGGCGCGACCTGGTCCCGGATCTGGGAGTTCACCAGCTACCCGGACCGCAGCAAGAAGTACACCATGGACATCTCCTCGGTGCCGTGGCTGACCTTCGGCACGAACCCGGCCCCGCCGGAGGAGACGCCGAAGCTGGGCTGGATGAACGAGTCGGTCGAGATCGACCCGCACGACTCCAACCGCTTCATGTACGGCACCGGCGCGACCATCTACGGCAGCACCGACCTGACCAAGTGGGACACCGGCGGCCAGCTCACCATCAAGCCGATGGTCAAGGGCCTGGAGGAGACCGCCGTGCTCGACCTGATCAGCCCGCCCACCGGGGCCCCGCTGGTCAGCGCGCTCGGTGACCTCGGCGGCTTCCGGCACACCGACCTCGACACGGTGCCGGCGAAGATCTTCAGCCAGCCGGTCTTCACCAGCACCACCAGCATCGACTACGCCGAGACCAACCCGGCCGTGATGGTGCGGGCCGGCAACTTCACCGACGCCGACCGCCCCAACGACAGCCACGTCGCGTTCTCCACCGACGGCGGGGCCAACTGGTTCCAGGGCAGCGAGCCGGGTGGGATCAACAACGGCGGCACCGTCGCCGCGTCCGCCGACGGCAGCCAGTTCGTCTGGTCGCCCGGCGACGCCGGCCAGCAGGTCGTCCGCTCGGTCGGCTTCGGCAACTCGTGGACCGCGGCGACCGGGATCCCGGCCAACGCCGTCGTCGAGTCCGACCGGGTCAACAAGAACAAGTTCTACGGCTTCTCCGGCGGCAAGTTCTACGTCAGCACCAACGGCGGGGCGAGCTTCACCGCGTCGGCGGCCACCGGGCTGCCGAGCACCGGGAACGTCAAGTTCAAGGCGCTGCCCGGCAAGGAGGGCGAGATCTGGCTGGCCGGCGAGGGCGGGCTGTGGCGCTCGACCGACTCCGGGGCCACCTTCGCCAAGCAGGCCGGCGTGTCGTCGGCGGTGAACGTGGGCTTCGGCAAGGCGGCCCCCGGGCAGACGTACCCGGCGCTGTTCGTCTTCGGCACCATCGACGGGCAGGCCGGCCTGTTCCGGTCGGACAACACCGGCGCGGCCTGGGTCCGGATCAACGACGACAAGCACCAGTACGGCAACGCGGGCGAGGCCCTGACCGGTGACCCGCGCGTCTACGGGCGGGCCTACCTGGGCACCAACGGGCGGGGCATCATCGTCGCCGACCGGCTCGGCGGCGCCACGACCCCGCCGGCCACGACGCCCCCGGCGACCACCCCGCCGGCGACCACCCCGCCGGCGACCACGCCGCCCGCGACGACGCCGCCGGCCACCACGCCTCCGGCGACCACGCCCCCGGCCACGACGCCGCCGGCCACCCCGACGGGTACGCCCGTGCCGGCCGGGGCCTGCTCGGCGACGTACAAGGTGACCACCTCCTGGTCCGGCGGCTTCCAGGGCGAGGTGACCGTGAAGAACAACAGCGGCTCGGCGAAGAGCTCCTGGAGCGTGGTCTGGAACTTCCCCGGCGGCCAGCAGATCACCCAGCTCTGGGGCGGCACCTACACCCAGACCGGCGCGCAGGTCGTGGTGCGGGACGCGGGCTGGAACGGGACGCTGCCCGTCGGCGGCAGCACCACCTTCGGCTTCGTGGCCAGCGGGACCGGAGCCAACTCGACCCCGGCGATCCTGACCTGCACGGCCAACTGACCGCACACTGACCGCCCCGCGCGGTCCCGAGACGTCGGGCCGGCCTCCCCGCACGGAGGCCGGCCCGGTTCGCGTCTCGAAGGGCCGGCGACGGCCGGCCGGGGATGCTCAGCCCTTCAGGGCCCAGCCGGCCGGCGGCTCAGCCGTCCAGGCCGACCGGGGAGTTGGGCCGGTCGACGTCGACGAACTCGATCTCCTCGACGTCGCGCTCGCCCCGACGCCCGGCGGCCCGCGCCGCCGAACCGGCGGCCCAGCCGATCGCCGCGCCGGCCAGGGCGGCCCCGATCAGCAGCGCCCAGGGCAGGGCGGGCCGGCGACCGGCGAGCGCGTCGAAGGCCAGCACCGCCCGGCGGCGCGCCTCGTCGGCCGCGGAGCCGACCAGGTCACCCGCCTCGTCGGCGAGGCCCGAGCCGCTGCGCCGGGCGGAGCGGGCGGTGTCGCGAACGCTGTCCCCGGCCGAGACGACGGCGGAGGCCAGGTGCTGCCACGCCTGGTCCGCGATCCGCTCGGGCTTGCTGCGGCGCTCCAGCAGGTTGGTTCCGAACATCGTGCTACCTCCTCGGGTGCCGAAGCTTGCGGCCACTTCGGACTGCGGCGTGGGTCCGGTGGGCGGACCGCGCCCGGGCGTTGCCCCGGCGCGGTCCGCCCACCGGGGCAGTGCCCCACCCGGCGCCGCCGCAAACCCCCCGGCGCGCGCCGGCCGTGCCCTCAGCGTACGGACACCACCGCCGCGCCCCGGGCGAAGTCGTCGTCGTCATCGTCATCGTCGTCCCCGGCGCCGCCGAAGCCGCAGGCCAGCATGAGTGCGAGCAGCGCGCCGACGCCGGCCAGGCCGGCCAGTCTCCGGATCATGGGGTGGTCCCTTCCGTGCTACGGGTGTGGACGCCGCCGATGCTAGGCGGGGCGGGCAACGGTGGCGTGTCCCGCCGGTGGCGGCCGGGTGGGCACACGCCCGGGGTGCGGGGTGCGCGCAAAGGTCGGAGGGGACCGCTACCCTGGGTCGGCGACACCGGCCCCCGGGCTGGTCGTCCGGCAAACAGGATCTGAAAAGTCCGGATAAGGGCAACGTGTTTTGCCCTGATCCACGAATTGCTCATCCCGAGGGGTGGCGACCGAGGCCATCGGAGGAATACTCTCGGTCGCGGCCCGCGTACTGATGAGGCGCCCGTCAACGGGCGAGTGGAGGTGCTCGCGTGAGCCTGTCGATCGTGAAGTCGGTTCTTTCCGGTGGTGTCATCGAGATCGCCCCGCGCGGTGAGATCGACGTCGACACCGCGTACGAGGTGCGTGAAGCCATCGCCGAGGTGCTCACCAAGGGGCGGCCCGCCCGCATCGAGCTGAACATGCGTCTCGTCACCTTCATCGACTCGGTCGGCATCAGCGCGATGGTGGCCGGCTTCCAGACCGCCGAGGTCAGCGGGGTGAAGCTGGTCGTCACCGAGCCGAGCCGCTTCGTGCACCGGCAGCTCTGGGTGACCGGCCTGCTCGGGCTCTTCGGTGCCCCGGAGCCCTACCTCGCGGGCACGGCCGCCCCCGAGGTGCTGCCGGGCGCCTGACGCGGCTGCCGGCGCTGGTCCACGTGCCGGGGCCTTCGACCCTTCCCCCACGCCCCCGGGTGGGGGACGATCGACGGATGCCCCGGCGCGACAGCTTCCAGTACTCGGTCCAGGCCCGCTGCTCGCGGGCGGAGGCGGTGGCGCTGCTCAGCGATCCCGCCCGGCAGACCGAGCTGCATCCGTTGATCACGCGGGTGCGCCGGCTGTCGCCCCGACCGGGCGCACTGGCCAGCTACGCGATCACCGACGAGCTCGCCGCCGGGCCGGTGCGCTTCGGCGTGACGTACCAGGCGGACGTGCTGGTGGTGACCGACGACGAGATCGTCACGGTGGCCCGGCAGCGGCCGGCCACGACGGTGCGTAACCACACGCGGCTGCGCGACGAGCCGGACGGCCTCGTCCGCGTCGATGTGGAGATCACCCTGGTCGCACCGACGCCGCTGTTCGCGTACGCCTTCCGGCAGGCCCGCTCGGCGCACCTCGGGCTGGCCCGCCGGCTCGGCGAGGTGCTCGGCCGGGCGGCGTAGCGCCCCGGCGACCGTCCCGTCGGGGGAGGGCCGCCGGGGCGGTCGCGGGTCAGATCACCGACAGGTGCACGTGGTTGGTGTGGTCGCTGGACGGGTCCCCGTTTCCGCCGCTGTACGCCTTCCAGCCGCTGCTGGGCAGCCAGATCTGCTTGAACCAGATCACGTACAGCACGGCGAGCCGGTCGGCGTTGCGCACGAAGTACGCGGCCAGGTTGTTGCCGTAGGTGCGGTCCCCGCCGCTGGCCACGCCGCCGAAGCCGCCCTTCTGCGCGGCGAAGTCGCAGGCCCGGCCCTTCGGGTGCTCGCCTGAGCCGCCGGGCCGGTAGCAGGAGACGTACCGGGTGAAGCCGGCGGCCTTGGCCTGGTTGAGCGCGTGCAGGGTGCGCGGGGTGATGCAGCCGTTGGCGGGGGTGGGGTCGTTGACGCTGCACGACTCCGCCGGCCAGGAGCCGTCGGAGTTGCGCTTCGCGGGGGTGGCGTTCGCGCTGGAGGTGCCGCCCGGGCTGGACCCGCCGCCGCTGCTGCTGGCCTTGTTGTTGGCCACGGTGAGGGCCCGCTCGGCCTGCTCCTTGCGCTTGCCCATCAGCGCGACCTGCTTGCGCTGCTCGCGGATCTCGCCGTCGAGGGCCTGCCGGGTCTTCGTCGCCTCGTCCCGGGTGGTCAGCAGCTCGCGCAGCGCCCGGTCCTCGTTCGCGGCGATCGTGTCGAGCGCGGCGGCCCGGTCCAGGAACCCCTCGGGGGAGCTGCTGTCGAGCAGCACCGAGGCGGCGGTGAGCCGGCCCTTCTTGTACGCCACCCCGGCGATCTCGCCGACCTTGGCGCCACGGGTGACCAGCTCGGCCTCGACCGTCTTGAGCTGGCCGCCGAGCTGCTGCTGCCGCTTCACCGACCGGTCGAGGGCGGTCTTGGCCTCCAGGTAGCCCTTGCTCGCCGCCTCGAGCTGGGCGCGCAGGGCGGGCGTGCCGCCCTCCTCGTCGTCGCCGGGTGCGGCGAGCAGGCCGACGGGCGGCGCGGCCCCGGCCGGCGTCACCGGCGCGACCCCGAGGCCGACGGCGAGCGTCAGCACCAGCGCCGCCGCCACCCGGGCGGCGAGCCTTCCTACAGGTGCCACTACTGGCATATGCGTGTCCTTCCGTCAGCCGCCGACCGGGTTAGCTGACGGGTTCGGGACGGAAGATCCCTACCGCTGGAGCGGATGCACCCCACAAACATGGTTCCCCGGCTCGCCCGCAGGCGATTAGGCGGCGGCCACCACAGGCGCCGGAGGGCGCCGCCCGGCGATGGCCGGGGCCGAGCCTACCGGTGCGCGTGGGACCAGCGCTGCTTCCGTGACGGAGGGTACGCGGATGAAACCTGTCAAGTCAGTCATTCGGCCACGAATGTCGCGAAAATTGATGAGCCTCGGTCTCACCAGCCGGCCGGCCCGCAGCCGTCGCGGGCGGCTCCCGGCTCGACCTGCAAGGTGGCGTGCTCGATGTGGAAGTCCTCGTGCAGGGCGGTGCGGGCGGCGGTCAGCACCGCGCCGACCTCCGCGCCGGGCGCCATGGTCAGGTGGGCCGAGGCGACCTCCATGCCGGAGGTCAGCGTCCAGACGTGCAGGTCGTGCACCTCGACCACGCCGGGCACGGCGGCCAGCCGGTCGTGCACGGCGGTCACCTGGAGGTGCTCCGGCGCGGCCTGCACCAGGATGCGCACCGCGGCCCGCCCGAGCCGCCAGGTGCGGGGCAGGATGAACACGCCGATCGCGACGGCCACCGCCGGGTCCGCCCACCACCAGCCGGTGGCCATGATCAGCGCCGCCGCGCCGATCACGCCGACCGACCCGAGCAGGTCGCCCAGCACCTCCAGGTACGCCCCGCGCAGGTTGATGCTCTCCTTCGCCCCGCTGCGCAGCAGGGCGAACGCGGCGACGTTGGCGAGCAGGCCCAGCACCGCCACCACGAGCATCGGGCCGGTGGTGACCTCGGGCGGGTCGCCGAAGCGGCGGACGGCCTCGACGAGGACGTAGACGGCGACGCCGCTGAGCAGCAGGGCGTTGCCGAGCGCGGCGAGCACCTCCAGCCGGTAGAGCCCGAACGTGCGCTGCGGGTCGGCGGTGGCCCGGCGGGTGGCGGTGATCGCGGCGAGCGCCATGCCGATGCCGAGCACGTCGGTGAACATGTGCCCGGCGTCGGAGAGCAGCGCCAGCGAGCCGGTGCCGAGCGCGGTCACCGCCTCGACGATCATCAGCGCGGCGAGCAGCGCGAACGCCGCCCAGAGTCGACCCGAGTGGCGGTCCGCCGCGTTCGCCGCCCCGTGGTGGTGGTCATGACCTGCGCCCACGCCCACACCCTCCGTCCGTGATCCCCGCCCGGCCCAATCTATGCTCACATCGCAATATGTGCAAGTGATCGACAGCGGTCCGGCCGGGGAACGGCCGGGCGCCGGATCAGCCCGTGGGTTCGACGGTGACGAGGCGCTGGGTCGCCCGGGACAGCGCCACGTACAGCGTCCGCACGCCCGACCCCGGGTCGGCCCGGATCTCGCCCGGGGCGACCAGCACCACCCCGTCGTACTCCATGCCCTTGGCCTGGAGGCTGGTCACCACCTGCAGGCGCGGCGCCGCCCGGCCCGCCAGCCAGCCCGCCACCTCGTCGCGGCGCGGCACCGGCGTGATCACCCCGACCGTGCCCTCCACCTCGCCGAGCAGGTCGCCGACCGCCGCGACGGTCGCCGCCGCCAGTTCGGCCGCCGGCACGGTCAGCTCGACCGGGGCCACGCCGGTGGACCGCACCGCGCGGGGCAGCGCCAGGTCCGGGTAGAGCCGGCGGATCTCCGCCGCCGCCACCGCGAAGATCTCCGCCGAGTTGCGGTAGTTGGTGGTCAGCTCGAACTGGTGCCGCCGGCGGCGGCCCAGCGCCGCGTCCCGGGCCCGGGTCAGCTCCTCCGGGTCCCCCGTCCACGCGGTCTGCGCCGGGTCGCCCACCACCGTCCAGGACGCCAACCGGCCACGCCGGCCGATCATCCGCCACTGCATCGGCGACACGTCCTGCGCCTCGTCGACCACCACGTGCGCGAAGTCGCGGTAGTCCTCGGGCCGCTCCCGGGCCGCCTCCCGCGCCGCGCGCTGCCGGTCGGCATGCGTGCTCAGCTCGCGTACGCCCCCGGCGAGCTGGAACGGGTCGCGCCTCGCCCGCTTCGGCTGCAGCGGCTTGCCCAGCAGCGCGTCCAGCTCGTCGAGCAGGGCGACGTCGGCGATCGTGAGCCCCTCGACGTCCAGCGCCCGGTACGCCTCGACGAGCAGGCCGACCTCCGCCCGGGACAGCACCCCGGCGGCGTACCGCCGCAGCCGGTCGGGGCGGGCCAGCCAGCCCAGCACGTGCCGGGGGTGCAGCCGCGGCCACCACGCCTTGAGGAACTCGCGGAACTCGGGCCGCTCGGCGATCTCGTCCTCGAACGCGCGCTGCTCCGGCAGCCGGCCGATGCCCAGCCGCCGGGCCTGCGCCCACAGCGCCGCGAACACCCCGTCGAAGCCCGCCCGGCGCGACTCGTTGCGGCGGGCCCCCCGGCCCAGCGCCCGGTCCCGGATGTCGTCGAGCTCCCGGCGGTCCAGCCGCAGCAGCTCACCCCGGTAGAGCAGGCGCAGCTCGCCCGGCCCGCCCGGCACCGCGTCCCGCACCGCCCGCTCCAGCACCCGGCGCATCCGCAGCGACCCCTTCACCGCCGCCACCTCCGGCGGGTCGGTGCGCGTCGCGCCCATCCCCGGGAACATCGACCCCAGCGAGCGCAACGTCGCCGTCTCCTCGCCCAGCGACGGCAGCACCGAGGCGATGTACTCCACGAACACCGCCGACGGGCCCACCACCAGGATGCCGCCGCCCGCGTAGCGGCTGCGGTCGGAATAGAGCAGGTACGCCGCCCGGTGCAGGGCCACCGCCGTCTTGCCCGTGCCCGGCCCGCCCGAGACGATCGTGACCCCGGAGGCGGGGGAGCGGATCGCCTCGTCCTGCTCGCGCTGGATGGTGGCCACGATGTCCCGCATCCCCCGGCCCGTGGCCCGGGACAGGGTCGCCAGCAGCCCGCCGTCGCCCACCACCGCCATGTCCGGCGGTGCCGCCGCCGGATCCAGCAGGTCGTCCTCGATCCGGGTCACCCGCTCCGCCGACGAGGAGATCGTGCGCCGCCGCACCACGCCCAGCGGCTGGGCGGGCGTCGCCTGGTAGAAGGCGGCGGCGGCCGGGGCCCGCCAGTCCACGACCAGGGTCTCGGCGTCCTCGCCGCGCACCCCGAGCCGCCCCACGTGCAGCACCTGCCCCTCGCGCAGGTCCAGCCGGCCGAAGACCAGCCCCTCGTGCTCGGCGTCGAGCACGTGCCGGCGCTGGGCGGCGTGGAAGACCATCGCGTCCCGCTCGACGAGCGCCCCGAAGTTGCCCACCCGGGCCAGGCGGTAGCCGTCCTTCTCGGCCTGCGCGGCGAAGCGGCGCAGCTCGGCGAGGCGGGCGTACACCCGGTCGAGGTGCCGCTGCTCGGCGGCGATCTCCTGCTCCAGGGTCGTGCGGTCGGTCAACGTACGGGCTCCTCGCAGACGGCGGCGTCGGCCGCGCCAGGGGCGCGGCGGCGCGCCGGGGTGACCGGGTGAGGGTACGGCCAGCAGCCGACGGCTTCGCGGGGCCATGCCGCCGCCGCGATCCACCCCACGTCCCGGGCGACCGGCGCGGGTCCCCCGGTCAGCGCCGCCGCGGCCCCGGTCAGGCCCCGTCGGGGCCCCGGTCAGCGCGGCGCGGACGCCTCCGGCGCGCCCGCCAGCACCCGGCCCAGCACCCCGGCCAGGGCGGCGTTCACCTGCTCGGGCCGCTCCATCATCAGCATGTGCCCGGCGCCCGGGCAGACCGTCAGCTCCGTCGCCGGCAGGGCCGCCGCGATCGACTCGGCGCACGGCGGCGGGGTGAGCCGGTCCCGGTCGCCGACCAGCGCCGCCGCCGGCAGGTGGGCCAGCGCCGCGAGGGTGTCCAGCCGGTGCTGGGCCCCGATCGACGCCCGGAACCCGCCGATCGAGCGCAGCGTGGCCCGGGCCACCGCCGAGGTGACCAGCCGGATGTCCGTCGGGTCGCAGCGGTCGCCGAAGAGCATCCAGCGGATGCTGGGCCGCAGGGCGCGCAGCAGCGCCCGGGGCGGACGCCACGCGCCGCAGCGGGCCAGCACCCCCGCGCCGGTGGTCTCGGCCAGCCGGATCAGCCGGGCGATGCGGGGGGAGAGGCCGTACACGGTGTGGGTGTGCCCCTCGGCAGTGGTCGAGACGAACACCAGCCCCGCCGTGCGGGCGGCGAAGTGGGCGGGGTGCCGGTGCGCGTACTCCATGATCGTCATGCCGCCCATCGAGTGCCCGACCAGCACCACCGGCCCGGCCGGCGCGACGGCGTCGAGCACGGCGGCCAGGTCGTCGCCGAGCTGGGCCAGGGTGGCGGTACGCAGCGCCATGCAGCCGGACCGGCCGTGCCCCCGGGCGTCGTACGTGACCACCCGGACCCGGTCGCCGAAGCGCTCGCGCAGCTCGGCGAGCTGCCGGTGCCAGCTGCGCCCGTCCAGCGTCCAGCCGTGCAGCAGGACGGCGGTGACGTCGGCGTCGGCCGGCCCGGACGTCTCGACGTGCAGGCGCACGTCGTCCGTGAGCCGCACCTCCACGTGTTCCGGCATCGCCGCCTCCCCTCGGGCCGCCACGGAAACTTCACCGCCGGGTGACCCGGCGGTAACACCGGCTACCCGCCATGACACCACGCCAACCCTGTGCAAGGAAGGGCCCCTTCTTGACGCCTGGGGTGAAGAAGGGTCCCCTGCTCACCTTCGACGGCCCGGAGCGGGGGCGGGGCGCAGACGGCGAACCGCCCGCCGGGTGGCCCGGCGGGCGGTTCGAGGTGGCGCAGGTGAAGCGGTCGAGCAGGTGTCGCGGGCGGGCTCAGCCGCCGAAGACACCGGCCTCGGCGAGGCGCTTCTCGGTGGCGTCCCAGCCGTGGTCGGGGTGGGCGGCCGCGAGGCTGTTCAGCTCGGCCCGGATCTTGGCAGCGTGGCCGGCGGCGGCCAGCGTCCGGATCTCCTCGACGAAGGCGTCGGAGTCGGTGCGCAGGTGCGCGGTCTTGCCGTTGGTCAGGTTCCGCACGTAGGCGTGCTTGCCGCCGTTGAGCGGGATCAGGTACTTGAACTCGCCCAGCACGCTGAGGGCCCCACCCTGGCCAGCCTGGCCGGCCCGGACTGACGCGCGCGCGGTCTTAGAGGTGTTGCTCGCCACGGAGGTACTCCTTGGAGACGTACGGGAGGACGGGGAACGTCCGGGGGCTGTGACGGGTGACGCCCGGGAAGAGCCTCGGCCCGCCGAAGATGTGCGCGGCACAAGCCGCCGAGAGAACTGTACACGACCACGATGCCTGGCTGGTCACCGCGACTGTCGTCAGGGCACAACCGAGGCCACCGGCCCGGCATTCCGTCCCCGTCCGGGGCGGCGAATTTTCCGATTCCCTGGCGCACCATCCGCCCCACCAGTCATCATGTGTTCCAACAGCCACTCGGGTGTCGAGGTCGTAGGGGAAGACGCACCTCGCTCTCCGGGAGGTCACCGTGCCAACGCGTGGCGTCGTATACGTCCACTCGACCCCGCTCGCCGTGTGCTCACACGTCGAGTGGGCGATCGCGCGCGTCCTTGCCGCGCCGGTCAACCTGCAGTGGACGGCCCAGCCCGTCGATCCCGGCGCCCGCCGGGCCGAGTGCGGGTGGACCGGTCGCCCGGGGACGGGCGCCGAGCTGGCTGCTGCCCTCCGGCAGTGGCCCATGATCCGTTTCGAGGTGACCGAGGAACCGAGCGCGGGCGTCGACGGCGAACGCTTCATGTACGTTCCGGGGCGGGGCCTGTTCCGGGCCACCGTCGGCGCGGCCGGCGACATCCAGCTCGGCGAGGACCGGCTGCGCGGCATCATGGCCGCCGCGCGGGCCCCCGAGGCCCTCGCGCACGCGCTCGACAAGGCGCTCGGCACCGCCTGGGACGCCGAGCTGGAGCCCTACCGCTACGCGGGCGACGGCGCCCCGGTGACGCTGCTCACCCGCGTCGGCTGAGCGCCGCCCCGGCCACCTCCCCACCCGGACGCGGCCGGCGACCCCCGGTCCCGGCGCGGCGGCTTGACCGGGCCGAGTTGCCCCGATAAGGGGTGAACTGGTGGGATGGACCGCGTGTCGAACTCCCCGCGACGTGCCGGCGTCGCGCTCGCCGCCCTGACCGCCGTGCTGCTCACCGGGTGCACGGGGGAGCCGGACCGGCCCCGCCCCGCCCCGTCGGCCAGCCCCGCCGCGGCCGACCCGACCCCGTCGGGCGCGCCGACCGCGACCGCCGACCCGGCCGCCCGCGCCGCCGCCCTGGTCGGCACCCTCGCCGACGAGGACCTGGTCGGCCAGGTCCTCATGCCCTACGCGTACGGCGACAACGCCACGAAGGTCTCCACCGGCTCCGCCGCCGGCAACCGGGCCCTCGCCGGGATGGACACCCCGGCCGAGATGGTGGCGAAGTACCGGCTGGGCGGGCTCATCCTGGTCGGCTTCAGCGCCGACGACCCGACCTCCGGCAACCAGGAGACCACCAACGTCGACAACCCGCAGCAGGTCCGCGAGCTGACCACCGGCCTGCGCGACGCGGCCGGGAAGCTGCCCGCCGGCGCGGCCCCGCTGCTGATCGGCACCGACCAGGAGTACGGGGTGGTCACCCGGATCACCGACGGGGTCACCCTGCTGCCCAGCCCGCTGGCCGCCGGAGCGGCCGGGGACCCGGCGCTGACCGAGGCCGCCTGGCGGGCCGCCGGCCAGGAGCTGGCCGCGATGGGGATCAACCTCGACTTCGCCCCCGTCGCCGACGTGCTGGTCACCCGCAGCACGGTGATCGGCTCCCGGTCGTTCGGCGCGGACCCGAAGCGCGCCTCGGCCCAGGTGGCCGGCGCGGTGCGCGGGTTGCAGGGCGCCGGGGTGGCGGCCAGCGTCAAGCACTTCCCGGGCCACGGCCTCAGCGCCGCCGACTCCCACGAGGAGCTGCCGGTGGTCGGCCAGAGCCGCAAGGTCCTCGACTCCACGGCGTTCCCGCCGTTCTCCGCCGGCATCGACGCCGGTGCCCTCGCCGTGATGTCCGCCCACCTCGACGTCACCGCCGTCGACCCGGGCACCCCGGCGACGTTCTCCCACAAGCTCCTCACCGGCGTGCTGCGCGGCCAGCTCGGCTTCAAGGGCGTGGTGATCACCGACGGCATGAACATGGCCCCCGCCAAGCGCTGGTCGCCGGGGGAGGCGGCGGTGCGGGCGCTCAAGGCCGGCAACGACCTGATCCTGATGCCGCCCAACGTCACCCAGGCGTACGACGGGCTGCTCGCCGCCCTGCGCGACGGCTCGCTGCCCCGGGCCCGGCTGGTCGAGGCGGTGACCCGGGTGCTGACCATGAAGTTCACCCTGGCCGGCACGCCCGCCCCGGCGATGTCCACGCTGAACGACCCGGAGCATCGCAGGGCCGCCGAGGCGCTCGCCGCCGGCGCGGTCACCGTGCTGCGCGGCTCCTGCACGAAGGGGGTCGCCGCCCCCGTCACGGTCACCTCCTCCGGCGGCCGGGAGAAGACCCGCGACCTGCTGACGCAGGCGCTCACCGCCGCCGGGGTGAAGGTGGTGCCGAGCGGCGGCACCCGGGTGCACCTCGTCGGGTACGGCGACGGAAGCGGCGACCTCGCCGCCGACGCGGCGGTGACCGTCGCGATGGACACCCCGTACGTGCTGGCGAAGGCGAAGTCGCCGACGCTGCTGGCGACGTACTCCTCCAGCGCCGCGTCGATGACCGCGCTGGCGAACGTGCTCGCGGGCCGGGCCCGCCCGACCGGCCGCTCCCCGGTGCCGGTGTCGGGGCTGCCCGCGACGACCTGCGGAAACTGACCCGGGCCGGCGGTCGCAGGTCGGCGCGCGCGGGCCTTGCGGGCCGGGCCCGGCTGGTAGCGTGCGGCTGTCCGAGCGCCGCAGACGAGACGGAGGCGAGCCCTGTGACGCCACCGGAGCCGGCGCTGTCGGTCGTGGTGCCGATGTTCAACGAGGAGAGCGTGCTGCCGCTGTTCGCCCCGCGGCTGCGGGCCGTCCTCGACGCCCTCGGCGAGCCGTACGAGGTGCTGGTGGTCGACGACGGCAGCACCGACGGCACCCCCGCCGGCCTGGCCGGGCTGCGCGCCCGCTGGCCGCAGCTGCGGGTGCTGCGGCTGCGCCGCAACAGCGGCCACCAGGCGGCCCTGGTCGCCGGGGTGCTGCGGGCCCGGGGCCGGTGGGTGGTCAGCCTCGACGCCGACCTCCAGGACCCGCCCGAGACCGTCGCCGAGATGCTGCGCCGGGCCCGCGCCGACGGCCTCGACATCGTGTACGGGGTGCGCGCCGACCGCAGCCGCGACACCCGCTTCAAGCGGTGGACGGCCGCCGGCTACTACCGGCTGATGCGTCGCCTGGTCGGCAAGCAGGTGCCCGCGCAGGCCGGCGACTTCCGACTGCTCAGCCGGGCGGCCGTGGAGGCCCTGCGCGAGCTGCCCGAGCGCAGCCCCGTGCTGCGGCTGGTGGTGCCCTGGCTCGGCTTCCCCAGCGGGGAGGTCACCTACCAGCGCGAGGAACGGGCCGCCGGCCGCACCAAGTACCCGCTGTCCCGGATGGCCGGGCTGGCCGCCGAGAGCGTCACCAGCTTCTCCGCCGCGCCGCTGCGCGTGGCCACCTGGCTGGGTCTGGTCGGGGTGGCCGTGTGCGGGGTGCTGGTGGTGGTCGCCGTCGCCGCCTGGCTGGCCGGCTCCACGGTCACCGGCTGGCCCTCGCTGTACGTGGCGGTCCTCTTCCTCGGCGCGGTGCAGCTGCTCTGCCTCGGCCTGCTCGGCGAGTACGTGGCCCGGATCTACACGGCCGTGCAGGGCCGCCCGGCGTACTTCGTGGCGAGCGACACCGCCGGGCCGGGCGCGGCCGACGCCGACGGGCCGGCGGCCGACGGCCCCGCCGAGCTGGCCGACAGCCTCCGGTGACCGCGCTCGCCACCGGCGGCGGCGACCCGGCCGGCCCCCGCCGCGACGCGACCGTCGACCGCGCGGCCGGCGGCGCGGCCGGCAGCGGGCCCGCCCGGCGTCCCGCCGCCCTGCGGTACGCCCCGGCCGTCGCCGGCTACGCCGTCGTCGTCGCCGCGCTGCTGGCCACCGGCACCCCCGCGCCCGACGTGGCCCGCTGGACCGGGTACGCGCTGCTGGCCGTGCTGCTGCCCGGCACGCTGGTGTTCCGCGCGCTGCGCCGCCGCCCGCACACCCTCGTCGAGGACGTGGCGTTCGGCGCGGCCGTCGGCCTGGTGTTGGAGCTGGCCGGGTGGGCGGCGTTCACCGCCGCCGGCCTGCCCCACCTGCTGTGGCTGTGGCCCCTGGCGGTGCTCGTGCCGTTCGCCGTCGTGCCCCGGCTGCGCCGGCACTGGCGGACCACCGGGCACGCCCCGGTGCCGACGGGCTGGGCCTGGGCCCTCGCGGGGGTCGTCGCCGGCTTCACCCTCTATCTCTACGAGTCGTTCCTGCGGGTCAACCCGGTGCTGCCCACCGACGAGGGGCAGGCGCAATACATCGACCTCGCGTTCCAGCTCTCCCTGGCCGGGGCGGCCACCCACCAGGTGCCGCTGGACGTGCCGCAGGTCGCCGGGGAGCCCCTGCACTACCACTGGTTCGGCTTCGCCCACTTCGCGGCGGCCAGCCTGGTCAGCGGCGTGGACCTGCCGACGGTGTTCTTCCGGCTGGGCGTGCCGACGCTCTGCGCGCTGGCGGCCGTGCTGGCGGCGGTGGTCGGCTGGCGGGTCACCGGCCGGCCGTACGCGGGGGTGGCCGCCGCCGCGCTGATGTTCACCGTCGGCGAGTTCGGCTACGAGAACGGGATCCGCCAGCTCTTCGGCACCCAGGCCACGTTCATCGTGTGGGGCAGCCCGTCGATGACGTACAGCTGGGTGTTGCTCCTGCCACTGGTGGCGGCGCTGGGCGAGCTGGTCGGGCGGGCCCGGGGCTCGACGGTGCCGGCGCTGGGGCGCGGCGCGTGGGTGCTCTCGGCGCTGTTCCTGGCCGCCTCGACCGGGGCGAAGGCCAGCTCGGTGCCGGTGGTGCTGGCCGCGCTGGCGTTCACCGCGGCGGTGTCGCTGGTGTTCCGGCGGACCCTGCCCCGGGCCGTGCTGGCGGCGGCCGGGCTGGCGCTGGCCGCGCAGCTGTTCGCCACCGCCGTGCTGTTCGCGTTCGAGAGCCACGGGGTGACCGTCGACCCGTTCTCGGGGCTGCGACCGTACGTCGGGACGGGCCGGCCGGCGGGGACGACCGCGTTGCTGTGGGTGGCGGTGTTCGTCGCGTTCCTGCTCAACCTCCAGCTCCGGCTGGCCGGGGTGGTGGCGCTGCTGCGGCTGCGCCGGTGGCGGCTGGAGCCGGTGCAGGTGTTCCTGCTCGGCGGGGCGCTCGCCGGCCCGGCGATCTACCTGCTGGTGGGGCATCCGGGCAGCAGCAACCAGTACTTCACCCGGGCCGGCTTCGCGTTCGGGGTGATCCTGTCGGCGTGGGGCTGGGCCGAGCTGGTCGACTCCGCCGCGCTGGGCGCGCGGGGCCGGGCGCTGCTCGGCGCGGGCGCGGCCGGGCTCGCCGTGCTGCTCACCGCCGTCCAGCTGTGGCGTCCGGCGGCGTCGCCGTCGACCCCGGCGTACGCGCCGGTGCTGCCGCTGCTGACCTGGGCGGCGGCGCTGGCGGCGGTGGCGCTGCTGGTCGGGCTGTGCTGGCCGGCGCTGGTCGGGCGCTGGCCGGGCCTCGCCGGCCGGGGCGGGGCGGTGCTGCTCACGGCCGCCCTGGTCGCGGGCGCGCCGGGGCTGGTGCTGGACGCCGCCGCCGCGCACCGGTTCCCCAACGGCGGGGCGTACCCGGTGGAGCGGATGCCGGCGTCCCGGGTGGCGGCGGCCCGTTACGTGCAGGAGCACAGCGCACCCGGCGACGTGGTGGCCACCAACGCGCACTGCCGGGCGGTGGTCAACGGCTGGTGCGACGCCCGGTCGTTCTGGGTCAGCGCCTACACGGAGCGCTCGGTGCTGGTGGAGGGGTGGGCGTTCGCGCCCCGGATGGTGGGCCTGCCCGGCGGCCCGTACGCCCCGTTCTGGGACGCCGAACGGCTGCGCGCCAACGACGCCGCGTTCACCGCCCCCACCGCCGCAGGGCTGGCCGACCTGCGCGACACGTACGGCGTGCGCTGGCTGGTGGTGGACCGGCGGGTCGCGCCGGAGTCCCCGGCCCTGGCCACGCTCGCCGACCTGCGCTACACGAACGCCCGGATGGCCGTCTACCGCCTCCGCTGAGCGCGCCCCGGTGGGCCCCGGTGTCAGGAGGGGCCCCTTGTACAACAGAATGCGTTGACAAGGGGCCCCTCCTTTCGGGAGGGTCAGCGCAGCGGGAGGCTGCGGGCCACGGCCGCGCCGTGCGACTCGTACGCGGCCAGCAGGGCGGTCGGCCGGCCCGAGGTGACCGGCACGACGACCGTCACCGACCGGTTCGCCTTCAGCTCGACGGTCCGGTCACCGAGGGCGGCGGAGCCGTCCCAGGCGTACAGGTAGGCCGTGCCGGACCGGTCGGCGCGCAGGGTGACCTTCACCCCGCCGGGGACCCGGCGCTGGTCGGTCAGCCGCAGCGCCTTCTCGGGCAGCCGCGCCACGGCGGCCGGAGCCACCCCGTCGACCGCCGACTGGGCGATGGTCTGCGGGCTGTGCACGCTGCGCGCGGCGGTGTCCGGGAAGACCGGGGCGCTGGGCTGCCGCGCCGCCGGGGTGTAGCCGGGCAGGGTCGCCAGGCCGTAGCGGTACGGGTCGGCCCGCACGCCGGTGAACGTGGACCAGCCCAGCCGGGACTGCGAGCTGAGGTCCTGGGTGTCCGAGTCGTAGACGAGGACGTTGAAGCCCATCCGGTTCGGGTCCACCGCGTCGGGCAGCACCGCGAACGGGATGCTGGCCTCGATGGTGTAGCCGGCGTACGGGCTGGTCACCTTGCTGACCACGGTCATGCCCGGCGCGGTCGTCGCCCCCGGGCCCTGCCGGTTGTCGGCGTCGCGCTGCCAGCACGGCGGGTCACCGTTGGCCGGGTCGTCGGTGACGGGGAAGATGCCGGCCTTGAACACCGTGGAGGTGTCGGTCGAGTTCCCCTTCGGGTCGACGATGATCTCGACGCTGTCGGTGCGCCGCTGCCGCTTGCAGTCCTGCGGCACGACCTTGCGGCCGAGCACGTCGTCGGTGACCTGGACGAACACCTTCAGGGCGTCGGCGGTCCAGGCGATGCGGCCCTTCGCCGAGGCGTCCTGCGGCGTGGTGGCCTGACCCTCCCAGATGCGGGAGAAGTCCAGCTCCTCGCCGGGGTACTCGCCGGCCGACGCCACCCCGTCGACGGCGTGGTCGTGGCCGGCCTGCGGGACCTCGGTGGTCGGCACGATCTCCAGCGCGCCGGTCTCCACGGTGCTGCCGGCGGCGCTGGTGGTGGTGATGGTGATGCCGTAGTCGCCGTCGGTGCCGCCCGCGTTGGCGGTGGGCAGGGTGGCGTCGGTGTTGGTGACGGTGAAGGTGACCGCCCCGGTCGCGCCGGGGGCCAGGCCGGTGTAGCTCTTCGTGGCCGCGTCGGCGGTGAAGCCGGCGGGCAGGCCGAGGGTGACGGTGCCGCTGCGGGTGGCCTCGCCGTGGTTGCGCAGGTCGACGCGGACCGACCGGCTCTGGCCGGAGCCGATGGTGAGCACCGGCTTGATCAGCGTGTCGAGCTGCGGGTATCCGCCCTCGCCGGCCCACTCGCGGAACAGCCCCACCTCGGGCAGCGGCTCCAGGGTGCCGCGCACGTCGGCGACGACCCGCACGGCCCGGTCGGCGCGCCCGACGCCCTGCCGGGTGGTCAGGGTCGCGCCGACGAGCTGCTGCTGGTTGGTGTCGGCGCCGGCGGGGACGGCGACGGTGAACGTCGCGGTCCGCTCCTTGCCCGCCGGCACGCTGCCCCGCAGCGCGCCGGAGCCCTTGGCGGTCCAGCCCTGCGGCAGCCGCAGGTCGATCCGCGGCGCGGCCAGTGCCCGGTCCCGGGGCGCTCGCACGTGCGCGGTGACCTTGACGGTCTCGCCGGGGGCGAGGTCGAACCGGTCGGTGGTGAGGTACAGCTCGGTGCCCCGGGGCAGCCCGCCGGCCGCGTTCGGCAGCACGGAGCCGCGCAGGATCGCCTCGGGGGAGGCGTCCGCCGGGTCGTACGGGACGCGGCTGTCGACCAGGGTGTAGAAGTCGCAGCGCATCTTCGTCGGGTCGGTGGGGGCGGCGGCGGTGCCGGCCCAGCCCTGGGTGACGTACTCCCGGCGGGCGTCGACCTCGATCTCGGCCCAGGTCTTGCCGCTGGCGCTCGGCGTGCCCTCCCAGACCCCGAAGACCTGGTCGGTGGGGACGGTCGGCACGAAGCTGGACGCGCACTCGGGCCCGGCGGCCGACGTGCCGGTGCCGCCCGTACGCAGGAACTTCGCGGCCCGGAACGGCTTGAGGCCCTCCTTGCGGAGCTGCTCGGGGAACGCCTTCGGGTCGGCGGCGGCGTGGAACGCCTCGGCGGCGAACCGGGCGGCCTGCTGGTGGTTGCCGTGGTTGCCCGGGGTCGGCGAGGGGTTCATGGTCATGACGATCTCGGGCCGGGTCTGCCGGATCACCCGGACGATCTGGCCGAGCGTGTCGTCGTGTCCCCAGATCCGCTCGGACAGCGGCGCGGACGCCGTGTACCAGAAGTCGACCCGGTCGAGGTTGTAGAGGTTCTCCACGCCGGCCCGGCCGATCGCGGTGCGCTCCTCGCGTTCGCGGATGATGCCGAGCGGCGGGCCCTCTTCGAGGCCGACGGCGTTGCCGCCGCCCTCGCCGCGGGTGATGGTGACGACGCCGGCCTTGGCGCCGTACTTCTCCTTCCACTGCCCGAGGGTGGCGAGGCTGCCGGCCTCGTCGTCGGGGTGGGCGCTGACGAAGAGGACGTCGAGGTCGACGGTGTCGCCCGCCCGGCCGCCGTGGCGGTCGGCGGCTGCGTCGGCGGGGGAGGCGAGGGCGGCGGCGGGCACCCCGGACAGGGCCAGGGCTAGCGCCGTGGGTAGCAGGAACGCCTTGATGCGCATGCGGATCCTTCCGGAACTCTCCCGGGTCCGGGCAGCGGCCATCGCCGTCGGACGCGCGGCGTCGACGCGGGGTCGCTGATCGGGCGGCGGGACGGTGGGGCGGAGCCGGTGGCCGCGGCGGTGCCGGGCCACCGGCTGGGCAGCGGCGGGAAACGCCGCGGTACGGCGACGGCGGGGGTGCCGTCACCGGCGGTACGGCAGCGGCGCGGACTCCGTCACCGGGTACAGCGGCGGCGTGGGTGTCCGTACACACTGGAAGGCCTTCGCCCGGTGACGCTAGGGACCGGCGCGGCGGCCCGTCAATGCTTTGCAAGGTCTTTCTTTCTTTGCAAAAGAAATAAATTCAGGCCGGTCCACCTCTCCAGGGTGCCGGCCCGGTCGCGCGCCCCCGATCCGACATCGGGGCCGAAGCGGGGCGTTTTCCCTGTTCGTGAGGGTTCCTCGGGTGGGCCGAGACGCTTTCGTTACTTGACTCGATAGTTCGTTCGCCGTAGGAAGGAAGTGTGACTGACGTGGTGACGCCACCAACGAGCCCGGTGAGCCGGGAGCGGTCGAAGGAGATCAAGCGGTTGTCCGTGATCTCCACCGCCCGCCAGGTGCGGGTGCTCTCCCGCGCCGAGCTGACCGAGCTCACCGGCCTGAGCCCCGCCACGCTCACCCCACTCGTGCGCGAGCTGATCGCCGAGGGCTACCTCATCGAGCGGGGGCCCGGGGCGTCCCGCGCCGGCCGCCCCCGGGCGATGCTGGAGTTCAACCCGCGCGCCGAGCTGGTCGCCGCCGTCTCCCTGGAGCCGTCCCGACTCAGCTGCGAGATCGCCGACAGCGACGGCACGGTCGTCGCCCACCGCACCGTCCGCCTCGCCGGCGACATCATCGACACCATCTGCCGCTCGGTGCCCGAGCTGGCCGGCGACGGCCTGCCGGCGCTGCGCGGGGTCGCCATCGCCGCGCCCGGCGTCTCCTCCGGCGGGGCCGTCCGGCTCGCCCCCTCGGTCGGCCTCGTGGAGGGTCGGCCGATAGGGGAGGCGGTGCAGCGGCACCTCGGCGTGCCGGTGGTGGTGGACAACGACGTCAACCTCATGGCGGCCGGCGAGCACGCGGCCGGCGCCGGCAGCGACGTCGCCGACCTGCTGCTGCTGCACGTCGCCGACGGCATCGGTGCGGGGCTGGTGCTCGACGGCCAGGTCCGCCGGGGCGCGGGCGGGGCGGCCGGCGAGGTCGGCTTCCTGCCGCTGGACCCGGCCGACCGGGGCCACGACGGGGTCGGCCCGTTCGAGGCCCGCTGGTCGGAGAACGCCGTCGCCGAGCGGGTGGTGGCCCTGGCCCCCGGCCGGCGGCCCGACGCCCCGGTGGCCGCCCTGGTCGAGCTGGCGCGCGCCGACGAGCGCGCCGCCGCGTACCTCGACGAGGTGCTGACCGCGTGGTCCCGGCTGATCGTGTCCTGCGTCTGCGTCATCGACCCCGGTCGGGTGCTGCTCAGCGGCGCCGCCGCCCAGCTCGACGACCCGGCCGTCGACCGGCTCCAGGCCCTGGTCGCCGCCGCCGCGCCGAGCACCACCGAGGTACGCCGGGCCGTGCTCGGCGACCGGGCCGTGCTGCACGGCGCGGTCAGCTACGCCCTCTCCGCGGCGGCCACCGGGCTGCCCACCCTGCTTCCCACCCCCTAGCTCCGCCCAACCCGAACCCCTCGGAGGTCCCCATGAGACGTCGCCTTCTCCTCGCCGGTGCGCTGGCCACAGTCCTCGCCGCAGGCACCGCCTGCGGCGGCGGTGGCGACGACGCGTCCGGCGACGCGGGCGCCGAGAAGCTCACCATCTACACGGCCCGCGACAAGAAGGTCTCCACGTTCGTGGTGGACCAGTTCACCGCCAAGTACCCCGAGTACAAGGGCAAGGTGGAGATCCTCAACCTGGGCGCGCAGGAGATCCTGGAGCGGGTCCGGGCCGAGAAGGCCAACCCGCAGGCCGACGTCTGGTGGGGCGGCACCCAGCAGGGGCTCTCCGCGGGCGCGTCCGAGGACCTGCTGACCGGCTGGCAGCCGGCGTTCGCCGCCAAGATGGACGCGAAGTACAAGGACGCCGAGGGCCGCTGGTTCGGGGAGATCCTGCTGCCCGAGGTCATCATGTACAACAACAAGGCGCTCACCCCGGAGCAGGCCCCGAAGGACTGGGACGACCTGCTGAAGCCGGAGTGGAAGGACAAGATCGTCATCCGCGACGTCGCCGCGTCCGGCACCATGCGGTCGATCTACGCGGCGATGATCATGCGGCAGTCCCCGGACGGCAGCAACCCGCAGCCCGGCTACGACTGGCTGAAGAAGCTGGACGCCAACACCGGCTCGTACGCGGCCAACCCCGCCGACCTCTACCTCAAGCTCTCCCGCCAGCAGGGCGTGCTCAGCGCCTGGAACCTCCAGGACATCCTGCTCCAGGCCAACCAGTCGAACATGCCGTTCGGCTACGTGATGCCGGCCTCCGGCGCCCCGGTGCTCGTCGACGGCATCGCCGCGGTCAAGGGCGGCAACACCACCGGCGCGCAGAAGTTCATGGAGTTCCTCTTCGACGACGCGCTCCGCGCCGACCTGGCCAAGGACTACTACCAGATCCCGGCCGTGGAGATCGCCGAGAAGCCGCAGTGGCTGGCCGAGCTCAACCTCAAGCCGCTGGACGTCAACTGGGACGTGATCGGCAAGAACGAGACCGAGTGGATCAACCACTGGAACAGCCAGATCAAGAACAAGGGCTGACCACGGCGGCACCCGGGGCGGGCGCGGCGCGCCCGCCCCGGATTCCATCAGCCAAACAGGAGAGGACGCCATGATCGATGTCACGCTGGAGTCGGTGAGCAAGCGCTTCGCGCGCGGCGGCGACACCGCCGCCGTGGCCGACGTCGACATCACCATCGCCGCCGGGGAGTTCTTCACCCTGCTCGGCCCGAGCGGCTGCGGCAAGACCACCACCCTGCGCATGGTGGCCGGGTTCTACTTCCCCACCTCCGGCCGGATCCGGTTCGGCACGGAGGACGTCACCCGGCGTCCGCCGAACAAGCGCGACACCGGCATGGTGTTCCAGAACTACGCGCTCTTCCCGCACCTGTCCGTCGCGCAGAACGTGGCGTACGGGCTGAAGATCCGCAAGGTCGGCCGCGTCGAGTCGAAGCGGCGCGTCGAGGAGGCCCTCGGCCAGGTGCACCTCGCCGGGTACGGCGACCGGCGCATCGACGAGCTCTCCGGCGGCCAGCAGCAGCGGGTGGCCCTGGCCCGCGCCCTGGTGATCCGGCCGAAGACGCTGCTGCTCGACGAGCCGCTGTCCAACCTCGACGCGAAGCTGCGCGAGGAGACCCGCACGGAGATCCGCCGCATCCAGCAGGAGGCCGGCACCACCGGCATCTACGTCACCCACGACCAGGCCGAGGCGATGGCCATGTCGGACCGGATCGCGGTCATGCAGGCGGGCCGGGTGCAGCAGATCGGCGCGCCGCAGGAGATCTACCACCGCCCGGCGACGAGCTTCGTGGCCCGGTTCATCGGGCGTAGCAACGTGCTCACCCTGCCCGTACAGGGCGCCACGGAACGGACCGTGACGGTGGGGCTGCCCGGCGGCGGCGAGATCGACGTGCCGGCCCCGGCCGACCACGGCCTGCGCCAGGGCGAGACCGCCCAGGTGTCGGTGCGCCCCGAGCACATCGGCCTCACCTCCACCACCGAGGCGGGCGCGCTGCCCGGCCGCGTCGCCGAGCTGGAGTTCACCGGGATGGCCACCAACCTGGTCGTCGACACCGCCGGGGAGCGCATGCAGGTGGCCGCCGTCGACGTGCCGGCCGGCATCGCCGTCGGCGACCAGGTGGGGCTGCGGCTCAACCGGGACCGGATGTGGGTGGTGCGTCCGTGACCACCATCCCCGCCACCCCGAGCCCGGCCACCGTCGCCCCGGTCACGAAGGAGCCGACGCCGCCGCCGGGCCCGCGCCGCCGGCTGGCCGCCCGGTTCGCCGGGGGCACCGGTTCCCGCTGGTTCCCGTACGTGCTGGTCTTCCCGCTCGCGCTGGTCCTCTTCGGGTACGTCGTGCAGCCCATGTTCGCCACCTTCGCCGAGAGCGTCGGCGTGGACGGGGTGGAGAACTACGGCAGCTTCCTCACCGGCGGCGGGGTGGCCCGGTCGTCGCTGGTCACCTCTCTGATCATCTCGGCGGCCAGCGTGCTGCTCTGCGGGATCGTCGGCGTGGCGATGGCGTTCCTGCTCAAGCGCTTCTCGTTCCCCGGCCGCAAGCTGATCGAGGCGATCATCCTGGTGCCGGCGGCCCTGCCGCCGCTGATCGGGGCGATCTCGTTCCAGCTCCTCTACAGCGAGACCGGCATCCTGCCGCGCGGCCTGCAGCAGCTCTTCGGCGCGGAGAACCCGGTGCTGCCGTTCAGCGGCATCGCCGGGGTGCTGGTGGTGCACACGTTCACCATGTACCCGTACTTCTACCTGTCCGCCTCCGCCGCCCTCGGCGGGATGGACCCGTCGGTGGAGGAGGCCGCGTACAACCTGGGGGCGTCCCGGGTGCGGGTGTGGCGCACGGTGCTGCTGCCGATGCTCACCCCGGCGCTGGTGTCGGCGTCGCTGCTGGTGTTCATGACGTCGCTGGCGTCGTACACCGCCCCGCTGTTGTTCGGGGTGGACCAGACGATGACCATGCAGATCTACATCAACCGCACCAACGGCGACCTGCCGATGGCGTCGACGTACGCCTCCGTGCTCGGCGTCGTCTCGGTGCTGTTCCTGCTCGGCATGCGCTGGTACGAGGGGCGGCGCAGCTACCGCTCCCAGTCCAAGGGCGTCGCCGCCCACCGGCGGGAGATCACCAACCCGCTCGGCCGGTGGCTCGCCCTGGCCGCGTCCCTGCTGGCCACGGCCGTGCTGCTCGCGCCGGTGGCGACGATCGCCCTGGTGGCGTTCTCCCGGGACGGCTCGTGGACCACCGAGGTGATCCCGGCGCAGTACACGACGCAGAACTTCGTCACGATCTTCGCGGAGCCGAGGGCGTTCCAGCCGATCCTCAACTCGCTCAAGATGAGCCTCATCGCCACCGTGGCCTGCGTCGTGGTCGGCGTGCTCATCGCGTACGCGGTGCGCCGGCTGGACTTCCGCGGCCGGGGCCTGCTGGACGTGGCGGTCATGCTGGCCTGGGCGCTGCCCGGCACGGTGGTGGCGATCAACCTCATCTCGGCGTTCAGCACCGGCAACGCGTTCAGCTTCGGGCAGGTGCTCATCGGCACCTTCTGGATCATGCCGCTGGCGTACTTCGTGCGGTTCCTGCCGCTGGTGTTCCGCTCCAGCTCGGCCGCCCTGGCGCAGCTCGACCCGGCGCTGGAGGAGGCCGCCCGCAACCTCGGGGCGTCCTGGTGGCGGGCGTTCGGCACGGTCACCCTGCGGCTGATGCTGCCGGGCGTGCTGGCCGGCGCGCTGCTCGCCTTCGTGCACGGGGTCGGCGAGTTCGTCGCCTCGGTGCTCATCTACACCTCGGAGACCGCGCCCATCTCCGTGGAGATCAACAACCGGATGTACTCGTTCGAGGTCGGCACCGCCGCCGCGTACGGCATGCTCCAGGTGGTTTTGATCTTCGTGGTGATGGTGGTCTCCGGCCGCCTGGAGGGCGGCCGACGCTCGACCCGGGAGGCGGCGCGATGGACGGCGTGACGACACCGGCCGGCGACCACGTGGCCGCCTGGCTCGCCCACGGCGGGCTGGTCCCGGTCGCCCGGGTCCCCGGCGGGGAGCTGGCGGCGGTCGCCGCCGCGGCCGACTTCGCGGTGCTGCCGGTCGGCGCGGTCGAGTGGCACGGCCCGCACCTGCCGCTGGGCACCGACCTGATCCTCGCCGAGGGCTTCGCCACCGAGAGCGCGCAGGCCTCCGCAGACGGCGCGGCCTCGTCCGGCGGCGGGACCCCGGACGAGGCCGCGCCCCCGGCGACGGGCCCGCGCGGGGTGCTCTTCCCCGCCGTGGCGTACGCCGCCTGCCCCGGCCAGACCCGGCCGTGGCCCGGCACCGTGGCGATCCGGCCGGAGATCGCCGTCGGCTACCTCGCCGACGTCATCGAGGGCATCGTGGCGGCCGGCTTCCCCCGGCTGCTGATCGTCAACGGGCACGACGCCAACATGTCCACCGTCCGGGCCGCCATGGAGTGGGTGTCCGGGCGGCGCACGGCGAGCCTGCTGCTGGTCAACTGGTTCCAGCTCGTCACCCCCGCCGAGACCACCGAGCTGTACGGGCCGCAGGTCTCCCGCGGCCACGGCGGCGCGTACGAGACGTCCGGGGTGCTCGGGTTCGACCCCGGCGCGGTCCGGCTCGGCGCGGTCGACGACCTCCCGCCGAAGCCGAAGCTGCCGGTGACCCACCCGTACGTGCTGGTGGAGTCCCGGCCCGACCCGTGGCAGGGCTGGTCCGGGCACGTGTCGCTGGCCGACGAGCCCGCCGGCCGGCGGGTGCGCGAGTTGGCCGGGGCGCGGCTGCGCGAGGTCGTCGCCGCCTGGGTGGCCGCCGCCCCGCCCGCCCCGCCCACCGCCGACCCGCTGCCGGACCCGCCGCCCGGCGTCGACCCGCTGCCGGCCGGGGAGGGATCGTGACCGTCGACCGGGGACTCGACATCGTCGACTTCCACCTGCACTTCCGCATCGCCGCCGACCCGACGATCCAGGCGTGCGAGCACGCCGCCGGAATGCACCCCGGCGGGGAGCACGAGCGGGCCGTCCGCGCCGCCGGCTCCGCCCCGTACGCGGCGAAGTGGCGGCGGGCGTGGGCCTTCGCCGACCCGGAGCCCCCGGCGCAGCGCTGGGAGGACGAGGCGGACCGGTGGGCCGAGGAGCTGCGCCGGGTCAACGTGCGGCGGGCCGTGTTCGTGACCGGCGGCGGCAACGACACCGTCGCCGACGTCGTCGACCGCCACCCCGACCTGCTGCTCGGCCTCGCCCACCACGACCCGTACTCTCCGGGGGCCGCCGCCGAGCTGGAACGCGCCGTCACCGAACGCGGCCTGCGCGGGCTGAAGCTGTTCGCCCCGCTGCTGCGCGGCCCCCTCGACCACGCCGACCTCGACCCGCTGTGGGCCACCGCCCAGCGCCTCGGCGTGCCCGTGCTGATCCACATCGGGCACTACGGCAGCGCGGGCGGGCTGAGCTTCGGCCGGCACGGCGGCCCCGACGAGCTGGCCCGGATGGCTCGGCGCTTCCCCGAGCTGGCCGTCGTGGTGCCGCACTTCGGCGTCCAGCACGTGCAGGACCTGCTCTTCGCCGCCTGGGGCTGCCCGAACATCCACGTCGACACGTCCGGCTCCAACCAGTGGGTGCGCTGGATGCCCTACAAGCTGACGCTGGAGGACCTGTTCCGGCGCTGCTACGAGACCATCGGCCCGCACCGCATCGTCTACGGCAGCGACTCGTCGTGGTTCCCGCGCGGCTACGTCACCCGCTACCTCGACGACCAGCTCCGCGTCTGCCACGAGCTGGGCCTGCCCGACGACCACCTGCGTGCGATCTTCGCCGGCAACGCCGAGCGCCTGCTCGGCCTGGACACCACGACCGGCTGACGTCCCGGGCGCGACGAGCGGCGTCGCGCCCGACCCACGTCCCGCCCGGCCCCGGAAGGAAGCAGAGACCCTGATGAGCACACCCGCGCTGACCACCTACCAGCGGCACCACCTGCGGCCCACGTACGACCACCACGTCGGGCGGCTCTTCCCGGCGATGGTGCGGGCCAGCCAGGCGCACGTGGTGATGCTGACCGAGCAGGGGCTGATCCCCGCCGAGCGGGGCGCCCGGCTGCTGCGCGGGCTGGCGGAGCTGCGCGCCGACACCGACCCCGCGCCGCCGTTCGACGGCACCTTCGAGGACACGTACTACCTGCTGGAGAAGCGGCTGGCCGCCGCGTGCGGCGTGCCGGCGTCCGAGCTGGACGTGCAGATGGCCCGCAGCCGCAACGACCTCGACGCCGGGGTGTTCCGGATGCTGCTGCGCGACCAGCTCGTCGGCGTCCTCGACCGGGTGCTCGCCACCGGGGCCACCGCCCTGGCCGCCGCCGACCGGTACGCCGACGTGGTGATCACCGGCTACACCCACCGCCGGCCCGCCCAGCCCACCACCATCGGCCATGCCCTCGCCGGGTACGCCGAGGCCCTCGCGGGCGAGGCCGTCGCCTACGCCGACCTGATCGACGCGCTCAACGTCTCGCCGCTGGGCTCCTGCGCGTTCGCCGGCACCGACCTGGACATCGACCCGGCCCGGGTGGCGGAGCTGCTCGGCTTCGCCGGCCTGGTCACCAACTCGTACGAGGCGGTGGCCGGCGCGGACCACCTGGTCCGGGTCGGCACGCTCAACGCCCAGGCCCTCGCCACCGGGGCGCGGCTGGCCCGCACCCTGATGGACTGGCTGAGCTGGCGCTGGGTGACCACCCCCGGCGACTTCACCCAGGGCAGCAGCATCATGCCGCAGAAGCGCAACCCGGTGGTGCTGGAGCACCTCGTCTCGTACGCCGGCGCGACCGCCGCCGACGCCGCGAGCGTGCTCAACAACGTCGGCGCGGCCTGGTGGGAGGACTCCAACAACGCCACCACCGACGTGCAGGTGCGGCTCTGGGAGAGCAACGACCGCACCGACCGGTTCTTCGCCCTGCTCGGCGGCTTCCTCGCCGAGATCGAGCCGCTGGAGCCGCCGTCGGCCGGGGAGATCGTCGCCTCCGGGGCCACCACCACCGCCGCCGCGGACGCGCTGACCCGGCACGGCGTGCCGTTCCGGGCCGCCCACTCGGTGGTCGGCCGGCTGGTCCGCGCCGGTGCCCCCGACACGTGGACCGCCGAGGGCGTCCGCGCGGCGGCGCAGGGCGTCACCGACCGGCTCGACGACGACGCGATCGCCGACCTGCTCGCCGCCGCCGTCCGCCCCGAGCTGGTGCTCGACCGGGCGCAGGTCGACGGCCCCGGCCGGTGCGCCGTCCGCAACCAGGTGGCGGCGCTGCGCGGCCACTTCGACACCGTCGCCGGCCGGCTCGCCGCCGTACGGGCCCGGCTCGCCGCCGCCGACGCGGCACTCGACGCCGTCGCCGCCGAACGGGCCGCCCGGTGAGCGCGCGCGCCACCACGACCGAGGGGACCGGCCCGTGAACCTGCGGCTCGACGGTCCCGCCACCCCATCTTCCCCGCTGACCGGCGACGCGGAGGTGACCGGCGATGCGCAGGTGACCGGCGACGACGGCGTGCTGCTCGGCATCGACTTCGGCGGCACCAAGATGGCCGTCGGGGTCGCCGACGCGGCGGGCCGGCTGCTGGCCCGCGAGCGGGTGCCCACGTACGCCGAACGGGGTGCCCCGCAGGCCCTGGACCGCGCCCTGGAGCTGGCCGCGAAGCTGGTGGGGCAGGCCGGCGGGCCGCTCGCGGCGGCGGGCGTCGCCTCGCCCGGGGTGGTCCGGCCCGACGGCATCGACCTGGCCCCGAACGTGCCCGGCTGGGACCGGCTGCGGCTGGCCGACGCGGTGCGCGACCGGCTCGGCGCGCCCGTCGTCGCCGTCGACAACGACCTCAACGCCGCCGCCCTGGCCGAGCTGCGGCTCGGCGCGCTCCGCGACGCCGACCCCGGCCTGGTCGTCGGCATCGGCACCGGCGTCGCGGCGGCGCTCACCGTGCGCGGTGCCGTGCTGCCCGGCCACCACGGGGCGGCCGGCGAGATCGGGTACGCCGTGGCCGGCGGCCCCTGGCCCGGCACCATGCTGGAGCTGGACTTCTCCGGCCGGGCGCTGGACCGGCTCGCCGCCGACCTCGGCGTGCCCGGGGCCGCCGCCGGGCTGGCCGCCGCCGCCGCCTCGCCCGGCCCGGCCCGGGACGCGCTGACCGCCCGCGTCGACGAGCTGGCCCGCCACCTGGTCACCTGCTGCCTGCTGGTCGACCCGCAGCGGGTGGTGCTGGTCGGCGGGGTGGCCGGCAGCGACCTGATCCGTGGCCTGCTCGTCGAGCGGCTCGCCGCCGTGCTGCCGTACCGGCCGGAGGTGGTGCTCTCCGGCTTCGCCGACGACGCCGCGCTGCTCGGCGCGGTCCTGCTGGCCGGGGAGGCGGTCCCGGCGGTCAGTTGACCTGGAACGTCCGCGTCGCGAGCTGGTAGGCCGGGAACATGTCCTCGAACTCGTCGGTGTCCATCCCGCCGAGGGTCAGCAGCACCGGCCCGCCGGCCGGGGTGTCCGCCACCAGCGCCCGCTGCCGGTTCGGGCCGCTGAACTCGCTGCGCTGCAGGAACGTCGCCTCGACCAGGTCCAGCGGGCCGCGCCGCACCCGCCGGTACTCGATCTCGCTGACCCGGCCGTAGTCGGCGAGGAACCCCTCCAGCGTGGCGCGGCCGTCCCCGGTGGACCCGTCGGCCGCCCACACCCGCAGGAAGCCCACGCTGCCGGCGGGCTTGGCGTCGACCTCGCAGCGCAGCCGGGCCCCGCCCAGCGTGATCGTGGCCTCCTCCGCCACCGCCTCGGGCGTCCACCCGGTCGGCAGCGAGAACGTGACCGGCAGCTCGCAGGGGCTGCCCGGCACGCCGACGGTGAGGGCGGCCTCGGCGGGGGCCACCTCGTCGTACCAGGGCGGGCCCGTCACCACCGGGGACGGGCCGGGGCTTGTTGCCGCCCGCGTCCCCTCGTCGGCGCAGCCCGCCGCCGACACCGTGCAGAGGACGGCCAGCAGGGCCGCCCCGATCCGTCGCAACACCGCTCGCACATCCCCCGTGGTCGTCCACACCGCCCGGTCCACCCCGGACGGGCCGATGGATGGTAACGGTGGGTGGCCAGGTTGGTCGGTGGCGGGGCGGTGCGCGTGACGGTCAGTCGTCGGCGGGGCCCGGCGGAGCGGTCAGTCGGTGGCGGGTCGGTGGGCGCGCAGCATCAGCGACACCCCCGGCAGCGCCCGCACCGGCAGGTGCCGCTCGGCGGTGACGACGGCGCGCAGCCCGAGGTTGACCAGCGGGTTCAGCTCGTCCAGGTCGCTGCCGGTGGACCTGCGCCGCCGCCAGGCCGCGACCGGCCGCAGCAGCACGTTCCAGCTCCACAGCTCGTCGACCACCAGCCCGGCCTTCTCCACCACGGCCCGCAGCGACGCCCGGTCGTAGCGGCGGACGTGACCGACCGCAACGTCGTGCGCCGACCACAGCGCCATGTCGGCCGGCACGGCGATCAGCGCCACGCCCCCGGGGCGCAGCGTGCGGCGGATCTCGGCGGCGGCCAGGTGGTCCTCGTCGAAGTGCTCCAGGATGTCGAACGCGGTGACCAGGCCCAGGCTCGCCGACGGCAGCGGCAGGTGCCGGGCGTCGGCCCGGATCACGTCGAGGCCGCGTTCCCGGGCGACCCCGGCGCCCTCCGCGCTGTATTCCAGCGCCACGGGCTGCCAGCCGTGCGCCCGCAGCACCCGGGTGTTGCCGCCGCCGGCCGCGCCGACGTCGAGCGCCCGCCCGGGGACGTGGCCGGCGGCGGCCAGCCGGCGCAGCGCCCGGGCCAGCAGGACCCGCCGCTCCCGGTACCACCAGTGGGTGTCCTCCAGCGCGGCGAGCTTGCGGATCTCGGTCGCTTCCACGGCATGCTCCTAGCGCGATCTCGGCGAACCTCACCCTAGACGAGTACTCCCGAACCCAGCAGCCAACGCCCCGCCCTGCCCCGGCGCTGCCCCGCCCTCCCGCCCCGGCGGTTCTGGCCCGGCTCAACCGCCTCGCCGCGCGGCTGCCCGTACACCTGGGGTTCGCCGACGCGACGACGCCGCAGTTCGTCCCGGAGCGTGGCGGCATCGACGCCGTGCTGGCCGGGCTGCTTGGCGTGCTGGCCGGGCTGCTTGGCGTGCTGGCCGGGCTGCTGCCGTGCTGGCCGGGCTGCTCGGCGTGCTGGCTGTCGCGGCACGCGACGGCACCCGGGGCCGGCGGAAGATGCCACGTCGACCACGCGCACCTGACCGAGCCGAAGGCGGGGATTCCATAGATCTTGGAGAGTTTTGGCCCCTGGAGGGGCCATTTCGCTCCAAGATCTCCCATTCTCGCCCGCGATCTTGCAGTTGCGGCCCCCCGGCAGGGCGCATTGTTCCTTTTTCGGGCCGTGACTGCTAAGCGCGCCGACCGGCATCGCCTCAACCACGCTCTACACGCCATCACCACTCATCACCGAACCCCTTGGCAACCCTCACTCGCGGATCGGCGCGACCGGGGTGGGCGGCGCGGGGGTGGGGGTGGGACGGCGGGCCCAGCGGAGGAAGCGGCGGAACAGCTCGCTGGGCCGCGGCGGGTCGTCCGGGTGCAGCGCCCGGAGGTCCTCGTTGGCGTCGAACATCCGCCAGGCCAGGAACAGGCACAGCCCGACGCGGTCGCCGGCGTAGGCGGCCAGCAGGTCGTCGCGGGCCTGTGGGCAGGGCCACGGGGCCAGGCACGCCCGGCACAGCCACAGCGGGCGCAGGGGTGGGTGCGGCCGGCGTCGGTCGCCGTCGCGTCGGTGCTCTGCCACGCGCCTGCCTCCTCGTCGGTTGTGGGGGAGGGCCGCCCCGCAAGGGGGGTGCGGGGCGGCCCGCGCTGGCCCGGCCGCCGGGCATCGCCTCCACCAGCCGGACCGCGTGGTTCCACCCTGGACCGGGGCGGGCCGGACAAACAGGACCATCGGGGGTACGGTGCACAGCGTGATCGATGCGGAACCATCAGTGAGGAGTGGTGAGGAGTGAGCGCGTATCTCGCTCTCGTGCTGAAGCACGAGCGGGGCAAGCGGGGGCTGACCCAGGACCAGGTCGCCGAGGCGGTGCACGTCTCCGGCTCGTTGATCGCGATGTTCGAGACGGGGCGGCGCGTCCCGCAGCCCGACACGGCCCGCCGGCTCGACGAGCTGCTGGGCACCGGCGACCTGATCGCCCGGATGGCCGTCGAGGCACGCCGGGACGCCCAGCCCGGCTGGTTCCGCCCGTGGGCGGAGGTGGAGCGGGAGGCCACCTCGCTGCGCTGCTTCCAGGCGACGATCGTGCCGGGGCTGCTCCAGACCGAGGCGTACGCCCGCGCGGCCCTCGCCAGCGGCCTGTTCGTGCCCGAGAAGGTGGAGGAGCACGTCGCCTTCCGGATGGAGCGGCAGGCGCTGCTCGACCGCAAGGAGCCGCCGCTGACCACGTTCGTCATCGACGAGGCGGCGCTGCACCGGGGCGAGCCGGCGGTGCTCAAGGAGCAGCTCCTGCACCTCGCCGAGGTCGGGCTGCGGCCCCGGGTGCTGGTGCACGTCGTGCCCTGCGACGCCGGTCCCTACCTCGGCCAGTCCGGCCCGTTCACGCTCGCCGAGGCGGCCGGCGGCGAGCACCTGGCGTTCCTGGAGGATCAGTTGGAGGGGCGGGTGCTGGCCGACCCGAAGCGGGTTTCCACGCTGGCGCGGGCGTGGGAAGCTGTCCGTGCGGTCGCCCTGCCGCGCGACCGGTCGAGAGACCTGATCCTGAAGCAGGTGAACGAGCTGTGAGCACCCACCACCCCCGCTGGCGCACCGCCACCCGCAGCAACACCAACGGCGGCGAGTGCGTCGAGGTCGCCGACAACCTGCCGGGCGTCGTGCTGGTGCGCGACTCCAAGGCCCGCGACGCCGGCACCCTCGCCTTCGCCCCGTCGGCCTGGCGGGCCTTCGTCGCCGACCTCCGCACCCCCGCCTAGCCGCACCCGATTCCCCTTCCTCCGGCAGTGCCGCCCGGGCGCGACGCGTGCACCGCCGTTGCCGTAGCCGAATTCGGATGCGCGGTGGCGGCGAGGGGTGCGAGGGTGCCGGGCGTGGCAGAGGCGCAGGGATTCGCGTACGCCGAACGGGCGGACGGCACGGTGGTGATCACGCACCATGGGCGGGTCGCCGGGACGCTGCGGGGCGGCCGGGCGGCGCAGTTCCTCGCCGAGGTCGACGACGACCCGCAACTGGTGATGGCCAGGTGGACGGGCAACTACCGCCGGGGCAACGAACGGCAGGCGCGCCGACACCCCCGCAACCGCACCTAGCGCTCCCGACCGCGCCCGGATGTGGAGCCGGTGCCGCCGTGCACCCGGTTGCGGTCGGGTGCACGGCGGCGGGGGTCAGAACCGGGGCGGGGTGGGGCTGGCCGGGGTGAGGACGCCGCCGGCCCGCGTACGGACGGCGTGCGCCGCAGCCGCCGCGTTGCGCACGATCGTGCCGGCGTCGTGGCTGACCATCTCCCGGTTCCGCTTGACGATCCGGCCGTCGATCAGCACGGTGTCGATGTTGGCCGGGGTGGCCGACCGCACCACGGTCGACTCCAGGTCGCCGATCGGGGCGATGTTCAGGTCGTCCGCCCGGATCAGGACGATGTCGGCCCGCTTGCCGGGGGTGATCGACCCGGTCACCGTCTGCAGGCCGAGCGCCTTCGCGCCGTTGATCGTGGCCATCTCGATCGCCTGCCGGAACACCACCGGCGGCAGCGCTGCGGTGTCCGTGCCCACCCACGGGATGCCCAGGTTCCAGGCCACGTTCATCGACTCGAACATGTTGATCGGGGCGAGCGAGCTGGCGTCGAACGACAGCGAGACGGTGACCCCCGCGGCCAGCATCCGCAGCAACTGCCCGTGGAACCCGCCGGCCGTGCCGAGGCGCAGTTCCGAGTGGACGGAGAAGCTGACCGGCGCGTTCGTCCGCACCATCGCCTGCCGGTCCGCCTCGTCGAACGGCAGCGCGTGGCAGAGCAGGAAGTCCGGCCCGAGGAAGCCCATCTTCTCCAGGTCGGCGGCGTGCACCGCCGTGGTCGGCCCCTGCCCGGAGTGCACCGAGATCGGCAGCTTCCGCTTGCTGACCTCCGCCATCTCCGCCAGGAACGTCGGCAGCTGGCCGGGCCCGCGCAGGTTCACCCCGAGGTGCACCAGGCCGTCGAACGGCGACTTCTTGCCGAACCACGTGGCCGCGACCCGGTCGATGTCCGCGAAGTCGATCGGCTGGGTGGCCGGCTGGCCGTCCCGGTGGCCGTACGAGTAGCGCGCCCGCACGAGGCCGTCGGCGTGGGCGTGCAGCTCCGCGTCGGCGTACTCCGGCCCGCGTACGTTGTGCGACCAGTTGTTGACGGTGGTGATGCCCGCGCTCGCGCACTCGACGAGGCCGAGCAGCACGCTGTGGTAGAAATCGTCCGGCTGATACGCGGCGACGGTGGCCGACTTCGCCGCGAAGTACTCGAATCCGGTGGAGACGAAATTGCGGCCGAGAGCGCTCCACATGTGATAGTGGGTCTCCACGAAGCCGGGCATCGCAATCATTTTCGACGCGTCGATGACCCGCGCGCCGCGCGCCTTCAGGTTCGGGCCGACCTGGACGATGCGCCCGTCGCGCACCTCGATGTCGGCCTTGGCCTGGTTGCCGATGGTCGGGTCGACGGAGACCAGCGCCGCGCCCTTGATCAGGTAATGTCCGCGTTCCGGGCGTCGGCCGGGCTTCCCGCTGGGGGTGTGTGGGCCGGGGGAGGAGGCGGCGGCCGGAGCGCCGAACGCGAGCGGGGCGATGGCGGCGGCACCAGCGGCGGCGAGCAGCGCGCGGCGGCCGACCGAATGCGCGGGAACGGGCCGTCCGCAGTCGTCGACAATTGTCGCTGTGTGGTCGTCGCCGCTTTCCGGCGTCGACAGTGGATCAGCTGTGGGGGGCATGCGGGAAAGCTAGGGAGCACCGATTTCCCGCACATTGCCGACTGGCTAGCATCGCGTGAACCCGCTGGTCGCGACCGCATGCCGGGAAGACCGCCGCCGACCGGCACGCAGCGGCGCGACGCTGCTGCCGACCGTCACGCCGCGGGTGGGCCTGGGTGCCGCCGGTGCGGGCGTGGGCACCGGTGTGGGCGCCGGTGTGGGCGCCGGTGTGGTGCGAGCGTGGTGCGGGCGTGGGCGCGGGTGCCCAGCCGGATCCGGGAGGTCACCGTGGCGGCCATGATCGACTTCATGTCGGCGACATGGCGGTGTCACGGTGGCTCGGATGCCGCCATGTCGCCGACATGAAGTCGATCTTGCCACCTCGAAACGCTGCGGGCCGCCGCCAGGCCCGCCACGTCAAGACGGGTGCGGGCGTTAAGAAGGGCCCCCTGCTATGCGGAACGCGTTGACAGGGGGCCCTTCCTTGCGCCTCAGGGGCGGGTGAAGACCAGTGCCACGTTGTGGCCGCCGAAGCCGAACGCGTTGTTCAGCGCGGCGGGGATCTCCAGGTGCCGTGCCTTGTGCGCGGCCACGTCCATGTCCAGCCCGGCGTCCGGGTCGTCCAGGTTGATCGTCGGCGGCACGACGCCGTCGCGGATCGACAGGATGGTGGCGATGGACTCCAGCGCGCCGGCCGCGCCGAGCAGGTGACCGGTCATCGACTTGGTGGCGGTGAGCACCGGGTGGTCGCCGAGCGCGGCGCGCAGCGCGCCGATCTCCAGCATGTCGCCGACCGGCGTCGAGGTGGCGTGCGCGTTGACGTGCACGATGTCCTCACGGGCGATGTCGGCGTCCGCGATGGCCTTCTTGATCGCGCGGATCGCGCCCTCGCCCTCCGCGTGCGGCTGCACGATGTCGTACGCGTCGGAGGTGATCCCCGCGCCGGCCAGCCGCGCGTACACCCGGGCGCCCCGGGCGGCGGCGTGCTCGGCGCGTTCCAGGACCAGCACGCCCGCGCCCTCGCCGAGGACGAAGCCGTCGCGGCCGGTGTCCCACGGGCGGGAGGCCCGCTCGGGCTCGTCGTTGCGGGTGGACATGGCCCGCATCGAGGCGAACCCGGCGATCGGCAGCGCGTGGATGACCGCCTCGGTGCCGCCGGCCACCACCACGTCGGCCCGGCCGGAGCGGATGATGTCCAGCCCGAGGGCGATGGCCTCCGCGCCGGTGGCGCAGGCGCTCGCCACCGTGTGCACGCCGGCCTTCGCGCCCAGCTCCAGCCCCACCCAGGCGGCGGGGCCGTTCGGCATCAGCATCGGGATGGTGTGCGGGGACACCCGGCGGGGGCCGGACGCCTCCAGGATGTCGTCCTGGGCGAGCAGGGTGGTGGCCCCGCCGATGCCGGAGCCGACGCTGACGGCCAGCCGCTCCCCATCCAGCCCGGAGTCGGCGAGGCCCGCGTCCGCCCACGCCTGCCGGGCGGCGATGATCGCGATGGCCTCGGAGCGGTCGAGCCGGCGCATCTTCACCCTGTCCAGCACCTCGGACGGGTCGACGGCGAGCTGCGCGGCGATGCGCACCGGGAGCTGCGCCGCCCACTCCTGGGTGAGCGGACCCACCCCGGAGCGGCCGGCGAGCATGGCGTCCCAGGTCGACGCGACGTCCCCGCCCAACGGGGTGGTCGCGCCGAGCCCTGTGACGACGACGTCGGAACGACTCATGTCAGGACTGCGCCTCGATGTAGCTGACGGCGTCGCCCACGGTCTTCAGGTTCTGCACCTCGTTGTCGGGGATCTTGACGCCGAACTTCTCCTCGGCGGCGACCACGACCTCCACCATCGAGAGCGAGTCGACGTCGAGGTCGTCGGTGAAGGACTTGCCCTCGGCCACGTCGTCCGGGTTCACCCCGGCAACCTCTTCGAGGATCTCGGCGAGGCCGGCGGTGATCTCGTCACGGGTCATGGTTGGTGCGTTCCTCTCCTGGGTGTGGAATCGCCGGCGGCGCGCGCCGCGCGGCGTGCGAACGGCCCCGCTGGGGGCCGGACGTCTCAGGGGCAGCGGACGACCTGACCGGCGTAGGTCAGGCCGCCGCCGAAGCCGAAGAGCAGCACCGGGGCGCCCGAGGGCACCTCCCGCCGCTCGATGAGCTTGGACAGGGCCAGCGGCACGCTCGCCGCCGAGGTGTTGCCGGACTCGACGATGTCCTTCGCGATGATCGCGTCGGGAATGCCGAGCCGCTTGGCGATGCCGTCGATGATCCGGGAGTTGGCCTGGTGCGGCACGAACGCGGCCAGCTCGGACGGGGCGACCCCGGCCCGCTCGCAGGCCTGCAGGGCCAGCGGGGCCAGCGCCGTGGTGGCCCAGCGGAAGACCGTCTGGCCCTCCTGCTTCACGTACGGCCGCCAGCCCTCGATGCGTACGGCGTCGCTCTTGTCCGGCACCGAGCCCCAGACGACCGGGCCGACCCCGGCCGGCTCGCCCTCGGCGGTGGCGGTGACCACCGCGGCACCGGCGCCGTCGCCGAAGATGATGCAGGTGGAGCGGTCGGTCCAGTCGGTGAAGTCGGAGAGCTTCTCCGCGCCGATGACGATCGCGTTGCGCGACGCCCCGGCCCGGATCGCGTGGTCGACGGTGCCCAGCGCGTACGCGAAGCCCGAGCACGCGGTGTTGATGTCGTACGCGCCGGGCGCGGTGATGCCGAGCTTGGCGGCGACCCGGCAGGCGACGTTCGGGCTGCGGTCGATGGAGGTGCAGGTGGCGACGACGACGAGGTCGATGTCGGCGGCGGTGAGGCCGGAGTTGGCCAGCGCCTTTCCGGCGGCGGCCGCCGCCATGTCGGACACCGTCTCGTCGCCGGCGATGCGGCGGCTGGCGATGCCGACGCGGTCCCTGATCCACTCGTCGTTGGTCTCGACGAACTGCGCGATGTCGTCGTTGGTGACGATCCGGGAGGGCTGGTAGTGCCCCAGGGCGAGAATCCGGCTACCTGTCATGAGTGACCCCCGATCCGGGCGAGCGGTTGACCCGGGGCGACCGGGGCGTCGTGGTGGGCGAGCCACTCGGTGAGCGGGCCGCCGTCGTGCGCGGTCACCTCGACCGGGCCCCGCCCGGTGACGACGTGGCCGATGACCTGGCCGATCTTCAGCGCCTGGCCCTCGGTCAGGCCCTGGGCGGGCTGGAAGACGCCCGGCGCGGGGGCCGTCACGACCCGGAACCGGGCGGTCGGCGCGGGGCGGGCGGCCGAGCCGTGCCGGGCGATCAGGTCGCGGGCGGCGGGCAGGTCGTCCGGCGTCTTCAGGGTGACGATCTCGGGCAGCGAGTCGGCGAGCTCCCGCTTGATCAGGCCGGCGAGGGTGCCGGCCGGCGGCAGCTCGACCACCCCGGTCACGCCGAGGTCGGCCAGAGTGCGCATGCACAGGTCCCACCGCACCGGCGAGGTGACCTGGCGGACCAGCCGCTGCACCAGCTCCCGGCCGTGGTCGACGGCGGTGCCGTCGAGGTTGGACAGCAGGATCCGGGCCGGGCGGGCCGGGGTGATCCCGGCGGCCACGCCGGCCAGGGCGGCCTCGGCGGGGGCCATGTAGGGGGTGTGGAACGCGCCGGCCACCTTCAGCCGGACGACCCGGGCCTTCGTGGGCGGCTCGGCGACGAGAGCGTCGATGCCGGTGGTCGACCCGGCGGCCACGATCTGGCCGGCGCCGTTGCGGTTGGCCGCGTGCAGCCCGTGCCTGTCGAGGGCGGCGAGCACCTCGTCGGTGTCGCCGCCGAGCACGGCGGCCATGCCGGTCGGCTCGATCGCGCAGGCGGCGGCCATCTCCCGGCCGCGCACCCCGGCGAGGGTGATCGCGGTCTCGGCCGGCAGGACCCCGGCCAGCGCCGCCGCGCCCAGCTCGCCGACGCTGTGCCCGGCCGTGAGGGTGACGTCGTGCATCGGCAGGTGCTCGGCGGCGAGCAGGGCCGCGGCGACCAGCAGCGGCTGGGTCCGGGCGGTGTCCTGGATCTCCTCCGCGCCGGCCGTGGTGCCCAGGTGGACTAGGTCGACGCCGGCCAGCGCCGACCACCAGCGCAGCCGTGCCTCGGCGCCGGTCAGGTCGAGCCACGGTGTCAGGAAGCCGGGTTTCTGGGAACCCTGTCCCGGTGAGAGTACGGCGAGCACGCCTATGACTCTTCCGGATACTCGCCAGTCACGGTGTTACCGGCCGCAACCAAACCGCACTAGAACCTTTGGAGGAACCCTACAGAAATAGGTGACCGTGATCATCTCTTTGCGGAGGTTTGCCGGTTTGGTGGCGTTATGGGCGGAGGTGTCACGACGGGCACCACCGGGTCGAGCCGCCCCACGGTCAGCGCCACCTGCAACGCGAACGCGTCCCGGGGGGTCAGCGGCGACAGCCCCGTCACGTCGGCGATCCGCCGCAGCCGGTAGCGCACCGTGTTGGGGTGCACGAACAGCGCCCGCGCCGCGCTCTCCAGCGTGCCGCCGGCCGCGAAGAAGGCGTCCAGGGTCTCCAGCAACTCGCCGCCCGCCCGGGCCAGCGTCGCGTACACGTCGTGGCGCAGCCGGCGGCGGGCCTCGGCGTCCCCGGCGAGGGCCCGCTCGGGCAGCAGGTCACCGGCCGGCACCGGGCGCGGCGCGGTCGGCCAGGCGGGAGCCGCCCGGTAGCCGGCGAGCGCGGCCCGGGCCGAGTCGGTCGCCTCGTCGAGGCTCGGCACCGCCGGCCCGACCACCACCGGCCCCTCCCCGAACGCGGGCAGCAGCTTCCCCGTCGCCGCCATCGGGTCGGCCGCGCCGCCGAGCACGATCACCAGCCGGTCGCCGTGCACCCCGCCGATCACCTCGACGCCGACGCGCCGGGCCAGCCGGTGGACGGTGTGCAGCACGGCGGCCACCTCGCCGCCCGGGGACCGGCCCACCGCCACCGCCACCGGCGGCGCGTCCGACCAGCCCAGCGCCGCGCCCCGGCTGGCCAGCACGTCCGGGGAGTCACCGCGCAGCAGCGCGTCGACCAGCAGGGCCTGCAGCCGGGCGTCCCAGGAGCCGCGCGACTCGGCGGCCCGCGCGTAGACCCGGGCGGCGGCGAAGGCGATCTCGCGGGAGAAGCGCAGCACCGCCTCCCGCAGCTGCTGCTCCTCGCCCTCGGCGGCGAGGGTGCCCACCTGCTCCTCGACCACGTCGATCGTCACCTTGATCAACGCCACGGTCTGCTGGAGGCTGATCGAGCGGGCCAGGGCCAGCGGGGCGGTGGCGAAGACCTCGTCGGAGACCTCCTGGGTGCTGTCCGCCGTGCCGCCGCCGTCGCGCAGCCACTGCACCAGCGACCGCGCGCCGGCCTGGGCCACCAGCATCACCCAGGACCGCTGGTCGGCCGGCAGCGCCCGGAACCAGGGCAGCGTCTCGTCCATCCGGGCCACGCTGGCGGTGGCCAGGGCCCCCGCCGCCCGCTCGATGCGGCGCAGCGTGGCCGACAGCTCGATCCCGCCCGGCTCGCTCACCCCACCAGCCTTGCAGAGAAGGTGGGGCCCCCTGTCGACGCCCCCGCGGAGAGGGGCACCCCGCTCACCCCGCACCGCCCGACGGCGGCAGCGGGGGCGGCGCGGGCAGGGACAGCTCCTGGGCCACGATCGCGGCCTGCACGCGGCTGCGCAGGTCGAGCTTCGCCAGCACCCGGCTGACGTGGGTCTTCGCGGTGCTCTCCGCCATCGCCAGCCGGTCGGCGAGCTGCTGGTTGGACAGGCCCAGCCCGAGACAGGCCAGCACGTCGCGTTCCCGCGCGGTGAGCGTGGCGACCGCGGCCCGCGTGGCGGCGGGCGCCACCGGCGCGGTGGCGGCGAACGCGCTGATCAGCCGCCGGGTCACCGCCGGGGCGATGATCCCCTCGCCCCGGGCCACCGTGCGCACGGCGGCGACCAGGGCGTCGGCGTCGGTGTCCTTGAGCAGGAAGCCGGCCGCCCCGGCGCGCAGCGCGCCGAAGACGTACTCGTCGAGGTCGAAGGTGGTCAGCACGAGCACGTCGGCGAGCCGGCCGGCGACGATCTCCCGGGTGGCCGAGATGCCGTCGAGCCGGGGCATCCGGACGTCCAGCACGGCGACGTCCGGGCGCAGTTCGGCGCAGAGCCGCACCGCCGCCTCGCCGTCGGCGCCCTCGCCGACCACCTCGACGCCGGGCGCGGCGGCCAGGATCAGCGCCAGTCCGGCCCGCACTGCCGGCTGGTCGTCGGCGAGCACCACCCGCACCGGCCCCGCCGCGTCGCCCCGCCCGTCGGCACCCACCGGCCCCGCCGGGTCCGTCCCGTCCGCGGCCCGCCCGGGGGCGGCCCGGCCGGTCACGCCGGCTCCCCGGTGGGCAGCCGCGCCCGGACCCGCCACCGCCCGTCCGCCGGGCCCGCCGTGAAGCCGCCGCCCAGCAGCACCGCGCGCTCGCGCATCCCGACCAGCCCGGCGCCCGCGCCGGGCGCCGCCGCGCCGCCCGCCCGCAGCGGGTTCGCCACGGTCACCACCACCTCCGTCGGCCCGTACGTCACGACCAGCTCCGCCTCGCCCGCGCCGTGCTTGAGCGCGTTGGTCAGCGACTCCTGCACGATCCGGTACGCCGCCAGGTCCACCCCCACCGGCAGCGGACGCGCCCCGCCGGTCACCTCGGTCCGCACGGCCAGCCCGGCGGCGCGCATCCGGCCCACGAGGCGGTCCAGCTCGGCGAGGCGTACCCGGGTCGCCTCCTCGGCCGGATCCACGGCGTCGCCCGGCGCGGGCCCGACGCCCGCCGTGGGTTCCCGCAGCAGCCCGATGAGCTGCCGCATCTCCGCCAGGCCCTGCACGCTGTTCTCCCGGATGACCCGCAGCGACGAGGCCACCTGCTCCCGGTCCAGCCCGGGGACGGAGAGCGCGGCGGTGGCGTGGATGGCCACCGCGCCGAGGTGGTTGGCGACCACGTCGTGCAGCTCCCGGGCCATCCGGGAGCGCTCGGCGCGGACCGCCTCGCGCCGGTCCAACTCGGCCAGCCGGGCGGTCTGCTCGGCCCGGGCCCGTTCCTCGGCGGCCCGCGCCCGCTCGGCCGCCGCCTGGTCCCGGTACTGCCGCACGCTGATCCCGGTCAGCACCGGCACGACGCCGACCAGCACCACCGGCACGCCCAGCGCGACCCCGCGCCAGTGGCCGAACACCAGCACCCCGCCGACGGCGGCGAGCAGGCTCAGCGCCACGGTGCCCCGCAGCAGCCAGCGCCACAGCCGGGGCGGGCCGTACACGCAGGAGTCGTAGAGCACCTGGGTGTAGATCAGCGCGGTGCCGAGGGTGGTGCCGAGCGCGACGTCGACGCCGAGCGCCACCGTGCCGAGGGCCAGCCCCGTGCGGGTGGCCACCCGCCGCAGGGCCACCGCCGCCGACACGGCCACCAGCGACGGCAGGAAGGCCGCCGTGGGCACGCCGGGTCGCGGGGTGATCGCCAGGTGCGTGCCGAGGCCGAGCAGCGCCAGCCCGCCCGCGAGGGCCACGCCGGCCAGCGCCACGTCCCGGCCCGCGGTGCCGGGCCGGGGCCAGGGCGGCAGTCGCATCCTCCGATCCCACCACACCCGCCGCCGCGCCGGCTCCGACCAGGGCACGAGGCCGCGTCCCCCGAAGGAGGTACGCCCCGACGCGGTCCATCGTTCGGCGTACCCGGATCTCGTCGCCCGGGTCGAGGGCGGGGCGCACGGCGGGCGGCACGCTGGACCCACGGACAGGGGGAGGTCGTCGTGCTGGTCGCGGTCATCGTCGGATGCGAGATCGGGTTCTGGATGCTGCTCGTGGCGGGGCTCGTGGCCCGTTACCCGCTGCGCCGCCCCCGCCTCGGCGCAGCACTGCTGGTCTGCGTACCCCTGGTCGACCTGGTGCTGCTCGCGGCGGCCGCGCTGGACCTGCGGCGCGGGGCCACCGCGGACGCCACCCACGGCCTGGCCGCCGCCTACCTCGGGTTCTCGGTGGCCTTCGGCCACTCGCTGATCCGCTGGGCCGACCAGCGCTTCGCCCACCGGTTCGCCGGCGGCCCGCCGCCGGTCCGGCCGCCGCGCTACGGCTGGGCCCGCGCCCGTCACGAGTGGCGGGAGTGGGTCAAGGGCCTGCTCGGCTGGGCCGTGGCCTGCGCGTTGCTCGTGGCGGCGATCGCCTTCGTCGGTGACGCCGAACGCACCCGGGCCCTGTGGGACTTCGCCCGCACCCTCACCATCGCCCTCGTGATCTGGCTCGTCGCGTTCCCGGTCTGGGAGACGATCTTCCCGCGCCGCCCCCGCCGCTGAGGTGGGGTACGCGCCGCACGGCGCGTCCGCCCGCCCCAGTACGGTGACAGGGCACGCGGGCCAGGGGCCGGCCGGCGGGCGAGGAAGAGCGTGAGGAGACCGCCGATGGCGCACGGGGAGGCCGAGCCGGGCTGCGCCCAGGGGGAGTCCTGCCGGCCGGGCCACCACGAGCCGGCGGCGAAGCATCCCCGCCGGCTCACCGGGACGACCCATCCTGCCGAGCCGACCTGCGGCCGGGCCGCGGAGCCGACCTGCGGCCGGGGCGCCGCGCCGGCCGACGAGGACGCCCCGGTGCCCCGCCAGCGCGCCGCCGAGCCGCCCGCCGACGACGAGTCCGGCCGGGCCGCTGCCTGCCGCAGCGACCTGCCCGGCTGGGCCGGCGCGCACCGGCACGGCCCGGTCCGCCCCCGGCACCGGGCCCTACGCCGGGAGCGCCCGCCGCGCCGCTGGTGCTGAAGCCGCGCCGCCGGTGCTTGAGGCCGTGCCGCTGGTGCTGAGCGCACGGGGGCCCCGCGCCGAGCGGCACGGGGCCGGGCCCGTCAGCGGGTACGGCGGCGGATCAGCAGCGCGATCCCGGCCAGCCCGAGGGTGATCACCAGCATCACCCCGACGTTGAGCAGCAGCAGCCGCTGCAACTCGTCGAGCGCCTCGTCGATGTCGCCGGCCGGGTTCAGCGAATCGTCGGGCAGCACCCGCTCGCCGCCCCCGACGCCGCCGCTGACCGTGTCGACCTGCCGCTCCAGCGGCACCCCGACCGTCCGCAGCGTCTCGGACATGCTGAGCCGGCCGAGGAACCAGCCGGCCTTCTCCTTGCGGGCCGGGTCCGGCTGCTTTGCCGGCCGGTAGACCCGGGGGCCGCCCTTGGCCAGCGGGTAGAGGTCGTACGTCTGGGTGGCGATCTCCCCGACCAGCACCACCACCGTGTACTTCGGACCCAGGTCGGCAGGCTTCGGCCCGCTGGCCGCCCCGGTGGGGCCCAGCCAGCTCACCTGGTCGACGACCGCGACCACCTCGACGGGGTGGGCGGTGGCCCGCAGCCGCAGCGGCTCGGCCAGCCCCTCGCCGGTGATGTCCACCCCGGCCGGGAGGGTCTTCTTCGGCACCTTGCGGGCCAGCGCCGCGCTGGCGGCGGCGGCCGCGTCGGCCAGCGCCGCGCCCGTCGTCGCCGGACCCGTCGTCGCCGGACCCGTGGCCGTGCCGGCCGCCCGGACCGGCCCCGCCAGCGCCGTCGCCAGCGCCGTCGCCAGCAGCGCTCCCGCTGCCGCCCGGCTCAGCCGCCTCACCTGTCGGACCATCGCCGCCTCCTCGCCCCGTTCGATTTGGATGGCTTCGCTGCAGGTCACGCGTTGGTCGGTCGCTGGCGGTGACCATGCCCACAGGGCGGGGCGCCCACCTGAAAGACTGCGCAGAACGTCGATCGGTTGCAGCTGTTGGATCGGGAATTGGAACTATCTGCGATCTCAGCTCGACTAACCAATCGGCCGTAGATCAGCGGGCGGATAGTACCTTTACGGAGGTGTACATGGGGGGCAGGTTCCCACGCGTGGCGCGTACCTGGTTGGCCGTGCTCGGCGTGGCGCTCGGTGTGTCGCTCGTGCTCCCGGCCGCGCCGGCCGCCGCGCACAACTCACTGAGCGGCAGCAACCCGGCCAACGGCGCGCGGATCGCCACCGCGCCGGAGCTGATCGAGCTCCGGTTCCTGGCGAAACCGAACCCGGGTACGACGAAGATCACAGTCACCGGGCCGGACAATGTGGCCGCCCTCGACGGGGAGCCGACCTTCTCCGGAACGCGGGTGCGGATCCCGTTCGCGCCCGGCAAGGCCGGCCTATACATCGTCGGCTACCAGCTCGGATCCGCCGACGGCCACCCGATCAAGGGCGAGGTGCGGTTCACCCTCACCACCGGCACCCCGGCCGAGTCCCCGTCGCCGTCGGCCGCCGCGCCGGAGCCCGTCCCGCCGTCGGATGCCCCGTCCGCCGCCGCGCCGTCGTCGGCCGCCGCGACCCCGGAGGGTGCCGGCAGCGCCGTGCCGGCCGCCAGCGAGTCGACCGACGGGGGCCCGCCCGGCTGGCTCTGGGCGCTGGGCGGCGGCGTGCTGCTGGTGGCCGCCGCTGCCGGCGGGTTCGCCGTGCGCCGCCGCCGCGCCGGCACCTGACCGACCCCAGGCAGGACGCGTAGGGGCCCGCCGGTCCACCGGCGGGCCCCTACGTTCGCGTACCCGATCAGGCAGGCGTCGCGTACCCGATCAGGGCAGGCGCAGGCGGGCGGCGCGCAACCGGGCGAGGGTGCGCTCGCGGCCCAGCACCTCCAGCGACTCGAACAGCGGCAGCCCGACGGTGCGGCCGGTGACCGCCACCCGGACGGGCGCCTGGGCCTTGCCGAGCTTGAGGCCGCGCTCCGCGCCGACCGCCTCCAGCGTCGCCTTCAGCGACTCGGCGTCCCACGACGCGAGCCCCTCGTACGCGGCGACCGTCGCGTCGAGCAGCTCGGCCGCGCCCTCCTTCATCGCCTTCGCCCACGCGGCCTCCTCGATGCTCGGCGAGGCCAGGAAGAGGAAGTCGACGTTGGGCACGATCTCGCTGAGCACCGCGATGCGGGTCTGCGCCAGCGGGGCCACGGCGGCGAACGCGGCCTCGTCGAACTCCTCCGGCTGCCACGGCGGCGGCGCGATGGTGTCGGTGCCGGTCAGCCACGGCCGGCACGCGGCCACGAACTCGTCGACCGGCAGCGCCCGGATGTAGTCGCCGTTGAACGCGCGCAGCTTCTTCTCGTCGAAGAACGCGGGGGAGGGGTTGACCTCCTCCAGCCGGAACTCGTCCTCGATCACCGACCAGGGCACGATCTCCCGGTCGCCCGACGGGGCCCAGCCCAGCAGCATCAGGTAGTTGCGCATCGCGTCGGCGAGGTAGCCCTCGTCCCGGTACGCCTCCAGGGCGACCTTGTCCCGCCGCTTGGACAGCTTCTGCCGCTTCTCGTTGACCACCACGGGCACGTGCGCCCAGACCGGCGGCTTGACGCCCAGCGCGTCCCACAGGAGCTGCTGCTTCGGCGTGTTGGGCAGGTGCTCCTCGGCCCGGATCACGTGGGTGATCCCCATGGTCATGTCGTCGACCACGTTGGCCAGCAGGAACACCGGCGACCCGTCGCCCCGGGCGATGACGAAGTCCTCGATCAGCTTGTTCTCGAACGTCGGCTCGCCCCGGATCAGGTCGACGACCACGGTCGCGCCGGTGTCCGGGGTGCGGAACCGCAGCGCGCGCCCCTCGCCGGCCGCCAGGCCCCGGTCGCGGCAGAAGCCGTCGTAGCCGGAGTACTGCGAGCCGGTGCGCGCCTGCACGGCCTCGCGGGTGCAGTCGCAGTAGTACGCCCGGCCGCTCTCGTGCAGCCGCTGCGCGGCGGCCCGGTGCTCGGCGGCGTACGAGGACTGGAAGTAGGGGCCCTCGTAGCTGCCCCGGGCGATGCCGATCCAGTCCAGCGCCGACAGGATGCCCTCGGTCCACTCCGGCCTGTTGCGGGCCGCGTCGGTGTCCTCGACGCGGAGCACGAACACCCCGCCCTGCTGCCTGGCGAAGATCCAGTTCTGCAGGGCCGAGCGGGCGCCGCCGACGTGGAACATTCCGGTCGGGGAGGGGGCGAAGCGTACACGTACCGTCACGTCTCCCAGCCTACGGCCGCCGGCCAGCGGTTAACGGAGGGGCCCCTTGATCTCCACCGTCACGCCACGCCACGGATCTTGACGACGAGCGCGCTGCCGAGCAGGGTGACCGCCGCGGTGGCCGCGTACAGGGTGGGGTAGCCGCCCAGGTGCACCACGATCGGGGCGGACAGCGCCGGGCCGAGCACCTGCGGCGCGGAGTTCGCGATGTTGATCACCCCGAGGTCCTTGGCCCGGTCGGTGGCCGCCGGCAGCACCTCGGTGATCAGCGCCGCGTCCACCGACAGGTAGACGCCGTAGCCCGCGCCGAGCAGCACCGCCGCGACCATCGCCATCGGCCAGACCGGCGCGACGGCCAGCAGCAGCGCGGCCACGGCCATCACCAGCCCGGAGGTGATCACGAAGACCTTGCGCCGGCCCGAGCGGTCGGAGAGCCGGCCGGAGACCACGGCGGTGAGGATCATCCCGAGCGTGTAGAGCAGGATCAGCACCAGCAGCCCGCCCTCGGGGTCGGGATAGCGCACCCCGTCGGCGAGGAAGTACAGCAGGTACAGCGTGCCCAGCGCGTTGCCGAGCTGCACCAGGAACCGGGTGAGCCAGGCCCAGGCGAAGTCCGGGTGCCGGCGCGGGCTGATCCACATCGAGGCGAGCAGCGCGCCCACCCGCAGCGGCGGCCGGTGCGCCCGGGGCAGCGGGTCGTCGGCGGTGAGCAGCGCGAACGGCAGCGACAGCAGCAGCACGGCCAGCGCGATCGTGGCGTACCCGGCGGCGTTGCCGGTCACCACCGCCGTCACCAGCACCGCGCCGAGCACCAGGCCCAGCGACTGCGGGATGCCCACCCAGCCGGAGGCGCCGCCGCGCTGCAGCACCGGCACCCGGTCGGGGATGCCGGCGGTGAGGCTGGCCAGCATCGCGTTGAAGCAGACCTGGGCGGCCACCCAGCCGACCGCGACCCCGGCGATGGTGTCCTGCCGGGCCAGCAGCACCAGGGCGAGCGCGCCGAGCACCGCGCCGCCGGCCGTCCAGACGTGCCGGCGGCCCAGCTCCCGGCCGCCCACCCGCAGGCAGGTGCGGTCCGACAGCGCCCCGGCGAGCGGGTTGGCCAGCACCGCGGCGAGCGCGCCGAGGCCGGTGACCACGGCGAACATGGCCTCCTTGTCGCCCGGGGCGATCCGCTCGATCTGCTGGGGCAGCAGCACCTGGATCGGGGTGAAGAAGGCCATCCACACCCCGAGGTTCGCCGCGAAGATCAGCGCGATCCAGCTCCGCCGCACCGGGACGGTCGGCTCGGCGAGCGCGGCGGGCAGCGACGCCGGTGTCGGGTCGACGGTGGTCACGGCGCTACTCCGCGTCGGATGTGACGCGGCGGGAGGCGGGCGCGGCGGCGCCGGGTGCCGTGGAGGCCGCGCCGGGCGCCGCGTCCGCGCCGGGCCGCGTCACGGCGTCGCGCAGCCAGGCGTACGACGACTTGGGCGTGCGCGCCCCGGTGCCGAAGTCGACGTGCACGAGGCCGAAGCGCTTGGTGAAGCCCTCCGCCCACTCCCAGTTGTCCAGCAGCGACCAGACGAAGTAGCCCGTGACGTCCACGCCGTCGTCGATCGCGGCCCGCAGGGCGCGCAGGTGGGCGTCGAGGTAGGCGATCCGGTCCGGGTCGTGGACCCGGCCCTCGGCATCGGGTACGTCGTCGTAGGCGCAGCCGTTCTCGGTGACCTGGATCGGGGGCAGCCGGTCGCCGTAGCGGTCGCGTAGGCCGGTGAGCAGCTCGCGCAGCCCGTCGGGGGCCACCGGCCAGCCGAACGCCGTGCGCGGGTACCCGGCGAGTTCCACCAGCTCGAACGGCAGCGGCGAGCCGGGCTCGGGCGCGCGTACCCCCGAGGGGTTGTAGTAGTTGACGCCGAGCACGTCGAGCGGCGTGGCGATCACGGCCAGGTCGTCGCCGCGCACGAGCCCCGGGTCGAGGTCGAGCAGGTCGGGGTAGCCGAGGCCGAGCAGCGGGTCGGTGAACAGCCGGTTGTGCAGCGCGTCGTACGCCGCGGCGGCGGCCCGGTCGGCGTCGGTGTCGCCGGCCGGGCGCACGGGCGAGTAGTTGTTGGCGATGGCGACCGGGCTGCCGGTGCGGGCGCGCAGCGCGGCGACGGCCAGCCCGTGCCCGAGGAGCTGGTGGTGGGCCGCCGGGAACGCGTCGAACAGCAGCGTCTGGCCGGGGGCGTGCTCGCCGGTGCCGTAGCCGAGGCTCATGTGGATGAACGGCTCGTTGAGGGTGATCCACAGCTTCACCCGGTCGCCGAGCCGGGCGGCGACCAGGTCGGCGTACTCGGCGAACCGGGCGGCGGTGTCCCGGTGCAGCCAGCCGCCGGCGTCCTGGAGGGGCTGCGGCAGGTCCCAGTGGTAGAGCGTGGCGACCGGGTCGATCCCGGCGGCGGCCAGGTCGTCGACGAGCCGGTCGTAGAAGTCGAGGCCGGCGGCGTTGGCGGGACCGGTGCCGCCCGGCTGGACCCGGGGCCAGGCCACCGAGAACCGGTACGCCGACACCCCGAGCCCGGCCATCAGCGCGACGTCCTCGGCGTGCCGGTGCCAGTGGTCGCAGGCGACGTCGCCGGTGCTGCCGTCGGCGATCAGCCCGGGGGTGTGCGCGAACGTGTCCCAGATGGAGGGCCCCCGGCCGGCGGCGGTCGCCCCGCCCTCGATCTGGTACGCGGAGGTGGAGACTCCCCAGCGGAATCCGGCCGGGAACTCGGGCAGCGGCTCGGTGGTCATGCGCTCTCCAGGCGGCAGGGGCCGGCGCGTCCGCGGGCGCGGGACGCGCGACGTCCCACGATGCCGGCCGGGCAGCCGGCGAACGTGAAACGTGTTCGGACTCTAGGCCGCGGCGGGAGTTTGCGCCATAGGCCGCCGGCGATCGGGGCGCAAGGGTTTTCGGCGTGTCTTTTCCAAAGTTGTCCGGTTGCGTCCGATTTAGCGCATAGAGTGCCGAATATCGCGGATGTCCTCAGTGGGGGAAAGAACAGAATGATCCTCGTGGAACGCAGTGCGCACGTGATGGCGCCGGTGGAAGCGGTCTGGGAAGTCGTGCAGCGGGCCGAGCAGTTGCCGGCCTGGCTGGCGGGAGTTCGCGCGGCGGAGGTCCTCTCGGGGGAGGGCTTCGGCCGGCGACAACTGGTCCAGGCCGGGCGCGGGTCGGCGCACGAGGCCGAGGTGATCGCCTTCCAGGAGCCGACCCTGATCGGCTGGCGGGAGCGCGCCAAGGGCGCCGGTGCCCGGGCCGAGGCCCGCACCGAGATCTACGTCCAGCTCACCGCAGACGAGGAGGAGGGCGGGACCATCGTGCGGCTCATCGTCGTACGCTGGCCCGCCGGCCCGGTCAAGGCCGCCCTCCTCCGGCTCGGGCTGCGGCGGGTCGGCGCCGACCTGGAGGACTCGCTGGCCCGGCTGACCGACCTGGCCGCCGTCGGCTGAGCGGGGCACGTCTCACAGCGCCATCCGCGACGGCGGTGGCCCGGCGCGTCCCCACCAGGAACGCCCCGGACCACCGCCGTCACACTGCCCACCCACCCTCTCCCCACCCCGCTCCGTCCTGCCCCGCCCCGCCCCGCCCCCGCCCCCGCCCGGTCCCGCCCCCCGCCCCCGCCCCGGTGATCAAGAGAAAAGTGTCAAAGTTGATCTTCCCGGTGACGCAAACCTCTTGATCACCGAGGCGAGGGCGGGGCGAGGGCGGGGCGAGGGCGGTGGGGTGGGGTGGGGGTTGGTGTGGCGAGGGGCCCGGCGCGGTTGCGCGCCGGGCCCCTCCGTCGTGCCTGTGGCTAGCTGTCGCCGCCCGTCTCGCCGACCGGGGCCGCGTTGACGTCGTCGATGGCGTACTTCTTCGCCGCCTCGGCCGGCACCTGCGCCGGCACCGCGCCACGCAGGGCGAGCTGCCGCAGCGTCGCGACCGTCACCGACTCGGCGTCGACGTGGAAGTGCCGGCGCAGCGCGTGCCGGGTGTCGGACATGCCGAACCCGTCGGTGCCGAGCGAGGTGTAGTCGCCCGGTACCCAGCGGGCGATCAGGTCCGGTACGGCGCGCATCCAGTCGCTGACCGCGACCTTCGGCCCGTCGGCGTCGGCCAGCTTCTGCTGGATGTACGGCACCCGCTGCTCCGCGCCCGGGTGGAGCAGGTTGTGCTCCTCGCACTCCACCGCGTCGCGGCGCAGCTCCGTCCAGGAGGTCACCGACCACACGTCGGCGGCCACCCCCCAGTCCTGGGCGAGCAGCTGCTGCGCCTTGAGCGCCCACTGCATGCCCGTGCCGGAGGCCAGGATGTTGGCCCGCGGGCCGTCGCCGTCGACCTTCGGGGCGGGGGAGTAGCGGTAGATGCCCTTGAGCAGCCCCTCGACGTCCACGTCGGCCGGCTCGGCCGGCTGGTGGATCGGCTCGTTGTAGACGGTCAGGTAGTAGAAGATGTTCTCCGGCTGCTCGCCGTACATCCGGTGCAGGCCGTTCTCCATGATGTGCGCCAGCTCGAACGCGAACGCCGCGTCGTAGGCCACCACCGCCGGGTTGGTGGCGGCGAGCAGCAGCGAGTGGCCGTCCTCGTGCTGGAGGCCCTCGCCGTTGAGCGTGGTGCGGCCGGCGGTCGCGCCGAGCACGAAGCCCCGCGCCATCTGGTCGGCCGCCGCCCAGAACCCGTCGCCGGTGCGCTGGAAGCCGAACATCGAGTAGAAGATGTACAGCGGGATCATCGGCTCGCCGTGCGTGGCGTACGCGGTGCCGGCGGCGGTGAACGAGGCCACCGAGCCCGCCTCGTTGATCCCCTCGTGCAGGATCTGCCCGGTCGTCGACTCCTTGTACGACAGGAACAGCTCCCGGTCGACCGAGGTGTAGCGCTGGCCGTGCGGCGAGTAGATCTTCTGCGTCGGGAACAGCGAGTCCATGCCGAAGGTGCGGGCCTCGTCCGGGATGATCGGCACCCAGCGCTTGCCGAACTCCTTGTCCTTCATGATGTCCTTGAGCAGGCGGACGAAGGCCATCGTGGTGGCCACCTTCTGCTTGCCCGAGCCCCGCTTGACGTCGGAGAACCGCTCGCTGCCCGGGATCGCCAGCGTCCGGCCGGCGGTCCGCCGCGACGGGAGGTAGCCGCCGAGCTGCTCCCGGCGCTCCCGCAGGTAGGCGATCTCCTCGGACTTCTCGCCCGGGGTGAAGTACGGCGGGAGGTAGGGGTTCTCCTCCAGCGTCTTGTCCGAGATGTCCAGGTAGAGCCGGTCGCGGAAGAGCTTCAGGTCGTCCAGCGTCAGCTTCTTCATCTGGTGCGTGGCGTTGCGGCCCTCGAAGTGCGAGCCGAGCGTCCAGCCCTTGATCGTCTTGGCCAGGATGACCGTCGGCTGGCCGGTGTGCTCCATCGCCGCCTTGTAGGCCGCGTAGAGCTTGCGGTAGTCGTGCCCGCCCCGCTTGAGGTTCCAGATCTCGTCGTCGGTGAGCCCCTCGACCATCTTGCGGGTGCGCGCGTCGCGGCCGAAGAAGTGCTCCCGCACGTACGCCCCGGACTCCGCCTTGTAGGTCTGGTAGTCACCGTCGGGCGTGCTGTTCATCAGGTTGACCAGCGCGCCGTCGGTGTCGGCGGCGAGCAGCGGGTCCCACTCGCGGCCCCAGACCACCTTGATGACGTTCCAGCCGGCGCCCCGGAAGAACGCCTCCAGCTCCTGCATGATCTTGCCGTTGCCCCGGACCGGCCCGTCGAGCCGCTGCAGGTTGCAGTTGATCACGAAGGTGAGGTTGTCCAGCTCCTCGCGGGCGGCCACGCCGATCGCGCCGAGCGACTCGACCTCGTCCATCTCGCCGTCGCCGAGGAACGCCCACACGTGCTGCTGCGAGGTGTCCTTGATGCCCCGGTGGTGCAGGTACCGGTTGAACCGGGCCTGGTAGATCGCGTTCAGCGGGCCGAGGCCCATCGAGACGGTCGGGAACTCCCAGAAGTCCGGCATCAGCCGCGGGTGCGGGTACGACGGCAGCCCGCCGCCCGGGTGGGACAGCTCCTGGCGGAACCCGTCGAGCTGGTTCTCGCTCAGCCGCCCCTCCAGGAACGCCCGCGCGTACATGCCCGGCGAGGCGTGACCCTGGTAGAAGATGTGGTCGCCGCCGCCCGGGTGGTCCTTGCCCCGGAAGAAGTGGTTGAAGCCCACCTCGTAGAGCGACGCGGAGCTGGCGAACGTCGAGATGTGCCCGCCGACGCCGATCTCGGGGCGCTGCGCGCGGTGCACCAGCATCGCCGCGTTCCACCGGATGTACGCCCGGATCCGCCGCTCGATGTGCTCGTCACCCGGGAACCACGGCTCGCGCTCCGGCGGGATGGTGTTGATGTAGTCGGTGGTGGTCAGCGACGGCACCCCGACCTGGCGCTCCCGCGCGCGCTCCAGCAGGCGCAGCATCACGTACCGGGCGCGTTTGGTTCCGCGCTCGTCGATGACACCGTCCAGCGACTCGACCCATTCGCCGGTCTCTTCGGGGTCGATGTCCGGAAGCTGGCTCGGCAGACCGGCGGTGATCACCGGGCGCTTGCGTTCCGTGGCCACAGGCGTTCCCTCGGTTGTGTGTGGGATAGGTCTCTAGACGTTCATCCTGCCTTCTACCGACGGTTTTCGTCACGTCTGCCTCCCCCAGACGCGACGCTCAACACAGGTACCCGCCGGTAACTTATGGCTGCTTGCGGCCGTCTCCTACCGTCGACCCATGACGATGCTGCGAGCCGTGGCGAGCGCACTCGTGCTGGCCGGAGCGCTCACCCTGCTGCTGTCGGTGCTCGGCCTCGCCGGCGGCCGACTCGACACCGCCCCCGTGGGGCTGCTCGGCCTGGCCCTGCTCGCCGCGGGCCTGGTGCTGCTCAACCGCACCGGCGGCCGGAGCGCCCGCTACGGCTACGCCACCACCACCGGCGACCCCGCCGCCTCGTACGGCTCCGGCGCGTACGGCGCGGGCGCGGGCCAGCCCGGTGCCGACTTCCACGCCGGCGACGCCGGCACCGGCTGGTCCGGCGACCCGGGTCCCGGCTGAGGCAGGTCCGGCCGGCTCCCGGCTGACGGAAGCCCGGCCGCGACCCGGGTCCCGGCTGACAGGCCCCGGGTTCCGGCGGCAGAATGCGCCGTATGCGCACCGAGGTGATCACCGTCCAGACCGGCTCCCGACCGACCGTCCGGGACATCACCGCCGAGGCGGAACGGTTCGTCTCCGGCGCCGGCGACGGCCTGCTGCACGTCTTCGTGCCGCACGCCACCGCCGGCCTCGCCGTCATCGAGACCGGTGCCGGCTCCGACGACGACCTGCTCCGGGCGCTGGACGACCTGCTGCCCACCGACGACCGCTGGCGGCACCGGCACGGCTCGCCCGGCCACGGGCGCGACCACGTGCTGCCCGGCCTCGTCCCCCCGTACGCGACCCTGCCGGTGATCGACGGGCGGCTCGCGCTCGGCACCTGGCAGTCCATCTGCCTGGTCGACACCAACGGCGACAACCCCACCCGCAAGGTCCGCTTCTCGTTCCTGCCCGGCTGACCGCCCGCCGGCCGCTGACCGCCCGCCGGCCCGCGCCGGCCGCCCGGTCAGGGCCGCAGGGTCTCCGCCTCCACCGTCTGCCGGCCCAGGTCCGCCCCGGCCCCGGGGGCGGTGCGCGCGGCCGGTGCCGGCGGCCGGTCGTACGTCTGGTGCAGGCCCGGCACCCGGTCCTCGATCACGAACGTCGCCCGGGTGTACGCCGGGGCGTCCGGCCGGCTCACGTACGGCACCACGTCGAAGTCGGCCGCCAGCTGCGCCGGGGTGATCGTCGTGCGGACGTACCCCCGGAGGTTGTTCTGGAAGCGCAGGTGCGGGTTGAACGCGAACCACGGGTGGGAGCCCGTCGGCGAGTCCGCGCCGTCGCCGGTCGACGTGACCGAGGAGCAGACCAGCTCGCTGCCGACCGTGCGCGACGTGGGGTCGGCGTAGTCGAGCTTCAGGTCGCTGGCCCAGTGGGCGTGCACGTCGCCGGTGAGCACCACCGGGTTGCGCACCCCGGCGGCCAGCCAGCCCCGGGTGATCCGGTCGCGGGAGGCCACGTACCCGTCCCAGGCGTCCATGCTGGTGACCGTGAGCGGCCCCGAGTTGTTGTCCCGCTGCGCGAAGAAGACCTGCTGGCCCAGAATGTCCCAGCGCGCGTCGGAGCGGCGGAACCCGTCGAGCAGCCACGCCTCCTGCTCCGCCCCCGTGATCGACCGGGCGGGGTCGGCCGCCGCGGCGCACTCCTTGTATCCGTCGCCGCACGCCTGGTCGTCGCGGTACTGCCGGGTGTCGAGCATGTGGAACGTGGCCAGTCGGCCCCAGCGCACCCGCCGGTACAACTGCATGTCGATGCCGCGCGGCAGCGAGGTGCGCCGCAGCGGCATGTTCTCGTAGTACGCCTGGAACGCCGCCGCCCGCCGGGCGAGGAAGTCCGGGTCCGGGGCCTCCGGCACCTCGTCGGCCCAGTTGTTCTCCACCTCGTGGTCGTCGAAGACCACCACCCAGGGGGCCACCGCGTGCGCCGCCTGCAGGTCGGTGTCGGTCTTGTACTGGGCGTGCCGCTGCCGGTAGTTCGCCAGCGTCCGGGTCTCCGGGCCCTCGTGGTCGCGCGGGTTCCCGCCCGGCACCGTGTACGTGCCCTTCTCGTACTCGTACTGGTAGTCGCCCAGGTGCAGGATCAGCTCCGGCTCGGTCTCGGCCAGCCGCCGGTACGCGGTGAAGTACCCGTGCTCGTACTGCGAGCAGGAGACGAAGCCCATGGCCAGGGCCGACGGCAGGGTTCCCGGCGCCGGCGCGGTGCGGGTGCGCCCGACCGGGGACGCGTACCCCTCGGCCCGGAACCGGTAGAAGTACTCCCGGCCCGGCAGCAGCCCGCCCAGCTCCACGTGCACGCTGTGCGCCGCCTCGGGTCGGGCCTGCGCCACCCCGCGCCGCACCACGTGCCGCAGCCCCTCGTCGGCGGCGACCTCCCAGGTCACCGCCACCGGCCGCGCCGGCATGCCGCCCAGGCCGTCCTCCGCGAGGGGCTGCGGGGCCAGCCGCGTCCACAGCACGAAACCCTCGTGGTCCGGGTCGCCGGAGGCCACCCCGAGGGTGAACGGGTCCTGCCGCAGCGGGCGGGCCGCCGCCGCGCCGGCCGCCACGGGCAGCCCGGCCACCGCGCCGGCCGCGCCGACCGCCGCGCCGGAGAGCAGGATCGTACGTCGGGACAGTGTCACGGTTTCCTCCCCAGAGTCCGTGTTGTTCGACTCCGGGGAGCGTTGCGCCCGCCGATGGCCGTCAGGTGAAAGGAAGGGCCCCTTGCCATCGCCTTTTGTCGAACAAGGGACCCCTGCAAACACCCGCCGGGCGGCCGGGCGGCTAGGCGGGTGGACGGGTGGTCGGTCGGGCGGCCAAACTGATGGAGGTGTTCAACAGTTGCGCTGGGCGTACGATTGCGGCATGGCGCAGCGCATCCCCACCGAGGCGGGGCCTTCCGCGGGTGGCCGCGCCGACCTGGCCGGTGCCGCCGTACGCCGGATCATGCACGTGGCCTCGGCCATCCGGCACCGGCAGGAGGCCGGGGTGGCCGGGCTGGGCCTGACCCCGGCCGTCGCCCGGGCGCTGCACGTGCTGGACCCGGACCGCCCGCTGCCGGCCCGCACCCTGGCCGACCAGTTGCGCTGCGACCGTTCCAACGTCACCACCCTGGTCGACAAGCTGGAGCAGGCGGGCCTCGTGGAGCGCCGGGCCGACCCGACCGACCGGCGGCAGAAGACCCTCGTGGTCACCGAGGCGGGCCGGCGGATGCGCGACCGCGTCGAGCGGGTGATGTCGGACTCCCGACTCCTCGCCGGGCTCACCGACGCCGAGCTGGCCACCCTGCACGAGCTGATGTGGAAGGTCGCCGACGGCGACTGCCCAGGGGAGCGCGCCTCGCGGTGACGCGCCGCCGGGCCCGGCGGCGACGGTGACCCGCCCCGGGCGGACGTGTCTGAGTGGGCGACCGGCCGCCGCGTCGGTAATGCTGTCGGACGTGACCACCCCGCAAGATCTCGACGACCGGTTCCGGGAGGCCCTCGCCGGGCTCGCCGCCGCGCCCCGGCGACGTGACCCGGCCGAGCGGGTCCACGACGGCGCGCCGCTGACCGGGGCGCAACTGCTGGACCTCTTCGACGCCCAGGTCACCAGCCGGCAGCTTGACCTCGCCGGGCGGTGGCTGCGCAGCTTCGGCGAGGGCTTCTACACCATCGGTTCCGCCGGCCACGAGGGCAACGCCGCGGTCGCCGCCGCGCTGCGTCCCGGGGACCCGGCCCTGTTGCACTACCGTTCGGGCGCGTTCTACTGCCTCCGCGCCGCCCAGGCCGCCGGGGAGGTCGCCTTCCCCGGGCCGGAGGGGGAGACCGACGCGCCGACGCCCGGGGCGCAGGCCACGCCGGCCGAGGCGGAACCCGCGCGGCCCGAGGCGGCACCCACGCCGTCCGACGCGGAGGAACCGCCGCCCGAGACCGAGGTCGGGGCCGGGGCCGGGGCGGAGACGGGGGTCGAGGCCGCGGTCGGTGCGGCCGGCGGGCCGGCGGCGGGCCGCGACGGTGCGGCCGGGCGGGAGGACGCGTACGCCGGTGCCGCCCGGGACGTGCTGCGCGGGATGGTCGCCTCGGCCCGGGAGCCGATCGCCGGGGGCCGGCACAAGGTCTTCGGCCGGGCCGACCTCGCGATCGTCCCGACCACCTCCACCATCGCCTCGCACCTGCCCAGGGCGGTCGGCGCGGGGCTGGCCCTGGAACGGCTGCGTCGCCGCGACCCGGCCGGGCGGCGGGCCGGTGCGGACCCGCTCGGCGACGTCGGGCAGCCGCCCCGCTCGCCGTGGCCGCCGGACGCCATCGTGGTCTGCTCGTTCGGCGACGCCTCGGTCAACCACGCCAGCGCCACCGCCGCGTTCAACACCGCCGGCTGGTACGACCACACCGGCCTGCGCATCCCGGTGCTCTTCGTCTGTGAGGACAACGGGCTCGGCATCAGCGTCCGGTCCCCGAAGGGCTGGGTGGAGGCGACCCTGCGGTCCAAGCCGGGCATCCGCTACTTCTCCGCCGACGGCACCGACCCCGTGCAGGCGTACGAGGCGGCCGTTGAGGCGGCCGGCTGGGTGCGCCGGCACCGGCGGCCGGCCGTGCTGCACCTGAGCACCGTACGGCTGATGGGGCACGCCGGCGCGGACGCCGAGGCCGCGTACCGCAGCTCCGGCGAGATCGCCGCGGACCTGGACCGGGACCCGCTGCTGGCCACCGCCCGGCTGCTCGTGGCGGCGGGCGTCGCCACGGCCGACGAGCTGCTGGCCCGCTACGACGAGCGCGGCTGGCAGGTACGCCGCATCGCCGAGGAGGTGCTCGGCGAACCGAAACTCGCCTCCGCGGCCGAGGTGGTCGCCGAGACCGCGCCCCGCCGCCCGGCCCGGGTGGCCCGCGCCGTCGCGGACGCGGCGACCCGGGCCGGCGGGCCCGGCGCGGCGGCCCGCGCGGACGTGTTCGGCGGCCGGCTGCCCGAGGCGGCCGGCCCGCTCACCCTGGCGCAGAGCATCAACGCCGCCCTCGCCGACGGCATGCTCGACCACCCCGGGATGGTCGTCTTCGGCGAGGACGTCGCCGCCAGGGGCGGGGTGTACGGGGTGACGAAGGGGCTGCGCGACCGGTACGGCGCGGCCCGGGTCTTCGACACGCTGCTCGACGAGACGTCGATCCTCGGGCTCGGCCTGGGCGCCGGGCTGGCCGGGCTGCTGCCGGTGCCGGAGATCCAGTACCTGGCGTACCTGCACAACGCCGAGGACCAGCTGCGCGGCGAGGCGGCGACGATGCGGTTCTTCTCCTCGGGGGCGTTCCGCAACCCGATGGTGGTGCGGGTGCCGGGGCTGGCGTACCAGGAGGGCTTCGGCGGGCACTTCCACAACGACAACTCCCTGGCCGTGCTGCGGGACGTGCCCGGGCTGGTGATCGCGGTGCCGGCGCGGCCGGACGACGCCGCCGCGATGGTGCGTACCTGCCTGGCGAGCGCGGCCGTCGACGGCAGCGTCTGCGTGCTGGTGGAGCCGATCGCGCTCTACCACACCCGCGACCTCTACACGGAGGGCGACGGCGAATGGCTGGCCGACTACGCCGGGCCCGGCGCGTGGGCCGCCGGCCACGCGCCGGTCGGCCGGGCCCGGGTGTACGGCGTCGGCTCCGCCGAGGACGTCACGATCGTCACTTTCGGTAACGGGGTGCCGATGTCGCTGCGCGCCGCCGCCACCCTCGCCGACGAGGGGATCGGCAGCCGCGTCGTCGACCTGCGCTGGATCGCCCCGCTGCCGGTCGCGGACATCGTCCGGGAGGCGTCGGTGACCGGCCGGGTGCTGGTCGTGGACGAGACCCGCCGCTCCGGCGGGGTCGGCGAGGGGGTGCTCGCGGCGCTGGTCGACGGCGGGTACGTCGGTGCGGCGCGCCGGGTGGCCTCAGTTGACTCGTTTGTACCATTAGGTCCGGCGGCGCGTGAGGTGCTGGTCACCGAGGATGCCATCACCCAGGGTGCCCGTACGCTGCTGGCACGGTAAATTCCGTTCCACCCGGTGCGCCACTTGCGCGGGGGGCCGCGAGTGTGTGGACTTTGCCTGACGGCGTCGCCGCGACGCCGCGAGCAGGGACGAGATGAGGAGGCACGCGACAGTGAGCGCGACCGCTGGTCAGGCCGCCGACGGGGTACGCAGCCTGGCGGACCGGTTCGGTATCGAGCCGGGGATGGTCGTCATGGAGATGGGGTACGACGAGGACGTCGACCAGGATCTCCGGGACGCCCTGACCGACCGCTGTGGAGAGCTGGTCGACGAGGACACCGACGAGGTGGTCGACGCGGTGCTGGTCTGGTACCGCGACGGCGACGGTGACCTCTTCGAGCTGCTCGTCGACGCCCTCGGCCCGCTGGCCGACAACGGCGTCGTGTGGCTGCTGACCCCCAAGGCCGGGCGGGAGGGCCACGTCGAGCCGAGCGAGATCGCGGAGTCCGCGCCCACCGCCGGCCTGCAACAGACGTCCACGGTCAACGCCGGCCGGGACTGGAGCGGTGCCCGCCTCGTGCTGCGCCGGGGCGCCAAGGCCAAGAAGTAGCCGAACCTGCCCCCGCCCGTGGGGCCGGCCACACTCGGTGGCCCCGGCCCTCGGGTGTGGCAGGCTGATGCCACCTCCAGAATCGACCCAAGGAGCTCGCATGCCGATCGAGGTTGGCGCCGAGGCGCCGGACTTCGTGCTCAAGGACCAGAACAACCAGGAGGTCCGGCTGTCGGACTTCCGTGGCAAGCGCACCGTGCTGCTGGTCTTCTACCCGCTCGCCTTCACCGGCATCTGCCAGGGCGAGCTGTGCGAGGTGCGGGACAACCTCAACGAGTACGTCAACGACGACGTCCAGGTGCTCACCGTGAGCGTGGACTCGGTCTACGCCCACAAGATCTGGGCCGAGAAGGAGGGCTACCAGTTCCCGCTGCTGGCCGACTTCTGGCCGCACGGCGCGGTCGCCCAGGCGTACGGCGTCTTCAACGACGTCGCGGGCATCGCCAACCGGGGCACGTTCGTGATCGACAAGGCCGGCGTCGTCCGGTTCGCCGAGATGAACATGCCGGGCGAGGCGCGCGACCAGCAGGGCTGGCGCAAGGCGCTGGCCGACGCCGTCGCCGCCTGATCCCACCACGGGCACACCGGCGCGGCGGGCCGGAGTCGGCAGGGTAAGCTTGCCGGACTCCGGCCCGCCGTGCGGGCGTTCGGGGCGCGTAGCTCAGTGGGAGAGCACTCGCCTTACAAGCGAGGGGTCGCAGGTTCGAAACCTGCCGCGCCCACCCATCACCACCAGCGCGGGAGCGCTTCCGAAGCTCAAGAACCCGGCCGCTGACAGGCCCGCACAGGGGTCTGTGGCGAGACAGACGACGGACACCGAAGGGGCACCCGCCGCCAGGCAGGTGCCCCTTCGCGAACGTGGGTGTCCAGTGACTACCGGAAGGTGACGTCACTCCTGTTGACCTTGCAGTTGGCGTCGTTCCAGCCCTCACCGAGGTAGCTGGGTTCGCTGCCCTTGGGCACACCCTTGTACTTGCCGCAGATGGTGGCCGAGCCGATGACGACCACGCGGGTGATCGTCGCGGTGTCGTTCCAGTTGCTGTTGATGCCGGCGAGCATGTCGATGTCGTCGACGAGGACGTTGTCGATTCGCACGTGGCGGGTGTACGAGGTGGAGCAGTTGCCGCAGCCGCGGTACAGCTTGCCGGACCCCTTGAGGTAGAAGCCGGAGATGTTGACCGTGCCGTTGCCGTTGTGCTGGAAGGTCTTGTCGCTGCCGCTGCGCGCGCCGCCACCGATGACGTAGGAGGTGCCGCCGTTGGTCTGCTTGAAGGTGGCGGCGTCCTCACCGATGTCGTTCCACCACACGTTGCGCAGCGTGCAGGTGCCCTCGCAGTGCACGCCGTCACCGGCGGGCGAACCGAGGATGACGTTCTGCAGCGTGCCGCCGTTGGCGATCTTGAACATCGGGTCCTGCGACTCGCCCTGCCCACCGTCACCGATGCAGCAGTAGGTCTTCATCCCGCCGTCGAAGGTGCCGGAGACGTTGACCGTGCCCGAGATGCTCACCGAACCGGCCGACGACGGCCACGCGCCGGTCGGTGCGCCGGGGTTGCTGGTCGGGCCGGACGTCGGACCGCTGGTGGGGCTGGTGGTCGGGGTCGACCCGCCGCTGGAGTACGTCTCGAACTCGGCGATCCGCGGGGCACCGGACGCGCTGGTGATGACGAAGGAGAGCTTCTTCAGCGACGTCGAGGAGAAGTTGATGGTGCTCGGGGCGCTGCTGCCGCTGGCCAGGACGGCGCCCGTGTCGTGGTTCGTGAGCTGCCAGCCGCTGATCGAGCCGCCGCCCGAGGCCTGCACGATGACGGCCGAGGACACCGTGGTGGCGCCGCCCCACTTGACCGAGATCGTGCCGGTCGAGCCGCTCGGCGACCAGAAGGTGCTGGTGTTGCCGTCGATGACGTTGCCATAGCTGGTGCCGCTGGCCTTGCTGGAGCCGTCGGCGCCTGCACCGATGCTCAGGTTCGTGGCGGCCGAGGCGTGGGGGACCTGCAGCGCCAGCGCGGCGACGGCCCCTGCGACCGCAGTGGCACCGCCGGCCAGCCACCGTGTAGCAACTTTGCGTCTCATCTGATCCGCCCTTCAATCATGAACACCCTGTTACGGAAAGCGCTTTCCAGTAACCATAGGGCTTTATCGATGGCGCGGCAAGGTTGCGATTGCCGATTCGCCAACGTCTGGCACCCGCGCCGGGTGACCTGCTGGGCGACGAGCTGTTGGCGCTGCTCATCGAGGGTTGGAAGTTCCTGTGCGCCGAAGCGGTCGGCCCTGTTGCTGTCGGCGGCAACGGTGGTAGCAGCAGGGCCGGACAGTGCGGCCCACCACTCTCGACGAGACGACGCTGATCTTCCGCCACGACGGCCCGCCGAAGCAGTGGGCCGGCGTCGACGCCGAGGTGCTGCTGGCCTGCGGCGGGGCCGGCCGCCCTACTACCGGCCGACCAACGAGGCCCTGGCGGGAGCCCTGCCGCACGCCCGCACCCTGGTGGTGCCGCGCGCGGGTCACGACGCGCTCAACCGTGCCCCGCGCCACCTGGTCGACGCGCTTGCCGAGTTCTTCACCGCCCCGGTGACCTCGGAGCGGGCGGGCTTATAAGGCGGGCGGGGTTCAGACAGGCCAGCCGTAGTTGTCTCAGCGAGGACGTTCAGGCCCAGCTGGCGTACGGGCGGTCCCGACGCGGACCGGCGATCGGCTCAGCAAGGTCACCAGCCGCAGCCACCAGGGTGATCGGGAATTCCGCATCCCACTGGCCGACGCCGACACACACGGTGCGATCGTCGAAGTGCCAGGCAGACAGGGATGGCACGAAGTTGGAAAGGACACCAGCCAGGGCCGACACTGCCTCGCCCCGCATCGAGCGTTCCAGGACCGGGCCCAGCTCGATCCGCTCCGGTGGCCCCCACACCTGAGCAAGCGACTCCGCCAGGACCAGGCACCCCCGATCGAAGTGATCCCATACCTCGTCGGTCTGGGAGCGATCCTCCCAGGATTCGGCACTGGTGCACAGGAACAGGATCTGGTAGCCCGGACCTGCCGTGTCGGCAACGGCAGTGTGAGGACCCGGTAGCGGTTGCTTCTCAAGTCCGAGCACCCGCTCCAAGCACCCAGCAAGATCCACATCAGGCACTCTATGCGTTGAGCTGAGACGATCCGAGGCGACCGGACTCCCGCTGTCGTCGGGGTCAGCGTCCCCGGGGGCGGACCTTGATGCTGTCGAGGTCCGTCGCCACCGACGTGAGGTCGCCGTGGTCGGCGCCCAGCCCCCGGACGGCGGCTGCGGCCAGCGCCTCCGCCCGGCCGGTCACCACCTCCGCTGCGTCCTCCGCCGTGGCCCGGACGACGCAGCGGAAGGTGAACCCGAGCAGGGAACGCTCGTAGGTCACCGTGCCCTCCTCCGTGAACCGCGCCGCGAACACGTCGTGCTCGTCGGCGCGGGCGAGCAGCGCGGCCCGTTGCCCGGCGTCGAGCGGCGCGAACCTGCCGCGCACGATGACCTGATACGCCTTGTCCGCCATTGTTGATGCTCCCCGGTTTGTGGACGAAGTCACGCGGCGACTCCACCCTCATCGTGCCGCGCCCCCGGCGTACGGCAAGCGGTTTACGCCCCGCCGCTGCGACGGCGCGGGCCGCCGGGGGTGACCGGCGGACCGCCGCGACCGGGTCAGTTGGCGCAGACCGCGTACGCGCGCACCTTCCAGTTGCTGCTGAAGCCGTTCTCGTCCTCCATGGCCCGGACGGTGACCGTGGTCGAGGAGGTGGCCCGCATCTCGGTCAGGCGCACCTGGCCGTCGCCGCCGACGATCTCGCCGCCCACCCCGTGCACGCGGGTGCCGGGCGGGCAGGTGGCGACCACCGACTGGACGGCGGCGGAGCTGTAGGAGCTGTCGTCGACGACGCGCTGCTCGCCGGGGAGCGGGTCGGCGCAGATGGCGGTGGCGTCGAGCCACCAGGTGCCGGCGAAGCCGGTGTCGTCCTCGGCGCCGGCGACCACGACGCTGCTCTGCTGGATGCGCAGGTCCTCCAGGATCACCTCGCTGTTCCCCGCCCCGACGACCGCGCCGCCGACCCCGATGGCGTGCTTGCCGGCGGGGCAGGACTTCTCGAACCAGTTGGACGTGCCGAGGCTGGGGGCGGAGCTGCCGGAGACGGTGACCAGGCCGCTGGGGGCCGGGGCGCACACCGCGCTGGCGGTGACCGCCCAGTCGCCGGCGACGCCGTTGCCGTCCTCGCGGCCGGTCACCGAGAACGCGCCCCCGCCGACCAGCGGACGCATGATGTCCATGCCGACCTGCCCGAGGCCGGAGCCGGTGATCGCGCCGCCGCCCCCGATGACGGTGGTGCCCGCCGGACAGGTGGCGGCCTGCGACTTCGCGACGGAGTTGCTCGGGCCGGTGGTCGTCCTGATGCTCAGGCCGGGCACCGCCGCCACGGGCCCGGTGAGGGCCAGTTGGCCGAGCACGAGCGCGCTCAGGGTGGCCCCGCCCACGGCGGCCGTGCGACGCGTCCACCGGCTCCGGTTCAATCCTTCTCGCATGCTGTTCGACCTCTCAGAGAAGCTCGGCGGGCGATCCGGCCGAGGGTGTGTGTGCGTTGACACCGGTGGGAGAGCCGAGGGGGCGGGCCGCCAACAGAAAACTCCGGAGAAGTTTCCGGGCCGGAATGTCGTACCGCTGGGGTTGGATCGGAAGCGGGACGGTCGGACGGAGCCGGAGGTGCCCGGGGTGAGCTACGCGGAGGTCAACGGCCTGCGGCTGTGGCACGAGGTGCGCGGGTCGGGCCGCCCGCTGGTGCTGCTGCACGGGGGGTACGGCGCGGCGGAGTCGTTCGCCCCGCTCCTGCCGGCGTTCGCCGGCCGGCGGCGGGTGGTGACGGTCGACCTCCAGGGGCACGGCCGCACCGCCGACGTCGACCGTCCCCTGCGGTTCGAGTCGATGGCCGACGATGTCGCCGCGCTGATCCGCCACCTGGGCCTCGGCGAGGCCGACGTGCTGGGCTATTCGCTGGGCGGCGGGGTGGCGCTGCGCCTGGCGATCCAGCATCCCGCGCTGGTGCGCCGCCTCGTGGTGGTCTCCGCGCCGTGCCGCAGCGGGGGGTGGTATCCGGAGGTGCTGGCCGCGATGGCGGCCCAGGACGCGGCGACGGGGGAGCGGATGCGGGGCACCCCACCGCACGAGCTGTACGCCCGGATCGCCCCCCGCCCGCAGGACTGGCCGGCGCTGTGGGCGAAGACGGGGGAGCTGCTGCGCCGCGACTACGACTGGTCGGCGCAGGTCGCCGCCCTGGCCAACCCGACCCTGCTGGTCTTCGCCGACGCCGACTCGGTCCCGACCAGCCACGTGGCGGAGTTCTTCGGGCTGCTCGGCGGCGGCCACCGCGACGCCGGCTGGGACGGCAGCGACCGTCCCGCGTCGCGGCTGGCCGTCCTGCCGGGGCTGACCCACTACGAGATGCTCGACTCGCCCGCGCTGCCGGCCGCCGTGCTGCCGTTCCTCACCGCCCCGGCGCGCCCTCCGCAGTGACCCCCGCCGGGTCCGCTGCCGCCGGGTCCGCTGTGCCGGTCGACGCCGACGACGGGGCCGGCTCGGCGGCGTAGTGCAGGAGGACCAGGCCGCTGTCGAACGACTGCGTGCCGGTCAGGGTGAACCGGTGCGCCGCGAAGCCCCGGGCGGCCAGCGGGATGCCGCTGCCGGCCACGATCGGGTGCAGCTTGACGACGAGTTCGTCCACCTCGGGCAGGAGCTGCCCGGCGAGGTTCCCGCCGCCGCAGAGCCAGATGTCGCCCCCGGGCCGCCCCTTCAGCTCGCGGACGAAGGCCACCGGGTCGCCGGCGACGACCTCCAGCCCGGGGTCGGTCGACGGCGGCAGCGAACGGGAGAAGACGTACTGCCGCAGGTGGGCGTACGGGCTGGTGATGCCGACGCGCAGCGCCGGATCGTAGGTGGCACGCCCCATCAGCACCGCGTCGAAGCGCCCGGTGGGTCGGTCGATGCCGAGCTGCGGGTGGCTGAAGGTGGGGAAGGTCTGCGGCCATCCGGCGGTGAGGTGGGCGGCCACGTCCGGCTCCAGGGGGAAGAAGTCGTAGGACCCGTCGGGGGCGGCGATGAAGCCGTCGAGGGTGCTGGCCACGTAGTACACGAGCTTGCGCAAGGGGACTCCCATCAACCACTACTGCTGTCGTGGTTGGAACGTACTACACCTGTCGTGGTTGTTGCTAGGGTGTTCGGCATGGCCCGGAACCCCCAACGACGTGCCCTGCTCGCCGACGCCGGGCTGCGCGTGCTCGCCGCCGCCGGGGCGCGGGGCCTCACCCACCGCGCCGTCGACGCCGAGGCGGGCGTGCCCACCGGCACCGCCTCCAACTACTTCCCCACCCGCGAGGCGCTGCTCGGCGCGCTCGGCGAGCGGGTCTTCGAGCGGTACGCCCCCGACGAGGCCGTCCTCGCCCGGCTCGCCGCCCGCGACCCGTCGATCGACCTCACCACCGACTACGTCCGCTACATCGTCGAACGCACCACCCGCGAGCCGTACGTCACCCGGGCGCTGATCGAGCTGCGGCTGGAGGCGGCCCGCCACCCCGAGCTGGGCCGGGGCCTGGCCGAGGTGCTCCGCCGGGGGTACGCCGACGACGTCGCGTTCCACGCCGCCGCCGGGTTACCGGGTGGCGCGTTCGAGATCGCCCTGCTTCACTATGCGGTGGACGGGTTGCTGCTCGACCTGCTCACCACGTCGATCGACGCCGGCTTCGACGTGGACGAGGTGGTTTCCGCCCTGGTGTCCCGCCTCGTCGGCGGCGCCGCCCCGCGACCCGGGGTCGCCCGCGACTGACGGCGGCCCGCCCGAAGCGCCGAAGGAGTCGCGTGTCGCTCACCCTGGCCCCGATGACCGACGACCAGCTCGTCCGCCTGCGGGTCGGGCTCGAGCGGTCGTACGCCGAGAACCTCGCCGAGGCCCGGGGACTGTCGCCGGAGGCGGCCCGGGCCGAGGCGCTGGCCCAGATCGGCCGGCTGCTGCCCGACGGGGTGGCCAGCCCGGGCGTCCTGCTGCGGGTGGCCCTGGTCGAGGGCGAGGAGGTCGGCTGGATCTGGACCACCCTGCCCGGTGCCGACCTGCCCACGATGGCCTGGATCCACAACATCGAGGTGCATCCCGCCCACCGGGGGCAGGGGCACGCGCGGCGGATGATCCAGCTCGCCGAGGCCGAACTCGCCCGGCTCGGCGTCGACCGGCTCGGGCTGAACGTGTTCGGGCACAACACCGTGGCGATCCGGCTCTACGACAGCCTCGGCTTCCGGGTCACCGCACAGCAGATGGTCAAGCCGCTGCCGCCGCCGGCAGCGCTGGGCTGAACGCCGCCGATCCGCCGGGCTGACCGCGCCGCGACGCCGATCCGCCCCTGCCGCGATGCCGATCCGCCCCCGCCCGACATCGGGACGTGTGCCCCCGCAGGCAGCGGGAAACCCACCCGGAACGCGCATCCTGCGGGGAGGAGCGAGGCCAATGAGGGACCGCACCGCACCGACGATCGGCGTGCTGGGCTCGTACGGCGGTCGCAACCTCGGCGACGAGGCGATCCTGAGCGGCCTGCTGGCCGACCTGCGCTCACACGAGCCCGACGCACGGATCATCGTCTTCTCCCGCAATCCGGCGCACACCGCCCAGGCGCACCCCGACGTCGAGGCCGTGCCGTGGGAGGGGGTGAGCCGGGTCGACTCGGCCGAGGTGCTGGCCGAGCTGGACCTGCTGATCCTCGGCGGCGGCGGCATCCTGTACGACCGGGAGGCCCGCCGCTACCTGCGCGTCGTGCGGGTCGCCCAGGAGCGGGGGCTGCCCCTGCTCACGTACGCGGTCGGGGTGGGCCCGCTCAGCGACGGGGTGGACACCGGCATGGTGCGGGAGACCCTGGCCGGCGCCACCGAGGTCACCGTGCGGGACCAGGAGTCCCGGATGGTGCTGGAGGAGGCCGGGCTGCTCAACCCGATCACGGTGACCGCCGACCCCGCGTTCCTGCTGGAGCCGGAGGAGTTCCCCGCGCACCTGCTGCGCGAGGAGGGCGTGCCGAACGGCAAGCGGCTGGTGGGGCTCAGCGTGCGGGAGCCGGGCCGGGCCGCCGAGCGGCTCGACGTCGACGGCTACCACCGGCTGATCGCCCAGATCGCCGACTTCCTCATCCACCGGATCGACGCGCACGTGCTCTTCGTGCCGATGGAACGCGACGACATCCGGCACTCGCACGGCGTGATGTCGCACATGACGGCCGCCGACCGGGGCCGCATCCTGCACGGGGACTACTCGCCCCGGCAGGTGCTGGGGCTGATGCGGCACTTCGACCTCGCCGTCGGCATGCGACTGCACTTCCTGATCTTCTCGGCGATGGTCGGCACCCCGTTCCTGCCCCTGCCGTACGCCGGAAAGGTCTTCGACCTCGCCCAGCGGCTCGGCGTGCCCGCGCTGCGCGGCGTGGAACGCGAGGTCGAGGGGCCGCTGCTGGCCGAGGTCGACCGCCTGTGGGACGAGCGGCACGCGCGCGCCGCGGAGACCGCCCGCCGGGTGGCGGAGGTCTGCGAGCAGGCCCGGGGGACCTCCCAGGTCACCGGCGCGGTCCTGGAGAGCCTGCGGTCGCGGACCCTGACCCGCGCCGGGGCGGCCTGACCTGCGCCGGGTGGCGTGGAGCGCGTCGGGGCGGCCTGACCCCACCACCGCCGCGGTGGCGGTCGGCGGTCAGACGGCGGGCCCCCGCCAGCGGTAGAGCCACCCCTGATCCCCGCCGACGGTCGACTCCAACTCGTAGATCTCGGCCTCGGCCAGCCCGTGCCCGCCGAGGTGGTGGTGGGTCAGCGGCGGCCGGCCGTTGCTGTCCAGCTCCACCCTGACCGTCTGCCCGTCGGCGCTGCCGCCCGTCAGCGGGATCTCTGCCGTTGCTGCCATGGGCCCATCCTGCCCCGGCACCGGAGGCCCCGCAGGGCCGTCACCCGGAGATCTTGGTGATTTTCGGCCCCTCCGGGGGCCATTTTCTTCCAAGATCTACGCCCGGCGGGGCCGCCGCGCGGGGCAGCGCGACCAGAATCGGACAAGTAGGGTGCGGAGATGGCGGAGATCAAGATCGACCCGACCCTCGGCCCCGTGTTGGCGCGCACCGGCGACGAGCGCGCGGTGCTCGAATCCTTCCTCGACTTCCACCGGGGCATCGTGCTTCGCAAGGTGGCCGGGCTCTCCGACGCCGACGCGCGTCGCCGGCTGGTGCCCTCCCGCACCACCCTCGCCGGCCTGGTGAAGCACCTGACGCTGGTGGAGCGGAACTGGTTCCCGGCCCTGCTCGCCCCCGGGCCGGGCGACGTCCACGTCACCGGCGAGGCGGATGCGGTGGACAGCTTCACCCTCGACGGGTCCGACACCGTCGAGTCCCTGGTGGCCGGCTACGAGCGGGCGTGCGCCCGGTCCCGGGAGGTCGCGGCGCGCTTCGACCTCGACCACGTGGTGCCGCAGCCGCAGCTCGGCGAGGTCTCCCTGCGCTGGATCCTGACGCACATGATCGAGGAGACGGCCCGGCACGCCGGGCACGCCGACATCCTGCGCGAGCTGACCGACGGCTCCACCGGCGCGATCTGACCACGAACGGCCCCGGCGGCGAACCGGCCCCGCCCGCCCGGCCGCGTCCCTCCCGGCTCACCGGCCGGGATACGCCCCGCTCACCGGCCCGGTCGCGTCTCAGCGACCCGGCCCGACCCGCTCACCGGGGCTGCGGCCGCCCCGCTCACCGGGTCGGCAGCAGCCCCGGCGGGTACTCCATGCCGTCGTGGGCGCAGGCCGCGGCGGCCACCCGGGCCGCGTACGTCGCCGCGTCGGCCAGCCCCGCGCCGCGCAGCCGGGCCGCGAGCAGGCCGGCCGCGAAGGCGTCCCCGGCGCCGTTGGTGTCCACGACCGGGGCGGGCGCGGCGGCGGCCGGCACCCGCACGGGCGGGGCCCCGCCCGTGAACAGCTCCGCCCCGTCCGCGCCCCGGGTGACCGCCGTGGTCCGGGGAGCGAGGGCGGCGGCGAGCGCCCCGGCCCGGTCGCCCAGCCGCACCCCGCTGACGAAGACCAGGTCGGCGACCTCGGCGAACGGCCGGTGATAAGGGTTGTCGCCGTCCCAGTCGTGCAGGTCGGTGGAGAGGCCCACCCCGGCGGGCAGCCCGGCGCGCAGGCCGGGCAGCAGGGGCGGCACCCAGTCCATGATCGAGACGTGTACGTGCGCCGCGTCCCGGGCGAGCGCGGCCAACCGCTGCGGCGAGAACGGCGGCGGCCCCTGCCACGGGCGGGGGTCGTAGAGCGACATCCGCCGGCCGGCGGGGTCGACCAGGTTCACCGACCGGCGGGTGCCGCCGGGGTCGACGACCAGCTCGGCGTGCACCCCGGCCCGCTCCAGCGCCCGGCGCACCACCTCGCCGGCCGGGTCGGCACCGAGCACGTCGACGACCGCGACCCGCAGCCCCAGTGCGCGGGCGGCCAGCGCCACCCCCGCCCCGGTGTTGCCGATCCGCAGGTCGATCGGGGGCACGGTGAGCGAGTCGGCGGCCGGCAGGGGGAGCTGCGGCACATGTACCCGCAGATCCACCCCCAGCCCCCCGAGCACCAGAAGGTCGAACATCCCCCGACCGTAGCGGCCCGGCCCGGCCCGGTGCCCCGGTGGACCCGCCGGGCCCGGCTATCCTCGGGGGTCGTCGGCGGAGGGGGAGCGGTGCTGGTCGTCCACGGGGCGTGGCTGCCCGGCGCGGGGCTCGTCGTCTGGGCGGAGGACAGCGCCCTGCCCCCGCAGGCGCCCCGCCGGCCGGGCCGGGCCCCCCGCGAGCGCCCCCACCCGTTCGCCGCCGACCACGCGGCCCTCGCCGCCGCCCTGGCGAGCGCCGGGCCGCAGACCGGCACCCCCTCGGCCCGCCCGGCGAGCGCACCGTCGCAGAGCACGGGACCGCACGCCCCGGCCGCCGCCGAGCCCGGGTCGGTGCTGCTGCGCCTGCCCACCCGGGCCGGCTCGCCGGCCGACTCCCCGGAACTGGTCCGCCCGGCCGTCGCCGAACCGGTCCGGGGGCCGGTCACCCTCGCCGGCTGGCGCGCTTTTGCCCTCCGGTACGCCCCGGCGGACGCGCTCGCGCTGCTGCGCGCTGCCGGTGACCGGGCCGGGGTGCCCGGCGCGACGCTGCGGCACCTCGCGGAGCTGGCCGGGTTCGCCGTCGACCTGGTCCGCCGGGGCCGGGTCCTGCCCGGGGTGGCCGGAGCACCCGAGCCCCGACCGACCGCCTTCCGCCCACTCGACGGTGCCTCCGCCGCGCCGCGCGCCGCCGGCCCGGGTCGTGCCGGCGAGGTCGGGGCGCGGGCGGTGTGGCGGCCCTTGCTCACCGGCGCCGACGCCGCCTGGGCCCGGTCGCTCACCCTGGCCCTGCCCCCGGCCGGGCGGGCCGCTGCCGCCGACGTGCCGGCCGGGGAACTGGTCGCCGACGCCCTCGACGCGCTCACCGACGCCGCCGCGCGGGCGGCGCTGACCCGGACCGCGCTGACGCAGGGTGGCCGCCGAAGCGGCGCGGTGCCGGCCTGGCTGGCGGCGCTCACCGCGCCGGACGGCGGGTTCACCGCCGAGCGGGTCGCCCTCGACGCGCTCGCCGCCGAGCTGGACGACTGGCAGCGGGACGCGGCAGGCGGCGCGGTCCGGGCCAGCTTCCGCCTGGTGGAGCCGGCCGTCGACCCGATCGCCGACGCCCTGGTCGCCGCGCTGGACCCGACCGCCGCCACCGACACCGACGCCACCGCTGCGACCGCCACCGCCGACGCCACCGACGACTCCGGTGGTCCGGGCGGCGGCGCGGAGACCGGCTCCGCCGCCGCCGGCCGCTGGCGGGTGGAGTTCGGGCTCCAGGCCGCCGACGAGCCGGGCCTCGTCGTGGAAGCCGGGCACGTCTGGCGCTCCCCGCACGCCCCGTCCGGGCTCGCCGGCCGGCTCGACTCGCCCCAGGAGACCCTGCTCGCGGAGCTGGGCCGGGCCAGCCGGCTCTGGCCGGAGCTGGACACCGCCCTGCGTACGGCGACGCCGGAGGCGCTGGAGCTGGACGTCGAGGGCGCGCACCGGTTCCTGCGCGAGGGCGCGCCGGTGCTGCACGCCGCCGGGTTCGGGGTGCAGCTGCCCGGCTGGTGGCGGCGGCCGTCGGCGCGGCTGGGCGCGCGGTTGCAGGCGCGCAGCCGTACCGCCCCCGGCACGGTCGCCGCGGCGGACGGAGGGTTCGGCCTGGACGCCCTGGTCGACTACCGGTGGGAGGTGTCCCTCGGCGACGAGCCGATCTCCGCCGAGGAGCTGGCCGCGCTGGCGGAGCTGAAGACCCCGCTGGTGCGGCTGCGCGGGCGCTGGGTCGAGCTGGACCCGGGGCGGCTGGCCGCCGGCCTGCGGCTGCTGCGTTCGGCGGGCGAGCTGACGGTGGCCGACCTGCTGCGGCTCGGGCTGGCCGAGGCCGACTCGGCCGACGCGCTGCCGGTGCTGGAGGTCGTCGCCGACGGCGCGCTGGGCGACCTGCTCGCCGGGCAGGCCGAGCGCCGGCTCGTCCCGCTGGACCCGCCGCCGGCCTTCGCCGGGACGCTGCGGCCGTACCAGCGGCGCGGGCTGGCCTGGCTGGCGTTCCTCCAGTCGCTGGGCCTCGGCGGGGTGCTCGCCGACGACATGGGGCTGGGCAAGACGGTGCAGCTGCTCGCCCTGTTCGCCGGGGACCCGGCCGACGCCGGCCCGACCCTGCTGGTCTGTCCGATGTCGCTGGTCGGCAACTGGCAGCGGGAGGCCGCCCGGTTCGCCCCGAAGCTGCGCGTACACGTGCATCACGGTGCCGAGCGGGCGCGGGGCGACGACTTCGTCGCGGCCGTGCACGCGGCGGACCTGGTCCTCACCACCTATTCGGTGGCCGCCCGCGACGCCGTCGACCTCGCCGGGATCGACTGGCACCGGGTCGTCGTCGACGAGGCACAGGCGATCAAGAACGCCTCGACCCGGCAGGCGGAGGCCGTGCGGGCGCTGCCGGCCCGGCACCGGATCGCGGTCACCGGCACGCCGGTGGAGAACCGGCTCGCCGACCTGTGGTCCATCATGCAGTTCGCCAACCCCGGCCTGCTCGGCCCGGCCGCCAGCTTCCGCAAGGCGTACGCCGAACCGATCGAGCGGCACGGCGACGCCGAGGCCGCCGAGCGGCTGCGCCGGATGACCGGCCCGTTCGTGCTGCGCCGGCTCAAGACCGACTCCTCGATCATCTCCGACCTGCCCGAGAAGCTGGAGATGGAGGTGCTGTGCAACCTCACCGCCGAGCAGGCGGCGCTCTACCGGGCGGTGGTGGACGACATGATGGCCCGCATCGAGTCCACCGACGGCATCGAGCGGCGCGGCCTGGTGCTGGCGGCGATGACCCGGCTCAAGCAGGTCTGCAACCATCCCGCCCAGCTCCTGCGCGACGGCTCCGCCCTGCCCGACCGCTCCGGCAAGCTGGCCCGGCTGGAGGAGATCCTCGACGAGGTGCTCGCGGCGGGGGAGAAGGCCCTGCTGTTCACCCAGTACGCCGAGTTCGGCGGGATGCTGCGCGGCCACCTGTCGGCCCGGTTCGGCCGCGAGGTGCTCTTCCTGCACGGCGGGGTCGGCAAGGCCGACCGGGACGCGATGGTGACCCGGTTCCAGTCCGACGCGGGACCGCCGCTGTTCGTGCTCTCCCTCAAGGCAGGCGGCACCGGGCTCACCCTCACCGCCGCCAACCACGTCGTGCACGTCGACCGGTGGTGGAACCCGGCGGTGGAGGACCAGGCCACCGACCGGGCGTTCCGCATCGGCCAGCGGCGGCGGGTGCAGGTCCGCAAGTTCGTCTGCGCCGGCACGGTGGAGGAGAAGGTCGCCGCGATGATCGCGGAGAAGCGGAGCCTTGCCGCGTCCGTGGTGGGCACCGGGGAGCAGTGGGTCACCGAGCTGTCCACCGAGCGGCTGCGCGAGCTGTTCGCCCTGGAGGCGGGGGCGGTGGTCGAGTGACCGGCCCGTTCGCCGACTACGGCAGGCCCCGGCGGGTCGAGGGCGGGCTGCGCGCCCGCAGCACCCGGGGCGCGATCGGCCGGTCCTGGTGGTCCCGCCGCTTCCTGGAGGTGCTGGAGTCGTTCGCGCTGGGCACCCGGCTCACCCGTGGCCGGTCGTACGCGCGGGCGGGGCAGGTGCTCGACCTCGACGTCGCCCCCGGCGTGGTGACCGCGCGCGTGCAGGGCTCCCGCCCCCGGCCCTACCAGGTGCGCATCGCGGTGGAGCCGTTCCCGGCGGCGCGGTGGGAACAGGTGGAGGCGGCGCTGGCGGCGCAGGCGTTCTTCAGCGCGCGGCTGCTCGCCGGCGACCTGCCGGCCGAACTGGAGGAGCTGTTCGCGGCCACCGGCGTGCCGCTGTTCCCGGCCGGCGTCGGCGAGCTGGACCAGCACTGCTCCTGCCCCGACCACGCGGTGCCGTGCAAGCACCTGGCCGCGACGTTCTACCTGCTCGCGGAGGCGTTCGACGCGGACCCGTTCGAGCTGCTGCACTGGCGGGGCCGCCGTCGCGCCGACCTGCTGGACCGGCTGCGGACCCTGCGCGCCGCGACCACCGACCGGGGAGGCGACGACGGCGGCACCGTCGCGCCGGGGTCCACCGGCGACGGCCGGGACGCGGCTGCCACGCCGGGCGCACCGTCCACAGGCGACAGCCGGGGAGCGGTCGCCACGGCGGACGGCGACGGCCGGGCCGTACCGGCCGTCGGTGCCGCGCGGGCGCTCGCCCCGCTGCCCGCCGCGCCGCTCGCCGACGCGGTGGACCGGTTCTGGGTCCCGCCGGTGCCGCTGCCGGACCGGCCGCCGAGCCTGGCGACCGGGCCGGACCTGCTGCTGCGGCAGCTCGGCGCCCCGGCGGCCGCGCTCGGCGGCCCCGGCCTGACGGAACGGCTGGGCCGGGCGTACCGGGAGTTCGGCCGGTTCCGCCCGGAGGCCGACCGCCCGGAGGCCGACGACGACGGGGCGGCTACCACCAGCGGCGGCGGAACCGCCACATGACGGCGGCGTTGGCCAGCAGCACCGCCGCGAAGATCGCCCCGGCCGGTCGGCCGGCCAGGACGGTCGCCGCCGGCAGCGAGGCCCACAGCACGACGGTCAACAGCATCAGGTACCGGCCGCGACGGGCGCGGGCCCGATGGTCCAGGCGGGCGAAGAACTCCGGGTCGCTCTCCCGGAGCTGACGGGTGATCTGTTCGAACCTGCGCTGATCCTCTTTGCTGAGCATGGCGGTGCCTTCCCCTCACGCGTTCAGCGGTTCGGCGGCATACCCGCTGCGGTGGCGGCTCACGCGCTTCTGCTGCTGCTACTTTCGATGGGCGAGTGCGCCGCCGCCCGCCGGCACCTGAGAGCCCGGTTATCCCCGCCTTAAGTTTCCCTGTGGCAACCAACGGCGCGGCCGGCGGCCGGCCGGGGCGAAATGTCGCAGCGGGGGCCTGCGGGGTGCGCGTCCGCCCTGCTCGGGACACCCTCGGCGGCAGGGCCCGAACCGGACCGTGCGGCATCGGCGTTGAGCGCCGTCTTAAGTGCCCTCCCCGGCCCGCCCGCAGCGCCTTGAAGCGGCCTCCACCCGTCGTTAACTTCCCTGGCAACTCCTCAGGCAACAGTCGCCGCACCCGCCCCATCCCCGGGCTGGCCCCGGCGCTTGACGAAAACGGATTGGTACATGGCCGACCAGAACGTGCCACCGCGCCGACCGCGGGACGACCGCGCCTGGGACGGGCGACAGGACCCCAGCCCGGACGCCTACCGCGAGCACGGACCATCCACCGCCTACGGACCCACCGGCCACGAGCCGGGCCACCCCCCGTACCACCAGGCCCCGTACCCCGCCGGGCCGCAGCCGGGCCGCCCGCAGTCCGCGTACCCGACGGTCGCCGGCCCCGGCCACGACCCGGCCCGGCGCGGCCCGCGGTGGGTGGGACCCGACGGCCTCGGCGGGCCCACCGGCCCCGGCGGCCCCGGACTGCCCAACCTGGACGACGACGGCGACCCCGGCCGCCGGGTGGGCCGCCGCCGCGCCCTCGCCGCGATCGGCGGCACCGCCGCCGTGGTGGCCGGCGGCGCGGCCCTGGCCATGACCCCGCAGGTACGCGGCCTGTTCGACCTCGGCGGCGACGCCCCGATCGGCGACGCCACCGGCACCACCGTCACCGACGGCAGCTCCGTGCGCCCCGGCGGCCAGCAGCCCAGCACCGTGCGCACCTACACGGAGCAGAACGAGAGCTACATGGGCTCCCGGGCCGGCGCGGCGCTGAAGAGGAACACGCCCACCGGTGGCCGCACCTTCTCCGGCCCGGCAGCCGCCGCCGAGGCGACCGAGGTTACGGTCAAGACGGTGCTCGCCAAGGACCCGGTGCGGCACCTGGCCAGCCGGGCCACCTTCGGCGCGACCCCGAAGCTGCTGGCCGACATCAGGCGGATGGGCATCGACGCGTGGGTCCGCGAGCAGCTCGAACCCGAGAAGATCGCCCCCAGCGCGGCCGAGCTGAAGCTGTCGGAGCTGCCCACCCTCAAGCTCAGCCCGCAGCAGCTGCGCGACCAGCGTGACGCGCTCAACGAGCGCGGCGCGCAGCCGGAACGGGAGCTGGTCGACGCCACCATCGCCCGGCAGATCTGGTCGGAACGCCAGCTCTTCGAGGTGATGGTCGACTTCTGGAACGACTTCCTGCACGTCGCCGCCGACTTCGACGGCGGCGAGGTCTACCGGGCGTCCTTCGACGCCGACGTGGTGCGCCGGCACGCGCTGGGCAGCTACCCGGAGATGCTGGTCGCCGCGAACAAGCACCCCGCGCTGCTGCTCTACCTCAACCAGAACGACTCCCGCGCCGACGCGGTCAACGAGAACCTGGCCCGGGAGAACCTGGAGCTGTACTCCGTCGGCGTCGACGGCGGCTACACCGAGAAGGACGTGCGGCAGGCCGCCCTGCTCCAGACCGGCCGGGGCGTCAACGACGGCACGTACGTGTTCCGCCCCGAGCGGCACTACCTGGGCAAGGTGAAGATCCTCGGCTTCACCCACGCCAACAACTCCGACGACCCGAAGAAGGCCGACGCGGCCATCGACGCGTACATCGCGTACATCGCGCTGCACCCGTCGACCGCGAAGTACGTGGCGCAGAGCCTCGCCACCCGGTTCGTCTCGGACACCCCGCCGAAGTCCCTCGTGGACCGGCTCGCCAAGACGTACGCGGCGAACAAGGGCATGATCAAGCCGATGCTGATGACGCTGTTCAGCTCCTCGGAGTTCTGGGCGTCGGTCGGCCAGAAGGTGCGCCGCCCGATGGAGTACCTCGTCGCCACGTACCGCACCCTCGGCGTCTCCCCGCAGGCGTCGCCCGCGTTCGAGCAGCGCGACAGCCGGCGCACCGCGTTCGCCCAGGGGCTGCGGCAGGTCCAGGACAAGATGCGCGAGCTGGGCCAGTATCCGATGGGCCAGCCCACCCCGGACGGCTACCCCGACGTCTACGTCGCCTGGACCTCCGCCGGCACGATGGTCAACGGCTGGAACGAGGCCGGTGAGCTGATCGGCGGACGGCGCACCCAGTTCACCTACACCCCGCCGGAGAAGCTGGTCGCGAAGCCGCCGGCCACCGCCGGGGCGTACGTGGACGCGCTGGCCCAGCGCCTCGTGCACCAGAAGCTCAGCGCCCGCGAGCGGGAACTGATCCTCGACGTCGCCGGCGTCCCGGCGGGCACCCGGGTCGACGCCACGTTCGACGGTGCCGTCGCCGCCGTCGCGCGGGCGATCCTCGCGTCCCCCCAGCACCACCTGCGGTGAGGCACCCGATGGAGAAGCCGACGAGGCACCCGATGGAGAAGACCGTGCACCCGTTCCCCCTGCACCCCGAATGCCCCGACCTGCGCCGCCTGGCCGACGACCCGGCCGAGGCGCTGCTGCGGGCCGAGGCCGACATCGTCGCCGCCGAGAACGCCGCCGAGGCCGACCGCTACCGCCGGCTGGAGGCGCTGGAGGAGGCCCAGCAGGACGGCCGGGGCGTCACCCGGCGCACCTTCGTCGCCGGGGCCGCCGCCACCGCGACCGCCCTGGCCACCGCCCAGTTCGTCACCACCTCCGCGTCGTTCGCGGCGACGAAGACCGGCACCCTGATCCACGTCTTCCTCTACGGCGGGCTGGACGGGCTGAGCCTGGTCGCCCCGGCCGACGACCCGGTGCTCGCCAAGGCCCGCCCCGACCTGCTGCTCGGCGACGACTCCCTGGCCCTGGGCCGCGGCTTCAAGCTGACCAGCGCGTTCGCCCCGCTGGAGAAGTGGCTCAAGGCCGGTCAGCTCGGCTTCGTTCCGGCGGTCTCCGACGAGCGGCTGTCCCGCAGCCACTTCCAGGCCGCCGACGCCTGCAACCTCGGCGGGCTGCCCAGCGAGACGGGCGGCCGGGGCTGGCTGGACAGCCTCGTCGACAACCTCGGCAAGGGCACCGCGTTCCGCAGCGTCGGCATCGGCAGCACCCTGCCCCGGTCGCTGGTCGGCACCAACGGCGCGCTGGCCATCAACAGCGTCGGCTCGCTGCGGCTGGGCGGCGACGAGAAATACCGGGCGGCCACCGAGAAGGCGATCCGGGGCCTGTTCACCGGGATCAACCACCCCGTCCAGGAGGCGGTGCAGGACGGCCTCGGCGCGCTGGCCACCGCCCAGAAGCTCGCCGCGAAGCCGTACCAGCCGGCCGAGGGCGTGAAGTACGAGGGCGTCGGCTACGCGTTCCAGCAGCTCGCCCAGCTCATCAAGGGCGGAGCGAACGTCCGCGTCGCCACCGTCGGGATGGGCGGCTACGACACCCACGAGAACCAGGGCACCCGCCCCGGCGGGCAGCTGCACCGCCGCCTCGGCGAGCTGGCCGCCGCGCTGGCCGCGTTCTTCACCGACCTGGGCGACGCCGCCGCCGACGTCACCATCATGGTGTCCAGCGAGTTCGGCCGCCGGGTCGCCTCCAACGGCGGCGGCACCGACCACGGCCACGGCGGCGTGGTCACCGTCCTGTCCGGCCGCAAGCTCGCCGGCTCGCTGCTGGGCGCCTGGAACGGCCTGACCGACCTCGACTCCGGCGACGTGCCCGAGTACAACAACATGTTCGACGTGTACGGCTCCGTGGCGCAGGGCCGGTTCGGGCTCACCACCGCCGAGGTCGACAAGATCTTCCCCCGGCAGAAGTTCACCCCCATGAAGCTGTACGCGTGACCCACCCGCATACCCACACCGCCGGCCGCCGTACGGGCAACCCCGCCCCGCACGGCGGCCGGTCGGCTGCGCCCGTACCCCCGGCGGCGGTGCCCCGGCGCGGGCCCGGCGGCCGGCGGGCGCTGGTGGGCCTGTTCTGGGCGGGCCTGGTCGCCGCCGTGCTGCCGTGGTGGCTGGACACCCCCGCCGGTTCCCTGGACGGCCGCGCCGCCGCGCTGACCGCCGCCGGCCGCATCACCGGCCTCGTCGCCGGCTACCTGCTGCTGGTGCAGGTGCTGATGATGAGCCGCCTCGGCGCGTTCGAGCGGTCGGCCGGCGCGGAACGGGTCTCCCGCTGGCACCGGGACGTCGGCGCGACCCTGCTGGTCGCGGTGCTGGCCCACCTGTCGCTGATCGTGGTCGGCTACGCCGCCGAGGGCGGCCGGTCGGTGCTCGGTCAGGCCGGCGAGCTGCTGGCCGACTACGAGGACATGGTGGGCGCGTTCGCCGCGGCCGGCATCCTGGTGCTGCTCGGCCTCACCGGGGTCCGCGCGCTGCGCCGGGCGCTGCCCTACGAGCTGTGGTACCACCTGCACCTGGCCAGCTACCTCGCCGTCGCGCTCGGGTTCGGCCACCAGTTCAGCAACGGCGCGCAGCTCTTTCCCCCGGGGCCGGTGCGCACCGGCTGGATCGCCGCGTACGCGCTGGTGGTCGCCGCCCTGCTCTGGGGCCGGGTGGTCGCCCCGCTGCGGTTCAACCTGCGCCACCGGCTGCGGGTGGCCGACGTCGTGGCGGAGAGCCGCGACACCGTGTCGATCTACCTGACGGGCCGGCGGCTGCACCGGCTCGACCTGCTCGGCGGGCAGTTCCTGCGCTGGCGGTTCCTCGCGCCGGGCTGCTGGTGGCAGTCGCACCCGTTCTCCGTCTCCGCCGCCGCGAACGGCCGCTGGCTGCGGCTGACCGTCAAGGTGGTCGGCGGGCACACCGCCGACCTGCGCGAGGTCGAGCAGGGCACCCGGGTCTGGGCGCAGGGCCCGGCGGGCACGTTCACCGCCGCCCACCGCCGCCGGGAGCGGGCCCTGCTGATCGCCGGTGGCAGCGGCATCGCCCCGCTGCGGGCCATGCTGGAGGAGCTGCCGCCGGGCGCGGCGCTGATCTACCGGGCCCGCACCCCCGACGACGTGCTGCTGCACCGGGAGCTGGACTGGCTCGCCCAGGAACGCGGCACCGACGTCTGGTACGTCGTCGGCTCCCGCGACGACCCCGGCCCCCGGCAGGTGCTCAGCGCGCCGGGGCTGCGCAAGCTGGTGCCCGACGTGGCCCGCCGCGACGTCTACCTGTGCGGGCCGCCCGGCATGGTCGAGCAGTCGGTCCGCGCGCTGCGGGCGGCCGGCGTGCCCCGCCGCCAGATCCGCCTCGCCACCTTCGAGCTGTAGTCCTTCGCCGAGAGGTCCCTGCCCATGCGTCGCGCGCTCCTCGCGATCACCGGCCTCGCCGCCGGCACCACCGCCCTGGTGGTGCTCAAGGGCTCCCCGGGGGCCGGCCAGGCCGCCCACGAGCCGCCGGCCGCCGCCTCCCCGTCGGGCGGGGGCACCCCGTCGGCCGACCGCGCCACGCTCGGCGCGAAGCCCCGCGCCAGCGCCACCACCCCGGCCGCCACCCGCACCCCGACGGCCCGCGCCACCACGGCCCGGCCCACCTCGGCCCCGCGTGCCACCACGGCCGCGCCGCGCGCGACGACCCGCCGGGTCACCGGGCCGGTCGTCGAGAACGAGTACGGCAACGTGCAGGTGCAGATCGTCCTCTCGGGCACCCGGATCGTCGACGCCGTGGCCGTGGAGCTGCCGCAGGAGACGGCGCAGTCCGACCGGCGCAGCGACCAGGTCGACGGCCGCTACAGCGGCACCTCGGGGCAGGTCGTGCAGCGGCAGAGCGCCGAGCTGGACACCGTCTCCGGGGCGACCGCCACCAGCGAGTCCTACCGGCGGTCGCTCCAGGCCGCCATCGACCGGGCCCGCTGAGGTGGCGGCGGCACCGACCCGGCCGGGCCTGCGCCGGGTCGAGCAGATCATGGGTACGGCGATCAGCCTCGACCTCGCCGACGACCTGCCCGCCGGGCGGCTGCACGAGCTGGCCGAGGAGACGTTCGCCTGGCTGCGGGAAGTGGACGCCCGGTTCAGCACGTACCGGGCCGACAGCGAGGTGCGCCGCTTCGACCGGGGCGAGGTGCTGCTGTCGGAGGCGTCGCCGGACCTGCGGGCCGTGCTGGCCCGCTGCGCCGACCTGTGGGGCGACACCGACGGCTTCTTCGACGCGTACGCGACGGGGGCGCTGGACCCGTCCGGCTACGTGAAGGGCTGGGCGGCGCAGGTCGCCTCCGACCGGCTGCTCGTGGCCGGCGCGCCGAACCACTGCGTGAACGCGGGCGGGGACGTGCGGGTGCGGGGACTGTCGGCGGGCGGCCGGCCGTGGCGGATCGGCGTGCGGCACCCGTGGGACGAGACCTCGACGTGCCTGGTGCTCACCGGCACCGACCTGGCGATCGCCACCTCCGGGGTGTACGAGCGCGGCCACCACGTGCTCGACCCGCGCCGGGGTGCCCCGGCCACCGGGCTGCGCTCGGTTACCGTGGTCGGGGCGGACCTCGGCGTCGCCGACGCGTACGCCACGGCGGCGGTGGCCATGGGCGTGGCCGGCATCGGCTGGCTGGACCGCCTGGCGGGCCACGAGCACGCGATCGTCACCGACGACGCCCGCCTCCTGCACTCGACCCGGCTCCCAACCCACCCCACCCTCCCCACGGCCCCCTGACCGAGGCGGTGGTGTGGTGGGGGTCAGGCGGTGGGGCGGCGGGTGCCGGCCGGGTGGGAGCCCAGCGGGCGCGGGCGGCCGGGGCGCGAGCCCGGCGGACGGGTGGGCGGCCAGCGCCGGGGCCGGCGGTGGTGCGGCGGCGGCTCCGCCCCGTCGGGCCGGCGCGTCGCGTCATCCCTGGACATCAGACCCCCGATCGGGGCGCTGTCGCGCCCTCGTCCGGGTCAACGACGCCCGTGGCGGCCGGGACGCTGCCCGCCCGGCGTCCGCTCCCCGACAGTGGCCCTCGCCGGCCGCCTGCCGACGGGGCAGCTCACCGGCCGCCTGCCGACGGTGGCCCTCACCAGCCGCGCCGGGGCAGCGGCAGGTGACCGGGGAGCAGCTCGGCCGGGAGCGACACGCCGGTGGCCCGCAGGGCGTCGACCAGCACGTTCTGCATGAGGTAGGAGTCCGGAAGCTGCCAGCGCGCCTGCTCGGGGGCGACCGCCCAGCGGACCGGGCCCTCCGGCAGCCGGGTCGGCGGGGCGGCGATCCACGAGCCGGGGCCGTGCCGGACCACGTGGAAACAGTGCTCCAACTCGGGGCGGAGCGGGTCGCCCGGGCGGACCAGGAACATCCAGCGCCCGGTCGGGGTGACCACCACCGGCCCCCGGACCCCGGCGCCGGCCGGGTGCGTCCCGATGGAGTCGAGCACGTGCCGCCCGAGGTGGGCCGGCACCTCGAGGACGTCGAAGGCCCGCCCGGTGGGCAGCAGCACGCCGTGCGGGCGGCTGCGCCACCAGGTCGCGACCCGGGCCGGGTCGGCGGTGGCGGCCCGCTCCCACTCCTGGAGGGCGGGGTGGCAGCCGACGGTGGGGCAGCCGGCCCGGCCGCACACGAAGCGACTGCGGGCGAGGCAGGCGCCGGGCGTCACCTCCCAGCCGTGCGCGGCGTAGCGGACGGCGACCCTCCGCAGCCGGACCCGTTCCAGCGGCGACAGTTGTGCGACCCGTGGGCCGACGTTCCCCCACATCCGTTCGTACTCCCTCCGCCTGACGTCCCTAGGTGTCAGGTCACATGTTGAGCGCCGTCACTGCCGCAGGCCGCCGTCGTTGACCTGACGGAACGGTTGGTGCAACTTGCACGAAAGCTATGAGGGTCACCCGTACGGCCGACGTACAGGCTGTGCGACCAGCGAAAACCTGAGAACGAACGGACTGCCGCGCCACCCGCGCAGGCGGCCGCCGGTGGCCGGTCGGGCCCCGGCAGGGGAGGGATGGGGAGATGGACGAGTTACCCATTGGCCGGCGGGTGGCCTACTGGCGCGGGCGGCGCAAGCTGTCCCAACAGGTCTTCGCCGACCGGCTCGGCAAGTCCAAGAGCTGGGTGGACAAGGTCGAGCGCGGGGTGCGCCGGCTCGACAAGTTCTCCGTCCTCTATGAGATCGCCTACATCCTCGAAGTCGACGTGCAGCTGCTGCTGGGCAAGGACCCGGAACGCCGCGCCGACGCGCTCAACTGCATCGACCAGGTCGAGGTCCAGGAGATCCGGGCGGCCCTGGAGCGGTACGACTCGATGAGCGCCTACTTCGACGCGGCCCCGTTCCCGCCGCCCCTGATGGACATGCGCAAGGCGGTCAACCACGCCTGGCTCACCTACCAGTACGGCCGCTACGGGATGCTGACCCGGGCGCTGCCGAAGCTGCTGCGCGACGCCCAGGCCGCCGACGCCGGCCACGACGGCGACCACTCCCGGGAGGCGGCCCACCTGCTCGGCCAGGTCTACCAGATCGCCTCCTCGGTGCTGCGCAAGCTCGGCGAGTGCGACCTGGCCTGGCTGGCCGCCGACCGGTCGATGGCCGTCGCCCAGCGGGCCGACGACCCGTTGCTGGCCGGCATCGCCACCACCCGGGTGTGCAACGCGATGGTCGCGATGGGCCGGCCCCGCCCCGCGCTGGAGCTCAACCTCACCATCGCCAACCGGCTCGCCCCCGGCGGCGACAACGACAGCGACCCGGGGCGGCTCTCCGTCTACGGGCTGCTGCTGCTGCAGGGCGCGATGGCCGCCGCCCGGCTCGGCGACTCCGCGACCGTCGACGACCTGATCAACGGCGCCCACGAGGCGGCCCTGCAGCTCGGCAGCGACCAGAACCACTACTGGACGTCGTTCGGCCCGACCAACGTGGAGCTGCACCGGGCCGCCGCCGCCGTCGAGCTGGGCGACGGGGGGCGGGCGGTGGAGGTCCATCGCCAGCGCATCGCCGAGCCGATGTTCAACACCCTGCTGCCCGAGCGCCGCGCCCACCACCTGCTCGACCTGGCCCGGGGCTTCGCCCAGATCGGCGACGTGGCCAACGCCGGGGAGATGCTGCTGCGCGGCGACCGGCTCGCCCCCTCGGAGATCCGCTGCCGCCCCATCGCCCACGAGGTGATGTCGGACGTCCTGCGTCGCACAAGGGGTGCGCCGCCTTCGCTGATCGCGGAGTTGGCTGAGCACATGGGAGTGGGAGTATGAGCGCGGCGGGGGTCGGGATCACCGACCCGCACCGCAGCAGCGAGCGCCGCGAGGTGCTCTACGTCATCGCCTGCGGGTCGCCGCTGGCCAGCCACGTCGGCCGGCTCGTGGACCTGGCCCAGCAGGACGGCTGGGACGTGTGCGTGGTCACCACGCCGGACGGCGCGAAGTTCGTCGACCGGCCGGCGCTGGCCCGACAGACCGGTCATCCGGTCCGCAGCCGCTACAAGAACCCGGGCGACCCGGACGTGCTGCCCCCGGCCGACGCGATGGTCGTCTGCCCGGCGACGTCCAACACGGTCAACAAGTGGGCCGCCGGGATCACCGACACCCTCGCCCTCGGCCTGCTGGTCGAGGGGCAGGGCAAGGGGGTGCCGATCGTGGCGGTGCCGTTCACCAACGTCGCGATGGCCGGGCACCCGGCCTTCCGGGCCAGCCTGGCCCGACTGGGCGAGTGGGGGGTCGACGTGCTCTTCGGCGACCACGTCCTCCCGCTGCACCCGCCCGGCACCGGCGAGCACCACCTGCACACGTTCCCCTGGGCCGCCGTCCTGGCGGCCGTACGCGGCCTGCGCTGCCCGGTGAGCCCGGCAGCCTGAGCCCAGCCGGGAAGCAGGGGCCCCTTGTCAGCGGATTCCGTGAGCCGAGGGGCCCCTGTCCACCGCCGAGGCCGTGACGCGCGGCCGACGCCGGTAAGCTGGCCCGCCGTGAGCACAACCGCGACACCGCCGCAGCCGACGACCGTGGCCGACGTGGTGGCGGCGCTCGCGCGCCGCTACCCGACGACCTGGGCCGAGGACTGGGACCGGGTGGGGCTGGTGCTCGGCGAGCCCACCGCCCGGGTGCGGCGGGTGTCCTGCGTCGTCGACGTGGTCCCCGAGACGGTCGCCGAGGCCCTCGCCGCCGGTGCCGACATGATCGTCGCCCACCATCCGCTGCTGCTGCGCGGGGTCTCGTCCGTCGCCCCGACGACGTTCAAGGGGCGCATCGTCCACGACCTGATCAAGGCCGACGTGGCGCTGTACGTGGCACACACCAACGCCGACGTGGCCGACCCGGGCGTCTCCGACGCCCTCGCGGCCCGCTTCGGGCTGACCGGCCTGCGCCCGCTGCAGCCGCCGGCCCCCGGCTCCCCGGCCGCGGGCGCGGGGCGGGGCATCGGCCGCATCGGCGAGCTGCCCCGGCCCATGACCCTCGCCGAGCTGACCCGGCACGCCGCCGCCGTGCTGCCCGCCACCGCCTGGGGCGTTCGCGCCGCCGGCGATCCCGGGCGTATGGTTCGTACCCTCGCGGTCAGCGGCGGCTCGGGCGACGCGTTCCTCGGCGCGGCGACCGCGGCCGGCGTCGACGCCTACCTGACCTCCGACCTGCGCCACCACCCCGCCGGCGAGCACCTCGCCGCCGGCGGCCCCGCCCTGCTGGACGCCGCCCACTGGGCGACCGAGCGGCCCTGGCTCGACGACCTGGCCGCCGCCCTGCGGGCCGAGCTGGGCGTCGAGACCATCGTGTCCGACCTGGACACCGACCCGTGGACGGTGCACGCCGCCGCCCCCACGGCTGCCACCCCGGCAGCCACCCGCACCGTGCCCGGCGGCACCGCCCCGGGACCCGCCGCCGACCCCGCCGACCCCGCCCCCGCCGCGGACGACAAGGAGCCCCGACGTGAAGGCTGACCCGAAGGTCCAGCGCCGCCTGCTCGACCTCCAGGCGATCGACACCACCCTCGCCCAGCTCGCCCACCGCCGCCGCACCCTGCCCGAGCTGGCCGAGCTGGAGACCCTCGCCCGGGAGCTGTCCGCGCTGGAGGACGAGCGGGTCCGCGCCCAGGTCGCCGTCGACGACCTGGACCGCGACATCGCCCGCATCGAGAAGGACGTCGAGCAGGTCCGGGCCCGCAAGAGCAAGGACGAGGCGCGGCTGGCCGCCGGCAGCGGCCCGGCCCGGGAGCTGGAGGCGCTGCAGCACGAGCTGGTCTCGCTCAACCGCCGGCAGAGCGACCTGGAGGACGCCGAGCTGGAGCTGATGGAGCAGCGGGAGACCGCCCAGGGCGTACTCGACGGGATCGAGCGGCGGGCCGCCGACGCGCGCGAGCGGCGGGCGGCGGCCGAGCGGCGTCGCGACGACGCCCTCGCCGAGATCGCCAAGGAGGAGGAGTTCAAGCGGCAGTCCCGCCAGCCCCTCGCCGGTGACCTCCCGGCGGAGCTGGTCACCCTCTACGACAAGATCCGCGCCGACACCGGGCTCGGCGCGGCCCTGCTCACCGGCGGGCGCTGCGGCGGCTGCCGGCTGGAGCTCTACGGCGCGGACATGGCCCGCATCCGCAAGGCCGCGCCGGACGACGTGGTGCGCTGCGAGGAGTGTCGCCGCATCATGGTCCGCACCAACGAGTCGGGGCTGTAGCTCCGATGGCGGTGCGCGCGGTCGTCGTCGAGGCCGACGGCGGGTCCCGGGGCAACCCCGGCCCGGCCGGCTACGGCGCGGTGGTCCGGGACGCGGCCAGCGGCGAGGTGCTCGCCGAACGCTCCGAGGCCATCGGCACGGCCACCAACAACGTCGCCGAATACCGGGGGCTGATCGCCGGCCTGGAGGCCGCCGCCGAGCTGGGCGCGGCCGAGGTCGACGCCCGGATGGACTCCAAGCTGGTGGTCGAGCAGATGTGCGGCCGCTGGCAGATCAAGCACCCGGGGCTGCGCCCGCTCGCCGCGCAGGCCGCGGCGCTGGTCGGCCGGTTCGCGGCGGTGCGGTTCCAGTGGATCCCCCGGGAGCGCAACCGGCACGCCGACGCCCTGGCCAACGCCGCGATGGACGCGGCGGCCACCGGCGGGAAGGCCCGGAAGACCGACGCGGGCGGGGTGGCCCGGCCCGCCGCCGAGCCGCCCCGCGAGGTCGCCGCACCGGACTCGCCCGCCCGCGCCCTCGCCCGGGAGGCCGCCGCCCGCGCCGCCACCCGGCGGGCCGGCACCGACCCGGCGACCGCCCCCGCCTCCTGGGAGCCGCGCCCCAGCGACACCGCGACCCGGCTGATCCTGGTCCGCCACGGCGAGACCGAGTTCACCGAGCAGCGCCGTTACTCCGGCCGCGGCGACGTGCCGCTGTCCGCCCGGGGCCGGGCCCAGGTGCGGGCCACGGCCGCCCGGGTGGCCGCCCTCGCCCCGGCCGTCGCGGCCGTGGTCAGCTCGCCGTTGTCCCGGTGTACGGCTACCGCGCGGGCGATCGCCGGGGCGCTGCGCGGCACCGTGCCGTTACGCACCGACGACGACCTGATCGAGTGCGACTTCGGGGCGTGGGAGGGGCGCACCTTCGCCGAGGTGCGCGCCGGCTGGCAGGGCGAGCTGGACGCCTGGCTCGCCTCGACCCGGGTCGCCCCGCCCGACGGGGAGTCGTTCACCGAGGTCGCCGCCCGGGTGACCCGGGCCACGGACGCGCTGGTCGAGGCGTACCCCGGGGAGACCGTGGTGGTGGTCTCGCACGTCTCGCCGATCAAGCTGGTGCTGCGCGAGGCCCTCGCCGCCGACGACGCGTTCCTGCACCGGCTCTACCTCGATGCGGCCGGCATCTCGGTGCTGGACCGGTGGTCCGACGGCGGCGTCGCGGTGCGCTCGGTCAACGACACCGCCCACCTCGCCGCGCTCTGACCCACCGCGATCAGGCGGCCGTCCCGACGGGACGGCCGCCTGATCCGTCTGCCCGCGACCGGCGGGACATCGACGGGCATGCCGTTCGGCGCACCCGGCGGCCCGCTCGGCGCACCGCCCCGCGCCGGTTGAACGTGACGCCCGTCACCGGGTCGTAACGTCCGGCCGTCATGGGGAGACAAGACCACCGGAGGTGTGTCGTATGACCGCATCCGAACCGGAGGAACCCGGCTCGGCGTCGTCCAGGGCGAAGGACCGCAGCCCCTGGAACTGGTTGCTGTTCGTCCCGATCGCGGTGCCGCTGATCCCGGTGTTCTTCAACGCCGACTCGCCGCGCGTGTTCGGGTTCCCGCGCTTCTACTGGCTGCAACTGGCCTACATCCTGCTCGGCGTGGCCACCACCACGCTCGTCTACCAGCTGACCAAGAAGCGGGGTGACCGGTGAGCGCGAGGAGTGAGCCGGGCCTGCGAGCCCCGCAGTCGCGAACGAAGGAGGTCCGGTGATGTGGCGGGACCACCTGACCGAGATCGTCGTCTTCACGGTGCTGTTCCTGCTGGTCAGCGTCATGGGTTTCGTGGCGGCCCGGTGGCGGGCGCCGAGGGACATGGCCCACCTCGACGAGTGGGGGCTGGGCGGGCGCAGCTTCGGCGGCTGGATCACCTGGTTCCTCGTCGGCGGTGACCTCTACACGGCGTACACGTTCGTGGCGGTGCCGGCGCTGGTCTTCGGGGCGGGCGCGATGGGCTTCTTCGCGGTGCCGTACACGATCGTGATCTACCCGATGGTGTTCCTGGTGCTGTGCCGGCTCTGGTCGGTGTCGCACCGGCACGGCTTCGTCACCCCCGCCGACTTCGTCCGCAGCCGGTTCGACTCGCCGGTGCTGGCGCTGGTCGTCGCGATCACCGGCATCGTCGCCACCATGCCGTACATCGCGCTGCAGCTCGTCGGCATCGAGGCGGTGCTCAAGACCATGGGGGTGACCGGCGAGAGCGCCCTCGCGCGGCATCTGCCGATCATCATCGCGTTCGCGATCCTGGCCGCGTACACGTACCAGTCGGGGCTGCGCGCGCCCGCGCTGATCGCGTTCGTCAAGGACACGCTGATCTACGTGGTGATCCTGGTGGCGGTGCTCTGGCTGCCGCAGAAGCTGGGCGGGTGGGGCTCGATCTTCGACGCCGCCGAGGCGAAGTTCCAGGCCACGGCGCAGAACCCCAACGACGGGATCCTGCTCAACGCCAACAACCAGCTCCAGTACGTCACCCTGGCGTTCGGCTCGGCGCTGGCGCTGTTCCTCTACCCGCACAGCATCACCGGCGTGCTGGCCAGCCGGAACCGGGACGTGATCAAGCGGAACATGTCGGCGTTGCCCGCGTACAGCCTGGTCCTCGGGCTGATCGCGCTGCTCGGCTACATGGCCATCGCGGCCGGGGTGAAGCCGCTGCCCGGGGCGACGCCCGGCAGCGCGGACGCGAACACGGTCGTGCCGGTGCTGTTCGACCAGCAGTTCCCCGACTGGTTCGCCGGGGTCGCGTACGCGGCCATCGGCATCGGGGCGCTGGTGCCGGCGGCGATCATGTCGATCGCGGCGGCGAACCTGTTCACCCGCAACATCTACAAGGAGTACCTGAAGCGGGACGCCAGCCCGGCCCAGGAGGCGAACGTCTCGAAGATCACCTCGCTGGTGGTGAAGGTCGGCGCGGTGGCCTGCATCGTCTTCCTCGACCCGCAGTTCTCCATCGACCTGCAGCTCATCGGCGGCGTGATCATCCTCCAGACGCTGCCGGCGGTGGCGCTGGGCCTCTACACCCGCTGGTTCCACCGGGGCGCGCTGATCGCCGGCTGGGCGGCCGGCATGGGGCTGGGCATGTGGATGCTCTACCAGATCCCCAACCCGGCGACGAAGCGCGCCCACTTCGGCGGCTCGGCGTTCCCGCTGAGCGACTTCGGCTTCGACACGAAGAAGACGATCTACGTCGGGATCGTGGCGGTGCTGGTGAACCTGCTGGTCGCCGCCCTGGTGACCCTGGTCCTGCGGGCGGCGAAGGTGGACGCGGGCCGCGACGGCACCACGCCGGACGACTACTTCGCCGACGAGGGCGACCCGCGCGTCACCCCGGGCCCGGCCCGCGACGCCGACGCCGCCCCGGAACCGGTGGCGTAAGGAGGGGCCCCTGTTAACGCTTTCTGTTGTACAGGGGCCCCTCCTAACAAGGCCGCCGCCAGGCGCGCGCCCGCCGCAGTGGGGGAGCGGAGCGCGGGCGCTCGGCGGCGGCCCGGCGCGCCGGTCAGCGGCGGGTGCGGGTGCGGGTCTCCAGCGCCTCGTTGAGCCGGTGCAGCAGGTCGGCCAGGGTGTCGCGGTCGGCCGGGGCCCAGTCGGCGAGGATGTCGCCGTAGAGCCGGGTGCGGGCCGCCCGGACGGCGGCCATGCGCTGCAGCCCGGCCGGGGTGGGGGAGACGACGGTGCCCCGGCCGTCGCTCGGGTCGGGGGCGCGGGCGATCAGCCCGTCGCGCTGCATGGCGGAGACCTGCCGGGTGACGGTGGAGCCGTCCAGGTTGAGCCGGGCGGCGAGCGCCGAGACGTTCTGCGGGCCGGCGCTGTCGAGGTGCCGCAGGATCACGTACGCCGCGCGGTCCAGCACCCGGTGCTCGGCCGTGCCGGTGGCGCGCCGGGTCGCCTCGCCGAGTCGCATCAGCAGCGCTACCTCGGTCTCGATCCGCCCGAGTGTGACCTCTTCCGCAGTGCCTTCCGCAGTGCTGTCTTCGCTCATAGCTGTAGGATACAAGAAAATTAACTGTACGATACAGCTATCTGGGAGGCGGAGTGGACCGGCGCAACGAACCCCACCGCAGTGCCATCTACGCCACCACGCTGGTGGCCTTCCTCGCCATCGCCGGCATCGCCGTCGTCGACCCCATCCTGCCCGCCATCGGCGAGGCCATCGGCGTCACCGCCTGGCAGGTCGAGCTGCTGTTCACCGCGTACATCGCGGTCATGGCCCTGGGCATGATCCCCGCGACCCTGGCCAGCGGCCGGTTCGGCTTCAAGCCCGTGCTGATCACCGGCGTCTCCGTGGTCGGCCTGGCCGCCATCGGCGCCTCGTTCAGCAACGACATCGTGCAACTGTCGGTGCTGCGCGGCGTGTGGGGGCTGGGCAACGCCATGTTCTTCGCCACCGCCATGGTGGTGCTGGTCAACCTCGCCAACGACCGCGACTGGGTGGTCGGCCTCTTCGAGACCGCGCTCGGCCTCGGCTTCGCCGTCGGCCCGCTGCTCGGCGGCCTGCTCGGCGAGGTGAGCTGGCGACTGCCGTTCTTCGTCTGCGGGATCTTCATGGTCCTCGCGCTCGCCGTCGCGTCCCGCCGGCTCCGCGAGCCGGCAAACCCCCAACCTCGGGTACGCCTCGGCGCGATCTTCGCCACCTACCGCCGGCCCGCGTTCGTGGCCCTGTGCGCCGTCACCGCCGCCTACAACTTCGTCTTCTTCGTCGTGCTCGGCTACACGCCGCTCTTCCTCGGCCTCGACGTCATCCCGCTCGGCCTCGCGTTCACCGGCTGGGGCCTCGGCCTCGCCGCCGGCATCCTCGTGGTCGGCCACCGGCTCGCCCACCGCATCGGCGCGGTGCAGACCGTCGGCGTGGCCGTCGCCGGCCTGCTGGCCTGCATGGTCCTCTTCGCCACCTCGACCGGCACCGCCATGTCGCTGGTCGTGCTCGTCGTCGCCGGCCTGTTCATGGGCCTGGCCAACGCCAACCTCACCGACCTGGCCCTCGGCCTCGGCGCCGCCGACCGCCGGGTCGCCACCGGCGCGTTCAACCTGGTCCGCTGGGGCGCCGCCGCGCCCGCCCCGATCATCTCCGGCAAACTCGCCGAGCACGGGCCGGCCCTGCCCTTCTGGGTCGGCCTCGGCGTCCTCGCCGCCGGCGCGCTCGTCTACCTCGCCACCGCCCACCGGATGGCCGCCGGCCACGGCGAGCGGGTGCTCTGGGCCCGCTGGAACCGGGCCGCCGCGCGCAACGAGCACGCCCCGGAGGAACCGGTCGGCGAGGCGTACTGAGCCGGTTCGCGCGCGGTGCCGGCTCAGCGCACCGCGCGCCACAGCAGGTACAAACCGATGGCCGTGCCGAACGCCACGATCAGCGTCTTCAGCACCACCGGCGGCAGCCGGCGCACCAGCCGCGCGCCGACGTAGCCGCCGACCAGGGTCGCCGGGGCCACCACCGCGACGGCCGCCCAGTTCACCGGGCCGAAGAGCGCGAACACCACAAGCGTGGTCAGCCCCACCGTCGCCGAGAGCAGGTTCTTCACCGCCGACACCCGGGCCAGCGTCGCGTCCAGCACCAGCGCCAGACCGGCCACCAGCATCACCCCCAGGGCCGCGCCGAAATAGCCGCCGTACACCGCGCCGACCGCGACCATGGCCTGCACGGTGACGGTACGGCGGCGCGGCCCCAACTCGGCCGGATGCCCGACGAGGCGGCGCAGCGGATCCTGGAACGCGAGCACGGCGGTCGCCCCGAGCACCAGGAACGGCACCACCAGCTCGAACGCCCGCGCCGGGGTGCCCAGCAACAGCAGGCACCCGACGATCGTGCCCACCACCGTGGTCGGCAGCAGCGCCCACAGCGCCCGGCCGCGCGGCAGGTCCGTGCGGCTGCCCGCCACGCTCGCGACGTACCCGGGGAACACCGCCACGGAGTTGCTCACGTTCGCCGGCACCGGCGGCAGGCCCGCCGCGATCATGGCCGGGAAGGTGATCAGCGAGCCGCCGCCGGCCACCGCGTTGACCGTGCCCGCGGCGAGACCGGCGGTGACCAGCAGCGCGGCGTCGGAGAGTTCCACGTCGCCGAGGCTAGCCCGCCCGGCCGCCCCGCCCGCCGCCCGCCCTCTCGCCCGCCCGTCCTCTTGATCATCACCATGTCGGCGACATGGCGGTATCCCGACGCCCCGGACCCCGCCATGTCGCCGACATGGCGTCGGCGGCCCAGCCCGGAAGGCCGCGAAATGGGCGCGGGGGTGTGGTCGTTAGGATGGGGGAGCGACGGACGAGTCGACCGGGCGGTCGCGTCGGCGGGCCAGGTGCCCGTCGCCGAGGAACGTCCGGACTCCACAGGGCAGGGTGGTTGCTAACGGCAACCCGGGGCGACCCGCGGGACAGTGCCACAGAAAACAGACCGCCGGCCCCAACGGGGACGGTAAGGGTGAAACGGTGGGGTAAGAGCCCACCAGCATCCCGGGTGACCGGGATGGCTCGGTAAACCCCACCCGGAGCAAGGCCAAAATGGGCCGTCACCGCAAGATGACGACCTGCGCAGACGCCTGAGGGCTGCCCGCCCGATGTCTGCGGGTAGGCCGCTGGAGCCTGCCGGCGACGGCAGGCCTAGATGGATGGCCGCCGCTGGCGCGTGGCCCGCGAGGGGCATGCGCCGGGCACAGAATCCGGCGTACAGGTCGACTCGTCCGTCGCCCACCAGCTCAGAGCCGTGATCATGGCTCTGAGCTGGTTCTATGTTCGGGCGTCGATGGTCGTTCTTGGTCAACATTGGCCGGCGTTTGACGGCCCGGGACCGGCCCAGACGGCCCAGAGACGGCCCAGGATTCCTTGACTCCCGGCTCAGTTGGACCCCTCTGCGGTGGCCTGCTGAGGGCTCGGTGGCGGCCTGGTCCTCGTCGACGGCGGACGGCGTGCGGGATGCGGCCGGGTACGTCCTGGCGGCCGAGCTGCTGGCGTGCCCCGGATACCCGGTGGCAAGCCAGTCCCGGGGTTGGACTGGCGCGGCAGCCGGAAGCCCCGACCACGCGACCAGGCCGACCCGCCGGCTTCCGTACCGCCGTGCGGCGGCACAGTCAGCGCAGATAGGCCCGTTCATCGATGCTCTGGTGTGGTTCGGTCAGGAAGACGTCGACGGGCACGGGGCCATGGGCGATGTTCAGCGTGTCGAGGCGGTAGAGCCAATCTCCGGTGCAGTGGTGGGTGAAGCGGTAGTTGATCTGCCAGCGCAGCCATTGGCCTCGGGGGAGGCGTACGGCTGGCGGACGGCGGTGTCGGCGGGGCATGCCCCAAGCCGTCGGGATCAGCTCGACGCGGACCTGATCCTCGGTGTGGCGGAGTTGGACGCCGTCGCAGGAAGGTGTGCCGTGGTGCAGGGAGATGGCTGGTTGGAAGCCGTCGTGCTCGTGCATCGTGATTTCGTGGGTGAGGGGCGCATGGTGCTGCGGCAGCGTGAACGCCGTAGGCAGGGCGTTGCGGCGGGCGGCGTGGTGGCCTCCGCGTGACTGCTTGGTCCAGGAGACGCGGACCCACTGGGCGACGATGTCCACTCGGTGGATAGTTCAGGCTTCCTGGTCACCTGGCAATCCGATACCGAGCATCCTGGGGCGGTGTCCCGGCGGCTGTCGGCGGCTCACCGCCCCGGTGCCGTAGGCGTCCGGGGCGGCTTGCCGCCGGCCGGGCTTGCCGCCCCGCACCGCGCGGAGCGCGGTGCCTTGATCCGAAACAGAGTAAATCGGCAGTGGTGTCTCATGCCTCCTGCTGAGACGCACGTACTGGGACTACATTTCAACGTCCTACCGTGAACGTTGAATGATCGTCGCAGCAGGATTCCACCCAATCAATGAAATCGGTCCATCGTGATTCCCATAGGTTGACCAACTCAAGAATCTCGTCATGGGTGTAGTTGCGACCAACCTCGTCGGGGGTTAGGCGCCCGTGTGCTATTCCATTACGTAAATCAACGATGGTGTCGAGTTGCAGCAACACCTCCTTTAAAATAGGCCCGGGATCGCCCAGGTCGAATAACTCACAGAAGAGCCTGACTTGCGAGGCCTTCATGAAGCTTCCATCATTAGGGAAAAGGCCTGTATTGATGTCTGCGGCCCGGCTCTCGGTAAGAGCTTGCACAACCTTCGGGCCGTGTCGTCTCCAGAGCCTGTCCTTGCTTGATCCCGCTAGGACCTGGCCGTCGACGGGGTCTTCGGCGACGTGCCGATCCCCGAGGTGACCGACGACTGGCGACAGGACGCCCGCGTCCTCGTCCGTGCCTGGCGCGCCGCGATGCTGCGCCATCCCTGGGCGCCGGGGCTGATCGGGCGGCCGATGCTCGGACCCAACGTCCTGGCCCGCACCGAGTTCCTCCAGGCGGCGCTGGTGCGCGGCGGCTGCGGCGGGCTCCGGCTCGCGGTGGCCACGCGGATGCTGGCCAACTACGTCATCGGGGCGTCGCTCACGGAGGCCACCTGGCGGCAGCACGCGGACCCCGGGGCGCGGGCCGCCGCCCGCGAGCACGTCGCCGCGAGTGCCGACACCTATCCGACCCTCCACGCCTCCGGCCATCTGGACGACAGCCGGTGGGACGACGACCTGCTGTTCGAGGAGGGCCTCGACGGCGTTCTCCGGGCGGCGGCACGGGCGGGAGCGTCGGGCTGACCGGGGCTCGGCGGCGGCACGGGCGGGGGCCGCTGGGCTGACCGGCCGCGCAGTCAGTCGACGCCGAAGGCGGCCACCAGCTCGGCCATGCTGTCGATGGTGGCGTCCGCCGCGGCGAGCCGGGCGCGCTTGCCGGGCTTGTTGGCGTACCCGATGGCGGCGACCCCGGCGGCGTGGGCGGCCTCGACGTCCGTGGCCGAGTCGCCGACCAGGACGCAGTCCGCCGGCTCGGCGTCCAACTCCCGCAGGGCCGCGAGCACCGGGTACGGGTCCGGCTTCATCCGCTCTGGCGCGCCCTCGGGGCGGCCGACGACCGGGTGCACGTACGAAGTGAGTCCATGGGCGCTCAGGTAGGCGCGGACGCACGCGGCGGAGTTGTTCGACACCACGGCGACCCGGCGGCCGGTGTGGTGTGCGGCGACGATGACCTGCCGGCCGTACGGGGTCGGCGCGGCGGTGCGGGCCGCGGTGACCTCCGCGCGGGTCAGCGCCTCGTCGACGAGGCGGATGACGGCGGGGCGACCGAGCGTGGCGGCGAAGCGCAGCACGGCGAGCGGGTCGGGCTCGTGCCGGATCCCGGCCGGCAGGGGCACGCCCCGGCCGACGAGCAGCCGGCGCAGCTCGTGGGCGACGGCCGAGGCGGGGTGTCGGGCGAAGACGCCGCACACGGGCCCGTCGAAGTCGAGCAGGACCACGCGGGCGCGGCCGACGAGGGGAGCGAGAACGGCGGTCACGGCCCGGCGGCCCCGTCGGGCTGCGGCGGGCCGGGCCTTGCCGCTGCGGGGGCGGTTCGGTCCTGGCCCGCAGGTTGGAGGGCGACGACCGCCGCCAGGATCAGGGCGCCGCCGAGCAGCGCGGGTGCGGTGAGCCGCTCGCCCAGGAGCAGGGCCGCCAGGAGGGCGGCGGACAGCGGCTCGACGAGGGTCGCCACCGTGGCGGCCGACCCGGACGTCGTCCGCAGCCCGGCGTAGAGCAGGCCGTACGCCAGGGCCATCGTCGCGACCCCGAGGTATGCCAGCAGGGCGAGCGAGGCGGGGTCTGCCGTGAGTACCGGCTCGCCCGCGGCGAGGGCGATCCCGAGCCAGGGGAGCAGCGCCAGCGTCCCGGCGGCGGTGGCGCACGTGGTCAGTGCCACGGAGTCGACCCGCTGGGCCAGGGTGTGCCCGAGCAGCGTCGTCGCCGCGTACGTGGCCCCGGACGCGACGGCGAGGACGATCCCGAGCCCCGGCCGGCCGCCGGGGGCGGGTGAGCCGTGTCCGGCGGTCGCGCTGATCAGCACCAGCCCGGTGAGCGCCGCCGCCAGCACGGCCACCTCGCGCAGCGACGGGCGTGACCGGGCGGCGGCGTGCTCCCAGGCGGCGGTCAGGACCGGTGCCAGCCCGAGCGAGACGACGGTCGAGACGCTCACGCCGACCAGCAGGACGGAGCCGAAGTACAGGGCCTGGTAGAGGGCGGTGCCGACGCCGACCACGACGGCCAGCACCGGGTGGGTGCGTATCGTCGCGAGCACGACGCCCGACCGGCGGGTCACCACGGCGAAGCCGACCAGGGCGACGGCGGCCAGCGCCATCCGCCACGCGCTGACCGTCATCGCGCCGAGGCCGTCGCGGCTGTGCAGCACGGTAACCACGAGCCCGCCGGTGCCCCACAGGACGCCGGCCGCGCAGACCTGGAGCAGCCCGATGCGGGTACGTCGGTGCGTGGCCCCCGCTGTCGTCGTCACGGCACCAACCTATGCGGCGCGGGAAGCTCGTTCGATCCGATTATGCCGCCGTGGTGCCATCCCTGGTGGCGCTGCTGTGCCAACTTGGCTTGTTCATGTGCCATCCATGTGCCATAGTGGTGCCATGGACCTGACCTCCTACGTGAGCAACCTCGGACGCGAGTTCGCCACCCTCGCCGAGGCCGGCGGCGACGAGTCGCGGTTGCTGGTCGAGCGCCTGACCGGGCCGCTGGAATCGGCGATCCGGATGACCCTGCTGGAGGCGCTGTCGGCCGCCGCCGACGAGATCACCCGGGACCTGGCCCCGGGGTCGGTGGAGCTGCGCCTGCGCGGGCGCGACCCCGACTTCGTCGTCACCCCGCCGCCCGCCGAGCCGCTCCAGCCCGCCACGGCAGGCGTCGCGGCGACGGGCGGCGGCACACCGGACGCCGTCCCGCCGATCGCCGACGACGGCCCCGCCGCGCGGATCAACGTACGCCTGCCCGAGCAGCTCAAGGCCGCGATCGAGGAGGCGGCGGCGCGGGAGGGCCGCTCGGTCAACGCCTGGCTGGTCCGCGCCGCCGCCGCCGCCCTGCAACGACCCGACCACGACCAGCGCCCCGAGCCCCGCGACAGCGGCAGGCGCGCCCGGCAGAGCTTCACCGGCTGGGTGCGCTGACCGCACCCGCCCCACGCCGCCCCGGGCGGCACCGCTCCACGCCAGCCCGGGCGGCACCCGCCCCACGCCGCCCCGGGTAGCAGCACGCCACGCCGTACGGGCGGCAGCACCTCAGGCCGGGCCGCACCGCGCAGCACGCCGGGCCGCACCGCCCCGGCCTCACGTCCCCGACCTGCGGGGGCGACCCACCCACCCACGATGCGGAGACAACCATGCCTACTTTCGAGACCCCCGAACCGATCTCCGTTACGCTGGAAATCGGCGTGGCCCACGTGCGGGTCGCCGCGAGCGACCGGACCGACACCGTCGTCGAGGTCCGGCCCAGCGACGAGACCGACGAGTCCGACGTGCAGGCCGCCGCGCAGGTCCGGGTCGACTACGCCAACGGCGCGCTCCAGGTCACCGGCCCGAAGCGCACCTTCGACTTCTCCAAGAAGAGCAGGTCGGTGGAGGTCGCCATCGAACTGCCCAGCGGTTCCCCGCTCTCCGCCCACCTGGTGATGGGCGACGTCCGCTGCACCGGCCGGCTCGGCGAGTGCCGGATCAGGACCACCGGCGACGTCCGGATCGAACGGACCGGCCCGCTGCGCCTGCACACGGGGGTCGGTCACGTCACCGTCGACGCCGTCGCGGGCGACGCCGAGGTCTCCACCGGCTCCGGCAAGGTCGAACTCGGCGAGGTCGAGGGTGCCGCGTCGGTCAAGAACTCCAACGGCGACACCAGCATCGACGCGGTCACCGGCGACGGGCGGGTGCGCGCGGCCAACGGCGACATCCACGTCGAGCGGGCCGGTGCCGGCATCGACGCGAAGACGTCCAACGGCAGCATCCGGCTCGGCGAGGTGGTCCGCGGCGCGATCGTGCTCGGCACCGCCGCCGGGAACCTGGACGTCGGCATCGCCGAGGGCACCGCCGCCTGGCTGGAGGTCAACACCGGGTACGGGCACGTGCGCAACCTGCTGGAGAACACCGGCCGGCCCGGCGGGACCGAACAGACCGTCGAGGTCCGCGCCGCCACCTCCTACGGCGACATCACCATCCACCGCTCCTGACCCCCTTCGGCCCGAGGAGAGAACAAGCATGTCCAGTACGCGAACCCGGCCCGCGATCGCCGCGACCGGCCTGCGGAAGTCGTTCGGCGACCAGGTCGTACTCGATGGTGTCGACCTGTCCGTGCCGGCCGGCACGGTGTTCGCGCTGCTCGGCGCGAACGGCGCCGGGAAGACCACCACCGTCCGGATCCTGTCCACCCTGCTCGCCGCCGACGCCGGTGACGTCCGGGTCGCCGGGCACGACCTGGCCCGCGAACCGGACGCGGTGCGCGCCGCGATCGGGGTCACCGGCCAGTTCTCCGCCGTGGACAACCTGCTCACCGGCGAGGAGAACCTGCTGCTGATGGCGGACCTGCACCACCTGCCCCGGGCCGAGGGCCGGCGGCTCGCCGCCCGACTGCTCGAACAGTTCGACCTGACCGACGCGGCGCGCAAGCCGGCGTCGACGTACTCCGGGGGCATGCGGCGGCGGCTCGACCTGGCGATGACCCTGGTCGGCGACCCGCGAGTGATCTTCCTCGACGAGCCGACGACCGGGCTGGACCCGCGCAGCCGCCGCAACATGTGGCAGCTCGTCCGGGACCTGGTGGCCGGCGGCGTCACGATCTTCCTGACCACCCAGTACCTGGAGGAGGCCGACGAGCTGGCCGACCGGATCGCGGTCCTCGACCGGGGCCGGGTGATCGCCGAGGGCACGGCGGAGGAACTCAAGCGCCGCATCCCCGGCGGGCACGTCCGCCTGCGGTTCGCCGACGAGCAGGGCCTCGACGCGGCCCGGCGCGTGCTCGGCCAGGTTTCGCGCGACGGCGACGCCCTCGCCCTGCGGGTGCCCAGCGACGGCAGCCTGCGCTCGCTCAGGGCCCTGCTCGGCCGGCTCGACGACCAGGCCGTCCAGGTCGACGAGTTGTCCGTGCACACCCCCGACCTCGACGACGTCTTCCTCGCCCTCACCGGCGGCCCCACCGACGAGAAGGTGACCATCCGATGAGCACCCCCGCCCTCACCGGCCCCGCCCCTGCGGCCCTGCGCCTCCACCCGCTGCGTGACTCGGCGACGATGCTGCGCCGCAGCCTCCGGCGCATGCTGCGGTACCCGTCGATGACCGTGACGCTCGTCGCGATGCCCGTCGTCTTCCTGCTGCTGTTCGTCTACGTGTTCGGCGGCACGCTGGGCGCCGGGCTCGGCGGGGCGGTGCCCGGCGGCGCGGCCGGCGGGCGGGCCGCGTACGCCAACTACGTGGCCCCCGCGATCATCCTGATGACCGTGACGGCGGCGGTCCAGGGGACGGCGATCACCATCGCCATGGACCTGACCGAGGGGATCATCGCCCGGTTCCGCACGATGCACATCGCCCGCGTCTCGGTGCTGACCGGACACGTCCTGGGCAGCATGATCCAGGCGATGCTCAGCGTGGTGGTGGTGACCGCAGTGGCCGTGCTGGTCGGCTTCCGGCCCGCCGCCGGACCGGGCGGGTGGCTGGCCGCGGCCGGCTTCCTGGCGGCGGTGACCTTCGCGCTCGTCTGGCTGGCCGTCGCGCTCGGCCAGGTGAGCGGGAGCGTCGAGACCGCCAGCAACCTGCCCATGCCGCTCGTCCTGCTGCCCTTCCTCGGCAGCGGGTTCGTCCCCACCGACTCGATGCCGGCCGGGCTGCGCTGGTTCGCCGAGTACCAGCCGTTCACGCCGATCATCGAGACCCTGCGCGGCCTGCTGATGGACGAGCCGGTCGGCAACGACGCGTGGCTCGCGCTCGCCTGGTGCGCGGCCATCGCGCTGGGCGGCTACCTCTGGTCGAGGCGGCTGTTCGACCGGGAGCCCGCGCGCTGACGGTGGGCCGGCTCCGGCTCATGCCCCGCCCGCCGAAGCCAGCTCGGCGAGCTGGTCGAAGGTGCGGACGAGCACCTCGCGCCGCTGCGCCCGGTAGGCGGGGCTGGGCTCCAGGCCGTCGATCGTCTCGTCCCAGACGGCCAGGTACCGGCTCTTCCAGCCGGCGATGGTCTCCGGGTCGGGCAGCGTGACCCCGACGTGGCGCTGGCTGCCGATGAGGTGCAGCAGCTCCAGATTGCAGGGGACGACGACGCCCCAGTATTCGTCCGGCTCCAACCTGACCGGGTCGCCGGACATCGCCTCCGCGATCTCGTCGACCAGCCGCCCGGTCACCGTCGACAGGTGATCGGCGGCGGTGTCGTCGTCGAAGTTGCCACTGCCCCAGGTCCCCATGGTTTCGTCTGCCCTTTCGCGATCGTCGCTCGGTCGACGCCCGAGTCAACCAGACACCACCGACGATCCGCCGCCAGCCGCCAGCCGCCAGCCGCCAGCCGCCGGGTCCGCCGTCGCCATGTCGCCGACACGGCGGACCCACCCGGACCCACCCGGACCCCACCCCACCCCACCCCGGGCCGGGCGGACCCGGCCGGGCGGACCCGGCGAGCCCGGCCCGGCGGGCCCAGGACCGGGCGAGCCCGGCTCGGCGGGCCGGGCCGGCCGGGGTCAGTCCGTCGCGTCGACCGTGGTGGGGCGGTCGTCCTCCGCCGGGCGCGGCGCGACGACGTGCACCGACACCCCCGCGTTGCGGTTGTGCGTCTCGATCCAGGTGTCCAGCGCGGTGCGGCACGCGTGGTCGACGTGCCGCAGCCCGCGCAGGTCCAGCCGGACGGTCCGGTCGGCCGGCAGTTCGTTGAGCGTGGTGAGGATGGTGGGCAGCCGGAGGAAGGTGGCGTTCCCGGTGATCGCGACCTCGACCGGCCCCGGGCCGGCGTCGCCCACAGCGGCCTCACGCGCGGAAGCCTCACGCGCGGACGCACCGCCCACCGAGACAGCCCACGCAGAGACGTCACCCGCAGAGACGTCACCCGCTGAGACGTCCCGCGCTGGGACGTCGTCCACCGAGACGTCCCGCGCTGAGACGTTGCCCGTGGAGACGTCCCGCGCCGAGACAGCGTCCAGGGCGGCGTCGCGCACGGTGACCCGGACGTGCGAGGTCTCCCACGCGGTCTTCACCACGGCCAGGCCGAGGCCGACGAGCACGCCGGTGAACATGTCGGTGGTGAGGATGGCCAGGGCCGTCACCGCCAGCACCGCCGCCTCGCCCCGGTGTTCCCGCCACAGCTGCGGCAGCGCGCGCAGCGGCAGCAGCTTGACGCCGGCGTGGACGAGCACGGCGGCGAGCGCGGGCAGCGGCATCAGCCCGATCAGGCCGGGCGCGGCGGCGGCGAACAGCAGCAGCCACAGCCCGTGCAGCACCCGGGAGGACTTCGTCCGTGCGCCGGCCCGCACGTTGGCGGAGCTGCGGACGATGACGGCGGTCATCGGCAGGGCGCCGAGCAGGCCGCAGATCGTGTTCCCGGTGCCCTGCGCCACGAGTTCCCGGTCGAAGTCGGTGCGAGGGCCCTGGTGCAGCCGGTCGACGGCCGCCGCGCTGAACAGGCTCTCCGCTGACGCGACCAGGGTGAACGTGGCGATGGTGGCCAGCACCCCGACGTCCGCGAGGGTGCCCCAGTGCCCGAGCGACGGCTGCATCGCCGCGAGCAGCCCCTCGACCTCGATGGTGTCGACGGGCAGCCCGAGCGCGGCGGTCACCCCGGCCGCCGCCACGACGGCGACGAGCGCGCCGGGGACCGTCCGCAGCCGACCGGGCAGCCTGTCCCAGCCCACCATCACGGCGATGGTGGCCACGCCCACGGCGAGCGAGACCCGCGCCGGTGTGGACGTGGCGACCTCGCCGACCAGCCCCGGCAGGCCGGTGAACTTGCCCGGCCCGGTGTGCGGCGCGGCGACGCCGGCCAGGACGTACAGCTGCCCGGCGATGAGCAGCAGGCCGATGCCGGCGAGCATGCCCTGCACCACCGACACGGTGATGGCGCGGAACCAGCGGCCGAGCCGCAGCAGCCCCAGCCCGATCTGGAGCAGCCCGGCGACCAGGACGATCGTGCCGAGGCCGGCGAGGCCGTAGCGGTCCACGGCCTCGGCGACCAGCACGGTCAGGCCGGCGGCGGGGCCGCTGACCTGCATGCTGCTGCCGGGCATGAACCCCACGACGAGGCCACCGACGATGCCGGTGACCAGGCCGAGTTCGGCCGGCACGCCGGAGGCGACGGCGATGCCCACGCAGAGCGGGAGGGCGACGAGGAAGACGACGACGGAGGCGGACAGGTCGGCGCGCAGCGTGCGCCAGGGCAGGGCGGGAGGCGACATCGTTCACATCCGGGGAAGGCGGGGCGAGCGGGCAACGGGTCGGCCACCGACGCCGGCCGCCGGCTGGTCGCACCGCCGGCCGGGCCGGGGGTACGGGTGTCGGCGGCGCGACGGCCGGTGGGTGACGCGTGGTGGTCAGGCGTACGCGGAGGTGCCCGACGGGCCGGGGGACGTCCTCGCCGTCCGCCGGCCGTGCGCCGCCCGCGACGGCGGGCGGGCCGGGTGCCGGCTGGCGGCGCTCAGCAGCGCAGGACGCTCAGCCGGATCGGGTCGGGTCCGGCGTCGGCGGTGGCGGGGCGCCCGTCGGCGGTGCTGCCCCGGCGGACGGCGGCGTCGGGCAGGGCCGACCCGGCCTGCGGCCCGGGGTCGCGGCGGTCGGTGCCCTGGTTGCCCCGCCCGGAGCGGCTGACCGATCCGCACGCCTTCCCGTCGAAGCGGGGCACGACGGTGGGGTCCGGCGGCTGGCCGGTGTGCGCGGCGAGCGTGGTCACGAGGCGGTACGCCTCCAGGGCGACCTGCCCGGCCCGCCCGGTGCGCGGCGGCCCGCCGGCCCGGGAGGTTGCCCCGGACCGGGCATCGGCGCGGGCCCGGGGGCCCAGGTCGGCGGGCGGCGCGACGGTGGCCGGGGCGGCGACTGCGGTCGGGGCGCTGGCGTGCGGCGCGACGGCGGCCGGGGCGGCGACGGCGGCCGGGGCGCTGGCGTGCGGTGCGGTGTCGGCCTGCGGTGCGGTGTCGGCCTGGGGCGCGACGGCGACGGCGACGGCGTCGAGCGGGGAGCGGCAGGCGAGGCCGAGGTGCAGCAGGAGCGCGCCGGCGAGCAGCGGGGCCAGGAGAACGGCGACGGGTCTGCGCTGCACCGCTCACCCCCAGGCCGGTACGCGTGCACGCACACCGCGTGCCACCACACCGTAGAACTCCCGACCCGCGGTGCCGGTTACGCCCGTTTTAACGGATTGATGCGCGCTGTGGGGGCCTGTCGTGATCCGCGCCCGGACGCGGTGCGGCCCCGGAGCGATCGAGCGCTCCGGGGCCGCACCTGGGGGTGGGTGATCAGCTGGTGGGGGAGACGTACAGCAGGCGGTTCGGGGAACCGGTGCCGGGGCTGGTGACCACACCGGCGGTGGCCGTGCTGGTCAGGTACGAGGCGACCTGGGCCGGGGTCCAGGTCGGGTTGTTGGACAGGACGCGGGCGGCGGCGCCGGCCACGTGCGGCGAGGCCATCGAGGTGCCGCTGATGGTGTTGGTCGCCGTGTTGCTGTTGTACCAGGCGGACAGCACGTCCACGCCCGGGGCGAAGATGTCCAGGCAGGTGCCGTAGTTGGAGAAGCTGGCGCGCGCGTCGTTGCTCTGCGTCGCCCCGACGGTGATCGCCGTGGGCACGGCGGCCGGCGAGGAGGTGCAGGCGTTGGCGTTGGAGTTGCCGGCGGCCACCGCGTAGGTGACCCCGTCGGCGATGGAGTTCGCCACGGCCGTGTCCAGCGACGAGTTCGCGCCGCCGCCGAGGCTCATGTTCGCCACCGCCGGCTGGCCGGCCTGGTGGTTGGAGGTCACCCAGTTGACGCCGCCGATGACGCCGGCGTTGGTGCCCCGGCCCCGGCAGTTGAGCACCCGCACGGCGACGAGCTTGACGTCCTTGGCCACGCCGTACGTGGTGCCGCCGACGGTGCCGGAGACGTGCGTGCCGTGACCGTTGCAGTCGGCGGCCGGCAGCGCGTTGTCGACCGCGTCGTACCCGTCGACGGCCTGGCCGCCGAAGTCGTTGTGGTTGATGTTGATGCCGGTGTCGATGATGTACGCCGTGACGCCGGTGCCGGCGCTCGTGTAGTTGTACGAGCTGCTCAGCGGCAGGGCGGCCTGGTCGGTGCGGTCCAGCCCCCACGGCGGGTTCGCCTGGGTGGTCTGGAGGCTGACCTCGTGGTTCTGCTCGACCCAGGCGACGGACGGGTGCGCCGCGAGGCGCTTCGCGGCGGCCTCGGACAGCCGCACCTCGAAGCCGTTGAGCGCCGCGCCGTACACCTGGGCGACGCTGCCGCCGAACCGCTTGGCCAGGCTGCCGGCGGAGCTGGCGACGGCGGCGGCCCGGGTGCCGGCCTTCCCGCCCACGGCGCTGTCCTTCAGGACCACGATGTAGCTGGAGGGAACGGCGGTGGCGCCACCGGCGTGGCGGATCTCGCCGGTCGCGGGCGCTGCGGACACCGGGCTGCCGATCATGGTGGCGGCCAGCGCCGACGCGGTCAGCACGCCGAGGGTGGCGGCCTTGCGGGGGAGCGTCATCTATCGGTCTCCTCTGTCGTCGACCGCGCCCAAGCTGCGGGTACGCGGTCTGAGATCGTGATGACAGGCTATCGATAGATCCACAGTGAGCTATATATCGAATGGGTCATAGCATCGCGCGTATCTCGTCGCGTACGCCCCGCTGGAACGCGCGGGCCGCCACGCCGCCCGGTGGCGGGCCGCCGCCCCGGGCCGCGATCGCGCGCTCGATCAGGCCGGCCGCCGGGTGCCCCCGCCCGACCAGCCGCCGCCCCGCCGCCACCTTCGGCAGCCAGTCGCCGTCGCGGCAGCGCACCAGCGCGCGGCACGCGCCGAGCACCGCGTCCTCGGCGCCGGCGGCCGGCTCGTCGCCGGGCGGGGTCGGCAGCGCCAACCACCAGGTCAGCGCGTCCACCAGCAGCCGGCGCAGGTCGGTCGGCGTCAGGTCGGCGAACGCCTCCCCGGCCGGCGGCCCGAGCAGGGCCGACCCGCCGGCGTGCAGGATGCTGCGGTCCAGCCCGTACCAGAACCGGCCGTCGGCGGCCGGCCGCTCGTCGCCGGACCAGGTCACCCGGGGCGGCATCCGGGCGCCCGTGTTCAGCTCCACCTCGAAGCCCGGCTCCGGGGTGCCCGACCGGGCCACGTCCCGGCGGTAGACGACCAGCTCCAGCCCGCGCGCCGGGCAGGGCAGCGCCTCGTGCCGCAGCCGGGCGACCAGCTCCCGCTTGCGTCCGGCGGGCAGGGCCTTCGCGCACAGCAACGCCACGTCCACGTCGCTGCGCCCCGGCTGGTACGCGCCGAGCGCCACCGACCCGGCCGCGTACGCGCCGACGAGGTCCTCGCCGAGCACCTCGCCGGCCGCAGTGACCAGCTCCGTCAGGTAGCGCTCCACCTCCGTGTCCACCGTCGCATTGTGGCGGTCCGGCTCGCTCAGGGGCGGTCCCGCTCCAGCAGGGCGGCGAGCCGCTCGGCCGTCGACGGCGCGTGCAGGTGCAACCGGGCCACGTTGATGCTGTCCTGACCCACCACGGCGAGCAGTGCCTGCGGACTGACGGCGTAGACGCTCAGGTAGCCGCGGTCGTTGCGGACGGTGGACTGCTGGAACTCGCCCTGGCCCAGCCGCAGCCCCACCTGCCGGCCCAGGCCGTACGTGGTCGCGGCGAGCGCGGCCAGGTCGTTCGGGTCGACGTCGGTCTGCATGTTGTGGGTGATGAGCAGGCCGTCCACGCCGCCGAGGACGCAGCCGTGCACGCCGGGGATCTGCAACCGCAGGTCGGCCAGCTCCTGCCCGATCGCCGCGTACGGCAGCGCGGGGTTGCCCGCCAGCGACGGCGGGAACGACCGGGGCGCCGGCAGGTCCCCCGGCTGCCGTGCGGTGCGCCGGGGCAGGACGGTTCCGGTGCTGTCGACCACGCTCACAGCTCCAGGCTCTCCTCGATGACGCGCAGCTGGTGGCGGGCCATCGCCAGGTTGGCCCGGCTCTTGCTCACCATCAGGTACAGGAACAGGCCCTTGCCCGTCCGGCTGGTGACCGGCCGGATCAGGTGGTACTGCGAGCCGAGGGTGATGAGGATGTCCTCGATCTCGTCGTTCAGGTTCAGCATCTCGATGGTGCGCAGCTTGGCGCGGACCACGTCCGTGTTGCCGGCGGCGGCGACCGTCAGGTCGATCTCCCCGGTGCCGCCGGCCACGCCGAGCGTCATGCCGCTGTTGTAGTCGACCAGTGCGGCGCCGATCGCGCCATCGATGTTCATCGCGCTCTTGAGCGCGACGTCAAGGTTCGCCACGGTGTTGTCCCCCAGGTCGGGCGCGCGGGCGTCGCCTGTGCGTTGCCGAGGGTCACCTGTCGGTGACAGGGGCGCCGCGCCGCGCAGAAGGTTTCGCAGAGGCTCGCACACGGCGCGGCGGGGCGCACCCGCAAGCAGGCGTATCGACCTGAGCGGAGGGCCGTGCCGGCTCGCCGGTCCCGTAAGTGGGACCCGGTGACGGATGGCCCGTTCTCGTCCAGGCTGATATGAAGCCCCCCAGGGTGGGTGGTAGGGGACGGGACCGCTCTTACCGACCGCCGCGCGGTCTCCGCCGACACCGCGCCGGCCGCCCCGGCGGGGCACCGCGACGGCGCGGACTCCCGGTCGGCGGGTTCCGCCATTCCGGCCCGGCGGCCGGTCAGCGCGTCTACTGTGGAAGACGTCGGCGACTATTTGCCTGAACCGGTGGCGGCCGGGCGGTGCGCGGTGCACAGTGATCCCATGAGCGACAGCGGAAGTGGTGGGCACTACTACTGGTGCACGCGACACCACCGGGTCGAGACCGAGGCCGACGTCTGCGCGGCGCGGCACGTGCTCGGGCCGTACGCCTCGGCGGCCGACGCGGAGAACGCCCTGCAACAGGTGCAGGAGCGCAACGACGCGTGGGACGCCGAGGACGCCCGTTGGGCCGGGGAGGACAGATAAACGGCGCGGGACGGCCCGCGTCGAGGAACTCCGTGCCCCGAGAGGAGGCACGCGAGAGCATGTCCCCAAGGAGGGAACCACGATGGCCGAAGCACAAAAGGCCACCACCCGCCCGGCCGCCCAACGTACGACCGCGAAGAAGACCGCCGCGGCCGGACGGGCCACGGGCACGACCCGGGCCGCCACCACGGCGACCCGGCGGTCGACCGTGACCAAGGCGTCCCCGAACGCCTCCGGCGCCGGGGCCGGCCGGGTGCCGGCGAAGAAGGCGGTCGCGAAGAAGGCCGCCGCGACGAAGGTGGCGACCAGCAGGACCCCGGTCGGCAGCAGGACCGCGGCGAAGAAGGCGCCCGCGACGCGGGCGTCGGCGAAGAAGGCCCCGGCCGCCAAGACCACGACCGCCAGGAAGACCACCGCCGCGAAGACCACCGCCGCGAAGACCACCGCCACCAAGACCGCGAGGAGCGCCACCGGCGCGGCGGCGACCAAGCGGACGACGGCGGCGACCAAGAAGGCGTCCCCGGCGGCGAAGCGGACGACCACGACGGCGGCGAAGCGCACGACGGCGGCGGCGAAGCGCGCCGGCGCGACGGCGGCGAAGCGCACGACGGCGGCGGCGGCGAAGAAGGCGCCCACGGCGGCGAAGCGCACGGCCGCAGCCGCGAAGAAGGCCCCGGCGGCGAAGAAGACCACGGCCCGGAAGACCACGGTCGCGAAGAAGGCCCCGGCCGCTAAGAAGACCACGGCCCGGAAGACCACGTCGTCCCGGTCCACCGCCACCCGCACGGCCACCGCCAAGAAGGCTCCGGCGAGGAAGTCGACGTCCTCCCGTAACCCCTGATCCCGCCCACCCCGCCCTGTCGACCAGGAGGTTCGCGCCGAAGGCCCGCCGGCCGGCGACGTGAACCTCTTGGCCGACCCCGCGGTGCGGGGCGCCGCGGTGCGGTGGGTGGGGGGTGTCAGGATGGGGCCGTGGTGATCCGACGCGTCCTCGCGCCCCGCATCGACTTCGGTGCGCTGCGCCGCGAGCTGGAACTGCCCGAGCGGTTCCCGCCCGCGGCGCAGCGCGAGGCCGAGGAGGCCGCCGCCGCGCCGCCCCGGCCCGACGTCGACCGCACCGACGTCCCGTTCGTCACCGTCGACCCGGCCACCTCACGGGACCTCGACCAGGCGATGCACCTCGCCCGCCGCTCCAGTGGCGGCTTCCGGGTCCGGTACGCCATCGCCGACGTCGCCGCCCACGTGCGCCCCGGCGGCGCGCTGGAGGAGGAGACCTGGCGGCGCGGGCAGACCGTCTACCTGCCCGACGGCAACGTCCCCCTGCACCCGGAGACGCTCAGCGAGGGCGCGGCCAGCCTGCTGCCCGACCAGGACCGGGCGGCCGTGGTGTGGACGATCGACCTCGACGCCGACGGCGAAACGGTCGCCGTCGTGCTGGAACGCGCCCTGGTGCGCAGCCGCGCCAAGCTGGACTACGTCGGCGTCCAGGCCGCCGCCGACGCCGGTCGGCTGCCCGAGCCGATCGCCCTGCTCCCCGAGCTCGGCGCGCTGCTCACCGCACGCGGCCTGCGCCGGGGCGCGGTCAACCTGCCGCTGCCCGAGCAGGACGTCGAACCGGACGGCGACGGCTGGCGGCTGGTGCTGCGCGGCCCCGTCCCGATGGAGGAGCACAACGCACAGATCTCCCTGCTCACCGGGATGGCCGCCGCCGACATCATGCTCGCCGGCGGGATCGGCCTGCTGCGGACGATGCCGCCGCCGAGGCCGGAGGCGGTGGCCCGGCTGCGCACCGCCGCCGCCCCGCTGGGCGTGCACTGGCCCGACGGCGTCGGCGTCGGTGAGGTGCTGGCCGGGCTGGACGCCTCCGAGCCCCGGGCCGCCGCGTTCGTCGACCAGGCGGCCGAGCTGATGCGCGGTGCCGCGTACACGGCGTTCGACGGCGCGCGGCCCGAGCAGCCGGCACACGGCGGGGTCGCCGCCGCGTACGCCCATGTCACGGCCCCGCTGCGCCGGCTGGCCGACCGGTACGCCACCGAGGTCTGCCTGGCCCTGCACGCGGACCGGCCGGTGCCCGACTGGGCCCGCGCGGCGCTGCCCAGGCTGCCGCAGGTGATGGCCGCGACCGACCGGACGGCCGGCGCGGCCACCCGGGGCGCCGTCGAGCTGGCCGAGGCGGTGTTGCTGGCGCACCGGGTCGGCGAGACCTTCGACGCGGCGGCGCTGGAGGTGGACGAGCCGAGGCCGGGCCGGCAGCCCGGCGGCACGGTGGCGCTGGACGCCCCGCCGGTGCGGGCCCGCTGCACGGGGGCGCTGCCGCTGGGCGAGCGGGTCCGGGTCCGGCTGGTCACCGCCGACCCGGCCACCCGGAAGGTCCTGTTCGCGCTGACCTGACGGCCGCCCTGCGGGCCCGCGCCGCACGGCCGCAGCCCGCGCCGCGCCCGGCGCTGCTGCCGGACCGGCTGGTTTGCGAGGATGGGCCCATGGCATACGACGCGAGCACGCTGCCCGACGTGTCCGGGCTGACCGTCGGCATCATCGGCGGCACCGGCGACCAGGGCCGGGGCCTGGCCTACCGCTTCGCCCGCGCCGGGCAGTCCGTGCTGATCGGCTCCCGGTCGGCCGAGCGCGCCGCCGAGGCCGCCGCCGAGATCGCCGCCCTGCGGGGCGTGCCGGCCGACGCCGAGGTGGCGGGCGCGGACAACGAGGAGGTCGCCCGGCGCAGCGACGTGGTCGTGATCGCGGTGCCGTGGGACGGGCACGCGGCGACCGTCGCCGCCCTGGCCGGGCCGCTCGCCGGCAAGATCGTCGTCGACTGCGTCAACCCGCTCGGCTTCGACCGGCAGGGCCCGTACGCGCTGACCGTCGCCGAGGGCAGCGCCGTCCAGCAGGCCGCCGCCCTGCTGCCCGACTCGCGGGTCTGCGCGGCGTTCAACCACGTCAGCGCCCCGCTGCTGGCCGACCCGGAGGTGGACCGGATCGACCTCGACGTGCTGATCTGCACCGAGGACCGCGAGCTGGTGGACGTCGTCGGCGCGCTCGCCGCCCGGATCCCCGGCATGCGGGGCATCTACGCCGGCCGGCTGCGCAACGCCCACCAGATCGAGGCGTTCACGGCCAACCTGATCGCCATCAACAAGCGTTACAAGGCCCACGCCGGCCTCCGCGTCACCGACCTCTGAGGGACGCCGGCCCGCCCCGGCCCGGCGCGGCTCCGGCCGGTCGCTGCGGGTCGGGCCGCGCGATGTCGGCGACATGGCGGTATCCCAACCGCCCGGATACCGCCATGTCGCCGACGTGGAGTCGATCACCACCTGTGGGACGGGCTGCCGCGTCGAGGCGGCACTGCGGCGGTAGACGGCCGCCGGCACACCCAGTTCGGCGCTCGGGTCAGAGGTTCGGGTCGACGCCGACCTTCTTGCAGGCGGCGTTGGCCTTCGCGCCGGCCTTCTCCAGGGCGGCGCTGTCCTCGGCCGCGGCCTCGACGTCCGCGGCGTTCGCGATCCTGCGGGCCTCCGCGCCGACCGCGGCCAGCGCGATGGCGACCTCGCTGCCGGAGCCGCCCGTCGCGGGCGCGACCTCCGACATCTCGGTGAACGCCTTCTTCATCGCCGCCGCCGGGTCCCCGCCGTCCACGACGGCCTTCATCAGCGCCTTCTTCGAGTCGTCCGCGATCTTCTTCGCGGTTTCGCAGAGCTTCTTGTCGGCGGCCGGGTCGGCGGAGGCGGGGGTGGCGGCCGTCGGGGCGGGGGCGGTGGTCGGGGCGGCAGCAGTGGTAGCAGTGGCGGCGGCCGAGGTGGGCGCGGCTGTCGGGGCCGGCTCCTCCCCGCCGCACGCCGCGAGCGCCAGCACGGAGACGCAGGTCAGGACAACGGTTGAGATGCGAACATGATCCACGAGCGGGTACCTTAGCCGCTGCGTCCGCTGGCCGGACGCCCGCGTCACCACCCGCCGGCTGTCGCCGCCGTCGGCGCGGGCCGCCGGGCGCTGCCGGTGGACGACGCGGGGCACGCCGCCCACCGCAGCCCCCGGACGTGTCAGAAGGTGTGCTCGGCGGCCGGGAACTCGCCGCCCCGGACCTCGTCGGCGAACCGTCGGGTCGCCTCGGTCAACGCCCCGGCCAGGTCGGCGTAGCGCTTCACGAACCGGGGGGCCCTCCCGGTGCGCAGGCCGGCCATGTCCTGCCAGACCAGCACCTGCGCGTCGGTGTCCGGCCCGGCGCCGATGCCGACCGTCGGGATCGCCAGCTCCCCGGTGATGCGCTTGGCCACCTCGCCCGGCACCATCTCCAGCACCACCGCGAACGCGCCCGCCTCGGCCACGGCGAGGGCGTCGGCGAACACCTCGTCGGCCGTGTCGCCGCGCCCCTGCACCCGGTACCCGCCGAGGGTGTGCTCGCTCTGCGGGGTGAAGCCGACGTGCGCCATCACCGGGATGCCGGCCCCGACGATCGCGGCGACCTGGTCGGCGCAGCGCCGGCCGCCCTCCAGCTTCACCGCGTGGCAGCCGCCCTCCTTCATGAACCGCACGGCGGTGCGCAGCGCCTGCGTCGGCCCCTCCTCGTACGAGCCGAACGGCAGGTCGCCGACGACCAGCGCCTGCTTCGTCGCCCGCACCACCGCCCGCACCAGCGGCAGCAGCTCATCGGTGGTCACCGGCAGCGTCGTCTCGTAGCCGAAGACGTTGTTCGCCGCCGAGTCGCCGACCAGCAGCGCCGGGATCCCGGCGGCGTCGAAGATCGACGCCGTGTACTGGTCGTACGAGGTGAGCATCGACCACTTCTCGCCGCGCTCCTTGGCGGCGAGCAGGTCGCGGGTACGCACCCGCCGGGTGGCCGGGCCGCCGTAGAGGGCGGTCACCTCGGTCGGGGTGGACTCCACCATGACTGTCTCCTTCCTCGAGGCCGCGTGCGCGGTCCCCGGGTCCGTCGCAAGCGTCGCACCGCGCGACGGTCGACGGCAGGAGGCAGTGGAGGATTTCACTCCCCGGTGGGCCCGGCCGGGCTCAGCCGTCCTCGCGCCAGCGGTTGGTGATCGGCAGCCGCCGGTCCCGCCCGAACGCCTTCATCGAGATCTTCGTGCCGGGGGCCGACTGCCGCCGCTTGTATTCCGCGGTGTCCACCATCCGCAGCACCCGGTCGACGACCGCCGGGTCGTGCCCCGACTCGACGAGCCCCGTGCGGCCCAGGTCGCCGTCGACGTACCCGATCAGGATCGGGTCGAGCACGTCGTAGTCCGGCAGCGTGTCGCTGTCGAGCTGGCCGGGGCTCAGCTCGGCGCTCGGCGGCTTGCCGATCGAGTTCTCCGGGATCGGCGGGGTCTCGCCCCGGCGGGCGGCGTCGGCGTTGCGCCACTTCGCCAGCCGCCAGATCAGCGTCTTCCACACGTCCTTCACCGGGTTGAAGCCGCCGACCGAGTCGCCGTAGAGAGTGGAGTAGCCCACCGCCAGCTCGCTCTTGTTGCCGGTGGTGAGGACCAGGTGGCCCTCCTGGTTCGACAGCGCCATCAGGATCACCCCGCGCACCCGGGCCTGGAGGTTCTCCACCGTCACCCCGGACAGCGACATGTTCGCCAGGAACGTGTCCACCATCGGCTGGATCGGCTCGACCCGGTAGTCCAGGCCGGTGCGCTTGGCCAGGTCCTCCGCGTCGGCCCGGGAGTGCTCCGACGAGTGCCGGCTGGGCAGCGAGACGCCGACCACGCGGTCCGGGCCGAGCGCGTCGACCGCGAGGGCCGCCACGACCGCCGAGTCGATGCCGCCGGAGAGCCCCAGCACCACCGACGGGAACCGGTTCTTGTCGACGTAGTCGCGCAGGCCCAGCACCAGCGCCTGCCACACCTCCGCCTCGTCGGCGACCGGCTCGATGATCCCGCCCACCGCCGCCGCGCCGCCGGGTGCCGGCGGGACGTCGCCGACCGTGGCCCGCACGATCCGCATGCCCGCGGCCAGCTCGCCGCCGGCCGGCGCCGCCCCGCCGGCCATGGCCGCGTCGCCGCCGTGTCCCTCGGCCGCCGGCAGCTCGACGTCGTGCACGAGCAGGTGCTCGACGAACTGGGGGGCGCGGGCCAGCAGCGTCCCGTCCGCGCCGACGATCAGCGAGTCGCCCTCGAAGACCAGCTCGTCCTGGCCGCCGACCATGTTGACGTACGCCACGGCGGCACCGGCCTCGGCGGCCCGGCGGCGCACCAGCGGCAGCCGGATGTCGTCCTTGTTCAGCTCGTACGGCGAGCCGTTGATCGTGACGACCAGGCCGACGCCGGCCTGCCGGGCCGCCGCGAACGGGCCCCCGGCCTGCCACATGTCCTCGCAGATGGTCAGGGCGACGTCCACCCCGCCGACGCGGACCACCGTCAGCGCGTCGCCCGGGACGAAGTAGCGGTCCTCGTCGAACACCCCGTAGTTGGGCAGGTGGTGCTTGAAGTAGGTGGCCACCACCTCGCCGCCGTGCAGCACCGCCGCGGCGTTGCGGGCCCCCCGGCCCGGCTCGGCGTCGGAGCTGACCTGCGGCGGGCCGTCGGCGTCGAGGTACCCGACCACCACCGGCACCCCGCCCAGGCCGTCGGCGGCCAGGTCGGCGGCGAGGCGGCGCAGCGCGGCCTGCGACGCGGCGACGAAGGACCGGCGGAACACCAGGTCCTCGACCGGGTACCCGGTGAGCACCATCTCCGGGAACAGGACGAGCTGGGCGCCGGCGTCGGCGGCGGTGCGGGTCCACCGGCGGACCAGGCCGGCGTTGCCGGCGAGGTCGCCGACGCTCGGGTTGACCTGGGACAGGGCGAGACGCAGGGTGGGCATGTCCACATCTTGCCCCAGCCGGCCGGCGCCGACACGGCGGCGGCGCGGAGACGGCGGCCACTCGTGCGGCGACGCCCGGCAGCCCGGCGGGGGTCCGTCCGCCAGGGGGCGGGACACGACAGGACGCGGTCCGGGCCGGTCGCGTAACGTCTGCGTAAAGGAGCCGGTGGAGACTGGGCGGCCAGGCCCCACCGGTGGTGGAGACAGTGGCACGAGGGGTGGAAGTGGACCGTCAGCAGGAGTTCGTCCTCCGTACGCTGGAAGAGCGGGACATCCGGTTCGTCCGGCTGTGGTTCACCGACGTGCTGGGCACGCTCAAGAGCGTGTCGGTGGCCCCCGCCGAGCTGGAGGCCGCGTTCGAGGAGGGCATCGGGTTCGACGGCTCGGCGATCGAGGGCTTCGCCCGGGTCTTCGAGTCCGACATGGTGGCCATGCCCGACCCGACCACGTTCCAGGTGTTCCCCTTCGAGGGCGGGGTCAGCGGCGAGAGCGCCCGGATGTTCTGCGACATCCTGCTGCCCGACGGCGGCCCGTCCTGGGCCGACCCCCGGCACGTGCTGCGCCGGATGCTGTCCAAGGCCGCCGAGAAGGGCTTCACCTTCTACACCCACCCCGAGATCGAGTTCTTCCTGCTGGAGAACGGCCCGCAGGACGGCTCGGTGCCGACCCCCGTCGACACGGGCGGCTACTTCGAGCACACCACCCACGCCGTGGCGCGGGACTTCCGCCGCCAGGCCGTGCTGGCCCTGGAGCGCATCGGCATCTCGGTGGAGTTCAGCCACCACGAGGTCGCCCCCGGCCAGCAGGAGATCGACCTGCGGTACGCGGACGCGCTGACCACCGCCGACAACATCATGACCTTCCGGCACGTGGTCAAGGAGGTCGCGCTCTCCACCGGCGTGCAGGCCAGCTTCATGCCGAAGCCGTTCACCGACCAGCCGGGCAGCGGCATGCACACCCACCTGTCGCTGTTCGAGGGCGAGCGCAACGCGTTCCACGACGGCGGCGACCCGATGAAGCTGTCGAAGGTGGCGAAGTCGTTCATCGCCGGGCTGCTCACCCACGCCCGGGAATACACGGCGGTCACCAACCAGTGGGTCAACTCCTACAAGCGGCTGTTCCCGCAGGCGCTGCCCGACCGGATCACCGAGAGCCCCGCGTACGTCTGCTGGGGTCACCTCAACCGGTCGGCGCTGGTCCGCGTCCCGGCCTACGGCAAGCCGAACTCGGCCCGGGTGGAGGTCCGCTCGCTGGACTCGGCGACGAACCCCTACCTGGCGTTCGCGGTGCTGCTCGGCGCCGGCCTCAAGGGCATCGAGGAGGGCTACGAGCTGCCCCCGGGCGCCGAGGACGACGTCTGGTCGCTGAGCAGCGCCGAGCGCAAGGCGATGGGCTACGAGGCGCTGCCGGAGAACCTGGCCGAGGCGATCGACGTGATGGCCGGCTCGGAGCTGGTCGCGGAGGTGCTCGGCGAGCACGTCTTCGACTTCTTCCTGCGCAACAAGCGGGCCGAGTGGGAGCAGTACCGCCGCGAGGTCACCCCCTACGAGCGGCAGCGCTACCTGTCGCTCTAGACGCCGCAGGCCGGCGCGGTCTGTCGGGGACTTGCGGCGGGCCGCTATCGTCTCGATCACCGCGCCGGCACCCCCGCCGGGCGGCAGGTGGTGGGAGGCAGTCGGTGCTGGAGGACCTGCTCAGCGGAGCATGGCAGAGCGTCGTGTTCGGGGTCGTCGGGGTGGGGCTGATGGCGGCCGGCTTCGGCCTGGTCGACCTGCTCACCCCCGGGAGGCTGCGCGAGCTGATCTGGGTGCGGCGCAACGCCAACGCCGGGTTGCTGCTCGCGGCCAACCAGCTCGGCATCGCCGGCATCGTGTTCACCGCGATCCTGACCAGCTACAGCGACTTCGCGAAGGGCCTGGCGTCCACGGTCGTCTTCGGGCTGATCGGCCTGCTGATCATGGCGCTGGCGTTCTTCGTGCTCGACCTGCTGACCCCCGGCCGGCTGGGCGAGATCATCTGCTCCGACGAGCCGCACCCGGCGGCCCGGGTCAGCGCCGCCACCCACTTCGGGGCCGCGCTGATCGTCTGCGCCTGCATCGCCTGAGCGGCCTGTCACACCCGGCGGCTAGCTTCGCGGGGTGAACCGCACCGACCGCCTCTACGCCCTGGTGGAGGAGCTGCGGGCGGTGTCGCCCCGGCCGCGCAGCGCCCGCTGGCTCGCCGGCCGCTTCGAGGTCAGCTCCCGAACCATCGAGCGTGACATCGCCGCGTTGCAGCAGGCCGGGGTGCCGATCTGGGCCGAGCCGGGCCGCACCGGCGGCTACGTGGTCGACCGCGCGCACACCCTGCCGCCGGTGAACCTCACCGCCGTCGAGGCGGTGGCGATGGCCGTCGCGCTGCACCGCCTCGACGGCGGCCCGTTCGCCGAGGCGGGCGCGACGGCCCTGCGCAAGCTGCTCGCCGTCATGCCGCCGGCCGACGCCGCCGAGGCCCGCCGGCTCGCCGGGCGGGTGCACCTGGTCGGGGGCGGGCCGGCCGCGCCCGTCCCGGCCGCCGTCGCCGGGGCGGTCACCGCCGCCCGGGTCCTGCGCATCGGGTACGCCGACCGGGCCGGCGTCGCCACCGAGCGCACCGTGGAGCCGGTGGGCTTCCTCGGCAACCCCTGGCACTGGTATCTGCTGGCCTGGTGCCGGCTGCGCGACGGCCCGCGCGCGTTCCGCCTCGACCGGATCGCCTCGGTGACCGTGCTGGCCGAGCCGGTGACCCGGGAGTTGCGCCCCGACGCGCTGGACATCCCGCGCCAGGTCGTCCGTCAGCTCACCCTCGCCTGAACCGCGCCGCGCGCCCTCGCCCGATCCGCGTCGGAAACACCGACAGGACGCTGTCGCGGCGCGGGGCGAGGCTGGTCCCCGACGACGCCGGTCGACCGGCCGGCGCGACGAACGGGAGGCAGTCCATGACCACGACCAACGCGATCACCTGGTTCGAGATCGGCACCGACCGGCCGGACGAGGCCGAGCGCTTCTACGGCGAACTGTTCGGCTGGGAGTTCGCCGAGCAGGGCGCGCCGGGCCGGTCGTACCGGGTGACCGGCGGCGGGGCGGGCGGCGAGGGGATCGGCGGGGCGATCCGCGCCTCCGACGGCAGCACGCCGAACTACGCGATCTTCTACGCGCAGGTGGCGGACGTGGCCGACGCCGTCCGGCGGGCGGAGACGGCCGGCGGCCGGGTGCTGGTGCCCACGTTCACCGCGCCGAGCGGGCTCACCTTCGCCCACCTGCTCGACCCGTCGGGGAACCACTTCGGGGTCTTCACGCCGCCCCCGGGGCGGTGAACGCCGCCCTGTGCGGGCGGTGAACGCCGCCTTGCGCGGGCGGTGAACGCCGCCTTGCGCGGGCGGTGAACGCCGCGCGCCATGACGCCGACATGGCGGGGTCGGAGTGCTCCTAACCCCGCCATGTCGGCGACCTGGTGTTGCTCAGGCGCGCGGCGTCACTCGCCGGCCGGGCCGCCGTGGCCCCGGCCCCAGCCGCCGGGGAAGCCGCCCCCGCCGGGGAAGACGCCGGCCTCGACGGCCTTGGTGATGGCGTCGGCCTGCTCCTGGGTGAGCTTGCCGTCCTTGACGGCCTGGGCCAGCCGCTCCTTCAGCGCGGCCTGCCGCTCGGCGGCGTCGGGCCGCTCGCCGCGCTCGCCGACCTTGCCCCGCTCCGGCCGGTCGGCCTTGTGCTGCTCCCGGACCTTCTCCAGGGCGGCGGTGACCTTGTCGGTGGAGACGCCCAGCTCCTTGGCGAGCGCCTCGGCGAACTCCGACTGCCGCTCGGCCCGCTTCTCCTGCCGATCGGTGTGCTCGCTGCTGCTGGCGCTCGGCGACGGGGTGGCCCCCTCCTCGGCGAACGCGATGGTCGGCGCCGCGATCCCCACGCCGAGCACGCCGGCCGCCGCGAGGCCCGCCAGCACGTGCTTCTTCGACATCTTGCGGGACATCCTGTGTCCTCCAGACTCGTTGCTCGGATGCGATGACGTCACCGACAGTGACGGGTCTAGCTGGGCCGGAGCCGTGGCGACCCTGTCAGCGAGCTGAAAATCGGGCATTTAGGGGCGGACAAATCGGTTGCCGGGGGACACCGGGCACGGCAGGGTGGCCCGTGACCCCACAGAGAGGCGGGACGCCCGTGCCGCAGCCCACCATCCGCGAGACCGCCCTGCCCGACCCGGACTGCGGGCCGTACGGGATCGCCGCCGGGCCCGACGGCGCGCTCTGGGCGACGCTGGTCCGCTCCGGCGGGATCGCCCGGGTGAGCGCCGACGGCGCGGTGCGGGTCCACCCCGGCGACCCGGCGAGCCGGCCCCTGGTCGTCACCGCCGGCCCCGACGGCGCGCTCTGGTTCACCCGCTCCGGCGACGACCGGCTCGGCCGGATCACCACCGCCGGGGCGGCGACCTCCGTCGCGCTGCCGGCCGGCACCGGCCCCGGCGGCATCGCCGCCGGCCCCGACGGAGCCCTCTGGTACGCGGGGATGAGCAACGACACCGTCGGCCGGGTCGACGTCGACGGCGCCCACACGGCGTACCCGCTGCCGGTCGCCGGCGGGTTCCCGTCGATGATCACGGCGGGGCCCGACGAGGCCCTCTGGTTCACCCTCAACCAGGCCAACGCCGTCGGCCGGATCGCCTGCGACGGCGAGGCGGCCCTGCACCCGCTGCCCACCGCCGCCGCCGGCCCGGTCGGCATCACCCTCGGCGTCGACGGGGCGCTGTGGTTCGTCGAGATCGCCGCCGGTCAGCTCGGCCGGATCACCACCGACGGGCGGATCGAGGAGTTCCCGCTGCCCGACCGCGCCGCCCGCCCGCACGCGATCGTGGCCGACCCGGCCGGCGGCTGCTGGTTCACCGAGTGGGCGGCCAACCGCATCGGCCACGTCACGGCCGCCGGGCGCATCGACGCGTACGACCTGCCCACCCCCGGCTCGGAGTCGCACGGCCTGGCGGTCCTGCCCGACGGCACGGTCCACGCCGCCCTGGAGTCGGGCGCGATCGCCCACCTCACCCCGGCCTAGCGGACGGCGGGGGCGGCGGTCAGGGTGCCGGCGGTGGCGTCGAGGATGGCCTCCGTGCCGACGGGGACGGTGAGCTGGCCGTGGCCGTGGCCGATCGGCAGGCCGCCGAGGACCGGCACACCGAGGTCGCCGAGGCGGTCGGTCAGCACGTCGACGACCGTGGTGTCCCAGCCGTCCGCGCAGTCGGTGAACTGGCCTACGGCCACCCCGGCCAGGCCGTCCAGCGCCCCGGCCCGGCGCAGCTGGGTGAGCATCCGGTCGACCTTGTACGGGGGCTCCTGCACGTCCTCGACCAGCAGGACCGCCCCCGTCAGGTCCGGCATGTCGGCGGTGCCGAGGGTGGCGGCGAGCAGGCACAGGTTGCCGCCGAGCAGCGTGCCCGTGGCGCGACCGGGCACCCGTACCCCGAAGGTCTCCTCGCCGGGGACGGCGGCGACGGTGACCGGCGCGGTGGTCATCAACGCAGCGTGCAGCGACTCGGCGGAGCGCAGCGGGGTGCGCTCGTCCCGCCAGGCCGCCCCGGGGCCGTGCACGCCGGCCAGCCGCGCGCCCCGCCACAGGGCGAGCTGCAACGCGGTGATGTCGGAGAAGCCCGCCACCACCTTCGGGTCCCGGCGCACCGCCGCCATGTCGAGGGCGTCCACGACGCGCTGCGCGCCGTAGCCGCCCCGGGTGCAGATCACCCCGCGCACCTGCGGGTCGGCGAACGCGGCGTTAAGGTCGCTGGCGCGCAGCTCGTCCGCGCCGGCCAGGTAGCCCCGCCGGGCGTACGCGTGCGGGGCCGGCACCGGCCGCAGCCCCCAGCCGGTGAGCAGCTCCACGCCCCGGGCCACCCGCTCGGGCCGGGTCGGCCCGGACGGCGACACCAGCAGCACCGTGTCGCCGGGGCGCAGGGCCGGTGGACGCAGCACGGCGGCCGGGCGCGGCACGGCGTCGTCGGCGGTCACAGCCGCAGAGCCTAGCCGCCGGTCGGCTCCCCGCAGCGGGCACTCCTTCATGGGACCGGACGCGTCCGGCGCGCGGGCCGAGGCGTTCCGGGCGGCGGTCGACGCACCCGATAGCCTCGACGGCGTGGGAACCGCGCTGGTGATCGAGAACGACCCGACCGACGACCCCCGCCGCCTGGGGGAGTGGCTGGTGGAGGGGGGCCTGGAGCTGCGGGTGCTGCGCCCGCACGCCGGCGACGACCTCCCCGACGACCTCGACGGGTACGTCGCGCTGGTGGTGCTCGGCGGCGACCAGCACGCCTACCCGGGCCCCGACGGCACCCCCGGCGCCCCCTGGTTCGGCAAGCTGGAGGGGCTGCTGCGCAAGGCCGTCCGGCACCGGGTGCCGACCCTCGGCGTGTGCCTCGGCGCGCAGCTGCTCGCCACCGCCCACGCCGGCCTGGTCGAGCGCAGCCCGTCCGGGCCCGAGGTCGGCCCGGCCGTCGTCGGCCGGCGGGACGCCGCCGAGACCGACCCGCTGTTCCGGTACGTGCCGCTGATCCCCGACGTGCTCCAGTGGCACACCGACGAGATCACGGAGCTGCCGCACGGGGCGACGCTGCTGGCCGCGTCCACCCGCTACCCGCACCAGGCGTTCCGGCTCGGCGACCGGGCCTGGGGCCTGCAGTTCCACATCGAGTGCGACACCGCGATGATCGCCGACTGGGCGGCCGACTCCGCCCTGCTCGACGAGCTGGGCTACGACCCCGAGCTGGTCGTCGCCGCCTGCGACCGGGTGATGGCCGACGTCGAGGAGGTGTGGCAGCCGTTCGCGATCCGGTTCGCCGCCCTCGCCCTTGGCGAGCTGGGCGACGACAGCGTCCGGCGTCCCCTGCCGCTGCTCGGGCACTGAGGGCGACGATGAGCAGACCCGCCCGGGGCCGGCTGGCCCGCTACGGCTTCGGCACCGACGACAGCTCCCGCGCCGCCGACCTGCTCGGCCCGGCCGGGCTCGACCTGTGGCACCCCCAGGAGCAGGAGCCGATCGACGACCGGGCCGCCGAGCTGCTGGCCGCGCTGTCCCGGGCCGCCGACCCGGACCTGGCCCTGCGCCAGCTGCACCGCCTCGTCGAGGCCGAGCGCCGCACCACCGGGGGCACCGCCACACCCGCCACCAACGGCAGCGGGGAGGGCGGTCACGGCGACCGGGCCGCCGGCTCGGCCGTGCTGGACGCCCTGCACGCCGACCCGGGGCTGCGCCGACGGCTCGTCGCCGTGCTCGGCGCGTCCTCGGCCCTCGGCGACCACCTGGTGGCCAACCCCCACCAGTGGCCGGTGCTCGCCACCGACCCCGACGGGCTCGCCCCCGCCGCCGAGGGCCGGCTCGACCTGGCCGCCGCCGCCCGCCTCACCCCGTCCACCCAGCCGGTGGCGGTGCTGCGGCAGGCATACCGGCTGGCCCTGCTGCGCATCGCGGCGGCCGACCTGACCGGCGGCCGGGCCCTGGAGCAGACCATGGCCGCGCTGTCCGCGCTGGCCGACGCCACCCTCGCGGCGGCGTACGACATCGCGGTGGGCGAGCTGCCCGAGGGCACCGCCGTGCCGCGCCTCGCCGTGGTCGCGATGGGCAAGTGCGGCGGCGGCGAGCTCAACTACGTCTCCGACGTCGACGTGATCTTCGTCTGCGCCGACGACGACGAGCTGCCGGCGGCCACCACGATCGCCACCCGGCTGATCCACGTCTGCGGGCTGGTCGCCTGGCCCGTCGACGCGGCGCTGCGCCCCGAGGGCAGCCGGGGCCCCCTGGTGCGCACCCTCGCCAGCCACCTGGCCTACTACCGGCGCTGGGCGCGCACCTGGGAGTTCCAGGCGCTGCTCAAGGCCCGCCCGGCGGCCGGTGACCTGGCGCTGTGCCAGGAGTGGATCGACCAGCTCGCCCCGCTGGTGTGGACCGCCGCCGAGCGACCCGAGGCCGTCGACGACGTCCGGTCCATGCGCCGGAAGATCATCGACAACATCCCGCCGAAGGAGCTGGAGCGCGAGATCAAACGCGGCCCCGGCGGGCTGCGCGACATCGAGTTCGCCGTCCAGCTCCTGCAACTGGTGCACGGCCGCGGCGACGAGACGCTGCGCGTACCCGGGACGATCCCCGCCCTGCGCGCCCTCGTCGCCGGCGGCTACGTGGGCCGGGCCGACGGGGAGGCGCTGCTGCGCGGCTACCGCTTCCTGCGCGGCGTCGAGCACCGGCTCCAGCTCCAGGGCCTGCGCCGCACCCACACCGTGCCGACCGAACCGGCCGCGCTGCGCTGGCTCGCCGCCGCCCTCGGCTACGCGGCCACCCCGGGCCGCAGCGCCGTCGAGGAGTTCCGCGCCGAGTGGGTCACCCACGCCACCGAGGTACGCCGGCTGCACGCCAAGCTGCTCTACCGGCCCCTGCTGGAGTCGGTGGCCCGGGTCCCCGCCGACGGGCTGCGGCTCACCCCCGAGGCGGCCCGACACCGGCTGGAGATCCTCGGCTTCGCCGACCCGGCCGGGGCGCTGCGCCACCTCCAGGCCCTCACCGGCGGGGTGAGCCGCACCGCCGCCATCCAGCGCACCCTGCTGCCGGTGCTGCTCAGCGAGTTCGCCGACGCGCCCGAACCGGACCGGGGGCTGCTCAACTACCGGCAGGTCTCCGACTCCCTCGGCAGCACCCCCTGGTACCTGCGGCTGCTGCGCGACTCCGGCCCGGTGGCCCGCCGGCTGGCCCGCGTCCTCTCCTCCTCCCGGTACGCGGCCGACCTGCTGGCCCGCGAGCCGGAGGCGCTGCGGCTGCTGGCCGAGGAGAACGAGCTGACCCCCCGCCCGCGCGCCGTCCTCTGCGAGGGCTTCGCCGCCGCGGCGGCCCGGCACGCCGACGACCCCGTCGAGGCGACCCGGGCGGTACGCGCGCTGCGCCGCCGGGAACTGGTCCGCATCGCCTGCGCCGACATGCTGAGCCGCGCCGGGTCGCTGGCCCCCACCCCCACCTCCGCCCGGGACGCGCTGGGCCTCGCCGACGTCACCGCCGTCGGCACCGCCCTGTCCGACGTCACCGACGCCACCCTCGCCGCCGCGCTGCGCGCCGCCCGGGCCGCCCAGCCGGCCCTGCCCGGCCTGCGGTTCGCGGTGATCGGCATGGGCCGGCTCGGCGGGTACGAGTCCAACTACCTCTCCGACGCCGACGTGCTCTTCGTCTACGACCCGCCCGCCGGGGCCGACGAGGGCGCGGCCAGCGCCGCCGCCCACGCCGTCGCCGAGGAGCTGCGCCGGCTGCTGTCAGCCCCCGCCCCCGACCCGGCGCTCGGCATCGACGCCGACCTGCGCCCCGAGGGCCGGCAGGGCCCCCTCGTGCGCAGCCTCGCCGCCTACGCCCAGTACTACGCCCGCTGGTCGAAGGTGTGGGAGGCGCAGGCGCTGCTGCGCGCCCGGTTCGTCTGCGGCGACGCCGACCTGGGGGCCGAGTTCGAGGCGATGGTCGACCCCGTCCGCTACCCCGCCGACGGACTCACCCGGGAGCAGATCGTCGAGATCCGCCGGATCAAGGCGCGGGTGGAGACCGAGCGGCTGCCCCGGGGCGCCGACCCGGCCACCCACACCAAGCTGGGCCGGGGCGGGCTCGCCGACGTCGAGTGGGCGGTGCAGCTGGTCCAGCTCCGGCACGCCGGACGGCTGCCGGCGCTGCGCGGCACGCGTACCCTCGACGCGCTCGCGGCGGCGGCCGGCGCGGACCTGGTCGACCCGGCGGACGCCACCGCGATGGCCGCCGGCTGGACGCTCGCCGCGCAGGTCCGCAACGCGCTGATGCTGGTGCGGGGCCGCTCCGGCGACCAGCTGCCCCGGCACGGCGTGGAACTGGCCGGGGTGGTGCGGCTGCTCGGCCGCGACGACCCGGGCGAGTTCCTCGACGAGTACCTGCGCACGGGCCGCCGCTCCCGCGCGGCGATGGAACGCGTCCTCGATGCCTGAGGCGCAAGGAAGGGCCCCTTCTTATCACTTTCTGCATAGCAGGAGACCCCTGTTAACACCTGCCGTGGTGGCGGCCGGCGCGGCGGTGCTGCTCGCGGCGGCGTACCTGATCGCCCCGCCGATGGGCACCGACCTCGCCGCGCAGGTCGCCCGCGCCGGGTTCGCCGACCGGCACGGCTTCACCCCGGTCGACCTCGGCTGGTACGGCGGGGTCGACCAGTTCGGCTACAGCCTGTTCACCGCCCGGCTGGCCGCTTGGGTGGGCCCCCGCCTGCTCGGGGCCGCCGCCGCGGTGCTCGCCGCCGCCGCGCTGGGCCACCTCTTCGCCCGGCACCGGGCCCGCCGGCCGCTGCTCGCCGGGCTCCTCGGCGCGGTCGTGCTGGTCGGCAACCTGGCCAGCGGCCGGGTCACCTTCGCCGTCGGCCTGGCGCTGGGGCTGCTCGCGCTCTGCGCGGTCGGTGCCGACCCGGTGGGTCCACGCGGTTGGGCCCGCCCGGCGCGGCTGGCCCTGGCTGGGCTGCTCGCCGCGCTGGCCACCTGGGCCAGCCCCGTCGCCGGCCTGTTCACCGGCCTGGCCGGCGCGGCGCTGCTGCTGGCGAGCCTGCGCCGGGGCCCCGGGCCGGGGCGGGCGCTGCCCGCCGGGTGGCGGGCTGACCGGCCGCTCGCCGAGAGCCTGATGCTGTGCCTCGCCCCGGCGGTCGCGCTCGCCCCGATGGCGCTGCTGTTCGGCAACGGCGGCACGCAGCCGTTCACCGCCGAGTCGATGCGGATCAACGTGGCCCTCGCCGTGGTGGTGTTCTTCGCGGTGCCGCGCCGCCGTCGCACGCTGCGCGTCGGGGCCGCGCTGACCGTGCTGCTGCTGGTCGTCGCGCAGCTCGTGCCCAGCCCGATCGGCTCCAACGCGCTGCGGCTGCCGCTGCTGTTCGCGCTGCCCCTGCTCGCCGGGTACGCGCCGCTGCCCGGCCCGTGGCTGGCCGGGCTGCTCGCCGCCTGCGTCTGGTGGCAGAACCCGGTGATGACCGCCGATCTGGCCCGCGCCGGCTCGCCCGAGAGTGCGGCGGCGTACTACCGGCCGCTGGTCGACGAGCTGGCCCGCCGGCAGCCGGTGGGCCGGGTCGAGGTGGTGCCGCTGCGCGACCACTGGGAGTCGGCGTACCTGCCGGACACCGTGCCGCTGGCCCGGGGCTGGGAGCGACAGGTCGACACCGCCCGCAACCCGCTGTTCTACGGCGACGACCTCACCGCCGACGCGTACGCCGCCTGGCTGCGCCGCGAGGCCGTCGCATACGTCGCGCTCGCCCTCGACAGCGTGCCCGACCGGTACGCCCGCCAGGAGGCCGCCCTCGTCGCCGCCGGTCAGCCGTACCTGCGGGAGGTGTGGCGGGACGCCACCTGGCGGCTGTACGCCGTGACCGACCCCGTGCCCCTGGTCGGGGCGCCGGGACGGCTGGACGAATCGGGCCGGGCCGCCGTCCGGTTCACCGCCGACGCGCCCGGCGATGTGCCGGTCCGGATCCGCTGGTCGCGCTGGCTGACCCTGACCGGGCCGGGCGGTTGCCTCGCGCCCGCCCCGGACGGCTTCCTCACGGTGCGCGGGGCCACGCCCGGGTCGTACCGGGTCACCAGTTCCCTGCGGTCGTCCGGACAATGCTGACCGTGGACCGTCACCGTCTGATCCGTTACGCGGGGCTCGCCGGCTCCGTCCTGCTGTCGCTGTCGGGGTTCCTCGGTGGAGCGTTCCCCGGCGGCGACCTGCGCCCCACCCCGGTCAGCATCTGGCAGGGCCCGCACGGGCCGCTGATCATCGTGGCCTGGCTGGTCGGGACCACGCTGATGGCGTGGGCCTGGTGGTCACTGCGCGACGGCCCGCCGTCCGCGCGCTGGGCCCTCGTCACCGCCGGGCTCTGGCTGCTGCCGCTGCTGGTCGCGCCGCCCATGGCCAGCCGCGACGTGTACGCGTACGCGTGCCAGGGGGCCAGCTTCGCCAACGGCATCAGCCCGTACGAGCAAGGCGTGTCGGCGCTGCCCTGCCCGTGGCTGGACACCATCTCGTACATCTGGCGGGACACCCCGGCCCCGTACGGCCCCCTGTTCGTGGTGCTCGCCGGCGCGGTGGTGAAGGCGACCGGGTCGCTGACCGCGAGCATCGTGCTGTTCCGGTTGTTCGCCGTTGCCGGGGTGGCGCTGACCGCCGCCTGCCTGCCGGTGCTGGCCCGCCGCTGCGGGGTTCCCGTCGGGCGGGCGCTGTGGCTGGCGCTGGCCAGCCCGCTCATCGGCGTGCACCTGGTGGCCGGAGCGCACAACGACGCGATCATGGTCGGCCTGCTGGTCGCCGGCCTGGCCGTGGTGGCCGCCCGGCCGGGCCGCCCCGGGCCGATGCTGGCCGGGGGGGTGCTGCTCGGGCTGGCCGTGTCCATCAAGATCACCGGCGTGGTGGTGATCCCGTTCGCCGCGCTGGCCGCCATGTCCGGGCCGTACCGGATCCGCACGCTGGTGCGCGATGGCGGGTGGGTCGTCGCCGGTGCGGTCGCCACCGTGGTCGGGGTGACCTTCGCCGGCGGGCTGGACTTCGGCTGGGTCGGCGGGCTGTCCAAGGGCGGCGACGCGATCGCCTGGACCTCGCCGCCCACCGCCGTGGGGCAGACCGCCGGGTACGTCGCGTTGCTCTTCGGCGCGCACGTCGATGCGCTGCCCGTGGCTCGGGCGCTCGGCGTGGTGGTGCTCGCCGGGCTGCTGCTCTGGCTCTGGTTGCGGGCCCGCACGCGGGAGCCGCTGTGGCACGCCGGCCTCGCGCTGGCCGCCATGGTGGCGATGTCCCCGGTCGTGCACCCCTGGTACTGGATCTGGCCGCTGACCGTGCTCGCCGCGACGACCGTCCGCCCCGCCCGCTGGTACATCGTCGTGGCGCTCGTCTCGGCGTTCCTGATCCTGCCGGACGGCACCGGGCTGGCCCGGTACACGAAGCTGCCCGGTGCCCCGCTGATGACGCTTCTGCTGATCTGGGCAGCCGTGCGGTTGGTACGGTCGGCCAGGGCGGATCGCGCGGCGGACCGCGCGCCGGACCCCGCCATCCGGGGAGCCGACTGAGCGAAGGGTGTGCCGGTGGCCGTCGTCGCCCGCTGGGCGGGACTGCTCGGTGCCGCTCTGCTCGCCGTCGCCGGCTGGCTGGGCGGGGCGCTGCCCGACCTGACCGGCGGCACGCCCGCCCAGGTGTGGCGGGGTCCGCACGGTCCGGCGGTGCTGGGCTGCTGGCTGGCCGGCACCGCGCTCATGGTCGGGGCGTGGTGGGCGCTGCGCGACGGCGCCCCGTCGGGCCGGTGGGCGTACACGACCGCCGGGCTCTGGCTGCTGCCGCTGCTGGCGACGCCGCCGCTGGGCAGCCGCGACGTCTACTCGTACGCCTGCCAGGGCTGGTCGTACGCGCACGGCCGCGACCCGTACCGGTTGGGGGTGGCGGCGGCCGGCTGCCCGTGGCTGGACTCGGTCGCCCCGATCTGGCGGGACACCCCCGCGCCGTACGGGCCGCTGTTCGTGCTGCTCGCGGCGCTCGCGGTGACCGTCGGCGGCGGGCTCGCCGCTGCCATCGCGTTCCTGCGGCTGTACGCCGTCGCGGGCGTGCTGCTGGCCGCGTACTGCCTGCCGGGGCTGGCCCGCGCGGCGGGTGTGCCGGTCCGGCGGGCCGCCTGGCTGGCGCTGGCCACGCCCCTGGTCGGGGTGCACCTGGTGGCCGGCGCGCACAACGACGCGGTGGCCCTCGGCCTGCTGCTGGCCGGCCTGCGGGTGCTGGTCCGCCGGCCGGGGAAGCCGCCCGCGCCGCCGGGGCCGCTGCTGCTGGCCGGGGTGCTGCTCGGGTTGGCGGTGGCCGTGAAGGCGACCGCCGTGGTGGTGCTGCCGTTCGCGGCGCTGGCCGCCGTGCGGGGCCGGTGCACCTGGCGGGCGCTGCTGCGCGCCGGGGCCCTGCTGGCCGGCGGTGTCCTCGCCGCGCTACTGGCGACCTCCGTGGCGTCCGGGCTGGGCCTGGGCTGGGTCGAGGGGCTGGCCCGCAGCGGCGACTCCGCGCAGTGGACGTCACCGCCGACGGCAGTCGGCTTCGTCGTCGACTACGCGGGGGAGTGGGCCGGGCGGCGGCCCGACGCCGTGCCGGTGACCCGGGCCGCCGGCCTGCTGCTGCTCGCGGCGGCACTGGTGGCCCTGTGGTGCTGGGCGTGGTGGTCGCTGCGCCGGCTCGACGCCGTACCCCACGGGGCGGGTGCCCCGGCGGCGGCCCGGCCCCGGGTGGCGCTGCTCGGCGCGGGGCTGGCGCTGGCCGCCACCGTCGCCCTCTCGCCGGTCTTCCACCCCTGGTACGCCATCTGGCCGCTGACGCTGCTCGCCGTCTCGGTGATCCGACCGGCCCGGACCACGTGGTTCGTGCTGCCCAGCGCGGTGGCCGCCGTCCTCGTCCTGCCCGACGGCACCAACCTGGCCCGCTCCACGAAGGCCCCGGGCGCGATCGCGATGACGGCGCTGCTGGTGGCGCTGGCGACGGTGGCGACGCTGGCGGCGGTACGCGTCACCGGCGGTCGGCGCGGTGGAGGTCGGCGCGGCGGAGGTCGGCGCGGCGGAGGTGGCGGCGGAGACAGCGGCGCGGGCCACGATGGCGAAGCTGGCGGGGACGGGGATGGCAAGGCTCCGTGCGGCCCCTAGGGAGCTGAGTCATCGGCGACATCACGGTGTCGGGTGGGCTCGGACATCACGGTGTCGGGTGGGCCCGGAAGCCGGGTGATGTCGTAAACGACTCAGCTCCCTAGGCGGTCTCAGCCCCTGTGCCACCGGGAGCTTCCCCTGCGACCGGTTGCCGTGCCCCGCCGCGCCCGGCCCTGCCCGCCCCCGCCCTGCCCGCCCCGCCTGCCCACCCGTCCACCTCTGCCCGTCCTGCGGGCAGATGCGAAGCGGCCGGGCCGGCTCCGCGTGCGGCGGAACCGGCCCGGCCGGTGCTGAAGGAGGTGCCGGCCCGAGGGCTCAGCAGTCCGCAGTGCTCAGCAGTCGAAGGCTCAGCAGTCGAAGTACATGGCGAACTCGTGCGGGGTCGGGCGCAGGCGCACCGGGTCGACCTCGTTGGCCCGCTTCCACTCCACCCAGGTGGAGATCAGGTCCGGCGTGAAGACGCCGCCGTCGAGCAGGTAGTCGTGGTCGGCCTCGAGGGCGTCGAGCACCTCGGGCAGCGAGCCCGGAACCTGCTTGACCGAGCCCCACTCCTCCGGCGGCAGGTCGTACAGGTCCTTGTCGATCGGCGCCGGCGGCTCGATCTTGCTCTTGATGCCGTCGAGGCCGGCCATCATCATCGCCGAGAAGGCGAGGTACGGGTTGCTCGACGGGTCCGGCACGCGGAACTCGACGCGCTTGGCCTTCGCGTTGCTGCCGGTCACCGGGATACGGGTGCAGGCGGAGCGGTTGCGCTGCGAGTAGACCAGGTTCACCGGGGCCTCGTAGCCGGGCACCAGGCGACGGTACGAGTTGACCGTCGGGTTGGTGAACGCCAGCAGCGACGGCGCGTGGTGCAGCAGGCCACCGATGTACCAGCGGGCGGTGTCCGACAGGCCGGCGTAGCCGGTCTCGTCGTAGAACAGCGGCTCGCCGTTGAGCCACAGGCTCTGGTGGGTGTGCATACCCGAGCCGTTGTCGCCGAAGAGCGGCTTCGGCATGAACGTCGCGGTCTTGCCGTTGACCCAGGCCTCGTTCTTGATCAGGTACTTGAAGAGCTGGAGCTGGTCGGCCGAGTGCAGCAGGGTGGAGAACTTGTAGTTGATCTCCGACTGGCCGGCGGTGCCGACCTCGTGGTGCGAGCGCTCCACGGTGAAGCCGGCGTCGACCAGGCGGCGGACCATGCCGTCACGCAGGTCGGCGTAGTGGTCGACCGGCGGCACCGGGAAGTACCCGCCCTTGTACGCGGTCTTGTAGCCGCGGTTGCCGCCCGGCTCCTCGCGGCCCGTGTTCCAGGCGCCCTCGATCGAGTCGATGTAGTAGAACGACTGGTGGGCCGAGGTCTCGTGGCGGATCGAGTCGAAGATGTAGAACTCCGCCTCGGCGCCGAAGTACGCGGTGTCGGCGATGCCGCTCGCGGCGAGGTACGCCTCGGCCTTCTTCGCCACGTTCCGCGGGTCCCGGGAGTAGGCCTCACGGGTGAACGGGTCGTGGATGAAGAAGTTGAGCGCGAGGGTCTTCTGCGCGCGGAAGGGGTCGATGAAGGCGCTCGCGACGTCCGGGAGCAGGAGCATGTCCGACTCGTGGATCGCCTGGAAGCCGCGGATCGACGATCCGTCGAAGGCGAGACCGTCGTTGAAGACGCTGTCGTCGAAGGACTCCACCGGCAGGTTGAAGTGCTGCATCACGCCGGGCAGGTCACAGAAACGTACGTCGACGAACTTCACGTCCTCGTTCTTGAGGTATCGCAGCAGTTCCTCGGGATTGGCGAACACACGTCCTCCTGGCACGTCCACGGGTGGCTGGCTGTTGGCGACGCTATGGCCGTGCGGTTGCCCGGTCGTATCTGCTGTGTTTCTGTCGTGTTACGTCGCTCGCGCTGCGTCATAAGCGCCGGTCAGTCGCCGTCGGATGTCCGTTCGGACGATACCCGGCGCGGCGATGTGCCGCAGATCAACACCTTTTGTCCGGTTCGGCGGCGGGTGTGCTTCCGGCCACGTCCGGGCCCCTGACTACCCTTGGCGGTCGTGACCATGCCGCAGCCCCCCGCGCCGCCCGCCGCCGACCCCGCGTTCGCGCCGCCCACCCTGGGCCGCCGGTTCGGCGCCCTGGTGATCGACTGGGTGCTCTGCCTGCTGGTGTCCAACTTCTTCGCCGACCCGGTCCGCGACGGCTGGGCCCCCGTCGCGGTGCTGATCGTCGAGTACGGCTTCTTCCTGGGCCTGTTCGCGCAGACCCCCGGCATGTACGTCACCCGGATCCGCTGCCTGTCCTGGGCCGACGGCGGCCGGATCGGCCTGGCCCGGGCGCTGCTGCGCGGCCTCCTGCTCGCCCTGGTCGTCCCGGCCCTGATCATGGACGAGCACCGTCGCGGCCTGCACGACCGCCTCACCGGCTCGGTGATCGCCGCCGCGCCGCGCGGGTAGGGCGTCAGCGGCCCCGGGTCTGCCGGAACGCGCCACGCGGCGGGCGCATGTTCTTCGGGATCGCGCCCTTGGGCATCTGCGGGCGGGCGGTGAGCGCCTTGAGCCGCTTGTCGAGGGCGTTGACGTCCTTGCCGCTGAGGGCGCGCGGCAGCCGCATCAGCGTCATCCGCAGCTTGCGGATCGGCAGCTCACCCTCGCCCTGGCCGATCACGTAGTCGTGCAGCGGAGCGGAGCCGATCACCTTGGCCAGCCGCCGCTTCTCCTGCCCCAGCAGGCCGCGGACCCGCTGCGGGTGCCCCTCGGCCAGCAGGATCACGCCGGCACGGCCGATCACGAGGTGCACCATGTCCATCTGCGTGGTCGCGCTGACCGCCGGGGACACCCGCCAGTCACCGCGCATGCTCTCCATGATCTGCGCCGCCGCGCCGGGCTGCCCCTCGGCGGCGTTCATCATCGCCGCGTTGGACCGCAGGTTGAGCACGATCAACAGGGCGAGCAGGGCGAGCAGGATGCCCAGCGGCAGCCAGAGCCAACCCCAGAGGAGCACCGCGACCACGGTCAGCGCGAGCGGGATCAGCACCGCGCCGGCGGCAAGCGGAGCGAACCACCTGTCCTGCTTGGCGGTGAACTTGAACACCATCCCGATCTGCTTCAGCCGCTGGCCGAACGAGACCTTCTCCTGGGGCTTCGCCATGCCGCAGAGTCTAGGTGGTCGCCGCCGGCCCCGTTGATCCGCGGCCGGCAGTCACGGGCGGCGGGGCAGCACCGGGGCGGCCCGGCCCGTGCCGTGCCGCCCGTCGGCCGAGGCGGAGGACGACGATGCGTCCGCCTGCTCGTGGTATTCCTCCTCCACGTTCACCTCCCACACGTCGTGGTCGGCGTCGTCGAGGATGTTCTCCACGGTCAGCATCGCCGTGAGCATCGAGTGGTCCTGGTTGTTGTAGCGGTGCATGCCGTTGCGGCCCACCGGGTGCACGTTCGGCAGCGCCTCGGCGAGCCAGTGGCGCATGGTCTCCACGGCCTGCTCGTAGCCGGAGTCGTAGACCGGGTACGCCTTCGGCATCCGCACCACGTACCCGGCCGAGACCGCCCCGGGGCGCACCAGCCCGAGCGCCTCCAGCTCGGCCGTGCCCAGGGTCACCAGGTCGTCGTCGGCCGACTCCCACAGGTCGTCACCCTCGTCGACGAAGTACTCCAGCCCGAGGCAGGTGAACCCGTCCCGCACCAGGAACGGCGACCAGGAGCCGAAGTTCTGGATCCGGCCCACCCGTACCCCCGGGGTGTGCACGTAGATCCAGTTGTCCGGGAAGCCGGCGTCGGCCGGCACGACCAGCGCCACGGTGAGGAAGTCGCGGTGCCGCAGCGCGTCGGCGGCGGCCAGCACCGGCGGCGGCGCGGGCGGGTCCACGGCCCGCACCAGCTCCGGCAGCGGCATGCTGGAGATCACGTGGTCGGCCTCGATGCGGCGCTCGCCGTCCGGGCCCGCCACGGTCACCGCGACCGCCCGGCCGTCGGCCCGGTGCACCCGCGTCACCGACGTGCCCATCGTCACCGTGCCGCCGGCCTTCGCGACCAGCTCGGCGCACCGTTCCCACATCATCCCCGGGCCGAGCTTCGGGTACTGGAACTCCTCGATCAGGCTGGTGATGTCGGCGCGGGCCCGGCGGGGCAGCAACGCGTTGCGCACCGCGCCGGCCAGAGACAGGTTGCGGATGCGCTGGGCCGCCCAGTCGGCCTGCAGCTCGGTGGCCGGAAAACCCCAGACCTTCTCGGTGTACGTCTTGAAGAACATCCGGTACAGGCGGGTGCCGAAGCGGGCCGACACCCAGCCCTCGAAGTGGCTCTGGTCCGCCGGTGGCCGCAGCCGCGCCCACACGTACGACCCGACGCAGCGCACCGCCTCGACGATGCCCAGGTTGCCCAGCGCGTTGCCGGCCCGCAGCGGGTAGTCGAACAGCTTGCCCCGGTAGTGGATCCGGCTCATCCGGGGACGCAGCAGGAAGTCGCCGTCGGGCAGCACCTCGTGCCAGAACTCCTCGACCCGGCCGACCTTGGTGAAGAACCGGTGCCCGCCGATGTCGAACCGCCACCCGTCCCGTTCGACGGTGCGGCTGATCCCGCCCACGACGTCGTCGGCCTCCAGCACCTCCACGGGGGCGTTGCGTCGAGTCAGCTCGTACGCGGCGGTGAGGCCGGCGGGACCGGCGCCGATGATGACGGTGTGCGGCAGGGGCATGACTAAATTCACCACCATCGACGTATCGATGGCAATAGCCGCCCCGTTTGTTGGGACATCATCCGAACAGGTGGATCTAGCCCCCGGGGGGCGTGGCTCAGGCGCGCACGGCCTCGCGCGCGTCGAGGGCCTGCCGGTAGAGCCGGCCCGCCCGGTACGACGAGCGCACCAGCGGCCCGCTCATCACCCCGGCGAAGCCGATCTCCTCGGCCTCCTCACGCAGCTCCACGAACTCCTCCGGCTTCACCCACCGGGTCACCGGGTGGTGCCGGGGCGACGGGCGCAGGTACTGCGTGATGGTGATCAGCTCACAGCCGGCGTCGTGCAGGTCCCGCAGCGCCTGGGACACCTCGGCCCGCTCCTCGCCCATGCCGAGGATCAGGTTGCTCTTGGTGACCAGGCCGTCGGCGCGGGCCTGCCGGATCACGTCCAGCGAGCGCTCGTAGCGGAACGCCGGCCGGATCCGCTTGAAGATCCTCGGCACCGTCTCGACGTTGTGCGCCAGCACCTCCGGGCGCGCGCCGAACACCTCGGCGAGCTGCTCGGGGACGGCGTTGAAGTCGGGGATCAGCAGCTCGACCCCGCAGCCCGGCTGGAGGGCGTGGATCTGGCGGACCGTCTCCGCGTACAGCCAGGCCCCGCCGTCGGGCAGGTCGTCGCGGGCGACGCCGGTGATCGTGGCGTACCGCAGGCCCATCGACACCACCGACTCGGCGACCCGGCGCGGCTCGTCGGCGTCGAACTCGGCCGGCTTGCCCGTGTCGATCTGGCAGAAGTCACAGCGCCGGGTGCACTGGTCGCCGCCGATGAGGAACGTGGCCTCCCGGTCCTCCCAGCACTCGTAGATGTTGGGGCAGCCGGCCTCCTGGCAGACGGTGTGCAGCCCCTCGCGCGAGACGAGCCCGCGCAGCTGGGTGTACTCCGGCCCCATCTTGGCCTTCACCTTGATCCACGGCGGTTTGCGCTCGATCGGCGTCTCGGCGTTGCGCGCCTCGATGCGCAGCAGGCGCCGCCCCTCGGGGGCGACCGTCGCGGTACGCGAGGCGGGGCTGGTCGTCGGCTGCTCGGTCGTCGTCGGCGTCGTCGACGCGGCGTGCTCGATCGTCACAAAACCGAGCCTACGCCCGACGGCAGCCGTCGATGAACGGGACGCGACGCCCGTCACCTCCCGTTTCCTGTGACGCCGCCCACCGCGACCGCCGAAAACCCCGTTACACCGCCGCGTCCGGCTGCTAGCGTGCCCGCAAAGCTGCGACGGAGCCGAGTAGCGCGCCGCCCCGCCAGTCCAGAGAGCCGCCGAACGCTGCGAGGCGGTCTGGCGACGGCGCGCGAAGACCCTCCCGAGCTGCGGGAAGAACGGCGCTGTCCTCCGCGACGCGCGCCCAGTAAAACCCGCCCGGCTGGCCCCGGTCACCAGGCGACGAACGAGGCCCCCGCGCGCGGGGGCGAAGGTGTGGTGGCACCGCGAGGACCCGCTCGCCCACACCTCCCGGGGATCGCGTTGCGATCGATCGAGGAGGTAACCGCCTTGCAACGCATCCTGTCCACCCAGCTCCCCGCCCACGTCGGCGCGACCGTCCGGGTCGCCGGCTGGGTCCACCGCCGCCGGCTGCTCAAGTCGGTGGCGTTCCTGATCATCCGGGACGCCGCCGGCCTGGCCCAGGTCGTGGCCGCCGACCCGGCCGCCCGCGCTGCCGTCGAGCAGCTCACCGAGGAGACCGTCGTCGAGGTCACCGCGACGGTGGTCGCGACCCCGGCGGCTCCCGCCGGGGTCGAGCTGACCCATCCGACGGTACGACCGCTCGGCCCGCCCGCCGCCGCGCCCCCGTTCGACCTGTACCGGCCGGGGCTGGCGGCGACCCTGCCCACCCAGCTCGACCATGCACCCGTCGCCCTACGCCATCCGCGCAGGTCGGCGGCGCTGCGCGTTGCGGCGGCGGCGGTGGCCGGGTTCCGGGCGGCCCTCGACGCCCGCGACTTCGTGGAGATCCACACGCCGAAGGTGGTCGCCTCGTCCACCGAGAGCGGGGCGAACGTCTTCGCGCTGGACTGGTTCGGCCGGCCCGCGTACCTCGCCCAGTCGCCGCAGTTCTACAAGCAGCTCATGGTCGGCGTCTTCGAGCGCGTGTACGAGGTCGGGCCGGTGTTCCGGGCCGAGCCGCACGACACCGCCCGGCACCTGGCCCAGTACACCTCCCTCGACGCGGAGCTGGGCTTCGTCGGCGACCACACCGACGTGATGGCCGTGCTGCGGGACACCCTCGCCGGGATGCTGGCGACGGTGGCGGACCGGGCCGGCACCGCGCTGGGCACGCTGGGCGTGACGGTGCCGCAGGTGCCGGGGAGTATCCCCGCCGTCCACTTCACCGAGGCCCTGGCGATCGCCGGCGCGCCGGCCGACGAGCCGGACCTGGCCCCCGCCCACGAGCGGGCGCTGGGGGAGTGGGCCCGCCGCGAACACGGCAGCGAGTTCGTCTTCGTCACCGGGTACCCGATGGCGAAGCGGCCCTTCTACACCCATCCCGACCCGGCGCGTCCGGCGTACTCGAACGGGTTCGACCTGCTGTTCCGCGGCCTTGAGCTGGTCACGGGCGGGCAGCGCCTGCACCGGCACGACGACTACCTGGCGGCGCTCGCAGCGCGCGGCGAGCTGGTCGAGCCGTACGCCGGGTACGTGGACGCGTTCCGGCACGGCATGCCGCCGCACGGCGGCTTCGCGATCGGCCTGGAACGCTTCGTCGCCCGCCTGGTCGGCGCGGCCAACGTCCGCGAGGTCACGGCCTTCCCCCGCGACCTGCACCGCCTCACCCCCTGACGCGCCCCGCCCCGCCTGGCGGCTACCCAGTGTGACGACTCGCGGACCTCGCGGTCAATGTGACCCTGGGTGATGGAATTTTGCTCCTGGGGCGCGGTCATCCCGGTCGCGCCCCAGGTGGAGGTCGCCGACCTGGCCTACCTTGCCGACCCCACACGACCCGTTCCCGGCCCTTTGCTCTGCACCCGCATACGCAACAGCCACCCTCCGTTACCGCTGCGTGGGTGGGTGCAGAGCAAAGGGGAAGGAACGGGGCGTGGGTGGGAGGACGTCGGTCACGTTGAGTGCATAGCGTTGCGCCCCGGCGCCCGCCGCGCGAGTGCCCCGATGCGCGCGGCGCCGGCCGCATCAGGGGCCGAGCAGGTCCCAGGGGTTGCCGGCGATGTCGCGGAAGACGGCCACCCGGCCGTACGGCTCGGCGCGCGGCGGCCGGAGGAACTCCACGCCCGCGTCGACGAGACGGCGATAGGCGGCGTCGAAGTCGTCGACCCGCAGGAAGAAGCCGACCCGCCCGGCCGTCTGGGCGCCGACCGCCGCCTCCTGCCGTTCGCCGTCGGCGCGGGCCAGCAGCAGGCCGGTCTGCGCGCCGGGCGGGCGGACCACCACCCACCGCTTCGGGCGGCCGTCGGTGGTCTGCGCCGGGGAGTCCTCGACCAGCTCGAAGCCGAGGACCTCGGTGAAGAAGGCGATGGCCGGGTCGTACTCGGCGACGACGAGGGTGACGAGGTCGATCTGCACCCGCCGAGCCTAGAGCGTGACCAGGGCCCAGAGCGTGACCAGGGGCCTAGAGCGTGACCAGCGTGGGCAGGCGGCGCTCCACCACCGGCAGCACGTCGGCCACGGTGATCGGGCGGCCCAGCTCCGCGGTGAGCGAGGTGACCCCGGCGTCGCGGATGCCGCAGGGCACGATCCGGTCGAAGTACGCCAGGTCGCAGTCGCAGTTGATCGAGAAGCCGTGCTGGGTGACCCCACGGGCGACCCGGATGCCGATGGCGGCGACCTTGCGGGCCGGGCCCCGGTCGTCCTCGGGCACCCAGACACCGCTGCGCCCCTGGACGCGGTCGGCGGCGAGGCCGAACTCGGCGCAGACGTCGATCAGCAGCTGCTCGGTGCGGCGCACGTACGCGACGACGTCCACCGGGTCGGGCAGCTTCACGATCGGGTAGCCGACCAGCTGCCCCGGGCCGTGCCAGGTGATCTTGCCGCCGCGGTCCACGTCGACGACGGGGGTGCCGTCCAGCGGCCGGTCCCACGGCTCGGTGCGCTTGCCGGCCGTGTAGACGCTCGGGTGCTCCAGCAGCAGCACCGTGTCGCCGCGCTCGCCGGCCACCACCGCCTCGTGCAGCCGCCGCTGCTCGTCCCACGCGGCCTGGTAGTCGAGCACCCCTGCACGGACGGCGGTCAGCCCCGGAATCGTCGCGGTCACGCCCACCAGCCTAGTCCCGTACCCGCCGGTCAGGCCGGTGGCACCCGCCACAGCCACACGTCGTCGACCCGCTGCGGCGGGCCGAGCAGGGCGGTGGCGGTGCGGCGCAGCGCGTCCTCGTCGAGGTCGTACTTCGCGCCCTCCACCCGGTCGGCGAGGACCACCACCTCGACCCCCCAGTACCGCAGGTCGGCCAGGGACAACCGGATGCTGCCCTCGGTGATGATCGGGACGAGCCCCGTGCGGCCCGCCTGGTCCATCAGCGTGTCGAAGGTGCGCGGCGGCGGCCCGATCCGGCCCCGGCCGTCCGGGCCGCCGGGGCCGAGGAAGAACCCCGCCGGGAGGCGGAACTCACCCTGCCGGTGGGCGAGCGCGTACGCCTGCCAGCGCTGCCCGTCCGGGGTCACGTCGAGGGTCAGCGGCAGCGGGGTGAGGGTCCCGCCCGGGGAGACGTACTCCTTCCAGGTGCCGGCGGTGATGAACACCGGCACCGGCTCGCGGACCCGGGTCAGCAGCGGCGTGGGCAGCAGCGGCAGCAGCGCCGCCGCGAGGCCGAGCACCCAGGCGGCCCGCGCGGCCCGGCGGCGTGGCGGGTCGGCCCGCAGCCGGTCGACGGTGTACGCCAGCAGCACCCCGAACACCGGGGCCACGATCAGGGCCAGCCGGGCCGGCAGGGCGGCGTTGACCACCGGCAGGTCGTCCAGCAGCAGGAACGGCAGCGGGGTGTCGGTGTGCCGGCCGGCCCACTTGGCCCGGGGCCCCCAGGACAGCACGGTGAACACGACGGCGGTGCCGCCGAGGGCGGCGAGGGTGGCCCGCAGGGCCCGGTCCCGCCGCCACAGCCAGCCGAGGCAGACGACGGCCAGCAGCAGCAGCGGCACCCCGAAGAACGAGTTCTCCTCGGTCGGGTTGGGCGCGAGCGAGGTGCCCAGCCCCGCCTCGCCGGCGAGGGACCGGCGCGGGTACGCCGCGTACGCGGCGATGTCCTCGGCGTGGATGACCGGGTCGAAGCCGGTGCCGTGGAAGCGCTGCGGGCCGGCGAAGTGCAGCCACAGCGGGTACGCCAGCAGCACCCCGGCGGTCAGCGCGGTCACGCCCAGCCCGCGCGCGAAGGCGGGCAGCGCCGCGCGGGCCCGCGCCCGCCGCTCGGGGTGCAGCGCCCAGATCGGCAGGAACACGCCGAGCGCGAGGGCGGTGAAGAACAACCCCTCGGCGGCGATGGAGAAGGCGACCGCCACGGCGACGCCGAGCACGACCCCGTTGCGCAGCCAGCGCCCCGGCTCGCGCAGGGCGAACACCCGCCACAGCAGCAGCGGCACCAGCCACCCGGCGGTCCAGTTCAGGTGGGCGTTGGCGTGCGACACCATGCCGGGGGAGTACGCCACGAACAGCGCGCCGACGCCCGCCGCGAGCCGGCTGCGCACGAGCTGCCGGGACAGCAGCAGGTACCAGGCCAGCGCGGTGGCGGCGAGGTTGAGGGTCAGGATCACCAGGAACGTCGCGGGCGGCCCGATCAGGTACGTCAGCGGCGCGAACACCGCCGCGTACACGGTGATCGAGGTGTTGACCGCGAGGTTCACCCCGTCGGGGACGTTGAGCAGGGTGGTGAAGAGCGGGTTCTCGCCGTGGGTCAGCGCGTGCCCGCCGAAGGCGAGCAGCCACTCGAACAGCGCCTGGTCGCTGGAGTTGACGGTGATCACCCGCTGGTCGGGGCCCAGCCACAGCCCGCTGGTGACCCAGCCGGCGAGGGCCAGCGCGAGCAGCGCGAAGAGCGCGTCGGCGCGCCGGTTGCGGGAGCCGGCGGCGGTGCCGGTCGCCGGTCCGGCGGCGGGGGGCGGGGAGGGCGGCACGCAGCGGACGTTACCAACCGGACCTGGGCACGCCGGGGCGACACGGGCACACGTCGACGGCCGCGAATGTGTGACCGGCGACCATGTCGGCGGGAGGAAACACCGACGTAACGTCGCGGCAACTCGGAAGTGACTCAGTTCACAATCCGCGACAGGAGGTCGTCGTGCGCCGCTCCACCACCTCGCTCACCCGGCTCGCCGGGGCGGTCGCCGGGGCCGCGCTCGCCGCGGCGGCCCTGGTCGCCGTCGTCGCCGCGCCCGCCCGGGCCGCCACCCTCACCCAGGTCACCGGCTTCGGCGCCAACCCCGGAAACCTCACCATGTACGCCTACCGGCCCGACGGCCTCCCGGCGAACGCGCCCGCCGTCGTCCTGCTGCACGGCTGCACCCAGAACGCCGCCGGCTACGTCGCCAACTCCGGCTGGCAGAAGTACGCCGACCAGTGGAAGTTCGCCCTGATCGTGCCCCAGCAGTCCAGCGCCAACCAGGCGCTGACCTGCTTCAACTGGTTCACCGAGGGCGACATCGCCCGGGGCCAGGGCGAGGCGGCGTCGATCGCGCAGATGGTCGGGTACGCGAAGACCACGTACGGCCTCGACGGCAGCCGCATCGCCATCAGCGGGCTGTCGGCGGGCGGGGCGATGGTCTCGGTCATGCTCGCCGCGTACCCCGAGCTGTTCGCCGCCGGCTCGGTCATCGCCGGCGTGCCCTACCGCTGCTCCCCGCCCGCGTCCACCAGCGTCTGCCAGTACAGCGGGGTCGACAAGACCCCCACCGCGTGGGGCGACCTCGTCCGGGCCGCGTACCCCGGGTACGCCGGCCGCCGGCCCCGGGTGGCCATCTGGCACGGCACCGCCGACAGCACCGTCGTGCCGGCCAACGCCGTCGAGTCGCGCGACCAGTGGACCAACGTGCTCGGCGTCGCGCAGACCCCCACCGGCACGGCGTCGCTGCCCGCCGGCACCGCCCTGGAGGTGTACGGCGACGACGCCGTCCGCCTCTACCGGGTCGCCGGGATGGGCCACGGCACCCCCGTCGACCCCGGCTCCGGCGCCGACCAGTGCGGCACCGCGGCGGCGTACTTCCTCGACACGATCTGCTCGACGTACCGCGACGCGGTCTTCTTCGGCCTCGACGGCGGCGGCGCGTCGCCCACCCCCACCCCGACGGCCTCGCCGACCGCCTCGCCCACCCCGACCGCGTCGCCCACGTGCGTCACCGCCAGCAACTACGCCCACGTCGCCGCCGGGCGCGCCTACCAGTCCGGCGGCTACGCGTACGCGCTCGGCAGCAACCAACGGATGGGCCTCTACAACGTCTTCTACACGTCCACGCTGAAGCAGACCGCCCCCGGCTACTGGGTGCTCGGCTGCTGATCAGTCGTTGAGGGCGGCGTGCAGGGCGCTCGGCAGGTCCGGGTGGTGGTACGCGAAGCCGGCCCGGGTCAGCACGGCGGGCAGCACCCGGGCGCTGGTGAGCGCCTCCTGGGCGAAGCCGCCCAGGGCCACCTTCAGGGCCAGCGCCGGGATCGGCACGACCGCCGGGCGGTGCAACTGGCGGGCCAGCTCCCGGGTGAACTCGGCGTTCGTGACCGGGGCGGGACCGACGACGTTGACCGCCCCGGCCACGTCGTCGCGGTCCAGCAGGAACCGCGCCGCGCGCAGCCAGTCGGCCATCGAGATCCACGGCAGCCACTGCCGTCCGCTGCCCAGCCTTCCGGCGATGCCCAGCCTGAACGGCAGCAGCTGCGGCTTGAGCAGCCCGCCGTCGCGGTGCAGCGGCAGCCCGGTGCGCAGCCGGACGACCCGCACCCCGGCGTCCTCGGCGGGACGGGTGGCCGCCTCCCAGACCCGGCACACGTCGGCGAGGAAGCCCTCGCCCGCCGGGGCGTCCTCCTCGACCACCCGGTCGCCCGTGTTGCCGTACCAGCCGACGGCCGAGGAGTTCAGCAGCACCGTCGGCCGGTCGGCGGCCGGCAGGCCCGCGATCGTGATGGCCAGCGTGGTGGTCGAGTCGACCCGGCTGGACCTGATCAGCCCCTTGTACGCGTCGTTCCACCGCTTGTCGCCGACGCCCGCGCCGGCCAGGTTGACCACGGCGTCGGCGTCGGCGACCACCGCCGGGTCGAGCTGCGCGGCGGTCGGGTTCCACTGCCGCTCGTCGCCGGTGCGCGCCGGCCGCCGGACCAGGCGGGTCACCCGGTGGCCGTCCGCGGTGAGGTGGTCGGCCAGCCGGGTGCCCAGGAAGCCGGACGCGCCGGCCAGGAGGATCCGCATGCCCCCATCTTCGGTCACGGGAGGGCGGTTGGATGCGGTGAGCGGGATGAAGGAGCCCGCTCACCGCACGGGGTCACCCGGCCGGTCAGCCCCCGACGCCGACGCCGTCTGCCGGTCAGCCCCCGACGCCGGCCGGGCGCAGGTCGGCCAGGAGGCGCTCCACCTCCGCGAACGCGTCCGCCGGCAGCGGGCCGAGGGCGAGCGTGGCGAAGTTCTCCTCCGCCTGGGCCACCGTGCGGCAGCCGGGGATCGGCAGCGTCCGGTCGCTGCGGGCCAGCAGCCACCCCAGCGCACCCTGTGCGAGGGTACGGCCGTCGGCCGTCAGCGCCTGGCGCACCTCGGCGACCCGGGCCGCCCACTGCGGCGTCGGCCGGCCGTCGGTGAACCACGCCAGCCACTCCGGGGCCTTCCCGCGCACGTCGTCGCCGCCCAGCGCCGCTGGACTGCCCTGGTAGCGGCCGGTGAGCAGGCCCATCGCGAGCGGCCCCCGGTTGAGGCTGGCCTGGTCCAGCTCGGCGCAGACGGTGAGCATCGCCGCGTTGTCCTTCAGCACCGACTGGTCGTGCTGGATCGCCGAGCAGTGCGCGCCCGCCTCGGCGAACGCCCGCGCCGAGGCCGGGTTGTCGGTGCTCCACCCGTACGCCCGGATCTTGCCCTGGGCGACGAGGCCCTCCAGGGTGTCGACGAGGTCGAGCGCGGCGGGCACCGGCAGGTCGTTGAGGTGCAGCTGGTAGAGGTCGACGTGGTCGGTGCCGAGCCGGCGCAGCGACCCCTCCAGGCTCTCCACGGCGTAGGCGGGGGAGGCGTCCGTGCCGGTGGCCAGCCGGGTCGCCTCGTCGGAACGGTTGCCGAACTTGGTGGCGATCACCACCTGGTCCCGGCGGCCCGCGAGGGCCCGGCCGAGGACCCGCTCGCTGTGCCCGGCGCCGTAGTTGCTGGCCGTGTCGAACAGCGTCACCCCCAGGTCGAGGGCCCGGTGCACGGTGCGGATCGACTCGTCGTCGTCGACCTCGCCCCACCCGTACGGCTGCCCGTCGTCGCCCCAGAGCGGCCCGCCGATCGCCCAGCACCCCATGCCGATGGCGCTGACCTCGATCCCGCTGCGACCCAGTGTCCGTGTCGTCGTCATGCGCCCAGTTTTCTACCTGGAGCGCGCTCCAGGTCAAGCGCTACTGTGCGTCGGTGACCGGATACGCCCCCTCGGAAGCCGCCCGCCGCAGCGGGTTCAGCCTCGACACCCTGCGCTACTACGAGAAGATCGGCCTGCTCAGCGGCGTCGGCCGCACGTCGGCCGGGCGTCGGGTGTTCACCGACGAGGACCTGGGCTGGCTGACGCTGTTCCGCTGCCTGCGCGACACGGGCATGCCGATCGCCGAGATGTGCCGGTACGCCGAGCTGGCCCGCGCCGGCGACCACACGACCGGGGAGCGTCGGGCGCTGCTGGTGCGGCACGCGGAACGGGTGGAGGACCAGATGCGCCTGCTCCAGCGCCAGTACGACCACCTCCGCGAGAAGATCCGCTTCTACGACACCCTGGGCTGAGCGCGGAGCCGCGCCGTTATCCGGTCGACCGCACCGAGGCCCGGTGGCAGGATGCCCGGGTGTCGACGTCCCGTGGTGACCTGGTCCGGTGGCAGTTCGACCTGACCTGGGCCCTGTTCGAATACCACCTCGAACGGCTGGAGCCGGACGACTTCCTGTGGGAGCCGGCCGCGCACTGCTGGACTGTCCGGCCCGGCCCGGCCGGCACGTGGGTCCCGGACTGGGCGCAGACGGAGCCCGAACCGGTGCCGGTGCCCACGATCGCGTGGTTGACCTGGCACATCGGGTGGTGGTGGTCGTCGGCGGGGGAGCACCTCCAGGGGCGGCCCGTGCCCCAGCACACCGAGGTCGCCTGGCCGGGTGCCGGCGCGGTGACGATCGAGTGGCTGCGCGACCTGCGGCGGCGGTGGCTCGGGCACCTTGGCGGGCTAGGTGACGCCGACCTCGACCGGGTCGTCGCGTATCCGTGGCCGGCCGACGCCGGGCATACCGTCGCCCACCTGCTGGGTTGGGTCAACGCCGAGCTGATGAAGAACGTCGCCGAGATCGGCCAGCTCCGGCTGCTGCGCGCCGCGCGGTGACACAGCGGCACCAGAACTGGCGGGGCACGAACCCGTCGCGGCGCAGCCAGTGCTCGGTGTAGACGATCCGCTCCGCCTCGACGACCACGAGGGTGTCGTCGGGTGGCTCGGACAGCGGTTCGGGTAATAGCGCACTGGGGTCGCGGGCGGCCCGTCCGGCCCGGCACGCACAGCCAGCCATGATCGTCTGCTGATTCTGGAGACGGGCTACGGCGTGTCGTCTCCAGAAACGACAGACGATCATGGCCGAGCCGGCCGTGGCCCCGCGACTCGTCCAGCGCGGGCGTGATGGCGCAGGTCGTCGTGCGCTACGAAGGGCTACGAGACCGGGCCCAGCCGAGGAAGCGCGCGAAGAGCTGCGCCGGCTCCGGAGCGTCGTGCGGGTTGAGCGTGTAGAGCTGGGTCGTCGCCTCGTGCAGCAGCCCTGCCAGGTGGATCAGCAGCGCGACCCGGTCGTCGGCGTACTCCCGCAGCAGCGCAAGCCGGGCCGGCGCGCACGGTCAGGGTGCGGCGCAGGCCCGGCACAGCCAGAGCGGGCGCAGCGGCAGGTGCTGGGCGGTCGTCGCATGAGCGCCGTCGTTGCGCCGGGCCCGTGCGGTCGCGCCGGCCACCCGGCCCGGCCAGCGGCTGTTGCGCGCCGGACCGGGAGCCCTGACGGGCGGGGCGGGCGGCTCGGTGGGCGGTGGGGCGTGCCGGTCCGGGCACACCGCCCAGCGCAGGCCGCACGAGCACCAGCGCCGCCAGCCCCGCCAGGTCCGCCGGTGGCGCGGGCCGAGGGGGATGGGCGCCGCGTCGCGCCGCCGGCCCGACCACCTCACCACAATCCTTCGGGTACGCGGAACGTCTCCTTCGCGGTCGTCACGTGCACGCTCGCCGGCCCTTCGTGTCGAGGTTCTGTGGGGGTGGTGGCACCCGGTCGGCCGGGGGAATGGCCGACCGGGTGCGTCCTGCGCAGGACAACCGGCTCCGGGTTGCAGACCAGGGAGCCAGCCGAGGAGAACTTTGTCAGACAAGACTAGTAAAGTCAACGGTGGTCTAGACCTTGCTTGTCATGTATTGCCTGGTCGTGATCGAATGGCGGTGCAGACCAGGGAGTCAACATGCCCGCCAAAGCAAAGTGGGCGCACATCGCGGACCAGCTCCGTGATCAGATCGCGTCCGGACAACTCGCACCCGGTGACAAGCTGCCATCTACGGCTCAGCTCAGGGAGGAACACGGCGTTTCCGCCGGCGTCGTTCGCCATGCGATCCTCGTCCTGCAGATGCAGGGCTGGGTGGAAGGCGTGCATGGCGTCGGCGTGTTCGTCGCCGAGCGGCCCGGGGCCTGACGCGCGTCCCGCCGTGGGCGCGCGTGCTCCAGCCTCAGACCTTGGACAGTTGCTGTTCGCCGAACGCGTCAACTGTCCAAGATCTCGGCGTGCCTGCCGTGCCGTCCACCGGGATGATCTCGTCAGATTCCCTGATGTCTTTGCGGATTTTTCGATTAGCGATACGCTCGGACCATGAGCAGCGCACTCCGCGAACGCACGGTCCTACCCCCCGAAGACCCGGCCAACCTGGCTCGATTCGTGCAGGAGCTGCGGAGCGCAGGCAATCGCGCACGGGCCCGGCTGGTGGGCCCCGACGGCTCCGAAATCGAGATTCCGGACGAGTTGTACGGCGTGCTCCGTGACGTCGTGACAGCCCTGTCCGAAGGGCTGGCCATCTCCATCGCGCCGCACAACACCATGCTGACGACGCAGGAGGCGGCGGATCTGCTCAACATCTCCCGGCCGACCCTGGTCCGGTTGCTCTCCGACGGCGAGATCCCCCACACGATGCGAGGACGCCACCGTCGAGTCATGTTGCGGGACATCCTCGACTATCAGGAGCGCACCCGTCAGGAACGGCGGCAGACGCTCGACCGGATGACGGTTGAAGCCGAGGAAGACGGGTTGTACGACCTCACGTCCACTCCGCGAGCCACGAGATGAGGGTGGCCTGAGTGGCGTTCTCGGCATTCCTCGACACCTGTGTGCTCTACCCGGCACATCTGTGTGACACCCGCGCATACCGGAGAGAGCCGACCACCGTGCCGGGCTTGCTCGTGCTGCTCGGCCGCACGGGCGTGCCGCAGTTCGCGGCCGAGGTCCGCAGGCACCTCTGATATCGACCGGCATGCGTGATCACTGCCCCGCCGTGCATCTGCCGCCTCGTCAGGTGGCGAGGCGGTGCAGGACCGGGGTGAGCGGGTCGAGGGCGTCGGCGCGTACCACGAAGCGGGTGACGCCCCAGCGGCGCTCGTGCTCGGCGACCGCCGCGACGATCTCGTCCTCGGTGCCGATCAGCACGAACGGGGTGGCCAGCAGCTCCGGGCCGGTCAGGCCGGCGGCGACCGCGCGCTGCGCCGCGACGGCCTCCGCGTCGTCGGTCACCGTCACCGTCTGCACCAGCGCCTCCAGCGCGGGCGGTCGCGCCCGGCTTGCCGCGCCCTCGGCGACGCGGGCGAGCTGCGCCTCGATCTGGTCGGCCCGCCACCGGGCCTCGTGTCGGTGGCCGTCGTCGAGGGTACGGCCGAAGCCGGCCAGCCCCACGACGTCGGCGTGCGCGCCGGCCCAGCGCAGCAGCGTCGAGTTGGAGGTGCCGACGGTCAGCGGCACGCGTTCCTGGACCGGCCGGGGCGACTCCAGCCGGGCGGCGCGCACGGTCAGCTCGGGGGAGTCCACGGTCACCTCCTCCCCGTCGAGCAGGGCCCGCACCGCCTCGGCGGCGGCGACGCAGCGGCGGACCCGGCCGGCGACGTCGGGGCGTTCCCGGCCGACCGCGCGCCACTCGGCGGGGGTGTGACCGGCCCCGACGCCGAGGCGGGCCCGCCCGCCGGAGACGACGTCGAGGGTCGCCACGGCGGTGGCCAGCAGCATCGGCTCGCGGACGCCGAGGTTCGACACGTACGAGCCGAGGCCGATCGTCGTGGTGACCGACGCGGCGGCGGCCAGCGCGACGAACGGGTCGCCGCAGGAGCCGGGGTGGTCGGCGGCGAGCATCGCGTCGAAGCCGGCGGCCTCGGCCCGGCGGGCCAGGTCGAGCCAGCCCGCCGCGTCGGTCGGGGTGGACTGGAGCGAGAAGATGGCCATCGCCCCAGCGTCCGGCACCGGCGACCGGCGGGCAACGCGCCGGAGGCCGATTCTGCCGACCGGCGAATCCGCCGACCGCTGAACCCGGACCGGCCGGCCCGCAGCCCTCGGCCCGCCCGCAGCGCCCGTCACTCCGCAGCCCCCGTCACTCCTCGTCCGGGTCGCCGTCGTGCCAGCGTCGCCGCCACTGCGCCTCCCGCGCCTCGTGGGCGGTCCGTTCGGCGAAGACCGCCTCGCGCAGCGCGTGCCGGGAGTCGGCCATCGTCACCACCTCCACGGCCACCAGGCCGACGCAGACGCCGGTGAGCAGGACCAGCGCGGCCAGCGCCGGCATCCGGCCGGCGACCGGGATCAGCGCCACGAGCAGCAGCACCGTGCCGGCGCGGGCCCAGGTGAAGGTGTGCAGCGTACGCAGTTGGAAGAGCATGTCGCCGGCCAGATAGCAGGCCACCCCGCCGAAGAGCAGCGGGATCCCGGGGCCGTGCAGTGACTCCTCCAGCGGCAGGTGCGGCTGGCCGAGCAGGTTCAGCATCTCCTCCGCCCCGAGGGAGAACAGGATCAGCCCGGTGATCATCGGCAGGAAGAGGTAGGCGTAGGCGTCGCGGGCCAGCCCCACCCGGGTCCGGCCCCGGGCGGCGTGCAGGGCGATGCGGGCCGCCGGGCCGACCACGTCGAAGTGCAGCCACCACAGCGTCGCGGCCAGGACGATGGCGATGCCGGCGGCGGTGATCGCCTGCCAGCCCACGGACCGGCTGGCCAGGTTGGTGCCGATGCCGACGGAGATCACCGACTCGCCGAGCGCGATCATGAGGATCAGGTCGTACCGTTCGGTCCAGTGCTCGGCGGAGATCACCCCGCCGCCCCCGGTGCCGGCCAGCAGCCCGGTGGCGTACTGGGAGACGACCACGACGGCCCAGAGCCCGTCGCGGACCAGCGCGCCGGCGTCGGGGTCGGCGAACTGGGCGGGGACCAGGGCGGCGGCGAGCAGCAGCACGGTGCTGAGCACCAGCTCCGGCGCGAGCTTCATCAGGTGCCGGCTCTCCACCGGCTCGTCCCGCATCACGTGCCAGTAGATCCACAGGTGGACGACCCGGATGACCAGGTAGCTCACCGCGACGGTGAGCGGGCCGGCCAGCCCCTGCCCGCGGGCGGCGATCGTCTGCGGCACGGTCAGGGCGAAGGCGAACAGGGCGGCCATCCCGACGACCATGACCACCGGCACGAAGCCCTCGCCGAGGCGGACCCGGGTGGCGACCACGCTGTGGATGACCCAGACCCACCAGAGCACCGCCAGCACGAGGAAACTGCGCAGCAGGGTGTGGCCGGTGATGTCGGTGGCGGTGGCCCGCACGATGACGAAGAACGAGAAGACGAAGACCAGGTCGAAGAAGACCTCGAACCGGTCCACCCGGGCGCCGGGCGCGATCGCCACGGCGGGCCCGAGGCTTCCCCGCCGCCGCTCACCGCGCACCCGTCCACTCTCGCAGCGTCCGCCGGGCGGCCGGGCGGATTCGGCGCAGGCGCTCCCGGGCCGGCGGGATCCCACCCGGTACGCCGACGGGCGCCCCGGTCGAGGTGACCGGAGCGCCCGTCGGAAGGGGCAGCGGTGTTACAGGCCCAGCTCGGCCTCGAAGTTGCCGCCCTCCAGCCGCTCCTTGACCGCGACCAGGAAGCGGGCCGCGTCGGCGCCGTCGATGAGCCGGTGGTCGTACGACATGGCCAGGTAGACCATCGAGCGGACCGCGACGACCTCGCCCAGCTCCGGGTCGTTGACCACGACGGGGCGCTTCACCACGGCGCCCGTGCCGAGCATCGCCGACTGCGGCGACGGCACGATCGGGGTGTCGAACAGCGCGCCCCGGCTGCCCGTGTTGGTCAGCGTGAACGTCGCCCCGGCGATCTCGTCCGGGCTGATCTTGTTGGTGCGGGTGCGCTCGGCCAGGTCGGCGATCCGCTTGGCCAGGCCGCCCAGGTTGAGGTCGCCCGCCCCGTGGATCACCGGCACCATCAGGCCGCGCTCGGTGTCCACCGCGATGCCGAGGTGCTCGGCGTCCGGGTAGGTGATCGTCCCGGCGTCGAGGTCCATGCTGGCGTTGACGATCGGGTAGGTCTGGAGCGCCTCGACCGCCGCGAGGGCGAAGAACGGCAGGAACGACAGCTTCACGCCGTGCCGCGCAAGGAACGAGTCCTTGGCGCGGGCCCGCAGCTTGGCGACCTTGGTGACGTCGACCTCGACGACCGTGGTGAGCTGCGCCATCTCGTGCAGCGACTGCTGCATCCGCTTGGCGATCGTGGCCCGGATCCGGGGCAGCTTCTCGGTGGTGCCGCGCTTCGCGCTCGGCTGCGGCTTCGCGGCCGGCTTCGCCGGGGCCGCCGCCGCGGCGGGCTGCGCCGCCGGAGCCGGGGCCGCCTTCGCCGCCTTGGCCTTCTCGGCGGCCTCCAGCACGTCCTGCTTGCGGATGCGGCCACCTACGCCGGTGCCCTTGACCGAGGCGAGGTCGACGCCGTGCTCGCCGGCGAGCTTGCGGACCAGCGGCGTCACGTACCCGGCCGCCTCCTCGCCGCCCTGGGCGGGCGCGGTCGGGCGGGCCGGGGTGGCGGTCGGGGCCGACGGCTGCGCCTGCTGCTCGGCCTGGGCCGGCTTGGCGGCGGTCTCGGCCTCCGCCGCCGGCTCGTTGTACGACGCGCCCGGGGTCGGCTCCTCGGCCTTGGCGGCCGGGGCGGCCTCGGCCTTCGGCTCCGGCTTCGGCTCGGGCTTGGCCTCGGCCTTCGGCTCCGGCTCGGCCTTCGGCTGGGCCGGGGCGGCGCCGGCCGTACCGACGACCGCCAGGTCGGCCCCGACGGCGGCGGTCTCGTCCTCGGCGACCTTGATCTCCAGCAGCGTGCCGGCGACCGGGGACGGGATCTCCGTGTCGACCTTGTCGGTGGAGACCTCCAGCAGGGGCTCGTCGACCTCGACGGTGTCGCCGACCTGCTTGAGCCAGCGGGTGACGGTGCCCTCGGTGACGCTCTCGCCCAGGGCCGGCATCTTCACCGGGGTGCCCTCGCCCGCCGGGGCCGGGGCGGCCTGTGCGGCCGGCGGCTCCTCGACGGCCGGCTGCTCCGCCTCTGCCTGCGGCGCGGCGGCGGCCTCGGCGGCCTCCTCGGCCGGCTCCTCCTGCGGCGCGGCGGCCTCGCCGCCGCCGGTAGCCCCGCCGCCCGCGGACTCGCCCTCGCCGGCGATGACGGCCAGCTCGCTGCCCACCTCGGCGGTCTCGTCCTCGCCCACCACGATCCGGCTCAGCACGCCCGCCGCCGGGGACGGGATCTCGGTGTCGACCTTGTCCGTCGAGACCTCGAGCAGCGGCTCGTCGACCTCGACGGTGTCACCCTCCTGCTTGAGCCAGCGGGTGACGGTGCCCTCGGTGACGCTCTCGCCGAGCCGAGGCATGGTGACCGATACCGGCATCTTCTAAGACTCCTTCGTTCCCCTGGTGCGATCTCGCCCGTCTGCCGCCGGACGCCGCGGAATCAGTTCTCGATCAGGCGTGCGCGTGCAGCGGCTTGCCGGCGAGGGCGAGGTGCGCCTCGCCCAGGGCCTCGTTCTGGGTCGGGTGGGCGTGCACGAGCTGCGCCACCTCGGCCGGGTACGCCTCCCAGTTGTAGATGAGCTGCGCCTCGCCGACCAGCTCGCCGACCCGCGCGCCGACCATGTGCACGCCGACGACGGGGCCGTCCTCGACCCGGACCAGCTTGATGAAGCCGGCGGTCTTGAGGATCTGGCTCTTGCCGTTGCCGCCCAGGTTGTAGTTGTACGTCTTGATCTTGTCGGCGCCGTACTGCTCCTTGGCCTTCGCCTCGGTGAGGCCGACCGACGCCAGCTCGGGGTCGCAGTAGGTGACCCGGGGGATGCCGGCCTCGTCGATCACGGCCGGGTTCTGGCCGGCGATCTCCTCGGCCACGAAGATGCCCTGCTGGAAGCCCCGGTGGGCGAGCTGGAGGCCGGGCACGATGTCGCCGACCGCGTAGACGTTCGGCACGCCGGTGCGCAGCCGCTCGTCGGTCAGCACGTACCCGCGGTCCATCCGCACGCCCTGCTCCTCGTACCCGAGGTCGGCGGTGCGCGGGCCGCGGCCCACGGCGACCAGCAGCAGCTCGGCCTCGACGGTCTCGCCGCCGGCGATGGTGACCTTGACGCCGTTCTCGGTCTTCTCGACCTTCTCGAACGGCTTGCCCACCTTGAAGTTGATCTTCCGCTTGCGGAACGCCCGCTCCAGCGCCTTCGACGACTCCTCGTCCTCGGCGGCGACCAGCCGGGGCAGCGCCTCGATGATCGTCACGTCCACGCCGAAGGACTTCCACACGCTGGCGAACTCGACGCCGATCACGCCGCCGCCCAGCACGATCGCCGAGGACGGGACCCGGTCCAGGGTCAGCGCGTGGTCGCTGGTGATGATCCGCTCGCCGTCGACCTCCAGGCCGGGCAGGCTCTTCGCGTACGAGCCGGAGGCCAGCACGACGTTGCGGCCGGTGTAGCGCTTCCCGTCGACCTCGACGGCGTTCGGGGCGACCAGCCGGCCGTGGCCCTCGACGATGGTGATCGCCTTGTTGCCCTTGAGCATCCCCTGGAGGCCCTTGTAGAGGCGGGAGATCACGCCGTCCTTGTACGCGTTCACGCCGGCCATGTCGATGCCGACCAGCTCGGCCTTCACGCCGAACTGCTCCGACTCGCGGGTGGAGTCGGCGATCTCGGCGGCGTGCAGCAGGGCCTTCGTCGGGATGCACCCGTTGTGCAGGCAGGTCCCGCCGAGCTTGCCCTTCTCGACCAGCGCCACGGTCAGGCCCAGCTGGACGGCGCGCAGGGCGGTCGCGTAGCCGCCGCTGCCACCTCCGAGGATGACGATGTCGAAGGTCGCTTCGTTCGGCTCGCTCACGTCCAACTCCCAGTTCGCGTCACTGCATCGGGGGTCACGGCGGGGCGGCACGGACAGACCCCACCTCGGTCATCTTGTCACCACCGCGTACCGGGCGCGTAGTGAGGTGCCCAACGACACGTCCCGGACACGTACGCTTGGCACCGGTTTCGATCACGGATATGGGGGAGACGGTCGGTGGCGCTGTTCCGACGACGCAAGAAGGCGCGCCCGGCGGGGGCGGACCGCGCGCCCGACCGCGCCGATCTCGACCACCTGGAGAACTTCGTCCGCACCCGGCGGGGGGTCGAGGCGTTCATCGAGCCCCGCACCACCGTCACCGAGACCACCGTGATCCTCATCGCCGACGACGGGGAGTGGACCCGCCGGCGCATCGACGGCCCCGAGGGCGCCCGCCGGTTCGCCCACAAGCTGGCCATCCCCGTCTACGACGTGCGCCTCATGGGCTACCCGCAGCGGATGCGCGACTACAACGAGCGCCGCAAGCGCCGCCCCGAGCTGTACTGAGCCGCGCGGCCCGCGCCGGGCCGCCCGGCGAAGGGCCCCCCGACGGGTGGGGGGACCCTTCCGCGCGACCGCGTCAGCCGTTGGCGGCGACGTCCTCCACCAGGTGCACGAGGGTACGCACCGGCACCCCCGTGCCGCCCTTGGTCCAGTAGCCGGTCGCCTCACCCGAGTGGTAGCTGGGGCCGGCGATGTCGATGTGCGCCCAGGCCACGTCGTCGGCGACGAACTCCCGCAGGAACACCCCGCCCTGCAGCATGTGCCCCGCCCGGTCCATCCCGGCGTTGACCTGGGAGATGTCGGCGACGTCGGAGTCCATGCCCTTGCGCACCTCGTCGGGCAGCGGCATCGGCCAGGCCGGCTCACCCACCGCGTCGCCGGCCGCCCGGACCCGCTCGCACAGCTCCGGCGTGCCCATCACGCCGGAGATCCGCTTGCCCAGCGAGATCACCTGACCGCCGGTGAGGGTCGAGGTCTCGAAGAGGTAGTCGGCGCCGTCCTCGCAGGCCCGCGCGATCGCGTCGCCCAGGATCATCCGGCCCTCGGCGTCGGTGTTGAGCACCTCCACCTTCTTGCCGTTGTACATGGTGATCACGTCGCCCGGCCGGTAGCTGGTGCCCGACGGCATGTTCTCGGCCATCGGCAGGTAGCCCGTCACCGTTACCGACGGCTTCAGCGCGGCGATCGCCAGCATGGTCGCGCCGACCGCCGCCGCGCCGCCCATGTCGGACTTCATCTCCCACATGCCCTGCGCCGGCTTGATCGAGATGCCGCCGGTGTCGAAGGTGATGCCCTTGCCGACCAGCGCCACCCGCTTGCCGCTGCCCCCGCCCTCGGGCGTGTAGGTGATCTTGACCAGGCGCGGCGGGGCCTCCGAGCCCTGCCCGACGGCCAGGATGCCGCCGTAGCCGCCCGCCGCCAGGGCCGCCTCGTCGAGCACCTCGACGGCGAGCCCGGCCGCGCGGGCCGCCTCGGCCACCGCGTCGGCGAACGCCGGCGGGCGCTGCAGGTTCGGGGCGGTGTTCACCCAGTCGCGGGTCAGCCGGACCGCGCCGGCCACCGCGTGCGCCCGCTCGATCTCGGCACGGGCGGTCGCGTCGCCGGCCTCCGGCACCGCGATCAGCACCTCGGCGACCGGATCCCGCCGGGCCGGCTGCGGGCGGGTCTTGTACCCGGCGAACCGGTAGCCGCCGAGCAGCGCGCCCTCGGCCACCGCGCGCAGCGCGTCGGCGGCGTCGGCGTCGTCGGGCAGCGGCAGGCTCAGCGCCACCCGGCGCGCCCCCGCCAGGGCCCGGACCGCCGAGCCGGCGGCCCGGCGCAGCGTCTCCGGCGCGGGGGCGGCCCCCGTCGGCTCGGGGCCGAGGCCGACCGCCGCGACCACCGGGGCGGTGACGGTGCCCAGCGTGGCCAGCTTGATCACCTCGCCCGGTGCCCCGGTCGCGCCGAGCAGCGCCAGCGTCTCGGTGAGCTTGCCGTCGAAGGCGGCGGCGATGCTCTCGGCGCCGCTGGCGAGCAGCAGCGCCCCGGCGGGGCCGCCGGCGGCGTCCTGCTCCCCGGTCTGGCTGTGCAGGCCGATCACGATCGCGTCGACGGCGAGCTCGGCGGGGTCTGTGTCGACCAGGCTGAGGGTGGTGCTGGGCGATGTCACTGAAGCTACTCCGGGCGGGCCGGGCCGGTCGCGTCGTCGCGTACCGGCGGTGAAGGTCTCCGGCGGCAACCTACCCGCCGGACGGTGGGCTGTCCCGCCGAACTCCGCCGACGGGGGTCCCGCCGATGCTAACCAGACGTTCAGCCACCGGTAAGTTGCCACCCATGACCGACGCGACCTCCGACGCCGCCGCGACCCGGCTGCGCCGTTCCCCGCTGCACGAGCGGCACACCGCCCTCGGCGCCAAGTTCGCCCCGTTCGGTGGCTGGGAGATGCCCCTGGAATACTCCGGCGGCGGGGTGCTCCGGGAGCACACGGCGGTCCGCACCGGGGTCGGCGTGTTCGACGTGTCGCACCTGGGCAAGGCGCGGGTCACCGGCCCCGGCGCGGCCGACTTCGTCAACGCCTGCCTCAGCAACGACCTGGGCCGGATCGGCCCCGGCCAGGCGCAATACACCCTGTGCTGCGACGACGCCACCGGCGGCGTGGTGGACGACATCATCGCCTACCTGCACGCCGACGACCACGTCTTCCTCGTCCCGAACGCCGCGAACACCGCCGAGGTGGTGCGCCGGCTGCGCGCCGCCGCGCCCGAGCACGTGACCGTCGTCGACGAGCACGCCGGACACGCCGTCCTGGCGGTGCAGGGCCCGCGCTCGGCCGAGCTGCTCGCCGCGCTGGGCCTGCCCACCGACCACGACTACATGAGCTTCCGCACCGCCACCCTCGCCGACGCCGAGCTGACCGTCTGCCGCACCGGCTACACCGGCGAGCTGGGCTACGAGCTGGTGGTGCCGGCCGGGCACGCCGTCGCCGTCTGGGACGCGCTGACCGCCGCCGGCGCGGCGTACGAGCTGCGGGCCTGCGGGCTGGCCGCGCGGGACACCCTGCGCACCGAGATGGGCTACCCGCTGCACGGGCAGGACCTGTCGCCGGAGATCACCCCCGTGCAGGCCCGCTCCGGCTGGGCCGTCGGCTGGGACAAGCCGGCGTTCTGGGGCCGCGACGCGCTGCGCGCCGAGAAGGCCGCCGGCCCCGCGCGTACGCTGCGCGGCCTGGTCGCCGTCGACCGGGCGATCCCGCGCCCCGGCATGAAGCTCTACGTCGGCGACACCTGCGTCGGCACGGTCACCAGCGGCACCTTCAGCCCGACGCGCAAGCAGGGCATCGCCCTGGCGCTGCTCGACACGTCCGTCGGCCTCGCCGACGGCGACCGGGTGGACGTCGACATCCGGGGCCGCCGCGCCGCCCTGACCGTCACCCGCCCCCCGTTCGTGACCCCCTCGGTGCGCTGAGCGTCAGGCGAGGGCCGGCCGGCGTCGGGTGACCGTCAGGCCGGGCGTTCCCCGGCATCGAGGACGGCCTGGGTCCAGCCGCCCTCGATGACGCCCGTCGCGCCGAGGACGGCCCAGTCGACGACGTCCGCCGCCTCGACCACCACCGGCGCGCCGATGCGCACCGTCGGGTCGGTGCTGGCGTCGCTGGCGCTCGCGCCGACGATCCGTTCCGGGGCGTCCCACGACGTCACGCCCGCCCACACGTACTCGGGACCCTCGTCGCCCGGCAGGCCGTACTTGACCACGAGCTGCGAGTCCGCCGGCAGCCGACCGGCCAGGAACCGGGCCCGCACGTCGTCCAGGCCGGCCCGGGCGGTGGCGATCGCCCGGCTCATGGCGTCGCCCGGGCGGGCGTAGCGCACGTCCGGCGCGATGCCGTCGAACAGCGTGGCGCAGGCGGCCGCGTAGTACCGCCCGTCCGGGCCCGGGTGCCCCGGCGGCGGGCGCAGGCTCAGGAACGAGTCGGCCTCCGGGTCGGTGGCCGGGTCCAGCTCCAGCCGCAGCAGCACCGGCGCGGTCGCCCCGTGCTGCTCCGGGTTGCCGTACGCGACCGCGATGTCGTGCCCGGTGACCGTGGCCAGCACCGGGAGCTGCACGAACGCCGGCACCTCGTCGCCGGCCAGCCCGTCGGTCCAGGCCCGCAGCAGGCGGCGGGCGGCCCCGGTGAGCACCGCGCCCCAGGCCCGGGTGAGGTGGTCGGGCACCCCCTGGGTCTGCAACTCCAGCAGCCCGAAGCGGCGCAGCCCCTTCGTGGTGAACCACAGCCCCTCCGCGTCGGAGGAGTAGGGCACCAGCACCCAGTCGACCAGCCGGATCCGCCCCTGGTCGTCCGGCAGCGACCGCAGCGCCGTGGCCGGGTCGAGGAACTGTAGGCCGAAGACGTCCACCACGTCCCCGCCCGCGCTCTCGGCGACGGCGGCGGCGACCGCCCGCGCCGCCCACTCGTGCGCGGGCGGCCAGCCCGGCCGGTACTCCGCCTGCACCACCACCAGGTGGGTGGCCGCGGCCAGCCGGTCGAGCTGCTCCTGGCTCGCCCCGAACGCGGTCAGCAGGTCCGGCGGCAGCGCCGGGAACTCGGCGACCGGCCGGGTGTCCACGCTCATCAGCGGGCTGTCCAGCATCTGCGTGGCCAGCCCGTACACCGGCTCGGCGAGCCGACCGGCCAGCGCCCGCACGGCCGTCTTCGTGCCGACCTTCGGCAGGCCCACCATCGGCACCAGGTAGGTGGCGGTGAGCGACTCGGGGACCGGGACGGGCAGGAAGTCGTCGGTGATGAGCATGTGGTCCCCTGTCTGCCCCGTGCCGGCCTGTCGCCCGAAACGCTACCCGCCCCGGCGCGTCCGGATCAGCGGGTCGCCGCCAGCCCCAGGTAGACCAGCGTGGTCACCACCTCGACCGTCGCGCCGAGCACGTCGCCGGTGATGCCGCCGAGGCGGCGTACCAGGTGGCGCAGCAGCAGCACCGCGACGGCGAGCGCGGCGAGCACGGCGACCGGCCCCTGCCACGGGCGGCCCGGCACGGCGGCGACCGCGACGAGCGCGACGGCGGCCGTGCCGACCCCCGCCGCGACCGGGCCGACGGTGCCCGCGACCAGCGCGCCCAGCCCGTCCGGCCGGGCCGCCGGCACGCCGCGCCGGCAGGCCAGCGTGACCCCGAGCCGCCCGGCCGCCGTCGCCGCCACCACGCCCGCGAGCGCCGCCGGCCACGACCGGGCCGCCAGCTCCGCGAGGGCCGCGGCCTGCACCAGGAGTACGACCACCAGCGCGGCCACCCCGAACGGCCCCACGTCCGGCTTCTTCATGATCTCCAGCGCGGCGGCGCCCCGCCGGTACGACCCCAGCGCGTCGACGGTGTCGGCGAGCCCGTCGAGGTGCAGGCCCCGGGTGAGCAGCGCGCCCGCCCCGAGGGTCACCGCCGCGGCGACCAGCGGCGCGGCGACGGCCCCGACGAGCAGCAGCACCCCGGCCAGCGCCGCCCCGAGCAGGGCGCCGACCGCCGGGGCGAGCGCCATCGCGGTGCCCGCCGTGGCACGGTCGACCCGGCCGGCGCGCACCGGCCAGACGGTGAACGTGGTCAGCGCCAGCCGCAGACCGTCGCCGGCCCGCCGTCCGCCGCCCGGGTGGGCGTCAGTCGGCACGCCGCCCGGCCGGATCCGGCTCCGACCCGGTCGGCTCGGCGGCCCCGGCCGGCGGGGTGGGCTCGGCCGGCGGGGCGTGCTCGGTGGGCGCGGCCGGCTCGGTGGGCGCGGTGGTGGCCGGGCCCGGGCCGGTCGGCTCCGGCTCGACGAACGCCGCCGCGTCCGGGTCCCCGGCGGTGTCGTCCGCGCTTGTCGCGTCGTCCGTGCCGGCGGCGGCGTCCGCGCCGGCCGCGTGCTGCTGGTCGGGACGGGCGGGCAGCGCGGCGGCCAGCGACAGCACCGAGCGCAGCAGCGGCAGCGCGGTCAGCGCGTTCGCCCCCTCGCCGAGGTCGAGCCGCAGGTCCAGCAGGGGATCGAGGCCCAGCACGTCGGCGGCGAGCCGGACCGCCGGGTGACCGCCGTGGTCGGCCAGCAGGCACCAGTGCCGGGCCTGCCCGGCCAGGTCCCGGCTGACCATGCCGGCGGCCAGGCCGACCGGGCCGTCTAGCAGCACCGGCAACCGGCGGGCGGTCGCGCCGAGCAGCACGCCGGTGGCCACCGCGATGTCCCCGCCGCCCAGCTCGGCCAGCACGTCCTTGGCGTCGCGGGGCGAGCGCCGGGTGCGGTGCAGCGCGTCCCGGACCGCCGCGCAGCGCCGCATCCACGCCGCGTCGTCGATCTCGCCGCCCGCCGTCACCACCCGGCCGAGCACCGCGGGCGGCTCCGCCCCGGCCGTCGCCGCGAGCACCGCCGCCGCGGCGGCGTCCGTGCCGGCTCCGCACGCCGCCAGCACCAGCAGCCGTACGCCCGCCTCGGCGGCCTCCTCGGCCAGCCGCCAGCCGTACCGCAGGGCCTGCTCCACCTGCTCGTGGTCCAGGGCCGGCAGGTCCTCGATGGCCTCGGAGGCCGGCGTCTCGACGACCTGGAGGCTCGCGCCGCTCTCGGCGGCCAGCCGGGCCAGCACGCCCTGCCCGGCGCGGGCCTGTGCCGCCCGCCGGGCCGACTCCCCGGGCGGGGAACCGGCGGCGGCCCCGCCGGCGTGGTCGCCGTGCAGCAGCAGCACCCGCACGCTGTCCCAGGACGCCGGCGTCGGGGTGCCCTGGGTGGCCGCGGCGAAGCCGACCACCCGCTCCAGCACGCCCAGCCCGGCCCCGGGCACGTCCAGGGTGGCGAGCCGCTCCAGGGCCTGCGGCCCGGCGTACTCGTCGGGCATCGGCAGTTCCATGCCGGGCTGGATGACCAGGCCCGTGGCGACCACCGGCAGCGCCATCGTCGGCGCGGCCCACGGCACGCCGGCCGGCTCCGGTGCCGTGGTCGGGGTCAACACCTCCGGCAGCGCCGCCGCACGGTCGTCGCGTGCACCGCCGGGCGTCGCCGTGGCCGGGACCGCCGCCTGCGCCGCCAACGGCGCAAGGGTGACCGCCCCGGCCCCCGTGCCCGAGGAGGCGGCGGGGGTCTTGAGCCAGCACGCCTGGCCGGCGACCACCAGGACCACCGCGTCGCACGAGTCGGCGACCGCCCGGTTGGCCGCGCCGAGGGCGTCGGTGAACGCCCGACCCAGCGGGGTCGTCGGCACCAGCGACAGCCCCACCTCGGGACTCACCACCACCAGCCGCGCCGGGCAGGCCCGCACCGCGTCGGCCAGCTCGGCGACGGTCGCCGTGTCGTCCGCCGGCTGGTGGGCCGGGTCGAGCAGCACGGTCACCCAGCCGCCGAGGTCGTCGACGAGCAGCGTCTCGTTCGGCCGCGCCGACGCGACGACGTCGGCCAGCCGGCGCGGATCGTCGGCGGTCTCCTCGGTGGTCCAACCGCCCGGCCGCCGGTCGCGATGGGCCTTCAGGCGGGCCGCCCACTCGGCGTCGGTCGGGTCGCCGGCAGCCGACGTCGCCACGTAGCGGACCGTGGGCGCGTCGGCGACCAGGGACTCCGCGAACTCGGACTTGCCGGAGCGGATCCCGCCGAGCACCAGGACCGTGTTCCACCCGTCAACGGACATGCCCCGTACCTTAAGGCCGCCGTGGCCCGCGCCGCCGGTCGGCCCGCGCCGGTGACCACGGTTCGGGCGGACGGGGCCGGGGCGGTCCCGGGTGGGCCCGCCGCCGCGCGACCCGGCCGACCGCAGCGGCCGGCGGCGGTGCCCGGTGGAGCGGCGGGCCGTCCGGCACGGGGCCGACTACGCTTGCGGGGGTTCGTCCCAGGAGGACTTCAGCGGCGAGGGGAGACGCGGCATGGCGTGGAGCTGGCGGTACGAGGGCGCGGACGGCGCGGCGGCCGAGGGGCCGACGGAGACGTTCGGGAGCCAGGCGGACGCCGAGTCCTGGATCGGCCAGACCTGGCGGGAGCTCGCGGCATCCGGCGTCACGACGGTCACGCTCGTCGAGGACGACCGGGTGGAATACCGGATGAGCCTCCAGCCCCCGGCCGAGTGATGACGGCGGGCCGCCCGGGCGGCGGCGAGCCGCTGGTGCTCGGGGTGCCCCGGGCGGCCTTCCGGCCCAGCCCGGTGTTCCTGGCGCTGGTCGCGCTCTTCGCGGCCAGCGGCGTCATGGCCTGGAACCGGTTCGGCAACGTCCGGGTCGACGTGTTCCTCTTCGTCGTCTCGGGCTGGCTCGTCTCGCTCTGCCTGCACGAGTACGCCCACGCGGTGGTCGCCTACCGGGCCGGGGACCGCGACATCGCCCACCGGGGCTACCTGACGCTCAACCCGTTCAAGTACACCCACCCGCTGCTGTCGATCGTGCTGCCCGTGGTGGTGGTGCTGCTCGGCGGCATCGGCCTGCCCGGCGGCGCGGTGTGGGTGGACCGGCACGCCATCCCGGGGCGGCTGCGACACACCCTGGTCAGCCTCGCCGGCCCGGCCACCAACGTGCTGTTCACCCTCGTGCTGGTGGCGGTGCTGCGGGTCGGCTTCGGCGGCGGCGGGTCGGTGGAGTTCTGGGCGGGCCTGGCGCTGCTGGCGTTCCTCCAGCTCACCGCCAGCGTGCTCAACCTGCTGCCGGTGCCCGGCCTCGACGGCGGCAACATGATCCAGCCGTGGCTGAACCCGCAGTGGCGGCGGATGTACGACCTGTTCGCCCCGTTCGGGTTCATCCTGCTGTTCGCGCTGCTGTGGAACCCGCGCCTCGGCGGCTGGTTCTTCGACGGCGTCTTCGCCGTGGCGGACCTGCTCGGCCTGCCCCCGTGGCTCTACGCCGTCGGCCTCGACCTGATCCGCTTCTGGCAGGGCTGACCCGCCCGCTCACGAAGGCGGCGGGCCCGGTCCCACCTTCCCGGCGGGCCCGGTCCGGCCGGCGCGCCGCGCCGACCGGACCGGGACGCCTCACGGCCGCTGGGCGGGGGACTGCGTCTTGCCCGGGTCCCGCTCGACGATCGGGTCGACGATGGCGTCGATCGCCTTGAGCAGGTCGGCGTCGAGCTTCACCCCGGCCGCCTTGACGTTGTCGTGCACCTGCTCGGGGCGGGACGCGCCGACGATCGCCGAGGAGACGTTCGGGTTCTGCAGCACCCAGGCGATGGCGAGCTGCGGCATGCTCAGCCCGGCCTGCTCGGCCAGCGGCTTGAGCTCCTGCACCCGGGTCAGCACCTCGTCGGTGAGGAACCGGGCGATGAAGTTCGCCCCCGACTTCTCGTCGGTGGCCCGGGAACCGGCCGGCGGCGGCTGCCCCGGAAGGTACTTGCCCGACAGCACGCCCTGCGCGATCGGCGACCAGACGATCTGCCCGAGGCCCAGCTCCTCGCTGGTCGGCACCACCTCGGCCTCGATGACCCGCCACAGCATCGAATACTGCGGCTGGTTGGACACCAGCGGGATGCGCAGCTCCCGGGCGAGCCGGTGACCCGCCCGGATCTCGTCCGCCGTCCACTCCGAGACGCCGATGTAGTGGGCCTTGCCGGAGTGCACGACGTCGGCGAACGCCTCCATCGTCTCCTCCAGCGGCGTGCTGTGGTCGTACCGGTGGGCCTGGTAGAGGTCCACGTAGTCGGTCTGCAGCCGGCGCAGCGAGCCGTTGATCGACTCCATGATGTGCTTGCGGGACAGGCCCCGGTCGTTGCGGCCCGGACCGGTCGGCCAGAAGACCTTCGTGAAGATCTCCAGCCCCTCGCGGCGCTCGCCCTTCAGCGCCCGGCCGAGCACCTCCTCGGCCTTCGTGCCGGCGTACACGTCGGCGGTGTCGAACGTGGTGATGCCCGTCTCCAGCGCGGCCCGGACGCAGGCGGTCGCCGCGTCCTCCTCGACCTGCGAACCGTGGGTGATCCAGTTGCCGTACGAGATCTCGCTGACCAGCAGGCCCGAGTGGCCCAGGTGTCGGAATTCCATGGTCCGACCCTAGCCCGCCCCCGTCATGGTCACCCGTCGGCGGGTTGCGCGGCGGCCCGGGTCAGACCAGCGGGCTGGCGTCGGCGAGCAGGTGGTCGATCTGCTCGACCACCCGGTCCCGGCTCGGGTGCACCGGGTCGATCAGCGGCTCGCCGCGCCGGTCCAGCGCACCCCAGCGGCCGAGGCCGTCGCCGACCAGGTACGCCACCGGGTGCACCACCAGCGCCGGGTGCGCAGGGGCCACCAGCACCCGGCCCGTGCGGTCCACCACCCCGCGCCGGCCGTTCAGCTCCACCACGGCCAGCCCCTCCTCGGTGAAGCCGTCGACGTAGCGGCCGTCGGCCAGGGCCGTGGTGAAGCCGTGGTAACGGGTGGGCACCACCACCGTGCCGGTGCGGTCCACCGCCCCCCAGCCGCCGCCCGCGCGGACCGTCGCCACCCCGCCCCGGAACGGCCGGACGTCGTCGAAGCCGGGCGGGATCACCACCATGTTGGACGGGTCGACGGCCATCCAGTTGCCGGTGCCGTCCATCGACACCCAGGCGAGGCCGTCGGAGAACGAACCGACCGACCGGTAGCCGTTGTTGGCCTGGATCAGGGTGCGGCCCGAGTCGTCGATCAGCGCCCACCGGGTGCCCTCCGGCCGGCGCACCCAGGCCACGCCCTCGCGGAACGGCTGCACCTCGGCGTAGTCGGTGCCGATCACCAGGTTGCCGTCGGCGTCGGCGTAGCCCCACCGGTCCAGGTCCTCGTCGTACGTCGGCACCGGCGGCCGGGGCGTGCGCAGGATCTCCGACCGCCCGCGCGGGTAGGGGCCGAAGCCGTCCCGCCCGGCCCGCTCGGCTACCGCGTCGAGTGCGATCCGGGTGCGGGCGAGCAGCTCCGGGTCGGCGGACCGGCGCAGGTCGAGCGCCCGCTCGAAGTGCTGGCACGCCTCGATCAGCCGGCCCTGGTCGTAGCAGCAGCGGCCGGCGTGCTCGTGCAGGGCCGCGCGCAGCCGGTCGGGCAGCTCCGTCGAGTTGGCCTCCGCGAAGAGCCGGTCGGCCTCGGCGAACTCGCCCCGCCAGCGCAGCACGTGGGCCAGCCGCGCCCGCGCCAGCGCGGTCCGCCGCAACTCGCCGGTGGCCTCGGCGTACGTCAGCGCGAGCCGGGCGTCGTCGACCGCGTCCCCCAGGTCGCCGAGCAGGCGCGACGCCACCGCCCGCAGGCTCAGCAGCCGGGCCCGGGACCGGTTGTCCAGGGCGACGTCGAGCTTGGCGGTCAGCCCCTCCCGCACGCTGCGCAGCAGCTCCGGGTCGTCGGTCTCCTCGCGCAGGGTCTCCGGGTGCAGGCGCCACCGCAGGGCCGCGAGCGTCTGCTCCGGGTCGGCCGGAGCGGCCCGCCGCTCCTGGCCGGCCCGTGGCTCCGCCCCGGCGGCGGGCCCGGCCGGCGACACGGGCCGTGCGGGCATGCCGGACACGGGATAGGCGGGCATGCCGGAGACCGGCCGCGCGGGTGGGCCGGACACCGGTGGGGCGGGCACGCCGGACACGGGGCGGGCGGGCGGTGCCGAGACGGGACGCGGCTGCTCCGGTGCGGGGTGGGCGGCGAGCGGCGCGGCCCCGGCCGGAGGTGCGGACACCGGCGACGCGGGCGCGGCGCTCACCGGGCGTGGGTCGGCGGCCCGGCCGGCCGGGCCACCGGTGGGCTGCGGGGCGGGCGGCGTCGCCGCGCCCGCATCGGCCGGAGCCGGAACCTGGACCGGAGCCGGAGCCGGAGCCGGTACCGGGGCCGGAGCTGGAGCCGGAACCTGGACCGGTGCCGACGCCGGTGTCGGTGCCGAAGCCGGCGTCGGATCCTGGGCCGGCGTCGGATCCTGGGCCTGGGTCGGGGTCGGATCCTGGGTCGGCGTGGTGGGCGAGACCTGGGCTGGGGCGGGGGCCGGGCCCGCAGCGGCGGCGGGCGTGGCCGGCTCGGGGGCCGGTGCCGCCGGTCTGTTCGGCCGGAACCACGCGTCGGAATGCTCCGGCGGGGGCGTCGCCGCGCGTGCCGGCTCAGGGGACGGTCGCTCGTCCGCTGCCCGGGGCCGGTCGGATCCACCGGGGGTGCCGTCGTCCGCCGCCCCGGCGTCCCGCGCCTCCCCGGCCCGCACGTCGACGGCCGAGGCGACCACGGTCCCGGCCGGGTCGACGGCGTCACCCCGGTCGACGTTCTCCTCCCGACCGGCGGGTTCCTCCTCCGGCGTGCTTTCCTCCGGCGCGGTGGCCTCGGTCGCGTCGGCGGGCACGGTGGGTGGGCGGGGGACATCCGGTCCTGCGGCGACAGCCGGGTCGCCGGGCACCTCCGGACCGGTCACGACGCTCGACCCGGCGGGCCCGGTGACGACTTCGGGCTCGGCCGCGCCTTCGGGTTTGGCCGTGGCTACAGGCTCGGCGGCGGCCCGGGGCTCGGGGGTGATCTCGGGCTCGGCGGCGAACTCGGCCTCGGTGCCGGCCTCGGGCCCGGTGGTGACCTCGGCCCCGATGGCGGCGGTCTCGGGTCCCGTGGCGGCCTCGGCCTTGGCTTCGGCGGTGGCGGTCGGGTCGACCGGCTCGGCATCCGGCGACTCGACCGGTGCCCGGGCGGCCGGCGGCCGGGGTGCGGCGGCGGTAGACGGCGGCTCTGGCGTCGGGTTCGCCGACTCCGGGGCGGTGGACGGCACCGGCAGCACGGGCTGCTCCGGTCGCGGCCGGCTCGGCCGCTCGTCCAGCGGTGAAGAAGCGGCGACCGGAGCGGCCTCGGCCGACACGTCCGGGCGGGCCAGGTCGTCCCTGACTGCCGTGGGCTCGCCGGGCACGGGCCGGGGCTCGGCCGGCCCGGGGGCGGGCAGGAACTCCAGCCGCAGCCGGGCGGCGGGCGGCGCGGATACGGGCTCGGCGGGCGGCGGGGGGACGGGCTCGGCGGGCGGCATGGAGACGGGTGGTGGCGCGGCGACGGGCTCGGCGGGCGGCGCGGAGACCGGCGCCGACGGCGCGGGGGACGTGGGCGCGGTGCGCGGCGGCACGGGTGGCGCGGAGACCGGTGCCGCCGACGCGGCCGGCGTGAGCTCGGTCGGCGGCGCGGAGACCGGCCTGGTCGTCGGCGGTGTGGAGACCGGCCGGGCCGGCGGCCCGCTGACGGGCACGCCGCTGACGGGTGCGCCGCTCGCCGGTACGCCGGTGGAGGGCGATCCGCCGACGGGCGCGGCGGGGGTGGTGGGCCGCGCGAACCGTGGGGCGTCGGCGGCCGGCTCGACCGGGCGGCGCGGCTCGCTCGGCGGGCGGGTCGGCTCGACCGGTGCGTGGTGCGGGTGCGGCTGGGCCGGGAAACGCGCCGGCCCGGCCGCCGGACGCGGGGGCTCCACCGGCGGGCGCAGCGGTTCGGCCGGCGGGCGCAGCGACTCCGCCGGGGGCCGCAGCGGTTCGGCCGGCGGGCGCAGCGACTCCGCCGGGGGCCGCAGCGGCTCCACCGGTGGGCGGCGCGGTTCGCTCGGCGGGCGGGTCGGCTCGACGGGCCGGTGCGACGGGGGGACGAACCGGGGGCCGGGAGCGGTGCTGTCCTGCCGGGGTGGCGACCCGGCCCGATCGACCGGCGGGCGGGGTCCGTACCGATCGGTGACCGGCCGTTCGTCGCCGCGGCCCTCGGTCGGCCGCTCGGCACGGTGCGGGTCGGCGGGGGTCGGGTTCCGGCCCAGGTCCGGACGGAGCGGACCGGGCGGCGGCCAGGGCAGGCCGCCGTCGCGCGGCGGTGCCGGCCGGACGCCGGGCTCGCGGTACTCCTCCGCGCGCGCGGCGGCCACGTCCCGCCCGTCCCGGTACGGTCGGCCGTCCCGGTACGGTGCCGGTCCGCCCCGGTCGGCGGGGTGACGCGGCTCGTCGGCGGCGGGGCGTCCGGGAGCGTCGGCGGGCCGGCCGTGCTGACGGTCCAGCCGGTCCGCGCCCTGACCGGTGCCGGTCGCCGGCGACGCCTGCCACCCGTCCGGGCCAGGGCCGGGACGGCCGTCGCGGTCCAGCGTGGGCCGGCGGCGTTCCGGCCAGCCGGGGCCGGCCGGCCCCGGCCGGTCGCCGTAGGGCCGGTTCGGGTGTTCGTCCGGCTCGGGCACCCACCCTGCCTCGCGGCGGGGCGCCGGAGAGACCGGGCTCGCCTCGGCGGGCCCCGGCCGGCGGCCGTGGTCGGTCGGGCGAGGCTGGTCGTACCGGCCGACGGCCGCATCGCGGTCCGGCGTCCAGCCGGCGGCACGCCGGTCGTGCCGGCCGGGCTGGTCGTGGGCGGGGTGCCGGGGCGGGTACGCCTCGTCCGGTCCGCGCTCGTCCCAGCCGCGCCGGGCCGGTCCCCACTCCTCCGGTGCGGGCCGGCGGTACGGGGCGTGCTCGTCGGCGGCGTGCCGCCGGTGCGGGGTGGCCTCGCCGGGGGCGGGGCCGGCGGCGGGTCGACGGTGCGGTGCGTGTTCGTCGGGCGCGGCTCGCCGGTGCGGGGCGGCCTCGCCGGGAGCCGGACGCCGGTACAGGGCGTGGTCGTCGGCGGCGGGGCGCGGGCGGTAGGGGTCGTGCTCGTCGGGGGCGGGTCGGCGGTAGCGGTCGCGCTCGTCCGGGGCGGCACGGCGCCCGTCGCCGACCGGCCGGTGGAAGCCGTCCTGCTCGGCGGGCCGACGGTACGGGTCGTGCTCGGTGACCGGCGGGCGGTGGCCGTCCTGCCCCGTGACCGGCCGACGGTACGGGTCGTGGTCGGCGACGGGCCGGCGGTGGCCGTCCTGCCCCGTGACCGGCCGGCGGTACGGGTCCTGGTCGGCGGGCGGCCGGCGGTACCGGTCGTGGTCGTCCGACCCGGGGCGGCGGTACGGGTCGTGGTCGTCGGGGGCGGGGCTGACCGGCTGCACCTCGGCCCGGCCGACGACGGCGGCGCGACCCCGGGGCGGGGGAGGCTGGTGCCGCAGGCCGATGTCGCCCGGGTAACGCTGCCCCGGGAACTGCGGCTGCCACTCGGTGGTCGGTTCGAACACCCAGGACGGTTCGGCCGGATCGCGCCAGCGGTCGATGAAGTCGCCGCTCATCCGCAGGTCCCGTCGCCGCCCGCGTGGCGAGCCCCGGTGCCCGGCTCGCGTCGCTCGCTCACGGCGATGTCACCTCGTTGGAAATTGTCGCGCTGGGCACCCCACCTGCCGGTAAAGTCGCCCGGTCCGGCGCGGGTGGCTGCGGAAGGAGGGTAACGGCGTGGGCTCTGTCACCGCCACTGTGGCACCGCCCACCGAGTCAAACGTTATCCTATGGTTTCGGACATTCGGTGCGATAGCGCGATCCGGATTCCGACGGTACGCCACATACCGCCAGGCCGCGCTGGCCGGTGCCGTCACCAACATCGTCTTCGGTTTCCTGCGCTGCTACATCCTGTTCGGTGCGGCGGGCGCGGCGGGCACCGCGGCCGGCTACGACCGGGCGCAGTTCGCCACCTTCGTCTGGGCGGGGCAGGGCATGCTCGCGGTGATCCTGCTGTGGGGCCGGCCCGAGCTCGCCGAGCGGATCCGCACCGGCGACGTGGCCAGCGACCTGCTGCGCCCGGTCCATCCGGTGACCAGCTACCTTGCCACCGACCTGGGCCGGGCGGGGTGGGCGTGCGTGTCGCGGCTGCTGCCGCCGGTCCTGGTCGGCCCGCTCTTCTTCGACGTGTACCTGCCGGCCCGCTGGTCGACCGTGCCGCTGTTCGTGGTCTCCGCGACGGTCGCGGTGGTGCTCTGCTTCGGCTGCCGGTTCCTGGTCAACGCCACCGCGTACTGGCTCCAGGACGTCCGGGGCCCGCAGATCCTGTGGACCCTCGGCTCGGGGGTGCTCGCCGGGCTCTACTTCCCGCTGCCGTTCCTGCCCGACGCGCTGTTCCTGGCGTTGCAGCTGGCCACCCCGTTCCCGAGTCTCCTGCAGACCCCGCTCGACGTGCTGGTCGAGCGGGACCCGACGGGCGTGCAGGCCGGGCTGGTCGGGCTGCAGGTCGGCTGGGCGGTGGCGATCCTCGCCCTGTGCCGGCTGGTGCAGCGCCGCGCCGAGCGCCGCCTGGTGGTGCAGGGTGGCTGAACACCGGCTGCGGGCGTACGGGGCGCTGCTCGGCGCGCAGGCCCGGTCGCAGGCGGCGTACCGGGCGTCGTTCGCGGTGGACCTGGTCGGCAACGTCGGTGCCACCGTCTTCGACGTGGTGACCGTGCTGGTGATCTTCGGGGTGACCCGGGAGCTGGGCGGGTTCACGCTGCGCGAGACGCTGGTCATGGTGGGCCTGTCGGCCTGCGCGTTCGCCACCGCCGACCTGCTCGTCGGCAACGTCGAGCGGCTGCCCGCGTACGTGCGCACCGGCCTGTTCGACGCGGTGCTGCTGCGCCCGCTGGGCGCGCTGCCCCAGCTGCTGCTGATGGACCTGCCGCTGCGCAAGGCGTCCCGGGCGGTGTTCGGCCTGGCCGTGCTGCTGGTGGCCCTCGCCCGCGCCGGCATCGAGTGGACCCCGGGCCGGGTGGCGCTGGCGGTGGCCGCCCCGCTGGCCGGGGTCGTCTTCTTCGGGTCGGTCTTCGTGGCCACCGCCACGGTGTCGTTCTACTGGACCGAGTCGGGGGAACTGGCCAACTCGGTCACCTACGGCGGGCGCGACTTCACCTCGTACCCCGTCACGATCTTCGACGGCTGGTTCCGCGCGGCCTTCGCGTACGGGATGGGGTTCGCCTTCGTGAGCTACCAGCCGGCGCTGGCGCTGCTCGGCCGGGCCGACCCGCTCGGCCTGCCGGCCTGGGTGGGCTGGGCCTCGCCGACGGTCGCGCTGGTCGCCGCCGCCCTCGCCGCCACCGCCTGGCGCGTCGGGGTCCGCCACTACCGGAGTACGGGGTCATGAGCGTCATCGACGTGCGCGAGCTGCGCAAGGAGTTCACGGTCCGGGTCAAGGCCGGCCGGCTGCGCCGCGAGAAGCGCACCGTCGCGGCGGTGGCCGGCGTCGACCTGCGCGTCGAGCGCGGCGAGATGCTCGGCTACATCGGCCCGAACGGCGCGGGCAAGTCCACCACCCTGAAGATGCTCACCGGCGTGCTCACCCCCACCTCCGGCCAGGTACGCGTCTGTGGGCTGCGCCCGGTGCCCGAGCGCACCCGGCTGGCGCTGCGCGTCGGGGTGGTGTTCGGCCAGCGGTCCCAGCTCTGGTGGGACCTGCCGCTGCGGGAGTCGTTCGACCTGCTGCGGCACGTCTACCGGGTGCCGGCCGCCGCGCACGCCGCCCGGCTGCGCCGCTGCCGCGACCTGCTCGACCTGGACGCCTTCGCCGACACCCCGGTGCGGCAGCTCTCCCTCGGCCAGCGGATGCGCGGGGAGCTGACCGCCGCCCTGCTGCACGGCCCGGAGGTGCTCTTCCTCGACGAGCCGACGATCGGGCTGGACGTGGTGAGCCGGCAGGCCGTGCGGGGCTTCCTGGCCGAGCTGGGCCGCTCCGGCGACACCACCCTCGTGCTCACCACCCACGACCTGGCCGACATCGAGCGGCTGTGCCCGCGCCTCGTGGTGATCGACCACGGCCGGGTGGTGCACGACGGCCCGATCGCCGCGCTGCACGACCGGTACGGCTCCCGCCGCCTCGTCGTCGCCGACCTGGACACCGCGCTGCCGCAGCCGCCGGAGCTGCCCGGCGCACCGCTGCTGCGGGTGGAGGCCGACGGGCACCGGCTGGTCTTCGCGCTGGAGTCGGCGGGCGTCGCCGACGTGGTGGCCGCCCTGGCCGGGCGGGCCGCCCTGCGGGACGTCTCGATCGTCGAGCCGGACATCGAGGACGTCGTCGCCCGCCTGTACGCGGGTAAGGAGGGGCCCCTTGTTGACGCTTCCGGTAGAGCAGGGGCCCCTTCTCAACGAGGGGGACGCGTCAGACCGGGTCGCCGATGTTGACGCGGGGCTCCGGGGCGCGCATCCGGCGGAAGGTGATCGACCGCATGATCGCGTACAGGTAGAGGGAGCCGAGGCGCTGGTCGGACTTCGGGAAGCGTTCCCGCACCAGCTTCTTGATCTTCCGGCTGATCAGGATCGAGTCGATCACCACACCGAGGGCGAGCGCGCCCCACAGGACGTTGGAGAGCAGCCGGACGATCGGCGGCATCGCCTGGTTGGAGCCGAGCAGCACGATCAGCGCCCCGCCGAAGAACCAGGTGCCCACCGTGCGCCGGGAGTCGACCACGTTGCGGGCCAGCAGCCGCTCCGGGCCCCGGTCGCGCGGGCCGCCCTCGCGGCGGAACTCGGCCGCGGACTCGGCGCGCAACTGCCGCCGCCGCTCCCGGGCCTCCTCCTTGCTCAGCGGCTTGGTCGGGCCGGCGGGCCGACGCCCGGCCACGGGCCGCTTCGGCGTCTCGCGGCCCTTGGCCGGGGTGTAGCCCCGGCGGGCGCGCGCGGACTCCTCGTCGGTCGTCACCGTGGTGACGGACTCCTCGACGAGGTCGGTGGACTTGCGGCGAAACAGCGACGGCACGCGGAAAGGGTAGCCAAACGCCCGCGCCCGGTGCACATCGCGGTGCACCGGGCGCGGGCGGACGTGAGCAGGATTACTGCGTGTCGCGTTACGGACGCTCGGTGTGGGCGCCCAGGTCGGCCAGCTTCGCCTCGAAGTCCTCGTAGCCGCGGTTGATCAGGTCGACGCCGTACACCCGGGAGGTGCCCTCGGCGGCGAGCGCGGCGATCAGGTGGCTGAACCCGGCGCGCAGGTCCGGGATGACCAGGTCGGCGGCGTGCAGCTTGCTCGGGCCGGCGATCACGGCCGAGTGCTTGAAGTTGCGCCGGCCGAAGCGGCACGGGGTGCCGCCGAGGCAGTCGCGGTAGACCTGGATGTTCGCGCCCATCGTGTTGAGCGCCTCGGTGTAGCCGAGCCGCTGCTCGTAGACCGTCTCGTGGACGATCGACAGGCCCCGGGCCTGGGTCAGCGCCACGACGAGGGGCTGCTGCCAGTCGGTCATGAAGCCCGGGTGTACGTCGGTCTCCAGCGCCACGGCGTTCAGCTCGCCGCCCGGGTGCCAGAACCGGATGCCGCCCTCCTGGCCCGGGTCGCCCAGCTTCGGCGGACGGGCGTCGGTCACCTCGTACTCGCCGCCGACGGAGCGGAAGATGTTGAGGAACGTCATCATGTCGGCCTGCTGCGCGCCGAGCACCTCGACGTGGCCGCGGGTGGCCAGCGCCGCCGCCGCCCAGCTCGCCGCCTCGATCCGGTCCGGGATCGGCCGGTGGGTGTAGCCGTGCAGCTTCGGCACGCCCTGGATCTCGATCACCCGGTCGGTGTGCACCTTGATGATCGCGCCCATCTTCTGCAGGATGCAGATCAGGTCGATGATCTCCGGCTCGACGGCGGCGTTGCGCAGCTCGGTGACGCCCTCGGCCATCACGGCGGTGAGCAGCACCTGCTCGGTCGCGCCGACGCTCGGGTACGGCAGCGCGAACTTGGTGCCGTGCAGCCCGTTGGGGGCCGACAGGTGCAGGCCCTCCGGGGTCTTGTCGACCGTGGCGCCGAACTCGCGCAGCGCCTGGAGGTGGAAGTCGATCGGGCGCGGCCCGATGTGGCAGCCACCCAGGTCGGGGATGAACGCGTGGCCGAGCCGGTGCAGCAGCGGCCCGCAGAACAGGATCGGGATGCGGCTGGAGCCGGCGTGCACGTTGATCTGGTCGGTGCTGGCGCTCTCGACGTTGGCCGGGTCGAAGACCAGCTCACCGTCCTCGGCGCCGTCGGTGACCTTGACCCCGTGCAGGCCGAGCAGCCCCCGGACCACCTCGACGTCGCGGATCCGCGGCACGTCGAACAGCCGGCTGGGGCTGTCGCCCAGCAGGGCGGCGACCATCGCCTTGGAAACCAGGTTCTTCGCGCCGCGCACGCGGATCCGCCCTTCCAGCGGAGTACCTCCGTGTACGACCAGGACGTCGTCGGTCAACGCAACCTCCAGCGCGTCGGTGCTGCCGTAGTTGATGGTGATGCGGGCGATATGGGGGTTACCCGTGATGCGGCCGGATGAAAACGGGCGCGTGTGTCGTCGCCCCGGCAGCATAGCCCTCGGTGACGAAAATGGAGACGGTCACCTCGGACCGGAGGGCACGAATCGGCGCTTCCGGTGCCATAAGGTGCCCATCCGGTCACGCAGGGTGGTCAGGCGCTCGCCGGGGGCGGGGTGTCCGCGCCGGGGAGGGCGAGCATCCGGTCCAACGCCACCCGGGCGTGGTGCGCGGTGTCGGCGTCCACGGTGATCTGGTTGACCACCCGGCCGGCCACCAGCTCCTCCAGCGCCCACACCAGGTGCGGCAGGTCGATCCGGTTCATCGTGGAGCAGTAGCAGACCGCCTTGTCCAGGAACATGATCTGCTTGTCCGGGTGGGCCAGCGCCAGCCGGCGCACCAGGTTCAGCTCGGTGCCGACCGCCCACGCCGAGCCGGCCGGGGCCGCCTCGATGGCCCGGATGATGTATTCCGTCGAGCCCACGTAGTCGGCGGCGGTGACCACCTCGTGCCGGCACTCGGGGTGCACCAGCACGTTGACCCCCGGCACCCGCGCCCGCACGTCCTCGACGCTGTCGAGGGTGAACCGGCCGTGCACCGAGCAGTGCCCGCGCCACAGGATCGTCTTCGCGTCGCGCAGCTGCTCCGGGGTCAGCCCGCCGTTCGGCTTGTGCGGGTCGTACAGGACGCAGTCGTCCAGCGACAGCCCCAGCTCCAGCACGGCGGTGTTGCGGCCCAGGTGCTGGTCGGGCAGGAACAGCACCTTCGACCCCTGCTCGAACGCCCAGTCCAGCGCCCGCTTCGCGTTCGACGAGGTGCACACCACGCCGCCGTTGCGGCCGACGAAGCCCTTGATGTCCGCCGACGAGTTCATGTACGTCACCGGGACCGTCTGCGCCGCGACGCCCAGCTCGGTCAGCGCGTCCCAGGCGGACTCGACCTGCGTCAGCACCGCCATGTCCGCCATCGAGCAGCCGGCGGCCAGGTCGGGCAGGACCACCCGCTGCCGCTCGGAGGTGAGGATGTCGGCGCTCTCGGCCATGAAGTGCACGCCGCAGAAGACGATGTATTCCGCGTCCGGCCGGGCCGCCGCCTCGCGGGCCAGCTTGAACGAGTCACCGGTCACGTCGGCGAACTGGATCACCTCGTCGCGCTGGTAGTGGTGCCCCAGCACGAAGACCTTGTCACCCAGCTTCGCCTTGGCCGCCGCGGCCCGCGCCACCAGGTCGGGGTCGCTGGGCGCCGGCAGGTCGCCCGGACACTCCACGCCACGCTCGGTGGCGGGGTCGCTGCCACGGCCGAGCAGCAGCAGGGCCGTCGCGGTGTTGGAGGGTTCCACCCAGGTCGAAGTCACGCCACTCATGGTTCCACAGCCGGGCGACAAGGCAGCCCGCGCCGGTGTGTGCTGCCACACTGCCCCGCGCCGATGTGGCCTGCCACACTGCTCGGCATGCGCGTGCTGCTCTGCCCCGACAAGTTCGCCGGAACGCTGCCCGCCCAGGAGGTCGCCGCCGCCGTGGCCGAGGGCTGGCGGGAGGTGGCCGACGGCGACGACCTGCTCATCCGCCCCCTCGCCGACGGCGGGCCCGGTTTCGTGGCCGTGCTCGCGGAGGCCCTCGGCGGGCGTCGGGTGCCGGTGCCGACCGTCGACCCGCTCGGTCGCCCCACCGACGGTGAGATCCTGGTCACCGACGACGGCACGGCGTACCTGGAGAGCGCCCAGGCGTGCGGCCTGCACCTGCTCGCCGCCGCCGAGCGTGACCCGAAGGCCACCACCTCGTACGGGCTGGGGGCGCTGGTCACCGCCGCCGTGGAGCACGGGGCCCGCACGGTGGTGATCGGGCTGGGCGGCTCCGGCACCAACGACGGCGGGGCCGGGCTGCTCACCGCGCTGGGCGTCACGCCGCTCGACGAGGCCGGCCGGGCCCTGCCGTACGGCGGGGCGGCGCTGGCCGCGGTCGCCGGGCTCGACGGCGCGCCCCGGCTGCGCGGCGTCACCCTCGTCGCCGCCACCGACGTCGACAACCCCCTGCTCGGGCTGCATGGGGCGAGCAACGTCTACGGCCCGCAGAAGGGCGCGACCCGCGAAGACGTGCTGCTGCTCGACGCCGCGCTGGAGCGCTTCGCCGGCGTACTCGAAAAGGACCTGCCGGGGTGCCCGCCCGGCCTCGGCGCCCTGCCCGGCGGGGGAGCGGCCGGCGGCCTCGGCGCGGCGATCCTCGCCCTCGGCGGCCGGTGCGCCTCCGGCATCGGCCTGGTCACCGAAGCCATCGGCCTGCCGGCCGCGCTCGACGCCGCCGACCTGGTGATCACCGGGGAGGGCTCCTTCGACCACCAGTCGCTGCGCGGCAAGGTCGTGGCCGGGGTGGCCGGGGCCGCCCGGGACCGGGGCGTGCCCTGCGTGGTGCTGGCGGGGCAGGTGAGCACCGGGCGACGCGAGGCCGCCTCGGCGGGCGTCACCGACGCGTACAGCCTGGTGGAGCACTTCGGCGGCGAGGAGCGCGGCGGGCTCGACGCGGCGCTGAGCCGCCCGGCGGAGGGGCTGCGCCAGCTCGGCGCCCGGCTGGCCCGCCAGTGGAGCCGCTGAGCGTCCGCAGCCTGGCCGCCGCGCGGGCCCGGCCCGCCGTGACCCGGGCCCGGCCTGGGGCCCCGGTCACGTCGACCGGGTGGTCCCGGCCGGGGCGGCGTACCATCGGATCTGCGAACACATCGGGAATCACTGGGCGACGGACGACGTTGGCCAGTGCGTCCAGACCCAGACCGCGCAGGGAGATTTCCACGTGACCACGCCAGCGCAGACCGAGTCGACCGAGGCCAAGGCCCCTACTTCCGTCGTCCTCACCGACGTCGCGGCGCAGAAGGTCAAGGCCCTGATCGAGCAGGAGGGCCGCGACGACCTGCGGCTCCGGGTGGCGGTGCAGCCGGGCGGCTGCTCCGGCCTGCGGTACCAGCTCTTCTTCGACGAGCGTTCGCTCGACGGTGACGTCGTCACCGACTACGACGGGGTCGAGGTCGTCGTCGACCGGATGAGCGCCCCCTACCTGGCCGGCGCCACGATCGACTTCGCCGACCGGATCGACGCCCAGGGCTTCACGATCGACAACCCGAACGCGGGCAACTCCTGCGCCTGCGGCGACTCGTTCAGCTGAGTCCCGACGTCGGCTGAGTTCGTCCGACCTCGAGTCCGTCCGACCTCGAGTCCGTCCGACCTCAGCCGGTTCCCGGCCCGGCCACTCCGGCTGGGTCGCGCTCCGGCCGACACGGCGGGGCCACCCCCGATCCGAGGGTGGCCCCGCCGTCCGTCTTCCGGTTCGGCGTCCCTTCCTCCGCCCGGTTGGCGTCCCTTTTTCCGGCCGGCCCTACCGTCCGTGACTTCCCCGGCGGGCGTGACCGGTGCCTACCTGCGCCGCCTCGTGCGGGGTGACGGTGAGGTGAGCGGGACATGACCGCTTGCCGTCCGACCCGCGACCACGGCACCGGCCGGACCGGTAGGCTGACCCGCGCCGTGCTCCCGACCACGAGGGTTGACATGAAGATCGCCGTGACCGGCTCGATCGCGACCGACCACCTGATGAGCTTCCCCGGCCGGTTCGCCGACCAGCTCATCGCCGACCAGCTCGACAAGGTCTCGCTGTCCTTCCTGGTGGACGACCTGGTGCTGCGCCGCGGCGGGGTGGCCGCCAACATCGCCTTCGGCATGGGCCAGCTGGGCCTGCGGCCGATCCTGCTCGGCGCGGTCGGCGCGGACTTCGCCGACTACCGTTCCTGGCTGGAGCGCCACGGCGTCGACTGCGAGTCGGTGCACGTCAGCGAGGTGGCGCACACGGCCCGCTTCGTCTGCACCACCGACACCGACATGTGCCAGATCGCCTCCTTCTACGCCGGGGCGATGAGCGAGGCGCGCAACATCGAGCTGGCCCCCGTCGCGCAGCGGCTCGGCGGGCTCGACCTCGTCCTGGTCGGCGCCAACGACCCCGACGCGATGCTGCGACACTCCGCCGAGTGCCGCGAGCGGGGGTACGCCTTCGTCGCCGACCCGTCGCAGCAGCTCGCCCGCATGGACGGCGCGGACGTGGTGGGGCTCATCGACGGCGCCGACTACCTCATGACCAACGAGTACGAGAAGTCGCTGCTGCAGAGCAAGGCCGGCCTGAGCGACGCGCAGCTGCTGGACCGGGTGAAGATCCGGGTGACCACGCTGGGCAGCAACGGGGTGGAGATCGCGGGCCGGGACTTCGACACCATCCACGTGCCGATCGCGCGCGAGGCCCAGGCCGTCGACCCGACGGGTGTCGGCGACGGCTTCCGGGCCGGCTTCTTCGCCGCCCTCTCCTGGGGGCTGGGCCTGGAGCGCGCCGCCCAGGTCGGCTCCCTGCTGGCCACGCTGGTGCTGGAGACGGTCGGCACCCAGGAGTACGAGGTGCGCCCCGACGTCTTCGTCAAGCGCCTGGCGGAGTCCTACGGCGACCAGGCAGCCGACGACATCCGTCCCCACCTCCTCCCGTAATCCTCATCCCACCCCGCCTCGACGCGGTGATCAAGAGATTTGCGTCAAAGTTGATCTCTGCTTTGACGCAAATCTCTTGATCACGGGAACGTCGGGCGGTGCGGTGCGGTGCGGGGCGGTGCGGGGCGGCGGGGCTGGCGCGGGGCGGGTGATGATCGTCTGCGGTTTGGTGAGACGACACGCCGGTGCGATTGTCCGAAAGCAGCAGACGATCAAGAAGCCGTCAGCTGGCCAGCCGGCCTGCCGAGCACCGCGAGGCCCTGAGCTGCGAGCAGCGGCCGGGTCAACCGACGCGGCGTACGTCGTAGCCCGGCCCCTCCTCGTGGGCGGCGACGAACTCCTGGCCGCGCATCCGGCACCACGCCGGGATGTCCACGGCCGCCGCCGGGTCGTCGGCGAGCACCCGCAGCACCGCACCGACCGGCAGCTCCGGCAGCCGCCGGGCCAGCTTGATCACCGGCAGGGGGCAGCGCTGCCCCCGGCAGTCCAGCACCTCGACCGGAGCGGCAGCGGCCCCCTCCGGCGGAGCAGTTCCCCCGACCGGCCCGCTCACAGCCCCACCACCCCCGCCTCGGCGCGCAGCGCCGCGACGATCCCGGGCAGCTCGGCGAGGAACCGCTCCACGTCGGCGACCGTCGTCTCCCGGTGCAGCGAGACCCGCACGTTGCCGTGCGACAGCACCCCCATCGCCTCCAGCACGTGCGACGGGCGCAGCGTCGATGACGTGCACGACGAGCCGGAGGAGACCGCGAAGCCGCGCCGGTCCAGCGCGTGCAGCAGCGCCTCCCCGTCGACGTACAGGCAGGAGAACGTGACCAGGTGCGGCAGCCGGTCCACCGGGTCGCCGACCACCTCGACGTCGGGCACCTCCGCCGCCACCCGCGCCCGGATCCGGTCCACCAGCGGCGCCAGCCGGGCCGCCTCGGCCGCCGCGTCGGCCGCCGCCGCGCGCAGGCTCGCCGCCGCCGCCACGACCGCCGGCAGGTTCACCACCCCGGGGGTACGCCCCGACTCCCGCTCGTCCGCCGGCCACGGCGACTCCCAGCGGGTGCCCTTGCGCACCACCAGCAGCCCGACGCCGGGCGGCCCGCCCCACTTGTGCGCGCTGGCGGTCAGCACCGACCAGCCCGCCGGCACCGGCACCCGGCCCACGAGCTGCGCCGCGTCGACGTACAGCGGCACCCCGGCGGCGGCGCACGCGGCGGCGGCCGGAGCGACCGGCTGCACCGTGCCCACCTCGTGGCTGGCCCCGATCAGCGCCGCGAGGGCCACCCCCGGCGCGCGGACCGCGTCGGCGAAGGCGTCGAGGTCGAGCCGGCCGAGCCGGTCCACCGGCACCGACACGGCGCTCCCGCCGCCGGCCACGTGCCGCTGCGCGGCGTGCAGCACCGCCGAGTGCTCGATCGCGGAGTGCACCAGCGTCGCGCCCACCCGCCGCCGCCCGGCCAGGCCACCGAGCACCGCCGAGTGCGCCGCCGCCGTACCGCTGGGGGTGAAGGACAGCTCGTCGGCGCGGACGCCGAGCGTCGCCGCGGCCGCCTCCCGGGCGGCGTCGAGAAGCTGGCGGGCCCGGCGGGCCTGGCCGTAGAGCCGGGCCGGGTCGGCCCAGCCGTCGTCGAGGGCGGCCAGCAGCGCCTGCCGGGCGACCGGGTGCGGCGGGGCGGCGGTGGCCGCGTCCAGGTAGACCGGGGATGCGCTCACGGCCCGACGCTATCGCGCCGGCACGCCGACGATCCCCCCGAAGGGGGCGTACGGCCACCCCAACACGGCTCTGCCCGTCATGGTCGAGTAATCTGCGACCGTCGGTGACGCCTTTGCCGCTGGTACGGGGACAACCAACCGCCACGGCGCGCTAGGGAGGCAGGACCAGGTGGTCGCAAGGAGTTCGGAGGTACGGCCCCCGGCCGTACGGCACAGCGCTTCTCCGGGAGCCGGTGGACGCCGGCGGCGTGGTGCTGGTCGGCTCGCCGGGCTCGGCCTCGGCGGCGCGGCGCTGCTGGTCTCGCTCACGGGCTGCGACGTCGGCAAGACGTTCGGCGGCTTCGGCTGGCCGCAGGGCGGGATCACGCCCGAGTCGCACCGCATGTACGACCTGTGGATCGCGTCCTGCATCGCGGCGCTCGCGGTCGGCGTGTTCGTCTGGGGCCTGATCTTCTGGTGCGTCGTGCGCTACCGCAAGCGCGGCAACGAGCTGCCGGTGCAGACCCGCTACAACCTGCCGATGGAGTTCCTCTACACGATCGCCCCGATCCTGATCGTGTCGGTGCTCTTCTACTACACGGCGGTCGTGCAGACCGACGTGGTGCGCACGACGAAGAACCCGGACGTCACGGTCGAGGTCGTCGCCTTCAAGTGGAACTGGCAGTTCAACTACCGCGACGGTCAGGGCAAGGACGCCAACACGGTGGCGTCGACGCTCGGCACCAGCGAGGTCATCCCGATCCTGGTCCTGCCGACCGGCCGGTCCATCCGGTTCGAGGAGACCAGCAAGGACGTCGTGCACTCCTTCTGGGTGCCGGAGATGCTGTTCAAGCGGGACGTCATGCCCGGCAACATCCGCAACGTCTTCGAGGTCTCCAGCCTCGACGCCGAGGGCGCCTACGTGGGCCGCTGCGCCGAGCTGTGCGGCAGCTACCACGCCTTCATGAACTTCGAGCTGCGCGTGGTCTCCCCGCAGCAGTACGACCAGTTCCTGGCCGCCAAGCGCGACGGCAAGTCGACGCAGGAGGCGCTCACCGCCATCGGCGAGGACCCGTACGCCACCACGACCAAGCCGTTCGACACGCGGCGCAACACGGCCAACTTCAACCCCGACGACGTCGCGGCCGGCGCGGGAAGCTGAGGGAGCGGGCATGAAGACCGAGTGGCGTATCTTCCTGATCATCGCCGGGTTCCTCTTCGGCGCGACGATCCTCTACGGCGCCTGGACGTACGGCGACTCCGGCGGCCAGGTCGAGTGGGTCGGCACTGTGGCGCTGCTGCTGTCGTTCCTGCTCTGCTCGATGTGCGGTGGCTTCTTCTGGTTCGTCTCCCGCCGGATCGACCTGCGGCCGGAGGACCGGCCGGACGGCGAGATCGCCGACGGCGCGGGCGAGATCGGCTTCTTCAGCCCGGGCAGCTACTGGCCGTTCGGGCTGGCGCTGGCCGCCGCGATCGCCGGGCTGGGCCTGGTCTTCTGGCAGTTCTGGCTGCTGGGCCTGGGCCTGGTGACGGTCGTCTTCGCCGCCTGCGGCCTGCTCTTCGAGTACTACAGCGGCACCCGGCGCACCGCCGAGCACTGAGCCACCCGCCGGCTTACGGAAGAAGCCCGCGCCCCCGGTGAGGGGACGCGGGCTTCTCCGCGTCGGGGACCGACGGGGGCGAGAGACCACCGCGCCGGCGTGGCCGCGCTGGGCTTGGCTGGGCGTGGGAGCGGCCTTGCATGGCCGGCCCTGGCCGGCCCCTGAGCTGGCCTGCGCTGGGCTGGGCCGATGATCGACTTCATGTCGGCGACATGGCGGTATCAGTGGGGCCCGGTTACCGCAATGTCGCCGACATGCAGGCGGGCCGTTCCTCGGCCGGCCCGGCCAGCCGGGCATGTCGGCCAGACCGGCTCAGGCCGCGCGGCGGCGGGAGGCGCGGCGGGAGGCGTGGGCGGCGCCGGTGGCGAGCCGGGTCGCCGGGAACGTGAACGTGGCGATCAGCAGCGCCGCGCCGCAGCCGGTGCAGGCCAGCTCGGGGCAGTCGGGGCCGTGGCCGTCGGCGCACGGCGGGGCCTCGAACAGCCGCACGCCCTCGCAGGTGTCGCAGTAGAGCTCGCGGTCCGACACGGGCGTCTCCTCTCCTGGCCGGGGCATGAGAATCACTCGGCTGTAGTTTCCCACGGGAGTCCGACAATTCCCGCCAGGGGCGGACCGGACGGCGTTCGCGCCGGCGAGCGTCGAGTTCGCACTGGCGAGCGGGTTCGCGCCAGCGGGCGGCAGGTTCGCGTCGGCGGGCGGCGAGTCCGCGTCGGCGGGCGGCAGGTTCGCGCCGGCGGGCGGCGGGTTCGCATTGGCGAGCGGGTTCGCGTCGGCGGACGCGCCGACCGCTGCCGGCTCACCCTCGGGTCCTGGCGAGTCCGCGTCAGCGGTGCACCTTGTCGATCAGCCCGCGCTCGGCGGCGAGTCCGCGCCGACGGATCGGGCGAAGCGTCGGTGGAGCGGGCGGAGGCGTCCGCTCAGGCGGAGCGGGCCACCTCGACCCAGCGGTCGAGCACGGCCGCGGCGGCACCGGAGTCGATCGCCTCGGCGGCGCGGGCCATCCCGGCGCGCAGCGCCTCGGTCAGGTCGCCGCCCAGCGGCCCCTGGGTGGCCAGCGCGGCGGCGGCGTTGACCAGCACCGCGTCGCGGACCGGGCCCGCCTCGCCGGCCAGCAGCCGACGGGCCACCCCGGCGTTGTACGCCGCGTCACCGCCCCGCAGGTCGGCGAGGGTCACCCGGGGCACCCCGAGGTCCGTCGCGTCGAGCAGCGCCTCCCTGACGGTGCCGCCCTGGGCCGCCCAGACCCGGGTGGGCGCGGCGGTGGTGAACTCGTCGAGGCCGTCCTCGCCGCGCAGCACCAGCACCGAGTCGCCCCGGGCGGCGAAGACGGCGGCCATCACCGGGGCCATCCGCGGGTCGAAGCAGCCGACCGCGCCGGCCCGGGGCCGGGCCGGATTGGTCAGCGGGCCGAGGAAGTTGAAGAACGTCGGGACGCCCAGCTCGCGCCGGACGGGGCCGGCGTGCCGCATGCCCGGGTGGAACCGGCCGGCGAAGCAGAAGCCGATGCCGGCCTCGGTCACGCAGCGGGCCACGCCCTCCGGGGTCAGGTCCAGCGGTACGCCCAGGAACTCCAGCAGGTCGGCGGTGCCGCAGGACGACGACGCGGCGCGGTTGCCGTGCTTGACCACGCGCACGCCCGCGCCGGCCACCACGAGGGCGGCCATGGTGGAGATGTTCACGGTGTGGGCGAGGTCACCGCCGGTGCCGACCACGTCGAGCGCGGACGACCGCAGCTCCTCCGGCAGCTCGACCGGAACCGCCTCGCCGAGCATCGCCTCGACCAGCCCGGCGACCTCGGCCGGGGTCTCGCCCTTGGCCCGCAACGCGACGGCGAAGCCGGCGATCTGGGCCGGTGCCGCCGAGCCGGACATGATCTCGCCCATCGCCCACGCGGTGTCGGCGGTGGAGAGCTCCTCCCCGCGCAGCAGCGCGCCGAGCAGGTGCGGCCAGTTCCGTTCGCCCATGGCGGGCCTCCCGAGCGGGCGTGGGGGTGCGGAGGGACGGGTGCCGCCCGGTGTGCGGGCCGGCACGACCGGGCCGGGCGACGCCGGTGGCGCGCGGGCCGGGGTGACTCAGGCGGGGGCGTGGCTGCGCAGCAGCTCGGCCACGGTGGCGCCGGTGGTCACCGGGTCGAGCGGGTGCACGAGGGTGGCGTCGACCTCGGCGTACGCGGCCAGCCAGCGGTCGGCGGCGCGGGCGATCACCAGGCAGGTCGGGGGAGCGTCGTCCCGGTCGTCCTTGATCTGCCGGGCGATGCCGAGGCCGCCGCCGGGGCTCGCCTCGCCGTCGAGCAGCATCAGGTCGATCTCGTACTCGTCGACCAGCCGCACGCACCCGGCGTAGTCGGACGCGTCGACGAACTCGACGCGCAGCCCGGGGGCCGGGCGGGTGCCGACGGCCAGCCGCATCCGGTCGCGGACCTGCGGGTCGTCGCTGTAGAGCAGGACGGTGCAAAGACGATCGCTCATCGCTGGCTGACTCCCCACCTCGTAGCTGCCGAGCATCGTACCCGCCGCCGCCGGCCGGTCGATGTCCCGCCCGGGCGGGCCGGTGGTCGTACCGGAATCCGCTGGTCAGGCCGGGGACTGCGCGGCCTGGTCGGCGCGCTCGCGGGCCTCCTGGCGGTCCAGCTCGCGGTCGAGCCGGCGGGCCTCCCGCTCCGACTGGCGCACCCACTGCACCACCAGGACCGCGAGCATCGTCACGCTGACGAACTCGCCGCCGGCCCACAGGATGCCCCCGGCGACCACCTGGTCGGCGGCGGGGTCGGACCAGGTGAGGCCGAGCGACGGGTACCAGTCGCCGCCGAACAGCGTGGTGCTCTGCATGATCGTGAGCCCGAGCACGGTGTGGAACGGCACCGACAGCACCATCAGCAGCGCCCGGGCCGGGTACGGCCAGCGCCCCGGCAGCGGGTCGAGCCCGAGCAACGGCCAGAAGAACACGCAGCCAGTCATGATGAAGTGCGCGTGCACCAGTTCGTGCGCCCAGGCGTGTTCGAGGGTGTAGCGGTAGAGGTCGCTGAAGTAGAGCGCGAACGGGTTCACCACGAAGATGGCGAACGCCACCAGCGGGAAGGTGTAGACCCGGGCGACGCGGCTGTGCACGATCGCCAGCAGCCGCTTGCGCGGCCGGACCGGCAGGGTGCGCAGCGCGAGGGTGACCGGCGCGCCGAGGGCCAGGAAGATGGGGGAGACCATCGACAGCACCATGTGCTGCACCATGTGCACCGACAGCAGCGCGGTGTCGTACGCGTGCAGGCCGCTGACGGTGACCGCCGCGATGCCGCCGAGGCCGGGGCCGAGGAAGAAGACGGTACGCGCGACCGGCCAGCGGTCCCCGCGCAGCCGCAGCCGGTACACCCCGTAGAGGTAGAGGCCGGCGGCGAGCACCAGCCCGAGGGCCAGCCAGCTGTCCAGCCGGGTCTCGGTGAACACGCGGGCCACGGTGAACGGCGGCGGCAGCGGGTCCCCGCCGGCCGCGAGCGCTCCGGGCGCGGCGACCGCCGAGGTGGCGGCGAAGATCGGATCGACGTGCTGCACGCGTTTCAGGCTAGGCCAGGCGAACCGGACCGCCACGATCGGGCCACCGACGCCACCGGTTTGGCCCCCCGCTGATCGCCGGCCGTGGTCAGGGGCAATAATGACCGCGTGACTGCGGCCCCAGCCATTGACAAGAGCCGGATCCACTCCCTGACGCGGCCCAACATGGTCAGCGTCGGGACGATCGTGTGGCTCTCCAGCGAACTCATGTTCTTCGCGGCGCTGTTCGCGATGTACTTCTCCATCCGCGCGGCGGCGCCGGAGCAGTGGGCGAAGCACACCGAGCACCTCAACATCCCGTACGCGACCACCTTCACGGTGATCCTGGTGTTGTCCTCGGTGACCTGCCAGCTCGGGGTGTTCGCCGCCGAGAAGGGTGACGTCCACGCCCTGCGGCGCTGGTTCACGATCACCTTCGTGATGGGTCTGATCTTCGTGCTCGGTCAGCTGAACGAGTACGTGACCCTGGTCCACGAGGGCGTGAAGATCAACGCGGACGGGTACGGGTCGATGTTCTACCTGACCACCGGCTTCCACGGCCTGCACGTGACCGGCGGTCTGGTCGCCTTCATCATCTTCATGGTCCGCACGACCATGGGCCGGTTCACCCCGGCGCAGGCCACGTCGGCGATCGTCGTGTCGTACTACTGGCACTTCGTCGACGTCGTGTGGATCGGCCTCTACGCCATGATCTACTGGCTTCAGTGATCTTGGCGCGTCACGAACCGCGCCGCTGCCCCGTCCTCTGAGACAAGGTCCCACCGGTTAAGGACACAGGTCATGACTTCTGACAACGACCGCCGACGCGGTCTGCTCGCGCGGTTGCGCGGCGAGCGGTCCGCAGCGCGCAGCAGGGGCCGCCGCCGGCTGGGTGCCGCGGTCCGCCTGATCGCCGCGCTCACGCTGGCCGGCGGCGCCTACACCGTCTTCGCCCCCGGAGTGCAGGCGCAGGAAAACCCGCCGCTCACCGGCGCCGCCGCCGAGGGCAAGGCGCTGTTCGACGTGAGCTGCGTGACCTGCCACGGCCGTAACGCGCAGGGTGTCGATGGTCGTGGCCCGAGCCTGATCGGGGTCGGCTCGGCCTCCGTCGAGTTCCAGGTGAGCTCCGGTCGGATGCCGATGGCCCGGCAGGAGGCGCAGGCCATGCGCAAGCCGCCGGTCTTCACCGACGAGCAGGTCCGCCAGCTCGGCCAGTACGTCCAGGAGCTCGGCGGGGGTCCGCAGGTCCCCGAGGGCGACCTGCGCGAGGGCGCCAACCTGGCCACCGGCGGCGAGCTGTTCCGGATCAACTGCTCCCAGTGCCACGCCTTCGGCGGTGGCGGTGGCGCGCTGTCCTCCGGCAAGTACGCGCCGAGCCTGCGTCCGGCCAGCGACCGGCAGATCTACGCCGCGATGCTCAGCGGCCCGCAGAACATGCCGGTGTTCGGGGACAACCAGATCACCCCGGAGCAGAAGGCGGACATCATCGCCTACATCCAGGACACCCTGAAGCACGACCAGGACCAGGGTGGCTTCAACCTCGGCCGGTACGGGCCGTCCACCGAGGGACTGGCGATCTTCCTGATCGGCATCGTCGCGCTCGTCTTCGCCAGCCTGTGGATCGCGGGCAAGTCGTGACCGAGCGGATCATTCGATTCAGCGCTGCGGTGCCGCGGTCCGGCACCGCCCGTAGCGAGGTGACGGCATGAGCACCAAGACCGAGCACCAGGCCCACCAGGGCCCGGAGCCGCTCGACGTCCACGACCCGCGGCTGAGCCGGTTCGACATCGTCCGGGAAGGCGCGCGCCGGGACGACATCGAGATCGTCCACTACGAGGAGCAGGTCGTCCCGGGCAGCAAGGCCGAGCGCCGGCTGACCCGCACGGTCGCCTCGATGTTCCTGCTGACCGGCCTGGCCGCCACCGCCTTCCTGGTCGTCTACATCTGGTGGCCGTGGGAGTACGAGCCGGGCACCGGCGGGGACAAGTACTACACCCCGCTGCTCGGCCTCACCCTCGGCGTCGCCCTGCTGGGCATCGGCTTCGGCATCCTGACCTGGGGCAAGAAGCTGCTGCCCAAGGAGGTCTCGATCCAGGACCGCCACGAGAACGACCCGAACGTGGCGGAGAGCCGCAAGATCACCGGTGAGACGATGCTCTACCTCGCCGACGAGATGGGCGTGAAGCGTCGCCCGCTGCTGGGCATCTCGCTGCTGGCCGGCCTCGCGCCCGTTGGCGCGGTCGCGGCGGCCCCGCTGGTCGGCGGCCTGATCTCCAACCCGCACAAGAACAACCAGATGTTCACCACGGGCTTCGCGCCGGCCGACGGCCGCAAGATCCGGCTGGTCCGCGAGGACGGCCGGCCGATCCGTCCGGCCGACATCAGCGCCGGCGGCCAGCTCACCGTCTTCCCCGGCATCGAGCACGGGGTGAGCAACAAGCACGCCGACTCCCCGACGCTGCTGATCCACCTGCGGGAGTCCGACGCCCAGGTGTCCCGCGAGGCCAACCAGCGGGTCGGCCACGGGAACTACATGTGGGGCAACTACGCGGCGTTCTCCAAGATCTGCACGCACGCGGGCTGCCCGGCGAGCCTGTACGAGCAGCAGACCAACCGGCTGCTCTGCCCGTGCCACCAGTCGCAGTTCCTGATCACCGACAACGCCCGGCCGGTCTTCGGCCCCGCGAGCCGGCGGCTGCCGCAGCTGCCGATCGAGGTGGACGACGAGGGCTTCTTCGTGGCGCGGTCGGACTACACCGAGACCGTCGGGCCTGACTTCTGGGAGCGGCCGTGAAGCGTCGTAAGTTGGACATGGCGTCCGTTCCGGGCAAGGCCGCGGTGGGGGTGGACGATCGCTTCGGGGTCTCCACGCCGCTGCGCAAGCTGCTGAACAAGGTCTTCCCCGACCACTGGTCGTTCCTGCTCGGCGAGATCGCGCTGTTCTCGTTCGTCGTGCTGCTGCTGACCGGCGTCTTCCTGACGTTCTTCTACGAGCCGGCGATGACCGAGGTGGTCTACAACGGCAGCTACGCCCCGCTGCGGGGCACGCCGATGTCGGCCGCGTACGCCTCCAGCCTGGACATCTCGTTCGACGTCCGCGGCGGCCTGATCATGCGGCAGATGCACCACTGGTCGGCGCTGCTGTTCATGGCCGCGATCGTCGTGCACATGCTGCGGGTCTTCTTCACCGGCGCGTTCCGCAAGCCGCGCGAGACCAACTGGATCATCGGCTCGCTGCTGTTCTGGGTGGGCTTCCTCGCCGGCTTCACCGGCTACTCGCTGCCGGACGACGGCCTCTCCGGCACCGGCCTGCGGATCGCCTCCGGCATCATGCTGTCGATCCCGGTGATCGGCTCCTGGGTCACCTCGTCGATCTTCGGCGGGGAGTTCCCGGGCGAGATCATCATCAGCCGGTTCTTCATCGCCCACGTGCTGCTCATCCCGGGCCTGCTGGTGGCGCTGATCAGCGCCCACCTCGGCCTGGTCTTCAAGCAGAAGCACACCCAGTGGCCCGGCCCCGGCCGGACCAACGACAACGTGGTCGGCGAGCGGATGTTCCCGCGCTACGCGCTCAAGCAGGGCGGCTTCTTCATGGTCGTCTTCGGCGTGATCGCGCTGATGGGCGGCCTGTTCCAGATCAACCCGATCTGGTATTTCGGCCCGTACGAGGCGTGGGTGGTCTCGGCCGCCAGCCAGCCCGACTGGTACGTCATGTTCCTCGACGGCTCGACCCGCCTCATGCCCGCGTGGGAGATCAACATCCCGATCGGCGACGGGTACGTCATCCCGCCGCTGTTCTGGCCCACCGTCGTGCTGCCGGGCGTCCTGGTCGGCCTCTCCACGCTCTACCCGTTCGTGGAGGCCCGCCGGCTCAAGGACTACCGCAGCCACAACCTGCTCCAGCGCCCCCGCGACGTCCCCGAGCGGACCGCGATCGGCGCGATGGCGGTGGCGTTCTACATCGTGCTGACCCTCTCCGGCGGCAACGACGTGATCGCGGACAAGTTCCACATCAGCCTCAACGCGATGACCTGGGCGGGCCGGATCGGCCTGCTGGTGATCCCGCCGCTGGCGTACTACGTGACCTACCGGATCTGCCTCGGCCTCCAGCAGCACGACCGGGAGGTGCTGGCCCACGGCGTGGAGACCGGCATCATCCGCCGGCTGCCGGACGGCCGGTTCGAGGAGGTCCACCAGCCGCTGGCCGCCGGTGGCCACGACGGCCACGCGGAGCTGGAGTACGCCGGCTGGGTGGTGCCCAAGAAGATGAACCGGCTCGGTGCCCTCGGGCCCGCCATCCGGGGCTTCTTCTACCCCATCGAGAAGCCGGCCGAGGCGCCGGTCTCGCCGGGGCACCCGCCGGTCGAGCCCCTGCCGGAGCGCAAGGAGATCAGCAGCGGGGAGCCCCGCCGCTGAGCCGCTGACCGCCCGCAAGCCGCACGTGGCGCCCGCCGAACCCTCGGCGGGCGCCACGTCCCGTTTCCGCCCCCGGGCGACCGCCGAGCGTCGCCGGCACCCCGGCGCCTCCCGCGAGGCGGCTGCGGATTCGCAGGGTTAATCCGGGTCAGCCGGGTATCCGTGCGGTCCAACGGAAAACGGGGAGGGAAACATGTTGGGTCTCAAGCGCCTCGGACTGCTCGCTGCCCTGGTGGTGGCGGGGCTGGCGCCCGCGGCGGCGGCGCAGGCCGCACAGCCGTCGACGCAGGACAGCCAGTATCTGCAGGCGCTGCACCAGGTGAACCTCGCGGAGATCGAGTCCGGGAACCTGGCGCAGCAGAAGGGCCAGAACCAGCAGGTCAAGGACCTGGGTGCCCAGTTCGTGACGGATCACACCCAGCTCGACCAGACGGTGCAGGACACCGCGCAGCAGCTCAACGTGAAGCTGCCGGGCGCCCCGACCGCCGACCAGCAGAAGGTCATCAACAAGCTGAAGAAGCTCAGCGGCGCCGAGTTCGACAAGGCGTGGGTGACCGCCGAGCTGGCGGGTCACGTCCAGGCCATCCAGGCCACCCAGACGGAGATCTCGCAGGGCACCGAGCAGTCGGTGGTCCAGCTGGCCCAGAACGCCCTGCCGGTGCTCCAGGCGCACTATGACGCGCTGGTGGCCCTGGCCCAGACCCTGGGCGTCCCGGTCCCGCAGACCAGCGCCAGCGGCACGCCCAGCCCGGGCGCGACCACCACGACGCCGGCTCCGGGCGGCAGCAGCGAGGCCCCGGCCCCGGGCGGCACCTTCGAGTCGCCGACCCCGGAGAACACCGAGACGCCGGCCCCGAGCGTGAGCTGACGTCGCGACACCCCAGGTGGTGGCCAGCCCTCCGGACCGGTGGGCTGGCCACCCCGTCGTGTCGCGTCGTGGGGTGGGTGGCGTGGCGGCGGCCGTGCCGTCGTCGGCGGGCTGTGCGAGACTCCGGCGACCCGCGACCGGTCGCAGCCGGCGGCGGGGTCAGTCCGTGCCGGCCAGCCCGATCGCGAACGCCTCCTCCAGGTCGTGCTGCGAGTAGGCCCGGAAGGCGATGTGCGACTCGGTGTTGATCACCCCGGGCACCTTGGAGATGCTGCCGGCGATGACCTTGGCGATCTGGTCGAACTCCCGCACCCGCACGATGGCGATCAGGTCGACGTGCCCGGCCACCGAGTAGACCTCGCTGACCCCGGGCAGGGCGGCCAGGTTCTCGGCCACCTCGGGGATCGAGTCGGTGGCACAGTCGATCAGGACGATCGCGGTGATCACTGGTCTGCCCTTCGTCGCGCGTGCACGCCACGCCGGTGGTGGCGTCGACGACCATCGTAGGCCCGCCCGACGGGTCCCGGGCAGCGGTGGGGTGTGACCCGGCGGAAGCACCCGTGACGGCCACGCTCCGCGATCGCCGTGGAAGCACTCGTGGGTGCGGCCTCGTTCTCACTCTGCGTCACCGCCTTCGGGCCCGACCGACGTCCCCCGCCCCCCTTTGCTCTGCACCCACGGACGCAACGCTGCGTGGAGCTGCGCGAATGCGTCATCACGAGGTGGGCGGGGGCGGCGACCCGATCGCTTTGGGTGACCGCTGCGTGGATGGGTGCAGAGCAAAGGGGGCGGAACGGCGGGTGGGGTCGGCGGGGCCGTCGATCGCGATCCGTCACGTACCGGGGTGGGCCGGGGCCGGGCCCGCCGCTCCCGCCACGAGGGGCTGGGGCGGGCTGCGGCGAGACTGCGGCAGGCTGCGATGGCCCCAGCGCTCAGCGGGGCTCCGCCGCGACGGTCAGGCCCCCGGCGACACGGACCACCCCGGTCAGGTGCTCCCCGGCGGCCACCTCCGCGCCCGGCCAGAGCACCGAGCGGGTCACCTCGCCCCGCACGGTCGCCCCCGCGCCCACCACGGCCTCCCGGCAGCGGCCGGTGACCGTCGCGGTCGGGTCGACCAGGTTGCCGCCGCCCGCCGCGTGCAGGTTGGCCGCCAGGTAGTCGGCGGGTGTGCCGGTGTCGTAGAAGGTGCCGGCGTACGGCACGACGGTCAGCGCTCCGGCCGCCTCGGCCGGCCGCCACACCGCCCGGACCAGGTCGCCCGGCTCCTCCGCGAGGCCCCGCACCAGCCGCCACGGCAGCAGCGAGAAGCCGGTGAAGCGGTGGCCCGAGAAGGTGCCGGGGGCGGCCGGGTCGGCGGCGGGCTGGCCGAGCAGGCGTACGGTCTTGCCGTCCCAGCCGGCGAGCAGCGCGGCGATGTCCGGCCCCGGATCGGCGGCCGGGTCGGCGAGGTACGCGTCGGCGTTGCCGACCAGCACGCCCCGGCCGGCGATCCAGTCCCGCAGGTTGGCCACCCCACCGGCGGTGCCGAGCGGGGCGCCCGGCTCGACCGAGAGGTGGGCCCGGTCGCCGACGTGCGCGACGACCTGCTCGCCGAGGTAACAGGCGTTCACCGCCACCCGGGCCGGGCCGGCGAGCCCGAGCCCGGCGAGCCGGGCCAGCGCCCGGTCGAGCAGCGGCACGTTGCCCACCGGGCAGAGCGCCTTCGGCAGCCGTTCGGTGAGCGGGCGCAGCCGGGTCCCCTCGCCGGCGGCCAGCACCACCGCGCAGACCTCCGGCGCGTCGGCCGGGCCCACCGAGCGCCCCGGCCCGCCGCCGGCCGAGGCGGTCACGCCGACGGTCCGGGCGGCGCCTCACCGGCGCGCGGCCCGATGCCGTAGCGGCCCAGCAGGTTCGCCGTGGCGCGGCTCAGCCTCGGCAGGTCGTCCAGTGGATGCCAGGCGGCCTCGAAGACCTCGGCGCCGTCGACCGTCAGCTTCGTCGTCGACGCCGGGACCTCCGCCTCGAAGACGACGTCCACCCAACCCTTGGCGTGCACCACGGCGTTCGGCACCGCCGGGCGCAGCCGGTCGGGGGAGAGGCGCACCCCGGACTCCTCGAACAGCTCGCGGGCCGCGCCGACGACCGGATCCTCGCCGCGCTGCAGCAGCCCCGCCGGGAGCGTCCAACTGTGCCCCGGGGGCTGGCGCAGCAGCAGCAGACGACCGGCGCCGTCGGCCTCGGCGTCGCGCACCAGGGTGACCGCCCCCACGATGTACTTCGGTGTGGCGAGCCGGACCAGTCGGCGGCGCATCGACACGGGTAGCCGGTAGAACACCTGGTAGGCGAAGGCCCGTCCGGTGGCTCGGGAGCGGGGGATCATCGCCTTAGGCTAGTGGCCGACGCGGGGTGGGCCGGGCACCGGGGGCGGAAACGTCACTGGCGGTGGTCGACCAGGTCGATGAGCTGCAGGACCACCGCGTCCGGTTCGAGGGCCCGGTCGAAGACCGCCACCAGCAGGGTCTCCAGGTCGGGGTAGCCCAGCTCCTCCGACAGCCGCAGCAGCGGCAGGTCGTTGGCCAGCCCCCGGTCGTGCTTGCGCAGCGCCAGCCCGATCGTGGCCCGGCCGAGCCGGACCTTGTCGGCGATGGAGATGCCCGGCTCGGTGTGCTCGGCGAACCAGCGGTTGATCTGCATCTGGGCGTGCGGGGACTTGACGAAGCCGAGCCACTCCCGGCGGGGGCCGCGCGGGGCGACGTCCGCCTCGAAGCCGGACTCCGCGTCGGACTCGGTGAAGATCTCCACCACGTCGCCCTCCTCCAGCTCGGAGGAGAGCGGGGCGAGCCGGCCGTTGATCCGGGCCGCCAGGCAGCGGTCGCCCCGGTCGGGGCCCAGCTCGTACGCCACGTCGACCGGGGTGGCGCCTGCCGGCAGCACCACCTGCCGCCCCTCGACGACGACCTGGATCTGCGCCTCGGCCAGGTCGCAGCGCAGCGACTCCAGGAACTGCGCCGGGTCGGGCGCCTCCTGCTCCCAGTCGAGCACCCGGCGCAGCCAGTCGAGCTGCTCGGCCTGCCCGGCCGCCCCGGCGGGACGCGGGAAACGGAAGTCGGCGGCGATGCCGTACTCGGCGGCGCGGTGCATCTCCTCGGTGCGGATCAGCACCTCGACCGTGCGGTCCTTCGGCCCGCAGACGCTGGTGTGCAGGGAGCGGTAGAGGTTGTTCTTCGGGGAGGCGATGAAGTCCTTGAACCGGCCCGGCACGGGCCGCCAGAGGCCGTGCACCGCGCCGAGGGCGGCGTAACAGTCGGTCGCCGGCCCGTCCACGACGATCACGATCCGGGGCAGGTCGAACGGGACACTGTGCCCGCCGGCGACGGTGTCCTTCCAGATCGAGTAGAGGTGCCGGGGGCGGGGGGAGACCTGGGCGTCGACGCGGCTGCGGCGCAGCGCCACCTTCGCCTTGGCGACCACGTCGTCGAGGTACGCGGACCAGCCGGGCCGGTCGTGCACGAACCGCGCGATGCGGGCGTGCTCGTCGGGCTCCAGGTGCAGCAGCACCACGTCGTCCAGCTCGCGTTTGAGGGTCTGGATGCCGAGCCGGTCGCAGAGCGGGACGAGCACCTCCAGCGTCTTGCGGGCGATCCGCTCCCGCGACGCGGCCGAGCGGACCCCGAGGGTGCGCATGTTGTGCAGCCGGTCGGCCAGCTTGATGATCAGGACCCGGACGTCCTTGCCGGCCGCGACGATCATCTTGCGGGTGGTCTCCGCCTCCGCGGCCTTGCCGTAGAACGCCTTGTCGAACTTCGTCACCCCGTCGACCAGGTGGGCCACCTCGCCGCCGAAGTCCTCCGCTAGGGCCTGCAGCGTGTAGCGGGTGTCCTCCACCGTGTCGTGCAGCAGCGCGGCCACCAGCGTGGTGGCGTCCATGCCCAGCTCGGCGCAGATCTGGGCGACCGCGAGCGGGTGGGTGATGTACGGCTCGCCGCTCTTGCGGAACTGGCCGCGGTGCATGTTCTCCGCGATCGTGTACGCCCGGCGCAGCACCGACGCCTCCGTGCCGGGGTGGATGCCCCGGTGCGTGCGGATCAGGTGGGTGACCGGGTCTGTTTCGCCGGTCGGCCAGCTCAGCAGCGACCGCAGCCGCCGCGCCAGGGGCAGGTCGCCCGGCTGGGTCGGGAGCGCGCCCCCCAGGGCGGCGCCGTGTCCGGCGTCGACGTCCACGAGGGACACCTCCTCACCCCGGCCCCTCGGTCACCGGGCACGGCGACCGGGAGCAGGCCCACGAAACGGGCAGTACTGCACTTCCTTAACAGCCTAAGCGAGTCGAGGTCGTCCGATCGGTCACTTGGTCATGGGCGTTCGGTCGAGAGTTGGTGAGATGCGGCGCTCTCGATCTTGCTGAGCAGGTCACGGAAGCGGGCCGCCCCGGCGGCCGGGGACGCCCAGCCGGAGGACATCTCCACCAACCGGGTCTCGGGTCGCTCCAACCAGGACAGGATGCGCTCGGACTCCTCGGCGGAGGCCCGGGGCACCGGGCCGGGGCCGGGCGGCACCGTCTCGGCGGTCGCCCGGATCAACTCGATCGTCGGTCGCGGGTGGACACCGGGCGGAGAGACCCCGGCCCCGGCCAGCCGGCCGTGCCGGACCAGGGCCAGTTCCCAGCCGCCCCGGGCGGCCGGCCGGGCGGCGGCCAGCTCGGCGATCCCGGCCAGCGCGGTCAACCGTTGCATCCGGACGGTGGCCCGCAGCACCGCCGCGAGCCGGGACCGCACCACCGCCGCCTCCTCGTACCGCTGGTCGGCCGCCAGCGCCCCGATGCGGGCCAGCAGCGCGTGCACCACGGACCCCGGGTCGGTGGCGGTGGCCGCGCGGAACGGGTCGACGGCGCGGGCCGCGTACTCCCCCGGGGTGATCCGGTGCTCGCAGGGTGCCGGGCAGCGACCCAGCTCGGCCAGCGCGCACGCCGGGGTGACGGTGCGCAGCGACAACCGGTGGGTGCACTGGCGCAGCGGGAGCGCGTCGTGGAAGCCGGCGGCGGCCAGCTCCGCCGCCCGTTGCGAGCCGAACGGGCCGAGGTATGCCTCGTCGCCGGGGGCCAGCGACCGCACCACCGACAACCGGGGGTAGGGCCCGTCGGTGAGCTTGAGCCAGACCATCCGCTCGGGGAACTTCGACCGCCGGTTGTACGGTGGCGCGTGCGCGCCGATCAGCCGCAGCTCGCGCACCTCGGCCTCCAGCGAGTGGGCGCACTCGACCGCCTCCACCCGCTCGGCGGCGGCCAGCATCTCCGACATCCGGGCCCGCTTCTCGGCGGCCGTGAAGTAGCTGCGCACCCGGGTGGCGATGTCGCCGGAGGTGCCGACGTAGAGCGGCCGGTCGTCGGCGGCCCGGAAGATGTAGACCCCCGGCACCTTCGGCAGCCCGTCGGCGAGGTGGCGCTTGCGCCGCTGCGTCGGGGTGACCGCCCGGGCGAACTCGATCGCCTCCCCGACGGTGTCGACCCGGTGCCCGCCGAGGCGCGCGATGAGGCCGTGCAGCACGTCGACGGTGGCCTTCGCGTCGTCGAGCGCCCGGTGGGTGGGCCGGGTGGCCGTGCGGAAGTAGGCCGACAGGGTGCCCAGCTTGCGGTTGGGCACCTCGTCGCGGCTGAGCACCCGCCGGGCCAGCGCCGCCGTGTCCAGCACCCGGGGGTTGGGCCAGCGGTAGCCGTGCCGGGCGCAGGCGGCCTTGAGGAAACCGACGTCGTACGGCGCGTTGTGCGCGACCAGCACCGCGTCGGCGACGAACTCCAGGAAGCTCGGCAGCACCTGCTCGATCGGCGGCGCGGGAATCAGCATGGCCTGGGTGATGCCGGTCAGCACGGTGATGAACGGGGGGATCGGCACGCCCGGGTTGACCAGCGTGGCCAGCACGCCCAGCTCCTCGCCGCCGCGCACCTTCACCGCGCCGATCTCGGTGATGCCGCCGCCGTCCGGCGCGCCGCCGGTGGTCTCCAGGTCGACCACCACGAACGTCGTCGCGTACAGCGGCAGCGCCGGATCCACGCCGCCGCCCGCCGCCTGGCCCAGCCCGGCGAGCGCCTGCTGGACGTATTCCGCTCCGCCCACCCCGGGCACGGTAGACCCCGGGTCCGACACTCGCGCAACATCAGCCCCACGGGTCACCCCTGGGGCTAGGATGAGAGATCAGCTCACTCACCGGGCGGTGGGCCCGGTCGCGGTGGGAGACTTGCCACATGCCCCTCACCGAGCCGCACGACGACAACCTCCCGCAGGAGGAGTCGGTCGCCGCCGTGCGCCACCCCGGTGAGGACGCCCCGACCGCCGGGGCGGGCACCGTGCCCGAGCAGGAGCCAGAGCCGGAGTCCGAGCCGAGGCTGTCGGAGCCCGGGCCGGAGCCCGAGCTGGTGCGGTCGGAGTCCGGGCCGGAACCAGGGCCCGAGTCCGAGCCGGAGCCGACGCTGCCGGAGCCCGTGCGGCAGCGGATCGTCGCGCTCACCGCCGCCGTCCTGCCGGTCCTGCCCGGCGACGAGGTGCCCGTGCCGCTGCGCCGGGTGGCCAAGTTCGCGCCCAACCGGCGGGCCCGGCTGGGCGCGCCGATGATCGCCGCCCAGCTCACCGCCGATCCGCTGTTCCGGCAGCGGATCACCGCCCGGGTGCTCGCCGACTCCGGCGACCTCGGCGCCGCCGTGGTCGCCGGCACCGCCCCGGCCGCGGCCGACCCGGTCGAGGTCGCCGCGCTGGCCTACCTGGCCCGGCCCCGGGGCTGGCGGGAGCTGATCGACGCCAGCGGGGCGGCGGTGCGCGCCGAGGCGGACAAGGCCGTCGTCGACGAGCTGGTCCGCGAGGCCGAGCAGCGCGCCACCCGCGCCGAGCACGACCGGGCCGTGGCCCGGGTCGAGGCCGACAAGCTCCGCGACGAGCTGGCCCGGGTCCGCGACGAGCTCGGCCAGCTCCGCGAGGAGAACCGGCAGCTCGCCCGCACGCTGCGCGAGGCGCAGGCCCGGGAGCGCAGGGCGGCCGAGCTGCTGGCCACCGAGCGGGGCCGGGCCACCCGCGCCGCGACCGAGGCGGACGCCGAGCTGCGTCGCGCCCGGGCCCGGCTGGCCGAGGCCGAGGCGGCGGCCGGGGTGGCCCGCGCCAGTGCCAAGGAGGCCCGCTCCGTCGACGACGCGAAGCTCTGGCTGCTGCTGGAGACGATCGGGCAGGCCGCCGTCGGGTTGCGCCGCGAGCTGGCGCTCGACCCCGTCGACCGGCTCCCCGCCGACTTCGTGGCCGACGCCTTCGCCGACCAGCCCAACGCCACCCCGGCCGGCGCCGCCACCCGGGCCCGCGACACCGACGACCCGGCCCGGCTCGACCAGCTGCTCGCGCTGCCGAAGGCGCACCTGGTGGTGGACGGCTACAACGTGACGAAGCGGGGCTTCGGCGAGATGTCGCTGGAGCAGCAGCGCAAGCGGCTGATCACCGGGCTGGGCGGGATCGCGGCGCAGACCGGGGACGAGGTCACCGTGGTCTTCGACGGCGCCGAGCGGATGCACGGCCTGCCGCCGAGCCCGCGCGGCGTGCGGGTGCTCTTCTCCCGCAAGGGCGAGACCGCCGACGAGCTGATCCGCCGGCTGGTCCGCGCCGAGCCGCCCGGCCGTCCGGTCGTCGTGGTCTCCTCCGACCGCGAGGTCGCCGACGGGGTACGCCGGCACGGCGCGTACCCGCTCGGCGCCGACTCGCTGCTGCGCCGCCTCGCCCGGTCCTGACCGGCCACGCCGCCCCGTTCCCGGCTCGTCGTGGCCCGGCGGCCGATGCGCACGACCGGACCCCTTGCGCGGTTCTGGGGCGGAAGCCCGCCCGCCGGGTCGGGGCTGGCCATGTCGGCGACATGGCGGGGTCGGGGACATGCCGATACCGCCCTGTCCCCGACATGACGACGTGACCACCCCGGTCGGCCCCGCCGCCGTCGGCAATAGGATGAGCGCTCACGGCGGGAGGAGCGACGGATGGGGCGCGCACGAGGCGAGCGCGGGGTGGCCCGGTGACGCCGCGCGGCTGGGCGGTGCTCACCCTCGCCGGGCTCACCGTCGCGCTGCTCGTCGCCGTCGCCCTGCTCGTGCCCTGGCACCGGCCGCCCGCCCCGCGCGCCGACCAGCTCGCCGCCCTGCGGGACCTCCCCGCCGAGCAGGTCGCCCGGGCCCGCGCCTTCCGCGGTGCGCTGCGCCCCGGCGGCTGGGCCGCCCTCGCCGTGGGCCTGCTGGTGGCCCTGGCCGTCGGCCTGACCCCGCTGGGCGGTCGCCTGGTGGAGCTGGTGGCCCGCCCGTTCGGCGGCCACTGGATCGCCCAGGCGGTGCTCGGCGGGCTCGCCGTGCTGCTCGTCGCCGACCTGCTCACCCTGCCGTTCGCCGCCTGGCGGCAGACGATCCTCACCCGCTACGGGCTGAGCACCCAGGGCTGGGCCGGCTGGGCGGCCGACCTGCTCAAGTCGTACGCCGTCAGCGCCGTGATCGGCGCGCTCGCCCTGCTCGGCTTCTACACCGTCATCCGGCTCGCCCCGCGCTGGTGGTGGGCCCTCGGCGCGGCCGGCGCGGCCGGGCTGGTGGTGCTGTTGTCGTTCGTGCTGCCGGTGCTGGTGGAGCCGGTGTTCAACCGGTTCACCCCGATGGAGCAGGGCCCGCTGCGCACCGAGCTGACGGCCCTGGCGGCCCGCGACGGGGTGCCGGTGCGCGACGTGCTGGTCGCCGACGCGTCCCGGCGCACCCGCGCGGTCAACGCGTACGTCTCCGGGCTCGGGCCGACCCGCCGGGTCGTCGTCTACGACACGCTGCTGCGCGAGGCGACCCCGGCCGAGGTGACCAGCGTCGTCGCGCACGAGCTGGGACACGCCAAGGACCGCGACGTCTGGACGGGCACCCTCACCGGGGCGCTGGGCGCCGCGCTGGGCGTGGTCGTGCTCTACCTGCTCGGCTCCGCCGGCCCGCTGCTGCGCCTGGCCGGCGTCGACTCGATCGCCGAGCCGCGCGCGTTCCCGCTGCTGCTCGCGCTGGTCACGGTGGCGGGCCTGGTGACCGCCCCGGCCCAGGCGCTGGTGTCCCGCCGGGTCGAGGCGCGGGCCGACGCGCACGCCCTCGCCCTCACCGGCGACCCGGCCACCTTCGAGGCGATGCAGCGCCGCCTGGCCGGGGTGAACCTGGCCGACCCCGACCCGCCCCGCTGGGAATACCTCTACTCGGCGTCGCACCCGTCCACGGTCGAGCGGATGGCCGCCGCCCGCGCCTACGCCAGGGAGACCGGCCGATGAGCCGCACGCTGCTGATCACCAACGACTTCCCGCCCCGCCCGGGCGGCATCCAGTCCTTCGTGCACAACCTCGCCGTGCGCCAGCCCACCGGCTCCGTGGTGGTCTACGCCTCCAGTTGGCGGGGGGCGGAGAAGTTCGACGCCGACCAGCCGTTCGAGGTGGTGCGGGAGCGCACCAAGGTGCTGCTGCCCACCCCGCTGATCGCCCGCCGGGCTGCCCGGCTGGCCCGCCGGCACGACTGCGACACCGTCTGGTTCGGGGCGGCTGCCCCGCTCGGGCTGCTCGCCGCCGGGCTGCGCCGCCGCGCCGGGGTCCGCCGGGTGGTCGCCCTGACCCACGGGCACGAGGTGGGGTGGGCGGCGCTGCCCGGTGCCCGCACGGCGCTGCGCCGGATCGGCCGCGGCGCGGACGTGATCACCTACCTGGGGGAGTACACCCGGGTCCGGCTGGAGCGGGCGCTGCACGGCCTGACGGAGCTGCACCGGCTGGCCCCCGGGGTCGACGTCGACACGTACCATCCGTCGGTCGACGGCGAGCCGGTGCGGGCCCGGCTCGGTCTCGCGGACCGGCCGGTGGTGGTCTGCGTCTCCCGCCTGGTGCCGCGCAAGGGCCAGGACATGCTGATCCGGGCCCTGCCGGAGATCCGCCGCCGGGTGCCCGACGCGGCGCTGCTGGTCGTCGGCGGCGGGCCCTACCGGGGCGACCTGGAGAAGCTGGCCCGGCAGACCGGCGTCGAGCGGGACGTCGTCTTCACCGGCTCGGTGCCCGCGGCGGAGCTGCCGGCCCACTACGCGGCCGGCGACGTCTACGCGATGCCCTGCCGCACTCGCAACCGGGGCCTGGACGTCGAGGGGCTCGGCATCGTCTACCTGGAGGCGTCGGCCACGGGCCTGCCGGTGGTGGCCGGCGACTCCGGCGGCGCGCCGGACGCCGTCCGCGAGGGCGAGACGGGGTACGTGGTCCCCGGCCGCGACGTCGCCCAGCTCGCCGACCGGGTGGCCACGCTGCTCGCCGACCGGGACCTGGCCCGGCAGCTCGGCGCGGCGGGCCGGGCGTGGGTGGAGCGGGAGTGGCGCTGGGAGACCCAGGCCGCCCGGCTGGCCGCCCTCCTCGCCGGCTGACCCCGCCGCCTCAGCCGGCGGACAGGCGCTCCAGCAGGCGCGCGGCGGGCGCCGGCTTGCCGAAGTGCCAGCCCTGGGCGGCGTCGCAGCCGATGGCCCGCAGCCGGTCGGCCTGCCCCTCGGTCTCGACCCCCTCGGCCGTCACGGTCAGGTCCAGCGCGTGCGCCAGCGAGACCAGGGAGGCGAGGATCCGCTCGTCGGTGCGGCTCGCCGGGTCGTCCGCGGGGGCGCGCAGCCCCGCGACGAACTCCCCGGCCACCTTCAGCTCGGCCACCGGCAGGTCCCGCAGGTACGCCAGGTTGCAGTAGCCGGTGCCGAAGTCGTCGATGGCGATCCGCACGCCCATGTCGGCCAGCACCCGCAGGGCGCGCACCGGCTCCTCCACCGCGCTCATCATGGTGCTCTCGGTGACCTCCAGCTGGAGCCGCTCGGGCGGCAGGCCGGTGCGTTCGAGGACGTCGCGCACCTCCCGCACCAGCCCGGGGCGGTGCACCTGGCGGACCGCCAGGTTGACGCTGACGAACGGCGCGGCGGCGCCGAACGACGACCAGGACGCCGCCTCCCGGCACGCCTCGGCGAGCACCCAGCTGCCCAGCGGCACGATCAGCCCGGTCTCCTCGGCCAGCTCGATGAAGCTGCCCGGGTAGAGCTTGCCCAGCTCCGGGTGCCGCCAGCGGACCAGCGCCTCGACGCCGAGCACCCGGCCGTCGCGCAGGGACGTCAGCGGCTGGTAGTCGAGGTGGAACTCGCCTCGGTCGAGGGCCGCCGGTATCGCCGCGGACAGGGCGTACCGGGCCAGCTCGCGGCGGCTGCGCTCGACGTCGAACAGCGACCAGCGCGCGCCGCCGTCCGCCTTGGCCCAGTGCAGCGTGGCGTCGGCGGCCCGCATCAGGTCGACCGGGGTGGTGCCGGCCACGGGACGCTCGACGATGCCGATGCTCGCCGACACGGTCAGCTCGTGCCCGTCGACCAGGGCCGGTTCGCTGACCGCCGCGAGCGCCGTCTCGGCCACCTTCACCACGTCGTCGGTGCCCGCCGTGCGTTCGACCAGGATGACGAACTCGTCGCCGCCGAGGCGGGCGACCAGGTGCTCGCCGAGCGCGCGGCGCAGCCGGTCGGCCACCGACACCAGCAGCATGTCGCCGACCTGGTGGCCGAGGGAGTCGTTGACCACCTTGAAGCGGTCCAGGTCGAGAAAGCACACCCCGACCCGGTCCGCGCCCCGGCCGGGGGAGTCGATCGCGGCGGCCAGCCGCTCGGTGAACAGCGTGCGGTTGGGCAGGTCGGTGAGCGGGTCGTGGGTGGCCTGGTGGCGGAACCGGGCCTCGCTGTCCCGCAGGGCCCGCTCGGCCTCCGCACGGGCCACCATCGCGGCCCGGCGGATCGACTCCTGCTCGTCGAGCGTCCGGTCCCGCAGCGCCCGGGCGTAGCCCGTCGCCACGGTGGCCAGCAGCCGGGCCATCCGGTCCTCGACGTCCTCGGTGACCAGCCCCAGGTCGCGCAGCAGCCGGAGCTGGATGACCTCGATGGTCCGGCCCAGGCCCTCGGCGGAGGCGATGTGCGCCGCCACCAGCTCGGCGCCGACCTGGTGGCCGACCCGCACGTCGAACGGCTCGGACACCAGCGCCTCGGCCAGCCGCCCGGTGAGCCGGTGCAGCAACGCCTCCAGCTGGGCCTGCGTCATCGGCAGGTAGCTGGTGCCGGAGACCGCCTTCGCCCAGGCCCGGGCGAACACACTCGGGCAGCAGGCGGGCACCCCCGGGCAGGGGCCGCCGGGGGCTGACGGGCCTGACGGGCCGTCCGGATGCTCACCCACCGAGCCGCCCGACGCCACCCATGAAGACCGCCTTCTCGGCGTCCTCGGTGCTCTCCGGGGTCTCGGGCCGCCACTGCGGCACCCAGACCACCCCCGGGTCGACCAGCGGGAAGCCGTCGAAGAGGGCGGTCAGCTCCCGCCGGCTGCGGATGACCAGCGGGTTGTCGGTGCGCTGGTAGACCGCCTCGGCCTCCTCGCGTTCCCCGGTGTCGTGCCGGTCGTCGTCGCTGGCCTGCGACATCACCAGGTAGCTGCCCGGGGCGAGCGCCGCGCGCAGGGTCCGCAGGATCTCGTCGGGCCGGTCCTCGTCGGGCACGAAGTGCAGCACCGCCACGATCATCACCGCGACCGGCTGGGAGAAGTCGAGCATCCGGTTGACCTCGGGGTGGGCCAGGATCCGCTCCGGGTGGCGCAGGTCCTCCTGCAGGACGACCGCCCGGTCGTTGCCGCTGAGGATCTCCCGGCTGTGCGCCACGGCCACCGGGTCGACGTCGACGTAGACCACCCGGGACTCCGGGGCGATCCGCTGGGCGATCTCGTGCACGTTGCCGACGGTCGGGATGCCGGAGCCGATGTCGAGGAACTGGCGGATGCCCTGCTCGGCGAGGAACTGCACAGCCCGGCGCAGGAACGCCCGGTTGGCCTGGGCCATCAACGGGGCGTCGGGCACCGCGGCCACCATCGCCCGCGCGGCGGCCCGGTCGGCGGCGAAGTTGTGCGAGCCGCCGAGATAGTAGTCGTACATGCGGGCCACGCTGGGGCGCTCGATGTCGATCGTGTCGGGTGCCCAGTCCGGCCGCTGCATGCCCTACCCCTTTTGTCAACGACGCGGGCCACGCCGCCCGCGCGGGTCACCCGGGTATTCTGCCCCGCCCGCCGGGCGGGTGACCAGAGAGGGCCGCCGTCGTCGCGCCCGGCCGGCCGGAGGGTCCCGTTGACCGGACCCGCCGGCCGTCGCGCAAGCCCCCCGGCCGGTGACTGCCGGCCGGGCGGGACGGCGTCAGAACTTCGGGGCGTCGGGCGCTTCGAGCAGGCCGAGCCGCAGCGCCGTCATCAGCGCCTGCGCCCGGTTGGCCGCGCCCAGCTTCTCGTAGAGCTTCGAGATGTGGGTCTTGGCCGTCGACTCGCTGACGAAGAGCTGCTTGGCGATGCCGGCCACGCTCATCCCGTCGGCGAGCAGCCGCAGCACCTGACCCTCGCGCGGGGAGAGCTGCGGGCCGGACGGCGCGAGCCGCCGCTTCATCGCCTCGGCCAGGTCGGCCGCCGTGAACGCGCTCGGCGAGGAGGCGGCGTGCCGGGCGGCGGCCACGACCTCGTCGGCCGGGGCCGTCTTCGGCACGAACGCGCTCGCACCGGCCTCCAGCGCACCGAAGAGCTGGTCGTCGCCCGCGTACATGGTGAGCACGACGATGCCCATCGACGCGCTGGACTTGCGGAGCGCGCGGGTGGCCTCCAGGCCGCTGCCGTCGGGCAGCCGCAGGTCCATGATCACCACGTCGGGCTGGAGGGCACCGGCCTGCCGGACCCCCTCCGCCGCCGTGGCGGCCTCACCGACGACCTCGAACTGCCGGTCACGCTCGAAGGCGTGCCGCAGCCCCTTGCGGATCAGATCGTGATCGTCGACAAGGAGGACCTTGGTGCGGGTCGCCGGTGTCGGGCTTGTGGTCATCCTCGGGTTACTCCCCTTCTGCTGCTGCCGCCTTGCCGCGCACCCTATCGCGCCGGGGCGAGGAGCCGAGCACCACCGCCACGGTCGTGCCACTGGGTTGGCGCGGCCTGATCTCCAATCGGCCCCGGATACGTTCCGCCCTCTCGGCCATGATCGCAAGACCGTAGTGCCCGTCCGTGCGCTGCTCACCGATGCCGTGACCGTCATCCGACACTTCGATCTGCGCGTACGGGGGGTCCACCTCACAGGTGACCCACAGATTCGCCGCCCCGGCGTGCTTGCGGGCGTTGGTGACCGCCTCCTGCGCGATGCGCAACAGTTCGGCCTCGGTCGCGGCGGGCAGCCGCGCGGTGGACTCGTCCAGCGACAGGTGCACCCGCAGCCCGCCGGACGCCCCGACGGTGCGCGCGTACTCGGCGATGGCGGCGGCCAGGCCGCCGTGCCGGTCCACCTCGCTGCGCAGCTCGAACAGGCTCAGCCGCAGCTCGGTGATGACCCGGGTCACCTCGCCGCGCAGGGTGCGCAGCGCCTCGGCCGTCTCCTTCGGGTCCTCCTCCACGTACGCCAGGGCGTTGTCGATGCCGTACCCGACCATGACCAGCTCCTGGGCGACCCCGTCGTGGATCTCCCGGGCCAGCCGCTGCCGCTCCTCGTTGGTGGCCAGCGAACGCACCTCGTCGAACAGCAGCGCGGCCTCCAGCCGCAGCGCCGCCGGGCGGGTCAGCGCGGTCACCCGGGACACCACCGGCGGCGGGTACGCCTGCGCGACGTCCGCCTCCATCACCAGCATGCCGACCGTGCGGACCCCGGCGACCAGCGGCACGATCAGCGCGGAGACGTCGCCGCCGGTGTGCGAGCGGGCCTGCGAGCGGCTGGCGGTCTGCGGCTGCTGGCTGGCCCAGGCGTCGGCGATCGCCGAGTCGGCGTCGAGCGTGGTCTCCCAGTCGACCCGGTCCACGCCCACCTGGGCGAGCACCACCAGCCGGCCGCCGCCGCTGGCGGAGAGCACCGCCGCCCGCTCGGCCCGGGCCACGGTGCGCAGCTCCTCCAGCAGGTGCTCGGAGATGCCGCCCGGGTCGAGGGTCGCCCCCGGCAGCTGCCGGGCCACCGTGCGCAACTGGGTCAGCAGCCGGGTCGCCTCCGCGTACGGCTGGGGCTTGCCCTCGCTGCGGACCCGGATCACCCGGTGCAGGGTGCCGGCGGTGTAGAGGCCCAGGCCGGCGAGGATCAGCCACTGCGCGCAGACCGCCAGGTAGCCCGGCTGGCCGAGCTGCCGGCCGCCGTCGACCTGGGTGAGGGCGGCGCTGATCAGCAGCGTGGCGGCGGTGACGGCGAGCAGCGCCGCGCCCTCGCGGAACCGCCGGCGCAGCGCGGTCACCGTCACCGGGACGGCGAGGTACGGCAGCACGGCCGACGCGCCGAGGCCGCCGATCGTGCCGTTGAGGGTGGTCACCGCGGCGACCTGGCTCGCGGCCAGCCCCAGCACCACCACCTCGGCGAAGCGGCTGAGCGGGCCGAGCAGCCGGTGCTGGGGGGCGAGGACGGCGGGCAGCCCGGCGACGCCGAGCAGGGCGATCCACCAGAGCTGGCCGGCGTCGTGGGTGGCGAAGAGGGTGAGGACGGCGACCAGCGCGAGCATCACCACGCGCGCGGCGGTGGCGAGCGGCTGCGTCGGCGGCCGGGCGGGTGTCGAGGAGTCGGGCACGTGACGGATCGTAGTCAGCGCCGGTAGATCTCCGCGATCTCCGCCGCGTACGTGGTGTGCACGACCTGCCGCTTGACCTTCAGCGACGGGGTGAGCTCCCCGGTGGCCTCGGTGAAGTCGCGCGGCAGGATCCGGAACACCTTGATCGCCTCGGCCTTGGAGACGGCCTGGTTGGCCTGGTCGACCGCGCCCTGCACCTCGGCGCGCAGCGCCTCGTCGTCGCGCAGCTCGTCGACGCCGGTGTCCTCGGGGCGGCCGTGGGCGGCCAGCCACTTCGGCAGCGCCTCCTCGTCGATGGTGACCAGCGCGGCGATGAACGGCTGCCGGTCGCCGACGACGACGCACTGGCTGATCAGCGGGTGCGCCCGGACCTGGTCCTCCAGCACCGCCGGGGCGACGTTCTTGCCGCCGGCGGTCACGATGATCTCCTTCTTGCGGCCGGTGATGCTGAGGAAGCCGTCGGCGTCGAGCTGGCCGAGGTCGCCGGTGCGGAACCAGCCGTCCGCGCTGAGCGCCTCGGCGGTGGCCTCCTCGTTACGCCAGTAGCCCTGGAAGATCAGATCGCCGGAGATCAGGATCTCGCCGTCGTCGGCGATCCGGATGGTCACGCCGGGCAGCGGCCGGCCGACGGTGCCGATCTTCGTGGCGTCGGGCAGGTTCGCGGCGGCGGCGGGGGAGGTCTCGGTCAGCCCGTACCCCTCGCAGATGGTCACCCCGATGCCCCGGAAGAAGTGCCCGAGGCGGGCCCCGAGCGGCGCGCCGCCGGAGATCGCGTCGCGGCACCGGCCGCCGAGGGCGGCCCGCAGCTTGCGGTAGACCAGCTTGTCGAAGACCGCGTGCTGCACGCGCAGCGCCACGCCCGGCCCGCCCGGCGACTCCAGCGCCTCGCTGTACGCCACGGCGACCTGCTCGGCCCGGTCGAAGATCCGGCCCTTGCCGTCGGCCTCGGCCTTCTGCCGGGCACCGTTGTAGACCTTCTCGAAGACCCGGGGCACCGACAGCACGAAGGTCGGCCGGAACGCCTGGAGCTCGGCGACCAGGTTCCTCGTGTCGGCGCAGTGCGCCATGGTGGCCCGGGCCTGCACCACGCCGATCTGGATGAGCCGGGCGAAGGCGTGCGCGAGGGGGAGGAACAGCAGGGTCGACGCGCCCGGGCGCAGGAAGAGGTTCGGCAGCACCGGCACGGCGTTGGCGATGTCGGCGTACATGTTGCGGTGGGTCAGCACGCAGCCCTTGGGCCGGCCGGTGGTGCCGCTGGTGTAGATGATGGTGGCGACGTCGTCGGCCTTGACCCCCGTGCGCCGCCGGTCGACCTCGACCGGGTCGACCGAGGCCCCGGCGGCGACCAGCTCGTCGACCGCGCCCAGCTCGATCTGCCAGAGGTGGGCCAGCTCGGGGAGCCGGTCGCGGACGCCCTCGACGAGGGTGGCGTGGGCGGTCGTCTCGACCACGGCGGCGACGGCGCCGGAGTCGGCCAGGATCCAGGCGGCCTGCTCGGCGCTGGACGTCTCGTAGATCGGCACGGTGACCGCGCCGGCCGCCCAGATGGCGTAGTCGAACAGGGTCCACTCGTAGCGCGTGCGGCTCATCAGGCCGACCCGGTCGCCGGGGGAGACGCCGGCGGCGACCAGCCCCCGGGCCACGGCGACCACCTCGTCGCGGAACTGCCGGCAGGTCACCTCGACCCAGCCGGAGGCCGGCGCGGCGGCCGGGCGGGCGAACTGGACGGCCTCCGGGGCGGTCTCGGCATTGTCCCAGACCGGGTCGGTGAGGTTGGCCGAGTCGCCGACGGTGACGATCGGCGGAACGGAGAACTCGCGCACCTGCACTCCCTCGTGCTCGCACTGGCCGGGCGGGCCGGGGCCCCGGACGGGTCGGCTCTGTCGAAACCTACCCGCCCGCCCAGGCGGGTGCGCCAGGCAGGTTGCCGGGTAGCCTCCCCCCATGGCGGACTCCTCCACCCAGTCGATCGTCATCGGCGCGTCACCGGAGCGGGTGGCGGCGGTCATCTGCGACTTCGCGCGCTACCCGGAATGGACCGACGCGGTGCGCCGGACCGAGGTGGTCGAGGAGTACGAGGACGGCTACGCCAGCCAGGTCCGCTTCACCCTCGACGCCGGGGTGCTGGCCGACGAGTACGTGCTGACCTACGAGTACGCCGAGGACATCTCCCGCATCGAGTGGCACCTGGTGGCGCCCTCGAAGATGCAGCGCTCCCAGCGCGGGTCGTACGACCTCGTCGGCAACCCCGACGGCACGACCACGGTGACCTACACCCTGGAGGTGGAGCTCTCCGTGGGCATGCTCGGCATGTTTCGCCGCAAGGCCGAGAAAATGATCATGGATGCGGCGTTGAAGCAGCTCAAGCGCCGGGTAGAAGACACCGGTGCGGCGCGGTGACGCGACCGGCTGCGGCACGCCCGGCACGGTAGAGGAGCCGACCATGGGGGGTACGGATCCGGGCTCGGCCCGGGAAGAGGCGGAGCGGCTGGTCGCCACGGTCCTCGCGGCGGCCCGGCTGGCCGCCGCGGGCGCCGGGTCGGGCGGCGGCTCCGGGGCGGGGCCGTGGGGTCCGCTCGGTGGGATCGTGTCCAGTGTCCTCGGTCACAGCACCGGCGGCGCGGCGACCCGACCGGCCACCGGCGGCGGCCACGGTGGTTTCGCCACCGGTGCCGCCGAATGCTGTATCTGTCCGGTCTGCCGCGGTATCGCCGCGTTGCGGGACCCGAGTCCGGAATTCGCCGAGCGGCTCGCCACGGGAGCCGGCGATCTGGCCGCCGGGGTGGCCAGCCTGCTGCGCGCGTTCGCGTCGGCCGACGAGCCCTCCGCCGGTGGCCCACCGCCCGGTGACCCCGCCGCGCCCCCGCCCCGACCGGCGGCTGACCAGGCATCGGGCGATCACGTGTGGCGCGAGGCCACCCGTACCGGGCATGATTCTCACCCGGCGCCGGATGAGGACGTGTGGTCCGCCGCGACCCGGGGGGAGGGTCCGGGCGTTCCGGCCGCCGCCGTGCCGCCCGCCGACGACGCCGGGCCGGACGCGCCGGGGGCTCCCCGGCCGCCGGCCGGCCGACCCGTGGTGCCCGCGTCGCGGGCCCCCGGTGGCGCGGGAGGGGACGCACCAGGCGACGGGGCCTGACCACCGGACATCCCGTCCCACCGGCACGGCCGTACGCCGTGCCGGTGCCGGGCAGCACAGCAGAGGGGAGTGGCAGCGGTGACGCTGACCATCGGAGTCGACGTCGGTGGCACGAAGGTGGCCGGCGGTGTCGTCGACGACACCGGCAACGTACTCGTGCAGGCCCGACGGGACACCCCCGCCGACAACGTGGGCAAGACCCGGGACGTCATCATCGAGGTGGTCACCGAACTCGCCGCCGGCCGGCAGATCGACGCCGTCGGCATCGGCGCGGCCGGCTGGATCGACGCCACCCGCTCCACCGTCCTCTTCGCGCCCAACCTCGCCTGGCGCGACGAGCCCCTGCGCGACTACGTCAGCCGGGCCACCGGTCTGCCCGTGATCGTCGAGAACGACGGGAACGTCGCCGCCTGGGCCGAGTTCCGCTACGGCGCGGCCCGCCACGCCGACGACTCCATGGTCATGTTCACCATCGGCACCGGCGTCGGCGGCGGCATCGTGCTCGGCGGCGAGCTGGTGCGCGGCGCCCACGGCATCGCCGCCGAACTGGGCCACATGCTCACCGTCCCCGACGGCCACCAGTGCGGCTGCGGCCGGCTCGGCTGCATCGAGCAGTACGCCAGCGGCAGCGCCCTGGTGCGCTTCGCCCGCGCCGCCGCCCGGCAGGAGCCGCACCGGGCCGTCGCCCTGCTGGAGCTGGCCGGCGGCGAGGCCGAGGCGGTCACCGGCCCGATGGTGACCGCCGCCGCCCAGGGCGGCGACCCCGTCTCCGCCGAGGCGTTCGCGCAGGTCGGGCGCTGGCTCGGCACCAGCCTCGCCGACATGGCGCAGATCCTCGACCCGCAGGTCCTCGTCGTCGGCGGCGGCGTCGTCGACGCGGGCGACCTGCTGCTCGGCCCGACCCGGCGTTCCTTCACCGACGCGCTGGCCCAGCGCAGCCGGCTCCCCGTCGCCGAGGTGCTCCCCGCCGAGCTGGGCAACACCGCCGGCGTCATCGGCGCCGCCGACCTGGCCCGCCGGCTGTAGGGCGGGCCGGGATGACCGAGACTGGCCGGGGGGCCGAGGCCCCGGGCGGCGTGCCGCTGCGCGTCGTGTCGTACAACGTGCACAGCCAGCGCGACGACCAGGCCGCGCTGGCGGCGGTGGTCCGCGCGGTCGCCCCCGACGTGGTGATCGTGCAGGAGGCGCCCCGGCGGTTCCGGTGGCGGCAGAAGTGCGCGTCGCTGGCCGAGTCGTTCGGGCTGGTCGTCGCCGTCGGCGGCCTGCCGTCGCTGGGCAACCTGCTGCTGACCAGCCTGCGGGTGCGGGTGGCCGACACCCGTTGCCAGCGCTACCCGCTGACCCCGGGCCGGCACATGCGCGGCGCCGCGTACGCCGACTGCCGCGTCGGCGGGGCCCGGTTCCTGCTGGCCGGCTCGCACCTGTCCACCGACCCGGCCGAGCGCCCCGCGCAGGCGGCGGCGTTCAAGGGGGAGCTGGCCGCCGCCGACCTGCCCGTGGTGGCCGGCGCCGACCTCAACGAGGGCCCGGACGGCCCGGCGTGGGCGACCGTCGGCGCGGGGCTGACCGACGCGGCGGTCGCGGCCGACCGCGCCGACCGGCTCACCTACTCGTGCGCCGACCCGCGCCGCCGCATCGACGCCGTCTTCGTCGACCCCCGGATCACCGTGGTCGACTACGACGTGGTGGACACCCCGCAGGCCCGCCTGGCCAGCGACCACTTCCCGGTCGTGGTCGACCTGCTGCTGCCCGCCGCCGGCTGACGGGCCGCGCGACCCACCGTCCACAGGGACTGGACAAACCGGTCGGGTTACCGGAAGGATTTCGCAGCGACCCGGCTCATGCCGCGCATGAGGAGAATGATTTCCGGCACTCGTGCCGCACATAAGGAGAATCCGGTGTCCCCCTCCACCGACCCCGGCCGTCCCGAGCCGGACGCGACGACGCTCGCCCCGCCCCGGGACGCCCGACCGGTCTCCGACCGAGGCGACACGGTCTGCGTCATCGGGGCCGGGGCCAGCGGCCTCACCGCCGTGAAGAACCTGCGCGAGCACGGCTTCGGCGTCGACTGCTACGAGCGGGAGACCGGCGTCGGCGGCGCGTGGAACTGGCGCCACGACCGCAGCCCCGTCTACGCCAGCACCCACCTGATCTCGTCGCGGCCGTTCACCCAGTTCCCCGACTTCCCGATGCCGGACGACTGGCCGGACTACCCGCACCACAGCCAGGTGCTGACCTACTTCGAGCGCTACGCCGACCACTTCGACCTGCGCCAGCACATCTGGTTCGGCACCGAGGTGATCCGGGTCGAGCCGGTCGACGGCGACCGCTGGGACGTCACCACCCGCAGCACCGGCGGGTATGGCCCCGAGCGCACCTCCCGGTACGCCGCCGTGGTCGTCGCCAACGGCCACAACTGGTCGCCGAAGCTGCCCCGCTACGAGGGGCTGGAGGAGTTCCGGGGCGAGATCATGCACGCCTCGTCGTACAAGGACCCGGCGCAACTGCGCGGCAAGCGGGTGCTGGTCGTCGGGGCCGGCAACACCGGCTGCGACATCGCCGTCGAGGCGGCCCAGCAGGCGTCCCACTGCTGGCACTCCACCCGCCGCGGCTACTGGTACGCCCCCAAGTACGTCCTCGGCCGCCCCGCCGACCAGGTCAACGACAGCCTGCTCGCCCTGCGGGTGCCGCTGCGCGTGCGGCAGTGGCTCTACCACTGGACGCTGCGGCTCACCGTCGGCGACCTGACCCGGTTCGGCCTGCCCAAGCCCGACCACCGGGTCTACGAGACCCACCCCATCGCCAACAGTCAGCTCGTCTACCACGTCGGCCACGGCCAGATCACCCCCGTGCCGGACGTGGCCCGGTTCCACGCCAAGGCCGTCGAGCTGACCGACGGCCGCGAGATCGACCCGGAGCTGGTCGTCTTCGCCACCGGCTACCTGCCGCGCTTCGAGTTCCTCGACCCCCGGGTGCTCGGCGCGGACGAGGCGGGCCGGCCCCGGCTGTGGCTCAACGCGTTCGTCCCCGGCCACCCGACGCTCGCCGTCACCGGTCTGGTCCAGCCCGACTCGGGGATCTTCACCCTGTCGCACTGGCAGACCGTCCTGTTCGCCCGGCTGCTCGCGCTGCGCGTGCGCCGACCGGAGCGGGCCGCCGCGTTCGCGCAGCGGGTCACCGCCGGGGCCGGCGAGCGCTATTCGGGGAAGGTCAAGGACAGCAGCCGGCACTGGTTCGAGGTGGGCCACGCCGACTACCTGCGCGCCGTCCAGCGCGCCATGCACGAGCTGGAGGACAAGTGAGCCGGCAGCAGCGGGTGCGGATCATGCGCGGCCGGGAGTGGGCCCGGCCCGTCCGTCCGGCCCGGCGCGAGGTGCTCAGCGCGCTCCCCGAGGTCGAGCAGGGCCGCCCGCCGCTGCTGTTCGTGCCCGGCTTCGGTCACGGCGCGTGGGCGTTCGCCGAACACTGGCTCGGCCACGCCGCCGGTCGCGGTTTCCCGGCGTACGCGCTGAGCCTGCGCGGCCACGGCGGCAGCGAGCCGGCGCCGGAGGCGACGCTGCGGGCGTACACCCATGACGTGACGCAGGTGGCGGCGGGCCTGCCGCGCCAGGCGGTGCTGGTGGGGCACGGCGCCGGGGCCCTGGTGGTGCGGCACGCCCTGGCCCGCTACCCGGCGCGGGCGGCGGTGCTGGCGGCCCCGGTGCTCGGCGACTGGGCGACGCTCGGCACGGCGCTGCGCCGCAACCCCGGCGGCACCCTGCCCGCGTTCGTCGGCGCGGGGCTGCGGCTGAGCCGCCGGCAGCTGTTCAGCCGCGAGCTGCCCGACGCCGAGGCCCGCCGGTACGCCGCCCGGATCGGCCACGCCGGCCGGCGTGCCCAGTGGCAGCTGCTGACCCACCGCGACCCGGAGCCGGCCGTGGGCGACCCGCCCGTGCTGGTCGTGGGCAGCCCCGACGACCGGGTGGTCCCGCCGGCCGCGCTGACCCGGGCCGCCCGCCGGCACGGCGGCGCGCCGCTGCTCTTCCCCGGCATGGGGCACGACCTGATGCTCGACGTCCGCTGGCGGGAGCCGATCGACGCGATCCTGGACTGGCTGGAGAAGGAACACCCGCCGGCCTGACCCGCTGCCTGCCTGACCCGCTGCCGGCGCGGCCCGCGGTGCGGGCCGCGCCGGCAGCGGCCGGTCGTGCGGAGCGCCCGGTCAGCCGGTGGGGGCGAGGTGGGTCAGCAGCGACCCGCCATCGTCGAGGGCGCTGAGGTAGGAGCGGGCCCACGCCCGGATGTCGTTGCGGTGCAGGTGCTCGCGCATCGCCCGCATCCGCGGCGTGACGTCGGCCGGGTCGGCCTCGAGCGCCGAGAGCAGCCCCTGCTTGAGCCCCTCCAGGTCGTGCGGGTTGACCAGGTGCGCCTGCGGCAGCTCGGCCGCCGAGCCGGCGAACTCGCTGAGCAGCAGCGACCCCGTGTCGTCGACCCGGGCCGCCACGTATTCCTTCGCGACGAGGTTCATGCCGTCGCGCAGCGGGGTCACCGCCATCACGTCGGCGACCCGGTAGAGCGCCGCCAGCTCCGCCCGGTCGAACGGCTGGGTGAGGTAGTGGATGGCCGGCTCGCCCACCCGGCCGAACTCGCCGTTGATCCGCCCCACCTCGCGCTCGACCCGGTCGCGGAGGATCTGGTATTGCGTGACCCGCTCCCGGCTGGGCACCGCCACCTGCACCAGCACCGTGTCGCGCACCTTGACGTGCCCGCTGGCCAACAGCTCGCTGTAGGCCTTGAGCCGCTGCTCGATGCCCTTGGTGTAGTCCATCCGGTCGACGCTGAGGATGACGTGGTCGGGGTCGCCGAGGTCGTGGCGCAGCCGCTGGGCCCGCGCCACCACGTCGGGGCGGGCGGCCAGCGCGGCCATCTCGGCGGTGTCGATCGAGACCGGGAACGCCCCGATGCGGACCACCCGGTCGCCGACGCCGATGCGCCGGTCGGTCGCCGGCAGCTCCAGCACCTTGGCCACCAGCTGGGCGAAGTTGTGCGCGGCCTGGGCACGCTGGAAGCCGATCAGGTCGGCGCCGAGCATGCCGCGCAGCAGCTCGGCCCGGCGGGGGAGCTGCATGAACAGCTCCGGCGGCGGGAACGGCACGTGCAGGAAGAAACCGATCCGCAGGTCGGGGCGCAGCTCGCGCAGCAGGCCGGGCACCAGTTGCAGGTGGTAGTCCTGCACCCAGACCACCGCGCCCTGCTCGGCCGCCTCGGCGGTCGCCTCGGCGAACCGCTGGTTGACCCGCTGGTACGCCTCCCACCAGCGGCGGTGGTATTCCGGCTGCTCCACCGCGTCGTGGTAGAGCGGCCACAGGGTCGAGTTGGCGAAGCCCTCGTAGTGGTCGCGGAAGTCCTCGCCGCTCAGCGGCACGGTGCGCATCCGCACGCTGCCGATGTCGGGCAGGCTCGGCGCCGGCCCGGTGCCGCCGGCCCAGCCGACCCAGGTGGCCGGCGTGTGCCGCAGCAGGGGATGCAGGGCGCTCACCAGCCCGCCGGGGCTGCGTCGCCATTCGCAGGCGCCGTCGGGCGCCACACTGTCGTCGATGGGCAGGCGGTTGGCCACCACCACGAGGGAACTCTGTCGCATCTCGGGCATTCCGATCAGCAGAGACCGACCACCGCTAGCAAGGAACAACCGGGCAGCCAGTGCGGGAAGTGACGTACAGCGGTATTCCTACTGACAGTAAGTTACACCACTGTTACGCCCCATGCCGGGGGCGGTGCGCGTCCCGCAATTCGGGCATCCGCCGTCCGCCTGTGGGGACGGGTCGCTACCCGGCGTATGGGGCCGCCTCAGACGCGGGCGCCGTCGTCGGGGTCGTCGTCGGAGTCGCCGGGGCGCAGCCGCCAGATCAGCGTCACGAAGCCGGCCAGGATGCCGGTGAAGCCGAGCAGGGTCACCACGGACGGGTCCACCGGCAGCAACGTCGGCTCCAGGAAGAGCACGAACCCGGCGACGATGGCCAGCACGCCGGCCACCGCGTACTTGGAAACGCGGGGCAGCGGCGGTGGCGGCGGCGGGGTGTAGCGCTCGTCGGCGTCGTCGGGCAGGCCGGCGCCGAAGGTGTCCAGCCCGTCCAACAGGGACGGCTCGTCCTGCCGTCCCCCGCCGACGGAGACGCCCGAGACGTCGGCGGCCCACGGCAGCCGGCGTACGTCGGTGGCGGTGCCGCCCTCGTCCGCGCCGACCCGGCCGGTCGTGCCGGCCGGCTGCTCGTCGGGCTCGTCGTCGATGTCCTCGGCGGCGGGCCAGGGGTGCGCCCCGGCGGCCGGCGCGGTGTGGAAGCCGGCCACGATACGGGCCCACTCGGCGTCGACGTCGGGCTCGTCGCGGGCCGGCGCGGCCGGGGCCTCCTCGGCGAGCTGGGTCAGGTAGTCGCGCGCGGTCGTCAGGTGGGAGCGGTCGACGTAGAGCCGGTCCACGGGGCGGGCCGGGACGGTGGTGGTGCGGGTGACCGGGTTCAGGTCGGCCGACGGCTGCAGGTACGCGGCGATGCCGCCCGCGGCCAGCACGTCGAGCAGGTGCTCGCCCACGCGCGGATCCACGTCGCCGGCGACCGCGTACTCGCTCGCGTCGAGCCCGTTGTCCCGCCGTCCCCGGCGGGCCCTACCCGCTGACACCGGACACCCTCCCTCGCGCACCTCCCGGTGCGGTAAGCACCCGACGCCCCGCACGCCGTGCCCTGAATCGTGACACGTCAGGGCCCCCTTCCGGGAGTGCGTTGTGGCGCGCCGTACGAAGTAAGGCCCCTGCCGCAGGTCGGGGCGGGGCCTCAATGTCGGTTTTCGCTAATCGCTTGCCAACAGAAGCCCCGCGCCCCGGCCCACCACCAGCACCGCCCGGCCGACCCGCCCCTGCCGACACCTACGCAGCTGAGTCGAATACGACATCACCCCCCCGCCCCACCCCACCCCCACCGTCCCGCCCAGCCCACCGTCCCACCGTCCCACCGTCCCACCGTCCCCCGGGCCGGTGATCAAGAGAAAAGCGTCAGAGTTGATCTCTGCGATGACACAATTCTCTTGATCACCGGCCCGGGGGGCAGCACGGGCGGGGGTCGGCAGGGGGGGCGCGGAGGCGCGGGAGGGCGGAGGCGCGGAGGCGCGGAGGCGCGGGCGGGGCGGGAGGGGCGGGGAGGGGGCTTCGGGTGGTCGGTGATGTCGTATGTGACTCAGCTGCGTAGGCGCCGCATCGCAGGTGCGGCTCTCGCCCCCTCGCGTTCTCGCCTACATGGCGGAGGGCGGTTGCCCCGCCGGGCGGCCTGTCTCGTCCTCAGTGGTCGGGCGGGATGGCCTTGTCGCCCGTGAATCCGGTGGACGCGGTATGCCGGTGGACCTGGCAAGCCCCGGTGGATCCCGTTGACCGGGGGATCCGTCGCCGGGCCTGGTCGCTGGGCCTGGTCGCCGGCCTGGTCGGCGGGCCCGGTCGGCGGGGCTAGTCGGTGGTGCCGGCTAGCCGGAGCAGGCCCGGGGCGTGGTTGCGGGCCGCGAACCCGCGCACCTCGGCCAGCACCTGCGCCGCGCCCGCCGGGTCCACCTCGCGCAGGGTGGGCACCGACAGCGCGGCGGCGAGCACGTGGTCGGTCAGGTCGCCCATCCGCCGGTACTGCTCGGCCGCCGACCGGAACAGCTTGGCGGCGGCCCGGGCGTCGCCGGTCGACCCGGCCAGCGCGGCCTCCGCCGCCTGCCCGGCGGCCCGGGCCCAGGGCGTCATCCGGGGCGCGGAGGTCAGCAGCCGGCGCACCCGGCGGGCCGCGTCCCCGCCGAGCACCACCGCGACGTGGCCGATCGCCGGCACCCACTCGGCGAACGGGATCTCCCGGGTCCGCCGCCAGTCCTCGTCCAGCTCGGCGAGCAGCCGCAGCGCCTCGGCCTCACGCCCCTGCACGGCCCGGCACAGCGCCGCGTGGGCCAACGTGGACCGCAGCACCCGGTGGAAGCCGGACCGCCGTCCGGCGGCCACCGCCCGCTCCACCTGGTCCGGCCCGCCGCCGTCGGCCGGGGCCTCCGGGTCGCCGCGCAGCGTCCGCATCCAGCCGGACACCGCGACGATGTGCATGTCCCACTCGCCGGTCGGCCGGCGCGTCGACTCGGCCGCCAGGTCCGCCGCCGCACCCCAGTCCCCGGCGTAGTACGACCGGGCCCACTGGTCCTCGAAGCTCGCGGTGAGGCTGTGCTCGCCGCCGAGGTCCAGCGAGCGCTGCTCGTCCACCAGCCGCGCCGAGCCGGCCAGGTCGCCCTCCTCCTGCAACGCCCAGGCCAGGTTGTGCACCGCCCGCCGGCGGCTGGCCAGCCGCTCCACCCGGCAGTGCTCGGTGATCTCGACCAGCTCCGCGTACGCCTCCGGCACCCCCGACAGGTAACGGGCCACCGCGAGGGTGATCCGGGCGCTCGCGCTGACCTCCCGCAGCTGGAGCCGCTCGGCGAGGCCCGCCGCGGTCCGGGCCGCCGCGCACGCGGGCTCGGTCTCCGCGTTGAGCATGTGCACCCGGGCCAGCTCCAGCAGGGCGCTCGCCTTCTCCTCGCTGTCGGGCAGGTCGGTGTAGATGCCGATGGCCCGGTCCAGGCAGCGCAGCGTCTCGGCCCGGTCCGCCCGCCGCCACGCGGCGGTGGCGAGCAGCGTCCAGGCCCGCGCCGCCCCCGTCGGCTCGCCGGCCCCGGCCAGCTCGCCGGCCAGCCGGGCCAACCGTGCCGCGCCGCCGTCGACGAGGAACGCGTCCCCGTCGCGGAACAGCGCCAGCTCGGCGTCGAACAGCTCCAACGTCGGCTCGGGTCCGCCGGGCAGGGCCAGCGCCCGCCCCATCAGGGTCGCGGCGGTGTCCAGCGCGTGCAGCTCGTACGCCCGGCGGGCCGCCCGGTGCAGCGCGGCCCGCGCCGCCGGCACGTAGGGCGTGGTGTCCAGCCCGACGGTACGGGCGATCTCGTGCGCCGCCCAGCGGTGGTTGGCGAGCACCTCGACCAGGTCCTGCTGCCGGCCGTCGGTGACCTGCTCCAGCCAGTCGGCGGTGCTCTGGTGGCGCGCCACCCGCTCGGTGCGGGGCAGCCGCTGATAGCACACGTCGCGCACCAGGACGTGCCGGAAGCGGTACTCGGGCTGGCCCGGCATCGTCGAGCTGGGCTGTTCGTACACTAGGTCCCGGCGCTGCAGCCGGCCCAGCGCCCGCTCCACCCACCGCACGGGGCGGCCCAGCGCGGTGGCCACCGGCCCCGGCCAGAACTGCACGCCGACGACGGCGGCGGCCTGGAGCACGGCCCGGTCGGCCGGGTCGAGCAGGTCGAGCCGGTTGGCGATGACCGCCTGCACCGTGCGCGGCATCTCCGGCGTACGGGCCGGGTCGGCCCGCCCGGCGGGGTCGACGAGCCCGCCGTCGAGCAGCATCCGGGCGTACTCCTGGGCGTAGAGCGGGTTGCCGTCGGCGAACTCGATCAGCGGCCCCCGGGACGCGGGCAGCAGCGCGGACTGCCCGAGCAGCAGCGAGTAGAGGGTGTCGATGTCGGAGTCGTGCATCGGCGGCACCGAGATCGACATCGCCCCGCTGATCGTGCCCGTCCAGGCCGGGTGCCGCTCCCGCAGCTCGGGCCGCGCGGTCGCCAGCACCAGCAGCGGCACGCCCCGGGCCGCCGCGCCGAGCTGCTCGACGAAGGCGAGCATCGCCTGGTCTGCCCAGTGCATGTCCTCGAACACCAGCACCGTCGGGCCCGCCGCGGCCAGGGCGAGCAGGAACCGCCGCCAGGACGTCTCGGTCTCGCCCGGGGTGAGCCGCTCGCCGGGCAGGCCGATGAGCGGGCCGAGCGGGTCGGCCAGCCGCACGGCGTGCGGGTCGCCCAGCCGGGCCAGCCGCTGCCGCAGCCGGTCGCCGAGCGCCGCCGGGTCGTCGACGTTCGACACGCCGACCCAGCCCTTCACGATGTCGGCGAGCGCGGCGTACGTGACGTTCTCGCCGAACGGCGGGCACTGCCCGACCAGCCAGGTGATCGGCGGGCCGGGCAGGCTGGCGGCGTGCCGGGCCAGCTCGCGCAACAGCCGGCTCTTGCCCACCCCCGCCGAGCCGAACACCGTGACGAGCTGCGAGGTGCGCTCGGTCACCGTGCGGTGCAGGGCGTTGACCAGCAGGCCGCGTTCGTGTTCCCGGTTGACCATCGGGGTCAGCTCGGCGGTGGTCAGGTCCCGCTGGGGCAGCGCCCGCACGGCCAGCCAGATCCGGCTGACCGCGGAGCGGCCCCGCAGCGTCACCGGCGGCCGGTCGGCGTACTCCATGTCGTGCCGGGTCGCCGCCCAGGTGCTCTCGTCGACGACCACGCCGCCCGACGGCGCGAGCGACTGCAACCGCGAGGCGGTGTTGACCACGTCCCCGGTGACGAAACCCTGCCCGCCGTCGCGGGCGGCGGACAGGTCGACCAGCGCCTCGCCGGTGGCGATGCCGACCCGGAAGCCGAGCGGCGGGTGCGGTCCGGCCGGCTGGCGGGCCAGGTTGCGTTGCAGCTCCAGCCCCGCCCGTACGCAGCGCAGCGCGTCGTTGTCAGTGGCCACGGGCGCCCCGAACAGCGCCATCACCGCGTCGCCGATGAACTTCTCGACCACTCCGCCGTACTGGTGCACCAGCCGTCGTACCGTGGCGAAGTAGGCCTGCTGGAGGTTGCGGGCCTGCTCCGGGTCGGCCCGCTCCGCGTACGTCGTGAAGTCGACGATGTCGATGAACAGGACGCTGACCTGCCGGCGGTCCTCCTGCACCACCACCGGCCGGTCCCGCAGCGGCTGCCCGCAGCTGGTGCAGAAGTTGGCCTCGACGCTGTTGGCGTGCCCGCAGGTGGCACAGCCACGGGTCAGGGCCTGCCCGCACCCACCGCAGAAGCGGTCGTCCGGACCGGCTTCGCGTGAGCAGTGTCCACACTTGAGGTCGATGGTCGGCTCCAGAGCGCGAGGTGGGCCCAGTATCGCGCCAGGCGGCAGAGTCGGCTACCCGATATGCAGGCGGATCGTGCGCCCGACCGGGTCAGACTAACCTTCCGCTCAGGACATGAACGCCAGGAGAGTGCCGTGCACGTACGACTGTCAGCCGCGTGGACGGACCCGCGAGGCACCCTGTGGGCCCCGGGCGACACGGTCGACGTCGATGCCGTCACTCTCGCCGCATTGGAGGAGCAGGGCATGGTAGACACGCCGGACGGTCAGGGCACCGCCCCCGACCAGGGCAGCACGAAGACCACCACGACGACCAAGCCGACCGACCCGACGAAGATCGGCCCCGGCCCGAGCGCGCCGCCCGCGGACGAGCCGGGCAAGTGATCCGACGCTGACGCCGGCCGCGCCCCTGGTGGACGTGGCCGGCGTCAGCGCTCAGGCCGGCGTGGGCCGTCGCCCGGGCCGGCGTCAGCGGCCGGTCAGCGGTCGCTCATGCCGGCGCGGCGGCGCAGCGCCGCCACGTCGGTGACCACGATCCGGCGGCCCTCCGTGCGCAGCCAGCCCCGGCTGGCGAAGGACCCGATGGCCTGGTTGACGCTCTGCCGCGAGCCTCCGGCCATCTCGGCGAGCTGGCTCTGGTTGAGCTCGATGGTGATCATCGGGGCCTGGCTCTCGCCGGCCAGCCGCACCAGCGTCTTGGCCACCCGGCCGGGCAGGTCGAGGAAGACGTGGTCGGCGTTCTGCTCGGTCAGCCGGCGGATCAGCCCGCCGAGGGAGCGCATCACCGCGTCGAGGATGCGCGGGTTGGAGTGCACCAGCTCCATGAATGCGGGCCGGGACAGCGCGAGGGCGGCGCAGTCCTCGATCGCCTCGGCCGACGCGGAGCGGGTGGAGGCGTCGAGCAGGGAGACCTCGCCGAGGACGTCCGGGGGTCGGATCACCGACAGCACGGCCCGCTCGCCGGTCGGCGCGGTGCGGAACACGGCCACCGCGCCGCGGCGCAGCACGATCAGGGACTCGCCGGGGTCGTTCTCGACGAAGAGCAACTGGCCCTTGCGGTACGTGCGCGGCACCGCCGCCGCGATCACCCGCTGCCGCACCTCCCGGCTCCAGGCCGGCGAACATCTCGACACCCGTGAGCGCGTCACCCGGCTCCGGCAGGCGCATCTCCACGGCCCAACCCCTCCCCGGTAAAGGACCTCAACTCGCGGCCGGGTGAACCCGTCAGCCCCCGCCGCGAGGTCGCGAACCGGTTCGGTGTCCGGTAGCGGCACTCATCAGATCATGACGGCCCGGTCGCCCGCTGTACACCCCCGGCGACACTTCCGTAACAGTCCCGAGCTGCGGCGCAGGGGCGTCGCGGCGGGCGCGGCCCCCGGCTGGCGGCCGGTGGCGTCGGTGGGCGAGGATGGCGGGCGATGGTATACCGCTACTTCTACGACTGCGAGTTCATCGAGGACGGGCGCACCGTCGACCTCGTGTCGATCGGCGTCGTCGACGAGAACGGGCGCGAGTTCTACGCCGTCTCCACGGAGTTCGACGACTCCCGCGCCGTGCCCTGGGTGCGCCGCAACGTCCTGGACCGGCTGCCCTCGCCGGCCGACCGGGCCTGGCGGTCGCGGGAGCGGATCCGCGACGACCTCTACGACTTCCTGATGGAGCCGATCCGGGGCCGGCCGGGCGAGCAGCTGGAGCTGTGGGCCTGGTACGCCGCGTACGACCACGTGGTGCTGGCCCAGCTCTGGGGTTCGATGCCGGGGCTGCCCCGGGAGATCCCCCGGTTCACCAAGGAGCTGCGCCAGCTCTGGGACGACCGGGGCCGGCCGCCCCTGCCGAACGCCGACGCGGCCCGGCACGACGCGCTGGTCGACGCCCGGCACAACCTCGCCCGCTGGCGTGCGATGACGGCCCGCTGATCAGGTTTGGCGGGTGCTCTCCGGGGCACCGGGTCGGCGTCGAGCCGATCGAGGGAGTGCCACCATGAGCAGTGAGCCGACCAGCGCCGCCGACGCCCGCAGCCGGGTGACCGAGCTGGTCCGCGCCGCGCGGATCTGCATGCTGACCACCATCGGGCTGGACGGCCGGCTGGTCAGCCGGCCGATGGGCCTGCAGGAGGCGGAGTTCGACGGCGACCTGTGGTTCTTCGCGTACGCCGACTCGGCCAAGGTGCGTCAGTTGCGGGTCAACCCGGAGGTCAACGTGGCCTTCGCCGACCAGCGCAACCACGCCTGGGTGTCGGTCGCCGGCACCGCCCAGGAGGGGTACGACCGCAGGCACGCCGAGCGGCTGTGGCACCCGCTGCTGAAGACCTGGTTCCCGGCCGGCCTGGACACCCCGGGGCTGACCCTGATCAAGGTGCACGCCGGCTCGGCCGAGTACTGGGACTCCCCGGGCGGCACCGTCGTCAACCTGCTCGGCCTCGCCAGGGCGGCGGTGACGGGGAAGCCGCCGAGGGCGGGGGAGAACCGCGAGGTGACCTTCTGAGCGGTGGACGCCTGCCCGGGGCGCGCTGCCGGCGGATTGTCGCGGCGGCTACAGTTCGCAGGGACGGCCCGCCCCGGGCCGGCAACGGTGCCGAGGTCTGATCCGACACTTATCCTGGGGCAAATCGGGCTTCACCTGATGCTCCAGGAGGATGAGCAGATCATGCGTATCGGCGTGCTCACCGGCGGCGGCGACTGCCCGGGTCTCAACGCGGTTATCCGGGCGGTGGTCCGCAAGGGCGTCGCCACCTACGGTCACGAGTTCGTGGGCTTCCAGGACGGCTGGAAGGGCCCGCTGGAGGGCCTGTCCAAGCCCCTCGGCATCGCCGAGGTGCGGGGCATCCTGCCGCGCGGCGGCACCATCCTCGGCTCGTCCCGCACCAACCCGTTCAAGATCGAGAACGGCGTGGAGCGGATCAAGGAGAACCTCGCCGCGCAGGGCGTGGACGCGCTGATCGCGATCGGCGGCGAGGACACCCTGGGCGTCGCCACCAAGCTGCACGAGCTGGGCGTCAACGTCGTCGGCGTGCCCAAGACGATCGACAACGACCTCGGCGCCACCGACTACACCTTCGGCTTCGACACCGCCGTCAACATCGCCATGGAGGCGATCGACCGGCTGCACACCACCGCCGAGAGCCACCACCGCACCCTCGTCGTCGAGGTCATGGGCCGGCACGCCGGCTGGATCGCCCTGCACGCCGGCCTGGCCGGCGGCGCCAACGTCATCCTGCTGCCCGAGCGGCAGTTCGACGTCGAGCAGGTCGCCGGGTACGTCGAGAAGCGCTTCCAGCACCAGTACGCCCCGATCGTCGTCGTCGCCGAGGGCGCCCAGCCGCTCGACGGCCAGATGGTCCTGCACAACCAGGAGCTGGACGCGTTCGGCCACGTCCGCCTCGGCGGCATCGGCCAGTGGCTCGCCGAGCAGCTGGAGGCCAAGACCGGCAAGGAGGCCCGCACCGTCGTGCTGGGCCACATCCAGCGCGGCGGCACCCCGACCGCCTTCGACCGGGTGCTCGCCACCCGGCTCGGCCTCCAGGCGATCGACGCCGCCCACGAGGGCGACTGGGGCAAGATGGTCGCCATGCAGAGCACGGACATCGTCCGGGTGCCGCTGGCCGAGGCCACCCGCGAGCTGAAGACCGTGCCGCTGGAGCGCTACGAAGAGGCCGAGGTCTTCTTCGGCAGCTGACGCCAACCCGGCGCGCGCGGCGGTTCCCCGTGGAGCCGCCGCGCGCGCCGCTCGGCCCCGCCGCACGGCGGGCCACGAAAGGGGTACGACCATGGCGGTGGGCGACCACACCGTTGCGGTGATCGGCGCGGGCAAGATCGGCGAGCTGATGCTCTCCGGGCTGCTGCGCTCCGGCTGGCCGGTGGGCCGGCTGCTGGCCACGGCCCGGCGGCCGATCCGCGCCGAGGAGCTGGCCACCCGCTACGGCGTACGGGTGGTCGACAACCTGACCGCCGTCGGCGAGGCCGACGTGCTGGCCATCGCCGTCAAGCCGCAGGACGCCGCCGCCCTGCTCGACGAGATCGGGCCGAAGGTGCCCGCCGACAAGCTGGTCATCTCGCTCTGCGCCGGCCTGCCGACCGGCTTCTTCAACCGGCGGCTGCCCGAGGGCACCCCCGTGGTGCGGGTCATGACCAACACCCCGGCCCTGGTCGACCAGGCGATGAGCGCCATCTCGGCCGGCGCCCACGCCACCGGCGAGCACCTCGCCCTGGCCGAGGAGATGTTCACCCCGCTGGGCGCGACCGTCCGGGTCCCCGAGTCGCAGCAGGACGCCGTCACCGCCCTGTCCGGCTCCGGGCCGGCCTACTTCTACCTCCTGGTCGAGGCGATGGTCGACGCCGGCATCCTGCTCGGCCTGCCCCGTCAGGTCGCCCACGAGCTGATCGTGCAGACCGCGATCGGCTCGGCGGTCATGCTGCGCGACTCCGGCGAGCACCCGGTCAAGCTGCGCGAGGCGGTCACCTCGCCCGCCGGCACCACGATCTCCGCCATCCGCGAGCTGGAGAACCACGGCGTACGCGCGGCGATGCTCGCGGCCCTCGAAGCGGCCCGCGACCGCGCCCGCGAGCTGGCCGCCCAGTCCGAGTGAGGTCGACGGGCGATGCCAGACGTGGGGGCTGACGACGTTCCGGATCTCGGCCCGCTGCCCGAACGCGTCGCCGTCGACGTGGCCCAGGTGCGCCGGCTCGTCGCCGGCCAGTTCCCGCACTGGGCCGACCTGCCGGTCGAGCCGGTCGCCGACGGCGGCTGGGACAACTGGACCTTCCGCCTCGGCACCGGCATGTCGGTACGCCTGCCGAGCGCGGTCGAGTACGCCGAGGCGGTCGCCAAGGAACACCGGTGGCTCCCCGTGCTCGCCCCCCGTCTCCCGCTGCCCGTCCCCACCCCGCTGGCGAAGGGCGGGCCCGGCGAGGGCTACCCGTACGCCTGGTCGGTCTACCGGTGGCTCGACGGCGAGACCGCGCGGGCGGACCGCATCGCCGACCCGGTCCGGTTCGCGCTCGACCTGGCCGGGTTCGTCGTGGCCCTGCAGGGTGTCGACGCCGCTGACGGTCCCCGCCCGGGCCGGCACAACTGGTATCGCGGCGGCACCCTGCGCACGTACGACGGGCTGGCCGACCGGGCGCTCACGGCTCTCGACGGGCGGATCGACGTGGGCCTGGCCGGCGAGGTCTGGCGACGCGCCCTGGACGCGCGCTGGGACGGTGCGGAGCGCTGGTTCCACGGCGACCTCGCGCAGGGAAACCTCCTGCTCGACGACGGGCACCTCGCGGCGATCATCGACTTCGGCACCTGCGGAGTCGGCGACCCGTCCTGTGACCTGGCGATCGCCTGGACGCTGCTGACCGCCGAGGGCCGGCGGGCCTTCCGGGAGCGGCTGGCCGTGGACGACGCGACCTGGGCGCGCGGGCGTGGCTGGGCGCTCTGGAAGACCCTGGTCAGCTATGCGAACGCGCCGGATGTCGGCGAGGCGGCGGCGAACTCACGGAGGATCCTCGACGAGATCTTCGCCGAGTACACCAACGGCGACAGTCGGTGAAGCCCCTGCGCCGGCCAGGCGCCCGTCGCGTCGTCGCACGGTGACTGCCCCAGATCTCGGTAGGTCAGCGATCTTGGTACGAAACGGCCCCCAGAGGGGCCGAAATCTACCAAGATCTACTAGTAGCGGGCACTGACGTTTCGTCGTGACGGCTGCCTGACGCAGGAACGAGTACTGGCAGCTCAGTCCGAGTGACGATCGGGCTTCCGTGGGATTCGGGTCGCCACGCATTCTCAGCGTGGGCCGTGCGCAACCCCGTTGATCAGATAGCGGAAACCGCCGTCGGTAGCAGCGGCCACGGCATTGTCAAGGCGCTGCCAGACGTAGGGGCGAAGAGTCGCTCTGGCGTCATCCGGTGAAATGAAACGGAATTCCAGCAGCTCACCGTCCGCCAGCCGCAGTGATCTTGCCTGCTCACCGGTAACCATGCCGCAGTCGAAAACGAACATCAAACTGTCGTCCCACGGGCCGTGCGGAGCCACCCAGTCCACCACCAGCAGCCGTCCGGCCCTCACCTCGACTCCCAGTTCCTCGCATAACTCGCGCTCGGCGGCCTGGTGGGGAGTCTCGTTCGCCTCGACCATCCCGCCGGGAAGGTCCCAATCCGGCTTGTACCGCGGGTTGACGAGCAGGACGTGGCCCTGTTCGTTTCTGATCAGGACGTCTGCGCCGACCCGCTTGCGGGCCTGCTTCGCGTTGCCCTCCGCCAGATATGCCTGCCACGCAACCGGATCCCGCTCGTAGAGCGGGCGATCATCCGAGCTGTTCGTCACCGGCTGCTCCTGACCGTAGCTCACCCACTGTGCCGATCCATGATCGCTCGTGGATCGTGTCGCGGAGACGGTCGAGGAGCGGCGGAACCTCGGCACACGCCTTCGCGTGAGATCCGAAGAGTATCGAAGCGTGTTGTAGTTGATCGATGATGACGCCTGATCCGAGGCCAGCGATCTCGTCCAGCACAGCATGGGTTGCGACGCACGCCTCGTCGATCTGGCCCTTGCCGAGCAAGACCGTGACCAACATGAGTTGAGCCAACGCGCGACTTCTGACCCTATCGGCCGGGCTGACGGCCAGCGCGGCCTGGAGCCGGCGCTGGGACTCGGCCAGATCACCGACGCGAAGGAGGCAGCGCGCAGCCTCGATGGCGAACGAAGTCACGTCGAAGGGACTCAACCACTCTGATGTGCCCGTGATCGGCTTGTGCAACGACGCCTCCGCGTCGGCGAGCGCTCGGGTGGCGTCGACCGGTTGGCCGCCAATGGCGAACCCGCGTGCCTGCATCGCCAGAAGCCGGGCCTGGAGCCGGCCGTGCGACGGAGCCTGCCGAAGACGTTCCAGTCCGTTCCGGGCGTGGAACAGCGACCCGCGCGCGTCGCCGCAGTGGTTGGCGAGATGACTCAGCCCTGCGTGAATCTGCGCTACGAGATGGTGGTCCTGGCTCTTCTCCGCAAAGGCGAGGGCTTCGCCGAGGTGTCGGCGGGCAGGACCTGCGCCACCGGAGTCGTGCGCCATCCACCCGGCCATCTCGTTGAGCGAGGCGGCAGCAGCGAGTGCTGCCTTCCCTGGTGTGCTGGCCCCAACGGGTACTGGTTCGGCGACCCTGCCTGCAAGATAGGCCGTTACTGTGGCGTACAGATGACCGCCGCCAACTCGGCGGTCAGCCAGCCGGAGTGACCGTACGAAGTTCAGGTGCTCGTCCCTCGCCCCCTGCCGTTGGTGGTCTCTGGTGCTGGCCGAATCCGCGTTGGGGTTGATCTCGCGGTTGTTCCTCGTTGACCTGAGGCTCGGCTTGCCCGCCCCGGCGAAGCTGATGGCCTTCCCGCCCTCATGACCTGCGGGCAACGCGAACCACAACAGGCGAGGGGGGATCTGTAGGAGCTGCGCCCAATGCGCGAGGCGGTCGAGGTGAACGACCGCTGGGCCGTTCTCGATTCGGCTGAGCTGAGCCTGCGAGAGGCCGAGCCAACGGGCCACGATTTCCTGGGGCAGTGGGTGACGACCGTGGTAAGGGTGGCAGCGGTAGGCCCGGATGGCCCGTCCCAAGTGACGTTTGGCCAGCGCCTGCCGGATCGGCCCGTGGTCCCAGAAGGAGTTTGGCAAGGCAGGCGGTGAGGCAACGCGGTTTCGTTCGGTGGCCTGGCAGGGCCCGCAGCGCCCGCTGGTGTTGTCGCGGGCGAGCCTTCCACCGCAGCGGGGGCAGTTGGCGTTACGTCCCGGCGATCTCGCCATGGTCGGGCGTCTCCGTCCATCGTGGGGTGCGCTGAGCCTATCCATTCAACTCGTTACGTGAGCGTTCGGCATACGCCGCGTGCATATCGGAGAACTCCACTTGCGTGGGATGCGTGTCGACCATCTGTTGGCAGTCATGCCGCTGGCTCTCGCGTGCCGCGAACCTGTCGGCATGGGCCCGGGGCGGGTGCTGGGCACCGGTGGGGCGCGGCCCCCAGCGCGTCCGCCGTCCCCGTCCGCCCCGGTGCCGCCCGACCTCGCGATCCCGACGGAAGGACTCTCCATGACAACGATGCCGGGCACCTGGCGGTGGGCGTGACCGGGCTCGGGCCGTACCCGATCGAAGCGCTCGGGTCGGCGGGGGTGCGCGACGCGGTGGCCCGCTGGTTGCGGCTGGTGGCGGCGGACGCCGAGCTGGCGCCGTACCTCGTCGGGGTTGATCGGGCCCGGCTCGCCGGGCACCTGGCGCTGACCCTCACGGTGGCGCTCGGCGGGCCGGCGGGCGACATCGCGCGGCCGGCGGCCGGGGCGTGGCGCGGCCTGGGCCTGACCGAGGAGCAGCACCGCCGCGTGGTCGATTATCTGGCCGGGGTGCTGTGGGCGCTCGACGTGCCGGCCGGCGCGGTGGACGCGGCCCGGCGGGCCTTCGCCGACGAGGCCGGCGCGTGACCGCCGCCCTGGCCGCGTCGTGGTCCACCCTGCTGCGGTACGCCCGCGCGGCGGCCGACGACTTCTGGTGCGCGGTCGAGGAGCGCTGCCCGGGGCGGCTGCCGGCGAAGGAGGCGGCCGTGTTCCTCGCGGCGCTGGGGCGGCTGGCCGCCGGCGGCGACGACCCGGCGGGGCGGGCGGCGCTGCTGGCCGTGCTCGGCCACGCCTACCGCCGCCATCGCCTGCTGCCGCACCAGGCTGCGGTGGAGGCCGCGCGGCGGGCTTCGGCGGCGGTGACCCGCGCCGCCGAGCGGGCCGGCGGCGGCCCGGCCTGGTGGCCGGCGCAGGTCATCGGCCACGACCGGCCCGCCGAGGGCGTCGCGATCCTGACCGTGCGCCCCTGGCGACGCCTGCCCTTCCGACCCGGCCAGGCGGTGCCGGTCTGCACCGAGCGCTGGCCCGGCCGGTGGCGCTGGTATTCCCCGGCCAACGCGCCGCGCCCCGACGGCACCGTGGAACTGCACGTCCGGGCGGTCGCGGCCGTCTCCCGCGCCCTGGTCCACGAGGTACGCCCCGGCGACCCGATCTGGCTCGGCCCGCCGCGCGACGTCGGGCTGGGCGTCGACCCGGCCTCGCGGGCGGACCTGCTGCTGGTGGCCGGGGGCACCGGCCTCGCGCCGCTGCGCTCCCTCGTCGAGCAGGTCGCCGCCGCACCGGCCGGGCGGCAGGTGACCCTGGTCGTCGGCGCGCGCGCCTTCGTCGACCTCTACGACTCGGTCAGCCTCGACAAGCTCCAGCGCGCCCACGACTGGCTGACCCTGGTGCCGGCGTTGTCGCACGACCCGCTCGCCGGGGCGGGGGAGCGGGGCGACGCGCTGACCGTGGCGCTCGACCACTACCGGCCCGGCCAGGAGGTCTACCTGTGCGGGCCGCCGCCGATGCTGGCCGGGTCGCGGCTGCGGCTGCTCGCCGCCGGGGTCCCGGCCGAACACATCAACCTGCCGTTTTGTCCGCTTACGGGGGCTGAAGCCTAAGGAATTTCCGGAGGAATTCCTTACAGGTTCCGCAGGGGTGTGTAGGGTTTCTCTGGTGAGGCGAGGGGGAGAGGTTGAGGCAACGTCAATGCGCTCGTTGCCGGTAACCTTCAGCTACTCGCAGGCCCTGGAGGCCGGCCTGACGCGGTGGCGGCTCTACCGATTGCGGGACCAAGGGCTGATAGAGCGCATGGGCCATGGGCTCTATCGACGCCACGACGCCGAGGCCGCAGACATCGACCTCGTCGAGCTTGCCCACCGGGCTCCGCCTGCCACCCTGTGCCTGACGAGCGCACTGGCTCGTCACGGCCTCACCGACGAGATTCCCTCCCGCATCGATGTCGCGCTGCCGCGCGGTCGGCATCGACCGGCGACGGCCGCCCCGGTCGCCTGGCACGCGTTCGACCCGGCCACCTTCGAGGTCGGCCGCGCGGAGTTGCCACTCGATCCGGAGACCTCGATCGGCCTCTACGGGCCCGAGCGCAGCATCATCGATGCCCTTCGCCTCCGGCACCGCGAGGGCCCGGAGCTGGCGTACCCGGCTTTGCGTCGGTGGCTGAGACGCGACGGCGCGGCACCGGCGAAGTTGCTGGCGATGGCTCGATACTTCCCGCAGGCCGAACGACCACTCCGAGAGGCTCTGGAGATCCTGCTGTGACCGTGCGCCCGACCCGAGCCACCCTGGCCGGCCGCGCCTACCTCGACCTTCAGAATCTCGCGCGCCGCTCCGGCCGCCCCACCGACGAGCTGCACCAGGTCTATGCGCTGGAGGGCTTCCTCGCCCGCTTGGCCCGATCCCCGTACGCGGACAAGCTGGTCCTCAAGGGCGGCGTGCTGCTGGCCGCCTATGCCGCCCGCCGGCCGACCCGAGACGTGGATCTCCAGGGCCGATGGATTTCGAACGACGCCGAGCGGGTGCTCGGTATCGTCCGTCGCATCAGCGCCCTGGACCTCGACGACGGCCTGACGCTCGATGCGGCGAGCGCAACGGCGGAAACCATCCGGGACGACGACGTCTACACCGGCGTGCGGGTCAGCCTCAGCGGCCACCTCGCCGCTGCCCGCCTGTCCTTCCATGTCGACGTCAACGTCGGCGACCCGATCTGGCCTGATCCAAAGCCGATCAAGCTGCCACGCCTGCTCGACGGTGAGATCGTGGTGACGGGCTATCCGCTCTCCATGGTGTACGCGGAGAAGCTGGTGACAGCGTTGCAGCGGAGTGCGGCAAACACCCGTTGGCGCGACTTCGCCGACGTCTACCTGCTCTCTGGCCTGCACGACATCGATGGCGGCGAGCTGGCCGCAGCCGTGCAACGGGTGGCCGAGTACCGCGGGGTGACGCTCGCGCCGTTGAGTCAGGTTCTCGACGGCTATGCGACGCTCGCGCAGCGGCGGTGGGCCGCCTGGCGACGTAAGCATCGCCTCGATGATCGGTTGCCGCAGAGCTTCGACGAGGTGTTGCAGCGGGTTTTCGCGCTGGCTGATCCCGCCTTGACCCCGCTTTCCGGTGGTCGGGAACACCGGTCGAGAGCACGCCGTGAGGCACTGGACGAGTTGACGGCGGACGCGATCGACATGGGCGTCTACGACGAAGCGATTCGACGCGGTCGCCAGCTCTCGGACGACCCGCCGGCCGAGTGACCATCCACCAACCTGGGAACCCTTGACCACCCTGCCGGTGCGGGTGGTCGGCTTGCGGCCGGGCCGGGCCGGGGCGGGGTCGCCACACCTGCGCGAGAGGAGACCCGTGCCCCATACTGGCGCGGTGTTCACCCTCGCCCAGGCGCGTCACCTCGTGGCCACCCTGCAACCGCGCATCGACGAGCTGATCCGGCTCCGCGCCGACCTCGCCGAGCTGCGCGCCGACCTCGCCGACGGCGGGCTGAGTCCGCTCGGCGGCCTCGCCGAGGTCAAGGGCCTGGAGGCCCGGCTGCACGGCGTCGTGGACGAGCTGCACGAGCACGACATCCAGGTCAAGGGCATCGCCCCGGTGCTGCTGGACTTCCCCGGCGAGCGGGGCGGCCGCCCGGTGCTGTGGTGCTGGCTGGAGGGCGACTCCGACGTGCGCTGGTACCACCGCGTCGAGTGCGGCTTCGCCGGCCGCCGCCGGGTGTGAACGGAGGCTCAGCGCAGGGTGGCCAGCGCCGCCGGTGAGACGTTGCCGCCGCTGAGCACCAGCACCACCCGGGTGCACGACGCGGCACTGACCAGGCCGGTGCGCAGCGCCGCGTAGGTGACGGCGGCGGACGGCTCGACCAGGAGCTTCGTGGCGTCCAGCAGCTCCCACCACGCGCCCCAGATCGCGTCCTCGGCGACCTCCACCACGTCGTCCACCAGGGCCTGGATGTGGGCCAGGGTGTGCCGGCCGGCGAAGGGGGCGGCCAGCCCGTCGGCCATCGACCGTGGCGGCGTGGCCGGGGCCGCGCCGCCGGTGCGCAGGGCGTGCCCGACGGCGTTGGCGGTGGCCGGCTCCACCCCGACGATCCGCGCGGTCGGTGCCGCCGCCCGCACCGCCGCCGCCACGCCGCTGATCAGCCCACCGCCGCCCACCGGCACCAGGACCAGCCCCGGCGGCGGGCCGTCGGCCAGGATCTCCCGGCCGATGGTGGCCTGGCCGGCGATGACGTCCGGGTCGTCGAACGGCGGCAGCAGGTGGTATCCGCGTTCCGCCGCGATGGCCTCGCAGGTGCCGAGCAGGTCGTCGGTGAGCACGACCTCCCCGCCGTACCGGCGGACCGCCTCGATCTTGGTCGGCACCGCGTGCGGCGGCATGCACACCACGGTGGGCAGGGCGTACGCCTGGCCGGCGTACGCCACGGCCATCGCGTGGTTGCCGGCCGAGAAGGCCGCCAGGCCGGCCGGTCGGCCGGCGCGTTCGGTGAGCGCGAGCAACGCGTTGAGCACCCCGCGGGTCTTGAAGCTGCCGGTGTGCTGCAGGTTCTCCGCCTTGACCCAGAGGTCGAGGCCGTACTCGTCGCCGATGTGCGTGCAGGCCAGCAGCGGGGTGCGGACGACCCGCCCGCCGATCCGCCGCTGCGCCGCCGTGATGTCGTCCGCGCTCACCAACTGCACACGGCGCAGCCTAGCCGCCACCACACACCGCCTCACGCCCCGCGCTCACCACGGGGCACGGCCCGGGCCGCACCGTGCCCCGGCCGGGGTCAGTCGCGCGGCGCCGTCTCCAGCGGCCACTGGGTGCTGACCGTCCTGTCGATGCCCCGCCGGTCGAAGGAGAGCTGGAGGCCCCGGGCCTGCTCGGCGTGCCAGCCGACCTGCGCCCGGTGCAGCGCGTCCGGCCGCATCCGGGCGATGGCCTCGTGCCGGGCGGCGATCGACCGGGCCAACTCGGCGGCTGCCCGGGCGTCGCTGGCCGCGTCGTGGGCGTTGTCGAGCGTGACCTCGTAGTACCGGCACAGGTCGCCGAGCTGCCGGCGGCCGTACCACCGGGGTTCGACCTGCTGGTGCAGCACGGACGGGTCGATGACGACGGCCCGGTCCCAGTCGATGGCCGGCAGGCCGTGCCGGGCCAGCTCGGTGTGCAGGGCCGTCACGTCGTACGGGGCGCAGAAGGCCACCAGCGGCGTGGCGTCGGCGATCAGCTTGGCCACCGCCGTGCCCAGCTCCGCGAGCGCCTCCCGGGCCGGCCGGCCGTCGGCGCGCACCCGCTCGTCGGTGATGCCGTGCCGGGCCGTGGCGTCGGCGGGGATCGGCACGCCCGGGTCGACGAGCCACTCCTGCGTCGTGCCGTCGGAGTGCACCAGGGCCGCGGAGACGATCCGGGTCTCCGTCGGATCGGGCAGGGTGCCCTCCAGGTCGAAGCCGACGACCGGCAGGTCGTGCCAGCCGCCGTGGCGTCCGACGGGCGGCGCGACCCGGGCCGGCACGCACCCGTCGTGGTACGTGTTCCAGACCCCGTTGGCGCTGGCGCGCCGGCCGGCGCCGGCCTCCACCGGGGCGTGGCAGGTGGCGCAGCGCCCGGCGTACTTGTTGATCATTGAGTTGTCTCCTGTGGGGTGTCGACGAACAGGAGACGATCTTCGGGTACGCGCCCGGCGGGCGGCCCGCCGCACACGCCGACGAACGGGCGGATCCGTGGCCCTTGTGGATGGTCGCCGCCCCCTAGCGACCACCCCTGTTAGGGATCGGTGATCTTCCATTTACCGTGCATTCGGTGGTATCTATCTCTGACTACCACTTCCCACCCCCAGGAGTGCGACGTGCGGAGATCCCGTCTCGTTACCCTCGCCGTGAGCCTCGCGGCGTCCATCGGCGCCACGCTCACGCTGGCCGTCCCCGCCCAGGCGGCACCCACCGACCGCTACGTCGCCCTCGGCGACTCGTACGCCTCCGGCGTCGGCGCCGGCAGCTACACCTCGGAGAGCGGGAGCTGCCAGCGCAGCACCAACGCGTATCCGGCGCTCTACAACGCCAACGTCAAGCCCGCGTCGTACAAGTCGGTGGCCTGCTCCGGGGCGACCACCACGGACGTGATCAACAACCAGCTCTCCGCGCTGTCGTCGACCACCACGCTGGTCAGCGTCACCATCGGCGGCAACGACGTCGGCTTCGCCAACATCATGACCACCTGCGTGCTCTACGGCGAGAGCCAGTGCGTGGCCGCCGTGCAGGCCGCCGAGGACAAGGCGCGCGCCGAGCTGTCCGGCAAGCTCGCGAAGGTCTACAGCGGGATCAGGTCCAAGGCCCCGTCGGCGCGGGTGGTGGTGGTCGGCTACCCGGTCTTCTACCAGCTCGGCACGGTCTGCGTCGGTCTGAGCGCGAACTCGCGGGCGAAGATCAACGAGGGCATCAACCTGGTCGACGACATCACCCGCAGCGCCGCCGCGTCTGCCGGCTTCACGTTCGCCGACGTCCGCTCCATCTTCGTTGGCCACCAGCTGTGCAGCTACGGCGAGAAGTGGCTGCACGCGCTCAACTTCGCCAGCATCGGCATCTCGTACCACCCGACGGCGGCCGGCCAGTCCGGCGGCTACTACCCGGTGTTCCGCTCCGCCGCCGGCTGAGCCTGGCGAGTCACCTGTCCCTGCTCTGACCCCGGCGCGCCCGGGGCGGCTTCCTGCCGCCCCGGGCGCGTCCGCGTCCGCGCCTCCGGTGGGACGGGGTGATCGACTCCATGTCGGCGACATGGGGGCATCCGGGTGGCGGGGACCCCGCCACGTCGGCGACACGGAGTCGATCAACGGCGGGGTGGCCCGTCACCGCCCGCTATCCGGTGATCGACGCATGTGCATCTTGACGAACTGATGACGGCGTGAGTAGCGTCTCACCATCCTTTTGGAAAGTTTCCTAACTGTTTGGGGAGCCGCCACATGAAGAGATCGCTCCGCCGGGCCCTCTGGGCCGGTGCCGTGGTCGCGGTGACCGTCGCGGTGGTCCCGGTGACCTCGGCGTTCGGCGCGGGGAGTGTGACCGCCACGTTCGCCAAGGCGCAGGACTGGGGGACCGGCCACGAGACCCGGGTAACCGTCACCAACGGCTCCGCCGCCAGCGTCAGCACCTGGCGCATCGAGTTCGACCTGCCCGCCGGCACCACCATCAGCAGCGCCTGGGACGCCGACGTCACCAGCAGCGGCAACCACTGGGTCGCGGTGAAGAAGAGCTGGGCCGGCCCGCTCGCCCCCGGGGCGACCTTCAGCTGGGGCTACAACGGCACCGGGGCCTACAAGGCGCCGCTGAACTGCACCATCAACGGCGCGCCGTGCGGCGGGGGGACCACCCCCACCACCGCGCCGCCGACGACCGCGCCCCCCACGACCGCGCCGCCGACGACCGCGCCCCCGACGACCGCACCGCCCACCACGCCGCCGCCGACCACGACCCCGCCCACCGGCGGCAAGAAGGTCGTCGGCTACTTCGCCGAATGGGGCGTCTACGGCCGCAACTACCACGTCAAGAACATCCACACCAGCGGCTCCGCCGCGAAGCTCACCCACATCCTGTACGCCTTCGGCAACACCACCGGCGGCCGCTGCGCCATCGGTGACAGCTACGCCGACTACGAGAAGGCGTACACGGCGGCCGACAGCGTCGACGGCGTCGCCGACACCTGGGACCAGCCGCTGCGCGGCAGCTTCAACCAGCTCCGCAAGCTGAAGAAGATGTACCCGCACCTCAAGGTCATCTGGTCCTTCGGCGGCTGGACCTGGTCGGGTGGCTTCACCCAGGCCGCGCAGAACCCGGCCGCGTTCGCCGAGAGCTGCTACAACCTGGTCGAGGACCCGCGCTGGGCCGACGTCTTCGACGGCATCGACGTCGACTGGGAGTACCCGAACGCCTGCGGCCTCACCTGCGACACCAGCGGCCCGAACGCCTTCAAGAACGTGATCTCCGCGCTGCGGTCGAAGTTCGGCTCCTCGGCCCTGGTCACCGCCGCCATCACCGCCGACGGCAGCAACGGCGGCAAGATCGACGCCACCGACTACGCCGGGGCGATCGGCAACCTCAACTGGCTCATGCCGATGACGTACGACTACTTCGGCGCCTTCAACGCGCAGGGCCCCACCGCCCCGCACTCCCCGCTCTACTCCTACGACGGCATCCCGCAGGCGGGCTTCAACTCCGACGCCGCGATCCAGAAGCTCAAGGGCAAGGGGATCCCGGCCGACAAGCTGCTGCTCGGCATCGGCTTCTACGGCCGGGGCTGGACCGGGGTGACCCAGTCCGCGCCGGGCGGCTCCGCCACCGGGGCGGCGCCGGGCACCTACGAGGCCGGCATCGAGGACTACAAGGTGCTCAAGAACACCTGCCCGGCCACGGGCACGGTCGGCGGCACCGCGTACGCCAAGTGCGGCAGCAACTGGTGGAGCTACGACACCCCGTCGACCATCGGCGGCAAGATGACGTACGCGAAGAACCAGGGCCTCGGCGGCGCGTTCTTCTGGGAGCTGTCCGGCGACACCACCAACGGCGAGCTGATCGGCGCGATCCGCGGCGGCCTCGGCTGAGGCAAGGAAGGGCCCCCTGTTGACGCTTTCCGCATAGCAAGGGTCCCCTGCAAACACCCCGGGCCCGGGAACCGTCCGCACGGCGGTTCCCGGGCCCCGGCGTGCGTGGGCGCGGCCCGGCGTGGGCGTGGCGCGGGGGTGATGTGTCAGACTCGCCCATCGGCGGCGTCCCCGGTGTGCCGGGGCCGAGGGGAGGGACGGATGGGCGTGACGAACACCAGGGTGGCCACCAGGGCGGCGCTGGTCGCGACACTCGCGGTCCTCCCGTTCGCCCTGGTCGGCTGCGGCAGCGACGACGAGGACGCCGCCCAGCAGCCCGGCCGGGCGCCCGCCGAGGAGGCGGCCGCGAAGTCGCGGGAGCGGGTCCAGGCGTACCTCGACGCGATGATCGCCAAGGACGTGGCCGCCGGGCGCGGCCAGCTCTGCGCCCCCGCCCAGGCGGCCTTCGACGCCGCCGCGACCGGCCCGAACGGCGACTTCGCCGACCACTTCACCGTGACCGGGGCGACGATCACCGACGTCCGCGCGGGCGCGGGCGGGCAGGAGGTCAGCACGGAGATCACCGTGACCGCCGGCTCCCGCGAGGCCACCCGGCCACTGCTGTTCACCGTCACCCGCAGCGGTGCCGACTGGTGCGTGGCGCGCGAGGCGCCGGGCGGCAACACCCCGGAGCCGTCGGTCACCCCCTGATCACGCCCCGGGTCGGCGTTGATCTTCCAACTGCCGGAAACCGTCCCCCTCGCCCGTCGGGTGCCCGGGCGGTCGCCGTACGCTTTCCGTCATGCGCCATGAGTGGCATCAGCTGAGCCATCCCGCCGTGGGCAGCCCCGGCCTGCAGACCAGCCGCCCGACCGTCGACTCCGCCGAGGACGCCGCCCTCGGCCTCGACCGCTGGCGGGAGCTGCCCCGCGCGCAGGTCCCGCCGTGGCCCGACCAGGCCCAGGTCGCCGAGGTCTGCAAGGTGCTCGACACCGTGCCGTCGGTCGTCGCGCCGTACGAGGTCGACCAGCTGCGGCGCAAGCTCGCCCTGGTCTGCGAGGGCAAGGCGTTCCTGCTCCAGGGCGGCGACTGCGCCGAGACCTTCGCCGACAACACCGAGAGCCACCTGCTGGCCAACGCCCGCACCCTGCTCCAGATGGCGATCGTGCTCACCTACGGCGCGTCCCTGCCGGTGGTCAAGGTCGCCCGGGTCGCCGGGCAGTACACCAAGCCCCGGTCGCTGCCGACCGACGCCCGCGGGCTGCCGGCCTACCGCGGCGACCTGATCAACTCGCTGGAGGCCACGCCGGAGGCCCGGGTCGCCGACCCGCAGCGCATGATCCGGGCGTACGCGAACTCGGCCGCCGCGATGAACATGCTCCGGGCGTACCTGGCCGGCGGGCTGGCCGACCTGCACGCGGTGCACGACTGGAACAAGGGCTTCGTCAAGAACTCCCCGGCCGGCGAGCGCTACGAGGCGATCGCCCGGGAGATCGACCGGGCCATCGCGTTCATCCAGGCCTGCGGGATGACCGAGGACGACGCGCTGCGCACGGTCACCCTCTACTGCTCCCACGAGGCCCTGGCTCTGGAATACGACCGGGCGCTCACCCGGGTCTCCGGCACCCGGGCGTACGGGCTGTCCGGGCACTTCCTGTGGATCGGCGAGCGCACCCGGCAGATCGACGGGGCGCACATCGACTTCATCTCCCGCATCGCCAACCCGATCGGCGTGAAGCTCGGCCCGACCACCACCCCCGACGAGGCGATCGAGCTCTGCGAGAAGCTCAACCCGGAGAACATCCCCGGCCGGCTCACGCTGATCAGCCGGATGGGCAACCATAAGGTCCGCGACACCCTGCCGCCGATCGTGGCGAAGGTCACCGCCGCCGGCGCCAAGGTGGTCTGGCAGTGCGACCCGATGCACGGCAACACCCACGAGTCCTCCAACGGCTACAAGACGCGGCACTTCGACCGCATCGTCGACGAGGTGCTCGGCTACTTCGAGGTGCACCGGGGGCTGGAGACCCACCCGGGCGGCCTGCACGTCGAGCTGACCGGCGAGGACGTCACCGAGTGCCTCGGCGGCGCGCAGGGCATCGAGGACCTGGACCTGCCCGACCGGTACGAGACCGCCTGCGACCCCCGGCTGAACACCCAGCAGTCGCTGGAGCTGGCGTTCCTCGTGGCGGAGATGCTCCGTGGCTGACGCGAGGAGTGAGCTTGCGAGCCCCGCAGTCGGCGGCCGTAGGGGGCATGGTGGCTGACGCGAGGAGTGAGCTTGCGAGCCCCGCAGTCGGCGGCCGGAGGCGGATCCGTGGCTGACGCTGTTGTCGACCTGCGGTCGGACACCGTGACCCGGCCCACCGCCGGGATGCGGGAGGCGATGGCCGCCGCCGAGGTCGGCGACGACGTCTACGGCGAGGACCCGACGGTCAACGCCCTGGAGGCCGAGGTCGCCGCGCTGTTCGGGCACGAGGCGGCGCTGTTCGCCCCGACCGGTTCGATGGCCAACCAGATCGCCCTGCAACTGGTGGTGCCGCCGGGCGACGAGCTGCTCTGCGACGCCGACGCGCACGTGGTGACGTACGAGATCGGCGCGGCGGCGGCGTACGGCGGGATCTCGTCGCGGACGTGGCCGGCGGCCGGCGCGGACCTCGACCCCGGCGTGGTCGCCGGGATGGTCCGGCCGGACGACTACTTCGCGGTGCCGACGCGGGCGATCGCCGTCGAGCAGACCCACAACCGGGGCGGCGGCGGGGTGATCCCCCTGGCCACGCTGCGCGAGCTGCGCCGGGTCGCCGACGCCGACGGCCTCGCCCTGCACTGCGACGGGGCCCGGATCTGGCACGCCCACGTGGCCGACCGGGTGCCCCTGGCGGAGTACGGCGCGCTGTTCGACACCCTGTCCGTCTGCCTGTCCAAGGGCCTCGGCGCGCCGGTCGGCTCGCTGGTGGTGGGCAGCGCGGAGCGGATCGGGCGGGCGCGGACGATCCGGAAGCGGATGGGCGGCGGGATGCGCCAGGCCGGGGTGCTCGCCGCCGCCGGCCGGTACGCCCTCGCGCACCACGTCGAGCGGCTCGCCGACGACCACGCGAAGGCCGCCCGCCTGGTGGAGGCGCTCGCCCCGTTCGGGGTGCTCGCGTCGCCGGTGCGCACGAACCTGGTCCCACTCGACCTGACCAAGACCGACCTGGACGCGCGGGGCCTGGCCGCCGCCGCCCGCGCCGAGGGGGTGCTGATCTCGGTGCTCGGCCCGCGCCTCGCCCGCCTGGTCACCCACCTCGACGTCGACGACGACGCGGTCGACCGCGCCGCCACCGTCCTGGCGTCGATCCTGCGCCGCTGACCCCGCCCGCCACCGGGGGCGGGGGAGGACCGGGTCAGGGGTGCAGGCGCTTGAGGGTGGCGATGTCGGTGGCGTGGCCCTCGTGCTTCTCCGTCGGGGTCTCCACCACGATCGGGATGCCGGCCGTGGCGGGGTGGGCCATCAGCTCGGCGAACGCCGGCTCGCCGATGCTGCCCTTGCCGATGTTCTCGTGCCGGTCCCGGGTCGAGCCGCACAGGTCCTTCGAGTCGTTGGCGTGCACCAGCCGCAGCCGGTCCGGCCCCACCGTGGCCACCAGCGTGTCCAGGCAGGCCGTCATCCCGCCCTCGGCGGCCAGGTCGTGCCCGGCGGCCCAGGCGTGGCATGTGTCGAAGCAGACGCCCAGGCCGGGGTGGCGGTCCACCGCGTCGAGGTAGGGGCCGAGGTGCTCCACCCGGGAGGCCAGGGACCGGCCCCCGCCCGCGCTCGGCTCCACCAGCAGCAGCGGGCCGTCCGTGGCCGTGGTCTCGTCGAGCAGCGGCAGCAGCGCCTCGCGCACCTGGCGCAGGGCCGCGTCGGCGTGCCCGGCGTCGACGGCGCTGCCGGCGTGGAAGACCACGCCCCGGGCGCCGATCGCCCGCCCCCGGCGCAGCGCGTGGGCCAGCGTCTGCGCGGACCGCTCGACCGTGGCCGGGGTGGGCGAGCCCAGGTTCACCAGCAGGGACGCGTGGATGAACACGGGCACCCCGCGCGCGGCGCAGCCGTCGCGGAACAGCGCGTCCTGGGCCGGGTCACCCGCCGGCAGCGCCCAGCCCCGGGAGTTGGACACGTAGACCTGGACGGCCTCGGAGGCGGCGGCGTCGACGTACGGCAGGGCGGCCTTCGCCAGCCCGCCCGAGGTGGGGGTGTGCGAGCCGACCGGGCGGCGGGGCGCGGGGGTGCTCACAGGCAGCCGATCGTGACCGGGGTGCCGGGCGGCACCTGCGAGTTCTCGCCCGGGTTCTGGAACCGGACGGTGCCGTTGGGGTTGAACTGCACGTTCACCGGCAGGCCCTGGCTCTCCAACTGCTGCTTGGCCTGCTGGCAGGGCAGGTCGACCACCCGGGGCACGACGACCTGCGGCGGCCCCTCGCTGACGTCGAGCTTGACCTGGGCGCCCTTCTCCACGCCGGTGCCGCTGGCAGGGCTCTGCCCGAGGATCTCGTCGCGCGGCTTGTCCGACTTCTTGTAGGTCTCCACCGGGACCAGGCCGAGCTGGGCCAGGGCGGCGCGGGCCTCGCCGAGGTTCTTGCCGACCAGGTTGGGCACCGAGATCGGCGCCTTGCCCTTGCTGAGGATGACGGTGACCTTCGCGCCGGGCTTCACCTCGGTGCCGACCTTCGGGTCGGTGGCCACCACGACGCCCTCGGGCAGGTTGTCGTCGTAGCGGGAGCCGCCCTTGGCCACCACCAGCTCGGCGTTGGTCAGGTCCGCCTCGGCCAGCTCGAAGTCCTTGCCGACCACGTCGGGCACCGGCAGCCGCTCCGGGCCCCGGGACAGGGTGAGGGTGATCGTGCCGCCCTTGACGATCCGGGCCGCCGAGGCCGGGTCCTGCGTCAGGACGGCGTCGCGGGGGACCTTCTCGTCGTAGCGGGGCTCGGCGTAGCGCAGCACGAACCCGCCCCGGTCGGCCTGCCCCTCCGCCTCGGCCTTGGTGAGGCCGACCAGCTCCGGGGCCACCGTGTACCGGCCCATCCCGAACCACCAGCCGGTGAGCGCGACGACCAGGCCGAGCACCACCAGGGCCGCGAGGACGCCCCTGCGGCCGCGCGGGTCGCCCATGATCTGGGTACGCAGCGCGGCGAGCCGCGCCATCGGCCCCTCGGGCTCGGGGGTGGCCCGCCGCCGGTGCGGGCGCTGCGGTTCGGGCTCGGGCAGCCGCGCCCAGGCGGGCCGCTGGGCCGGGTGGACCGCCGCGACCGCCATGGTCGGCTGCGCCATCGCGCTGGTCTCGTCGGTCACCGGGCGCAGCACGGCGGTGTGCGTGTTGGCGTTGCCCAGGTCGTCGCGGGCCACCTGGACCTCGGCCAGCAGGGCGCCGGCGTCGGTGGGGCGCGCGCCCGGGTCGCGGCGGGTGGCCCGGGCGACCAGGTCGTCGAGCGCCCGGGGCAGGCCGGGCACCAGCGTCGACGGGGCCGGCACGTCCCGGTCGACGTGCTGCCAGGCGACGTCCACCGGGCGGTCGCCGTCGTAGGGGACCCGGCCGGTGAGCATCTCGAACAGCACGATGCCGGCCGAGTAGACGTCGGTGCGGGTGTCGGAGCGGCCGTCGGTGACCAGCTCCGGGGCGACGTACGCCACGGTGGCCATGAGCTGGTTGCCCGGCTCCTCCTCGGAGCTGGCCTCCACGGCCCGGGCCAGCCCGAAGTCGGCGACCTTGACGACGCTGTCGACCAGGTTCGCCACGCCGCCGGTGGGGGCCTCGGCGACCAGCACGTTCTCGGGCTTGACGTCGCGGTGGACCAGGCCGGCGCGGTGCGCGGCGGCGATCGCGGCGAGCATCTGCTCCATGATCGCCAGCGCCTCGTCGGGGTTGAGCCGGCGGCGCTCGGCGAGCACGTCGCGCAGGGTGCGGCCCCGCACGTACTCCATGACCAGGTACGGCAGGCCGGCGTGGGTGCCCTGGTCGTAGACCGCCACCACGTTCGGGTGGGTCAGCCGGGCGATGGTCTTCGCCTCGTCGGTGAAGCGTGCCAGGAACCCGGCCATCCGGGCCCGCGCCTCGGTTGCCTGGGTCGGGTGGATGATCTTGACTGCGACGGTGCGCTCCAGGCGCTCGTCGGTGGCGGTGTACACGGTCGCCATGCCGCCACGGGCCACGCGACCGCGAATGCGGTAGCGCCCGTCGAGCAGCGAGCCCAGCAACGTGTCGGCGACCTGTGTGTCCATCGGCAGGCAGTCTATGTCTCTGGAGGGTGGAGGTTGCACCGGATGCTACAGCCGGATGGCCGGGTGCCCCCCGCGCCGCGCGCGTGGACCGGTTCCGGAGCCCCCGCCGGCCCCTCGCCTGCGGGGCGAGGGGGGTGCCGCGCGCCGTCCGGGCGGGCGCGTGGCAGGGTGATCGGGTGACCGACTCCGTACCCTCCGGCCAGGCCGCCTCCGGCGCAGACCTCGCCGGCCCGAGCGACCCGGCCGGCTGGCTGGCCCTGCCGGACGTCGCCGAGCGCCTCGACCTGTCGATCAGCAAGGTCCACCAGATGATCCGGGACCGCGAGCTGCTCGCCGTGCGCCGCGACGGCGTGCGTCGGGTGCCCGCCGACCTGGTGGCCAACCGCACCGTGCTCAAGCACCTGCCCGGCGTGCTCACCCTGCTCGCCGACGCCGGCTACGACGACGAGGCGGCGCTGCGCTGGCTCTACGAGCCCGACGACACCCTCTCCGGCGGCACCCCGGCGGCCACGCTCGGCGGCGACCACGCCCGCGAGGTCAAGCGCCGCGCCCAGGCCCTCGGCTTCTGACCGGCTCCGGCCGACCTCCGCACCCGGCCGGACACGGGCCGGGCCCCGTGGCGGAGGTCGCCGGCCGGGGTGGCGGGCGGGTCAGTCGGTGCGGCGGGTGGCGGCGATGGCGAGGTCCACCAGCGCCTGCCGGGCCTCGGTCTCCAGGTCGACGGCCGACAGCGCGGCGAGCGCCGTCTCGGTCAGCGCCGCGATCCGCTCCTCGGTGCGGGCCAGCGCGCCGGTCGAGGTGATCAGCTCGCGCAGCCGGGCCACCCCGTCGGCGTCCAGCTCCGGATCGCCGAGCCGCCCGAGCAGCAGCGCGCGGCCCGCGTCGTCGCTCGCCGCCACGGCCGCCGCCACGAGGTACGTCCGCTTGCCCTCGCGCAGGTCGTCGCCGGCCGGCTTGCCGGTCTGCGCCGGGTCGCCGAACACCCCGAGCACGTCGTCGCGGAGCTGGAACGCCTCGCCCAGCGGCAGCCCGTACGCCGAGTAGGCCGCCCGCACGTGGGCGGGCGCGTCGGCCAGCGCCGCGCCCAGCAGCAGCGGACGCTCGACGGTGTACTTGGCCGACTTGTACCGGGCGACCTTGCCCGCGCGCTCCACCGACGTGTCGCCGGTGGCCTGCGTCAGCACGTCGAGGTACTGCCCGACGGTGACCTCGGTGCGCATCTCGTCGAAGACGGGCCGGGCCCGGGCGACGACCTGCGGGTCCAGCCCGGCGGAGTGCAGCAGCTCGTCGGACCAGACGAGGCAGAGGTCGCCGAGCAGGATCGCCGCCGCGTCGCCGAAGCCGTCGGCGTCGCCGCCCCAACCGGCCCCCCGGTGCCGGGCGGCGAACCGCCGGTGCACCGCCGGCTCGCCGCGCCGGGTGTCCGAACGGTCCATCAGGTCGTCGTGGATCAGTGCGCTGGCCTGCACGAACTCCAGCGCGGCCAGGGCGGTCACCACCTGGTCGGCGTCGCCGCCGCCCGCCCCCCGGTACCCCCAGTACGCGAACGCGGGGCGCAGCCGCTTGCCGCCGCCCAGCACGAACGCCTCGATCGCCTCGGCCACCGGCACCAGGGCCTCGTCGACGGCCGTCAGCCAGGTGCGCTGGCCGGCCAGGAACCCGGCGAGGGCCTTGTCGACCCGCTGACGCAGGCCGGCGCGGTCGACGGGGGATACGGGAGCTGCGTGAGTCACGCCCCGACGCTAGCGGGTCGCCCGGTGAGCTGCGCATCGGCGGTGCATGGCGTGTCACCGGCCGCTCGGGCCGGCGAGGTGGGGTGTCCGGGTGACGGGACACCGCCGGGTCGGCCCTGCGGAGCCGATCCCGCCGGGTGGGCGCGTCGCCGACGGTGCGTGACGCTCGCTCGGGTATCGAACATTACGACTTGACGAACGGCGTGTTATCGCTCACAGTCGATGGTCAAGGACGACGACGCCCACGGCTGCCGGGCAAGCCCGCTTCGTTGGTCTTGGATTGGCGTGCGCCAGGCCTGCGTACGTGATGTTAGCGCTCACATCATCGACGCGCGCGGCCGTCCCCGCGCTGCCCATCTCTGGTCATTGAAGGAGGATCATGTCTGCCATTGGTGGATCGCCATCGATCGCACCGCCGCCGCCGCAGCGGCGACGCGGGTGGCTGTCTCGGGTCGTCGCCGCCGGCGTGTCGGCGGTGGTGCTCGGCGTGGCCGCCGCGGCCGCGGTGTCGACGCCCGCCGCCGCGGCGACGGTCGACACGAACGCGTGGTACGTGTTGGTCAACCGCAACAGCGGCAAGGCCCTGGACGTCTACAACCTCGCCACGAACGACGGGGCGCGGATCACCCAGTGGACGCGTAACAACGGCAACCAGCAGCAGTGGCAGTTCGTGGACTCCGGCGGCGGCTACTACCGGCTGAAGTCGCGGCTGTCCGGCAAGGTGCTGGACGTCTACAACTTCTTCACCGCCAACGGCGGCAGCATCGTGCAGTGGAGCGACCTGAACGGCACCAACCAGCAGTTCCGCCTGGCCGACTCCGACGGTGGCTACGTCCGGTTCATCAACCGGAACAGCAACAAGGCGGTCGAGGTGCAGGGCGCGTCGACCGCCGACGGCGGCAACGTCGTGCAGTACGACGACTGGAACGGCAGCAACCAGCAGTGGCAGCTCGTGCGCGTCGACGGCGGCACGAACCCCACCACCCCGCCGCCGACGACCCCGCCGCCGGGCGGCACGTGCGACCTGCCGTCGACGTACCGGTGGTCGTCGACCGGCCCGCTGGCGCAGCCGAAGTCCGGCTGGGCGTCACTGAAGGACTTCACCATCGCCCCCTACCAGGGCAAGCAGTTGGTGTACGCCACCACCCACAGCAGCAGCGCCACCGGCGGCTGGGGTTCGATGAACTTCGGCCTGGTCGACAACCTCAACCAGCTCGGCTCGGCCCCCCAGAACACCATGAGCCAGAGCACCGTAGCGCCGTCGCTGTTCTACTTCGCGCCGAAGAACATCTGGGTCCTCGCCCACCAGTGGGGCCCGACGTCGTTCTCGTACCGCACGTCGACCAACCCCGCCAACGCCAACGGCTGGTCGGCCCCGCAGCCCCTGTCGACTGCGACGATCACCGACTCCGGCACCGGCGTGATCGACCAGACGATCATCGGCGACGACCAGAACATGTACCTGTTCTTCGCCGGCGACAACGGCAAGATCTACCGCCAGATCATGCCGATCGGGAACTTCCCGGGCAGCTTCGGCTCCAGCTACACGACCATCATGAGCGACACCTCGGAGAACATCTTCGAGGCGCCGCAGGTCTACAAGGTGCAGGGCCGCAACCAGTACCTGATGATCATCGAGGCTAGGACCAGCTCCTGGGAGCGCTACTTCCGCTCGTTCACGGCGACCAGCCTGAGCGGCACCTGGACGCCGAACGCGACGACCTACAACAACCCGTTCGCGGGCAAGGCCAACAGCGGTGCCACCTGGACCAACGACATCAGCCACGGCGAGCTGCTGCGCACCAGCGCGGATCAGACGAACACGATCGACCCGTGCAACTTGCAGCTGCTGTACCAGGGCCGCGCCACGAACTCGGGCGGTGACTACGGCCTCCTGCCGTACCGGCCGGGTCTGCTGACCCTGCAACGCTGACCGCGTGAGCCGACGCTGACGGCGTGAGTCAGCGGCCGGCGTGAGTTCGACCGAGCGGCGGGTCCGGCGTAGGCCGGGCCCGCCGCGCGTCGCTCGACACCTCGTACCGGAGCGACCGAACAACGACCGGATCCCGCCCCCCGCCGATCGGCAGGAGGCGGGTCGACCCGGGACAACGGTCGGCGGGGACCGAGCGGGTCGCCACCGGGACCACCCTGCTGCCGACCACCATCACCGCGGAACGCCGCGCGGGGACGACAACGCGTCCCCGCGCGGGACGGTCAGGCCGCTGGCCGGTCAGGCGTCGGCGATCGGGCTGGTGCCCAGGCGGATGTTGTCGATCGCCCAGTACCAGTTGTTGCCGGCATTGAAGATCCGGAAGTTGACCTTTGCCGAGGTGGCCCCAGCCGGGACGGGACAGGAGAGCTGGACGAGCCGGTTCTCCTGGTCCTGGCCCTGGTTGGTGTTGCCGGAGGTCGCGCTGCTGTAGTGCAGCACCTTGACCTTGGCGCCGGTGTCGAACTGGACGGTGACCTCGGCCTCCTGCGGGCTCTCCTGACGGTAGTGGGAGTCGAAGCCCAGGTGGAGGGTGGAGGCGCCCGAGGGGATGGCGACCGCCGGGCTGGTCAGGGTCGAGTCGAACTGGCCCTGGCCGGCCGGGCTGCCGGTGTCGTCCCAGTCGTCGGGGTCGGCAACCGCGACCACGCCGAGGGACCGGCTGAAGTTGGGGCGGTTCTGCCCGCCGGGGAACCAGAACTGCTTGGACAGGAAGGTCCAGCCCTGTAGTTCCCGGGTGCCCTGCGGCATCCCCGGCGCGTTGGTGACCGTCCAGCCCTCGGGGGTGGTCCGCGTCCAGCCGAGCAGGCCGGGTCGGCTGAGGTCGGCCGCCGCAGCGAGCGTGGGGGCGACGGATTCGAAGTCCTCCGCGAGCAGGTAGCCGGTCATGACGGGCCCGGTCTTGGCCGGCAGGGACGCGGTCACCTGCTGGGCGCTGCCGCGCAGATCCGCCGTGACGGTCGCCTTGAGGCTGCCGGAGGCACGCGCCGCCGAGGCGGGCGCGACGACGTCCCACTCCAGGCGGGCGGAGGAGCGGGCCGCGACGGCCGCCGGCACGTCGCCCCTGGGCGTGGCGGTCCAGCCCGTCGGGAGGTCCAGCGTGGCTGCCAGGCTGGTGAGCGGGGCGCCGCCGGCGTTGGTGACGGTGGCCGACACGGTGACCGGCCTGCCCGGCGAGAGCATGGTGCCGTCGGTGCCGGGCGAGCTCGCGGGACCGGTCAGCGAGACGCTCATCGCCGGGGCGACCCGGAAGCCGACAGCCGCGTCGGCGAGCCTCAGCAGGCCGTCGCCGTCGCCGTGGGCGGCGACCACCAGGCGGCCTGCGGTGGCGTCAGCGGCCGGCGTGACGGTGAGTCGCACGTCGGCCGAGCCCCCGGCGGCGATCACCTTCGGCGCCGCGGCGGTCCGCTCGACCGTCCAGCCGGAGGGGGCGAGCAGGGCGACCGAGAGCCGGTCGATCCTGGTGCCGCCCTGGTTCCGCACGGTGACGACGACATCGGCCGGGCTGCTCTGCGCGAATGGCGTGTCCAGGGCGGGCAGCGCCTCCGGCAGGGTGATCGTCGCGGCCAGCGCCGGGGCGGTACCGGTCGCCGGGTCGGTGACGCCGGGCCTGTAGTCGGCCAGGCGGCCGGTCATCCGGCGCAGGAACGACGGGTCTCCCAGGTCGACGACCACGATGTCGTACCAGCCGTGGTCGGCAAGGTGGACGGGCACGGTCCGGGTCTGGCCGGGCGCGAGGGTGACGGTCTGGAGAGGGTGACGTGGCCGTCCACCGTGCCGGGGGTCACGCGGGTAGACCGACTCGCCGACGAGGAGCCTGCGGGTGGTGGTGGAGGGGTTGGCGCACTTCACCTTCACCTGGCCGGGGGCGGCCTGCTCGACCAGGTGCGCTTCAGCGCCCACGCCGGTGCCGCGCAGCTTCCAGACGGACCAGCCGGGGGCAGTGACCTGCAGGTCGTAGCCGTCGGCACCGTACCCGATCGTGTTGTCGGCGGTCCTGGCCGCAGGGACGGTCCACGGATGTGGGGCGGTGCCGTCAGCGGGATAGGCGGTGAACGTCGCGGCGGTGGTGCCCGCGTTTCCGAGCCGCAGGCGGACGTCGGTGCCGGTGACGGCGGCCCGCAGGGACAGGCGGTACGGCAAGGGCCGCGTCCGGCGGGTGCCGGTCTCCTGCGCCGGCAGCGACTGGTTCTTCGGCGGTGCGGGATTCCAACGGCCGACCGCCGGTGGCACCGGGCCGGGCTGCTCCACCTCGGGCTGCGGGTGCCTGCGCTTGAAGTCGAAGGCGGAGGTCAGGTCGCCGAAGACGCTGCGGCGCCAGGCGCTGATGTTGGGCTCCTGGACGCCGGTCCACTTCTCCAGGAACCGGATGACCGAGGTGTGGTCGAAGGCCTCCGAGCAGACGAAGCCGCCCACCGTCCACGGTGAGACGACCGTCATCGGCACCCGGGGGCCGGGGCCGACCGGCAGACCGTTGAACCAGTCGTCGCTGTTGCCGGAGTCCGGCCGTGGCGCGACCGGGGCGGGCACGTGGTCGAAGTAGCCGTCGTTCTCGTCGAAGTTGATGAACAGAGCCGTCTTCGACCAGGTCTTCGGGTCGCTCGCGATGGCGTCGAGGATGTCGTAGATGAGGTTGGCGCTGCCGACCGGGGTGGAGGTGCCGGGGTGCTCGGAGAGCGCCGCCGTCGGAACCAGCCAGCTCACCTTCGGCAGCGTGCCGTTGTTGATGTCGGACCTGAGCCGCTGGACGAGGGTGTCCGGCTCGGAGCGGTACGCCCCCCGCATGAACAACCGGCGCTCCGCCTCGGTCAGCGAGTCGACGCCCTGCTGGAACTGGGCCAGTGCGGCCTTGCGCTGGTCTGCGGTCTTGCCGAACAGGCTGTCGTAGAACTGCTCCGTGGTGGAGTACTGGCCGCTGACCTTGGAAAGGATCTTCCGGCCGATCTCCTTCCAGGGCCGGAAGTACTCGACCGCGTTGTCGGTGAAGTTGTCCCACTCCTGGTAGATCTGCCAGGAGACGCCGGCGGCCTCCAGACGCTCGGGGTACGTCGTCCACTGGTAGCCCGCGTGGGCGTAGGAGTAGGCGGCGTTGGTGACAGCCCGGTTGACGCCGTCCGGCTCGTAGCCGGTCGTGCCGGTCCACAGGTAGTTGCGGTTGGGGTTGGTCGAGCCGTAGACCGAGCAGAAGTAGGCGTCGCAGATGGTGAAACGGTCGGCCAGTTCGTACTGGAGGGGAATGTCACGCCGGTCGTAGAAGGCCATGGTGCTCTGGCCCTTGGCCGCGACCCAGTCGTCCCACCAGCCGTTCGCCCGCGCCTGGTTGGCGTCGGAGAAGCCGTGCGGGAGCGCGCCGAGGTATTGGATGTCGCTCTCGGGGCGACCGGCGTCGACCGCCGCCTGCCGGGCCGAGAACGGCAGAACCTTGCCACCGCCGGGCCGCGGCTGCTCGAAGACGCTGGCTCCGGTGGGCAGGCGCAGCGGTGTGCGGTCGCCGAAGCCGCGCACGCCTCTGAGGGCGCCGTAGTAGTTGTCGAAGGAGCGATTCTCCTGCATCAGGATGATGACGTGTTCGACCGCGTTCAGGCCACCGGGAGGCGGTGGCGCTGCCATCGCCCTCAGCACTGACGGGGGCAGTAAAGAAATCGCGGTGCCGCCAGCGACGGCACCGAGAAGCTTGCGGCGGGAGATCTCAGGCATGGGGCGGAGACTAGGTCGCGCCGATTGCACAAGGTAACCCTCGAGTGGTGAAACTTCATCGAGTGTTCAATTTCCGCTGTGGAATGTTGCGCCGTTTGTGTGGCCATGTTTGTCGTCGCATCCGTTGGGCGGCCGAGCACGTCACTGGGTCCGAGTCTCTGCTCGACCTCGCCGCGTGGGTCACCGCCCCGCACCGCTTCGCCGTCGCCCCTGGGACGCCTGCTGGCCGCATGGTCGCCGACCCGAAATGTGATGCAGCTGCGCCGTCGGAAACGTACGCCATATCTTTTCGCTGCCCGCCGATATTGGCGTCGGCAAAGTGGGAATAGGGATCCCCTTTCCCTGTTGACGGATTTCCTTCCGAGCGGCGGCCTCCTGACCGGGGTGCGTCAGGTGGGTCGACAGGGCCAGCTGGGCTGCTGGCCGCGCCGTGGAGAGGATCGGGGGGCGTGGGTGGCGTGCCGGCGTGGGCGGAGTATCGGCGTGCCGCCGGCTCGTGGGCGTGCCGGGCCGGCCGGCTGCGCCCGGCGGCGCGCGCGGCGGGCCCGCCCGGCGGCCTCGGCCAGCAGCTCCACCGGCGTGGCCAGGACCACGGCCAGCCAGCCCAGCCAGAAGCCTCCCGGCACCCGGAGCTGCCGTTCCCAGCGGGACACCTCGTGCCGGCTCAGCGTGGGCACGCCCGAGGCGGCGCAGAGCTCGGCGGCGAGGGCCTGCTGGCTGCGGCCCCGGCCCCGCCGGAGCCGGGCGAGCAGCGGCCCGAGCGGCTCGGGGCCGGGCGGCGTGGGTGGCGTCATCGGTCCTCCGGCAGGGGTCGGCGCGGGGGCGGCGTCGACCCGCGCACCAGGGCGGGACCGGCGCGCCGCCGATCGGTGCTGACCCCCGCGCGGGCCCCGTCCGCGCTACCGCCTGTCTACCCCGGGGGTACGACGCTCCGCCCGACCCACCGCTCGGGGAGGGCCCGTGCGGGGGCTCGCGTGGCGGTCGCGTCAGGTGGGAAGGTCCTGGGTGCGGTGCGTCCCGACAGCTAGAGTCGGTCCATGGCTCTCGGTCTACCCTCGGTCCTCCCCAACCCGCAGCCGGCGATCGGGGAGCTGATCCGTGACCGTCAGCCCACCTTCTCGTTCGAGTTCTTCCCGCCCAAGACAGCCCAGGGCGAGCGGCTGCTGTGGCAGGCGATCCGCGAGCTGGAGTCGCTGCGTCCCTCGTTCGTCTCGATCACCTACGGGGCCGGCGGGTCGACCCGGGACACCACGGTCGCGGTGACCGAGCGGATCGCCACCGAGACCACCCTGCTGCCGATGGCGCACCTCACCGCCGTCAACCACTCCGTCGCCGAGCTGCGCAACGTCATCGGCCGGCTGGCCGGCGTCGGGGTGCGCAACGTGCTGGCCGTGCGGGGCGACCCGCCGGGCGACCCGGGCGGGGAGTGGGTCCGCCACCCCGAGGGGGTGCTCTACGCCGAGGACCTGGTGCGGCTGGTGCGCGACTCCGGTGACTTCAGCGTCGGGGTGGCCGCTTTCCCCTACAAGCACCCGCGCTCGCCCGACGTGGCCAGCGACACCGCGCACTTCGTGCGTAAGTGCCGGGCCGGGGCGGAGTTCGCGATCACCCAGATGTTCTTCGACGCCGACGACTATCTGCGGCTGCGGGACCGGGTGGCGGCGGCGGGCTGCGACACCCCGATCCTGGCCGGGGTGATGCCAGTCACCCAGCTCAGCACGATCGAGCGGTCCGTGCAGCTGTCCGGGGCCCCTTTCCCGCCGGCCCTGGCCGCGCGCTTCGCCGAGGTGGCCGACGACCCGGAGGCGGTCCGCCGGCTCGGCATCGAGCAGGCGGCCGAGATGTGCCGGCGACTGCTCGACGAGGGCGTGCCCGGCATCCACTTCATCACCCTCAACCGGTCCACCGCGACCCGCGAGGTCTGGCAGCAGCTGCAGGTCGGCGCGCGGGTGTGACCCCAGTGGCGCGACACCACAGCGCCGGTGCGACGGTTGTTCCGTGGTGGGCACTTCGCTGAACTGGGACGAGTACGCGACGGCGTGGGCGCGGCTGCACGGGGGCTTCGACCCCCGGGCGGCGGCCCCGGTGGTCCGCGCCTGGCTGCGGTTCGCCTACCACGTCGGGTACGTGCTGGGCCGGCTCCGGGTCACCCCGACCGCCGTCACCGTGGCGGGGGTGCTGCTCTGCCTCTGCGTGCCGCTGTTCGCCGTCCGGCCGGTGAGCGGGCCGGTGCTCGCGGCACTGTTCGTGCTGGCCGCGTCGGTGGCCGACAGCGTCGACGGGGCGGTGGCGGTGGCCACCAACCGCACCACCCGGCTCGGCTACGTCTACGACTCCGTCGCCGACCGGCTCGGCGAGGCCGCCTGGCTGACCGCGTTCTGGCTGGTGGGCGCGCCGGGCGCGCTGGTCGCCGCCGCCGGCGGGCTGTCCTGGCTGCACGAGTACGTCCGGGCCCGGTCGGTGTCGGCCGGGATGCGGGAGATCGGCGCGGTCACCGTGGGGGAGCGGCCCACCCGGGTCTGCGTGGCCCTGGTCGGGCTGCTGCTGGCCGGCCTCGCCGGGCTGATCGACCCGGACCTGACCGCCGGCACGATCACCATGGCCACGGCCGTCTGGGTGCTGCTGGCCGGCTTCGGGCTGGGCCAGCTGCTCGCCGCCGTCCGCCGCGCCCTCATCGAGGCCGGCTGACCCTCCGTCGCCCTCCCCTATTCCCAGGCGGGGCCGATGGCGTCGGCGACGATCTGCGCGGAGAGGGTGACCATCGGCAGGCCGCCCCCCGGGTGCCCGGAGCCGCCGACCAGCCACAACCCGGCCGCCGGCCCCCGGTTCGCCGGGCGCAGCAGGCCACCCGCCGTGCCGTAGATCGCACCGCCGGGCGCGCCGGTCGCGGCGTCCAGGTCGGCCGGGGTGCGGACCTCCCGGAACACCAGCCGGTCGCGCACGTCCACGCCGCGCTCGGCGAGCACGTCGAGGACCCGGTCGGCGTACGCGTCGGCCAGGCCCGGCCGCCGCCAGTCCACCGCGCCCGTGGCGGTGCCGTGGCGGGGCGCGTTGACCAGCACGAACCACGCCTCGTGCCCGGCGGGGCGCACCGCCGGGTCGTCGGCGACGGTGACGAAGACGGTCGGATCGGGCGCGGGCCGGGCCCGCACGCCCCGCCCGGGGTGGCCGAAGACCGCGTCGAACTCGGCGTCGTAGTCGCGCGGGAAGAACACGTTGTGGTGGGCCAGGCCGGTCTCGCCGGCCACCCCGAGCAGCAGCACGAACCCGGCGAGGCTGCGGTCGGTCAGCCCGGCCAGCCGGCGCGGGCTGGGCAGCAGGTCCCGGTAGAGGGTTAGCGCGTCGACGTTGGCGACCACCACGTCGGCGGGCACGGGCGCGGCGACGCCGGCGAGGCGTACCCCGTGGACCCGGCCGCCCGCCGCGTCGATCCGGGTGACCGTGGTGCCGGTCTGCACGACCACGCCCAGGTCCAGGCAGCGGGTCAGCAGCGCGTCGGCGAGGGTGCCCAGGCCGCCGCGCAGATACCAGCCGCCGAACGCCAGCTCCGCGTACGGTACGGCGACCAGCGCCGCCGGGGCCCGGCGCGGGTCGGCCCCGGTGTAGGTGGCGTACCGGTCCAGCAGCATCCGCAGCCGGGGGTCGGCCAGGTGCCGGCGGCCCAGCCCGCGCAGGGTGCGCCCGGGGGCGATGGCGGCGAGGTCGCCCAGCCGCCAGGCCAGCGCGGCGAGGTCCAGCGGCGAGTCGACGGGCCGGCGCAGGATGTCGCGGTGCGAGGCGTCCCAGACCCGGGCGGCCCGCCGCCACAGCCGCTGCCAGTCGGCGGCGGCCCGGTCGCCGAACGCCGCGCCGACGCGGCCGGCGAACTCGGCCGGGTCGGCGCAGGAGTCGAGGGTGGGCCCGCCGCCGGGGAAGACGTGCCGGACGATCGGGTCCAGCGGGGCCAGGTCGAGATATTCGTCGAGCTTCGCGCCGGTCGCCTCGAACAGGTCGTGGAAGACCTCCGGGAGGGTGAGCAGGCTGGGCCCGGTGTCGAAGTGGAACGCACCGGCCGGGGTGTCGTGGACGTACCGGCCGAGCTTGCCGCCGACCGTGCCGGCCTGCTCGAAGACGGTCACCTCGTGCCCGGTGGCGGCCAGCCGGGCGGCGGTGGCCAGCCCACCCACCCCGGCACCGACGACCACGATCCGCGCCATGACGTGCCCTCCTAGCTGACCGGGCGACCCCGCCAGGACAGACGACGCCGCTTCCGCAGATGGTACGACCGCGCGGTCAGCCAGCCGAGGACCACGACCGACACGGGGTGGCCGAGCGCGTCGGGCCACCACCGGCCGCCGGTGGCGCGGGCGCTGACCGCCCGCCCGGCCACCCCGAGCAGCCAGGCCAGCGCCGCCACCGCCGCGACCGCCGGGGCGCCCGCGACCAGGGCGGCCAGCGCGACCAGCGGGGGAGCCGTGTAGAGCAGCAGCAGCGCCGCCACCACGGCCGCCGCCGCGCCGGGATGACCGAACGAGGCCCACAGCGACTTGGTGTAGCCGTCGCGCAGCTGCGGCCAGTCGTCGTACATCCGGCAGGTGGCCAGCCGGGAGCCGTCGGCGAGGGCGATCCGGCCGCCGGAGCGCTTGACCGCGCGGGCCAGTTCGATGTCCTCCAGCACCCGGTCGGCCACGGCGGCGTGCCCGCCGGCCGCCGCGTAGCCGGCCCGGTCGACCACGAGGAACTGCCCGCCGGCCGCCGCCAGCGACGGCCGCGGCGAGCGCTCCATCGCCCGCAGCGGCAGGAAGGTCAGCCACAGCCACTGCAGCAGCGGCTGCACCAGCCGGTCCGTCGGGGTCCGGGTCACGATCCTCGGGTACGGCGACAGCAGCGTCACCCGCGCGGCGCGCAGCTCGGCGACGGCCGCCGCCACCGCGTACGGGGCGAGGACGACGTCGGCGTCGACGAAGGCCAGCGCGGTGGCGGCCGGGTCGGCGCGGGCGGCGAGCTGGTGGCAGGCGTGCGGCTTGCCCAGCCAGCCCGGCGGCGGAGCGACGCCGGTGAGCAGGGTGACCCGGTCGTCGTCGCCGGCGACCGCGCGGACCACGTCGGCGGTGCCGTCGGTGGAGCCGTCGTCGAGCACCACGATCCGCAGCCCGGGCACGCCGCGCTGGGCGAGCAGCGACTCCAGGCACGGGGTGACCCGGTCGGCCTCGTCGCGCAGCGGCAGCAGCACCGCGACGGCCTCGGCGACCTCGACGGGCCCGCCGGCCGGGCGGCGCAGCCACCGGGTGGCGTTGACCCAGGTGTGCGCGGTGAGCGCGGCGACGGCGGCGATCAGCAGCAGGACGCCGGTCATGCGGTCGCGTCGGCGGGCGGACCCTGCTGGGGCTGCCGGTCCTGCCGGGGTCGCTGGCCCGGCTGGTCCGGCCGGCGGTCGCGGCCCAGCGCCAGGGCCAGCGGGACGGCGGCGACCGCCATGCCGGCCGCGCCCCACACCGCCGACGCGGGCAGGCCGAGGAAGACCGCGTGCGCCAGGACGCTGGAGGCGTACGTCCACAGGTAGAGCGCGAACATCGGGGCGTCGCCGGGGCCGGCCCGGTCGACGACCGCCCCGGCCAGCGGGCGCAGCGCCGCCATCAGCAACACCGCGAACAGCAGCCAGCCGAGGTAGTTGCTGACGGGCACGCCGGGCAGGCCGGGCAGCGCGGGGGTGGCGTCCCGCCACACCCAGTAGCCCTCGGCGACCATCTGCGGGTCGAGGAACAGGTCCCACGCGGCGAGCCCGACGGCGGCGAGGGCCACCCGGGCGACGCCGGGGGAGACGAGCCGGGCCGCCGTGAGCCAGGCGGGCCAGGCCATCCAGGTCCAGGCCAGGGGGATGACCAGCGGCACCCCGGCCAGCTTCGGGCCCAGCTCCCCGGAGTAGTCGTAGCTGCCGAACGGGAAGCCGGTGGCCACCCCGAGCGCCTCGATGGCGAAGCCGCCCCCGGTGGCCACCGCGACCAGCGCCGCCGCCGCGCGGGGACCCCGGGTCAGCAGCGCGTGGCCGACCGAGAGGAGGTATCCGAGGACGACGGTGGCCACGGTCAGCCCGGCCCGGGTGGCGCCGACGGTGAGCGGGTAGCAGATCTGGGCCAGGACCAGCACGCCCAGCCCCACCCAGGGCAGCAGCGGCCGGAGCCCGGGCCGGGTCACGGCGCGGCCGATCCCGGTGCCGGGGCGGCCGGGCCGGCCGGCGCGGGGGCGGCGGGACCGGCCCGGTCGGCGGAGCTGCCGGCGGCCGGGCCGGCCGGGGCCGGCGGGGTGAGCGGGAGGTCCCGGCCGAGGATGCCGAACGGGCGTTCGTCGCCGGGGAAGTGGAAGTGGCGCAGCACGTCGACGAAGCCGAACCGGCGGTACAGCCGCCAGGCCCGGGAGCGCTGCTCGTCGGCCTCGGGCGTGGAGAGCAGGGTGGTGCTGCCCGGTGCCATCGTGAGCAGCGCGGTGAGCTGCCGGGTGCCCAGGCGGTGCCCCTGGGCGGGCGGCCGGACGTGCAACTCGACCACCTCGAAGCAGTCGGCGAGCCAGCGCTGCCGGGCACCGGCGGTCAGCGCCCGGTGCACCTGGTCGTGCCACCACTGGCCGGGCGTGCCGAGGTAGCCGTACCCGAAGCCGGCCAGGTGCCCCTCGGAGGTGAGGCTGGCCACGGCGCGGAAGCCGGGACGGCGCACGTGGGTGGCGATGTAGCCGCGCCGCGCCTCCAGCAGGTCGGCCCGGTAGTTCATCGCCTCGCCGTAGACGGCCACCACGTCGTCCAGCCGTCGGACCAGGTCGTCCGGCGTCCAGCGCACCAGCCTCATGCCCGCCCATCCTTCGCCGTTGCCGCGTCGCCGTCGGCGACCCACCCCAGCACCGCCCGGTCGCCGACCACGTCGCGCACCTCGAACCGCGCGAAGAGCTCCTCCGCGTACCACCCCTCGGTGGGGGTGCGCGTGATCGCGGCGCGGTGCTCGGGGTGACGGTACGCGAACGCGACGAGGTCCGCCGGATCGCGCCACACGCTGACCGTGCCCTGCCAGCCCAGCGGGGCCTCGCCGACGCCGAACCGGGCCAGCAGGCCGGGCGCGGCGTGCAGGGCGGCGGCCACCGGCGGGACGGCCCGCCAGAAGGTGGCCGCCCGGCGGGCCCGCAGCCGGGCCCGGGTCAGCGCCAGCACCGGGCCGGCGACCCGACCGCCGGACGGCTCGCCGAACGGCCGCCGCCCGGACCACTCGCCCCGGCTGGTCAGCGGGCGCAGGTCGACCCGCACCGACGAGCGGGCGATGCGGGCCCAGGAGCGGCCCACCGGCGAGGCGTCGAAGCCGGCGGCGTCGGCCGCGCGGTCCCAGACGGCGAGGGCCGCCCAGCGGGTCAGGTCGGCGTCGCCGGGGCCGAAGCCGGTGCCCGTCCCGGTGCCGAGCAGCTTGCCGAACCGGACCCCGGTGGTGCGGCGCAACCGCGCCGGGTGCGCCGCCATCCGGGCCAGCGCGCCGGGCAGGGCGGCCCGGCCGATCCGCCAGACGTGCAGGGTGACCAGCTCGGGGACGCCGCTCACGCCACCTCGGTCGCGGTGCCGACGGTGATCCGCAGCAGCTCCGCGTACGTCGTGGGGAAGACCGCCTGGGGCACCCCGCCGGCCGCCCAGACCTCGTCGTAGCCGGCCAGGGCCACGTCGACGATGGTGCGCAGCGGCTCGGGGTGGCCGAGCGGGGCGACCCCGCCGATCGGCTGGCCGGTGTGCCTGCGGACGAACTCGGGGGTGGCCCGGCGCAGGTGGGTGAACCCGAGGTGCGCGGCCAGGCCGGCGACGTCCACCCGGTGCGCGCCGGAGGTGAGCACCAGCAGCGGCGCGTCGTCGGCGTCGAAGACGAGCGAGTTCGCGATGGCGCCGACGGCGACGCCGAGCGCGTCGGCCGCCGCCGCGGCGGTGTGCACCGCCTCGGGTAGCAGGCGGACCTCGCTGGGCCGGCCGGAGCCGTCCCGCGCGCCCGCGGCGTCGAGGGCCTCCTGCACGGCCCGCACGTTCGGGTGTGGCTGCATGCCGCCCATTCTCCCCGGTGCCGCACCGCCTTTTTCACCCACCCACGGCTACGCCGCGGCGGCCCCCGCCGCCGGCCGGGTGCCCGGCCAGCGCGGGGTGGCCCGGACCCGGCCGTCGGCGGTCACCAGCAGGGCGGCGTACCCGTCGAGGGTGGCCAGCCAGTCCAGGGCGTCCGGGCCCCCGGCGACGGCCGCCGTGGCGTACACGTCGGCCCAGAGCAGGTCGGGGCCGACCACGGTGACCGACCGGACGGCCTCGGCGGGCCGGCCGGCGCGCGGGTCGGTGATGTGCGTGCCGCGCCGGGCGGTGCCGGAGGTGGCGACCGCGCCCGACGCCCGCTCCAGCACGTCGAGCAGGTGCCCCGGGGACTGCGGGTCCTCGACGCCGACCCGCCACGCCGGCCGGTCGGGCGCGGCGCGCAGCAGCACGTCGCCCCCGGCGTTGAGGCACACGTCGTGGTCGGCCAGGTCGGTCAGCCACCGGGCGGCCCGCTCGACCGCCCAGCCCTTGACCAGCCCGGACGGGTCGAAGCCGACGCCGCCGCGCGGCAGCGGCAGCCGCCGGGCGTCGAACCGGCCGCCGGTGCGCAGCCGGGCCAGCTCGCACAGCTCGACCACCTCCCGCACCGCCGGGTCGGCGGTGGCCGGGTCGGGCGACCGGCCGGCGAGCCGGCCGAGGACGCTGTCCGGCCGGTACGTGCTGAACGTGTCGTCGGCCGCGCGCAGCTCGGCGAAGAACGCCTCCACCCGGGCGGCGACGGCCTCGTCGCGCACCCCGGGCCCGCGCAGGTGCACGCTCACCGGCAGTCCCATCACCTGTTCCACCCAGGCCCGCCGGCCCGGCTCGGTGGTCGTGGCCATCGTGTTCACCTTCCCGTTCACAGGTGGGCCGCGTCGATGGCAGCCTGGAGGGACTCCCGGTAGCCGTCGCTGGTGACGGTGGCCCCGGAGACCGTGTCGATGTCGGCGCTCTGCGCGGCCAGGGCCGACTGCCGCAGGATCGGCACCGCGTAGTCGTTGATCTGCTGGTCCCGGTGGTTGCCGTCGGGCACCTGGAGCGCGGTGACGTCGGTGATCTTCCCGCCGGAGACGGTGATCCGGACCTGCACCGGCCCCCACCGGGTCTGCGCCACCGACCCGTCGTACCGCCCGGCGCCGGTGCCGGACGAGCCGGTGCCGGTGCTGGTGCCCGACGGACCGGTGTCGGTGCCGGTGGCGGACGAGCCGGTGCCGGCGTTGCCGTCCGCGCCGGCGGCGATCGCGCTGCTCTCCCCGCCCACCCCCATCGTGCTGGTCTTGTAGCTGAACAGCAGCACCAGCGCCGCCACGGTGGACAGCAGCCACACGGTGATCCGTCGCATGGAAACCCCCTTCGCGCCTGTCACCAGGCAAAACGTTCGTGGTGGGTGTGCTCGTCGGGCACCCCGGCGGCGCGGGTGGCGGCCCGCGCCGCGTCGACCCAGCCGTCCGGGCCGCACAGGAAGACGTCGTGGTCGGCGATGTCGGGGGAGAGCCGGCGCAGCGCCTCGGCGTCGGGCACCCCTTCCGCGTACGCCGGCAGCCAGGCCGGTCGCCCGGCGCGCGGGCCGACCAGGTGGTGCACCACCACCCCGCGCTCGGCCGCGAGCCGGTCCAGCTCCGCGCGGAAGGCGATCTCCTCCTCGGTACGCGCGCGGTAGAGCAGCACCGCCTGCCCCGGGGCGTACGGCAGCTCCCACAGCAGCGCCAGCAGCGGCGTGACGCCGACCCCGCAGGCGAACATCGTGATCCCGCCGCCGCGCCAGTGCTCCCCGGTCAGCCGCCCGTACGGGCCCTCCAGCAGCACCCGGGTGCCGGGGCGCAGGGCGGCCACCCGGGCGCTGCCGTCGCCGAGGTCCTTCACGGTGATCCGCATCAGGTCCCCCGACGGGGGCGCCGACAGCGAGTACGGGTGGGCCCGGGACCAGCCGGGGCCGTCGAGGAACCGCCAGGAGAAGAACTGCCCCGCCCGGACGGGCAGCCGGTGCAGGTCCCGCCCGCGCAGCCACACCGACGTCACCCCCGGCGCCTCGGGCACCACCGCCGCCACCTCGACCCGGTGCCGCAGGGAGCGCCACGCCGGCAGCCCCAGCCGGAACACCAGCACGCTGCCCAGCGCCAGCAGGTACGCCGTCCACCAGTACGCCCGCGCGACGGGTGAGGCGACGAAGTCCGCGCCGGTCCAGAGCTGGTGCGGCAGCGCCAGCGCGATCCCCAGGTACGCGTACAGGTGCAGCAGGTGCCAGGACTCGTAGCGCAACCGGCGGCGGGCCGCCCGCACCGAGGTGACCACCACCAGCACCAGCAGGCCCAGCGCGGCGGTGGCCAGCAGCATCCCCGGGTACCCGGTGACCAGCAGCCAGAACTGCGTGACGACGTCCTCGCGGGCGGTGCCCGCGTACCCGATGGTGGTCAGCGCCACGTGGGCCAGCAGCAGGTGGAACGAGGCGAAGCCGGCGAGCCGGTGCCAGCGGGCGATCCGGTCCTGGCCGAAGCGCCGCTCGACCAGCGGCACCCGGGCCATCAGGACCACCTGGATCAGCATCAGGTCGGCGCTGAGCAGGCCGGTGAGCCTGCCGGCGGAGGTGAGGCCGGTCGCCACCCCGGACAGCAGCTCCTGCACCCCCCGGTCGGCCGTCCAGAGGGCGGTGACCACGAGCAGGCTGAGCGCGGCGGCGACGCCCGCCACGTCGGCCCACCAGCCGGGTGCCCCCGGCGGGACGAGGCGGACCGGGGCCGGTCGTTCGGCGACGGCGGCGCTCATCCGTCGATCGTTTCGGTACGGCTGACGTTCATGGGTCCACCCTGCGGCGGTGACCTCGACCGGCCCTTTGCGAAACCTGTGCGCGTACTGAGAATCCCGGCGGTCAGCGGCCGGCGGCGGCAGCGCCGGTGACCACCGCGTCGGGCGCGGGCGGCACGGTCTGCTGCCCGGGCGGGGCCGCCCGGGCCGTCTCGGCCAGCACCACCCCGAGCAGCACCAGCGCGCCGCCGCCGAGCTGGGCGACGTTGAGCGCCTCGCCCGCGCCGATGACCACCCAGGCGACCGCCGCGGCGAGCACCGGCTCCACCATGCCGACGATCCCGACGCTGGTCGCGGGCAGGTGCCGCATCGCGCCGGCCACCAGCAGGTACGGCACGACCGAGCCGAGCACCACCACGTACGCGCAGAGCAGCGCGACCGGCACGCCCCCGGCGCGGCCGGTCAGCGGCTCCCAGCCACCGGTGCCGGCGGTGACCGCCCGGGTGAGCAGCCCGGCCACGGCGGACCCGCCGAACGCCCAGGTGCACAGCGACAGGGTGTCGCGGCCCTGCACGCCCCGCGCCCCGAGCACGTAGTAGCCGGCCAGGAAGACCGCCGCGCCCACGCCGGCCAGCACGCCCAGGCCGTCCAGCCGCAGCCCGCCCCACACCTCGGCCACGCAGCCCAGCCCGACGAGGCTCAGCGCCAGGCCGACCCAGAGCCGGGGACGGACCCGGTGCCGCTGGCCGAACCGGGCCCAGAGGGCGACCAGCAGCGGGGCGGAGTACTCGAACAGCAGGCCGATCCCGACCGGCAGCCGGGAGATGGCGACGAAGTAGAGCATCGGCACCAGGAAGAAGCCGGTCAGGCCGTACCCGATCAGCAGCGGCAGCTGCCGGGCGGTGACCCGCAGCCGGCGCGCCCCCGGCCGCAGCGCGACGCTGAGCAGCAGCAGGATGGCGACCGCGCCCAGGGCGCGCAGCAGGGTCAGCTGCTGCGCGTTCAGGCCGGCCCGGAGCACCAGCTTGGAGACCGTGCCGTTGACGGCGAACAGGGCTCCCGAGCCGAGCACCATGGCGACACCGAGGGCGGGGCGGGGAGTCGTCACCAGCAGAGGCTAGCGTCGCCGCCTGTTTCGGCACGCCGGCCCGCCACACGTTGCGTTTTCGTCGGGGGCGGGGTGTACTGTCAGCAGTAGTTAGAACGAGTGTTCGATTGCCTCGAACGCCCGTTCCAACAACCCGGGGTGGTGTTTCGCGGCGCCGGCCCCGGGCGGTGCGGCTCCGCGGGCCGCACCTGGGTCCCGGGCAGTCGCGAGTCCGGGCCCGTCAGGCAGGCGCGTCGCCCGCCGCCCACGACCCCCGGGCGGCGGGCGACGAACCCGCCGATATCGCCGGCCGGGTGTGGTGTGGGGAAGCGTCCACACCCGGCCGGCCCCACCCGGTGCGTCTTCCTCCGCACCACCCGACCCGGCCCGTGCCGGCGGCCCCGGCCGCCGTGCCCGGCCCCGGCCACGTGGAGGAGACAGCCCATGCCGACCAACTCGGCCCAGCCACCGACGGTGCCGGCGCACGTGCTGCCGAACCGCACCCCGGCCCAGCTCCTCGCGGTGGCCCGGCACGGGCTGGCGGAGGCCGCCCGCACCCGCCCCGACGGCCTGCGCTACGCCGCGGCCCACCTCGCCGCCCTCCGCGCCGCCGCGGCCGTGCTCGCCGCTCGCGCCCGCCCCGCGCCGGCCCGGCGACACCGCATCACCAGCGTCTGGGTCCTGCTCTGCACCGTCGCCCCCGAGATGGACGAGTGGGCCGCCTACTTCGCCGCCGGCGCGGGCAAGCGCGCCGCCGCCGAGGCCGGCATCCCCCGCGTGGTCAGCGCCCGGCAGGCCGACGACCTGCTCCGGGCGGCCGAGCAGTTCGTGACGGTGGTGGAGACCTCCCTCGGGCTGACCCACCAGCCGGCGCTCGACGGCCTCGCCGCCTGACCGCGACCGGCACCCACCCAGCACAGCACTTCGGCACTTCGGCACAGCACTTCGGCAACGACGGGCGAGGCACGACAGGGGGTAGGTCCGATGGCGGGCCGCATGGTGGTCGGTTCCGCCGCACTGGCCGGCCTGGTCCGTCCGGCGAGCGCGCCGGACCCGGCCGGGGCGCACCGGATGCTGCCGGTGGCCGCCGAGCTGACCGGCCTGCTGCCCAGCCGGGGGCTGCGTCGGGGCAGCACGATCGCGGTCGCCGCCGGCCAGCCCCGGCACAGCGGCGGCACCTCCCTGGTGCTGGCGCTGCTCGCCGAGGCGTCCCGGGCCGGCTCGTGGTGCGCCGTGGTGGGGGTGCCGACCTTCGGCGCGGGGGCGGCGGCCGAGGCCGGCATCGCCCTGGACCGGCTCGCCCTGGTGCCGCAGCCCGGGCCGGACTGGCCGACCGTCGTCGCCGCCCTGATCGACGGGGTGGACGTGGTGGTCGCCGCCGTGCCGGCCACCGTCTCCGCCTCCGTGGCCAACCGGCTGGCCGCCCGGGCGCGGCAGCGCGGCAGCGTGCTCGTCCCGTACGGCCGGTGGGACGGCGCAGACGTCACGCTGCAGGTGGTCCGGGGCGTCTGGGAGGGGCTGGGCCAGGGCCGGGGCCGGCTGCGGCGGCGCGAGGTCACCATCTGCGCCCGGGGGCGGGGCGCGGCGGCCCGGCCCAAGGAGATCAAGGTCTGGCTTCCCGGAGACGCGCTCACCCGGGTCATCCCCCGTTCACCCGTCGCGTCGGGCGTCTCCGCCACCGGCCGCTCGGCCGCCGGCCGGCTCCGCCCCGTCCCGCCGCCGTCGGCCGCGCTGCGGTCGTCCGAGTTGCCGCGGTCGTCCGCGTCGTCGTCGCCCGCCGCGTCGTCGTCGCCGTCGTCGGCCGTCCCGCTGTCGTCGGCCGTCCCGCTGTCGTCGGCCGTCCCGCTGTCGTCGGCCGTCCCGCCGTCGGTGGCCGTCCCGCCGTCGTCGGACGCACCGCCCCGCCGGGGCGCGCTCACCGTGGTCGGCCCGGCGTGACCGATGCGCCGGCGCGGACGCTGCTGCTCTGGTGCCCCGACTGGCCGGTGCTCGCCGCCGAGCTCGTCGACGGGGTGCCGGCGACCGGGGCGGTGGCCGTGCTGCACGCCAACCGGGTGGTCGCCTGCTCCGAGGCGGCCCGCGCCGAGGGCGTCCGCCGGGGCCTGCGCAAGCGGGAGGCGCAGGGGCGCTGCCCCCGGCTGACCGTCGTCGACCACGACCCGGGGCGGGACGCCCGGGCCTTCGAGCCGGTGGTCGCCGCCGTCGAGGAGTTGGCCGCCGGTGTCGAGGTGGTGCGTCCCGGCGCCTGCGCGCTGGCCGCCCGGGGCCCGGCCCGCTACCTGGGCGGCGAGGAGGCGGCCGCCGAGCGGATCATCGAGCACGTCGCCCAGACCTGTGCGGTGGAGAGCCAGGTGGGCATCGCCGACGGGGTGTTCGCCGCCGGCCTGGCGGCCCGGGACGGGCGGGTGGTGCCCCCCGGCGGCACCCCCGGTTTCCTGGCGGGCCTGCCGGTGGAGGCGCTCGGCCGGCCGGCCCTGGCCGACCTGCTGCGCCGGCTCGGCGTACGCACCCTGGGGGGCTTCGCCGCGCTGCCGGCCGGGGACGTGCTGGCCCGGTTCGGGTTCGACGGCGCGCTGGCCCACCGGCTCGCCGCCGGCCGGGACCACCGGCCGTTGGCCGTCCGCCGGCCCCCGGCGGACCTGGCCGTCACCGCCGACCACGACGAGCCGATCGACCGGGTCGACGCCGCCGCCTTCGCCGCCCGGGCGCTGGCCGAGCGGCTGCACGACCGGCTCGCCGCGCACGGGCTGGCCTGCACCCGGCTGGGCATCGAGGCGGTCACCGCCGACGGCCAGGAGCTGCACCGCGTGTGGCGGCACGACGGGCTGCTCACCGCGGCGGCCGTCGCCGACCGGGTGCGGTGGCAGCTCGACGGCTGGCTCACCGGCAGCGCCGGCCGCCCCGGTGCCCGCCCGACCCGCCCGACGGCCGGGATCATCCGGCTGCGCCTGGTGCCCGACGGGGTGCTCGCCCGGGCCGACCTGCAACCCGGGCTGTGGGGGGAGACGGGCGAGGAACGTGAGCGGGCGCACCGGGCGCTGAGCCGGGTGCAGGGCCTCCTCGGCCCCGAGGCGGTGGTCACCGCGGTGCTCGGCGGCGGCCGGTCACCGGACGACCAGGTGCGGCTGGTGCCGTGGGGCGACGAACGGCTGCCCGCCCGCCCCGGCGAGCAGACCGGCCCTGCCCGGGCCGGCGAGTTGGCTGGCCCTGCCCGCCCCGGCGAGCCGACCGGCCCTGCTCGCCCCGGCGGGTTGGCGGGCCCCGTCCGGGCCGGTGGGGCTGGAGGGCCGGGCCATGCTGACCGGTCCGGTGGGGCTGGCGGGTTCGACCGGTCCGGTGGGCCTACCCGGGGAGGGGCGGCCTCGTCCGGGCGGGGCGCGTCGCCGCCGTGGCCGGGTCGGCTGCCGCCGCCCTCGCCGGCCGTGGTGCTGCCCGCCCCGATTGCCGCGACCGTCCACGACGCGGCCGGCGAGCCGGTCGGGGTCAGCGCGCGGCTCCAGCTCACCGCCGCCCCGGCGCGGCTGGCCGTCGGCGCGGCCCGGCCGGTGGAGATCGTCGGCTGGGCCGGCCCGTGGCCGGTGGACGAGCGCTGGTGGTCCCCGGCGGAGGCCCGCCGCCGGGCCCGGTTCCAGGTGTGCCTGGCCGACGGGGCGGCCCTCCTGCTGGCGGTCGAGTCCGGCCAGTGGCTGGTGGAGGCCATCTATGACTGACCGCCGCCCCACCCCCACCCTGCCGCCGTCGCCGACCGATCTTGGAAGTTCGTGGCCCCTCCAGGGGCCGGAAACTTCCAAGATCTCCGTGGCTCGGGGTGTGCGGTGAGCTTTCACAATCCCGGCGTGGGGTGGGGGGAGTTGGAGCGGGTGCTCTCCGGCCGGGCCGGGCCGGGTCCGGCCGGGTCAGGGCGGGCCGGGACGGGGCGGGGCGGTGAGGCGGGTCGGAGCAGAGAGCAGGGCGGCGCGGGCGGGCGGCACCTGTGGGCCGTGGACCCACCCGTGGTGGATCCCCTCGCCGTCGACGCCGATGGGGGCGACGGCCCCGCCTGGAGCCGCCGCCGGGGCCGGTACACCCCGCCGGAGCCACCCCGCACCGGCGGCGGCCCGGGTGGCGGCGGGCCGGGCAGCGGTGCCGTGCCGTACGCCGAGCTGCACGCGCACAGCAACTTCAGCTTCCTCGACGGGGCCAGCCACCCCGAGGAGCTGGCCGAGGAGGCGGCCCGGCTCGGGCTCACCGCGCTCGCCGTCACCGACCACGACGGCTTCTACGGCGTGGTGCGCTTCGCCGAGGCGGCCCGCGCGCTGCACCTGCCGACGGTCTTCGGCGCGGAGCTGTCCCTCGGGCTGCCCGGCCCGCAGAACGGCGAGCCCGACCCGCTCGGTGCGCACCTGCTGGTGCTCGCCCACGGCCACGAGGGATACGCGCGGCTCGCCGCCACCATCTCCCGGGCTCAGCTGCGCGGCGGCCAGAAGGGTCGCCCCGACTACGGGGAGCTGGAGGAGGTCGCCGCCGAGCTGCGCGACCACGTCCTGGTGCTCACCGGCTGCCGCAAGGGGCACGTGCCGGCCGCGCTGCTCACCGCGGGCGTCGACGCGGCGGCCCGGGAGCTGGACCGGCTCACCGCGCTGTTCGGCGCGGAGACGGTGGCGGTGGAGCTGACCGACCACGGGCACCCGGTCGACGGCGACCGCAACGACGCGCTCGCCGAGCTGGCCCGCGCCGCCGGGCTGCCCACGGTGGCCACGAACAACGTGCACTACGCCACCCCGGGCCGCCGCCGGCTGGCCACCACCCTGGCCGCCGTGCGGGCCCGGCGCAGCCTCGACGAGATCGACGGCTGGCTGCCCGCCGCCGGCACCGCCCACCTGCGCGACGGGGCGGAGATGGCGGCGCGGTTCGCCGCGTACCCGGGTGCGGTGGCGCGGGCCGCCGAGTTCGGCGCGGAGCTGGCGTTCGACCTGCAACTGGTCGCGCCGAAGCTGCCGGCGTACCCGGTGCCGCCGGGGCACACCGAGATGAGCTGGCTGCGCGAGCTGACCATGGCCGGGGCCCACGAGCGGTACGGGCCGCCCGGGGCGCACCCGGAGGCGTACGCGCAGCTCGACCACGAGCTGCGGATGATCGACGAGCTGGGCTTCCCCGGCTACTTCCTGGTGGTCTACGACATCGTCGCGTTCTGCCGCGAGCAGGACATCTACTGCCAGGGCCGGGGGTCGGCGGCCAACTCGGCGGTCTGCTACGCGCTGCGGATCACCAACGTGGACGCGGTGCGGCACCGGCTGCTGTTCGAGCGGTTCCTCGCCCCGGAGCGCGACGGGCCGCCCGACATCGACGTGGACATCGAGTCCGACCGCCGGGAGGAGGTGATCCAGCACGTCTACGCCCGGTACGGCCGGGAGCACGCCGCCCAGGTCGCCAACGTCATCTCCTACCGGCCGCGCTCGGCGGTGCGGGACGTGGCGAAGGCGTTCGGCTTCTCGCCCGGCCAGCAGGACGCCTGGAGCAAGCAGATCGACCGCTGGGGCTCGGTCGCCGCGGTCGACGCCGAGGACGTCCCCGAGCAGGTCGTGGCGTACGCGAACGAGCTGCAGACGTTCCCGAGGCACCTGGGCATCCACTCCGGCGGGATGGTGATCTGCGACCGGCCGGTGATCGAGGTCTGCCCGGTGGAGTGGGGGCGGATGCCCGGCCGCAGCGTGCTGCAGTGGGACAAGGACGACTGCGCCGCCGTCGGGCTGGTCAAGTTCGACCTGCTCGGCCTCGGCATGCTCTCGGCCCTGCACTACGGCTACGACATGATCGGCGAGACCCTCGACCTGGGCGACATGACCCTCGACGACCCCGAGGTCTACGACATGCTCTGCCGGGCCGATTCGGTGGGGGTGTTCCAGGTGGAGAGCCGCGCCCAGATGGCCACCCTGCCCCGGCTCAAGCCCCGCGAGTTCTACGACCTGGTGGTGGAGGTGGCGCTGATCCGGCCCGGCCCGATCCAGGGCGGCTCGGTGCACCCGTACATCCGGCGGCGCAACGGCCAGGAGCCGGTGGCGTACCCGCACCCGCTGATGCGCAACGCGCTGGAGAAGACCCTCGGCGTGCCGCTGTTCCAGGAGCAGCTCATGCAGCTCGCCATCGACCTGGCCGGCTTCGACGCGGCGGAGGCCGACCAGCTGCGCCGGGCCATGGGGGCGAAGCGGTCGGTGCAGCGGATGGCGCGGATCGCCGACCGGCTCTACGCGGGGATGGCCGAGCGGGGCATCGCCGGCGAGCTGGCCGACGACGTCTACCGCAAGCTCACCGCGTTCGCCAGCTACGGCTTCCCGGAGAGCCACGCGATGAGCTTCGCCTACCTGGTGTACGCCAGCTCCTGGCTCAAGCGCTACCACCCGGGCCCGTTCCTGGCCGCGCTGCTCAACGCCCAGCCGATGGGTTTCTACTCGCCGCAGACCCTGGTGGACGACGCGCGGCGGCACGGGGTGGAGGTGCGCCGGCCGGACGTCAACGCCAGCGGCGCGAAGGCCGTGCTGGAGTCCACCCCGGACACCCGGTGGGGCAGCGTGCCGGGCGAGCCGCCGCACGCGTGGGGGCTGGGCGGTCCGGCGGTGCGGCTCGGGCTGGGCGGGGTGCGTACCCTCGGCGACGGGGTGGCCGAGCGGATCGAGGCGGAGCGGGCGGCGCACGGGCCGTACCGCGACATGCCGGACCTGGCCCGGCGCGTGGGCCTGCCGGCCGCGCAGCTGGAGGCGCTGGCCACCGCCGACGCCTTCGCCTGCTTCGGGCTGACCCGGCGGCAGGCGCTCTGGGCCGCCGGGGCGGCCGCCCAGGACCGGCCGGGCCGGCTGCCGGGCACGGTGACCGGCGCGACCGCGCCGACGCTGCCCGGCATGGACGCGGTGGACCGCCTCGTCGCCGACGTCTGGGCGACGGGCCTGTCGCCGGAGAGCCACCCGGCCCGGTTCCTGCGCGACCGGCTCGACGCCCTCGGCGCGGTGCCGATCGCCCGGCTGGGGCGGGTGGAGCCGGGCCGGCGGATCCGCGTCGGCGGGATCGTCACCCACCGGCAGCGGCCGGCGACCGCCGGCGGGGTCACCTTCCTCAACCTGGAGGACGAGACCGGCATGCTCAACGTCACCTGCTCGCCGGGGCTGTGGCAGCGCTACCGGAAGGTGGCGCGCACCAGCGCCGCGCTGGTGGTGCGCGGCCGGTTGCAGCGGCACGAGGGGGTGACCAACCTGACCGCCGACCGGCTCGACCCGATCGAGCCGCCGGTCGCCCCGGCCTCCCGCGACTTCCGCTGAGGAGAGGAGGGGCACCTTGTTGACGGCTCCGGTGGAGCAGGGGCCCCCTGTGAACACCGCCGGGGCTGACTAGGCTCGACCGTGTGGAGCAGACCAGTGCCCGGTTCACCGGCCCGCCGTTGACCCCCCGTACCGCCGTCATCTGGTCGGTGCTCCGGGCCGAGCTGGAACGCCGCGCCGGCGACCGGCTCACCGTCCTCGACGTCGGCGGCGGCACCGGCGGCTTCGCCGTGCCGCTGGCGCAGGCCGGGCACCGGGTCACCGTGGTCGACGCCAGCCCCGACGCGCTCGCCGCGCTCACCCGCCGGGCCGCCGAGTCCGGGGTCGCCGACCGGGTACGCGCCGTGCAGGGCGACGGCGACGCCCTCGCCGGGCTGGTCGAGCCGGCCAGCGTCGACCTGGTGCTCTGCCACTCCGTCCTCGAGGTCGTCGACGACCCCGCGCCCGTGGTGGCCGCGCTGGTCACCGCGCTGCACCCGGGCGGCGCAGCGAGCGTGCTCGTGGCCGGGCAGGCCGCCGCGGTGCTCGGCCGGGCGATGAACGGCCACCTCGACGTGGCCGCCGCCCTGGCCGCCGACCCGGCCGGCACCGCCGGCCCCCGCGACACCCTGCGCCGGCGCTACGACGCCGACCGCGCCGCCGCGCTGCTGGCCTCCGCCGGCCTCACGGTCGAGGAGATCCACGGGGTACGCGTCCTGGCCGACCTCCTCCCCGCCGCCGTCGCGGACGGCCAACAGGCCGCCGTGGTCGAGCTGGAGCGGGCCCTGGCCGCCCGGCCGCCGTACCGGGACCTCGCCGCCCAGCTGCACCTCTTCGCCCGCCGCCCGGCATGACCGCCGCCGTCCCGCCCCCGCCCGGGGAGCCCGCGCGCAGGGCCGCCGTCCCGCCCCCGCGCCCGCCCGCCGATCCGCTGGCCCCGGTGCCGCCCCGCTACGGCGGCGCGAGCCTGGCCGACGTGCTGCCCAGCGCCCTGGCGGTGCTCGGCGTGCCCGGGGCCGTCGACCTGCTCGGCCTGACGCCGGCACTGGCCGGGGTGCGGCGGGTCGCGGTGCTGCTGGTCGACGGGCTCGGCTGGTACCAGATCCCCACCGCCGCCCCGCACGCCCCGACCCTCGCCGGGCTGGCCGCGACGGTCGGCCGCCCGCTCACCTGCGGCTTCCCGTCGACCACCCCGACCAGCCTGGTGACGCTGGGCACCGGGGCCGCGCCCGGCGCGCACGGGGTGCTCGGGTTCCGGGTGCGGGTGCCCGACACCGACCGGGTGCTCAGCCACATCGAGTGGACCGGCGACCCGGAGCCGCTGCGCTGGCAGCCCGTCGCCACCCAGCTCGAACGCGCCCGCGCCGCCGGGGTGGCGGTGACCGTGGTGAGCCGCCCCGAGTACGCCGGCAGCGGGCTGACCCTCGCCGCCAACCGGGGCGGCGACTACCGGGGCGCCGCCGACGCCGCCGCGCTGGCCACCGCGATGCTGACCGCGCTGCACGCCGGGGCCGGGCCGACCCTGGTCTCCGGCTACCACCCCGGCCTGGACCGGCACGGTCACCTCTCCGGCGTCGACTCGGCGCCGTGGCGGGCCGCCGCGACCGGGGTGGACGCGCTGCTCGCCCGGCTGGTCGACGGGCTGCCGCCGGACGCCGCGCTGCTGGTCACCGCCGACCACGGCCAGCTCGACGTGCCGCAGGCCGACCGGATCGACTTCGACGCCGACGACCGGCTGCGGGCCGGGGTGCGGGTGCTCGCCGGGGAGCCCCGGGTCCGCTACCTGCACGTCGCGCCGGGCGCGGCCGAGGACGTGGTGGCCGCCTGGTCGGCCGTGCTCGGCGACGCGGCCCGGGTGCTGCGCCGCGAGGAGGCGGTGGCGACCGGCTGGTTCGGGCCGGTGCCCGAGGCGCACCTGGGCCGCATCGGCGACGTGGTGGTGGTCTGCCGGGGCACGTCCGCCGTGGTCGCCACCCGCTCGGAGCATCCCATGGACTCCCGCCTGGTGGCCTACCACGGGTCGGACACGGCCGCCGAGATGACGATCCCGCTGCTGGTGGTGCGCGGCTGATCCTGGCGGCGCGGCCCCGGGGGCCGCGGCGTGTCGTACCCGGGGGCTAGCCTGCGGGCATGGGTCGCAGTCAGTCGTTGCCGCGCGGCGGCGACCCGCGCTTCGGGCCCGACGGCGACGACTCCGGCAGCCCGATCCTGCACGTCGACATGGACGCCTTCTACGCCTCGGTCGAGGTGCGCCGCCGCCCCGAGCTGCGGGGCCGGCCCGTCGTGGTCGGCGGGGTCGGCCCGCGCGGCGTGGTCAGCGCCGCCAGCTACGAGGCCCGCCGGTACGGCGTCCGCAGCGCCATGCCGATCATGCGGGCCCGGGCGCTGTGCCCGCACGCGGTCTACCTGCCGCCCGACTTCGCGCAGTACACGGCGGCCTCCCGGGCGGTGATGCAGATCCTGCGGGACGTCACCCCGCTGGTCGAGCCGCTCTCGCTCGACGAGGCGTTCCTCGACGTGGCCGGGGCCCGCCGGCTGTTCGGGCCGCCCGCCGAGATCGCCCGCGGCATCCGCGCCCGGGTCGCCGAGGAGCAGGGGCTGACCTGCTCGGTGGGGGTCGCGCCGAGCAAGTTCGTGGCCAAGCTCGGTTCCACCCGGGCCAAGCCCGACGGGCTGCTCGTGGTGCCGGCCGACCGGGTGCTCGACTTCCTGCGCCCCCTGCCGGTCGACGCCCTATGGGGCGTGGGGGAGCGCTCCGCCGAGACGCTGCGCCGGCTCGGTCTGGCCACCATCGGCGACCTGGCCGAGGCGCCGCGCGGCATGCTCCGCAAGGCGCTCGGCGAGGCCGCCGCGGCCCACCTGCACGAGCTGGCCTGGGGGCGCGACCCGCGCCGGGTCAGCCCCGAGCAGGTGGAGAAGTCGATCGGCGCGGAGGTGACGTTCGACGCGGACGTGGCCGACCCGCTGGAGATCCGGCGGGCCCTGCTCGCCCTCGCCGAGAAGGTCGGCGCCCGGCTGCGCCGGGCCGGGCAGGTCGGCCGCACGGTGTCGATCAAGGTGCGCACGGCAGACTTCCGCACGGTCAGCCGGTCCCGCACCCTCGACGTGGCGACCGACACGGCGCGGGAGATGTTCGACACGGCGTGGGCCCTCTACACCGTCCTCGACCCCGGTGAGCGGATTCGCCTCGTCGGGGTGCGGATGGAGGGTCTCGCCCCGGCGGGCGAGACGCCGCAGCAGCTGACGCTGGGCGCTCCCGAGCGCGGCTGGCGGGAGGCGGAGGCCGTGGCGGACGCCGCCGCCGCCCGATTCGGGCGTTCCGTCATAGGTCCGGCGAGCCTGCTCGGCCGGCGCGATCCCGGGCGAAACGAAAATCCGCCCCGCCCATAGGTCGTCCCGCTTTCCGACGCGCGACCCCCCTCGTAGACTTGTCGTTAAGCAGCCGGTTGGCTGCCACGGTCTGTCGGTCCGACCGGGCCGACCAGCGTGACCGGGGAGGAGTGCCGTGCCGCTCTCGGAGCACGAGCAGCGGCTGTTCGAGCAGATCGAGCGGTCGCTTGCCGAGGACCCAAAATTCGCCTCGGCCGTGCGTGCCAGCGATCCGCGCTTCCACGCGCGGCGTCGTCTGCTCGTCGCTGCCGGCGCGATCATCGTTGGCCTGGCTCTACTGGTCTACGGTGCGGTGATCAAGACCCCACCGCTCGCGGTGGTGGGTTTCGTCATCATGCTGGGTTCGGCGGCGTACGCGGTGCAGTCGCACCGCAAGGCGCAGTCCCCCGACCTGCACGTGGTCGGGGGGACGACCACCAGCCGACGCCGCCCGCGCGGGCGGTCCGGCCGGCGGTCGTCGTTCGTTGATCGGATGGAGGACCGGTGGCGGCAGCGCCCGGAGGGGCACCGCTGACCCGGTACCACCGCTGATCCTCGGTCCCGCCGGCCCGGCGGGACCACGTCGATCCGGCCCGCCGACGGCGGGCCGCTGCTTCCTGCCCGCACCGGGGCCGTGCGGGCTTTTACGGTGCCCTGGAACAAGCCGGCTTCTTCTGTCTGTGCAGCCGATGGCCGTTCGACCATTGCACGGGTCTAGCAGTGAAAAAGCCGCTGGCAGCCGCTGCGCCCGGCGACGGCGCGGCCCCCTGCCCACTCAGGGCGTGCTGCCGCGCCGTGTTCGCTGGGACTACTTCGCGGTGGTTGTCTTGATGGTGACGCGCAGGGTCTGCGCCAGGCCGGGCATCGCGTTCCAGCCGTCGGCGACCTGAGTGAGTCGGGTGGCGTTGGTGGTGGTGAACTGCTGCAGGTCGGCTGCGGCGGCCTCAATGACCTCGCCTACCCGCGATTCACGGCAGGCCCAGTCGGCGGCGGCGACCTTCTTCTCGAATGCGACGGCGTCCGCCCATTCTGGAAGGGCGGTTGGGTCCGACGGACTTTCGAACGATACGGGCGGGAAATTTTGTTCGACCTTTATGTACGCCTCGGACAGGTCGCCGGCGTCGATCCCGGCCGTCTTCATGCAGTTGGCGTACTGGCCGGGCAGGTCTGGTGCGACCTGTTGCTGGACTTGGCCGAGCAGGTCCACCAGCTTGGCCTCCAGCTCCTCCTGTCCGTCGGGGACGCTGAGCCTTTCCCCGGCGGTGGCCGCGCCTTGGCAGGACTCAACGGTGGTGAACCAGCCACCCTGGGCGTCCGCTGCGGCGGGCAGGCCCGGGTTCGGAGTCTCGCCCCTCCTGGCCAGCATCTCGATACGGGCGGCTACTCCGAAGTCGGCGCGCTGCGGAGCGAATCCGAGCAGATCTCCGGGGGCGGGCTCGGTGGGTGGTCGCATCGGTTGGTACGGGGTGACGCCGTATACGACGCCCTTGGCAAGAGCGCAGGCGGCGATTGCGGACTGCATTGTGAGCCACATCCGTTCCTGGCCGGCCTGACGTTGTTGCGGCGTGCCGTACACCTGGTCGAGCACAGTAGACAGCAGGGTTGCGGCGTCGACGCCGGCCGGTGCGGCGGCGGGCGCTCCGGGCTGCGCGCAGCCGGTCAGTGCAACGAGGGTGACGGCGGCCGCTGCAGCCATGCGACGGGGACGGTTGGTCATCGGGCGGGTGGCTCCTTTCATGATTGGTCAGGACGAGCAGGAGGTCGACGAGGAGCCGCCCGGGTCGTACTGGTATGTGCCGCTGGAGGTCAGCCACCATGAGCGGGTGCAGTTGTTCGGAATGCTGGGGAGGACCGAGGACGGCGCGCCGATCGTCACCTCACAAGTACCGCTGGTGGTCGCGTTGTTGTTGCCGTAGCAGCTAAAGAGCTTGTTAAAACCGGACACGTCAGTGGACTCGTACGTGTTGCCGCTGTCGCGTGAGAAGGCCGGCCGGCAGGAGCGCGCCATGCGTGCGTCGTAGTGACTGCCTTCGCGGTTCCAGTCGTACCACATGTCCAGGCACTTGCCGCTGGGCACGGCACCGGTCGGGTTGGCCATCACGCGCAGCAGATCGGATGTGTCGTTCTGGTTGTAGAACCCATATGAGGGTGATGGGCCAACGTACAGGTATCCGGACGCGGCCTGGGCGGGACTAGCGACAACCAGGCAGGCGGCTGCGCCGAGTACAGCAACTGCTGTCGCGGCGAGCCGGTGGCGCATGGTGTGAACAGACAAGTGCTTCCTACCTCTGCATGGCAAGGCGACATGTGTGGGGTTCCGTCAAGAGAGCAGCGTACCTCAAAGTCACGCGTTGTATTAGGAGGAAATGATGAGCAAGGATCCCTGGCTGTGTGAGCTGGTGATTCACGCCCATCATGGGGTGTCAAGCGAAGTCCGGCTCTTCAAGGTTGAGGTTCCCCCGGTTTGCCGGAGGGTTGGTTACCTGGCGCCGGTGGGCTCAGGCTGAACGATAGCCGTCTCATCTTGTCGGGCCTGGTGGGCGTGCCAGGCGGTTTCGTACTCGTCTGGGGATCGCCAGCCGAGGTCTTCCTGGATGCGGCGGGTGTTGTACCAGCCGTCGATGTAGGTGAAGATCGCGTTCTCGGCCTCGTCGCGGGTCCGCCAGGAGTTGCGGTAGACCAGTTCGATCTTCAGGGTGGACCAGAAGTTCTCCATCAGGGCGTTGTCGAACGAGTCGCCGACCGACCCCATCGAGGGCAGGATGCCGTTGTCGGCCAGGCGTTGCGCGAAGCGGAAGGACGTGTAGTTCGAGCCGCGGTCTGAGTGGTGGATCAGTTGGCCGTCGTGGACGTCGCGGGACCAGATGCCGTATTCGAGGGCGCCGAGGATCAGGTCGGTGTCGCAGCGGTCGGAGCAGCGCCAGCCCACGATGCGGTTGGAGAAGACATCGCGCACTGCGGCGAGCCAGAACACGCCCTGCCCGCAGGGGATGCGGGTGGCGTCGGCGACCCACAGCCGGTTCGGCGCGGCGGCGGTGAACTGCCGGTTGACCAGATCCGGAGCCGGTGTCGCCTTCGGGTTCGACCGGGTGGACGGGATGCGCCACTTCTTGCGCAGGAACGCCCCTTGCCGGCCGGCGGTACGCATCAGCCGCTCGACCCGCTTGCGCCCCACCTGCCGGCCCTGCCGACGCAACATCGCATGCACTCGTGGGCTGCCGTAGGTGCCGCCCGACACGTCGTGGATCTCTGCGATCTCCACGGCCAGCTCCGCATCCTCGCGTCGCCGGACAGACGGCTTCGCGGCTTGGGCGCGCCAGCCGTAGTAGGTGGAGACAGCCACGTTGAAGACCCGGAGGATGGGCTCGACCCCGAAGCGGTCTTTCAGCTCGTCGACGAGCGTCATGACCGTCGCCGGGTCGGGTCGAGTTCCGAGGCGAAAAAAGCCGAGGCGGCTTTCAAGATCTCGTTGGCCCGTTTCAGTTCGGCGTTCTCCCGCCGTAGCCGGCGCAGCTCCTCCACCTCGGAAGTGGTGGGCCGGTCGCCGCGCTGGCCGCGGTCGGCTTCGTCCTGGCTGATCCAGTTCCGCAACGCTTCGTGATGCACCCCAAGCTGGCGGGCCAGCTGGCGGATCACGGGCTTCGGGTCCGACTCCCGATACAAGCGCACCGCACGTTCACGCAGCTCATCGGGGTACTTCTTCGGTGGTGCCACGGATGACTCCCTTCAGCTCCATCAGAGCATGATCGAAAGCCTCCGAGCTACCGGGGGAACCTCAAGGTTGGAGAGTGTTTGGTATATCTTGTTGCTCGCATTCGTGGAGGCGCAGCGTTGTTGGCGGGTGGGAGTATGCCTCGAATGAGGTGGTCGGCATGCTGGCAGGGGCACCTCAGTGGATCATTAATTACAAGGGCCGCAGGGTGGGTTTCGTAGTCGCGCGGGTCAGCCGACAGCGTGGCAGTCCAACTTATGGCTTTCTCTGGCACGGAGTGACGGGTGCACGCGATGAGCCTTTGCTGGTTGGATGTTTGCGGATGATTCTCCCGTGCGCTGCGCAGCGTGTTGCGTCGAGGTTGATTGCCTTTCCGAGGCTGATGGGTCGCTGCGCGAGAGCGGCCTAGCTTCTGCGCCTCAATGCCGTATGGATCGCCGACTCGGCTGCGATCAGCCGCAGCTTGAAGTCGCATTCGAACGCACCGCAGCTCTCTTCAAGGTGCAGCTTTGGCGGCATTGCCACAGAAGTAACCCTCTTCCCGTAAAGTCGTAGCTCCAACGCGAAATCAATGTCATAGAAGGAAGAACTCCGTGTGGCCAATGAAAAGCGTCAGCGCTTGAGCGCGTCGACAAATGAGGTCCAAGCGGACGGGCTGAACGACAGCACCGGCCCCTGCCGGTCCTTGCTGTCGCGCACCTGGGCGCTGTGGTCGGTGTACCGGGCCTCTACGCAAGCACCGTTGCCGCCGCTGCGGGTGCTGGTGCGCCACTGGTCGTCCAACGCCCTCATCGCGTCTCCTTGTCAAGATGCTTCTTGATGATCCCAGTTGAGGCAGTAGGCGACAGGGCGGCAGCCCGCAGGCTGTTGAAGACCCGAGTGCACCTCTGTACGTCCTCGCCTTCAGCGTAGAGGTCACCGGTCAATCCTTCGATGTAGACCACCCCTGGGCCTTCGGCGAAGCTCAGGATGTGGAAGCTCGACAGCATCGAGGCGTAGGCGCCCTCGCGGAAGGGGATGACCTGGACAGTGACGTTCCATCGCTTCTGGGCATCGAGTAGCGCCGTGAGTTGGGTCTGCATGACCTTGGGCCCGCCGATCTGGCGATGCAGGACTGCCTCGTCGATGACTGTCGCAAGGCGTAGGCGCTCTTCGGTCAGCAGCTTCTGTCGCTCCATCCGGACGGCAACTCGTTCCTCCACCGCCTGGGGAGTTGGCTGGGATGCGTCAGCGATGGTGATTGCGCGGGCGTAGTCGGTGGTCTGCAGCAGGCCGGGTACCACCAAGGTCTCGAAGTTCTGGATCTCGGCCGCCGCAGATTCGAGCCCGATGTACTGCCGGTAAGAGTTCGGCAGGTCGCCGTACTTCGCCCACCAGCCACGCTGCTTGCCACTTCGCGCCATGGACAGCAACGTCTCGCGTAGTTCGGCGTCGGTGATGCCGTACCGGTCAAGCAGCGCGTTCAACGCGGGTCCCTTGAGGCCGACCCGGCCTTGCTCGATGCGGCGCAGGGTGCTCGGAGAGACCTCGATGATCTTAGCTGCCTGTTCGGTGGTCACGTCGGCCTTCTCGCGCGCTCGCCGGAGGTGCGCGCCAAGTTGAAACCGCAGGAACGTCGGGCTCTGCATGGCGCCATCTTGCCTCGCCTCCCGTTCTCGCTAGCCCGCCGATGCGGGCGTGTCGTCAACGGATGTGACTCGTTGCCCCCTACAAAGTGCGCGCGCAAAAAGACTGAAGCGGTATGTTGCGTGCGAAGATGAGGGGACGGGTCATGCCTCGACGCATCACCTACGACCAGTTCATCGCGGCTGTGGCCCTGACCCTGGCTCGCCGGCACGGGCCGGCGTGGAACCGCATCCTCAAGCGGGTGACGTGCCGATGTGGCCGCGACCTGCCGTGCCGGGTGAGACATCGCCTCCCGATCAAGCGAGGGCACTGGCCGGGTGAGGAGGGGTGACCGCCCGGGAGTCGTCGGTGCACGAGCTGCCGATCGGTCGCAGGGTTGCCTACTGGCGTGGGCGGAGAAGCATGTCGCAGCAGCAGTTTGCCGACGCGATCGGCAAGTCGAAGAGTTGGGTCGACAAGGTAGAGCGGGGTGTCCGCAGGCTGGACAAGTTGTCCAGTCTGCAGGCCGTCGCTGATGGGCTCCGGGTTGATCTACGACTGTTGCTCAGCAAGGAGACCAAGCGGGAGGCAAGCTCGGACGAGCTACTGGGCCGGGCCAACATCGACGAGGTCCGGGCTGTTCTGGTTCGTTGGGGGCCGGTCCAACTCTGGCCCGATCATTCCGTGCCTACCCTCGGGGATCTGGCTAAAGCCGTCGACCACGCCTGGCTGGCCTGCCAACACGCCAAGTACCTCGACCTGATCCGGTCGCTGCCAAAGCTGCTATGCGGGGCACAGCAGGTTCGGACGGCTGACCCGGCTGCCCCGGAAGCCGTACAGCGCTTGGCCGAGGCGTACCAGATTGCCTCGATCGTGCTGAGCAAGGCCGACATCAACGATCTGGCCTGGGTGGCGGCGGACCGGGCGCTGGCCGCGAGCCAGAATGCCGACGACCAGCTCTTGGTGGGTGCCTGCGCCGCCCAGCTTGGGCGCGTGTTGCTCGCCCAGGGGCAGGCCCGGCTCGCCATGGAGATCGGAATCGCGCTGGCCCACCGGATCGTCCCGTCAGGTCCGCTCGACGCTCCTGCCGATGCTCTGTCGGTATACGGAACGCTGCTCCTCGTGGCCGCCCGGGGCGCTGCTGGCCTTGGGCACGCCGACAGCGTCGCCGATCTGCTCGACCGGGCTGGTAGGGCGGCGGCGATCATCGGTGACGGGCAAGACCATTATCGGACCGTCTTTGGCCCGGTCACCGTCGCGTTGGCCCGTGTGGTGGCGACGATCGAACTCGATCCTGGCGTACTTGATCTCGTCGTCCATCAGCGGCTCGTCAACGCCACCGCATTTCGACGGTTGCCCCCGAGCATCGGGCTGCCTACCTGCTTGACGCGGCGAACGGGTTCATGCAGGTGGGCGACCTGAAAGCTGCTGGCCAGGCGATAGTGGGCGCCGACCGGGCGGCAAAGGCGGAGGTTCGCCACCGCCGGCAGGGCCACGACCTGCTTGCCACCCTTCTGCGCCGGTCGGCGGCACCTGGCTTCGACGTCCTGCGCTTGGCCGACGAGATGGGCGTAGTTGTCTGATCAGGGGGTCAGCGGCCCGTGCGGGTGGCCAGCAGGCGGCGCGGGCTCCAGCGCAGCAGCCGGTACCGGGCGTCGCCCGTCCTGGCCACCAGCCGGGAGGACGCGTTGCCCAGCGCGGTGCGCCAGCGCAGCAGCACCGACGGCGGCAGCACCGCCGCCAGCAGCCGCGTCCGCCGGTCGGTCCGGGTGGCGAGCGCGCTCCGGACGGCGCGCAGCGCCGGGTGCAGCTCCCCGCCCGCGAGCGGGGCGCGGGCGTACCGGGCCAGTTCCTCGGCGCGGCCCAGCAGCCGCACCGCCGTGGCGGCGGAGGCGTCCTCACCGACGGCCTCGGTGACGAGGCGCTCGGCGGTCGCCCGCGGCGTCTCCGTCCGGTCCACCCGGACCCGGTAGTCGACCAGGGTGTCGAGCAGCTCGTCCCAGGCGGCATGCGCGTCCGCCCGCGCCCGGTCGGGGTCCAGCACCACCGTGACCGGTCGCCCCGCCTCGCCGGCCGGGCCCGCGCCGGCGTCCACCGTGGCCGGTGCGAGCGTCACCGCCGGCCGGGCGGCCCGCCGGCGGCGCAGCGCCATCCGCAGCAGCGCCGGCGCGGCGAGCAGGGCCAGCAGCGCCAGCGCGCCGGCCGTCCACCAGGGCCACACCGGGGCCTGCCGGGTCGGATCGTTCGCTCCGACCGCCAGGCCGGCGTCGGTGTCCTGGTCGGCGGCGTCCGGGTCGGTGGCTTCCGGCGCCGCCTCCGAGTCGTCGGGGGCGGCCGGGGCGCCCGGCTCGGTGGCCGCCGGCTCCGGCGCGTCGGTGTCCGGGGCCCACGCCGAGCGGGTCGAGCCCTGCACCCCGTACGCCGGGGTGGCGTCGAACGGCACCCAGCCCATCCCGTCGAAGTAGACCTCCGTCCAGGCGTGCAGGTTGCGGTTGGTCAGCACGTACCCCTCGTCGGTGCGGCCGGTGCCGTTGGTGAAGCCGAACGCCACCCGGGCCGGGATGCCGGCCGACCGGACCAGCCACGCCATCGCCGCCGCGTACTGCTGGCAGAAGCCGGCCTTGTTGTTGAGGAAGTCGACGATGTCCTGGCCGCTGGTGCCGCCCTTCGTGGTCAGGCTGTAGGTGAAGCCGTTGTCCGCCGAGAAGTGGTCGTAGATCGCCCGGACCTTGTCGTAGTCGGTGCTGCGGCCCCGCACCAGGTCGGCGACCAGGGTGTCGACCTGCTCGACCGGCGGGGTGGCGGTCTGCTGGAGCCGGATCGGGTGGTCCGACGGCAGCGACGGGGCCCGCCGCAGCGCCGTCGGGGTGTACGTCGACCGGACGTAGTCGAACGAGTAGCGCTTGCCGCGGGAGTTCTCCCGGTTGGAGAAGACCACCTGCTGGTTCGGGTCGTAGAGCCAGTTGCCGCTGAGCTCCACGGTGCGCACCGGCTCGGCGTAGGCGGGCAACAGCGGCATGTTGAGGTTCTTCGAGACCTCCACGGTGGCCTGGTACCGCGTCCGCTCGACGCCGTTGCCGGTGCCGGAGCGCTGGGTCGGGTCGGGCAGGTCCCGGGTGACGGGCCGGCCGGTCGGGTTGCGCACCCGGAAGCCGTCGGGCCGCAGCTCGTCGGCGACGCCGTAGCGCAGGTAGAACGGGTTCGGCTCGTTGGTGGTCACCGTGACCATCTCGTAGACCTCGGACTGGTTGAGCTGCCCGCTCAGCGAGGCGAAGAGGTCGATGCGGCCCGGGTTGCCGCCCTGGCCGTTGCCCGACCCGGTGCCGGTCCCGGCGCCCACGGCGTTGAGCAGGCCACCGGTCATCCCCGGCACCGCCAGCGGCAGCGCCACCGCCAGCACCACCCCGACCACGGCGAGCCGCCGCCCGGCGGCGGCCAACGGCGAGGACTCCCACACGTCGACGTCGCGGCCGTCGCCGGTGAACCGGCGGCCGAACCGGCGGACCCGGTCGACGTTGTCGGTGACCAGCAGCCACAGGTAGCCGGCCGCGCCGACCACGAACGGCACGGCGGGGACGCTGTCGACGTAGACGGCGACGGGCACCGAGTAGATGGCCAGCATCGGCAGCCCGGCCAGCGCCGGCCGGCGCAGGCCGACGGCGAGCACGTCCACCACCACGGCCACCCCGCCGATGCCGAGCACGCTGACGAACAGCAGCGGGTCGGTGTCGGGCACCTTCACCCCGTACGAGCGCATGTCCACCACGGACGCGCTCAGCAGCTCGCCGAAGTGGGCGAACGTGCTCGGCGTCGGCAGGAACGCCACCAGCTCGGTGCCGGCGGGGAAGAGCCAGGCCAGCGCGAGCGTCAACCCGCCGAGCATGCCCAGCACCTGCCCCCACAGCGGGGCCCGGACCAGCCGGGTCAGCGCGGCCACCCCGGCGACCACCGTGACCGCGATGGCCGCCTGGATGAGCCAGGTCCAGCGCTCGAAGATGGCCGACAGCGGGGCGGCCGCCAGCAGGGTCGCGGCGGCGGCCACGAAGCCGAGGTTGCGGGTCGCGGTCACGGGGGAGCCTTTCGGGGTCATCTTCCCGCCGGGGCGGGCCGGCACGTGCGCCCGACCCGGCGGATCGTCACTTGACGCCGCCGGCCACGGTCTCGGCCAGCGCGGCCCGCAGGGCGAACCCCTGCGAGCCCCGGCCGGCCTGCGGCCACAGCGCGGGCAGCCGCGCGCCGTGGTCGACCCCGATGACCCGCCACCCGCTCTGCAGCAGGGCGAGCGCGGCGGCACCGTGCGCGTGGTCGGCCTCGGCCCGGGCCCGGGGCGCGAGGTGGAGCCAGGTGGAGCTGTCCAGCAGGAAGCCGACGCAGGTCGCGCCGTTGCCGCGCAGGCCGGCGAGCAGCTCCGCCTCCGCGGTGCTCACCGCGCCGAACAGGCCGATGATCAGGCCGCCGTCGCCGCGCTGGCGGACCTGCCGCACCAGCGTGGTGATGTCGCCGCGCGGGTCGAGGCGGACCTCGGCGAGCTGGTCGAGCAGCAGCCCGTCCCCGGCGGCCTCGGTGGCGTCGACGTCCGCGCCGTCGCCGGTGACCAGGCGCAGCTTGTAGCCGGCCTGGCGCAGGTGCACGGCGATGCTGGCCGCCGCGGAGACCGCCCACTCGAAGCTCGCCGTGGGGCCGTCGCCCCGGTGGCCGTAGCCCCGGGTGTCCAGCACCACCGTCGCCCGGCTCTCCCAGGGCTGCTCCTCGCGGCGGACCATCAGCTCGCCCGTGCGGGCCGTCGACTTCCAGTGCACCCGGCGCAGGTCGTCGCCCATCCGGTACTCCCGGGTCGCCGCGTCGTCCTCGCCGTGCACCGCCACGGACCGGGCGCGGCTGGAGCCGCTGCCCGCGTACTCGCCGGGGAGCCGGACCGAGGGCAGCGGGGTGACCTGCGGGATCACCGTAAGCTGGTCGACGCTGGGGAACGACCGGGTCAGCTCGCACAGCCCGAACGGGTCGGTGAGCCGGACCACCAGCGGGCCCACCTCGTACCGGCCGCGCACGTCCGCGCGGACCGTGTACGCCACGGAGCTGGCCTGGTGCGCGCCGAGCCGCTCCAGCACCACCCGGGGCCGGCTGCCCAGGGCGTACGGCAGCCGGTCCTCCAGCAGCAGCGTGCCGGTGGGCAGGCGGGACATGTTCTGCAACCGCAGCACCACCCGGGAGCTGGCCCCGACCGGCACCCGGTGCGGGTCCAGCGACCGGTTGCAGGCCAGCTTGTAGCGGCTGCGCCCCACGTACGCGGCGGCGAGCAGCGGCAGGACGGCGAGCAGCACGGCCACCCGGAGCAGGTCCTTCTCGCCGAGGATGACGGCGGAGACCGCCGCGGCGAGCGCGGCGGCCAGGAACGAGCGGCCGCGGGTGGTCAGGCCCCGGAGCCCGTCGCGCACGTTCACCGCCTCCGCGGCTCGTACGGGGCGCGGCCGTTGCCGTCGGCGGCGGGCCGGTTGTCGTACGGGGAACGCTGGCGGTCGTGCGGCAGCGGCAGCCGGTGCACCAGCTCGGCGACGATCGCGTCGGTGGTGCGCCGGGCGAGCTGCGCGTCGGCGGTCGGGATGATCCGGTGGGCGAGCACCGGCACCGCGAGCGCCTGCAGGTCGTCGGGGAGGACGTAGTCGCGCCCCTCCAGGGCGGCGACGGCGCGGGCGGTGCGCAGCAGCTGGAGGGTGGCCCGGGGCGACGCGCCCAGCCGCAGGTCGGGGGCCTCCCGGGTGGTGGTGACCAGGTCCACCGCATATTGCTTCACGGCGTCGGCGACGTGCACCTCGCGGACGGTGGCGATGAGCCGGCGCACCGTGTCGGCGTCGGAGACCGGCCGCAGCTCCTGCAACGGGTCGGCCGCGCCGTGCCCGTCCAGCATGGCCAGCTCGGCCTCCGGCCCCGGGTAGCCCATCGCGATGCGGGCGGTGAACCGGTCGCGCTGCGCCTCGGGCAACGGGTAGGTCCCCTCCATCTCGATCGGGTTCTGGGTCGCGATCACCATGAACGGCGTCTGCAGCTGGTAGGTGACCCCGTCGACGGTGACCTGCCGCTCCTCCATGCACTCCAGCAGGGCGGACTGGGTCTTCGGCGAGGCCCGGTTGATCTCGTCGCCGACGACCAGGTTGGCGAACACCGCGCCGGGGCGGAACTCGAAGTCGTGCGTCTCCTGGTTGTAGACGCTGACGCCGGTGACGTCGCTGGGCAGCAGGTCGGGGGTGAACTGGATGCGCCGTACCGAACAGTCGATCGACCGGGCGAGGGCCTTCGCCAGCTTGGTCTTGCCGACGCCCGGGACGTCCTCGATGAGGAGGTGGCCCTCGGCGAGCAGGACGGCCAGGGCGAGCCGGACGGTGGCCGTCTTGCCCTCGATGACCTGCTCGATGTTGGCCACGATGGCCTCGCTGGCGGCGCGGAACTCGTCGTGCGGCAGCAGACCGCCCACCTCGTCCCAGGTCTGTTGTGTCACGGGCCTCCTCCTCGTCGCCACGACGGCAGCTCTGTTAAGAGCACCTGGACCCGCCGTTGGGTTCGCGACGGGAGAGCCTCGTCTGCCGCAGAAATCTCACTGGCCTCTCAGGCTAACCATGTTTGTCGTGAACGCCGAACCCCGCAGGAAGTCGGTCGGTTACGCCCGGAATATTCGCCCGACGGGGGAAACGCATCGTCACCCAGCGTGAGAGGGGTGTCCCGCGTCCCACCTCGCGGCGGCGGGCCGCGTGCCCGGCGGACCGGCGGGGTACACTGCCCGACATGGCCGGAGTCTTCCTGCTTCTTACCGGGCCGTGCTGATGCGCTGACGCGCGACAGCACGGCGGCCCCTCCTGCGCGAGGGGCTTTTTTGTGCCCTCCGCCGGGCCGGCCCGGCGAGCCGGGATCGCCGGCCCGGTCGGCGGGCCGACACCGCCGGACCCGGCCCGGCGACGCCGCGACGAAGCGAACGAGGAGAGACGATGAGTGAGGCAACTGCGGCGGGCGACATCCCCCCGTACCGGTACACCGCGGCCCTGGCCGAGGAGATCGAGCAGCGCTGGCAGGACACCTGGCAGCGGGAGGGCACCTTCCACGCCCCGAACCCGACCGGGCCGCTGGCCGACCCCGGCCACCCCCGGGCCGGCGCGGAGAAGCTGTACGTGCTGGACATGTTCCCGTACCCGTCGGGGGCGGGCCTGCACGTCGGGCACCCGCTGGGCTACATCGGCACCGACTGCTTCGCCCGCTACCAGCGGATGGCCGGCCGCAACGTGCTGCACGCGATGGGCTTCGACGCGTTCGGCCTGCCCGCCGAGCAGTACGCGGTGCAGACCGGCACCCACCCCCGCACCACGACCGTGGCCAACATCGAGCGGTACAAGGCGCAGCTGCGCCGGCTGGGCCTGGCCCACGACGACCGCCGCTCGGTGGCCACCATCGACACCGACTTCTACCGCTGGACCCAGTGGATCTTCCTGCAGGTCTTCAACTCCTGGTACGACGCGGACGCCCGGAAGGCCCGGCCGGTCGCCGAGCTGATCGCCGAGTTCGCCGCGGGCGAGCGCCCGACGCCGGACGGCCGGCCGTGGGCCGAGCTGACCGACGCCGAGCGGCGGGCGGTCGTCGACGGCCACCGGCTGGCGTACGTCTCGGAGGCGCCGGTGAACTGGTGCCCGGGGCTGGGCACCGTGCTGGCCAACGAGGAGGTCACCGCCGACGGCCGCTCCGACCGGGGCAACTTCCCCGTGTTCAAGCGCAACCTGAAGCAGTGGATGATGCGGATCACCGCGTACGGCGACCGGCTGCTGGAGGACCTGGACACCCTGGACTGGCCCGAGCCGATCAAGCTGATGCAGCGCAACTGGATCGGCCGGTCCACGGGCGCGCACATCGACTTCGCCACCGACCGGGGCCCGGTGCGGGTGTTCACGACCCGTCCGGACACCATCTTCGGGGCCACCTACATGGTGCTGGCCCCCGAGCACGAGCTGGTCGACGCGCTGGTGCCGGCCGCCTGGCCGGACGGCACGCGGGACGCCTGGACCGGCGGGCACGCCAGCCCCCGGGCGGCCGTCGAGGCGTACCGCAAGGCGGCGGCGGCCAAGACCGACGTGGAGCGGCAGGCCGACACGAAGGAGAAGACCGGCGTCTTCGTCGGCGCGTACGCCACGAACCCGGTCACCGGCGGGCAGATCCCGATCTTCATCGCCGACTACGTGCTGGCCGGCTACGGCACCGGCGCGATCATGGCGGTGCCGGCGCAGGACGAGCGGGACTGGGCGTTCGCCGAGGTCTTCGAGCTGCCGATCGTGCGTACCGTGCAGCCGGCCGACGGCTTCGCCGGCAAGGCGTACACCGGGGACGGGCCGGCGATCAACAGCGCCGCGCCCGAGCGTGGCCTGGACCTGAACGGCCTGGGGGTCGCCGACGCCAAGGCGGCGATCATCGCGTGGCTGGAGGCCAACGGCCACGGCGCCGGCGCGACCACCTACCGGCTGCGCGACTGGCTGTTCTCCCGCCAGCGCTACTGGGGCGAGCCGTTCCCGATCGTCTACGACGCCAGCGGCGCGGCGATCGCGCTGCCCGAGTCGATGCTGCCGGTCGAGCTGCCCGAGGTCGACGACTTCTCGCCGAAGACGTTCGACCCTGACGACGCCGACAGCAACCCGGAGACCCCGCTGTCGCGCCGCCGCGACTGGGTCGAGGTGGAGCTGGACCTGGGCGACGGGCCGCAGCGCTACACCCGCGAGACCAACGTGATGCCGCAGTGGGCCGGCTCCTGCTGGTACGAGCTGCGCTACCTGGACCCGACCAACGCCGACCGGTTCGTCGACGCCGAGAACGAGTGGTACTGGATGGGCCCGCGCGCCGAGGGCGACTGCGGCGGCACCGACCTGTACGTCGGCGGCGCCGAGCACGCCGTGCTGCACCTGCTGTACGCCCGCTTCTGGCACAAGGTGCTGTACGACCTGGGCCACGTGTCCAGCTTCGAGCCGTTCCGCAAGCTGTTCAACCAGGGCATGATCCAGGCGTACGCGTACACCGACGCCCGGGGCTCCTACGTGCAGGCCGAGGAGGTCGTCGAGCGCGACGGCACCTGGTTCCTGGGCGAGGAGGAGGTGCGCCGCGAGTACGGCAAGATGGGCAAGTCGCTGAAGAACGTGGTGACCCCCGACGACATGTGCGCCGCGTACGGCGCGGACACCTTCCGGGTGTACGAGATGTCGATGGGCCCGCTGGAGGTGTCCCGCCCGTGGGAGACCCGGGCGGTCGTCGGGTCGTACCGGTTCCTGCAGCGGGTCTGGCGGGCCGTCGTCGACGAGCAGACCGGCGCGACGCGGGTCACCGACGACCCGGCCGACGAGGCCACCCGGCGGCTGCTGCACAAGGTGGTCGACGGGGTCCGGGGCGACATGGAGGGGATCCGGTTCAACACCGCGATCGCCAAGCTGATCGAGCTGACCAACGCGCTGACCCGCCTGCCGGCCACCCCCCGCGAGGTGGCCGAGCCGCTGGTGCTGATGCTGGCCCCGTTCGCCCCGCACGTCGCCGAGGAGCTGTGGCGGCGGCTGGGCCACGACACCTCCCTGGCGTACGCGGACTTCCCGACCGCCGACCCGGCCCTGCTGGTCGCCGAGACGGTGACGTACCCGGTGCAGATCAACGGCAAGGTGCGCGGCCGGATCGAGGTGAGCGCCGACGCGTCCGAGGACGACGTGCGGTCGGCGGCGCTGGAGGCGGTGGCGGGCGCGCTGGCCGGCAAGGAGCCCCGCAAGGTCATCGTGGTGAAGGGCCGGATGGTCTCGGTCGTCGCCTGAGGTGCAAGGAGGGGCCCCTGTTGACGCATTCTGCATAGCAGGGGCCCCTTCCTGACGCCCCGCTGGCGGGGGCGCGGCGGCGTCAGGCGGCGGCGCGGTCGCGTCAGGCGGCGGCGCGGCGGCGGCGTTCCGCGCGCCACCAGCGGTGCAGCAGCACCGCGCTGGCGATCAGGCCGAGGCTCGCGGGGGCGGCGGCGTACCAGTTGACGTCGCCGGGGGAGGTGGCCGCCGCGCCGAGCGCCGCGTAGCCGAACGCCGTCGGGGCGGAGGCGAGGACGCTGCCGGCGAGGTACGGCAGCACCCGCGCGCCGGTGGTGCCGTATCCGTAGCTGACCAGCCCGTACCCGGAGATGGGCAGCAGCCGGACCGTGGCGACCCCCAGCACGCTCTGCCGGGCGAACCAGCCGTCGAGGCGGGCGAGCCGCCCCCGGACCCGTTCGGCGACGAACTCCCGGCCCAACGCCCGTCCGACGGCGAAGCCGAGCGCGGCGGCCAGCAGGGCCGCGCCGAGCGCGTACGCCGCGCCCTCGAGGGGGCCGAAGATCGCGCCGACGGCGAGCGTGACGAAGGTGCGCGGCACCAGGGCGACCAGCAGCAGCGCCCCGCCGACGATCGCGGCGACCGGGGCGTACCCGCCGAGGGAGTCGGCGAGCCGGGGCAGCGCCGCCGGCTCGGGCCGGGGGAGCACCGGCAGCAGCGCCGCCAGCCCGGCGAGCAGGAGCAACAGCAGGGCGAACCGGCGCGCCGCCGGCTGCCCGAGCAGCCGCCGTACGGCCGGGAGCAGCCGCCGGGCGGCGGGGGTCATGCGCGGGCGGGCCGGAGCCCGTGTCGGTGGGGACGGTCCACGCATCCAGCCGGCCGCCGGGCGGCCCGGATCATGCCCGGGCGGCGGCCACCGCGGCGCGGCGCTCGGCGCGGAGCCGGTCGGCCCAGGTGTCGTCCAGCGGCGGGAGCTGGTGCGCGCCGGTCGCCCAGCGCAGCAGCAGGTCGGCCAGGGCGGGGTTGCGGGCCAGGGCCGGCCCGTGCGAATACGTGCCGAGCAGCTTGCCCCGCCACGCGCCCTCGGTCGCGCCGTCGTTGCCGACCCCGGCGGTGACCCGGGCCAGCGGGGACACGCCCGGCCCGAGGTGGGTGCGGCCGCCGTGGTTCTCGAAGCCGGTGAGCGCCGGCACCCCGAGCCGGGGGTCGATGTCGCCGGCCAGCTCGCCGACGGCCCGCGACGGGCCCCGGTCGGAGGAGAGGTCGAGCAGCTCCAGCCCGGCGCACTGGACGCCCTTGGCGAAGAACGAGGTGCCAAGGAGCTGGTAGCCGGCGCAGACACCGAACACCACCGACCCCTGGGCGACGGCGCGGTGCAGGCCGCCGTCGGCCCGCAGCCGCTGCGCGCCGAGCGCCTGCGGGCCGTCCTCGCCGCCGCCGATGAGGTAGATGTCGGCGGTGGCGGGCAGCGCCTGGTCGGAGCGGACCTCCAGCACCTCCACGGGCATGCCGCGCTGCTGGGCCCGGCGGGCCAGGATCAGCATGTTGCCCCGGTCGCCGTAGGTGGACAGCAGGTCGGGGTAGATCCAGACGATACGCAGGCTCTCAGTTGACACGGTCCAGCTCCGCTCGGATGTCCTGGAAGGCGGTGTAGTTGGCGATGACCTCCAGCCGGCCCGGCGGGACCGCCCGGACCGCCTCGCCGAACGTGCGGACGTGCTGGAAGGGCACGCCGTTGACGTCGAGGCGGACCGCCAGGTCGTACGCCCGGTCGCCGGTGATCAGCACCTGCCGGCCGCGCAGCGGGGCGAAGTCGACGTCGAAGAGCCAGGAGGTGTCCAGCCCGTCGGGGTCCCGGGCGTTGATGGAGAGCAGCGTCGGCGCGAAGTCGGCCATGTCGAACGCCTCCAGCCAGCTCGCCGGGTTCTTCGCCAGCAGCAGCCGGATGTTGCGCCCGTCGCGGTCCACCTGGGCGTAGCGGCCGGCGATGGAGGTGACCGCGCCGAGCCGGGAGACCGCGTCGACCGGGCGGACGCCGAACTCGGCGGCGACGGCGAGGGCGGTGGCGGCGTTGCCGAGGTTGACCTTGCCGGGGAGCTGGAGCACCACCTTGTGCCAGGCGCCGGTCGGGTCGAGCACCCCGTCGTCCTCGACGGCCCACTGCGGATCGGGCCGGCGCAGCGGGCAGCCGCTGCACCACCACTGGTCGCCGTTGCGTGCGATGGTGTGCCCGCACTCGGGGCAGACCCACGAGTCGTCGTGCCAGCGCTGGCCGGCGCTGAACCAGGTGACGTGTGGCGGCCGGATCCCTCGGGCCGGGTCGCCGGGCGGGGTGGCCGCCCACACGACCATCGGGTCGTCGGCGTTGGCGACCACCCGCACGTCGGGGTGGTTGACCAGCGCCGCGCGCCAGAGCTGCGCCATCATGGCGACCTCCTTGGCGCGGTCGAGCTGGTCGCGGGAGAGGTTGAGCAGCGCCACCACGTGCGGCTCGGTGGCCTCCAGGACCTGGGCCAGGTAGTGCTCGTCGACCTCCAGCACCGCGTACGGGGTGCTGCCGGCCTTGGCCAGCGCCGAGGTGTGGCCGGTGGGCATGTTGGCGCCGAAGGAGTTGGTGGCGACCCGGCCGAGGACGCCGACCGCCGCCGTTGTCAGCCGGGTGGTGGTGGTCTTGCCGTTGGTGCCGGAGACGAGCGCGATGGCGCGCCCCGCCGAGAGGTGGGCCAGCAGGTCGGGGTCGATCTTCAGGCCGATCCAGCCGCCGATCACCGAACCGTCGCCACGACCCGCGGCCCGGGACAGCGCCGCGGCGGTCCGCGACACGGAGCTGGCCACCTTTGCCCGCAGGGGCATCTTCGCGTCCGTCACGCGAGCGAGGTTACCGGACCGCCGCCCCCGCCAGATCGCCGCCGACGGCGAACCGTTCGGCCGGGCCACCCGGGCGGACGGCCGGAGCGCGGTCGACCGGATGGAGTCGATCTATGTCGGGTAGTGGACGCCGGGGTGGGGCCGCCGCGGCCCTCCACTTCGCTCCACCCCTTCTGACGTGCTGTTTTGTCGCCGACGACGACGCGCCGCGCGGGCGATTCTGGTTGCAGGTGGAGGGAAGTGGAGTAGAGTGGGGACCAATGGTGAGGCCGGGAGGGCCCACCGGCCCGGGGGGAGCGGCGCCGCGAACGCCGCTGCAAGGGCGAGGGGGTTGGGCCGATGTTCCTCGGCACCCACACCCCGCGCCTGGACGACAAGGGCCGGTTGATCCTTCCGGCGAAGTTCCGGGATGAGCTGGCGGGGGGTGTCGTGATCACCAAAGGGCAGGATCGCTGTCTCTACGTCTTCCCGATGCCCGAGTTCCAGCGCATCGCCGACCAGTTGCGCGCGCAACCCATGACGAACAAGGCGGCCCGCGCCTACAGCCGGGTCTTCTTCGCCAGCGCGCACGACGAGGTCCCGGACAAGCAGGGGCGGGTCACCGTCCCGGCGCACCTGCGGGCGTACGCCGGGCTCGACCGTGACCTGGTGGTCATCGGCGCGAGCACGCGGGTGGAGGTCTGGGACAAGGCGGCCTGGGAGGCCTACCTCGCCGACAGCGAAGACGACTTCGCCGACATCGAGGAGGGGGTGCTGCCCGGCGGTCTGTAGGGCGTGACGACGCCCGACGTACTGCGAGATCTCCAGCCGCTTTCGAGTTCCTGGCACCCCTTCCCCGGTGCCAGGCGCACGATCTCCCGGAGGGCCGCGGCCTCCGGTGGGCGGGAGCGGATGGGGATCTGGCGGTACGACGGAGGCGTCGTCCGACGACAGGCGCGGAGAGAAACGGACGGTTCAACCGGTGGGGGTCGACATGGGGGAGCTTCGCGGCACGCACGTGCCCGTGCTGCTCGAGCGGTGTCTCGAGTTGCTGGCCCCCGCGCTGGACAGGGGCGACCGCACGATCCACGTCGACGCCACGCTGGGCCTGGCCGGTCACGCCGAGGCGGTGCTGCAACGGCATCCGCGCACGGTGCTGATCGGGCTGGACCGGGACACCGAGGCCCTCGCCCACGCGCGGGTCCGGCTGGCCCGGTTCGCCGACCGGGTCCACCTCGAACACGCCGTCTACGACGAGCTGCCCGAGGTGCTGGCCCGGCTGGGTTACCCGGCGATCGACGGCGTCCTGTTCGACCTGGGCGTCTCCTCGCTCCAGTTGGACGCGCCCGACCGCGGGTTCGCCTACGCACAGGACGCGCCACTGGACATGCGGATGGACCAGACCCGGGGGGTGACCGCCGAGGAGGTGGTCAACACCTACTCCCACCCGGATCTGGCCCGGGTGCTGCGGGTGTACGGGGAGGAGAAGTTCGCCCCGAGGATCGCCTCGGCGATCCTGCGGGAGCGGGAACGGGCCCGGATCACCTCGTCGGCACGGTTGGCGGAACTGGTCAGGGAGAGCATTCCCGCGCCAGCCCGACGAACCGGGGGACACCCGGCCAAGAGAACGTTTCAGGCTTTACGGATCGAGGTAAACAGGGAGCTGGCGGCGCTGGAGACGGCGTTGCCGGCCGCTCTCGACAAGCTCACGGTGGGCGGTCGCATGGTGGTCCTGTCCTACCACTCGCTGGAGGACAGGCTCACCAAGGCGGCCCTCGCCGACCGGGTCCGCAGCAAGGGCCCGGTCGACCTCCCGGTCGAACTGCCCGGGTCGGGTCCGACGTTCCGGCTGCTCAGCCGGGGCGCGGAGCTGCCCGGGGAGGCGGAGGTCGCCGCGAACCCGCGTGCCGCGTCGGTGCGGCTGCGGGCCGCGGAACGGATCGACCCGGACGCGGAGCGACAGGGGCGGGCCGACCGCGAACGGCCCCGCCGGCGGGTCAGGGCGATGCACCAACCGGGGACCGGATCGGCGGATCCGGGGTCGACGGGCGCAGGGACGGACGAAGAGGGGGAGGGAAGAAGAAGATGAACGCTGACAAGCGCGACGGCCGGGACACCGGCGTCGGGCAGCGCGCACCGCGGTCGGGGGGCCGGATCGCGGCGCAGCGGACCACGCGGGCCGGGATGCCGGCTCCGGGGGCCGGCCGGCTCGACCGGCAGGGGGAGACTCGCGCCCGGGGGGCGCGCGAGTTCCCGACCAACGGCAGCGCCGCGTTGCGCCCGACCGAGCGGGTCAGCCCGGCCGAGCGGACCGGCACGACCGAGCGGGCCCGTGCGGCGGCGACCCCGTCGCCGCGGCTGCGGGTCGCCCCGCCGCCGCCGGTGTCGGTGCCGCGGGCGCCGTTCGTGGCGTTGATCCTGGTGCTGGTCGTCGGCGGGGTGCTCGGCATCCTGCTGGTCAACACCAAGATCAACGAGAACTCGTTCCGGCTGGAGCGGCTCCAGCAGCAGCAGGCCAAGCTCGACGTGGACCAGCAGCAGCTGGACAAGGAGATCGCCGACGCGAAGGCGCCCGGCAACCTCACCGCCACGGCCCGCCGGCTCGGCATGGTCGAGGCGGAGGAGCCGGCGTACATCCGGCTGCCGGACGGCCGGGTGATCGGGGTGCCGCAGCCGGCCAACGGCCAGCCGTCGGTCACCAGCCAGCAGGGTGCGGGGGGCTGACCGAGGTGCCGCCGAGAGCTGAGGAACCGCGCCGGGACCCTTCGGGCTCCCGGCGCGGTTCGTCCCGGGCCACCGGCGGGCGGGGCGAGCCGCGCACCGGCGAGCCCGGCGTGCAGGGCATCTCCGACGCGCGGGCGTACACCCCCCGGGGGCGCACCGTCCGCGAGGAGCGCCAGGCGGCGGGCCGGCCGACCGCCGGGGGCGCCGAGCAGCGGCGTACCCCGCGCGGCGCCCGGGCCGGCGGCGATCCGTTCCGGCCGGCGTTGCAGGTGCTCGACGGCGGCCGGGCCGGCGGCGGCCGTGCCGGCCGCCGGGAGCCCGTCCCGGCCGCGCGCGCCGCGGTGGTCCGGACCGTGCCCACCCGGGCGCGGCCCGACGACGATGACGATGACGCGCCGCGCCCGCCGCGCCGCCGGCCCGCCGGGCGCGGCCCGCGCCGCCCCACCCGGCCCGCCGCCGGGCGGTCGCCGCGCAAGCCCCGCAAGCCACCCCGGCTGGCCGACCCGCGCCGCCGGCTGCGCCTGGGCACCCTGCTCGTCCTCGCGCTGTTCGCCACCATCGGCGTCCGGCTGGTCTTCCTCCAGGCGGTCGACACCCCGGCGTACGCCGGCGGCGGTCTCGCCGACCGGGTGATCCGGATCGACCTGCCCGCCCCCCGGGGCGCGATCTACGACCGCACCGGCGCCCCGCTGGCCAACAGCGTCGAGGCCCGGTACGTCTTCGCCGACCCGACCCGGGTCAGGGACCGCACGGAGACCGCGCGGGCGCTGTCGCCCCTGCTCGGCCGTCCGGCCTCCGAGCTGGCCGAGCGGATGAAGCCGCGCACCCTGGAGAACGGGAAACCCTCCCAGTTCGAATACCTGGCCCGGGGCGTCGACGTCCCCACCGCCAAGAAGATCGTGGCGCTCGACCTGTACGGCATCGGCGTGCACCGCGACGAGCGGCGCGAGGTGCCCGGCGGCGACCTGGCCGCCAACCTGATCGGCTTCACCAGCCAGGACATGGTCGGCCTGGAGGGCCTGGAGGCCCGCTACGACGACCTGCTGCGCGGCGAGATCGGCCGCCGGGTGTACGAGGCCGGCCAGGGCAAGCTCGACGCGCCGATCCCCGGCGGCTACAGCAGCACCACCCTGCCCAAGCCGGGGAGCTCCCTGCAGTTGACCATCGACCGGGACCTGCAGTTCAAGGCGCAGCAGGTGCTCAAGAGCCAGGTGGCCAAGGTGCAGGGCAGCGTCGGCGTCGCCATCGTCCTCGACGTGCCCACCGGCGAGGTGCTGGCCCAGGCCAGCCACCCCACCTACAACGCGGCGAAGCCGCAGGAGAGCGAGCCGACCGACCGGGAGGACGCGGCCACCAGCTTCGTGGTCGACCCCGGCTCCATCCACAAGGCGATCACGTTCGGCGCGGCGCTCCAGGAGGGGGTGATCACCCCCGACACGGCGCTGCCGATCCCCGACACCATCGTCCGGGGCGACACCACCTTCCGCGACACCCACCCGGCGAACGGGCGGCGGATGAGCCTGCCGGGGATGCTCGCGTACTCGTCGAACGTCGGCACCATCGAGATCGCCGACAAGCTCGGCCCGGACCGGCTGATCGACTACCAGAAGCGCTTCGGGCTCGGCCAGCCCACCGGCGAGGGCATCCCGGGCGAGGCCAGCGGCCGGCTGCTGCCCGCCCAGTCGTGGAGCGGGTCGTCGTACGGGTCGGTGCCGATCGGGCACAGCGTCGACGCCACCCCGCTGCAGATGGCCGCCGCGTACGCCGCGATCGCCAACAACGGCACGTACGTCCAGCCGCACCTGATCAAGGAGGTGATCAGCGGCAAGGACGGCAGCCGTACGCCGGGCAAGGCACCGGTCACCCGGCCGGTGCTCAGCCCGGCCAACGCGAAGGCGCTGCGCACCATGCTGGAGGCGGTCACCACCGTCGACGGGGCCACCGGGCTCGCCGCGGCGGTGCCCGGCTACCGGGTCGCCGGCAAGACCGGCACCGGCATCCGCTACGTCGACGGCAAGCAGCAGCCCGGCGAGGTCGGCTCGTTCATCGGGATGGCTCCGGCCGACAACCCGCGCTTCGTGGTGGCGGTCTTCGTGTGGAGCCCCGGCGGCGGGGGCGGGGCGGTCGCCGCGCCCGCGTTCCGCGACATCATGGGCTTCACGCTCAGCCGCAACCGGGTCCCCCCGTCCGGCGCGCCGGCGCCCAAGTTCGAGGTCTTTCCGCGCTGACCAGGCGCGGCGGGACATCATCGGTTGATGGGGACGAACCACCGGGGCGGCTGTACGGTCGGAACCGGACGACCGGGTAGGGTCTGACGCCGTGCCCGGCAATCCACGCCCCCGTACCGTGACCGGACTCCGGCTCGGCGAACTCGCCGACCGGCTCGCCGTCGAGGCCCCCGCGGGGGCCGCCGACCAGGCGGTGACCGGGGTGACCCACGCCAGCCAGGAGGTCCGCCCCGGCGACCTGTACGCGGCGCTGCCCGGCGCCCGCCGCCACGGCGCGGAGTTCGCCGCCGCCGCGGCCGCCGCCGGCGCGGTGGCCGCCCTCACCGACCCGGCCGGCGCGCCGGCGGTGGCCGCGGCGGGCCTGCCGGCGCTGGTGGTGCCTGACCCCCGCGCGGTGCTCGGCGCGCTCGCCTCCGCCGTCTACGGCGACCCCACCGCCGGCCTGACCGTCATCGGGATCACCGGCACCGCCGGCAAGACCTCCACGGCCTACCTCGTGGAGTCGGGGCTGCGCGCCGCCGGCCACGTCACGGGCCTGATCGGCACGGTGGAGACCCGGCTGGGCGACCTGGTCGTCGACAGCGTGCGCACCACCCCGGAGGCCACCGACCTGCACGCCATGCTCGCCGCGGCCCGGGAGCGCGGGGTCACCGCGCTGGTCATGGAGGTCTCCAGCCACGCCCTGGCCATGGGCCGGGTCGGCGGGGTGCGGTTCGCCGTCGGCGGCTACACCAACTTCGGCTCCGACCACCTGGACTTCCACGCCGACTCGGCGGACTACTTCGCGGCAAAGGCGCAGCTGTTCGACGGGCGCTGCGCCGTCGAGGTGCTCAACCACGACGAGTCGGCGCTGCGCGCGCTGTACACCCCCGCCACGGTCAGCTACTCGGCCGCCGGCGACCCCACCGCCACCTGGTACGCCACCGACGTCGACGGCGAAGGCTACGCGCAGCGGTTCACCGCGCACGGCCCCGGCGGGCTGACCGTGCCGGCCGGGGTCGCGCTGCCCGGGCGGCACAACGTCGCCAACGCCCTGCTGGCCATCGCCGCGCTGGTCGGCGCGGGGGTGGACCCGTCCACGGCCGCCGCCGGGGTGGCCGCCTGCGGCGGGGTGCCCGGCCGGCTGGAGCTGGTCTCGGCGGCCGGGCCGGTGCGCGGCGTGGTCGACTACGCGCACAAGACCGACGCGATCGTGGCGGCCCTGGCCGCGCTGCGCGAGCTGAGCGCCGGGCGGCTGATCTGCGTCATCGGCGCCGGTGGCGACCGGGACCGCGGCAAGCGGCCGGAGATGGGCGCCGCCGCCGCCCGGGGCGCCGACGTGGTGCTGGTGACCGACGACAACCCGCGCACCGAGGAGCCGGGCGCGATCCGGGCGGAGGTGCTGGCCGGGGCGTACGCCGCCGCCACGCCGGCCCGGATCGTCGAGGTGGCCGGCCGGCGCGCGGCGATCGACGAGGCGGTCCGGCTGGCCGCCCCGGGTGACGTGGTCGCCGTGCTCGGCAAGGGGCACGAACGTGGGCAGGAGGTGGGCGGCGAGGTGTTGCCGTTCGACGACCGTACGGAGCTGGCCGACGCGCTGCGCGCCCGCTTCGGGGACCTGGCGGGCCGCCGATGATCCCGCTGACGCTGGCCGAGGTGGCCGAGGCGGTCGGCGGCCGGCTGGTCGCCGCCGACCCGGCCGCCCGGGTGACGGGCCCGGTGGAGTTCGACTCGCGCAAGGCCGGGCCGGGCGCGCTGTTCGTGGCGTTCCCCGGCGAGAAGGTGGACGGCCACGACTACGCCGCCGCCGCCGTGGCCGCCGGCGCGGTGGCGGTGCTCGGCACCCGGGAGGTGCCCGGGGTGCCCATGGTGCTCGTCGGCGACGCCCTCGACGCGATGGGCCGGCTGGCCCGCGCGGTCGTGGACCGGCTGCCCGCGCTGACCGTGATCGGGCTGACCGGTTCGTCGGGCAAGACCACCACCAAGGACCTGATCGCCCAGCTCACCGCGCGGCTCGGCCCCACGGTGGCCCCGCCCGGGTCGTTCAACAACGAGCTGGGCCACCCGTGGACGGCGCTGCAGGCCGACGCGGACACCCGCTTCCTGGTGCTGGAGAAGGGCGCCCGGGGGGTGGGGCACGTGCGCTACCTGTGCGAGGTGGTGCCGCCGCGCATCTCGGTGGTGCTCAACGTCGGCGTGGCGCACCTCGGCGAGTTCGGCTCGGTGGAGAACATCGCGCTGGCCAAGGGGGAGCTGGTCGAGTCGCTGCCCGCCGACGGGCTGGCCGTGCTCAACGCCGACGACCCGCTCGTCGACGCGATGGCCGCCCGCACCGCCGCCCGCGTGGTGCGCTACGGCGAGGCCGCGCACGCCGACGTGCGGGCCGTGGACGTGACGCTGGACGGGCGCGGGCGCGCCGCGTACACCCTGGTGACCCCGGAGGGGAGCGCGGCCGTGCGGCTCGGGCTCACCGGCCGGCACCAGGTGTCGAACTCGCTGGCCGCCGCGGCGGTCGCCCGGGAGCTGGGCATGCCGCTGGCCGAACTGGCCGCCGCGCTGGGCGAGCTGGGCCTGGTCTCCACCCGACGGATGGACGTCTTCGAGCGCCCCGACGGCGTGACGGTGATCGACGACTCGTACAACGCGAACCCGGCGTCCACGGCGGTGGCGCTGCGGGCGCTCGCCGGGATGCGCGGCGCGGGACGGGCGGTCGCGGTGCTCGGCTACATGGCCGAGCTGGGGGAGTACGAACGACAGGGGCACCTGGAGGTCGGTCGGCTCGCGGCCGAGCTGGGTGTGGACCGGCTGCTCGTGGTGGGCGAGCCGGCGGCGCCGATCCACGAGGGCGCGACAGCGGTAGAGGACTGGGGAGGAAAATCGGTGCTGCTCACCGATCAGGCGGCGGCCGTCGAGGTGCTGCGCAGTGAACTACGGGCGGGCGACGTCGTCCTGGTGAAGGGCTCCCGGTACCGCACCTGGGAGGTGGCCGACGCGCTGCGCGCCGACGCCACGGACGGGGGTGCCGCCGCATGAGGGCGGTGATCGTCGCCATCGGGGTGGCGTTCCTCGTCTCGCTGTTCTGCACCCCGATCGCGATCAAGGTGTTCGCCCGGCTCAAGGCCGGCCAGCCGATCCGATCGAACCTCGGGCTCGCCAGCAACGAGGGCAAGAAGGGCACGCCGACGATGGGCGGCGTGGTCTTCATCCTGGCCACGGTCATCGCGTACGTCGCCGGGCACCTCGCCCTGACCACCCTGCCGGACGCGCAGATCGCCCAGGTCGAGCCGACCATCACCGCGCTGGTCCTGCTGGGCCTGATGGTGTTCTCCGGCGCGGTCGGCTTCATCGACGACTTCCTCAAGGTCCGCAAGCGCAACAGCGGCGGGCTCAACAAGCGGGGCAAGCTGGCCGGGCAGATCCTGGTCGGCGCGGCCTTCGGCGTCGTCGCGCTCTACTTCCCCAGCAGCATGACCGACGCCAGCGGGGCGGCCACCAACACCGAGACCGTGGGCGCCACGACGCTGAGCTTCATCCGGGACATCCCCGCGCTGGACGTCACCAAGATCGGCGCGGTGGTCATCTTCATCTTCGTGGTGATGGCGGCGACCAACGGCGTGAACCTCACCGACGGCCTGGACGGCCTGGCCACCGGCGCGTCGGTGATGGTCCTCGCCGCGTACGCGCTGATCGCGTTCTGGCAGTACCGGCACTGGTGCGCCGACCCGTCGTACACGGCGAACCCGGACAACTACTGCTACACGGTGCGGGACCCGCTGGAGATCGCGCTGATCGCCGGGGCGGCGGCCGGGGCCTGCGTGGGCTTCCTGTGGTGGAACACCTCGCCGGCCCGGATCTTCATGGGCGACACCGGCGCGCTCGGCCTGGGCGGCCTGATCGCCGGCATGGCGATGTCCACCCGCACCATCCTGCTGCTGCCGATCATCGGCGGGCTCTTCGTGATCATCACGATGTCGGTGGTCATCCAGATCATCTCGTTCCGCACCACCGGCAAGCGGGTGTTCCGCATGTCGCCGCTGCAGCACCACTTCGAGCTCGCCGGGTGGAGCGAGGTCAACATCGTGGTCCGGTTCTGGATCATCGCGGGGATCGGCGTGGCCATCGCGCTCGGCCTGTTCTACAGCGACTTCCTCGCCGCGATGGGCTGATCCGCCGGCGCGGCCCCACCCCGCGCGGACCGGCGCGCCAGGCGTCAAGAAGGGGCCCCTGCTATGCCGAATGCGTTAACAGGGGGCCCTTCCTTTCGCCCGGCGACACGCCGACCACGGCGTTCGGCCGGAACGGGCCGCTCGCATTCGCGATGATGGGCGGGTGGGGGAGGACCGAGGCACCAGCGCGACAACGACCGACACGTCCGGCCGACGCGGCCCGGGGGGCGGCCGGGGGGTCGACCCGCCGGCCGCCGCGCCGGGGTTCGGCCTGGACGCCGCCGGCGGGCTGGCCGCGCTGCGCGGCCTGCTGGCCCGCCCCCTGGCCTCCTACTATCTGCTGATCTCCAGCGCCGGGCTGCTGCTGGTCATCGGCCTGACCATGGTCTTCTCGGCCACCAGCGTGAAGAACTACGCCGAGGAGGGCAACGCCTTCGCCGACGCCACCCAACAGGCGATCTTCGCGGTGATCGGGGTGGTGGCGTTCTGGGTGTGCCAGCGGCTGCCGGCGAGCACCTACCGGTCGGTGGCCGGCACGGCGCTCGGCATCGCGGTGGTGCTGCTGCTGGTGCTCAACCTGCTGCTCGCGCTCGACTCGTTCTTCGGGGTGAAGCGGGTGGGGCCGCTGGAGGCCAACCTGCTGTGGCTGTTCGTCGGCGGCGTCCAGCTCCAGCCCTCCGAGCTGGCGAAGTTCGCGCTGGTGCTGTGGGGGGCCGACGTGCTGGCCCGCAAGGGCGCCCGGCTCGGCTGGTGGAAGGAGCTGGCCACCCCGCTGTTCCCCGTGGTCGCGCTGCTGTTCGTGCTGGTCGGCTACAACGACGTCGGCACGATGCTCTGCCTGCTGGCCCTCGTCGTCGGCCTGCTCTGGGCGGCCGGCGTGCGCACCAAGGTCTTCGCCGTGCTGTCGGTGATCGGGCTGGTCGGCATCGGGCTGCTCGTCGCCGCCGCCTCGCTGGGCGCGGGTTCGGGGGCGAAGGGGCAGGAGAACTACCGGCTGGCCCGGCTCACCACCTTCGTCAACCCGCCGCCACCCCAGGAGTGCTTCGCCGAGCAGTGCTACCAGGTCGCCCAGGCCCGCAACGCCATCGAGCACGGCGGCTGGTTCGGCGTCGGGCTGGGCAAGAGCAGCTTCAAGTTCGGCTGGCTGCCCGAGGCGCACAACGACTTCATCTTCGCCGTCCTCGCCGAGGAGCTGGGCGTGGTCGGCTGCGTCGTGCTGATCACCCTGTTCGCGGTGCTCGGCTACACCGGGCTGCGCATCGCCCGGCGGGTGGAGGATCCGTTCCGTCGGCTCGCCGCCGCCGGGGCCACCACCTGGCTGGTCGGGCAGGCGATCATCAACATCGGCGGGGTGACCGGCCTGATGCCGCTGACCGGCGTGCCGCTGCCGTTCATCTCCGACGGCGGAAGCGCCCTGGTGGTGACCATGGCGGCGATCGGGATGCTCGCCTCGTTCGCCCGCTGCGAACCCGACGCGGCCCGAGCCCTGCATGCCCGTCCGCCCGCCCGATGGGTCCGACTACTCTGGGCCCCGTTGCCGCCGCTTCCCGGCCGGCGTCGTCGTCCGGCGCCGCCACCGGCGGACCGTGGGTCCGTACCCCGGTCGCGGGCGCGGCGCGAGGACGACCAGGCCGCATCCCGTGGCGCCCGGCCGGACCGGGCCCGGGGCGGGACGGCGAGCGAGAGGAGACGCTGATGGGTCCGCTGCGTTCGGTGGTGCTCTGCGGAGGAGGCACGGGTGGCCACATCTACCCGCTGCTCGCCTTCGCCGACTGCCTGCGCCGACACGACCCGGGCGTCCGGATCACCTGCCTCGGCACACCCAAGGGCCTGGAGAACGAGCTGATCCCGCCGGCCGGCTACGACCTGCGGCAGATCCCGGCCTACCAGCTGCCCCGGTCGGTGAACATGAGCCTGGTCCGCACCCCCGACCGGATGTGGAAGGCGGCCCGCGCGGCGGGCAAGGTGATCGACGAGGTCCGGGCCGACGTGGTCGTCGGCTTCGGCGGGTACGTCTCCGTGCCCGGCTACCTGGCCGCGTGGCGGCGCGAGCTGCCGATCGTCATCCACGAGGTGAACGTGCCGCCGGGGGTGGCCAACCGGCTCGGCATGAAGTTCACGAGCAACGTCGCGGTGGGCTTCCCGCACCAGCCGGCGCAGGCCGAGGCGCTGCGCGACGCCCGGGTGGTCGGGGTGCCGCTGCGCCGGGGCATCGCCGGGCTGGACCGGGCCGCCAACGCCGCCGCCGCCCGCGCCCACTTCGGACTCCGGCCGGACCTGCCGGTCCTCTTCGTCGCCGGCGGCTCGCAGGGCGCCCGGTCGATCAACCTCGCCGTGGCGGGCGCGGCCAAGGAGCTGGCCCGGCACGGCGTGCAGGTGCTGCACGTGATGGGCGCCCGCAACGAGCCGGTGCCGATCCCCAGTGACCTGCCGGTGCCGTACGTGACGCTGCCGTACCTGTCCCAGATGGAGATCGGCTACGCCGCCGCCGACCTGATGCTCGGCCGGGGCGGGGCGATGACCTGCGCCGAGGTCGCCGCGATCGGGCTGCCCACCGTCTACGTGCCGTACCCGCACAGCAACCAGGAGCAGAAGCGCAACGCGCTGCCCGTGGTGGAGGCCGGCGGCGGGCTGCTCGTCGACGACGCCGAGCTGACCCCGGCCTGGGTGGAACGCACGATCATCCCGCTGATCCGCGACCCGCACCGGCTCGCCGCGATGGGCGCCGCCGCGGCGGCGTACGGGCGGCGCGACGGCGACGAGGCGCTGCTGAACTTCGTCTACGAGGCGGTGGCCCGATGAGGGGCGCGGCCGTCGCGACCGGAAGGTTCCCGTCATGAACACCGCGCAGTTCACCCCGGCCGGCACGCTGACCGCCGAGGACCTGGGCCGGATCCACCTCATCGGCGTCGGCGGCGTCGGCATGAGCGGACTGGCCCGGCTCTTCCTCACCCGGGGCCTGCCGGTCTCCGGCAGCGAGCTGCGGGAGTGGCCGTCGCTGGCCGGGATGCGGGCGCTGGGCGGGACCATCCACATGACCCACGAGCCGTCCAACCTCGACGGCGTCGACACGGTCGTCTACTCCTCGGCGATCCCGCAGGACCACGTGGAGATGGTGGAGGCGCGGCGGCGCGGGCTGCGGGTGCTGCACCGCTCCGAGGCGCTCGCGGCGGCGATGACCGGCCGGCGCACGGTGGCGATCGCCGGCACCCACGGCAAGACCACCACCACCTCGATGGTGACGATGGTGCTCCAGCAGGCCGGCGCCGATCCGTCCTTCGTGATCGGTGGGGAGATCTCCGAGGTCGGCTCCGGGGCGCACCACGGCACGGGCGAGCACTTCGTGGTCGAGGCGGACGAGAGCGACCGCTCGTTCCTCATCTACCGCCCGTACGTCTCGGTGATCACCAACATCGAGGCCGACCACCTCAACACGTACGGGGACCTGGCCACCCTGGAGGCGGCGTTCGCCGAGTTCGCCCGGCTCACCGACCCCGACGGGTTCATCGTCACCTGCGCCGACGACCCGGGCGGGCGGCGGCTGGCGCAGACGCTGCGGGCCGAGGGCCGTCGGGTGCACACGTACGGCGAGGCGGCCGACGCCGACCTGCGGCTGAGCGAGGTCGTCTCCTCCGCGCAGGGGGTGCGCTACCTCGCCGAGATCGACGGGCGGTCGCTGGGCGAGTTCCGGCTGCCGGTGCCCGGGCGGCACATGGGGCTCAACAGCGCGTCGGCGGTGCTCACCGCGTACCTGCTGGGGTTGCCCGTCGAGGCGGCGGAGGCCGCGCTCGCGGCGTTCCCCGGGGTGCGGCGGCGCTTCGAGCGCAAGGGCGTCGCCGACGGCGTGCTGGTCTACGACGAGTACGCCTACCACCCGACCTCGATGACGTTGGCGATGCGGACGCTGCGCGAGGTGGCCGGCGAGGGGCGGCTGATCGTGGTGTTCCAGCCCTACCGGCTCTACCGCACCCGCGACCTGCAGGCGGAGATCGCCGCCGCCCTCGGCCTCGCCGACGAGCTGGTCCTGCTGGAGGTCTTCGGCCCCGGCGAGCTGCGCCAGCCGGGGGAGGGCTCGGCGGCGCTGGTGGAGGCGGTGCCGCTGCCGGCCGACCGGAAGGTCTTCGTCGGCTCCTGGGAGGACGCGCCGGTCGAGGTGGCCCGCCGGGCGCGCCCGGGCGACGTGGTGGTGACGATGGGCGCCCCGCCGATCTCGCTGATGGGTGACGAGCTGCTGGCGGCCCTGTCGGCCCGCGCCGGTGACGCCGCCGGCGGTGCGGGCGGCTCGGCGGCCACCGCCGGATGAGCCCCGGTCCGGCGCGCGGCCGCACGGCCGGCGCGGACCCGGGCGGCGGGCGGCGGGGGCCGGTGCGGCGCTGGCAGCTGGTGCGGGCCGGCTCGGACGCGGTGCCGCCGTCGACCCGGCGGTTCATGGCCCGGGCCCGGCAGCGCCGGATGCGCGCGGCGCTGCCCTGGGCGGTGACCGCCGGGGTGCTGGCCGTGGCCGCGCTGGTGGCCTGGACGGTGCTCGGCACCGGGCTGCTCGGCGTGCGTGAGGTGCGGGTGGAGGGCGCCGAGCTGGTCACCGCCGTGGAGGTCCGCGAGGCCGCCGCCGTGCCGGACGACCAGCCGCTGGCGCGGGTCGACCTGGCCGCCGTCGCCCGGCGGATCGGCACCCTCGCCCCCGTGGAGCGGGCGACGGTCACCCGGGACTGGCCGGACGCGCTGGTGGTGCGGGTGGTGGAGCGCACCCCGGCGGCGGTGGTGCCGCAGGGCGAGCGGTTCGCCGTGGTCGACGGGTCCGGGGTGGTCTTCCGGTCGCTGCCCCGGCAGCCGGAGGGCCTGCCGGTGGTGCGGGTCGGCCGGCCGGGGCCGACGGATCCGGGCACCCTGGCCGGGCTGGAGGTGCTGGGCGCGCTGACCCCGGAGCTGCGCGGGCAGCTGGTGGAGGTCGGCGTCGAAGGGCTGGCCCGGATCAGCCTGCGGCTGCGCGGCGACCGGACCGTCGTCTGGGGCGACGCCACCCGGGGGGCGGACAAGGCCCGGGTCGCCACGGCCCTGCTCGGTCGGAAGGCCGACACGATCGACGTGAGCGCGCCGGACGTCGTCACCTTCAAGTGACCGGCCGGTCAGCGGCCCGCCCGTGGTGGCCGCCCGGTGGCGCGGGTAGGCCGGTGGCGCGGGCCGGAAGATGAGGCGTGGCCCTCTCCGGCGGCGACACGCCGGGCGGGTCCTTGGCTCCGGGCGTGGGGCCGCTTACGTTGCCCCGAAGAGGATCAGTAGTTGACATAACAGTAAGCCTCTAGTAGAGGGTGAGGGTTCACCTCTCGCCTCGTTGGGGGCCCGGCCGTGTCGGCGCTGGTCTGGCCAAGCCGTGTGGGGTCGGCCCATGCCAATCTCGAAGGGAAAGGACCGGAGATGACACCTCCGCACAACTACCTGGCGGTCATCAAGGTCGTCGGCATCGGGGGCGGCGGCGTCAACGCCGTCAACCGGATGATCGAGGTTGGGCTCAAGGGCGTCGAGTTCATCGCGATCAACACCGACGCGCAGGCGCTGCTGATGAGCGACGCCGACGTCAAGCTGGACGTGGGGCGCGAGCTGACCCGAGGGCTCGGCGCGGGCGCCAACCCCGACGTCGGCAAGAACGCCGCGGAGGACCACCGCGACGAGATCGAGGAGGTGCTCAAGGGCGCCGACATGGTCTTCGTGACGTGCGGCGAGGGCGGCGGCACCGGCACCGGCGGTGCGCCCGTGGTGGCCAACATCGCCCGCAAGCTCGGCGCGCTGACCATCGGCGTGGTCACCCGGCCGTTCTCGTTCGAGGGCAAGCGCCGCCAGGTGCAGGCCGAGGCGGGGATAGACGAGCTGCGCAACCAGTGCGACACGCTGATCGTCATCCCCAACGACCGGCTGCTGGCGCTCGGTGACCGCAACATCAGCATGATGGACGCGTTCCGCACGGCCGACCAGGTGCTCCTCTCCGGTGTCCAGGGCATCACCGACCTGATCACCACCCCGGGTCTGATCAACCTGGACTTCGCCGACGTCAAGAGCGTGATGAGCGGCGCGGGCAGTGCGCTCATGGGCATCGGCAGCGCCCGGGGCGAGAACCGCGCGGTCGAGGCGGCGGAGGCGGCCATCTCCAGCCCGCTGCTGGAGCAGAGCATGGACGGCGCGCGCGGCGTGCTGCTCTCCATCGCCGGCGGCTCCGACCTCGGCCTGTTCGAGATCAACGACGCGGCGCAGCTGGTCACCGACGCGGCCCACCCGGACGCCAACATCATCTTCGGCGCGGTCATCGACGACGCCCTCGGCGACGAGGTGCGGGTCACCGTGATCGCCGCCGGGTTCGACGGCGGGACGCCGGCGTACAAGCCCGAGCCGAGCCGCAAGAGCAACCAGAACCAGCCGGCCCAGCCGACCACGCCGACGCCGCCCCCGGCCACGATGCCGGCGCCGTCCCAGTCGCCGCGGCGGGTGCTCTTCGACGACGTGGACGTGCCGGACTTCCTCAAGAACGGGTCCTGACGGCCGGAGATGACCGACGTGAACCCGACGGTGCGCCCGGACCCGGGGCACCCCGACCGCCGGGCCGAGCTGGCGGCCGGGCTGGCCCGGGTCCGGTCCCGGATCGCCGACGCCTGCGCGGCGGCGGGGCGGGACCGCGCCGAGGTCACCATGGTCGCGGTGACCAAGACCTATCCGGCCTCCGACGTGCTGGCCCTGGCCGGGCTCGGCGTGGTCGACATGGGGGAGAACCGGGACCAGGAGGCCGCCGGCAAGGCCGCCGAGGTGGCCGCCGCCGGGGCGACGCCCCGCTGGCACTTCATCGGGCAGCTGCAGCGCAACAAGTGCCGGTCGGTGGTCCGCTACGCCGACGTCGTCCAGTCGGTCGACAGCGTCCGGCTGGCCCGGGCGCTCGACGCCGCGGCCCTGGCGAGCCGGGACCGGCCCGTCGACGTGCTGGTGCAGGTCAGCATCGACGCCGACCCGGCCCGGGGCGGGGCGCTGCCGGGCTCGGCCGACGCGGACGTCGGCCTCGGCCCGGTGGCCGAGGCGGTGGCCGGCGCGGCGGGGCTGCGGCTGGCCGGGCTGATGGCGGTGGCGCCGCTGGGCTGGGAGCCGCAGCGGGCGTTCGCCCGGCTCGCGGAGGTGGCGCAGGCGTTCCGCGCGGCCCATCCGGAGGCGGTCGCGCTCTCCGCCGGGATGAGCGGGGACCTGGAGGCGGCGATCCGACACGGCGCGACACATGTCCGCGTCGGCAGCGCGTTGCTCGGAATGCGTTCCACGCTGCGGTAGCCTGACCCGCGAGAGAAGCAAATTACATCAGTGTTGTTTCAGGAGCGGCGTCCCGTCGTCAGGGGGCGCGGCCCACGACCGCGAATCGTGGGCCGGGGATTGCTGTTCCGGTCCGGTGGGCAGGTTGTCCACTCGCGAGAAGCGACACGGCACGGGGGCGCGTGCCGCACGGCGGACGGAAGGGCGCGGGATGGGTGCACTGCGCAAGGCGGGGGTCTGGCTCGGTCTGGTCGAGGAGGACGACGAGCGGGCGTACGACGACGGTGGCTACGAAAAGGGTGGCTACCGGGAGTCGTCGCGCTACCGGCAGGGCCGGTACGCCGAGGAGTTCGCCGACGACGACGATGACGATGCCGACGAGCCGCCGGCGCCGCGGCCCCGGGCCGGCGAGCGGGGTCGGCTGACCGAGCGCTCCGCCACCCGTCCGCTGGACTCCGACCGGGACCGGGCGGACTCCGACCGGCCGGAGCGCGCCGAGCGGGTCGAGCGACCCGACCGGTCCAGCGTCCGGTCGATCACCCGCAGCTCGGGCGGGGAGGGCTCCGGCGCGCTCACCTACCACACGCGCGACAACCTCGCCCTGGCCCCGCAGGCCCAGCCGAGGGAGCGGGTGGCCCCGGTGGAGGAGGAGCAGCGTTACCAGATCACCACGCTGCACCCCACCACCTACCGCGAGGCCCGCACGATCGGGGAGCACTTCCGCGACGGCGTCCCGGTGATCATCAACCTCACCGAGATGGACGAGGCCGATGCCCGCCGGTTGGTCGACTTCGCCGCCGGGCTGGCCTTCGGGCTGCGCGGTACGATCGAGCGCGTGACCAACCGGGTGTTCCTGCTCTCACCGGCCAACGTCCAGGTCACCGCGGAGGACAAGGCCAAGATCGCTGAGGGTGGGTTCTTCAGCCTGAGTTAGCCCCGCCCGACCGAGGGACGTCGCCTGCTGTGTTGTCGATCCTGCTGCAAGTGCTGTACCTGATTCTGTATGTCTTCCTGATCATTCTTCTGGCCCGGTTTGTCCTCAGCGCGGTCCTCGCCTACGGGCGCCGCTGGCAGCCCGGCCGGGGAGCGACGGTGGGGCTGGAATCCGTGTGGAGCGTCACTGATCCGCCTCTCAAGGCGTTGAGGCGTGTGATCCCTCCGCTGCGAATTGGTACCGTGAGCATCGACCTGGCCTCCCTTGTGCTCCTGGTTATCCTGTTCGTGCTGATGGAGTTCGTGTTGAAGCGGCTGATCCTCGGGTGATGAAGACCCGCAGGTCCAGCCCGCTACGCGGCCGCAACTGACCCGAGGAGTTTCGATGCCGCTGACCCCGGCCGACGTCCACAACGTCGCCTTCAAAAAGCCGCCGATCGGCAAGCGGGGGTACGACGAGGAGGAGGTCGACGCCTTCCTGGACGAGGTCGAGCGCGAGCTTGCCCGTCTGATCGAGGAGAACAACGAGCTGCGCGCCCAGGTGGAGCGCGGCGGTCGCGGCGGTGCCCCCGCCGGTCCGGGCGGCGACGCCCGGCTCGCCGCGGAGCTCAACGACGTCAAGGCCCAGCTCGACCGGGTGCAGCGCGACAAGGTGGCCGCTGAGCAGGCCGCCCGGGCGATGCAGGCCGAGCTGGAGCAGGTCCGCGCCCAGGGTGGCCCGGCCGTGGCCGGCGACGGCGAGCAGCAGGCGCTGCGGGTGCTGATGATGGCCCAGCGCACCGCCGACGACCACGTCTCCGACGCCCGCCGCGAGGCCGACCAGCTGCTGTCCGAGGCCCGGTCCAAGGCCGAGGAGGTCACCCGCGAGGCGCGCGCCAAGGCCGACGCCCTGGAGCGCGACGCCCGCCAGCGGCACCAGGAGGCCATGGGCGGCCTCGACGCCAAGCGCACCGCGCTGCAGAAGCACATCGAGGAGCTCAAGCAGTTCGAGCGGGAGTACCGCACCCGGCTCAAGGCCTACCTGGAGAGCCAGCTGCGCGACCTCGACGGCCGTGGTCAGGGCCTGGAGGCCGAGATGACCCGGGCCGAGGGCGGCCGGGCCGTCGGGGGCAGCAACGGCCTCGCGGCCGCCGGCCTCGCCGGCTCGTACGGCGGCGGGCGCTCCGGCGCGCTGGAGTCCGGCCGCTGATCTTCGGTGCGGCGGCCGTCGTGGGGACGGCCGCCGACCGTGCCACCTGCATCCGACGCGGCGGGGGTGAGCCGTGATAGTCGCAAGCCTGTTGCTCATCCTCGTCGCGGTCGTGCTCCTGGTGGTCGGCCTCACCGGTGGCTCCAGCGTGCTGCTGGCCGCGTCCATCGCGGCCAGCCTGCTGGCCGCCGTCGCGTTGGTGGTGGGTGCCCGCCAGGCGGCCGCCACCCGGGCGGCAGCCGCGCGGGTCGACCCCGACCCGTCCGGGGAGCACCTGCCTCCGGCGGGCCGCGTCCCACGGGACGCGGCCGGGCCCCCGGCCGGGCCGGACATTCCGGCCCAACGCGTTTCGTCCACGATCGGCGCCGACGACCCCGGGTGGCGGCAACCGCCCGGGTCGCCGGCCGCCGGGGCGGACCTGCCCGCCGACGCGGCGGGCGAGACCGCCACGCCCCTCGACGAGCCACCCGCGCTCCGGGTGTCCCCGGCCGACGCGGCCCTGGTCGCCGAGCTCGACGCGGAGGTCCAGGTGGTGGACGGCCGGCCCCGCTACCACCTGTCCGACTGCCTCCACCTCTACGGCCGGGAGGCCGAGCCGCTGCCGGTGGCCGAGGCGGTGCGGCTGGGGTTCACCCCGTGCGCCCGCTGCGCCCCGGACGATGCCCTCCTCGCCGACGCCCGGCCGCTCTGACGCCCGATGGACGACACGCTCACCGTCGCCGTGCGGGTCAAGCCGGGTGCCGCCCGTGCCCGCGTCGGCGGCCGGCACGACGGCCCGCTCGGGCCGGCACTGGTGATCGCCGTGAACGCCCCGCCGGTCGACGGCCGGGCGACCGAGGCGGCCCGCCGGGCCCTCGCCGACGCGCTCGGCGTCCGGCCGGCGGCCGTCGCGCTGCGGTCCGGGGCGGCGAGCCGGGACAAGCTCTTCGCGGTCGAGCGCCCGACGCCGGAGCTGACGGAGACGCTGCGCCGACTGCGCGACGGGGCCGGCCGGTGACGGCTGGCCGCACCGGGCCGGCATGACGCCCGGGTTCGATCTCGCACTGCTGCTCGGCGCCGGGGTGTTGCTGGTGGCGGTCGGCGCGGTCCGCTTCTCCACCCGCCTCGGCGTGCCCAGCCTCCTGGTCTACCTGGCCCTCGGGGTGGCCATCGGCGAGTCCGGGCTGGGCATCCGCTTCGACGACGTCGACCTGACCCGCACCCTCGGTTTCTGCGCCCTGATCGTGATCATCGCCGAGGGCGGGCTGACCGCCCGGTGGAGCACCCTGCGCCCGGTGCTCGGCCTCGCCTCGGCGCTGTCCACCGTCGGCGTGGTGGTGAGCATCCTGGTGGTCGGCCTGGCGGTGCACCTGCTGCTCGGGCTGGACTGGCGGCTGGCGATGCTCTACGGCGCGGTGCTCTCGTCCACCGACGCCGCCGCCGTCTTCGCGACGCTGCGCCGGCTGCGCCTGCCACCCCGGCTGGTCGCCACCCTGGAGGCCGAGTCGGGGATGAACGACGCCCCGGTGGTGCTGCTGGTGGTGCTGCTGTCCCGCTCGGCCACCGAGGCCGGCCACCCCTGGTGGTACGAGGTGCTGCTGCTCGGCTACGAGCTGGGCGTGGGCGCGGCCGTCGGGGTGGGCGCGGGGCTGGCCGGCCGGGCGGCGCTGCGCCGGGCGGCGCTGCCCTCGGCGGGGCTGTACCCGATCGCGGTGGTCGGCTTCACCGTGCTCGCGTACGCCGCCGGTGCGGTGCTGCACGCGTCGGGCTTCCTCGCCGTGTATGTGGCGGGGGTGCTGCTGGGCAACGCCCGGCTGCCGCACCGGCAGGCGATCCTCGGCTTCGCCGACGGGCTGGCCTGGCTGGCCCAGATCGGCCTGTTCGTGCTGCTCGGGCTGCTGGTCTCGCCGGGCCGGCTGGAGGCGGCGGTGCTGCCGGCGGTGGTCGCCGGGCTGGCGCTGCTGCTGCTGGCCCGGCCGCTGTCGGTGGCGGTGTCGGCCACCCCGTTCCGCGTCGGCCCCCGCGAGCAGGCGTTCCTGTCCTGGGCGGGGCTGCGCGGGGCGGTGCCGATCGTGCTGGCGACCATCCCGCTGTCGCAGCGGGTGCCGGGGGCGGAGCAGCTCTTCGACGCGGTCTTCGTGCTGGTGGTGATCTTCACGGTGCTCCAGGCGGGCACGCTCGCCCCGGCCGCGCGTCGGCTGCGGGTCACCGCGCCCGCCGAGCCGGCGGAGATCCGGGTGGAGACCGCGCCGCTGGAGCGGATGCGGGCCGACCTGCTCCAGTTGGAGGTGCCGCCGGGCTCGCGGCTGGGCGGGGTGCACGTGGACGAGCTTCGGCTGCCGGTGGGCGCGTCGGTGACGCTGGTGCTGCGCGACGGGGTGGGCTTCGTGCCCGGCCCGGACACCCGGCTGAAGGCGGGCGACAGCCTGCTGATCGTGGCCACCGCCGGGGTGCGGGACGCGGCCGAGCGGCGGCTGCGGGCGGTGAGCCGCCGGGGCCGCCTGGCGCGGTGGTTTGGCGAGTACGGCGACGACCGCGACGACTGATCTGCTAGCGTTCCTTTTGCCCATTTGAGGGCTTTTCGAGGCGGATTAGCGGTGCGGCGGTGCGGCACGTTGTCGGACGCCTGTACGTTCCGTATTCTTGCCAACCTCCGGAGTGCGCGGCGGTCCTCGCCGCGCGCCCGTTTTGTTACCTGGGGGCGCCAGGCCGGTGACCCCTGTCCAGAGGCCGTGGCATGCCGCGGTCCCGTGGCGCGAGGGAGTGACGATGGTGAAGCCAGCCGACACCAGGACCGCCGGGCGTAAGCCGGTGGCCAGGACCACCCGCAGCGCCGCGGAGACCGAGAAGATCCGGGCGGCGCTGGCGGCCCGCCGCGACGAGCTGAGCGCCGAGTACGATCAGACGCTGAGCGAGATCACCGAGCTGCAGCGCGATCGGCTGACCGACTCGGCCGGGGACGACCAGGCCGACACCGGCACCAAGACGTTCGAGCGGGAGCAGGAGATCTCACTCGCCAACAGCATCCGGGAACGGATCACGCAGGTCGAGCGGGCCCTGGAGCGGCTCGACGAGGGCGGCTACGGCTGGTGCGAGAAGTGCGGCGACCCGATCCCGGTGGAGCGGCTCGCCGCCTTCCCGTCGGCGACCCTCTGCGTGAAGTGCAAGCAGCTGGAGGAGCGGCGCTGACCTCGCTCCCCGGCCGGTCAGGGCGGTGAGCGATCACCGCCGGGAGCGTCGATGGGGAGCAGATGACGGCTACACCGCCCGCCGGAACCGAGACCGGCACCGCCGAGCCGGGCGGGGGCAGGGCCCGACGCCGGGCGATCGTGCTCCTGGCCGGCGTCGGCCTGTTCGCCTTCCTGGCCGATCTGCTCACCAAGCACCTCGCGTTGCAGGCGCTCAGCGACCGGGAGCCGGTGAAGCTGCTCGGGGGCGCGGTCTACCTCAGCCTCACCCGCAACAGCGGGGCGGCGTGGAGCATCGGCAGCGACCACACCTGGGTCTTCCCGCTGATCACCATCGCGGTGATCGGCTGGATCGGCTGGATGGCGCTGCGGCTGCGTTCGGTGCCGTGGGCGGTCTCGCTCGGCCTGGTGCTGGGCGGGGCGCTGGGCAACCTGGCCGACCGGATCTTCCGCGCGCCCGGCCACTTCGTCGGGCACGTGGTCGACATGATCAGCCTCTTCGACCCGTACGGGCAGGTGTGGCCGGTGTTCAACCTGGCCGACAGCGCGCTGGTCTGCGGCGTGGTGCTCGCCGTGTTCCTGGAGCTGACGGGCCGCCAGCGCGACGGCTCCCGGCTCGGCCGGGACAAGCCGGCCGCCGAGGTCCCGGTCGAGCAGGGGGAGCGGGCGTGACGGCGGCGTTCGCCACCGGCGGCGACCACCGTTCCCTGCCGGTCCCCGACGGCCTGGACGGCATGCGGCTCGACCAGGCCGTGTCCCGGCTGTTCGGGCTCTCCCGCACCGCCGCCGCGAACCTGGTCGACGGCGGGGACGCGCTGGTCGACGGCGTCGTGCGGCCGAACTCGCACAAGGTCAAGGCCGGCTCCTGGCTGGAGGTGACGCTGCCCGCCCCGGTCGCCCCGCCGACCGTGGTGCCGCAGGCGGTGCCCGGCCTGCTGGTCGTGTACGCCGACGACGACATCGTGGTCGTGGACAAGCCGGTCGGCGTCGCCGCCCACCCCAGCCCCGGCTGGACCGGGCCGACCGTGATCGGCGGGCTGGCCGGGATCGGGCACCGCATCTCCACCAGCGGCGCGGCCGAGCGGCAGGGCGTGGTGCACCGGCTCGACGTGGGCACCACCGGGATCATGGTGGTGGCCAAGAGCGAGCAGGCGTACACGGCGCTGAAGCGGGCCTTCAAGTACCGCGAGGTGGAGAAGCGTTACCACGCCGTGGTGCAGGGGCACCCGGACCCGTCGCGCGGCACCATCGACGCCCCGATCGACCGGCACCCGCACCACGACTACCGGTGGGCGGTGGTCTCCGGCGGCAAGCCGAGCATCACCCACTACGACACGCTGGAGGCGTTCCCGTCGGCGAGCCTGCTCGACGTCCGGCTGGAGACGGGGCGCACCCACCAGATCCGGGTGCACTTCTCCTCGCTGCGCCACCCCTGCGTCGGTGACCTCACCTACGGCGCGGACCCGACCCTGTCGGCCCGGCTCGGGCTGGCCCGGCAGTGGCTGCACGCCCGGTCGCTGAGCTTCCAGCATCCCCGCACGGGCGACGAGGTGACCTTCGTGAGCGACTATCCCGACGACCTGGACCGGGCGCTGCGGGTCCTCCGCGACTGACCCGGTGACCAGCCCAGACCCCGGACGGCCGGGCAGCCGCGCGACCCGACGCCGGCCCCGTGCGCTCACCGTCGCCGCGCTGCTGTCGGTGGCGGCGGTGCTGGTCGCGGCCGGCTGGGTCGGCCGCCACGACCGGCCGGTGGGCGACCGCACGGTGGGCGAGGTGACCCGGGTCGGGGTGCTGCCCGGCGGGTCGATCCCCGACTACCTGCGCGCCGCCGCCGCCGAGCTCACGGCCCTGCCGGCGGGTGGGTCGCCGGCGGGCACGTACGCGCTGGTGTCGTTCGCGGACTACCTCGCGCCGGACCGGCTGGCCGACGCGCTCGCCGGGGTCGCGGTGGCCGAGGTGGTGGCGCGGGCGCCGCTGCCCGGCCGGCAGACCGAGATCGTCCGGCTGTCGGCCCAGCGGCTCCCGCAGGACGTGGTGGCGGGGATGGCCGGCGTGGCGGGGCGCAAGGACCGCGAGGCCGCCGACCAGCGGGCCCGGGCCGCCGCCGCCGATGACGCCGAGCTGCGCCGGGCGTACGAGGCCGGGGCGCTGGTCGCGGCGGGCGAGGCGGCGGCGTACCGGGCGGGGTGCGCCTGTGCCTACGCCGCCGTCGTGCGGGCCGCGCCGGACGCGCTGCGCGCCCTGGCGGCCCGGCCCGGGGTCCGCGCCGTCGACCCGGCCCCGGAGCTGCGCCGGCTGGACCGGACGGTGGTGACCCCGCCGCTGCCCGAGCAGCGCGACGTGGCCCGCCCGCCGGCCGACGCCGGTCCGACGCCGCTGGTGGGCGAAACGTCGGAAGCGGCACCGACGGCGACGGGTTCCTCACCGAACGTCGACCGGGTCGTCCCCGCCGCGACCCCGTCCGGCGTCGCGACCTCCCCGGACGCGTCCGTGGGCAGCCGAACGGTGGTGGAGAAGTGACAAAGCCGAATCAGGATGTGCGCGGACCGGTGTGGTCCGAATAGGGTTTCGTTCGTAGCCTGTCAGGCGGAGATCGATGGCGCTGGGAGGGCGAGCCTTGGACGGCACGGAGACCAGCTGGGGTCGGCCGGCCGAACCAGCACCGCGGTGGCGGGCGCTGCTCGACCGGGCGCGGCTCGGCGGTCGCACCGCGGAGCAGGCCGAGGCCGACCGCCACGCCGAGGAGGCGCCGCGCGCGGCGCCCGAGCCGCTGCCCCGGCGCACGTCCGGCAACGGCTACGCCGGGCGGGCGGCGGCGATCGGCCCGCCGGGCGAGCAGTCGTACGCCGCGGAGCCCGGCTACCCGGCGGAGCCGGCGCGCGGCGGCTACCGGGCCGGGGCGAGCTACCGGGTGGACCCGGCCTACCGGATCGACCCGGCGTACCAGCCGGAGCCCTCGGCCTACCAGCAGCCGGAGCCGCCGGCCTACCCGGCCGATCCGCTGGGCTACCAGCCCGAGCCTTCCGGCTATCCACAGGAGTCGACCTATCCGGCCGAGCCGTCGTGGCGGTCCGGCCCCGGGCGCCTCGACCCGGAGCCGGTGCGCCGCGCCGACCCGCCGCCGCCCGCCCAGTCCCGCTACTCGCTGCTCGACGGCGGCGGCTACCGCCCCGAGCCCCCGCCGGTCGAGTCGCGCTACTCGCTGCTCGACGGCGGCGGCTACCGCCCCGAGCCCGCCTACCAGCCGCCCCCGGCCGACCCGGTCTACCAGCCGCCGCCCGGGCCGCCCGCGGTGGTCGAGCGGGGCTATCCGGCCCGCATCGAGTGGCGGGCGCAGAGCGCCGAGAGCGAGCTGGAACGCGCCGCCGGGGTGCTCCGCCGCGACCTGGGCACGCCCCGGGTGCTCGCCTTCGCCAACCCCAAGGGCGGGGTGCACAAGACCACGGCCACGGTGCTGGCCGCCGCCACCGTCGGCAGCGTGCGCGGCCGGGGCGTGCTCGCCTGGGACGACAACGAGCTGCGCGGCACCCTCGGGCTGCGCGCCGGCAGCGCCCGGCACGCCCGGACGATCCGGCACCTGATCCACGACCTCGCCCAGATCGAGATCTTGGAGGGCTCCGCCCTGCTCGGTAGCCTCGACGACTACCTGCGGCACGCCGCCGACGGCTCGTACGACGTGCTGGCCGGGGAGGAGAGCCCCCGGTTCGCCCAGCGGCTCGACCAGTTCACCGTCAAGCGGGTGCTGGAGCTGCTGCGCCGCACCCACGACGTGGTCTGCGTGGACACCGGCAACAACGTGGAGAGCCCCAACTGGCGCACGGTGATGCAGGCCGCCGACCAGCTCGTGGTGACCACCGTGCCCCGGGAGGACGCCGCGTTCAGCGCCGACTGGATGCTCGACCTGCTGCACGAGGTCGGCATGGGCGAGCTGGCCGACAACGCCGTCACCCTGATCTCCTGCCCGACGCCGGGCCGCTCGCCGTTGCAGACCGACCTGGAGCGGCACTTCGCCACCCGCACCCGGGCGGTGGCCGTGGTGCCGTACGACCCGGCGCTGGAGACCGGCTCCTCGATCGAATACCACCAGCTCCAGCCGGAGACCCGGCAGGCGTGGCTGCGCGCGGCGTCGGTGATGCTGGAGCCCTTCGCCCGCTGAGCCGGCCGCGACCACGAGCCGCCGCGGCGGCCGAGCCGGCTGCGGCGGCACCGACGCCCCGGGGACGCCCCCGGTCTGTAAGGATCATCGGGTGAGCCCGGACACCTCCGACGCCGACCGCCCCGCGCCCCGTCCCGACCCGACCGCCGGGCCGGTCCCCGGGCCGCCCGCCGCCCCGGTTCCCGACCCGATCGAAGGGCCGGTCCACGGGCCCCCGGCCGACCCGGCCCACCAGCCGCCCGCCGGTCCGCCCCAGTATCCGTTCGGCGCGCCGCCGACCGGGCCGGTCCCCGCCGGCCCGACCCCGCCCGAGCGCCGCCCGGGCCGGGTGGCCGGCGTGGCGCTGGGCGCGTCGGCCGTCCTCACCGCGCTGGGCGTCCCGCTGGGGCTGCTCTGGGCGGCCGTCGCCCCCGACACCCCGGTGGTCAAGACCGCCGAGGGGGCCGTCTACGCCCAGCCGCAGCCGGAGCAGCCGATCGCCGCCGACGGCTGGTTCAGCCTGCTCGGGCTCGGCTTCGGCGTGCTCGCCGCGCTGGCCCTGTGGGTGCTGCTGCGGCGGCGGCGCGGCCCCGTCGGGCTGCTCGCCGGGGCGGCCGGCGGCCTCGGCGCGGCCCTGGTGGCCTGGCAGGTTGGGCGGCGGGTGGGCCTGTCGACGTACGAGCGGCTGCTGGCCTCCGCGCCGGACGGGCAGGCGTTCACCAAGCCCGCCGACCTGCGCGCCGGTGGCCTGCACCGGCTGTTCGACGTGCTGCCCCTGCCGTACGGCAACCTGCTGCTGCCGGCGTTCGGCGTGGCCGTGACGTACACCCTGCTGGCCGGCTGGTCGCGCTGGCCGTCGCTGCGCCCGGAGCCCGAGCCCGACCTGTCCTGGGTCTACGCCGCCCCGCCCGCCACCGGGCCCCAGGTCAGTTCGGGGCCGGCGGACTCGCCAGCTCCGACAGCGGCACCGGAACCGCCCGCACCTGGCGCAGCAGGGTCGCCTCGCGGTTGAGCAGCCGCAGCTCGGCGCGGAGCCGGGCGGCGGTGCCGTCGACCGCGAGCAGCCGCTGCCGGTCGTCGACGGTCAGCATGGCGGTCGCGGCGACCAGGTGGGACAGCACCGTCGGGTCCTCCGGCAGCTGCTCGGAGATGTCCTCCGGGTCGGGGCGGATCAGCCCGAGATATTGCCGGAACACCGAGATCACCCGGGCCGCGAGCAGGTCGGCGGCCTCGTCGGGGCCGCCCGGCTCGGGCAGCCACTCCACCTCGGCCGTCAGGTAGGGCTCGGTGGTCTCGTCGAGCTGCGCGACGCGGAACCGCCGCCGCCCCACGGTGACGATGTCGAACCCGCCGTCGTCCAGCTCGGTCACCTGCCGCAGCTCGGCGGTGCAGCCGACCTCGTGCAGCGTGACGCCGCCGACGCCGGGGACGGGCCGCCCGGGCGTGCCGGGGGCGACCTCCCAGCCGGCCCGGATGGCCACCACGCCGAACTCCCGGGGGGCGCCCTCGGGCAGGCCCGTCAGGTGGCGCACCAGGGCCCGGTAGCGCTCCTCGAAGATGTGCAGCGGCAGCACCAGGCCGGGGAAGAGCACCGTCCCGAGGGGGAAGATCGGCAACCGTGCAGTCACGGGACCGAGCCTAGCCCGCCCGCGCCGTCCCGGCGGGGCCCGTCCCGCCCCGGAGGACCCGCCCGCCCCCGGCGGGGCCGCCCCCGGGCCCGTCGCGGCCCGCCCGGCGGCCGGCGTGGCTCGGCTCACCGTCCCGGCGTGCGGGCGGCGCGGGCCGCCGCCGGCCCGGCCGCCTAGACTCGCAGGCGTGTTGAATCGGATCGACCTGCGCGGCGGCGTCCGGGACCCCCGCCGCCTGCTGCCCCGTGCCCAGCTCGATGTCTCCGTGGCGGTCGAGCGGATCCGCCCCCTCGTGGAGGCGGTCCGCGATCATGGGTACCCGGCGATCCGCGAGGCGAGCGAGCGCTTCGACGGGGTCTCGCCGGAGCGGCTGCGGGTGCCGGCCGAGGCGATCGCCGAGGCCGAGGGGACGCTCGACCCCCAGGTCCGCGCCGCCCTGCTGGAGTCGATCAGCCGGGCCCGCAGGGTCCACGCCGACCAGCGCCGCGTCGACCACACCACCCAGGTGGTGCCCGGCGGCACCGTCACCGAGCGCTGGGTGCCCGTCGAGCGGGTCGGCCTGTACGTCCCCGGCGGCCTGGCGATGTACCCGTCGACCGTGGTGATGAACGTGGTCCCCGCCCAGGCGGCCGGCGTCCGGTCGCTCGTCGTGGCCAGCCCGCCGCAGCAGGAGAACGGCGGCCTGCCCGACGCCCGGGTCCTCGCGGCCTGCGCGCTGCTCGGCGTCGACGAGGTCTACGCCGTCGGCGGCGCCCAGGCGGTGGCGATGCTGGCCTACGGCGCGACGGTCGACCCCGACGGCGCGCAGCGCTGCGACCCCGTCGACATGATCACCGGGCCGGGCAACATCTGGGTCACCGCCGCGAAGCGGCTGCTGCGCGGCGTGGTCGGCATCGACGCCGAGGCCGGCCCCACCGAGATCGCGATCCTCGCCGACGACACCGCCGACCCGGCGCACGTCGCCGCCGACCTGATCAGCCAGGCCGAGCACGACCCCCTCGCGGCCAGCGTGCTGGTCACCTGCTCGGTCGCGCTGGCCGACGCCGTCGAGGCCGAGCTGGCCCGGCAGGTGCCGGCGACCAAGCACGCCGACCGGGTCACCACCGCGTTGACCGGCGAGCAGAGCGGCGTGGTGCTGGTCGACGACCTGGAGGCCGGCCTTCGGGTGGTCGACGCGTACGCCGCCGAGCACCTGGAGATCCAGACCGAGAACGCCCGCGAGTGGGCGCTGCGGGTCCGCAACGCCGGGGCGATCTTCGTCGGCGCGTGGTCGCCGGTGTCGCTCGGCGACTACTGCGCCGGCTCCAACCACGTGCTGCCCACCGGCGGCTGCGCCCGGCACTCCTCCGGGCTGTCCGTGCAGTCCTTCCTGCGCGGCATCCACCTGGTGGAATACACCCGCGACGCGCTGCGTGAGGTGGCCCCGCACGTGGTGACCCTGGCCGGCGTCGAGGACCTGCCGGCCCACGGCCAGGCGGTCAGCGTCCGCTTCCCCGGGAGCGCCTCGTGACGACGCTGGACGACCTGCCGATCCGCGACGACCTGCGGGGCCTGACGCCCTACGGCGCCCCGCAGCTCGACGTGCCGGTGCGGCTGAACACCAACGAGAACTCCTACCCGGTGCCCGAGGCGGTGGCCGACGCGATCGGCAAGGCCCTCGCCGCCGAGCTGCGCGACCTCAACCGCTACCCCGACCGCGACGCCGTGGCGCTGCGCGCCGACCTGGCGGCCTACCTGGGGCACGGGCTCACCGTCGAGCAGGTGTGGGCGGCCAACGGCTCCAACGAGATCCAGCAGCAGCTCCTGCAGGCGTTCGGCGGGCCGGGGCGCACGGCGCTCGGCTTCACCCCGGCGTACTCGATGCACCCGCTGCTGGCGCTCGGCGCCGGCACCCGGTGGGTGCCGGCGCAGCGCGGGGTCGACTTCGGGCTGACCGCCGACGAGGCGGTCGCCCAGGTCCGCGCGCACCGCCCCGACGTGGTGTTCCTCTGCTCGCCGAACAACCCGACGGGCACGGCCCTGGACCCGGCGGTGGTCGCCGCCGTCCTCGACGCCGCGCCCGGCATGGTGGTGGTCGACGAGGCGTACGCCGAGTTCGCCCGCCCCGGCACGGTCAGCGCCCTCGCGGTGCTGCCCGGCCACCCGAGGCTGGTGGTGACCCGCACGATGAGCAAGGCGTTCGGTTTCGCCGGCGGCCGGCTGGGCTACCTCGCGGCCGACCCGGCGGTGGTGGCGGCGGTGCAGCTCGTGCGGCTGCCCTACCACCTGTCGGCGCTCACCCAGGCCGCCGCCCGCGCGGCCCTGGCGCACCGCGACGCCCTGCTGGCCACGGTCGAGGCGATCATGGGGCAGCGGGACCGGATCGTCGCCGAGCTGCGCGCCCGGGGCCTGCGGGTCGCCGACAGCGACGCCAACTTCGTCCTGTTCCAGGTGGGCGGCGACCAGGCGGTGGCCTGGCGAGCCCTGCTGGAGCAGGGGGTGCTCGTGCGCGACGTCGGGCTGCCCGGCTGGCTGCGGGTCACCGCCGGCACCCCCGCCGAGACCGACGCCTTCCTCACCGCGATGGAGAGTTTGTGATGAGCCGCACCGCCCGGGTCGAGCGGATCACCAAGGAGACCAAGGTGCTCGTCGAGATCGACCTCGACGGCACCGGCCGGGCCGAGATCGGCACCGGGGTCGGCTTCTACGACCACATGCTGCACCAGATCGCCCGGCACGGAGGCTTCGACCTGACCGTGCGCACCGTCGGCGACCTGGAGATCGACGCCCACCACACGATGGAGGACACGGCGCTCGCCCTGGGCGCCGCGTTCGACCAGGCGCTGGGCGACAAGGCCGGCATCCGGCGGTACGGCTCGGCGGCCGTCCCGATGGACGAGGTCCTCGTCCGGGCCGCCGTCGACCTGTCGGGCCGCCCGTACGTGGTGCACGACGAGCCGGCGCTGGCCCCGTACATCGGGCCGGTCTACCCGACCAGCATGACCCGGCACATCTGGGAGTCCTTCGGCCAGGCGGCCCGGATCACCCTGCACGTGGACGTGCTGCGCGCGGCCCGCCCCGGCGGCCACCCCGACGCCCACCACGTGGTGGAGGCCCAGTTCAAGGCGGTCTCCCGCGCCCTGCGCGAGGCCACCGCGCTCGACCCCCGGTCGGCCGGCGCGATCCCCAGCACGAAGGGCGCGTTGTAGCCGTGGGCGGGGTGCTGCCGACCCTGCTGCTGATCCTCGCCGGGGTGCTGGTCGGCGGGGCGGTCTCGCTGCACCGCCAGGGCGCGACGCGCGGCGCGGTGGTGGTCACCGCGGTGCTCGCGGTGCTGGCCACGGCCGGCGGGGTGCTCTGGCTGCTGCCCGGGGAGGGCTGATGGGCGATCGGACGAAGCGGGTCGTGGTGCTCGACTACGGCTCGGGCAACCTCCGCTCGGCCGAGCGGGCCCTGGCGCGGGCCGGCGCCGACGTCACCGTCACCGCCGACCTGGCCGCCGCCGCGGCTGCCGACGGCCTGGTGGTGCCGGGCGTGGGCGCGTACGCCGCCTGCATGGCCGGCATCGAGGCGCTCGGCGCGGGCCCGGTCATCGCCGAGCGGGTCGCCGCCGGCCGGCCCGTGCTGGGCATCTGTGTGGGCATGCAGGTGCTCTTCGAGCACGGCGACGAACACGGCGTGGTCACCAAGGGGCTCGGGCTGCTGCCGGGCGCGGTGACCCGGCTGCCCGCCGCCCGGCTGCCGCACATGGGCTGGAACACGGTGCGGCCCCCGGCGTCGTCGGTGCTCTTCGCGGGCCTGCCCGCCGACAGCCGCTTCTACTTCGTCCACTCCTACGGGGTGGTCGACGCGGGCGCGCTGGCGGCGTCGGGCGCGGCGGTGACCACCGCCCACCACGAGGCGGACTTCGTGGCGGCGGTGGAGCGGGGCGCGCTGTCGGCCGCCCAGTTCCACCCGGAGAAGTCGGCCGACTCCGGCGCGGCGCTGCTGCGCAACTGGCTCGGCACCGTGCCCGCCGGTGGCTGAGCGGGGCCCGCGCGGCCGGGGCACCGGGCCGGGGGGCGCGGCGTGAGCAAGGAGCGGGCCCGCCGCCGGGCGGCCCGCGAGGCCCAGTTGGAGCGGGAGCGGGCCGTGCGCCGCCGCCGGGTGGCCCGCCGGGAGCGCCGCCGCGCGGTGGTACGCCGGCTGACGCCCCGCTGGCCGCGTCGCCGCGCCGGCCGGCTGGCCCGGCACTCCCGGGGCGAGCGGGCCGCGATCGTCGGTTTGACCGGCGTGGCGCTGGTCGCCATCTGGAGTTTCGTCGACGACCTGGCGCTGCGGGTGGTGCTGGTCGTGTTGTTGCTGCTGGTGCTGCCGGCGGCCGTGGTGATCGCACTGGGCCGCCGGTCCTGACGCGCACGTTATCGATCTGAGGAGAAGAGCGTTGAGCCTCACCCTGTTGCCCGCCGTGGACGTCGCCGACGGTCAGGCCGTCCGGCTCGTGCAGGGCGCCGCCGGCAGCGAGACCGCCTACGGCGACCCCCTGGAGGCGGCGCTGGCCTGGCAGCGCGACGGCGCGGAGTGGATCCACCTGGTGGACCTGGACGCCGCGTTCGGCCGGGGGTCCAACGCCGCGCTGCTGGCCGACGTGGTCGGCCGGCTGGACGTGCAGGTGGAGCTGTCCGGCGGGATCCGCGACGACGCGTCGCTGCGGGCCGCCCTGGGCACCGGCGCGGCGCGGGTCAACATCGGCACCGCCGCGCTGGAGGACCCGCAGTGGTGCGACCGGGTCTGCGGCGAGTACGGCGACCGCGTCGCCATCGGCCTGGACGTGCGCGGCCGTACCCTCTCGGCGCGGGGCTGGACCCGCGACGGCGGCGACCTGTACGAGGTGCTGGAGCGGCTCGACAAGGCGGGCGCCTCCCGGTACGTGGTGACCGACATCACCAAGGACGGCACGATGCGCGGGCCGAACCTGGACCTGCTGCGCGAGGTCTGCTCCCGCACCGACGCCCCGGTGATCGCCTCGGGTGGCGTCTCGACGCTGGACGACCTGCGCGCCCTGGCCACCCTGGAGCCGGTCGGCGTGGAGGGCGTGATCGCCGGCAAGGCGCTGTACGCGGGCGCGTTCACCGTGCGGCAGGCCCTCGACGTGCTCGCCGCCGCGTGACCGTCACCCGGTTGGGTTCGGGCGGCCCCTGGGAGGCGCTGTACGGCTACTCCCGGGTCGTCCGGGCCGGCGACCGGGCCGTCACGGCCGGCTGCACGGCGACGGTCGACGGCCGGGTGGTGCACGTGGGGGACGCCGCCGCGCAGACCGCGCAGGCGCTGCGGATCGGCCTGGCGGCCCTCGCGGAGGTCGGCGCGGGGCCCGGCGACGTGGTGCGCACCCGGATGTACGTGACGGACCGCGCGTACGCCGACGAGGTGGGTCGGGCCCACAACGCGGTGTTCGGGGCGGTCCGGCCGGCGGCGACCCTGGTCGTGGTGGCCGCCCTGCTCGACCCCGAGCACCTGGTCGAGGTGGAGCTGGAGGCGTACCTCGGCGACCGCTGACCCGGCGCGCCCCCGCCTGCCAGGGGCGCCGGGCCGGCGGTGGTGCGTCGGGCGGTGGGGGTGAGCCGGGGCACACTGCGGCCCATTAGGTTGTGCACAACTCAATTGCGCGCTACGTTTTTCCCGTGACCGACGATCTGGTGCTGGGACGGCAGGTGTGCTTCGCGCTCTACGCCGCGTCGCGCGCCCTCACCGACGTCTACCGGCCGATCCTCGACGAGTTCGGGCTCACCTACCCGCAGTACCTGGTGCTGCTGGTGCTCTGGGAGCGCGGCGACGACGCGCCCACCGTCTCCGAGCTGGGCGCCGCCCTGCGGCTGGACTCCGGCACGCTCTCCCCGCTGCTCAAGCGGCTGGAGGCCGCCGGGGTGCTGGTCCGCTCCCGGTCGGCGGCCGACGAGCGGCGGGTCGAGGTGCGCCTCACCGACGCCGGCCGCGCGCTGCGCGAGCGGATGTGCGGGGTGCCGCTGCGGGTGGCGCTGGCCACCGGGCTCACCGAGGCCGAGCTGATCGGGCTGCGCGACACCCTCAACCGGGTCACCGAGACGATCCACCGACAGAAGGAGAAGTGATCGCCATGCAGGTCCTCTACACCGCCAACGCCCGCGCCACCGGCGACGGCCGCGACGGCCACGTCCGCACCTCCGACGGCACCTTCGAGCTGGACCTCGCGATCCCGAAGGAGATGGGCGGCGCGGGCGGCGCGGCGAACCCGGAGCAGCTGTTCGCCGCCGGCTACGCCGCCTGCTTCCACTCCGCGCTGCGCCTGGTGGCGCGGCGGGCCAAGGCCGACGTGACCGGCTCGGTCGTCGACGCCGAGGTGGGCATCGGCGCCAACGGCAGTGGCGGTTTCGGCCTGGCCGTCACCCTCGTGGTGGACCTGCCGGCCGTGCCCCGGCCCGCCGCCGAGCAGCTCGTCGAGCAGGCGCACCAGGTCTGCCCCTACTCGAACGCGACCCGGGGCAACATCGAGGTCACCCTCACCGTCCGCGAGGCCCTCGCCGCCTGAGCCGTGGCGCGCGGCGCCGGCGCACCGTGTGTCGCCGCGCGCCGCGCCCCGCCTGACGCAGCCCCGACCAGCGACCGAGAGGACGACCGACACCGTGACCGTCAACCGTGAGATCCACCTCGCCTCCCGCCCCGAGGGGTGGCCGACCGCCGACAACTTCCGGCTCGTCGAGACCGAGGTGCCCACCCCGGGCCCCGGCCAGCTCGTGGTCCGCAACCAGTTCATGTCCGTCGACCCGTACATGCGGGGGCGGATGAACGACGTCAAGTCGTACGTGCCGCCGTTCGCCCTCGACGCCCCGCTCGACGGCGGCGCGGTCGGCGAGGTGGTGGCCGGGGAGGGCAACGGGATCGTCCCCGGCGACACCGTCCTGCACGGCCTCGGCTGGCGGGAGTACGCGCTCCTCGACGCCAAGGGCGCCCGCAAGGTCGACCCGTCCCTGGCCCCGGTGAGCGCCTACCTGGGCGTGCTCGGCATGACCGGGCTGACCGCGTACGCCGGTTTGCTCGACGTGGCCGCCATGCGGCCGGGGGAGAGCGTCTTCGTCTCTGGCGCGGCCGGGGCGGTGGGCAGCATGGTCGGCCAGATCGCCAAGCTGCGGGGCGCCGCCCGGGTGGTCGGCAGCGCCGGCTCGCCGGCCAAGGTCGAGCGCCTGCGGGCGCTCGGCTTCGACGCCGCCTTCGACTACCACGACGGCCCCGTGGCCGACCAGCTCGCCGCCGCCGCCCCGAACGGGATCGACGTGTACTTCGACAACGTCGGCGGCGAGCACCTGGAGGCCGCGATCGGCGCGCTGCGGCTGCACGGCCGGGCCGCCGTCTGCGGCATGATCGCCCAGTACAACGCCACCGAGCCGCCGGCCGCGCCGCGCAACCTGGCGCTGCTCATCGGCAAGCGGCTCACCCTGCGCGGCTTCCTCGTCGGCGACCACGGCCACCTGCGCGACCAGTTCGTCCAGGAGGTGGCCGGCTGGCTGCGCGAGGGCAGGCTCTCGTACGACGAGACGGTCGTCGACAGCATCGACGCCGCCCCGGAGGCGTTCCTCGGCCTGCTGCGCGGCGACAACCTCGGGAAGATGCTGGTGCGCCTGTAGGCGGGCCGGGGCGATAGGCTTCGCGGCATGACGGTGGCGGTGCGGGTGATCCCGTGTCTCGACGTGGACGCCGGGCGGGTGGTCAAGGGGGTCAACTTCCTCGACCTGCGCGACGCCGGCGACCCGGTGGAGCTGGCGGCGGCGTACGACCGGGCGGGCGCGGACGAGCTGACCTTCCTGGACGTGACCGCCTCCTCCAGCGACCGGGGCACCATGCTCGACGTGGTGCGACGCACCGCCGAGTCGGTCTTCATCCCGCTCACCGTCGGCGGCGGCGTGCGGCAGGTCGCCGACGTCGACACGCTGCTGCGGGCCGGCGCCGACAAGGTCGGGGTGAACACCGCGGCCATCGCCCGCCCCGAGCTGATCGCCGAGATCGCCGACCGGTTCGGCCGGCAGGTGCTGGTGCTCTCCCTCGACGTGCGCCGGGCGCCGGCCGGCACCACCGCGAGCGGCTTCGAGGTCACCACCCACGGCGGCCGCCGGGGCACCGGGCTCGACGCCGTCGAGTGGGCGCGACGCGGTGCCGAGCTGGGCGCGGGGGAGATCCTGCTCAACTCGATGGACGCCGACGGCACGAAGGCCGGCTTCGACCTGGAGCTGATCGGCGCGGTCCGCGCCGTCGTCGACGTGCCGGTGGTGGCCAGCGGCGGCGCGGGCGAGGTGGCCCACTTCCCGCCGGCCATCGCCGCCGGGGCCGACGCGGTGCTCGCCGCCAGCGTCTTCCACTTCGGCGAGCTGACCGTCGCCGAGGTCAAGGCCGCCCTGCGCGGCTCGGGTCACCCCGTGCGCTGACCCCCCGGGCCGCCCCCGCCGGTCCTCGTGCGGGGGCGCTCAGTGCCGGCCGGAGTGGCCCTCCGGCGAGCGGCGCGGGGCCGGGATCGAGCGGACGGCGTACTCCTGCACGGCGGCGGCGTGCTCGTCCTCGGGGAGGGTCCAGTCGGCGCTGCCCGGGGCGTGCCGTCGGCTCAGCACGCCCTGCACGGTGTCGACGGCCGTGGCCAGGCCGGCGCTCGGGCGGGAGCGCCAGAGCTTCTCCCCGTCGGGGGTGAGCCGGAACCAGCCGTCGGTGACGCTGACCAGGCCGGCGCCGACGAGCCGGCGGACGGCGGTCTCCACCTCCTGCCGCTCGGGGATGGCGTGGTTGAGGTGGTCGGCTGTGGAGAGCACGTCAGCGAGCCGGACGCCCTCGGGGCGCCGGGTGGATGCCGCCCTGCGGTGCCGGCCGGCACCGTTGGCGATCACCAGCGAAACGAAGATCCAGGCGTCGGTCCAGCGCCATCCGCTCTCCCCCATGCAGGAATGATGCCGTGCGCCGCCGCCGGAGGAAACACCTACTTTTCCGGTACGGGTGTCGCCGCAGCTCAGCGCGGTTGCGTGGTCACGGTCCGGCGGGGCGCGGCCCGGCGACCCCCACCTCGACGGGTTCCGCCCCGGCCGGTTCCGCCTCGACGGTGAACATCGGCAGGAACAGTTGGGCCAGCGGCCCGATGGTGAGGGCGTACGCGACGGTGCCGACGCCGACGGTGCCGCCGAGCAGCCAGCCGAGGGCCAGCACGGTGACCTCGATGACGGTGCGGACCAGCCGGACCGACCGTCCGGGGCGGCGCGCCACATACCCGGTCATCAGGCCGTCGCGGGGGCCCGGGCCGAGCCGCGCGCCCAGGTAGAGGGCGGTGGCGGCGCCGTTGGCGACGATCCCGACGACCAGCAGCGCCGCCCGCGCCGCCAACGGGGCCCCGCCGGGCAGCAGGGCCAGGGTGGCGTCGACCACGAGGCCGATCACCAGCACGTTGCTGACCGTGCCGAGGCCCGGTCGTTGGCGCAGCGGGACCCACAGCAGCAGCACGAGCGCGCCGACGGCGATGGTGACGGTGCCGAACGACAGGCCGGTCCGGCGGGCGACGCCCTGGTGGAAGACGTCCCACGGGTCGAGGCCGAGGCCGGAGCGGATCATCAGCGCCATGCTGACGCCGTAGAGGGTCAGGCCCGCGTAGAGCTGGACCAGCCGCCGGACGGGCCGGTGCCGCAGATTGCCAATTGCCACCATGCATGCCACCCTAGGTGCCAATCCGGCGGTGGGGAGAGCCAATATCGGGAGGGTGGCCATGACAAGTCAGGTGCGTGGGGCCCAATTGGCTCGGCTCCTCGGGCAGTGGCACGCCCTGCCGGGCCGCCGGCGCAGCCCCGACTACGCCGCGCTCGCCGGCGCCGTCCGTGGACTGCTCGCCGACGGCCGCCTGCCCCTGGGGGTACGCCTGCCGGCCGAGCGGGAGCTGGCCGAGGCGCTGCGGATCAGCCGGACCACGGTGACCGCCGCCTACCGGCAGTTGCGGGAGAGCGGGCACCTGGCCAGCCGCCGGGGGGCGGGCAGCTGGACGATGCTCCCGGGCACCCACCGGGTGGCCAGCACCGGCCTGTGGACCCCGCTGGACGACCGCGACATGATCGACCTCGGGGTGGCCGCGCTGGCCGCGCCGCCCGAGCTGCTGCCCGCCGCCCGGGCCGCCGCCGAGGACCTGCCCCGCTACCTGGGCGGGGCCGGCTACCACCCGACCGGCGTCATCGAGCTGCGCGAGGCGGTCGCCGCCGGCTACACGGCGCGGGGCCTGCCCACCTCACCCGACCAGATCATGGTCACCAGCGGCACCCAGCACGCGCTCGACCTGGTGCTGCGGCTGGCCCTGGCGCCCGGGGGCAACGTGCTGGTCGAGTCGCCGACGTACCCGAACGCCCTCGCCGCCCTCGCTGCCCGCCGGGCCCGGATCACCACCCACGGGCTGGCCACCGACGCCGCCGGCTGGGACGCCGACCTGCTGCTGGGCAGCCTGCGTCAGGGGCGGCCGAAGCTGGCGTACCTGATCCCCGACTTCCAGAACCCGACCGGGCACCTGATGCCGGCCGAGCTGCGCGAGCGGGTGGTCGCCGCGGCCCACGCGGCCGGCACCGACCTGGTGATCGACGAGTCGTTCGTGGACCTGCCGCTGGACGGCACCGAGCTGCCCCCGCCCGTCGCCACGTTCGACCGGCACTCTCGGGTGATCTCCATCGGCGGGATGAGCAAGCCCTACTGGGGCGGCCTGCGCATCGGCTGGGTCCGCGCGTCCGCCCCGCAGGTGCAGCGGCTGGCCGCCGCCCGGGTCGGGGTGGACATGGCCAGCCCGGTGCTCGACCAGCTCGTCGCGGTCCACCTGCTCGCCGACGCGCCGGCCATCGTGGCCGCCCGCCGCACCCAGCTCGCCGCCCAGCGCGACGCCCTGACCGACGCGCTCGCGCGCCGCCTGCCCGACTGGCGGGTCACCGCGCCGCGCGGCGGGGTGACGCTCTGGGTGGAGCTGGACGGGCCGATCTCCAGCGCGCTGGCCCGCGCCGCCGAGGAGGTCGGCGTACGGCTGGCGCCCGGACCACGGTTCGGCCTGGACGGCACCCTCGAACGCTTCCTGCGGCTGCCGTTCACGCTGCCCGCCGCGGACCTGGCGGAGGCCGTCGGCCGGCTCGCGGCGGTCCGCTACGACCTGGACCGCGCCAGCCGCCCGCGCTGGCAGGAGCCGGCGGTCATCGCCTGACCCGGCCGCCCGCCCGCGCGGTCGGCCGATCCGGCCGAACCCGGCTGCCCGGCGGCCCCGGGTTGGAAGACTGCGGGGATGGGCAACGGGGGATGGTCGCTCGGGGTGCGACCCGGCGCGCCCGGCTCGCGCACCACCCGGCTGGAGCTCTTCTACGACCTGGTCTTCGTCTACGCGTTCCTCAACGTCACCACGCTGACCGTGTACTACCCGAGCCCCGTCAACCTGTGCCGCTGCCTGCTCGTGCTGGGGTTGCTGTGGTGGTGCTGGACGGGCTTCGCCGGGCTCGGCAACGCGGTCCGCGCCGACCAGGGGATCCTGCCGCTGGTCGGCTTCGTCACGATCGCCGCGACCTTCCTGCTGGCCCTGAGCATGCCGGGCGCGTTCACGGACCGGCCCGGCGGGCTGAACGGCCCGCTGGTCTTCGCGAGCTGCTACTTCCTGGTCCGCGCCTCGCAGCTCGCGGTCTTCGGCTGGGTTGCGCGGGGCGACCCGGTGCGGCTGCGGCGCTGGGCGTGGCTTGCCGGGCTGCCGGTGGTCGCGGCGGCCTTGCTCGTCGCGGCCGCGCTGGTGCCGCCGCGGATCGCCCACGACGGCACGGCGACGGCCCTGCAGCTGGCCTTCTGGGCCGCCGCGCTGACCCTGGAGTACGTGGCGGGAACGAGCCTCGGCGGCGCGTACTGGGTGGTGGTGTCGGCGGGGCACTGGGCGGAGCGGCACGCCCTGATGGTGCTGATCGCGCTCGGCGAGTCGATCATCGCGCTCGGGCTGGGCTCGAAGTTCGTCACCGGCCTGCCGCTGACCTGGCCGGTGGTGGTCGCCGCGGTGACCGGCATCGCGATCGCGGCGACGCTGTGGTGGGCGTACTTCGACGTCCTGGCGCTCGCCGTCGAGCAGGCGCTGCACCGGGCCCGCGACCCGGTGGCGCGGGCCCGGCTGGCCCGGGACGCGTACACGTACCTGCACCTGCCGATCGTCACCGGGGTGATCTTCTTCGCCCTCGGGATCAAGGACCTGCTCGTCGAGGCGGCGGATCCGACCTCGCCGGCCTGGGGCGAGCCGTTGGGTGCGTTCTGGATCCTCGTTCTCTACGGCGGGGTCGGCCTCTACCTGATCAGTCTCGTCGCCTGCGGGGTGCGGGTGCTGCGGGTGCTGCGCTGGCCGCCGGTGGTCGCGGTGGCGCTGCTGGCCCTGCTCTCGCCGCTGGCCGCCCGGATCGGGGCCCTGCACGCGCTGCTGCTGCTCGGGGTGGTCTGCGTGGCGCTGGTCGTGGTGGAGACCCGGGGCGAGGGGCGCCGCCGGCACCGGGTCCGCCAGTTGGCGCTGGCGGAGCAGACGGAGGCCGAGGCCGAGGCGAGCAGGTGGCGCGCCGAGCACCTGTGAGCCCGGGCCGCGCCTTCGTCCGCCTTCGCGCCGCGCCCTCGCCCGCTTCCGCGCCACGACTCCGTCCGCCTCCGCGCCGGGCGGCGACCGGCGGCCGTGCCCCGGGACGGTGGGGCACGGCCGCCGGTGGGTCGGTGCCGAGTGGGTGTGGGCCGCGGGGGAGGCGGCTCAGATCTCGGCGAGGCTGCCCTCGTACATCCGGTCGATCTCGGCCGCGAAGTTGCTCTCCACGCCCCGGCGCTTGATCTTGAGGGACGGCGTCATCTCGCCGTCCTCGATGGTCAGGTCGCGGGGCAGGACGGTCACCTTCTTGATCGTCTCCCAGCGGTTGAGCTTGGCGTTGAGCTGGGCGACGTACTCCTCGACCATGGCCCGGGCCTCGGCGGAGGCGGCGATCTCGGCGTAGCTGCGCCCCTCCAGCGGGCCGCCGGCCGCCCAGCCCCGGATCGCGTCCGGGTCGAGGCTGACCAGCATCGTGCAGTAGTTGCGGGCCTGGCCGATGACGACCGCCTGCGACGTGTACGGGCACAGCGCCTTGAACATGCCCTCGATGTGCGAGGGGGCGACGTACTTGCCGCCGGAGGTCTTGACCAGGTCCTTCTTCCGGTCGGTGATGCGCAGGTAGCCGTCGTCGTCGAGGCTGCCGATGTCGCCGGTGCGGAAGAAGCCGTCCTCGGTGAACGCGGCGGCCGTGTCCTCGGGGAGGTGGTGGTACCCCCGCATGACCGGCCGGCCCCGGACCAGGATCTCCCCGTCGGTGTCGATCCGGCACTCCAGGTCGCCCATCGCCCGGCCGACGGTGCCGATGCGCAGGCCGCCGGGCGGGTTGACGAAGTTGCCGGCGCTGCTCTCGGTGAGGCCGTACCCCTCGGAGATCGGCAGGTTGGCGGCGGCGAAGAAGGTGGCGATCTCCTTGCTCAGCGGCGCGGCGCCGGAGACGAGCACCCGGATCCGGCCGCCGAGGCGGGCCTGGAGCTTGCTGAACACCAGCTTCTCGGCCAGCGCGTACCGCAGCCTCAGCCCGGCGGGGACGGGCCGGCCGGCCTGCTCCAGCGCGACCTTCTCCTTGCCGACCCGCACCCCCCAGGCGAAGATCTTCGCCTTCGCGCCGCCGGCGTCCTGCGCGGTGGTGACCGCCTTGTTGTAGACCTTCTCGAAGACGCGGGGCGCCCCGCACATCAGCGTCGGCCGCACGACGGCCAGCAGCTCGACCAGCTTCTCGACCCGGCCGTCGACGTAGGTCGGCAGGCCGACGTGGGTCGCGCCGCAGAGCAGGGTCTTGCCGAACGAGTGGGCCAGCGGCAGCCACAGGTACTGCAGGTCGTCGTCGCGCAGCAGCCCCACCTCGGCCTGCGCCACGCCCTCCCAGCACCAGCCGCCGTGCAGCAGTTCGACGCCCTTGGGCCGCCCGGTGGTGCCGGAGGTGTAGATGAGGGTGGCCAGGTGGTCGGGCCCGAGGTCGGCGGTCAGGCGCTCGATCAGCTCCGGGTCGTCGGCCAGGGTCCGGGCGCCCCGCTCCTCCAGCTCGGCGAGGGTCAGCTGCGGCACGGCCGCCGCCGGGTCGGGCGTGCCGTCGAAGAGCACCACGTGGGTCAGGGCCGGCAGCGTCGCGCCGGCGAGCTTGGCGGCCTGGGCCGGGTTCTCCGCGAACAGCACCCGGGAGCCGGAGTCGGCGACGATGTACGTGGCGTCCTCGGGCTCGGTGGTCGGGTAGACGGTGGTGGTGGCGCCACCCGCGCACATGATGCCGAAGTCGGCGAGCACCCAGTCGAGCCGGGTGCTCGACAGGATCGCCACCGGGTCCTCGCGGCCGACACCGAGCCCGTGCAGCCCCGCCGCGACCGCCCGGGCCCGCTGCCCGACCTGGGCCCAGGTCAGCCAGACCGGCCCCGAGTCGTCGGGGGCGGGGTGGGCGAACGCGGGGCGGTCGGGGGTGGCCGCCACGCGCTTGAGGAACATGTCGGGGATGGAACGGTACGGTACATCGAGAGACATCGCTGTAGCCGCCTTCAGGGGGTGGAGGCGTGACGGGGGTCACGTCGTTTGCGGTTACCGAAGGGTATTGCCTGCACCGCGCATCGGCTAGTCCTCGCGGCGGCCCGCCGGGGCCCCGGCGCGGATCAGGCGTACCGGGCGGCCCGCAGCGACCAGTCGTAGGTGGCCCGCACCCAGTTGCGGCGGGCCGCCAGGAACGAGCGCAGCGCCGGGTCGTCGTCGGCGTCGACCAGGGCCGCCTCCCGCTCGGCGTAGCACGCGAGGGCCCGGTTGAACCGCTCGGCGGCGGCCCGCAGCGCCGCCGGCTCGCCCCGGCCGGTCTCGGCCGCGATCGCGCTGACCAGGTTGTGCGCGTCCGGCCCCGCCCGGTTCTCCTTGCCGTACGAGAACAGGTCGTTGCACCAGCAGACCAGGTCCGCCGCCAGGGTCTCGACGTCGACGAGCGCCGGCTCGACGCGGCGGTCCGCCTCCGGCGGCGCGTCGTACGCGAGGTCGGTCAGGGTGAACGCGGGGTGCACCGCCCCGGTGTGCCGGCGCAGCGAGACGTACTCGGCCACCCCGGGCACCCGGCCGTGCTCCCGGTTCGCCGCCTCCCACAGCAGGGCCAGCAGGTAGTCGCGCAGCTGGCCGACGAAGCGCAGCAGCAGCGGCGGGTGCCCGTGGGCCCGGATCCGCCGGCAGAGGTCGTCCAGGGCGGCGCCCAGCGGACCGCCGGCGGGGGCGAGGCCCGGGGCGCCGTGCCGGTCCAGCACGTCCAGCAGGTCGGCGACGACCGGGGCGAGCCGGGTGGGCGCGTCGCCGAGCCCGTCGTCGTCGCAGGCGTCGTCGACGACGAAGAGCCAGGTGATCAGGTCGGTGAGCAGTCGCAACCGGTCGGCGGGCGCGTCCGGGCAGGTGCGACCGGCCAGCTCGGCGGCGGCGGCGTGCCGCAGCCGGTGCATCCGGCGTCCGTTGGTGATCAGGCCGAACGCCTGCGCCCAGCCCAGGCTCTGTGCGGCGGCCAGATCGGTGCCGGCGTGCCGGCGCGTGGGAAACGGTGGCTCGTCCAGGGCAGAGACCGCGAAGCTCCGCACGTCACCCCCTGCCGGGTCGGGCCACCCCGGGTGGGGCGACCGGCCGAGGGTACGCCAGATGAATAGATATTCATAGTTCGGTCGGGAGTCTGCCCCGCGCCGTCGAGTGACCGTTCCCGCACAGCGGGTCAGATGCCGAGCTGGGCGGCCCGGAGCCGGTCCACCGCCGCCGCCGGCCCCTCCACCTGCACCCGCGAGACCCGCTGCCGGCCGGTGAGGAAGAGCACCAGCTCGCCCGGCGCGCCAACCACGCGGATCCGCGGCCCGCCCCGCCCCGCCGACAGCGCGCCGTGCCCGGGCGCCTGCACCAGCAGGTCGGCCGGGAAGCGGCGCAGCGCCAGCCGGCCCAGCACCGAGGCCCGCCGCCACAGCACGGCGTCCAGCCCGGCCGGCAGGTCGCGCGGACCCCACCCCGCCCGGGCCCGCCGGACGTCCTCGTGGTGGATGTAGAACTCCATCGTGTTGACCAGCTCGTCGGTGACGGGGTTGCTCAGCGGGCTCCACAGCGGCGGCCGGCGCACCAGCGCCACCAGCTCGTCGAAGGGCCGCGCCGCGACCCGCAGGCGCACCCGTTCGGCGTACCCGCGCAGCGGCGGCAGCGCGATCCCCCCGGCGGCGTCCGGCCGCCGCTCCCGCACGACGAGGTGGGCGGCGAGGTCCCGCACCGACCAGCCCTCGTTGACGGTCGGCGCGTCCGGACCCAGGTTCTGCATGAGGTCGGCGAGCGCCTCGCGCTCCGACCGGGCGTACCGCGGCATGGCCCGATCGTAGGCCGGTCCGCCGCCGTCGGCCCGTCGTGGCGGGGATGGCCCTCGACGTGATCGCCGACATACCCGTTCCGGGACAGCGTGGCTCGACCCGTCCGGTAAGGATGAGGGAGATACTTGCAACTTACGGCGGGGGAGAGCGTGACCAGCAGGACAAGTCGGGACGTGCTCCGCAGAGGGCTGTCCGTGCTCGGCCGGGCGATCCGGGAGCAGCCCCGGATCTTCGCGGTGGCGGTCAGCGGCAGCGTGTTGTTCGGCGGGCTGGTGATCGCCAGCGCGTACGTCGTCGGGGCGGTGGTCGGCGACGTCGTGGTGCCGGCGATCGCGCGCGGGTCGGTGGGCGTCGCCGCCCTCGCCCTTGCCGCCGGGGCGCTGTTCGGCATCAGCGTGCTGCGGGTGGTCGGCATCTTCGGCCGCCGGCTCGGCGCGGGCTACATGCAGTTCCGGCTCCAGGCCGCCTACCGCCGGCAGGTGACCCGCCGCTACCTGGAGCTGCCGCTGTCCTGGCACCAGCGCAACGCCACCGGCACCCTGCTGTCCAACGCCAACTCCGACGTCGAGGCGGCCTGGTACCCGATCGCCCCGCTGCCCTTCGCCGTCGGCACCGTGGTCATGCTGGTCGGCGCGATCGCCTCCCTGTTCGTCACCGACTGGGCGCTGGCCCTCGTCGGGCTCGCGGTCTTCCCCGCCCTGTTCGCCCTCAACGTGATCTACTCCCGACGGATGGCCCCCCGCCAGGCCCGCGCCCAGCGGCTGCGCGCCGAGGTCAGCGGCATCGCCCACGAGAGCTTCGACGGCGCCCTGGTGGTCAAGACCATGGGCCGCGAAGCGCAGGAGACCGCCCGGTTCGCCGCCCGCGCCGGCGAGCTGCGCGACGCGCTGATCTCCGTCGGCCGGCTGCGCGGCGTCTTCGACCCGATGCTGGAGACCCTGCCCAGCCTCGGCACCCTCGCCGTGCTGGTGGTCGGCGCGTTCCGCCTCCGGCAGGGCGCCATCACCGTCACCGACCTGGTCAGCGTGGCCTTCCTGTTCACCGTGCTGGCCTTCCCCGTGCGGGCCATCGGCTGGGTGCTGGCCGAGCTGCCGCGCAGCGTCGCCGGCTGGGACCGGGTGCGCCGGGTGCTCGACGCCACCGGCGAGATGCCGTACGGCGACGTCACGCTCGACCCGGCCGACCCGACGCCGGCCACGCTCGCCTTCGCCGACGTCGGCTTCGCCTACGAGCCCGCCGAGGCGCACCTGCCCGGCGCCGAGGTGCTCGGCGAGGTCACCTTCACCGTGCCCGCCGGCAGGACCGTGGCCCTGGTCGGGCCCACCGGCTCGGGCAAGTCCACCATCGCCGCGCTGGCCGTGCGGCTGGTCGACCCGCACACCGGCACGGTCAGCCTCGACGGCGTCGACGTCCGCCGGCTCACCGCCGCCTCGCTGGCCGGCACCGCCGCCCTGGTCGCCCAGGTGCCGTTCGTCTTCGACGACACCGTGCGGGCGAACATCGCGCTGGACCGGCCCGGCGTCACCGACGACGACGTCTGGGCCGCGCTGCGGCTCGCCGAGGCCGACGGCTTCGTCGCCGCGCTCCCCGAGGGGCTCGACACGATGGTCGGCGAGCGGGGCACCTCGCTCTCCGGCGGGCAGCGGCAGCGGCTCACCCTGGCCCGGGCGCTGGCCGGGCGGCCCCGGCTGCTGGTCCTCGACGACGCCACCAGCGCGGTCGACCCGAGGGTGGAGGCGGCCATCCTCGCCGGCCTGCGCGCGCCGGCCGCCGGCGGCCCCGCCGCCTCGATCCTGGTGGTGGCCTACCGGCGGGCCACCATCGCGCTCGCCGACGAGGTGATCTACCTGGAGCACGGCCGGGTGGTCGCCCGGGGCACCCACGCCGAGCTGCTCGCCACCGTTGCCGGCTACGCCGACCTGGTCACCGCCTACGAGCAGGCCGAGGCCGACGGCGAGCAGCAGCCCCGCCCGTACGACGAGGTCGCCCCGCTGACCTCCGGCCTGGAAGTCGAGGTGGACCGGTGAGTGTGGTGGAGGCCGAGCAACCGGCGGAGAACACCTGGCGCACGCTGCGGCGGGGCCTGGCCCTCTCGCCCGAGCTGCGCACCGGCCTGGCCGGCACCCTCGCGTTGGCGCTGGTCTACATGGTGGGCCGGGTCGCCGTCCCGGTCGCCGTGCAGCAGGGCATCGACGAGGGCATCGTCGGCGGTCTCGACCTCGGCGTGGTGTGGACCGTCGTCGCGGCGACCGCCGCCGTGCTGGTGGTGACCACCACCTGCGGCTACCTGATGATGCGCCGGCTGTTCACGGTCAGCGAGACGGCCCTGGCCAACGTGCGCACCCGGGCGTTCCGGCACGTGCACGACCTGTCGATGCTGCACCAGCAGTCCGAGCGGCGCGGCTCGCTGGTCTCCCGCGTCACCAGCGACGTCGACCAGATCACCCAGTTCCTCCAGTGGGGCGGGGTGATCCTGATCGTCAACCTCGGCCAGCTCGCGGTGACGACGGCCGTCATGCTCGCGTACTCCTGGCAGCTGACCCTCGTGGTGCTCGCCGCGTTCGCGCCCGCGGTGCTGGTGATCCGGCAGCTCCAGCGCCGCCTCGCCGGGGCGTACGGGACGGTCCGGCAGCGGATGGGAACCCTGCTCGGCACGATCGGCGAGAGCGTCGTCGGCGCGCCGGTGATCCGGGCGTACGGGATCGCCGGGCGGACCGCCCGACGGCTCGACGCGGCGATCGAGGGGCAGCAGCGGGCCCAGCAGCGGGCCATCCGGATCAGCATCCTGGGCAGCTCCGTGGGGGAACTGGCCGCCGGGCTGGCGCTGGCCGGCGTCGTCGTGCTCGGGGTGCTGCTCGGCGTGGACGGCACCCTGTCGATCGGGCAGCTCACCGCGTTCCTGTTCCTGGTCACCCTGTTCATCCAGCCGGTGCAGATCGCCACCGAGGTGCTCAACGAGGCGCAGAACGCCATCGCCGGCTGGCGGCGGGTGCTCGACGTGCTCGACGTCGCCCCGGACGTGGCCGACCCCGGCGAGCAGGGCCGGGATCTCCCGGCGGGGCCGCTGGACATCCGTTTCGCCGGGGTCGGCTTCGCCTACCCGGGCGGGCCGCCGGTGCTGCACGACGTGACCCTGGACATCGCGGCGAAGAGCCGGGTCGCCGTGGTGGGCGAGACCGGCAGCGGCAAGACCACGTTCGCGAAGCTGCTCACCCGCCTGATGGACCCGACCGACGGGGCGGTGCTGCTCTCCGGCGTGCCGCTGACCGAGGTCCGGTTCGCCTCGCTGCGCTCCCGGGTGGTGATGGTGCCGCAGGACGGCTTCCTGTTCGACGCCACCGTCGGGCAGAACGTCCGCTTCGCCCGGCCGGAGCTGACCGACGCGGAGCTGACGGCCGCGTTCACCGAGCTGGGGCTGGCCGACTGGCTGGCCGGGCTGCCGGCGGGGCTGGACACCCCGGTCGGGGAGCGGGGCGAGGCGCTGAGCGTGGGGGAGCGGCAGCTCGTGGCGCTGGCCCGGGCGTACGTGGCGGACCCGGACCTGCTGGTGCTGGACGAGGCGACCAGCGCGGTGGACCCGGCGACCGAGGTGCGCCTGCAGCGCACCCTGGACGCGGTGACCCGGGGCCGGACCACCCTCGCGATCGCCCACCGGCTCTCCACCGCCGAGGCCGCCGACGAGGTGATCGTGGTGGACCGGGGCCGGATCGTGCAGCGCGGGCCGCACGACGAGTTGATCCGCGACCCCGACTCGGTCTACGGCCTGCTGCATGCCTCCTGGCTGGAGCAGACCCGCTGACCGGCCCGGACGGGCGAACCGGCGGTGCGGTGGACGCGGGGGCGCGCATGGTCTACCGTGCTGCTTAGGTAAGCCTAACCTTCGGAGGTGGGTCATGCGCCCCAGTCCCGCCCTGCGCCCCACGCCCGCCGAGACCGTCCGGACGCTGGTCGCCGGCCGGCTCCCGGCCCTGGTCCACCTGGCCCAGCGGCCCGGCCCGTACCACGTCCGGCACGCCACCGACGCCGACGGGCGGGTGCTGCTCCTCGTCGGCGTGCACAGCGACCTGGCGGCGGCGCTGCCCCGGGGCGCGGGCGCCGACGTCGCCGTGGCGCTGGACGTGCTCGACCTGCCGCCGGCCGCCGGCGCCCCGTCGCTCGGCCGGGCCTGGGTCTCCGGGTGGGCCGCCGCGCTGCACGGCGACGAGGCCCGCCAGGCCACCCTGGACTTCGCCGAGGTGGACCCGACCGGCGACCTGCTCGACGTGGGCACCCGCTTCCGGCTGTACCGCTTCGAGGTGGCCGAGGCCCGCCTGGAGCGCCCCGACGGGCTGCTGCGGATCGACCCCGTCGCGTACGCCGAGGCGGAGCCGGACCCGCTGCACCCGGTGGAGCCGGAGCTGCTCACCGAACTGGCCGTGCACCACGGCCGGGAGATGGCCGCGTACGTCCGGCGTCAGCTCGGCCTGGTCGAGTCCGGCCCCGACGGCCCGCCCCGCGTGGTCCGCGTCGACCGGTACGGGCTGCTGGTCTCCCTCGGCCGGCCCGGCGCCCGGCGGCGGGCCCGGCTGGCCTTCCCGCGCCCGGTGGCCGACCACCGGGAGCTGGCCCGGCTGCTGCACCCGATGCTCTGCCAGCACCCGCGCTCCGCCGCGCCCCGCGGCTGAGCGAGCCGTGCCGTGTGGGCGCGAGCCGCGCTCCCGGGGGTGAGCGGGGCACCCCTTGCTACCGAATGCGTCAACAGAGGGCCCCTCCTTACCCCAGCCTCCCGCGCAGGTAGCGCTGGACGGTCGGGCCCACCGCCGCGACCAGGGTCTCCGGCGGGGCGGAGGCGACCGGCTCCAGCCGCACGACGTACCGCATGAGGGCCAGCCCGACCAGCTGGCTGGCCACCAGCGACCCGCGCAGCGGCAGTTCGGCCGGGTCGACGTCGAGGTGGTGCAGGACCCGGCGCAGCACCTGGGTGACCAGGAACTCGCGCAGCAGCCGGGCCGTCCACTCGTTGCTCACGGCCGAGCGCAGCAGCGCCACCGCGGCGGCGCCGGCCGGGGAGTCCCAGACGCCGAGGAAGGTGCGCACCAGCCGCTCACCGACGCCGTCGGCATCGCCGGCCAGCACCCGGGGCAGCAGCTCGCCCGGGTCGAGCGGGGCGCCCATCGCGGCCAGGAAGAGCTGGTCCTTGCCGCCGAAGTAGTGGTGCACCAGCGCCGGGTCGACCCCGGCCGCGGCGGCGATCGACCGGATCGAGGCCGCGTCGAAGCCCCGCTCGGCGAACGCGGCACGCGCCGCGTCGAGGATCGCCTCGCGGGTGCCCGGGTTGCCGGGCCGTCGCCCGGTGCGTCGCGCCGTCGCCATCCGCGCCCCGCCCGCGCGTCAGCCGCTGCGACGGCGCAGGGTGGCCGCGGCCAGCGCCAGCGCCAGCACCACCGCCCCGGCCACCACCCCGAGGTCGCGCCACATGGTGGCCGTCGGCTCGGCGTGCGCGCCGACCTCCTGCAACGCCTCGACGGCGTACGACAGGGGGAGCGCGTCGCTGACCGCCTGCAACCAGCCGGCCATCTCGTCGCGGGCGACGAACAGCCCGCACAGCAGCAGCTGGGGGATCACCACGACGGGCATGAACTGCACGGCCTGGAACTCGGTGCGGGCGAAGGCGCTGCAGAACAGGCCGAGGGCGACGCCGAGCACCGCGTTGACCACGGCGATGAGGATCACCAGGGCGCTGCTGCCGGCGGTGGTCAGCCCGAATACCCAGTACGCCACCGCCGAGGCGATCGCGGCCTGGCCGGCGGCGGCGAGGCCGAACGCGATGCCGTAGCCGAAGAGCAGGTCGAGCCGGCCCAGCGGGGTGGTGAGCAGCCGCTCCAGGGTGCCGGAGGTGCGCTCGCGCAGCATCGCGATGCTGGTCACCAGGAACATGATCACGAAGGGGAAGACGCCGAGCATCACCAGGGCCACCCGGTCGAACATGCTCGGCTGGCCGGGCGGGGTGGGCTGGTCGGCGTACATGTAGTAGACGAGCGTGAGCAGCAGGGCCGGCACCAGCACCAGCAGGGCGACGGTACGCCGGTCGTGCCGCAGCTGGCGCAGGACGCGGCCGGTGGTGGCGGCCAGGATGCGCGCGTTCACGACGCCGCCCCCTCGCCGGCTGCCCGCCCGAGGCCGTCAGCCTGCCCGCCGTCCGGTCCGCCGCCGTCCGGTCCGCCGCCGTCCGGTCCGCCGCCGTCCGGTCCGGCGTCGTCCTGCCCGGCGGCCGCCTCGCTGGCCCGGATCAGGCGCAGGAACGCCTCGTCGAGATCGTCGACCCCGGCGGCGGCGCGGACCGCGTCGGGGGTGTCGTCGGCGACGAGCCGGCCCTCGCGGATCAGCAGCAGCCGGTCGCAGCGGGCCGCCTCGTCCATCACGTGGCTGGACACCAGCAGGGTCGTGCCGGCGGCGGCGAGGGCGTGGAAACGGGCCCACAGGTCGGCCCGCAGCACCGGGTCCTGCCCGACCGTCGGCTCGTCGAGGACGACCAGCTCCGGCTCGCCGACCAGGGCGCAGGCCAGCGACGCCCGGCTGCGCTGCCCGCCGGAGAGGGAGCCGACGAGCTGGCCGGCGGCGTCGGCCAGCCCGACGTCGGCCACGGACCGGTCCGCCTCGGCCCGGCCCCGGCCGTGCAGGGCGGCGAAGTAGCGGGCGTTCTCGGCGACGGTGAGGTCGGCGTAGACGCTGGGCGCCTGGGTCAGGTAGCCCACCCGGCTGCGCAGCGCCGGGGAGCCCGCCGGCCGGCCGAGGACGGTCACCGAGCCCGAGCGGACCGTCTGCACCCCGACGACGGCCCGCATGAGGGTGGTCTTGCCGCTGCCGCTGGGCCCGAGCAGGCCGGTGACGGCGCCGCGCGGCACCGCGCACGTCACGCCGTGCAGCACCCGGCGTCGGCCCCGGTCCACGACCAGGTCGCGGACCGCGATCGCGTGGTCCATCGCCACCCCCTGGGAAGTAATTCATCACCCGATGAACTCCACGCTAGGTGAGGGAGGGGGCCGCCCGCAACGGTCGCCGCCCGGCCGGGCGGGACTGCCGCCGCGCCGGGCGGGGCGGCCGGCCGGAGTCGGGGTGCCGCCGGGCGGCGGCGAAAGGTACCCCGAGGCAGGAAAGAGAACCCTCGGGCACTAGCCTTCGGACCGGGCGTCAGCCTTCTGACCGGACAGCCCGTCCGGCATCGGGCATTGCGCCCCGATCGGGCGTACGGCACGATGGCGCGGTGGGTCACGCTGCGTCACCGGAAAGTGGATTCCTCGACGACTGGGCCGCCCGGCTGCGGCAGGCGGCCGAGCGCCCCGTCGTCGGCATCCTGCTGCGGGGCAGCCACGCCCGCCGGGCCGCCACGGCGCACAGCGACGTCGACCTCGACGTGCTGGTCGCCGACGCCACGCCGAGCCGCCCGGCCGGGCCGCCGATCAACGCCCCGTACGCCGCCCGCCGCGCCTACCTGGCCGAAACCGGCGGCCGGCTCACCCACGTCTCGGTGGCGGTCCGCGACGTCCGCTCCTGGCTGGAGCGGCTCGCCCAGCCGGCCGAGTGGGCGTTCGGGCTGCCGGTCACCGCGCCGATCCGGCTGCTCTGGGCCGACGAGCGGTGGCGTGCCCGCATCGACCTGCCGGTGCTCTGCCAGCCCGCCGACGAGCCACGGCTGGAGGAGCTGATCGCCACGCTCGGTAAGGTCGCCGGGGCCCGGGCCCGGGGTGACCACCTCGGCGTCCGGCTGGCCGCCGCCGACCTGGCCCGGCTCTGCCCGTCCGTGCTGCGGCTGGCCAACCCCTCGGTACGGGTGGTGTCCCGCCGGGCGGCGTTCGCCGCCGCCCTCGACCTGCCGGTCGCCCCGCCCGGATACCGCGACGACATGCTGCTTTGCCTCGGCGTGCGCCCCGGCTCCGTCGGGCAGCTCTGGGCCGCCGCCGGGCGACTGGTCACCGGCACCGTCCCGCTGGTCCGCCCGTACGCCGGGGAGATCGCCGCCGTCGCCGGCACGGACCTCGCCGAGGCCCTGTCCGACGGGCGGCTGGACCGCTACCTCGCGCAGCTCACCGGCGGGCCGGCACCGGCGCGGGCCGGCGTGCCGCGTCCGACCCCGGTCGCCCGGCGGGAGCCGTCGCCGGTGCCGTCGCCGCGTGCGGGAGAATGGGTGACTGTGCCCGTACCTGACGCGCCGGTGACCGGCGCCAACGCCCCCAGGACCCCGGCGGCGACGCCCGGCCCGGCCCGCCCGTCCCGGCTCGACCCGGCCGTCGCCGCGCGGCTGCGCCGCACCCCCGACGGTCTGGTGGCCGCCGTGGTGCGCCAGCACGACACGGGCGAGGTGCTGATGGTCGCCTGGATGGACGACGAGGCGCTGCACCGCACCCTCACCACCGGCCTGGCCACCTACTGGTCGCGCAGCCGGCAGGAATACTGGGTCAAGGGGGCCACCTCCGGCCACCTCCAGCACGTCCGCTCGGTCGCGCTGGACTGCGACGGCGACGCGCTGCTGGTCAGCGTCGACCAGGTCGGCGCGGCCTGCCACACCGGCGAGCGCACCTGCTTCTTCACCGAGCTGCCGGTCACCACCACCGGGGGGCAGGCATGACCGACGGCGTCGTCAGCCCCGACCAGGCCACCTTCGCCGACCTGGCGGCCCGCTGGCGGGTCGTCCCGGTCACCCGGCGGCTGCTCGCCGACGCGGAGACCCCGGTGGGCGTCTACCGCAAGCTGGCCGGCGGCCCCGGCACGTTCCTGCTGGAGTCCGCCGAGCAGGGGGCCGGCTCGGCGGGGATGGCCTGGTCGCGATACTCGTTCATCGGGGTGCGCAGCAGCGCCACCCTCACCGAGCGCGACGGCGTGGCGGGCTGGACCGGCCAGCCGCCGGCCGGGTTGCCCTCCGGCGGCGACCCGGTCCGGGTGCTGCGCGAGACCGTCGAGGCCCTCGCCGGCCCGGCCTGGGACCCGGCCAGCGGCATGCCGCCGCTGACCGGCGGCATGGTCGGCTACCTCGGGTACGACCTGGTCCGCCGCTTCGAGCGGCTGCCCGAGCTGACCGAGGACGACCTCGGCCTGCCCGAGCTGGGCATGATGCTCGCCACCGACCTGGTGGTCCTCGACCACTACGACGGCTCGGCGATCCTCATCGCCAACGCGGTGCTCCCGCCGGCCGACGAGCCGGGCCGGGACGCCCTGGTCGCCGCCGCCTACCACCACGCGGTCGGCCGGCTGGACGCGATGACCACGGCGCTGTCCCGGCCCATCCCGCCGATGATCTCCACGGTCGACCGGCCGGCCGTCGGCGACGTGGTCAGCCGCACCGACGCGGGCGGCTACCCGAAGGCCGTCGAGGCGGCCAAGGAGGCGATCCGGGCCGGGGAGTGCTTCCAGATCGTGCTGGCCCAGCGCTTCGAGCGGCCCACCGACGCGGACCCGCTGGACGTCTACCGGGTGCTGCGCACCACCAACCCGAGCCCGTACATGTACCTGCTGCGCTTCGACGGCTTCGACGTGGTCGGCTCGTCGCCCGAGGCGCACCTGAAGGTCAACGCCGGCCCCGACGGTCGACGCCGCGCGCTGCTGCACCCGATCGCCGGCACCCGCCCGCGCGGCGAGACGCCGGACGCCGACGCCCGGCTCGCCGCCGAGCTGCTCGCCGACCCCAAGGAGCGCTCCGAGCACGTCATGCTGGTCGACCTGGGCCGCAACGACCTGGGCCGGGTCTGCCGCCCGGGCACCGTCCAGGTGCCGGAGTTCGCCACCATCGAGCGGTACAGCCACGTCATGCACATCGTCTCGACCGTGGTCGGGGAGTTGCGCCCGGAGCAGACGGCGTTCGACGCGCTGGCCGCGACCTTCCCGGCCGGCACCCTGTCCGGCGCGCCGAAGGTCCGGGCCATGGAGATCATCGAGGAGCTGGAGCCGGTCCGGCGCGGCCTCTACGGCGGCACGGTCGGCTACTTCGGCTTCGGCGGGGACCTGGACATGGCGATCGCCATCCGCACCGCGCTGATCCGCGACGGCCGCGCGTACGTGCAGGCCGGCGCGGGGGTGGTGGCCGACTCCGACCCGGCCGCCGAGGACCAGGAGACCCGCGACAAGGCCGCCGCCGTGCTCGCCGCCATCGCCGCCGCCGAGACGCTGCGGCCCGCCCGGTGAGCGCGGCGGGGCGGCGCGTCGTGGCGGGCGGGGGATGGCCGCGGTGACCGGGCCGGCGACCGACCGGGAGACCTCCGGGGCCGGCGCGCCGGCCGCGCGGGCGCGCCGCGAGCTGACGTACGCGGTGCTGCTCTGCCTGGCGGGCGCGGGCCTGGCGCTGTGGGCGTCGACCCGGACGTGGGCGGTGGAGCTGGCCGCCCGGCCGGCGCCGCTGCCCCCGGTGCGCGCGGCCCGCACCGGGGCGGGGCTGCTGCCCTGGCTGCCTGCGCTCGCGGTGGTCGGGCTGGCGGGGGGCGGCGCGGTGCTGGCCACCCGAGGGCTGCCGCGCCGGCTGGTCGGCGTCCTGCTGCTGGCGCTCGGCGCGGCCGTCGCGGTCGGCGGCGGCTACGGCCTGGTGGCCGCGTTCGACGGCACGGTGAGCCGGCAGTGGCCGGCGTTCTGCCTGGTCGGGGGCCTGCTCGCCGCCCTCGGCGGCGGCCTCGTCGCGCTGCGCGGCGCGGGCTGGCCGGCGATGGGGGCGCGTTACGAGCGCCCGGGTCGACGCGGCGCGGGCCCCGCCCCGGCGGAGGCCGCGGCCGGCCCGGTGACCGGGCGGCGCACCACCGAGGCGTGGGACGCGCTGGACCGGGGCGAGGACCCGACGGCCGACTGACCGGCGACCGGCGACGGGCGAACCGCCCGACCGGCGAACCGACTGACCGGCGGCCTCGCGGCCGGGTCCGGCCCGGCGTGGTCGGCGGCCGGGGTCAGCCGACCGGCTGGCGGTCCCGCGTCGCGGCGCGGGCGGCGGCCAGCTCGGCCACCAGGCGGTCCAGCTCGGCGCGCTGGTGGGCGCGGGCCCGGTCGGCGCAGACGGCCTCCCAGGCGTTGCCGCGCGCGGTGCGCACCCGGGCGTCGCCCACGACGGCCCGCTCCAGGGTGTGCACCACCCCGACGGCCAGCGACGCCACGGTGCGGGAGATGGTGGTCAGTCCGATGGTCGGGTTGGGCCCGGCAGTGCTCATCTGGTCACCCCACGCGAGATCGTCCGACGGCTCGGGCGGCTGCTCGCCGCGGCCGCCCGATGGGCCGCGGGCAGGCCCCTCGTCGAGTCTGCCCGAGTCCCACGGTGCCCGGCTCACGTTTCGCCGCGGTCACCGCCACGTCAACTGTCCGCCGGATCCGTCCACCTGGGCAGGGCCGTTCAGCCTTGAGCTTCGTCACAACATCGACCGGCGTGCGCGCGGTCGCAGGCCGGCGCGCGTGCGGGTCGCCGGCCGGTCGCATCGGTGGGCGCCGGGCGGCGTGCGCGCGGCGCGGCGCCGACGGACAATGATCCGATGAAGATGGGCGATCATCGATGGCCTGGCGGGCGGTGGCGTCACCGCGATCGATGCGGTAGATCGCGCTCGGTGATCCACCGTTCACCGGAAGTCGGCCATTATGCCGCAGCCCATCTCGTGAGGAGCGCCATACCCCCGGCACGTGCTGCCAGGTGGCGCCCCCTAGCATCGGCCCATGACACCCGGAGAGGGGAGTCCGTTGGTGACTGCTGAGCATGCGCACGCGGAGGGGGACGGGGCCGGTCCGGCGGCGTCCGGAAGCGTCCTCGACGAGATCCTGGCCGGCGTCCGCGAGGACGTCGCCCGGCGGCAGGAGCAGGTTCCGCTGGAGCGGATCCGTGAGCTTGCCGCCGCCGCGCCGCCACCGCTGGACGCGTACGCGGCCCTGCGCCGACCCGGCGTGGCCGTGATCGCCGAGGTGAAGCGCTCGTCGCCGTCCAAGGGCCAGATCGCCGAGATCGCCGACCCGGCCGTCCTCGCCGCCGACTACGCCGCCGGGGGTGCGCGGGTCATCAGCGTGCTCACCGAGGGGCGCTGGTTCGGCGGCTCGCTGGACGACCTGGCCGCCGTCCGGGCCGCGGTCAAGGTCCCCGTGCTACGCAAGGACTTCGTCGTCTCCAGCTACCAGGTGCACGAGGCCCGCGCGCACGGTGCCGACCTGGTCCTGCTGATCGTGGCCGCGCTGGAGCAGAACGCGCTGGTCGGGCTGCTGGAGCGGATCGAGTCCCTCGGCATGTGCGCGCTGGTCGAGGTGCACACCGAGGAGGAGGCCGACCGGGCCATGGAGGCCGGCGCGCAGGTGATCGGGGTCAACGCCCGCGACCTGCGTACCCTGGAGGTCGACCGGTCGGTGTTCGAGCGGATCGCGCCCGGCCTGCCCAGCAACGTCGTCAAGATCGCCGAGTCCGGCGTGCGCGGCCCGCACGACCTGATCCGCTACGCCTCGGCCGGCGCCGACGCCGTGCTCGTCGGCGAGGGCCTGGTCACCCAGTCCAGCCCCCGCGAGGCGGTGGCCGCCCTGGTCAACGCCGGCAACCACCCGGCGACGCCCCGCCCGGCGCGCTGAGCCGCGCCGGGCGTCCCGCCCGGCGCGCTGAGCAACCCGGGCGAGAAGTCAGCAGCGAGAGGACACCGCCATGAGCGCCACCGAACCGGCCCCGGCCGGTCAGCTCCCCGACGCCGCCGGTCACTTCGGCCGGTTCGGCGGCCGGTTCGTCCCGGAGGCGCTCGTCGCGGCGCTCGACGAGTTGGACGCCGCGTACCGCAAGGCGATGTCCGACGAGTCGTTCCGCGCCGAGTTCGACGCGCTGCTGCGCGACTACGCCGGCACCCCCTCGCTGCTCTACCCGGCGCACCGGTTCTCCGCGAAGATCGGCGCGCGGGTGCTGCTCAAGCGGGAGGACCTCAACCACACCGGCGCCCACAAGGTGCGCAACGTGCTCGGCCAGGCGCTGCTGACCAAGCGGATGGGCAAGCGGCGGGTGATCGCCGAGACCGGTGCCGGCCAGCACGGCGTGGCCACCGCGACGGCCGCCGCCCTGTTCGACCTCGAATGCGTGGTCTACATGGGCGAGGTCGACACCCAGCGGCAGGCGCTCAACGTGGCCCGGATGCGGATGCTCGGCGCCACGGTCGTCCCGGTCACCACCGGCTCGCGCACCCTCAAGGACGCGATGAACGAGGCGATGCGGGACTGGGTGGCCAACGTCGACGAGACGCACTACCTCATCGGCACGGCCGCCGGCCCGCACCCGTTCCCCGAGCTGGTCCGGGACTTCGTCCGGGGCATCGGCGTCGAGGCCCGCGCGCAGTGCCTGGAGGCGACCGGCGCGCTGCCCGACGCCGTCGCGGCCTGCGTCGGCGGCGGCTCCAACGCGCTGGGCATCTTCCACGCCTTCGTGCCCGACGAGGGCGTGCGGCTCTACGGCTTCGAGGCCGGCGGGGAGGGCGTGGACACCGACCGGCACGCGGCCAGCATCACCGGCGGCACGTCCGGCGTGCTGCACGGCGCCCGCACCTACGTGCTGCAGGACGCCGACGGGCAGACCGTCGAGTCGCACTCCATCTCGGCCGGCCTGGACTACCCGGGGGTCGGGCCGGAGCACGCGTGGCTGCACGACAGCGGCCGGGCGAACTACCTGCCGGTCACCGACGCCGAGGCGATGGCCGCGTTCGAGCTGCTCTGCCGCACCGAGGGGATCATCCCGGCGATCGAGAGCGCACACGCCCTCGCCGGCGCGCAGAAGATCGCCCCGGGGCTCGCCGCCGAGCTGGGCCGGGAACCGGTCATCCTGGTCAACCTCTCCGGCCGTGGCGACAAGGACGTGCACACCGCCGGCGAATACTTCGGCATCCTCGACAAGGAGCAGTGACTCGTGAGCCGCATCGGGGTCGCGTTCGACAAGGCCCGGGCCGACGGGCGGGCCGTGCTGGTGGGCTGCATGCCGGCCGGCTTCCCGACCGTCGAGGGCAGCATCGCCGCGATGACCGCCATGGTCGACGCCGGCGTGGACGTCATCGAGGTGGAGATCCCCTACTCCGACCCGGTGATGGACGGCCCGGTCATCCAGAAGGCCAGCGACATCGCCCTGGCCGGCGGCGTACGCACCGCCGACACGCTGCGCATCATCGAGGCCGTCGCGGCCACCGGCGCGCCGGTGGTCACCATGACCTACTGGAACCCCATCGAGCAGTACGGCGTCGACGCGTTCGCCCGGGACCTCGCGGCGGCCGGCGGCACGGGCCTGATCACCCCCGACCTGATCCCCGACGAGGCCGACGAGTGGCTGGCCGCCTCGGACGCGCACGGGCTGGACCGCACCTTCCTGGTCTCCCCGTCGTCGACCGACGCGCGGCTGCGGATGACCGTGGAACACTGCCGGGGCTTCGTCTACGCCACCGCGATCATGGGCGTCACCGGCGCCCGGTCGCAGACCTCGGAGGCCGCGCCGATCCTGGTCTCCCGGCTGCGCGAGGTCACCGACCTGCCGGTCGGCGTCGGGCTCGGCGTCGGCACGGGCGCGCAGGCCGGCACCGTCGCCGGGTACGCCGACGGCGTGATCGTCGGCAGCGCGCTGATCCGCTGCCTGCTCGACGCGCCCGACCCGGCCGCCGGCCTGACCGCCCTGCGGGCGCTGAGCGCCGAGCTTGCCGAGGGCGTCCGCCACCCGCAGCGCTGATCCGCCCCGCCTCCGGGCGGCCTTTCCCGCCACCCGACCCGACCGGGGTGCCGGTCGGGCGGTGGGCGGCGGTAGCGTGTGCACCCGTGACCCTCGTCTCCACGATCCCCCAGGCGGCCCTGCCGAGCCCCAGCACGGCCGTCTGGCAGCTCGGCCCCCTGCCGCTGCGGGCGTACGCGCTCTGCATCATCGCCGGCATCGCGGTGGCCTGCGTGGTCACCGAGCGCCGGCTGCGCCAGCGCGGCGTCGCCCCCGGCGCGGTGCTCGACATCGCCGTCTGGGCGGTGCCGACCGGCATCATCGGCGCCCGGATCTACCACGTGATCACCTCGCCGGAGAAATACTTCGGCGAGGGCGGGGAGCCGCTCAAGGCGTTCGCCATCTGGGAGGGCGGCCTCGGCATCTGGGGCGCGGTGGCCGGCGGGGCGCTCGGCGCGTGGATCGCCGCCCGCCAGCTCGGCATCCCGTTCGCGGTGGTGGCCGACGCGCTCGCCCCGGGGCTGCCGCTCGCGCAGGCGGTCGGCCGGTTCGGCAACTGGTTCAACAACGAGCTCTACGGCGGCCTGACGACCCTGCCGTGGGGGCTGCGGGTGCACGACATGGACCCGCGCAACCCGGGTCACGCCAAGGTCGTCGACGGCGAGCCGGTGCTGCTGCCGGGGCTCTACCATCCGACGTTCCTCTACGAGGCGCTGTGGAACGTCGGCGTCGCCGCCCTGGTCCTCGTCCTCGACCGGCGGCTGCGGCTGGGCCGGGGGCGGGCGTTCGCGCTCTACGTGATGGGCTACACGGCCGGCCGGTTCTGGATCGAGCTGATGCGCACCGACGAGGCCAACCACATCCTCGGCCTCCGGCTCAACGTCTGGACGGCCGCGCTGGTCTTCGTCGGGGCGCTGGTCTACTTCCTGCGCGTGCGCGGGCCCCGCGAATACCTCGTCCCGCTGGGCGGCCCCGCCCCGGAGCCGGCCCCGACCGGGGGCGACGTGTCCCAGCTCGACCTGTCCGAGCGGGAGGCCGGCGCGCGGGCCGCCGCCCCGGAGGGCTACCGGGTGGTGAGCGAGGAGCAGTTCCGCGCGTACCGGGAGACCGGGGTCGTCCCCGACGACCCGGCCGACGCCGGCCCCGACGCGACCGGCGACGCCGACCGTGGGGAGACCGGGGCCGACGGAGCCGACGAGACGGACGACGAGGCGGCCGGGGCCACCGGCACCCGCGCCGCCGACCGCGAGAGCTGAGCGGGAGGGGTCGGCATGCGTACCGCGGTGGTGGTCGGCGCCGGGATCGGCGGCCTGGCGGTCGCCGGCGCGCTGGCCCGGTCCGGCTGGCAGGTCACCCTCCTGGAGCGCGCCGACCGGGTCCGCCCGGACCCGACGGCCGTCGTGCTCTGGCCCAACGGGGTACGCGCGCTGCGCGCCCTCGACCTCGGCGCGGGGCTCGACGCGATCGCCACGCCGCTGCCCGACGGCGGCGTGCGCCGCCCCGACGGGCAGTGGCTGGTGCAGCCCCGCCCCACCCCGGCCGACCGGATGCCCGTGGTGGTGCACCGGGAGGACCTGCACGACGCCCTGATCGCCGGCCTCGGCGAGCGGGTGGAGCTGCGCACCGGCGTGTCGGTGCGCACGGTGCGGGCCGAGCCGGGCCAGCGCCCGTCGGTCGGCGACGGCCGGCAGCGCTTCGAGGCCGACCTGATCGTCGCGGCCGACGGCACCGACAGCGAGATCCGCCGGCAGCTGGCCCCCGAGTCCCGGGTGGTCAGCTCGGGCTGCGCCGCCTGGCGGGCGGTGATCCCCTGGTACCGGGCGCCCCGGCTGCCGGCCGACCAGCCCGTCGGCGGGGAGACGCTGGGGGCCGGGTACCGCTTCGTGGCCGCCTCGCTGGGCGAGCGCGGCTCGTCGGGCGCGTCGAGCCGGGGCGGCATCTACTGGGTGGCCACCGCCGCGGGCGCGCCCCGCCCGGAGCCGCCGGAGACCCAGCTCACCCTGCTGCGCCGCTGGTACGCCGGCTGGCCCACGCCGGTCGGCGAGCTGCTCGACGCCACCGACCCGGCCGACCTGGTGCAGCAGGAGATCCGCGAGCTGCGCCCGCTGCCCCGCTCCTACGGCTTCCCGGCCGGGCCGGGCGGGGTGGTGCTGCTCGGCGACGCCGCGCACGCCATGCCCCCGCACCTCGGCCAGGGCGCCTGCCTCGCCTTCGAGGACGCCGCCACCCTCGCCTCGCTGCTGCGCGAGTCGCGCCTGCCGGACGCCGTGGTCGCGTACGACCGGCTGCGCCGCCCCCGCGCGGCGACGGTGGTGCGGCAGACCCGCCGGATGTCGGCGGTGCTCCAGGCCCGGGGCCGGCTCGCCCTGCGGGCGCGCGACGCCGCCCTCGGCGCGATCAGCCCCCGCCTGCTCTCCGGCGCGGCGGCCTCCGCCGCGCAGTGGCGTCCCCCGTCCTGACGGCCCCGGGCCGGGCCGAGCCGGGGCTCGCCGCCCGCGAGCGGCGGGACGGGGTTCGGGCCGTGGCCGGGCTCGGGCCGGGCCGGGCCGGGTCCGGGCGTCATGTCGGCGACATGGCGGTATTCCCGCGCCCTGATACCGCGATGTCGCCGACATCGCCGCGCACCCCGCCGGCAGGCGGCGGCGCGTCCTCGCCGGCATGCGGCGGCGGCGTCAGATGATCGCGGCGGGCTCGGCGATGCAGGCGGTGCCGATCCGGCGGAAGCCGACCCGCACGTAGACGCGGGCGATGTCCTCGCTGCCGGCGGAGAGGAAGACCAGGTCGGTGCCGGCGGCGCGCAGCGCGTGGGCGAGGGTGGCGGTGACCGCCGCGGCGAGCCCCCGGCGGCGGGCGGCCGGCAGGGTCGCCACCCCGGCGATCTCGGCGGTGTCGCCGACCCGCATCGCCATCCCGCTGGCCAGCGCCCCCTCGCCGGGGGCCTCGGCGAGCGCGGACAGCCGCCGGCCGTCGGCGGTGCGCGCCCGCTCCTCCTCCAGCGCCGCCACGTCCAGCTCGATGATCGCCGCGTCCCGCTGCGCCGGGCCGGCCTCGCCCCGGGCGGTGCCGGCGGCGGCGAAGCCCACGGCGGCGACCGCCCGGCGGGCGGCCACGTCGGCGGCGAGGTCGGGGGAGGTAGCGTCCAGCAGGCGCACCGGCACGTCGGTGAAGCTGCCCGGGTCGGCCAGGGCGGCGGGGTCGAGGACCATCAGCGGGGCCTCCAGGACGGTCAGCCCCGCCGCGCGGGCCACCGCGAGCAGGTCCGGTTTGCGCTCGTGCACCCATTCGAACGCCTCCGGCAGGCCGAGTTCCCGCTGCCGCTGGCGCACTGCGGTAATGTCGGCCACGGAAGGTGGCCCGGCGGCGTCGAGGCGGGGACGCGCGTAGAACGGCCATCCCGCCCCTTCCCGGACGAACAGGACCAGGGGGCCGTGCTCCTCGGCGCGGGCCGCGTCGCGGGGCACGGCGTCGTAGAACCGCTCCAGCCGGTCGAACGTCACAGTCGTCTCAGCGCGTACGTGATCCACCGCGCGAGACTACCTTTCCCAGGATCTGGAAGTGTGATCAATCTGAACTGGCCTTGCGCGCCTACCCCTAACGTAGACTCAATAGACCCATAAGGGCCGACGTCGTCCCGACCATGATCCAACCTGAGTGACGACAGGAGGCCCGGTGGCCTTTCCGTACCCTCTCAGCCAGCAGTCGGCCCCGCCCGCGGCCGGGCTGTACGACCCCGCGCACGAGCACGACGCGTGCGGGGTGGCGTTCGTGGCGGACCTGTACGGCCGGCGCTCCCACTCGGTCGTCGCCAACGGTCTCGGCGCGCTGCTCCGGCTGGACCACCGGGGCGCCCGGGGCGCGGAGCACAACACCGGCGACGGCGCGGGCATCATGATCCAGGTGCCGGACGCGTTCCTGCGCGCGGTCGTCGACTTCCCGCTGCCGCCCGCCGGCGAGTACGCCACCGGCCTGGTCTTCCTGCCGACCGACGACGACGGCGAGGCCCGCGCCCGCCGGGTCCTGGAGAAGTACGCCCTGGTCGAGGGCGCCGACGTCCTCGGCTGGCGGGACGTCCCCACCGACCCGAGCGGCCTCGGCGCGACCGCCCTGGCGGCGATGCCCCGGGTGCGGCAGGTCTTCCTGGCCGCCCGGCGGCTCACCGACACCCCCGCCGGCCCGGCCGGCTCCCCGCTGTCCGGCCTCGACCTGGACCGGGTGGCGTTCTGCGTCCGCAAGCAGGCCGAGCGGGAGACCGCCGAGCGGGGCGTGCCGGCCTACTTCCCGTCGCTGTCGTGCCGGACCATGGTGTTCAAGGGGATGCTCACCCCCGACCAGCTCCCCGAGTTCTTCCCCGACCTGACCGACGGGCGGGTCGACAGCGCCATCGCGCTGGTGCACTCCCGGTTCTCCACCAACACGTTCCCGTCGTGGCCGCTGGCCCACCCGTACCGGATCATCGCCCACAACGGCGAGATCAACACGATCCGCGGCAACCGCAACTGGATGCAGGCCCGCGAGGCGCTGCTGCGTAGCCCGAACCTGCCCGGCAACATCCGCCGGGTGTTCCCCGTCTGCACCCCGGCGGCCTCCGACTCGGCGAACTTCGACGAGGTCCTGGAGCTGCTGCACCTGGCCGGGCGCAGCCTGCCGCACGCGGTGCTCATGATGATCCCCGAGGCGTGGGAGAACGACCCCGACATGCGCGCCGACAAGCGCGCGTTCTACCGGTTCCACGCGAGCCTCATGGAGCCGTGGGACGGGCCGGCGTCGGTGGCGTTCACCGACGGCGAGATCGTCGGTGCGGTGCTGGACCGCAACGGGCTGCGCCCGGGGCGCTGGTGGCGCACCGCCGACGGCCTGGTGGTGCTCGGCAGCGAGGCGGGCGTGCTCGACCTCGACCCGGCCACCGTGGTCGCCAAGGGCCGGCTCCAGCCGGGCCGGATGTTCCTGGTCGACACCGTCGCCGGCCGGATCGTCTCCGACGACGAGATCAAGACCGAGCTGGCCGCCGCCCAGCCGTACGCGGAGTGGCTGCACGCCGGGCTGATCGACCTGGGCGACCTGCCGCCGCGTGAGCACATCGTCTACACCCACGACTCGGTGCGCCGCCGCCAGCAGACCTTCGGCTACACCGAGGAGGAGCTGAAGATCCTGCTCGCCCCGATGGCCCGCACCGGGGCCGAGCCGCTCGGCTCGATGGGCACCGACACCCCGATCGCCCCGCTGTCGACCCGGCCGCGGCTGCTCTACGACTACTTCCACCAGCTCTTCGCCCAGGTCACCAACCCGCCGCTGGACGCCATCCGCGAGGAGCTGGTGACCAGCCTCCAGCACACCATCGGCGCGGAGGGCAACCTGCTCGACCCGGGCCCGGCGAGCTGCCGGCAGATCGTGCTGCCCTACCCGGTGATCGACAACGACGAGCTGGCCAAGATCCTCTCCATCGACGAGGACGGCGACCTGCCCGGCTTCAAGGCCGTGCGGGTCTCCGGGCTCTACCGGGTCCGCGACGGCGGGGCCGGGATCAAGGCCCGGCTCACCGAGATCTGCCGGCACGTCTCGGAGGCGATCGAGGACGGCGTACGCATCCTGGTGCTGTCCGACCGCGACTCCAACGCCGACCTCGCCCCGATCCCGTCGCTGCTGCTCACCGCCGCCGTGCACCAGCACCTCGTCCGCGAGCAGACCCGCACCCAGGTGGCGCTGGTCGTCGAGTCCGGCGACTGCCGCGAGGTGCACCACGCGGCCGTGCTGATCGGCTACGGCGCGGCGGCCGTCAACCCCTACCTGGCCTTCGAGTCGGTCGAGGACATGATCGCCACCGGCGCCCTGACGGGCGTCGAGCCGGCGAAGGCGGTGCGCAACTACGTCAAGGGGCTCGGCAAGGGCGTCCTGAAGATCATGTCCAAGATGGGCATCTCGACCGTGTCGTCGTACTGCGGGGCGCAGGTGTTCGAGGCCGTCGGCCTGGACGCCCGCCTCGTCGAGCGCTACTTTCGGGGCACCCCCAGCACGATCGGCGGGGTCGACCTGCACGGCGTGCACGCCGAGGTGGCCGCCCGGCACTCGCTGGCCTGGCCGGCGCCGGGCGCGGTGGCGACCGACCGGCTGGAGGTCGGCGGGGAATACCAGTGGCGTCGCGAGGGCGAGCTGCACCTGTTCAACCCGGAGACCGTCTTCCTGCTCCAGCACGCCACCCGCAGCCGCCAGTACGACGTCTTCCGGCAGTACACGGCCAAGGTCGACGAACTGGCCGCGAAGGCCGGGTCGCTGCGCGGGCTGTTCACCCTGCGCACCGGCGTCCGTCCGCCCGTGCCGCTGGACGAGGTCGAGCCGGCCAGCGAGATCGTCAAGCGGTTCGCCACCGGCGCGATGTCGTACGGGTCGATCTCCGCCGAGGCGCACGAGACCCTGGCCATCGCCATGAACCGCCTCGGCGGCAAGTCCAACACCGGCGAGGGCGGCGAGGACGTCGAGCGGCTGCACGACCCGGCCCGCCGCTCGTCGGTCAAGCAGATCGCCAGCGGCCGGTTCGGCGTGACCAGCGAATACCTGGTCAACGCCGACGACCTCCAGATCAAGATGGCGCAGGGCGCGAAGCCCGGCGAGGGCGGCCAGCTGCCCGGCAACAAGGTGTGGCCGTGGATCGCCCGCACCCGCCACGCCACCCCCGGCGTCGGCCTGATCTCCCCGCCGCCGCACCACGACATCTACTCGATCGAGGACCTGGCGCAGCTCGTCCACGACCTCAAGTGCGTCAACCCGGCCGCCCGGGTGCACGTCAAGCTGGTCAGCGAGACCGGCGTCGGCACCGTCGCGGCCGGCGTGGCCAAGCTCAAGGCCGACGTCATCCTCATCTCCGGCCACGACGGCGGCACCGGCGCGTCCCCGCTCAACTCGCTCAAGCACGCCGGCACCCCGTGGGAGCTGGGCCTGGCCGAGGCGCAGCAGACCCTGCTGCTCAACAAGCTGCGCGACCGGGTCACCGTGCAGGTCGACGGCCAGCTCAAGACGGGCCGGGACGTGCTGGTCGCGGCGCTGCTCGGCGCGGAGGAGTTCGGCTTCGCCACCGCCCCGCTCATCGTCGAGGGCTGCGTGATGATGCGGGTCTGCCACCTCGACACCTGCCCCGTCGGCATCGCCACCCAGAACCCGGTGCTGCGCGAGCGGTTCACCGGCCGGCCGGAGTTCGTGGAGAACTTCTTCCTCTTCCTCGCCGAGGAGGTCCGGGGCTACCTCGCCGAGCTGGGCCTGCGCTCGATCGAGGAGGCGATCGGGCAGACCGAGCTGCTCGACGTCGTACCGGCCATCGACCACTGGAAGGCCCACGGTCTCGACCTCGGTCGCGTCCTGCACCTGCCGGAGCTGCCGGCCGACGCCGCCCGGCGCGGCGTGCGGGCCCAGGAGCACGGGCTGGAGCTGGCGCTGGACAACGAGCTGATCGCCCTCGCCCAGCCGGCGCTGACCGACGGCACGCCCGTGCGGGTCGAGGTGGCGGTGCGCAACGAGCACCGCAGTGTCGGCGCGATGCTCGGCGGCGAGGTCACCCGCCGCTTCGGCGGGGCCGGCCTGCCCGCCGACACCATCGAGTTCCTGCTGCGCGGCACCGCCGGGCAGTCCTTCGGCGCGTTCCTGCCCGGCGGGGTCACCCTGCGCCTGCACGGCGACGCCAACGACTACGTCGGCAAGGGGCTCTCCGGCGGCCGGCTCGTCGTCCGCCCGGACGCCGCCGCGCCGTTCGTCGACGGCGAGGCCGTGTCGGGGGAGCGGGCCGAGGACCAGATCATCGCCGGCAACACCATCCTGTACGGGGCCACGGCCGGCGAGGTCTTCCTGCGTGGCCGGGTCGGCGAGCGGTTCGCCGTGCGCAACTCGGGCGCGGTGGCGGTCGTCGAGGGCGTCGGCGACCACGGCTGCGAGTACATGACCGGCGGCACGGTGGTGGTGCTCGGCGAGACCGGGCGCAACTTCGCCGCCGGCATGTCCGGCGGCACCGCGTACGTGTGGCGGCTCGACGAGCGGCGGGTCAACACCGAGCTGGTCGACCTGTCGCCGCTGAGCGACGAGGAGTCCGACCGGCTGCACGAGCTGGTGCACCGGCACTTCGCCGAGACCGGCTCGGCGGTCGCCGAGGCGCTGCTCAAGCGCTGGCCGGAGGCGGTGGAGGAGTTCACCGCGGTGGTGCCCCGGGACTACCGCCGGGTGCTGGAGATCATGCGGGCCGCCGAAGCCGCCGGCCGTGACGTCGACGACGCGGTGATGAGCGCGCTGAGCGCGCCGGCCGCGCCGGTGCCGCCCGCCACGCGGGTGGTCGCCCAGGAGGTGGCTCGTGCCTGACCCGAACGGTTTCCTGCGCTACGACCGGCGGCTGCCCGCGCGCCGGCCGGTGCCGGTGCGGATCACCGACTGGCGGGAGGTGTACCCGCCGGCCGGCGAGGCGCTGATCCGCGAGCAGGCCACCCGCTGCATGGACTGCGGCATCCCGTTCTGCCACGACGGCTGCCCGCTGGGCAACCGCATCCCGGACTGGAACGACCTGGTCCGCACCGGCGGCTGGGACGCCGCGGTGGAGTCGCTGCACGCCACCAACAACTTCCCCGAGTTCACCGGCCGGCTCTGCCCGGCGCCCTGCGAGGCGGCGTGCGTGCTCGGCATCGGCGGCGGGCAGCCGGTCACCATCAAGCAGGTCGAGGTGGAGATCGCCGACGCGACGGCCCGGGGTGGCCTCGCGCCGCGTCCGGCGCCGGCCCCGACCGGCCGGTCGGTCGCCGTGGTCGGCTCCGGGCCCGCCGGCCTGGCCGCCGCCCAGCAGCTCGCCCGCGCCGGCCACGCCGTGACGGTGTACGAGCGCGACGACGCGATCGGCGGCCTGCTCCGCTACGGCATCCCCGACTTCAAGCTGGAGAAGCAGCACATCGACCTGCGGCTGGCCCAGCTGGAGGCCGAGGGCGTCCGGTTCCGCACCGGCGTGCACGTCGGCGTCGACGTGACCGCCGAGCAGCTGCGCGAGGCGCACGACGCGGTGCTGCTCGCCTGCGGCGCGTTGCAGGGCCGGGACACCCCGGAGACGCCGGGGCGGGCGCTGCGCGGCGTGCACCAGGCGATGGCGCACCTGGTCGCCGCGAACCGCGTCGTCGCCGCCGCGGGCGAGGGCCGGCCGGCCCTCGCGGTGCTGCCCGACGGCACCCCGATCGACGCCGCCGGCAAGCACGTGGTGATCATCGGCGGCGGCGACACCGCCGCGGACTGCCTCGGCGTGGCCCACCGGCAGGGCGCGGCCGGCGTACACCAGCTCGACCTGTACCCCGAGCCGCCGCACGCCCGCGACGCCGCGCGCGACCCGTGGCCGACCTGGCCGTGGATCCTGCGCAGCTACCCGGCGCACGAGGAGGGCGGCGACCGGGTGTTCGCCGCCGCCGTGCAGGAGTTCGTCGACGACGGCACCGGCCAGGTGCGCGCCGTACGCATCGCCGAGGTGACCGTCGAGAAGCGCGACGGCCGGCGCATCGTCACGGCGGTGCCCGGCTCGGAGCGGGAGCTGCCGGCGGACCTGGTGCTGCTGGCGATCGGCTTCGAGGGCACCGAGGAGCAGCCGCTGCTGGCGCAGTTCGGGGTGGCCCGCAACGCCCGGGGCGCGATCGACGCCCGGCCGGACTGGCAGACCGACGCCGACGGCGTCTTCGTCGCCGGGGACATGCACCGGGGCGCGTCGCTGATCGTGTGGGCGATCGCCGAGGGGCGGGCGGCGGCCGCCGCGATCCACTCCTACCTGGGTGGGGTGGGCGAGCTGCCCGCCCCGGTCGACCCGGCGCGGCAGCCGCTGGCCGCCCGCTGATCCCGCCGCGCCGGACGACCCGGACCTTGGACAGTTGGCGTTCCCCGGGGACGCCAACTGTCCAAGGTCGACCGGTCAGTGCGCGAGCAGGTCGTGGGCCTCGCGGATCTTGGCCCAGGACTTCGGCTTGACCGGGGCGGTGGGGGCGGCGGACCGGGCCGCCGAGGCGGCCTGCGTCAGCTCCGGGCGGCCCTTGGTGAACAGCCAGGTCGTGAACAGGGCGTCGAGGTCCTTGCCGGAGACCTGCTCGGCGAGGGCCTGGAACTGCTCGATCGTGCCGTTGCCGTGGCGGTGGGCGGCGGTCCACGCCGGCAGGATGCGGAAGAACGCCGCGTCGCCGACGGCCAGCCGGAGCTGGTGCAGGGCCATCGCGCCCCGGTCGTAGACCGCGCCGTCGAAGACGTTGTTCGCGCCCGGGTCGCCGGGCGGCACCTGCCAGAACTCGGCGTCGGCCGGGTAGCTGGCGTAGGTGAAGTCGAACCACTCCTGCGCGGTGCCCTCGCCCTGCTCCTCCGACCAGAGCCACTCGGCGTAGCTGGCGAAGCCCTCGTTGAGCCAGATCTGGCTCCAGTCCGCGACCGAGACCGAGTCGCCGAACCACTGGTGGGCGTTCTCGTGCACGACCACGTAGGTGTTCGACCCGCGCCGCCAGAAGCCCGGCCCGTACACCGAGCGGGTCTGCGTCTCCAGGGCGAAGCCGAGGCTGTTGGCCGGAGCGGCGACGCCGCCCTGCGCCTCGAACGGGTACGGCCCGAAGATCCCGCTCTCCCAGTCGACGATCTCGGCGGTGCGTCCGATGCTGGCCCGCGCGGCCGGCCCGAGCGCGCCCAGCGTGGTGCTGTACGCGTTGACGACCGGCTGCCCGTTCGGCGCGGTGTCGGTGACGATGTCGTACTGCCCGATGGCGAGGAACGCCAGGTACGTCGCGCCCGGCGTGGCGCTGCGCCAGCCCCAGCGGGTCCGGTTGCCGGGCTCGGCCAGCGGCGGCCGGGGCTGCACCCCGTTGCTGACGACCTCGACGCCGGTCGGCACCGACACGGAGACGTCCCACGTGGCCTTGTCGCTGGGGTGGTCGTTGCTCGGGTACCACCACCAGGCCGACTCGGGCTCGTTGACGGCGAGCGCCCCGTCGGCCGTCTTCGTCCAGCCGGTCCAGCCGTCGACGCGGGTCTGCGACGGCACGCCCGCGTACTGCACCACGATGGTCAGGGACTGGCCCGAGACGATGGGGCGGGGCGCGGTGATCACCAGCTCGTGGGCGCCCTCGCGGGCGAAGGTGGCCAGGTAGTTGTCGACCTTCACCGACTGGACGCCGAGCACGAAGTCCAGGTTGAACCGGGAGAGGTCCTGGGTGGCCCGGGCGAGGATCGTGGTGGTGCCGGAGAGCTGGTCGGTGGCGGGCTCGTAGCGCAGCCGGACGTCGTAGTGGTCGACGTCGTACCCGCCGTTGCCGTAGTCGGGGAAGTAGCTGTCGCCGATGCCGGGGCTGCCCGGGGTGGGCGCGGCCGGCGCCGCGGCCGGCCGGCCCCAGCCCGATCGGGCGGCGGCGTGGCCGGGTGCGCCGGCCGCGACCGCGCCGGCGGTGGAGACGGTCAGGGCGGCGATGGCCGCCGCGAGAACGCGTCGCACGGGATGGACTCCCTCCGTTGGGTGTACGCCGGCCAACCTAATCGACAGATGTAAACGGGTGTGTCCCGCGCGGGCGGTCCGCGCCCTATTCCCTCGATGGAAATGTTTCGATAGCATTACCGACCAGTAACCACCACCCCTGGGCCACGCGCGCGGTTCCGAGGACCCACCACCCCTGCCCCCGCGGAGGTTCCCCCATGCCCCACCGCCCGCTGGCCCGCACCCTGACCGCGCTGACCGCCCTGCTCGCCGCGACCCTCGGCGCGGCGGCCGCCCCCGGCGTCGCCCAGGCTGCCCAGGCCGCGAAACCCGCCCGAGCCGCCGCCGCGATCAACTACGTGGCGCTGGGCGACTCGTACTCCTCCGGCGTCGGCGCCGGGCCGTACGACCTGTCCACCTGCCTGCGCAGCGACAAGTCGTACGCCCCGCTCTGGGCCGCCGCCCACCAGGTGGCCAGCTTCACGTTCCCCGCCTGCGGCGGCGCGGTCACCGCCGACGTCATCAACAAGCAGGTGAACGCGCTGAGCACCAGCACCACCCTGGTCACCATCACCATCGGCGGCAACGACGCCGGCTTCGTCGACGTCATCACGAGCTGCCGGTTCGGCAGCACCAGCACCTGCGAGGGCGCGGTCGACGAGGCCAGGACGTTCGCCACCACCGAGCTGCCCGGCCGGCTCGACCGCACCTACGCCGCGATCCGCGAGAAGGCCCCCAACGCCCGGCTCGTCGTGCTCGGCTACCCGCGCCTGTTCGAGACGACCTCCTGCGGCGCGCTGGCGATGAGCGCCTACAAGCGGACCATCATCAACGAGGCCGCCGACCTGCTCGCCTCGGTCACCGCCGGCCGGGCCGCCGCGGCCGGGGCCACCTTCGCCGACGCCCGCCCCTACTTCGCCGGGCACGGCGTCTGCGCCGCCGCGCCGTGGATCCGCGACGTCACCGGCGTCATCGAGGCGTACCACCCGAACGCCGACGGCTACCGGCTGGGCTACCTGCCGGCGCTGAACGCCGTCACCGGCTGACCCCGCGCCACCGCAGCCGGCCGGCGGCCGACGGCCCCGCCTCAGGCCCCGCCGCCGGCCCGTCACCTGCCCCGCCGGCCGCTCCGGCGGGGCCGGTGCGCGCGCCGTCGCGGCGGACTGTCCGACGCCGCCGCGCGTCCGTTAGGGTTCGCTGGACCAGACGGCCATCGCGCGTGGGGGGGCAGCAGAGGGTGGGCAGGCTCGCGTCGGCGTACGGTCAGGCGGTCGCCGCCCATCGGCAGGCCCGCGAGCGGCTCGACCGGGCCCGCCGGTGGATCGGCGCGCCCGGCCCGGCCGCCCCCACCGCCGCCGACGTCGTCGCCCGGCTGGCCGCCGTGGGCGGGCGGCTCGCCGCCCCCGCCCCCGGGGTCACCGCGCTGACCGGCGCGCCCGCCCCGATCCGCGTCGGCGAGGCGACCACACTGGACGGCGGCTTCCCCGTGCTCGTCCCACTCGGCGGCGGCTGCCACCTCACCGTCGACTCCGACGCCCGGGACCCGCGCGTCGGCGAGCTGCTGCGCGCGGTGGTGCTGCGGCTGCTCGCCACCGCCCCGCCCGGCACGGTCCGCGTCGCCGGGATCGACACGGTGGCCTTCGGGGCCACCTTCCTGCCGCTGCGCCCGCTGCTCGACGCCGGGGTGCTCGCCCCGACCGCCACCACCGCCGCCGAGGTCGCCGCGCTGCTCGACTCCGCCGAGCGGCACGCCCGGGCCGCCCAGGAGGCCGACCCCGCCGCCCGCGAGCTGCTGGTGCTGGTCGTCGCCGCCGCGCCCGGCCCCCGCGAGCTGGCCCGGCTCGCCGCGCTCACCCACGCCGGGGCGTCCGCCGCGGTCTGCGTGCTGCTCGCCGGCCACCGCGCTGCCACACCCGGCAGCGCCGCCGGCCAGCAGAGCCCCGCCGCCTCCGACGCGCCGCCGCCGGGCGCGGCCACCGCGCTGCGCCTGATGCAGCGGTACGCCCACGTCGGCGACCCGCCCGGGCACCCGTTCAGCGCCGACGGCTCCGGGCTGGCCGCCCCCGTCGTCCTCGACGGCGACCTGCCGCCGGCCACCGTGGCCGCCCTCGCCGCGCACCTCGCCCCCGCCGCCCGCCGCGACACCCCGCCCGCCTTCGCCGACCTGCTGCCGGCCCGCCGCTGGGCGGCGACCAGCGCCGCCGGCCTGTCCACCGTGGTCGGCCGGGCCGGGCGGCAGCCGGTCACCGTCGCCTTCGACGACGCCACCCCGCACTGGCTGGTCGCCGGGCGCACCGGCGCCGGCAAGACCGTGTTCCTGCTCGACGCCCTCTACGGGCTGGCCGCCCGCTACGCCCCCGACCAGCTCCAGCTCTGGCTGCTCGACTTCAAGGAGGGCGTCAGCTTCACCGAGTTCGTGCCCACCGAGAGGGACCCGTCCTGGCTGCCGCACGCCCGCGTCGTCGGCATCGAGAGCGACCGGGAGTACGGCCTGGCCGTGCTGCGGGAGCTGCGCCGGGAGCTGAACCGGCGGGCGACCGTCCTCAAGCGGCACGGCGTCACGAAGCTCGCCGACCTGCCCGGCGACGCGGCGGTGCCCCGGATCGTGGCGGTCGTCGACGAGTTCCAGGTGCTGCTCGCCGGCACCGACGCCGTCGCCCGCCAGGCCGTCGACCTGCTGGAGGAGCTGGCGCGCAAGGGCCGCTCGTACGGGGTGCACCTGGTGCTGGCCAGCCAGTCCACCGCCGGCATCGAGTCGCTGTACGGCCGCGCCGAGGCGATCTTCGGGCAGTTCCCGCTGCGGGTGGCCCTGCCCGGCGGCGGGGGAGTGCTCGACGCGCTCAACACCGCCGCCGACGCGCTGCCGATCGGCGCGGCCGTGCTCAACACCGCCGCCGGGGCGGCCGGGGCCGACACCGTGGTCCGCTTCCCCGACGCGTACGCCGCCCGCGCCGAGCTGGCCCGGCTGCGCCACGAGCTGTGGCGCGAGCGGCCGGCCGGGTCCGCCGGACCCACCGTCTTCCGGGGGTACGATCCGGCGCGGCCCGACGACGATCCCGCCCTCGCCGCCCTGCGCCCCGGCGTCGGGCCCCCGGTCGCCCTGGTGGGCCGCGTCGTCGACGTGGCGAACAGCCCCGCCTCGTTCACCCTCGACGCGACCCCGGGCCGGCACCTGGCCGTGGTCGGCACCTCGACCGTCGGCGCGGAGGTGCTCCGCGCCGCCGCGCTGGGCCTCGGCCGGCAGCACGCCCCCAGCGGGGCCCGGTTCCTGCTCGCCGGGCTGGTCGCCGCCGTCGACCCGGTGGTCGACGCGACCGCCGCCGCGCTCGCCGCCGCCGGCCACCCGGTGGAGCGGCTCGACCCGGCCGCCCTGCGCGACCGGATCGCCGCCCTCGCCGCCGGCCAGCCCGCCGCCGGTCGCACCTACCTGGTGCTCTTCGGCGCGGACGCGGCCTCGGCCGCCCTCGCCGGCACCGACCCGACCACGTTCCGCTCCGGCCTGGACGACCTGCGCGCCCTGCTGCGCGAGGGACCGGGCCGCGGCGTGCACCTGCTGGGCTGGTGGCGGGGGCTGCGCCGGCTCGCCGACGACCTCGGCGGGGCGCACCACCGCGACGACGTCGCCTGCCTGGTCGCGCTGAACGTCCCCGGCGCGGAGCTGGGACTGCACCTGGGCGAGCACGACCTCGCCTACACCCCGCGCCCCGACCGGGCGCTGCTGGTGGACCGGCACGACCAGCGCACCCGGCTGATCGTGCCGTTCACCGGGCCGGGGCACGAACGGGACGAGGAGCGCTGAGCCGTGGCCACCTTCGCCGAGTACGCCGCCCTGGCCCGGCAGCTCGCCGACCAGCGCCGCGAGACCGACCGGGACGCCGTCGCCGCCGACCGCCGCCGCTCGGCCCTGCGCGCGACGCTCGACCAGCTCACCCGACGCCTCGACGCCCAGTCCCACCGCCTCGACCAGCTCGGCCGGGCCGCCGGCGTCACCGTCGAACCGGCACCCACGGCGGGCGAGCGCCCCGCGTCGCCGGCCGCCACCCCGGCGGCAGCGGCCGGGGCCGGACTGCCCGGCGGCGGGCCCGGTGGGTCGCCGGAGCCGGGGACGGCGGGGGCCGGCGGCGCAGCCGCCGCGCCGGGGCGGCCGGGTGTCGGGGCGTACCCCCGGGGTGGGGCGACCGGCGCGGTGGTGGCGGTGCCGGCGGCGGCCGGGGTGCCCGCGCCCCGCGCCGGGGGCGTCGACCCGGGCGCGGAGCTGGCCGAGGCCCGGCGGCTCGCCGACGAGACCGACCGGCTGATCGGGGTCACGGAGGCCGTCGGCCGTCGGCCGCCGCTGCTGCCGGCGTGGTCGCCGCTGGCGCGGGCCCTGGCCGTGTACGCGGCGTGCGCGGCGGCCGGCGTCGTGCTGGCGGTGGTGCTGCTGGGCGTCGCGGGCGTGGTGGCCAGCCCGGGGGCCGTCTACGTGGCGACCTGCGGGGCGCTGCCCGTGCTCTGCTTCGTCGCCGGTTACCTGGTGCTCGGCCGGTGGGGGCGGCCGGCGCTGGGCGCGGACGGGCCGCCGCCCCGGTTCGTGCCGCTCGGCTTCGTGACCTGCGTGCTGCTCATGCCGCTGGCCTACTGCGGCTACCTGGTGCTGTTCCGCCTGCTGGGCTGAGCCCAGCCGGTGTTTCGCCTTGCGCGGGCGGTCAGCCGTCCAGGGCGAGGCGGGCCACCTCGGCCGCGCACCCCCAGGACAGGGTGACCCCCGCGCCGCCGTGCCCGTACGCGTGCACCAGCCGGCCCCCGGCGGGGCCCGCCGGCTCGACCGCCACCCGGGGGCCGCCGTGTCGGGCGGGGCGCAACCCGATCCGCTCGCCGAGCACCGGCGCGTCGGCCAGCTCCGGCACGAGCGCCACGCACCGCCGCCGGATCGCCGCCGCCGTCTGCGGGTCGGGCCCGGTGTCCCAGACCCCCGGCTGGTACGTGCCGCCGAGCACCACGTCGTGCCGGCGCGGGTGCACGTAGGTGATCCCGGCCGGGTCGTCCTCGTCGCGCACCGACGTGGTCAGCCCCGGGTTCGCCACCAGCACCAGGTGCCCGCGCACCGGGTGCACGGCCGGGTCGGCGGCGAGCCGGCCGGCGGCCAGCCCGGTCGCGTTGACCACCGTCGGGGCGACGTCGAACGCCTCGGCGAGGTCCCGCACCCGGTGGCGCAGCACCCGCCCCCCGCCGGCGGTGACGCGCCCGGCCAGCCACCCCAGGTACGGCGTCATCTCCACCGTCGGCGCGGTGAACCGCAGCACCGCCGTGTACGGCGGCTCGGCCGGCCCGGCCACCAGGTCCCCGGTGGCCGCCGCCCACCACGGCGGGCCCTGGTAGCGGTGGCGCAGCAGCATCCGCGTCGGCCGGGCCACCACCCCCGGCACGCCCGCCCCCGCCTGGCGGCCCAGCTCCGCGTGCGTCTCCGCCGCCCAGCGCAGCACCCGGGGATCCTCGTCGGTGTGCGTCGGGTACCACACGGCGGCGGCCACCGTCGACACCGTGTCCGCCGGGTCGTCCGCCGCCAGCACGGTCACCCGCGCGCCCCGCTCCTGCAGGATCACGGCGGCGGTCAGCCCGATGATCCCGCCGCCGACCACCACCACGTCCACCCGCTCCGCCATCGTCCGCTCCTTCCGGTCGTCGCTCGGATCGTGGCCGGCCGTCCGGGCGGGCGTCCAAGACGGAACGGGCAGGCGGCGATAAGCGGCGCTTATGATCCGGGGATGGACGCCTGGTCGGACCTGCGCCGGCTGCGCTACTTCGCCGTGCTCGCCGAGGAGCTGCACTTCACCCGGGCCGCCGCCCGCCTGCACATCGCCCAGCCGGCGCTCAGCCAGCAGATCCGCGCCCTGGAACGCCAGCTCGGCGTGCCGCTGGTGCACCGCACCAGCCGGGGCTGCACGCTGACCGAGGTGGGGCGGCGGGTGGCCGCCGAGACCGCCCGGCTGCTCGCCGACGTCGACGCCGGCGCCGCCCGCATCAGGGATCTGGTGCAGGGCCGGGGCGGGCGGCTGCGGCTCGCGTACACCCGGTCGGCGCGCGGCGGCCCGGTGGACGCGCTGGTGGCCCGGTTCCGCGCCGCCCACCCCGACGTGGAGGTCGTCGCCGAGACCGCCTGGACCGCGCCGAACGTCGCCGGGCTGCTCGCCGGCCGGCTCGACGCGGCGTTCGTCCGCCCGCCGGTCGACGAGCCGGCGCTCGCGTGCCGCACCGTCGACACCGAGGAGCTGCTGCTGGCCCTGCCGGCGGGGCATCCGCTGGCCACCGGCCGCCGCCGGATCACCCGGGCCGAGGTGGTGGACCTGCCGGCCGTCATGTGGTCCCGCGACAACGGCCCCGGGATGTTCGACCGGACCATCGCCCAGGTCTGGCCGCGCGGCGGCTTCCGGCTGGTCCGGCAGGAGCCCGACGACGAGCAGTTGCTGCGCGCGGTGGCGCAGGGCGACGTGATCGCGGCCGTGCCCGCCGGTCGCGCGCGGGCGCTGAAGGTGCCGGGGGTACGGCTGCGCCGGTTCACCTCGCCGACCCCCACGGTGGACGTCGGCCTCGCCTGGCCCCGCCTCACCACCAACCCGGCCGTCCACGCCCTCGTGGCGCTGCTGGGCTGACCGTGCCGCCCCTTGTCGCCCCCCCCGTTCGCCGGGACCTTGGACAGTTGTCGTCCGTTGTGGACGATGGTTGTCCACGATTCGGAGTGAGCGCCGGATCGGACGAGGGGGAGGCGTCGATGAGCGAGGACCTGGGCGGGTTCGTGATCGGGTACGTGCCGGCGGGGGTCGACGGGGAGGTGTCCGACTTCGCCAGCGAGTGGGAGGGGGTGCGCTTCCGCACCCGGGTGTGGGAACGGCAGGTCGAGGAGGGCTGGCGGGTCGACCTGCGGGTGCACGTCCTGCGCGGGAGCCGGCTGGGCACGCTCGACGCGCTGCGCGACTTCCTCGCCGACTACCACGAGCGGGACGCCGCGGCCTGGCCGCTCACCGAGTTCACCGAGGGCGACGTGACCGGCCTCGTCGGCGGCGGCGAGGCGTTCCGGCTGGTCGAGCCCGGGGTGGCCGTCGACGTGCGCGCCGAGCCGGAGCGGGTGCCCGAGTCGGAGCTGCGGGCCGTGGCGGCGGGGGTCCGACCCGTTGCCGCTGCCCCGAGCCCGCCGCAGCCTGACCACCGTCCGTGAGGTGGCCGGCGACGTGTGTGCGACGCCGGCCCGAGGTCACCCTTCGTGATGCCCCCGCGACCCCGCCAGACTTCCCGCTGTCCCTTTGCTCTGCACCCGTATCCGCATCACGGTGTCCTGGCTCGACACATAGAGCCGGGTGAGTCGGTGCGGGCTGAGTCGGCGGGTTACCGTGCGTGGCTGTCGCGTATCCGGGTGCAGAGCAAAGGGTTTGGTGTGGGGGTGTGGCCGCCGGGTGGTCGCGGTAGCGCCGCGTAACGCCCAGAGGTCATCCCGCCCCGACGTCGTCGGCGTGGGCCGCCGCTCGCGGGCCGGTCGTCGGCGCCGACGACGAGGGGCGTCCCGGTCGGGTGGTCGTCACCCGGGCGGGCGGGGTCAGCCGTGCAGGTCAGCCAGGCAGGCCAGCCAGAGCTGGTAGCCCGCAGGCGCGCTCCCGGCGGCCTCCCGGGTCAGCCGCAGCTCCTCCAGCGCCCGGTCGGCGTCACCGCGTTCCGCCGCCGCGCGGGCCAGGTCGAACCGGTCGGTGACGAAGACCGACAGCCGCCGGAGGTGGTCCGCTGCGGACGCGACCAGGGCCCGCAGCTCGTCGGCCGAGCGCTCGTCCGCGTCGCCCTGCCCGGCGGCGACGGGTACTCCCTCGGTGGGCAGCGTGGGGATCGCGTGGACGCTGTCGTCGTCCCGTTGCGGGGGATGGCCGTGGCGGATCGCGCCGAGCCCGGCCAGGGCCGTCAGGTCGCTGAGCGCCTGGTCGCCCAGGAGCGCGGCGACCCGGTCGAGGGTGTGCCCGACCTGGTCGGGGCTGCCCTCGGCGAGCTGGTCGTCGAGCTCGGTGGTCAGGCAGGTGAGCTGTTCGGACACGCCGGCCAGGCCCTCCGCCAGGAAGGCGATCTCGTCTTCGAGCCGCTCCAACACCTCGTCGGCGGTGCTGAGAAGGCTGTCCCGCATGGCTCTCCCGGTCGTGTCGGTCCACAGTGATCGCGAAGAATCTTGACCCATCAACGGATGAAGATCGTCGATAGTATCTGTGAACTTCTGTCGGATACCCGATACGCCCACGGCGGGCGAACATGAGCCTTCCTTCATACCCTGTCGTGTTCGCCGTCGACTACGGACGTGGAGAGTCGTGGACCCTCGACAGGTACCGCTCAGCGTGGGGGCCACGAAGACCGAGCGGGCCGGCCGTCGAGACTCCGCGCTCGCGGCGAGCGAGCCATCGCCACTCTCAAACCCGGGAAGAGCCTGACCAAGCCAACCGCACCTTCCAGCCGAACCGTCCGGGGACGCTGGCAGCCCTTGTGGTGCCCGACGAGGTGAGCCGCCCTGTCACAACCACGAACTTCAGCAACGACCACGAGCGGCGGCTGCCGTAAGAACGTCCGCACAGTCAAATCGATGGCGGACACAGCATCGCAATATCCATGGTTGTCGGATTATCATATGGCGGACCGGCGAGCCGGTCCCGCGCCGTAGCAAACTCCGAAGGGGCTCGAATGACGGCAATCGCCAACCGCCTGGATAGGGCGGTAGCTGATCTGGAGAACGCCAACATCGCACGGATTTACGATTACTATCTGGGAGGCCTCTACAACTTCGCCATCGACCGGCAGAAAGCGGAGCGCATCAAGCTGACGCTGCCCAGCGTCGACCTGCTGGCTCGCGGTAACCGGGACTGGCTGCGCCGATCCGTGCGATATCTGGTGGCGCAGGGGGTGGAGCAGTTCATCGATATCGCGGCGGGTCTGCCGACTGCCAACAATACGCACGAGGTGGCGCACGCCCTCAACCCCCGCGCGCGGGTGATTTACGTGGACAACGACCCATCGGCTGTCATTCACGGCGAGGAGATTCTCGCGAGGGAGCCGCTCGCCGCCATGGCGGAAGCCGACGGGAGTCACCCTGAGCAGGTATGGGCACACCCAGCGGTCCGCGAGTTGATCGATCTGTCTCAGCCGGTGGGGATCATCATGGGTGGGCTGCTCGTGTTCGTTCCCGACGAGGATGATCCGAAGGGGCTCATCGCGGCGTACCGGGACGCCCTGGTGCCTGGCAGTCACCTCGCGATCTCCCACCTCACCGCAGACACGGTGGACGCGGAAACAAGAGCACAGGTGGACCGAATGGTGGCCGCCTACCAAGCCGGGGTCGGCGCGACCCTCCACGTGCGAGACAAGGCGACGTTCACGTCCTGGTTCGAAGGTATGGAACTGGTTGATCCGGGGGTGACCCTGATGGCGGACTGGCGTCCGGACCCGGGTCTGGACGTGGATGCCCAGACGCCGTCGCGGCAGCTCGGCTACGGCGCGATCGGCCGGATCGCCAGCTGATCCGTGGCTGCCGCCTTGGCCGCCCCGGCGGCCAAGGCGGCGGTGGATAAAGTGGTTCGGGCCGGGTCAGAGGCATGGTGGTCGACCTCGCCGACGGGTCGCACTTCGCTGATCGTGACAGGACGTCGCAGCTGGCCTGCCGGACGCTCACCACCGGCGGTCCGGACCGGACGGTCGGCAACTGTGGCGACCGTCTTGGCCGGTGCTGCTTGCCGCTAGCCCGTCAGAAGGTTCACCAGGACACCTGTGGGGATGGAAGCGGCTACGCCAGCCAGGAACCACCACAGCTGACCCCGTCTGTTCGTTCGCTGCAATCTGGCTACCAGATCCGCCAAGCTGGCACTCCCACTCGTCGCGCTATCCTCCGCGCTGACAATCCTGTTGAGTCGAAGTCGTAGCTGTCGTCCTATACGGCTGGTACGTGATGGCGTGTCCTTGATGGCGGAGCCGGGCCAGCGCCTGCGCCGAGCTGATGAAGACGCTGCACGCGCGCGTTCGTTTTCTGAGCCGTAGGGTAAGGGAAAGTAAGCGTCCGGTTGCGGGATCGGCCGGTCTTCGGACCTGCCGGGCGGGTGCTGGAGGGATTCCCGCTCGTGTGCCCTCCGCCAAAGCCCACCGGCGAGGCCGATCAAGAACAGGTCGGCTAGGGCCGCCACAAGTGACCATGGCTGCGGAAGGCTGTAGGCCACAGTTCCCGTCACTGCCGCTGCTGTAATCAGCAACTTGGGCGCATTCCTCATGGATGCTATTTAAGTGCCCTATGCGAGTGGGGGGTGACGGCTAGCGGACAGCAGCGTTGAGCACCTGACGCACGGAAGGCCAGGGGGTCGGCCCTGCGGGTGCCGGAACTGCAGCAACAGGGGCCAGGCACTGCATCCGACGCGGCCTCGCGGCCGTGGGTAGGTCGATCAGCCACCGGCACTGGCCGCACGGGCCGGCGGCCGACGCCGAAGGCGGGGCTGAGGTCGAGGGCGGGGCTGGGGGCGGGCCCGGGACTGCGGCCAGGGTGGCGAGGGCGGTGGCCAGGGCCGACAGCCGTGAGTGCAGCGCGTGATGTCGCCGATGACTCAGCTCCCTATGCGCCGACGGAAGCCCTGCTGCGGGCGGGGACGCTGCTGCACGTGACCCGGGCGGCGAGCCCGCAGTTCGTCCAGCCGCTCTTCTTCCGGCTGATCCGGGTGCACGCCGACCGGGTCACCTACCACGGGTGGACCTGGCTCGACGGCTATCAGATCGACGCGCGGGGCGACGCGGCCGCGCGCCGGTCGATCTTCGGACAGCCGGCCGGGCTGCGGGTAACGGCTAGTCTGCCGGCTTCCGGCGGGCGGCGGGCGAGCAGGGAGAACGCGTTCGGCAGCCGCCCGGACCAGGCCGCCGCCGTGACTCCGCCCGGCCGCCAGAACGGTTCGGGGTGTTCGGCCAGGTGGAGCAGCTCCAGGCCGGCGGCGAGCACCACGTTGACGATTTCCCCCAGGGTCCACTGGAATTCCACCGCACCGTTTCCCGGGAACGTGTCGTTGACGAAGCAATCACCGAAGTAACTCCGGTCGGCCCGGATCCGGGGCTCGTCGGCGTCCCAGCTCCACAGGGCGGCCGCCGGGTGCGCCTCGTACACGAACAGGTGACCCGCCGGCCGCAGCAGCCGGGCGACGTCGCGCGCCCAGGCAGCCAGGTCCCGCATCCAGATCAGCGCGCCCTTGCCGGTGTAGACCAGGTCCGCGCAGCCGTCGCGCAGTGGAGCGCCGGGGAGTTCGGCCACCACGTACCGGCAGGCCAGCCCCAGTTCGGCGGCGCGCCGGTTCGCCGCGCCGGTCGTCACCGCGCTGTAGTCGACCCCGATCACCGTACGCGCGCCGGCCTCGACCAGGGCCACGTCGTCGAGGCCGTGGCCGCTCTGCAGGTGCACCACCGTCGGCGCGGCGCGCAGCAGCGGGCGCAGCAGATCGATCTCGTACGGGAACAGCGACGTGCTCTCCCGCGCCTCGCGCAGCAGGTCGTCGTGCTCCCGGACGTACTTCCCGGCGGCGGTTTCCCAGGCGGCCCGGTTGCGTCGTACGGCGTCGTCCACGATGGGGAGTGTCGATGCCTGCCTCGAAAATGGCGAGCGGTTTTCACTTCCTGTGAATTCCATTGCCGCCCACCCTGACTGGAGTCATGAGCTATTGTCGGAATTCCGCTGGCGAGATCCACTGTGGACGGGTAATGTGCTGCGTCGTCGTCGACTCCCGTGCATGGGATCGGTGGCATTCGTCGTACCTGCGCAATTCCTCCGACGGTCGGCCGAGCCGCCGTCCGAAACGCCGTGCCCTTATCCGTTCCCATTCGCCACCCTCTCCCGGTGGCGGTTGAGTCGAGGAGCCGCCGTGCGCGACCCGGACCCTGACCCGCAGGTCAGACCTGCCGCAGCCGACACACCGGCCGATTCCGCAACGCCCGCCGATCCCGCGTCTACCGGCGGGGGCGAGGGCGCGTCCCGCCTCGCGCAGCGCTTCGCCGCCCGGCCCCCCGGATATCCGAGCGTGCTGGTCTGGCTGCGCGCCGGGGTGGTGCGCGACTGGCGCGGGGTGCTGGGCGCGTTCCTGGCCACCTGGTTCTACGTGCCCGCCGCGTTGTTCCTCGGGGTGGGCGGCGCGATCGTGTTCGGCGTGGCCGGCATCGTCAACGGGGGCGGCAACCTCGGCGAGGTGTTGCCGGAGCCGGTGCGGGACGCCCCGCTGGTCGGCTCGCTGCTCGACGCCTTCCTCGACCGCTCCGGTGGGGTCCTCGGCGGCTTCTTCGGCGTCGCGGTCGGGTTCCTGGCCGGGTCCCTGCTCGTGCTGGCGCTGCCGTGGCGTGAGGCGATCGACGAGCCGGCGAGCATCCTCACCGGGCTGGCCGGGATGATGGTCGCCGCCGTGCTGATCGGCGTGCTCTACACCCTCTACCGGCTCATGTGGGAGCCGCGCCTGCTGGCCATCTCGGGCGCGCGCCGGCTCAGCCGCCGCGAGGCCGAACGGCTCCGACCCGTCCTGTACGACTGCGCGCGCGCCCTCGGCCTGCCCACCGTGCCCCGGCTGCTCATCGAGGACGACCCGGTACTCACCAACGCCCGCGCGTACGCCCGGCACGTGGTCGTCACCACCGGCCTGCTCGACGAACCCGACGAGAACGTCGCGGCGCTGCTCAGCCACGAACTGGTGCACTGGCGCACCGGCGACGAGGTGACCAGCGCGTTCGTCCGTGGCGTGGCGCTGCCCCTGGTGCTGGTGCACGCCGTGCCGACGTGGCTGATGCGGGCCTTCCCGCACCCGGCGACCAACTTCGTGGTGTTCGTCTTCTTCTGGCCCGTGCTGCTCACCATGAAGTACGTGGTGCTGCCGCTGCACTCTCGCGACGTGCGGGCCGCCGAGTACCGGGCCGACGCGGGCGCCGTGCTCGCCGGCCACGCCCAGGGCCTGCGGGACATGCTGGAGCGGCGCAGGTCGTTCGAGACCGGGCGCAGCGGCTGGGACGAGGCGGTCTGCGCCACGCACCCGGCGTCCGAGCTGCGGCTGGACCGGCTGGAGGCGCTCACCGCGGCGGCTGCCGACGGCGTCGTCGCCGCCCCGGTGACCGCCGAGGGCCTGTTCGGGCGGCCGGGGGCGGTCGCCTCCCCACGGGCGATGCTGGTCGCCGGCGCGCTGGCCCTGGCCTGCGCCTTCGGCGGCATCCTGCTCGGGGTGACGCAGTGGGCCCTGTTCCGCCCGGCGCAGGCCGTCGACGGCTACTTCTCGGCGCTGGCCGACCACGACGCCCGGGCGGCCCTGGAGCTGCTGACCCCCGACGCGCGGTCGGCGGCCGGCGACGTCGACCGGCTCGCCGCGCTGGTCGAGGCGAAGGGCTACCAGCCGCCCGGCGACGTCGACGTGCTCTCGGTCGACCGGGACGGCGACGAGGCCACGGCGAAGGTGGAGTTCACCCTCGCCGGCCAGCGGGTGCCGGCCGAGCTGTCGCTGCGCCGGGAGGAGTCGGCGACCCTGGGCCTGTTCCACGGGTGGCGGCTCGTCGGCGGGCCGGTCACGCTGGGCGTCCCCGGTGGACAGGCGGGCCTGACGGTCAACGGGGTGCCCGTCGAGACGCCCCCCGAGGGGGACACCCTCGCGTTGCTGCCCGGCGTCTACACGGTGGGCGGGCAGAGCACGGTGCTCGCGGAGACCCCGGCGCAGGCCGTCGCCGTCGTCCCCGGGATGGACAGCGCGGGTCAGGTGCGGCTGGAGCCGGTGCTGGCCCCGGGCGCGCGGGAGGCGGCCGAGGCGGAGGTGCGCCGGCACCTGGACGCCTGCGCGGCGCAGAAGGTGGCCGCCCCGGCGGGCTGCCCCTTCCGCTACTACAACGGCAGCGCGGTGAAGAAGATCGCCTGGAAGATCACCGAGTACCCGCGGATCGCGGTGGAGCTCACCGGCCCCGCCACGGCCCGGGTGTCGACCCCGTACGACGCGCAGGGGTCGGTGCTGGCGACCGGCACCACCGACGGCTACTTCGGGGCGACCCCGTTCAGCGACGACGACTCGTTCGGCGTCGACGGCGTCCTGTCGGTGGTCGACGGCAAGATCACGTTCCTGCCCAGCGGCGAGTGAAGGAGAGCCACCACGTGACGCAGACCTCGACGGGGACGTCGGCGGGGGCGCGGCAGCCGGTGCGGCTGGTGCTGACGCCGCGCGCCGCCCGGCCGCCCCGGGTGCCGCTGCTGACCTGGATCCACCAGCGCCCGGAGTTCCGCGCCGGGGTGCGCGACGCCGGGGGCGGCCGGTCCGGCGGGCGGCCCGGGTTCAGCGACGCGGTGATCATCGCGGTGGTGGCGCAGGCGCTGCTGCCGGGGCTGTTCAACCTGTTGCAGAGCTGGGTCGACCAGCAGCGCACCGAGGTGAGCGTCCGGGTGCAGGCGGGGGAGTCCGAGGTGGAGATCCAGGTCAACGGCCGCACGGACGCCACGAAGCTGATCGACCAGGCCACCCGGGCGCTCCGTCAGGCGGCCGGTGAGGTAGGCGCTGCCGAGTAGCACGATCATGTCGGGGAGATGGCGGTATCCGGCCGCCGTGGATACCGCCATCTCGCCGACATGGATTCGATCATGAGCCCGGGTCGCCGGAATTCGCGCTGGGCGCGACATCCTGTTACTCGCGCGTAACTTCTCATTGACGTCGCTGGATCGCCAGCCCCATCATCTTTCCACGATCGATCGGAACGCCCCTCGCCTCCGCCCGGCCCGGCCGGGACACCCCCACCAGGAGGTGCAGCCATGCTGCTCCGAAGGATCCTCGCCGTCCTCGCCGCGTCCACCGCCACCGCCGCCGCCGTGCTGGCCGGACCCTCCCCGGCCGCAGCCCAGGCCGCCACACCCGCCAGCGCCGCCGCCCGGGCCGCCGCTGCCGCCAACCCCGTCATCGTCGTCGCCGGGCTCAGCACCCCCGCCCTCGGCTACGAGCCGCTCGCCGCCCGGCTGCGCGCCGACGGCTTCCGGGTGTCGATCTTCCAGCTCCCCGGCCTCGGCCTCGGCGACATCGCCGACTCCGCCCGGGCCTTCTCCGCGTACGTCGACCAGGTGCGCGCCACCACCGGAGCGGCCCGCGTTGACCTCGTCGCCCACTCCGAGGGCGGCCTGGTCTCCCGCTACCTCATCCGCAACCTCGGCGGCGGCACCAAGGTGGGCCGGTACGTCAGCCTCGGCACCCCGCACTACGGCACCTACGTCGCCGACATCGCGAAGTTCCTCGGCCTCGGCAGCTGCCTCGGCATCGTCGCCTGCCAGCAGATGACCATCGGGTCGAGCTTCCTCACCGCCCTCAACGACGGCGACGACACCCCGGGCGACGTGCGCTGGACGGCCGTGCGCACCCTCCAGGACGAGCTGGTCCGGCCCGTCGACAACGCGACCCTCGCCGACGGGGCCACCAACGTGCTCATCCAGTCGTGGTGCCCGCTGCGGCTCGTCGGGCACCTCGGCCTCGTCCTCGACGGCACCACGTACACCGTCGTCCGGGGCGCGCTCACCGACTCCCCGGTGCGCCCCGACTGCTACGCGCTCTGACCCGCCGGCGTCGGGGGGGCGTCCGACCACGACGGTGGGCTCAGGCGGCCTTCGCGAGGGCCGCGTACTCGTCGTCGGTGAGCTGCACCTGCGCGGCGGCCACGTTCTCCTCCAGGTGCGCCACCGACGACGTACCCGGAATGGGGAGCACGACCGGCGAGCGCCGCAACAGCCAGGCGAGCGCGAGCTGCGCGGGCGTCGCGCCGTGGTCGGTGGAGATCGCGTCCAGCGGGCCGCCCGGCTTCGCCAGGTTGCCGGTGGCGATCGGGAACCACGGGATGAACGCCAGGTCGTTGCGCTCGCAGTGGTCGAGCACGTCCTCGGCGCTGCGGTCGGCCAGGTTGTAGAGGTTCTGCACCGACACGATCGGCGTGATCTGGCGGGCCTGCTCGATCTGCGCGACGGTCACCTCGGACAGCCCGATGTGCCGGATCTTGCCCTCCTGCTTGAGCAGCGCCAGCTCGCCGAGCTGGTCGGCCAGCGGCACCTTCGCGTCGATGCGGTGCAGCTGGTAGAGCCCGATGGACTCCAGGCCCAGGTGGCGCAGGCTCAGCTCGCACTGCTGGCGCAGGTATTCCGGCCGGCCCACCGGCCGCCAGTCGCCCGGCCCGGAGCGGGTCAGCCCGGCCTTGGTCGCGATGACCAGGTCGTCGGCGTACGGGTGCAGCGCCTGCCGGATCAGCAGCTCGGAGACGAACGGCCCGTACGAGTCGGCGGTGTCGATGAACGTCACGCCCAGCTCGTACGCCCGGCGCAGCACCCGCACCGCCTCCGCCGGGTCCCTCGGGTCGCCCCACACGCCCGGCCCGGTGAGCTGCATCGCCCCGTAGCCGAGCCGGTCGACCTGGAGGTCGCCGCCGATCCGGTAGGTGCCGGAGGCCTTCGCGGGCTGCCTGCCAGCGTCGTCACCCATGAGTCGAACCCCAATCCTGTGCGTGTCGTCCGGTCGATTGTGCTCCCGTACCCCGCCCGCCCGGAGTCAGTCGGCCAGGATCAGGTCGGCCGCCCGCCAGGCCAGCGCCATCACCGGCGCGTTGAGGTATCCGGACACCAGCACCGGCAGCACCGAGGCGTCCACCACCCGCAGCGCGTCGACGCCGCGTACCCGCAGCCGGGCGTCGACGACGTGCTCGTCGGAGGGGCCCATGCCGCAGGTGCCGACGGCGTGGTAGCCGCAGTAGCCCAGCGCCAGCGCCGCCTCGACGATCTCCCGGTCGCCGCGTACGGCCGGGCCGGGCACCGTCTCGGCGGCGATCCGCCCGGCGATCGGCGCGGTGGCGAACAGCTCCCGCATCCGGCGGAACGCGTCCACGAGGACCCGCCGGTCGTGCCCGGTGGCGAAGTAGTTGGCCACGATCCGCGGCGGCGTGCCCGGGTCGGCCGAGGAGATGGCGAGGCTGCCCTCGCTGTCCGGCCGGGTGACCGTGCACAGCCCCATCATCCCCGCCTCGGTCTCCAGCTCCAGCGCGTGGCCCGGCCGGGGCGGGGCCGCCGAGAACGGCGCGATCAGCAACTGGGCGTCCGGGTGGTCGACCTGCGGCGTGGACCGGATGTGCGCCCCCACGTCGTGCACCGGCAGGCTCAGCGGGCCCCGCCGGGTCAGCGCGTACCGCAGCGTGGCCAGGCCCTGCCCGAGCAGGCTGCCCAGCATGTGGTTGTAGCCGCCGTCGCCGATCAGCCGGAACTGCGCCGGCACCGACCGGTGCTCGCGCAGCCCGAGGCCCACCCGGGGCCGGTCGAGCAGCACGTCGACGCCGGCCCGGCGCAGCGTGTCGGCGGGCCCGATGCCCGACACCTGCAACAGTTGCGGGCTGGCGATCGCCCCGGCGGCGAGGACCACCTCCGCCGAGGCCGCGTAGTCGACGGTGCGGCCGCCGCTGCCGGCCCGTACGCCGATCGCCCGGCCGCCGCGCACGAGGATCCGCCGCACGGCCGTGCCCACCGCGACGGTCAGGTTCGGCCGGTCCCGCACCGGGTGCAGGAACGCGTCGGCGGCGCTGACCCGGCGCCCGTCGCGGATGGTCGCCGTGACGTACCCGATCCGCTCGTCCTCGGTGGCGTTGAGGTCGTCGGACCGGTGCCAGCCCAGCGCCTGGCCGGCGGCGATCACGTCCTCGCAGAGCGCGTCGGTGCCGGTCGCCGACGACAGCCGCAGCGGCCCGCCGGCCCCGCGCGTGGGCGACGCGCCCAGCGGATGGTCCTCCAGCCGCCGGAAGATCGGCAGCATGGTGTCCCACCCCCAGCCCGGGTTGCCGAGGCGCTCCAGGCCGTCCCAGTCGAGGCGGTCGCCCCGGCCGTAGACCATGCCGTTGACGGAGCTGGACCCGCCGACCAGCCGGCCGCGCTGCCACACCTCCCGCCGCCCCGGTGCCGCCTCGGCCGGGTAGTGCCAGGCGGTGCGCCGGTCGTCCATCAGCCGGCTGAACGCCTTGGGGATGCGCACGAACGGGCTGCGGTCCCACCCGCCGGCCTCGACCAGCAGCACCCGGGTCGCCGGGTCCGCGCTGAGCCGGTGGGCCAGCACGCATCCGGCCGCGCCCGCGCCCACCACGACGTAGTCGAACTCCTCCACGCGATCCCTCACTCACCACCGGTTACGAGAATCCCTCAGAAGGTAGTGGTCTGGTCACCGAGGGGGAAAGGGGGCAGTTGCGCCGAGCGGCCCCGGCGGTGGGCCGGCGCGTGCGAGGCTGGCCGGGGCGGGTCCGCGGGCGGGGCGTGGGCCGGCAGCGCGGGAGGGGACGCCGTGACCGGGATGCCGCAGGTCGACTTCGCGCTCGACACGTACGAGTGCATCGTGCTCTACCCGGGCCCGTCCGGGCGGGCCCTGCCCGCCGAGACGGTCCAGCGGTTGCAGGCCGAGCACACCGAGCACATGCGCGCGTTGCAGCGGCGGGGGATCGTCCTGGTCGCCGGGTCGATCGACGGACCCGGACGCGAGCCCGACCCGCCGATCGGCTTCGGCCTGGCCCGCACCGGCTCCGTGGACGACGTGCGCAGCGTCATGGAGGCCGACCCGGCGGTGCAGGCGGGGCTCTACGCCGTCGACGTGATGACGTTCCTCTGCCCGGCCGGCTCGGTGGAGTTCCCCCTCGCCCGGACGCAGAGCTGAGCTGCGCCCTGGGACCGGCGCTGTCGCGATCGTGACGGCGGTCACCTGCCGCGCGCTGCTAGCGTCGGCCACGGCGGCGGGGAGCGTGCCCATGGGAGGTGACACCGGGCGGTAGGATTCCCGGCGCGCGGTCGCCGATGCCCGCCGACACACGACGACTCCGGACGATGATTCCGGTGCGGTTCCGCTCGCCACCCGCGCGGGCGTGACGCGTCGTCGGAAACTGTTCCGCAGTCCGAAAGGGGTCGGCCCGCAGACCGACCCGGAGGAGAGACTAGCCTGATGGGCGTGACACGCCGCGCGAAGATCGTCTGCACCCTTGGTCCCGCCACCTCGTCACCGGAGCGCATCCGGGGGCTCGTCGAAGCGGGCATGAACGTGGCGAGACTCAACTTCAGCCACGGCAGCCACGCGGACCACGAGGCGGTCTACCGACTCGTCCGCGAGGCCGCCGACGCCGCCGGCCGGCCGGTGGCCGTGCTCGCCGACCTCCAGGGCCCGAAGATCCGGCTCGGCCGGTTCGCCGACGGCCCGTACGAGTGGCGCACCGGCGACTCGGTCGTGATCACCGGGGACGACATCCTCGGCACGAAGGAGCGGGTCTCCTGCACCTACCGCAAGCTGCCGCAGGAGGTGAAGGCCGGCGACCGGCTGCTCATCGACGACGGTCGGGTGGCCGTCGAGGTCAGCGAGGTCGTCGGCAACGACATCCGCTGCCTGGTCACCGAGGGTGGCCCGGTCTCCAACAACAAGGGCGTCTCGCTGCCGAACGTGGCGGTCAGCGTCCCGGCCCTGTCGGACAAGGACGCCGAGGACCTGCGCTTCGCCCTCGGCCTGGGCGTCGACATGATCGCGTTGTCCTTCGTCCGCTCGGCAGAGGACATCAAGCTCGTCCACAACATCATGGACGAGGAGGGCGTCCGCCGCCCGGTGCTGGCCAAGGTCGAGAAGCCGGAGGCGGTCGACCACCTGGAGGCGATCGTCCTGGCCTTCGACGGCGTCATGGTCGCCCGCGGCGACCTCGGCGTCGAGCTGCCGCTGGACCAGGTCCCCCTGGTGCAGAAGCGCGCCGTGCAGCTGTGCCGGGAGAACGCCAAGCCGGTCATCGTGGCCACCCAGATGCTCGACTCCATGATCGAGAATTCGCGGCCGACCCGCGCCGAGGCGTCCGACGTGGCCAACGCGGTGCTCGACGGCGCGGACGCGGTGATGCTCTCGGGCGAGACCAGCGTCGGCAAGTACCCGGTGCTCACGGTCAGCACCATGGCCAAGATCATCACGACGACCGAGGCCGGCTCGATCGGGGTGCCCCGGCTCCAGCACGACCCGCGCACCCACGGCGGGGCGCTCACCGTCGCGGCGTCCTCGATCGCCCGGGCCATCGGCGCGAAGGCCCTCGTCGCCTTCTCGCAGACCGGCGACACCGTCAAGCGGCTCAGCCGGCTGCACTGCGACCTCCCGCTGTGGGCGTTCACCCCGGTGCCCGAGGTGCGCAGCCAGCTCGCCCTCTGCTGGGGCGTCGAGACGTTCCTGATGCCGTTCGTCGAGCACACCGACGACATGTTCCGCCAGGTCGACCAGGCGCTGCTCGGCCTCGACCGGGCCAACCCCGGCGACTACGTGGTCATCGTCGCCGGCAGCCCGCCGGGCACCCCCGGCTCCACCAACACCCTGCGCGTGCACCAGCTCGGCTCGCTGGTCGACGCGGCCTCCGCGCGGGCGTTGCAGTGACCGACGGGGCGACCGTCGGCCAGGCGGCCGTCGACCAGCTGCTGGAGGTCCTCGACCTCGAACACACCGGCGCGATGGCCTTCCGGGGGATGAGCCCCCCGGTCGGCCCGCAACGGGTGTACGGGGGTCAGGTCGCCGGTCAGGCCCTGGTCGCCGCCGGCCGCACGGTCGCCCCCGAACGGTTCGTCCACTCCCTGCACGGCTACTTCGTCCGCCCCGGCGACCCGGCCGAGCCGATCGCATACCAGGTGGAGAACGTCCGCGACGGCCGGTCGTTCTCCGTGCGCCGGTCGGTGGCGCTCCAGCACGACAAGCCGATCTTCTTCATGTCGGCGTCGTTCCAGCGGCACGAGGAGGAAGGGCTCGACCACCACGCCCCCACCCCGCCCGACGTGCCGGCCCCCGACGACGTGCCCACCATGAGCGACCGCCTCGCCCGCTACCCCGAGCGGCTCGGCATCTGGGGGCAGATCCCCCGCCCCATCGACGTGCGCTATGTCGGCGAGCCCGGCTGGGTCCGCCCCGGCGACCGCCCCGCCGACCCCCACCAGCGGGTGTGGATGCGCATCGACGGCAAGCTCCCCGACGACCCGCTGCTGCACGCCTGCGCCCTGACGTACGCCTCCGACCTGACCCTGCTGGACTCGGTGCTGTCGGTGCACGGCGAGGTCTGGGGCCCCGGCGGCGTGGTCGGCGCGAGCCTCGACCACGCCCTGTGGTTCCACCGGCCGTTCCGGGCCGACGAGTGGTTCCTCTACGACTGCTGGAGCCCGTCGGCCTCCGGCGCCCGAGGGCTGGCCACCGGCCGGATGTTCACCACCGACGGCCGGCACATCGCCAGCGCCGTGCAGGAGGGCCTGCTGCGCCGCGTCGGCGGCTGAGCAGAGCCGGCGGCTGACCGGGGAGGCCCCCGGCCACCGGTCAGAAGCTGCTGACGAGCTTCACGAACGCCTCGTCGATCGTCGCCGGGTCGGTGGCGTCGAACGCCTTGCCGGCGCTGGCCCCGGCGATCCGGTCCAGCGCGGCCAGGTCCGACTCCCGGTCGAACGCCACGCAGAAGACCTTCACCGGCCGGTCCGGGTCCAGCTCGATGTCGGCGAGCAGCCGGTCGAGGTCGTTGTCCTTCGGATACTCGTTCTTGCCGTCGGTGAGCACCACCACCGCGTTGATCCGGTCGGGGTCGTAGTCGGCGAGCAGCCGGCGGTGCGCGGCGCGGACCGTCGCGTACAACGCGGTGTTGCCGCCCACCCGCAGCCCGGTGAGCCGGCGCGCGAACGCGGCCCGGTCGTACGGGCCCAGCCGGACCTCCTCGCTGTACGGCTTCCCCGGCCGCTGCGGCGTCTCCGACGAGAACGACCACAGCGCCACCCGGTCGGCGGAGTTGAGCAGGCCGACGCCCCGGTCGACGGCGGTGGTGGCCACCTGGAACCGGGTGCGGCTGCCCACCTTGGCGTTCATCGAGCCGGAGGTGTCCACGGCGAGCAGGATGTTCGCCTTCTTGCGCAGCGTGCCCCAGCCGCGCAGGATCGCGTCGACCACCTCGGGCGCCGGCGGGTCGAAGTAGGTCAGCTGCCCGTCCGCGCCGCCCCGGACGGCGGCGACCAGCGCGTCCGACGCCCGCCGCTCGTGGTCGCGGAAGCCGAGGTCGGCGAAGCTGCGCTGCTGCGGGCCGGCTTGGAGGAAGGCCAGGAAGTCCTGGGCCGCCGCCTGCTGCGCCGCATCGGCCGAGGGCAGCACGACGTACGGGTGGTCGAGGTTGAACGTGCCCTCGCTGGGGTGCACCGCCACCAGCGGCACCCGCGGCTTCTGCCCCGGGGTGGGGCTGAGCTGCCCCTCGTTGTACTGGTAGACCAGCTCCTCCTGGACCACGACCGCGCTCATGTCCCGGGCCCGCGCGTCGCCGGCCCCGCCCGCAGCCGCCCCGCCCAGGTCCGCCTCGGCGAGGTCGCGCAGCAGGTCCACCGAGTCGTCGCTGTAGTGCGAGACGTTCGCCTCGATCCGGCGCACGAACTGGGTCACCGCGGGCTTCGCCAGGTCGGCCTTCGTCAGGTCGCTGGACCGCCGCACCGCCGCGTAGTAGGTGGCGATGGTGGCCGCCAGCCCCGACGTGGACAGGTTCGGGTTGTCCTTGCCGAAGGTGAACCGGCCCCACTCGGGCCGCCCGAAGGCCGCCCAGCCGGCGTCGCCGGAGAGCCCGAGGACGTCCGCCCAGCCGAGCCTGCCGCGCTGGCGCACCAGCTCGCCCTTCTCCAGGGGCATCGCGATGACCAGCGGGCTGTTGGCGATCGACGGGTACCGGCCGGGGGTCTGCGCCGCCCGGCCCGCCTGCTCGTCGAGCAGCCGCAGCCGGCCCGTCCACAGCGACGACGTTGGCAGCCACACCTGCGGGGCCGGGACGCCCGGCTGCCGGCCGGACCAGTTCCCCGCCGCCAGGGCCTCCATCGCCTTGCCCGAGTTGAGCCCGTGCACGGTCACCTCGGCGCAGCGCCCGCCGAAGCGCCGGTCGGCGGCGTTGTACCGGGCGGCGAGCTGGGCGACCAGGTCGGCCTTCTCCGTCGAGGAGTTCACCTCCAGCGCCACGCACCCGGAGCGGTCCGGGCCGGGGGTGGGCCGCACGATCACGTACGCCGCGGCGATGACCGCGAGCCCGGCGACGACGGCCACGGTGTACGGCAGCCACGGCCGGGCGGAACGCTGGCCGGCGGTCATCGGCTCCTCCAGGGGTGCGGGTCGGGCGGGGACATCGGCGTCGCGCCGGTGCCCTCCCGGGGCGGGGCGGCCGGCGGCAGCGCCGTGGCGAGCAGCAGGCGCACGCCGTAGACCACGACGAACGTGACCGCCCCGACGCCGGCGGCGGTGCCCACGGCGGTGGACGCGACGTACCCCACGGCGGCGCCGACCGCGCCGAGGAAGATCGCCGTCGAGACGCCCCACGCGTCGGTGGCCTCCCGGCGCAGCCGCCGCGGCCAGCGCTCGGGCCGCGCCCCGTGCGCCACCGGCGGGTACGTCGCCGCGGGCCCACCCGGCGGCTGGACCGGCTGCCACGCCGTCGGGGGCGGTGGTTGCCAGGCCGTCGGGGGTGGTGGCTGCCAGTCCGTCGGGGTGTGCGCCGCCGGCTGGCGGGGGACCGGCTGGGTGGCCGCCGCGTCGGTGCCCTGTTGCAGGGCCGCCCGGATCGGCACCGGCGCGCCGCCGCGCGGGCCGTGCCCCAGCAGCCGCAGCAGGACCTGGTCGGCCGGCGGCCGGGCCCGGTGGTCCTTGTCCAGGCACCGTTCGACCAGCTCCGCCAGCGGGCCGGAGAAGCCGGTCAGGTCCGGCGGGTCGTGCAGCACCCGGTGCATCACCGCCGCGACCGCCCCGGTGCCGAACGGCGGGTGGCCCGTGGCGGCGTACGCGATGGTGGCCGCCCAGGCGAACACGTCGCTGGCGGGGCCCACCTCGTCGTCGCGGAACCGCTCCGGCGCCATGTACGCGGCGGTGCCCATGACCCCGCCGGTCACCGTGCCGGTGACGTCGAGCGCCCGGGCGATGCCGAAGTCGATCACCCGGGGGCCGTCCGCGCCGAGGACCACGTTGTCCGGCTTGAGGTCGCAGTGCACCACGCCGGCCTGGTGGATCGCGGTGAGCGCGGTGGCGGTGCCCACGGCCAGCCGGTGCAGCACGTTGTCGGCGACCGGGCCCCGCTCGTGGACGTACCGGTGCAGGGTCGGGCCCTCGATGTACTCGCTCACCACGTACGGCGGGTCGTCGTCGACGTCGGCGAAGAGGATCTGCGCGGTGCAGAACGGCGCGACCCGGCGGGCGGCGTCGATCTCCTTGGCGAACCGGGCCCTGGCGCGCGGGTCGGGTGGCGCGGAGAGGGCGAGCATCTTGACGGCGACCAGCCGGCCCTGCCGGTCGCGGCCCAGGTAGACCACTCCCTGGCCGCCCGAGCCGAGCCGGCCGAGCAGCTCGTAGGGGCCGGCCCGGTCCGGGTCCCGTGGGCCGAGCGGAGTCGTCTCCGGCATCGCTGTGGCTGCCCCCATCGCCCCTGGCGGTTCCGACCGCGTGGTGCCTGGGCGGTCGGCGTCGATCCGTCGACACCGGTATGGTGCCACGCCCGCGCCAGCGTCGAGCCCGGCCGGTCGGTGGGCGGCCCGGCCCGTGGGACGGCCCCGGCGGGCCCGGTTCCCCCGTTCGGCTGAGGGCCGGCAGCCCGGCCGGTCGGGCGGGCGACTAACCTGACCGGCATGCGTCTCTCCGCCCGGGTCGACTACGCCCTCCGCGCGGCTGCCGAGCTGGCGGCGGTCGCCGACGGTGCGGGAGCCGCGCGGTCCCGCCCGGTGACCGCCGAGCAGATCGCCAAGTCCCAGGAGATCCCGCCCAAGTTCCTGGAGAGCATCCTGTTGCAGCTGCGCCGGGGCGGCATCGTGCACGCCCAGCGTGGCCCCGAGGGCGGCTACTGGCTGGCCCGGCCCGCCGCCGAGATCTCGCTCGCCGAGGTGATCCGGGTGATCGACGGGCCGCTGGCGCACGTGCGCGGGCAGCGCCCGGAGCAGCTCGGCTACCGGGGGGCCGCCCGCGCGTTGCAGGACGTGTGGATCGCCCTGCGGGCCAGCGAGCGGGAGATCCTCGAACTGGTCACCGTCGCCGACGTGGCCAACGGCACCCTGCCCGAGCGGGTCAGCGAACTGGCCGCCGACCCGGGCGCCTGGAGCTGACCGCAACCCCACCCGCCGCAAGCGTCCCGACATTTAACCGATAGGGACTTGACCCGAGGCCGTCTCGTGCCGCATTGTCGACCAAGTCGATAGGAGATGCCGAAAAGTCAGGGGGCGCTCGTGCGCAAGCTGTTGGTCCTCGCCCTCGTCGGGCTCGTCGCGCAACTGGTCGACGGCTCGCTCGGCATGGCCTACGGGCTGACCTCGTCGACCCTGCTGCTGGTGGCCGGGGTCGCCCCGGCCGCCGCGTCGGCGTCGGTGCACCTCGCCGAGATCGGCACCACGCTCGCCGCCGGGGTGGCCCACTGGCGGTTCGGCAACGTCGACTGGCGGGTGGTCGCCCGCATCGCGCTGCCCGGCGCGGTGGGCGCGTTCGCCGGCGCCACCTTCCTCAGCTCGATCTCCACCGAGGCCGCGGCGCCCTGGATGGCCGCGATCCTGTTCACCCTCGGCGCGTACCTGCTGGTGCGCTTCTCCCGGCCGCTGCGCGCCAGCCGCGCCGCCGGGCCGCTGCGCGCCCGCTTCCTCGGCCCGCTCGGCCTGGTCGCCGGCTTCGTCGACGCCACCGGCGGCGGCGGGTGGGGCCCGGTCGCCACCCCGGCGCTGCTGGTCTCCGGCCGGATGGAACCCCGCAAGGTCATCGGCTCGGTCGACACCTCCGAGTTCGTCGTCGCGGGCGCGGCCAGCGCCGGCTTCCTGATCGGCCTCGGCACCGAGGGCTTCCTGCTGCCGACCGTCGCCGCGCTGCTCATCGGCGGCCTCATCGCCGCACCGATCGCCGCCTGGCTGGTCCGCATCGTCCCCGCCCAGCTGCTCGGCGCCGTCATCGGCGGCGTCATCGTGCTCACCAACGCCCGCACCCTGGTGCGCGCCGGCGGGCTGCCCGGCGGCGCCCAGTGGACGGTCTACGCGTTGCTGGCCGCCGGCTGGGTCGCCGCCGTCGTGCTGGCCGTCCGCGCGCTGCGCCGCACCCGCCGCGCCCGCGCCACGGTCGAGGCGGCCCTCGCCGACCAGCCCGCCACGGCCCAGGTCGCCGGCTGACCGTACGCCGTGCCGGCGCGCGGCCGGTTGATCGACGCGATGTCGGCGACATGGCGCTGTCCGGCCCATCGGATGCCCCCATGTCGCCGACATCGCCGCGCCTTGCGTGAGCCGCGCCTTGCGTGAGCCGCGCCTGGCGTGAGCCGCGCCTGGCGTGAGCCGGGCGGGCGTGGGCCGGGGCAGGGGGGTCAGCGGCCGGCGGCCTCGCTGATCAGCTCCCAGGCGTCGTCCACGTGGGCCTGCGTGGTCAGCGGCGAGCCGATCGCCAGGCGCAGGGTGAACCGGCCGGCGACCCGGGTGTGGGTGAGGAACACCCGGCCGGTGGCGTTGACCCGCTCCAGCAGCCCGGCGCTCGCCTCGTCGCCGGCGGCGAGGCGGAAGCAGACCAGCGAGAACGGGTGCGGCGCGGCGAGGACGAACCGGTCGTCGGCGCGGACCCGGGCGGCGAACCGGTCGGCGAGCGCCACGTGCGAGCGGACGTGCGCCCGTAGCCCCTCCACCCCGTACCAGCGCAGCACGAACCACAGCTTCAGGGCGCGGAACCGCCGGCCCAGCGGCACCTGCCAGTCGCGGTAGTCGACGACCGCCCCGGAGTCGCTCGCCGCGTTGCGCAGGAACTCCGGCAGCACCGTCAACGCCTCCACCAGCTCCGCCGAGTCGGCCACCCAGAACGCGTCGCAGTCGAAGCCGGTGAGCAGCCACTTGTGCGGGTCGAAGCAGTACGAGTCGGCGTACTCCAGGCCGGCGTGCGACCAGCGCAGCTCCGGGCAGACCGCCGCCGCGCCCGCGTACGCGGCGTCGACGTGCAGCCAGACGCCGTACTCCGCGCAGACCGCGCCGATCTGCGGCACGGGGTCGACGGCGGTGGTGGAGGTGGTGCCGATCGTGGCCACCACGATCGCCGGCACGTCGCCGGCCGCGAGGTCGGCCCGGATCGCCGCCCGCAGCGCGTCGGGGTCCATGGCGAGGGTCTGCGGGTCGGCGGCGACCACCCGCACCCCGTCGCCGCCCAGCCCGGCGATGCGGGCCGCCTTCTCGATCGACGAGTGCCCCTCGGTGGAGGTGTACGCCCGGTAGCGGCGGTCGACGCCCACCTGTCGCCAGCGGCCCCCGCTGGCCCGGTGCAGCGCGGCGAGGGTGGCCACCAGCGTCGCCGACGACGCCGAGTCCTGGATCACCCCGCCGCCGGGACCGGTGGAGCGGAACTGCTCGGGCAGGCCGAGCAGCCCCGCCAGCCAGTCCAGCATCACCGTCTCCAGCTCGGTGCAGGCCGGCGCGGAGGCCCAGAGCATGCCCTGCACCCCGAGCCCCGAGCTGACCAGGTCGCCCAGGACGCTGGGGCCGGAGGTGTTGGCGGGGAAGTAGCCGAAGAAGCCCGGGTGCTGCCAGTGGGTCAACCGGGGCGTGACCAGCGCGTCCAGGTCGGCCAGCAGCGCGGCGACCGGCTCGCCGTGCGCGGTCGGCCCGGCCGGCAGTGCGGCGGCCACCGTGCCGGGCGGGTCCTGCGAGGTCACCGGGCGCTGCCCGAGCGTCGCCCAGTAGTCCGCGATCCAGTCGACGATCGCGTGCCCGGCGCGGCGGAACTCCTCGGGGTCCATGTGCTCAGCCATCCGACGAGTCGACCAACTCAGCCGGGTGGACGCAAGGGACCGGGACGTTGTTGCGGCGGGGAAAGCGGTGTCCTAGCATCCCAGGGGCGCGGAGCCGAACCATGGACGTCGATGCGATGTCCGATCACCGCCGCCAGCGCGGCGGACGCAACCCGGCGGCCAAGGGCAGGCCACCGGGGCCGACGCGTCGCCGCGCCCGCCCGACCTCCCCCGGAGGCATCCCCGTGCACCTGACCGCATCCCGCCGCACCCTCCTGGCCGCCGCCGTCGCGGCCACCACCCTCGCCGCCGGCGCCCTCGGCACCGTGGCCGCCTCGGCGGCCGCCGCCGGCTGCCGCGTCGACTACAAGATCAGCAGCCAGTGGGGCGGCGGCTTCGGCGCCGACGTCACCGTCACCAACCTCGGCGACCCGATCAACGGCTGGGCCCTCACCTGGTCCTACACCGCCGGCCAGCAGGTCACCCAGGCGTGGAACGCCACCGTCACCCAGTCCGGCGCCCAGGTCACCGCCCGCGACGCCGGCTACAACGCCGCGCTCGGCACCAACGGCACCGCGAACTTCGGCTTCAACGCCTCCTGGAACGACAGCAGCAACCCCGTACCGGCGAGCTTCGCCCTCAACGGCACGACCTGCACCGGCGGCACCACCCCCACCACCGCGCCCCCGACGAGCGCCCCGCCGACGACCCCGCCCCCGACGACGCCGCCACCCACCACCCCGCCGCCGACCACCCCGCCGCCCACGGACCCGCCCGCCGGGGCCAAGCAGATGGAGAACCTCGACCGGGGGCTGATCAGCGTCCGTTCCGGCAGCGGCAACCTCGTCTCCTGGCGGCTGCTGGGCACCGAGACCTCCGGGGTGTCGTTCAACCTCTACCGCGGCTCCACCAAGGTCAACGCCAGCCCGATCACCGGCGCCACCAACTACCTCGACGCCGGGGCGGCGGCCGGCTCCGCGTACACCGTGCGGGCCGTCGTCGGCGGCACCGAGCAGGCGGCGTCCGCGCCGGCGCTCCAGTTCGCCAACGGCTACCTCGACGTGCCGTTGCAGGTCCCGCCGGGCGGCACCACCCCCACCGGGGAGGCGTACACCTACTCGGCCAACGACGCCAGCGTCGGCGACCTCGACGGCGACGGCGACTACGAGATCGTCCTCAAGTGGGACCCGTCCAACAGCAAGGACAACTCGCAGTCCGGCTACACCGGCAACGTCTACGTCGACGCGTACACCCTCACCGGCACCCGGCTGTGGCGCGTCGACCTCGGCCGCAACATCCGCGCCGGCGCCCACTACACCCAGTTCCAGGTGTACGACTACGACGGCGACGGCGACGCCGAGGTGGCCATGAAGACCGCCGACGGCACCCGCTCCGGCACCGGCCAGGTCATCGGCTCGTCGTCGGCCGACTACCGCAACTCCAGCGGCTACGTCCTGTCCGGCCCCGAGTTCCTCACCATGTTCGACGGCCGCACCGGCGCCGCGGTGTCCACCGTCAACTACGACCCGCCGCGCGGCACCGTCTCCTCCTGGGGCGACAGTTACGGCAACCGCGTCGACCGGTTCCTCGCCGCGACCGCGTACCTCGACGGCCAGCGCCCCTCGCTGATCATGGCCCGGGGCTACTACACCCGCGCCGTCATCGCCGCCTGGGACTTCCGCAACGGCGCCCTCACCAAGCGGTGGACGTTCGACTCCAACGCCTCCGGCAACTCCGCCGCCGCCGGGCAGGGCAACCACAACCTGTCCGTCGCCGACGTCGACGCCGACGGCCGGCAGGAGATCGTCTACGGGGCCGCCACCATCGACGACAACGGCCGCCTGCTGCACTCCACCAACAACGGCCACGGCGACGCCCTGCACGTCGGCGACCTCGACCCGAGCCGCTCCGGCCTGGAGGTCTTCAAGGTCGACGAGGACGGCAGCAAGCCCAGCTCCTACTTCGCCGACACCCGCACCGGCCAGGTCATCTGGTCCACCCCCGCCTCCGGCGACAACGGCCGCGGCGTCTCCGGCGACATCTGGGCCGGCAGCCCCGGCGCCGAATCCTGGTCGTCGGCGGTGAGCTACCTGGCCAACACCAGGGGCCAGAACGTCGGCCGCAAGCCGTCCTCGGCGAACTTCCTCGCCTGGTGGGACGCCGACCCGGTGCGCGAGCTCCTCGACGGCACGAAGATCGACAAGTACGGCACCTCCGGCGACACCCGGCTGCTCACCGGCAGCGACGTCGCCTCCAACAACGGCACCAAGTCCACCCCGGCGCTCTCCGGCGACATCCTCGGCGACTGGCGGGAAGAGGTGATCTGGCGCACCGGCGACAGCCGCGCCCTGCGCATCTACAGCACCCCGACCCAGACCAGCACGCGCATCTACACCCTCATGCACGACCCGCAGTACCGCGCCGCGATCGCCTGGCAGAACACGGCCTACAACCAGCCGCCGCACCCGGGCTTCTTCATCGGAGACGGCATGGGTACCCCGCCCACGCCCAACATCTACCTGCGCTGACCGCGCCTAGGTAAGGTGGCAGGCACCGGGCCGCAGCCGCGGAATCCGCACAGCTCCGGCCCGGTGCACCACACCGCAGCACCCCCGACCCGTCCCGACCGGGGAGTGCCGTACCACCACCGGAACCAAAGTTACGCGGCGACCGCAACGCACCGGTGACGCCGGTATGAAGATCGTGTTTCGGGCGTTTCCAACCGGGTTCACCCCCGCCGGTCCACCGGGTTCACCCCTGCCGGCGCAACCCGCCCGCCACCTTCTCGGCGACCAGTTCGAACGAGCGCACCCGGTCCGCCCCGTCGTACACCATCGACGTCAGCATCAACTCGTCCGCGCCGGTCCGCGCCAGCAACTCCGTCAACTGCCGGCCCACCGTCTCCGGCGAGCCCATCGCCTGCCCCTCCCGCCGCTGCACGACGAACTCCCGCTCCGCCGCCGTGTACGGGTACGCCGCCGCCTCCTCCGGCGACGCCAGCGGCTGCGGCCGCCCCGAGCGCAGCTTCAGGAACGCCAGCGCCGACGGCCCCGCCAGCCACTGCGCCCGCTCGTCGGTCTCCGCGCAGATCGCGTTCACCGCCACCATCGCGTACGGCTCCGACAGCCACCGCGACGGCCGGAAATGCTGCCGATACAACGCCAACGCCGGCAGCGTGTGCTGCGCGCTGAAGTGGTGCGCGAACGAGAACGGCAACCCCAGCAGCCCCGCGAGCTGCGCGCTGAACCCGCTGGAACCCAGCAGCCACACCTGCGGCTGCTCGCCCCGCCCCGGCGTCGCCACGATCGGCCCCGCGTGCTCGCCGGTGAAGTAGCCCATCAGGTCGGCCAGCTCCCGGGGGAACCCCTCGGCCGACAGCCCCTCCATCGTCCGGCGCAACGCCAGCGCCGTCACCTGGTCGGTCCCCGGCGCCCGGCCGATGCCCAGGTCGATCCGCCCCGGGTGCAGCGCCTCCAGCGTGCCGAACTGCTCGGCCACCACCAGCGGCGCGTGGTTGGGCAGCATCACCCCGCCCGAGCCCAGCCGGATCGTGCTCGTGTGCGCGGCCAGGTGCGCGATCAGCACCGCCGGCGCGGAACTCGCGATCGCCGGCATGTTGTGGTGCTCGGCCACCCAGAACCGCCGGTAGCCCAGCTCCTCGGCCCGCCGGGCCAGGTCGGTGGTGTGCCGCAGGGCCTCGCCGGCCGTGGAGCCGGCCGCGACCGGGGCAACGTCAAGGACTGACAGGGGTACGTCGATCACGCGAGGAACCAACCCCGGCGTCACCCGGTTTGTTCCCGCCACCCCCGTCGCCCGGTAGGTCCCCGCCCGCCCCGGCGCCCGGAACCCGCCCACCCGCCCCGGCCCGCAGCAGCCCGAGCACGAGCAGGCCCGCGCCGATCCCCACCCCGGCCGCCACCGCGAAGCTCGCCCGCACCCCGCCCACCGCCGCCGCCCGCGTCGCCCCCGCCAGCAGCTCCCGCCCCTCCGGCGGCACCGCCCCCAGCAGGCCCGACACGCGCCCGCCGGCGACGGCGTGCGCGACTCCCGCCGCGTCGGCGACCCCCCGCGCCTGCAGGACGCCCCGCGCCCCCGCCGCGAAGACGCTGCCCAGCGCGGCGATGCCGAAGGCGAACCCGAGCTGCCGGCAGGTGTTCACCGCGCCGGCCGCCATCCCGCCCCGCGCCGCCGGCACCAGCGACATCGCCACCGCGCCCAGCGCCGGCGTCGCCAGCCCCACCCCCACGCCGATCACCGCCCCGCCCGGCACCAGCGCCGGCCAGCCCGCAGCCCCGCGCACCAGCACCGCCGTCACCGCGCTGCCCACCCCCACGCACAACAGCCCGCCACCGATCACCAGGCCCGGACGCCGGCCGTGCAGCGCCCGCCCCGACACCGCCGACACCACGAACGCCACCACCGACATCGGCAGCCCGGTCAGGCCCGCGCCGACCGGCCCCAGCCCCAGCACCGACTGCAACCAGATCATCGAGTACGCCAACGGCGCGAACGCCGCGAACGTCAACAGCAGCCCCGCCAGCAGCACCGCCACGAACGCCCGGTCCCGCAGCAACGCCAGGTCGAACATCGGCTGCCGGACCCGCCACTCCACCACGGCGAACCCCGCCAGCAGCACCGCCGCCGCGCCCGCCGCCGCCCACACCACGGCATCCGACCAGCCCGCCTCGGCCGCGCGGATCAGCGCGTACGTCGCGCAGCCCGCCGCCACGGCGAACACCACCACCCCGCCGACGTCCACCCGCCCACCCACCGCCGGACGGCCCGCCGGGAGCGTCCGCGCCCCCAGCCCGAGCGCCACCGCGCTGACCGGCAGGTTCACGAAGAAGATCCAGTGCCACGACACGCCCTCGGTGAGCAGCCCGCCCAGCACCGGCCCCACCGCCGCCGACGCCCCCGACACCGCCCCCCACACCCCGTACGCGGCACCCCGGTCCCGGCCCGCGTACGCCCCGTCCAACAGCGCGAACGTCGTGGCGAACATGGCCGCCGCGCCGAGGCCCTGCGCCGCCCGCGCCGCGACCAGCCCCTGCGCGCCGGGCGCGAGCCCGCACGCCAGCGACGACAGCGCGAACACCACCACCCCCGCCAGGTACGTCACCCGGTGCCCCACCCGGTCGGCCACCGCCCCCGCCCCGAGCACCAGCGCGGCGAGGGCCAGCGCGTACGCGTCGACCACCCACTGCACCGCACCGAACGACGCGTCCAGGTCCCGCACCATGTCCGGCAGCGCGACCGTCACCACCGTCACGTCGACCAGCAGCATGAACGTGCCCAGGCAGACCGCCGTCAGGGGAAACCATCTGCGCATGCCGACACCCGCGTCTCTCCCGGCCCCGCGCGACGGCCGGTGGGCCGGTGCGCCTCACCCCGTACAACGCGGCTGGCCCGGTGGCGTCACCGGCCCGCCGGCCTGTTGCCGCATCGACGTGCCCGACTGTTGCCGCGCCGGTTCGCCGGCCCGCCCCGGCCGGTCCCGTCCTCAGCCCGTGCCGCGCACCTGCTCGAAGATCAGGCTCGTCTGGGTGTGCTGCACCGCCGGATCCACCGCCAGATGATCGAGCACGAAGTCCCGCAACGCGTCCCCGGACGCGGCCCGCACGTGCAGCACGTAGTCCTCCGCGCCCGCCACGTGGAACACCGACACCACCCCCGGCAGCCGCACCGAGCGGGCCCGGAACGCGTCCACCGCCGCCCGCTCGTGCGCCGTCAACCGCACCGACACCAGCGCCTGCAACGGCAGGCCCACCGCCGCCGGATCCACCTCCGCGTGGAACCCCCGGATCGCCCCGCACTCCCGCAACGCCCTCGTGCGCGTCAGGCAGGTCGACGCCGCCACCCCCACCCGCTCGGCGAGGGCGTTGTTCGGCAGCCGGCCGTCCGCCGCCAGCTCGGTCAGGATCGCGCGGTCGACGTCGTCCAGGGCGGCGAAGGGCCGCACATCATTCGGTGCAAGGGGCATCCACCCATCCTGCTCCGAATCTCCGCGTAACTGAAGCCTCACTCGCAGAATCTTCTGCGGTTCTCTTGCCCGACATCACTGCGATGTTCGACGCTTCCCGCCATGAGCAGCACCGTGGACACCAGATCCGTCGACACCGCCGCCGTGCACGCCGGCCGCGCCGACCTCACCGCCCTCGGCGTCCACGCCCCACCCATCGACCTGTCCACCACCAACCCCCTGCCGTCGGTCACCGACGGCGGCGAAGCCTACGAAACCCTCGCCACCGGCGGCACCCTCCCGCCCGGCGGCAGCGCCGTCTACCAGCGGCTCTGGAACCCCACCGTCGCCCGCTTCGAAACCGCCCTCGCCGAACTCGAAGACACCCCCGCCGCCGTCGCCTTCGCCAGCGGCATGGCCGCCCTCACCGCCACCCTGCTCGCCGCCACCGGCGACGGCAACCGCCACGTCGTCGCGGTCCGCCCCCTCTACGGCGGCACCGACCACGTCCTCGCCACCGGCCTGCTCGGCACCGACGTCACCTGGGCCCGCCCCGACCAGGTCGCCGCCGCGATCCGCCCCGACACCGCCCTCGTCGTCGTCGAGACCCCCGCCAACCCCACCCTCGACCTCGTCGACATCGCCGCCCTCGCCGCCGCAGCCGGCGGCACCCCGCTGCTCGTCGACAACACCGTCGCCACCCCCGTGCTCCAGCGACCCGCCCGGCACGGCGCCGCCCTCGTCCTGCACAGCGCCACCAAGAGCATCGGCGGCCACGGCGACGTCCTCGCCGGCGTCGTCGCCTGCGACGAGGACTGGGCCGTCCGGCTGCGCCAGGTCCGCGCCCTCACCGGCGCGATCCTGCACCCCCTCGGCGCGTACCTGCTGCACCGCGGCCTGCAGACCCTGCCCCTGCGCGTCCGCGCCCAGTCCGCCGGGGCCGAGAAACTCGCCGCCTGGCTCGCCCGCCACCCCGCCGTCGACCGCGTGCACCACCCCGGCCTCGACGACCCCGCCGGGCTCGTCGGCCGGCAGATGACCGGCACCGGCAGCCTGCTCGCCTTCGAGGTACGCGGCGGCGCGCCCGCCGCCGCCACCGTCGCCGCCGCCTGCCGGCTGATCACCCACGCCGTCTCCCTCGGCGGCGTCGACACCCTCGTTCAGCACCCCGCCTCGCTCACCCACCGGCCCGTCACCGGCGACGCCCGACCCGCCGGCGGGCTGCTGCGCCTCTCCGTCGGCCTAGAGGACCCGGAGGACCTGCGGGCAGACCTGGAACAGGCGCTCGCCGCGCTCGGCTGACCGTCGCCCGCCGCCCTCGCCCGCACGCCCGCCCCGGCCGCCCGTCCCCGCACGCCCGCCCCGGCCGGCCGTGGACCGGCCCCGTCGTCCCGCCCCGGCGGCCCGACCGTCGTCCCGCCCCGTCAGGACTTCGGGCCGACGTGCCGGTCCAGCACCGCGACCGCGTCGCGGCGGGCCACCGACAGCGAGTTGGGGCGGTTCATCCGCCAGGCGACGCCGAGCAGGCCCAGCGCCCACTGGCAGAGCCCCATGATGTCGGCCGACTCGTTGCTGAACAGGTAGCGCGGGTAGACGTAGCCCCTGCCGCGCACGGTCACCCGGTTGGCCACCCGGCAGCCGTCGGAGTGGAACAGGCCGCGCGCGAAGTCGCCGGGGCGGGCGGCGACGATCTCGCGTTGCCAGCCGGCCAGGACGATCGGCCGCTCGTGTTTCTTGCCCGGCCCGTGCTGCGGTAGCAGACAGGGCCAGTGCACGCCGCTGCTCTCCACCGAGACGCACCCGCGTTTGGGGATTCGCTGCACCTTCGCGGCGAGCACGGCGAGCATCGCCTGCTCGCACGAGTCGATCAGGCGGGGGTAGGCGGCGGTGCAGGCGATGCGGAGGACCGGTGCCTTTCCGGACGTGACGAGGTGGCCGTCGCCCAGGTAAAGGCCGAGCAGATAGGGGTAGGCCCTGGAGTCTGTCGGATAGCCGACCTCGGGTGAGCAGCGGAAGCAACGCTTCGCCGTGCCGACGACGGCCCGCTCGGGGCGGTCGACGCACCAGTGCCACACGGTGTTGTAGGGCAACGAGAGAGCCCGGGCCACCGATCGAATGTTGTGGCCGTTCGCGCGAAGCTCACGGGCCCGAGCCCGCACCTGGGGTGGATGCATTGAACCATGGTCGAACGCCTGTGCGACAGTTTTTGTGCCCCCGGTGGGATTCGAACCCACACTGTATGCAGTTTGAGTGCATCGTCTCTACCGGTTGGACTACAGGGGCCTTCCATGATTCGGCCCTGACAGACTACCCACTACGCTAGGGACGGCGACACCCGGCACGGCGGGTGTCGGGCGCAGACTGGTGGGAGTGGCTCGTGGCCGAGACGCAGACGGATGCCGAGCGCAGGCGGGTGTTGATCGCCGAGGACGAGGCGCTCATCCGGCTCGACCTGGCCGAGATGCTCGTCGAGGAGGGCTACGAGGTCGTCGGGGAGGCCGGCGACGGCGAGACGGCCGTCCGGCTCGCCGAGGAGCTGAAGCCCGATCTGGTGATCCTCGACATCAAGATGCCGATCATGGACGGGCTGGCCGCCGCCGAGCGGATCGCCGGCGCCCGGATCGCCCCGGTGATCATCCTGACCGCGTTCAGCCAGCGGGACCTCGTGGAGCGGGCGCGGGCGGCCGGCGCGATGGCGTACCTCGTGAAGCCCTTCCAGAAGAGCGACCTGGTGCCGGCCGTGGAGATCGCCCTGTCGCGCTACTCGGAGATCGCCGCGCTGGAGGCCGAGGTCGCGGGCCTGACCGACCGGCTGGAGATCCGCAAGACGGTGGAGCGCGCCAAGGGTGCGCTGATGACGACGTACGGCATGACGGAGCCGCAGGCGTTCAAGTGGATCCAGCGCACGGCGATGGACCACCGGATGACCATGAAGGAGGTCGCCGAGCGGATCCTCGCCGAGACGGCCGGCGGCGAGGTGGCACAGCCGGCCTCCTGAGGCCCCTGATTCTTGGACGGTTGCCGCTCGCCGAGAGCGGCAACCGTCCAAGATCGCGGCCCGCGCGGGCGTTCCCCTGCGGCGCGGGGTCCCCGGCGCTCCGGTTGATCGATACGATCGGATGCATGCCTCGTCACCGCCCGCGTCGGGCGTCGGGACCGTTGCGGGCGCTGCGCGGTGTGCTCGGCGTGGTCGCCGGCCTCGCGGTGCTGCTGGCGGGCTGCCGGTCGTCCGAGCGTGCCGCGCCCGAGCCGGGGGGTGCCACGCCGGCCCCGGGGAGTGCCGCGCCCGAGCCGGGTTCCCTGCGCCCCGACTGGCGGGCGCTGACCCTGCCGACGCCGCTGGGGGCCCCGGGCCGGCTGCTGTTGCGGGACGCGGCGGCGTGCGGCGGGCGCTGGTTCGTGGTGGGGGCGGTCGCCGACGCGGCGGGCGTGACCCGGCCGGCGGCGTGGTCCAGCCCGGCGCCGGCGTCGTCCCCGGCGGCACCGCCCTCGGCTGCGTCGACCGCGCCGGGCGGCGCCGGGTTCGCGTGGTCGCCGCTGCGGCTGACGCCGCGCACGGCGTACGGCGCGGAGAACGTGCTCACGGCGGTCGGCTGCCGCGACGGCCGGCTCGCGGCGGTGGGTGCGAAGAGCGGCGGGGTGCACGGCAATCCCCGGATCAGCACGTGGCGGCAGCTCACCGACGGCTCTGTGGTGGAGGTGCCGGCCGAGTTCGAGGTGTTCGGCGGACCCGACGCGGTGAACGTGGGGCGGATCGCGGGCGGCCCGGCGGGGTGGGTGATCGCCGGCAACCGGGGCACCGGCGCGGCGGCCTGGTCGTCGGCCGACGCGGGGGAGTTCCGCCTGGTCAGCGGCGTGCCCGAGTTGGCGTCGGACGCGGCGGGGCGCACGTGGGCGGCGGACGTGACGGCGACGGCGTCGGGGTGGGTGCTGGTGGGGTCGGTGCGTGCCCCGGGGCGGCCGGGCGGTGACCCGGCGGTGTGGACCTCGCCGGACGGTCTCGGCTGGCGGCGGCAGGTCTTCCCGGCCGGGGACGCACCGGGCGATCTCCAGCGGGTGGTCCGGGCGGGGGAGCGGCTGGTCGCGGTGGGCCGACGCGGCGATGCCCTGGCGGCGTGGGTGCGGGACGCGGCGGCCGTCGGCGACCCGTCCGGTGCGGCGGCCGGCGGTGGGCAGCCGGTCGGGCCGAGCGGCGCGGGAAGCGCCACGGCGGGCCCGGGTGCGGCGGGGCCGAACGCGGCGGGGTGGCGACCGGGCGGGGCGTTGGGGCCGGCGGCGGCGGGCGGGTCGGTTCAGGTGGCGGGCCTGGCGGCGGTCGACGGCGGGGTGCTGGCGGTGGCGGTGGCCGCCGCGGGCTCCTCGGCGTGGTTCTCCGCGGACGGTGGCGGTTGGGCGCCGGTGCGGCTGCCGGTGGCGCTGGCGGCGGCGCCGGACCGGTCGGTCGCGGTGGCCGGGGCGGGTGGGGAGGTGTTGCTGCTGGTGGACGGCGGTGCAGAGGGGGCCCGGTTGTGGTCGGCGCGGCTGCCGGGCGGGCCCGGCTGAGCGTGCCACCGGTGTGTTACCGCCCGGTGTCGGATGTCCGATTTCGCCCCTGCCCCTCGGTGTGTGTTACAGCACTCCGGCGGATCTGGCCACTCAACGTAACGGTTAGGTCAACCCCGCTTTCTAGGTCTTACGGCGTGCCCTGCCTGTGGGATAACGTCCCGGCCCAGACCGGGTACGCGGTCGGTTCGTCCACCCCCCGCAAGGTCCAATTTCCAAGTCGCGGCGGGTGGTTCGGGCCTTCGGACTGAGGAGGGTACGAGCCGTGAGGCAGAAGCTCGCACGGGTGCTGGGTGGCGTGGCCATCAGCGCGCTCGTTATCAGTGGCGCGGCCGCGTGTAAGGCCGACAGTGGCACGGAGGGTGGCAGCGGCGACAAGGCGGCCTGCGACCTCAAGATCGGCTTCTTCGGCCCGCTGACCGGCGACGCCGCGGGTCTCGGTATCCACATGCGCAACGGCACGAAGCTGGCGATCGACCAGTACAACAAGGACAACGCGGACTGCAAGGTCAACCTCGCGGAGTACGACTCGCAGGGCGACCCGGCCAAGGCCCCGGCCCTGGCCCAGCAGGCGGTGGGCGACACCAAGGTCGTCGGCATCGTCGGCCCGGCGTTCTCCGGCGAGTCCGAGGTGGCCGACCCGATCTTCGACGAGGCCGGTCTGCCGATCATCACCCCGTCGGCGACCCGCCCGAGCCTGAGCACCAAGAACTGGAAGATCTTCCACCGGGGCGTCGGCAACGACACCTCGCAGGGCCCGGCCGCCGGCCGCTACATCAAGAACGTGCTGAAGGCCGAGAAGGTCTACGTCGTCGACGACCAGTCGGCGTACGGCGCGGGCCTGGTGGACGAGGTCAAGAAGGTCCTCGGCACGGTCGCGGGCGAGGACAAGGTCCAGGTCAAGCAGACCAACTTCTCCGCGGTCGTCACCAAGATCGTCGGCAGCGGCGCGACGGTGCTGTTCTTCGGTGGCTACTACACCGAGGCGGGTCTGCTGCTCAAGCAGCTCAAGGGCGCCGGCTGGAAGGGCACGATGGTCGCCGGCGACGGCGTCAACGACGCCAACTTCATCAAGGTCGCCGGCCAGCAGGTCGCCGAGGGCACCGTCCTGACCTGCCCCTGCGCCCCGGCCACCGCGGCCAAGGGCAGCTTCGTGGCCGACTACAAGGCGGCCTTCGAGAACGCCGAGCCGGGCACCTACGCCGACGTCTCGTACGACATCACGAAGATCTTCCTCGAGGGCATCAAGGCCGGTAAGTCCACCCGCGCCGACCTGCTCGCCTTCGTGAAGTCCTACAACAAGGCGGGCACCGCCACCGGTGTGACGTACAAGTTCGAGTCCAACGGCGAGTTGGACCCGGCCCAGGTGCTGGTCTGGGCGTTCAAGGTCAACGCGGGCCAGGTCGTCCCGGACATCGAGATCCCGAAGGCCTGACCGGTTCGCCGGTCCCGCCAGGGACACAGACGATGCGGCCGGGAGTGGTTCCTCCCGGCCGCGTCGTTTGACCGCACAGTTGGAGCCCCCACTTGAACTTCGATGAACTGTTCGGGAACTTCCCGGCCCTGACCATCACCGGGCTGGAACAGGGCGCGATCTACGCGCTCGTCGCCCTCGGGTACACCCTCGTCTACGGCGTTCTCCGCCTGATCAACTTTGCCCACTCCGAGGTCTTCATGGTCGGTACGTTCACCGCCCTGTGGACCTGGGAGGCTCTCGGCTACGACCAGAACTCCCCCTCGCCCGCCCTCGGCCCGCTGATTCTCGCGCTGGTGGCCGGCCTGGTCGTGGCTGCGGTCGCCTCGGCGGCGACCGCGGTGACCGTGGAACTGGTCGCCTACCGGCCGCTGCGCCGGCGCAACGCGCCGCCGCTGGCCTTCCTCATCACCGCGATCGGCGCCTCGTTCGTGCTCGCCGAGTCCTTCGGCATCGGCACCTCCCGGGCGCCGTTCGGCATGCCCGTGCTGATCCCCTCGGAGACGGCCTTCACCGTGTTCGGCGCGGCCGTCACCAACATCCAGCTGCTCATCCTCGGCGTCACGCTGGTGATGATGGTCGGCCTGGACCAGTTCGTGAACCGCAGCCGGCTGGGCCGCGGCATCCGGGCCGTGGCCCAGGACGCGGACACGGCCGCCCTGATGGGCGTGAACAAGAACCGGGTGATCCTGCTGGTCTTCGTGCTCGGCGGCCTGATGGCCGGCGTCGCGGCGCTGCTGTGGAACGTCCGCTACGGCTACACGAAGTTCAACGTGGGCTTCCTGATCGGGCTCAAGGCGTTCGCGGCGGCGGTGCTCGGCGGCATCGGCAACCTGCGCGGCGCGCTGCTCGGCGGCCTGCTGCTCGGGGTGGCGGAGAACTACGCCGCCGGGCTGTTCGGTGGAGACTGGAAGGACTTCACCGGCTTCGTGCTGCTGATCGTGCTGCTGATGTTCCGGCCCACCGGCCTGCTCGGCGAATCTCTCGGGAGGGCGCGCGCATGACCGCCACCGTGGACAAGGGCCGCGCCCCGGCCCTCAAGGGCCGCTGGGCGGCGATGCCGAAGCAGGTCCGCTGGGCCGCGATCGCGGCGCTGATCGTCCTGCTCTACATCCTGCCGAACCGGTGGTTCTACGAGTACCTCGGCTTCCCCATCGGCAGCGAGTACTTCGCCTTCTACACCACCCGCTCGGACTTCGCGGGCGTGCTGTTCGACACCGCCGTGTTCGTGCTGCTGGCCGTCGGGCTCAACGTGGTGGTCGGCTTCGCCGGCCTGCTCGACCTGGGCTACTTCGGCTTCTACGCGCTCGGCGCGTACACGGTGGCGTTGCTGACCTCGCCGGAGAGCCGGCTGGGGACGAACTGGCCGTGGTTGGCGGCGGTGCCGGTCGCGGTCATGGTCGCGATGGTCTCCGGCGTCATCCTCGGCGGCCCGACGCTGCGGCTGCGCGGCGACTACCTGGCCATCGTGACCCTCGGCTTCGCCGAGATGATCCGGCTCTACGCCGCCCGCAACGAGGGCGTGCTGCAGGGCCAGCGGGGCATCCCGGCGATCCCGCACCCGCCGGGCACCGGCTCGGACGGCAAGCCGCTGTTCGGGGTGGTCGACGCGCGCCCCTACTACTGGCTGCTGCTGACGCTGATCCTGCTGGTGATCGTGCTGGTGCGGAACCTGGCCAACAGCCGGGTCGGCCGGGCCTGGGTGGCCACCCGCGAGGACGAGGACGCCGCCGAGGTCATGGGCGTGCCGACGTTCAAGTACAAGCTGTGGGCGTTCGCGATCGGGGCGGCGGTGGCCGGCCTCACCGGCGCGGTCTTCGCCGGCAAGCAGACGTTCATCAACTCGGACCAGTTCGTGCTGGAGAGTTCCATCCTGGTGCTCGCGGCGGTCATCCTGGGCGGCGCGGGCAACATCAAGGGCGCGATCGTCGGCGGCGCGGTCACCTGGTACCTGCCGGAGTGGCTGCGCGGCGTCGGCGACCTGGTCGGGGTGGAGTTCGACGCGGCCGAATACCGCATCCTCGTGTTCGGGGTGGTCATCATCGTCATGATGATCTTCCGTCCGCAGGGCATCGTGCCCAACCGACGGCGGGCGGCGGAGTTCGCCGACCGGCGGCAGGAGGCGGTTCCGCAGGAGAAGGTGCCCAGTGAGTGATCCGCAGATGAAGAGCGACCGCGACGCGAGCAGCGACCGCGACATCACCGCCGACGGCCGCAGCACGGTCGGCGTGCCACCGGAGCCCGGCTCCGGCGCGCCGACGGCGGCCACCCCGGCCGGGCCCGACGCGGCGGGGCGGGAACCGCTGCTGGAGGTCGACGACGTCACGCTGCGCTTCGGCGGCGTCGTCGCCCTCGACAAGGTCAACTTCACCCTCTACAAGGGGGAGATCCTCGGCCTGATCGGCCCGAACGGCGCCGGCAAGACGACCTGTTTCAACGCGATGACGGGCGTCTACCGGCCCACCGAGGGCGAGATCCGGTTCAAGGGGCAGCGCACCAACGGCAAGCGGCGGTCGTGGATCACCAAGGCCGGCATCGCCCGGACGTTCCAGAACATCCGGCTCTTCCCCGAGATGACGGCGCTGGAGAACGTGATGGTGGGCGCGGACGTCCACCACAAGACCAGCGTCATCTCGGCCATGCTGCGGCTGCCCCGGCACTTCCGGGAGGAGCGGGAGGGCCGGGAGAAGGCGCGCGAGCTGCTGCGGTTCGTCGGCATCGAGCGGCGCGCGAACGACCTGGCCCGCAACCTGTCGTACGGCGAGCAGCGCCGCCTGGAGATCGCCCGCGCGCTGGCCACCGACCCCGCCCTGCTCTGCCTGGACGAGCCGGCCGCCGGCTTCACCCCGGCGGAGAAGGAGGAGCTGCTCGGCCTGATCCGCGAGATCCGGGACAAGGGCACGACCGTGCTGCTGATCGAGCACGACATGCGGCTGGTGATGGGCGTGACCGACCGGATCGTCGTGCTGGAGTTCGGCAAGAAGATCGCCGAGGGGCTGCCGGCCGAGGTCCGGGACGACCCGAAGGTGATCGCCGCGTACCTGGGGGTGCCGACCGATGCTGCTTGAGATCAAGGACCTGACCCTGCTCTACGGGCGCATCCAGGCCCTGCACGGGATCAGCCTGGTGGTCAACGAGGGCGAGGTGGTCGCGCTCATCGGCGCCAACGGGGCGGGCAAGACCACCACGATGCGGGCGATCTCCGGGCTGCGCCCGGTGGCCCAGGGCTCGATCGTCTTCGACGGCACCGACGTCACCCGGATGCGGGCCGACCTGCGGGTGACCCGGGGCATCGGGCAGGCGCCGGAGGGCCGGGGCGTGTTCCCGGGCATGACGGTGCTGGAGAACCTGGAGATGGGGGCGTACACCCGCCGGGACAAGGCGGAGATCGCCAAGGACATGGCCATGGTGCTGGACCTGTTCCCCCGGCTGGCCGAGCGGCGCAAGCAGGCCGGCGGCACCCTCTCCGGCGGCGAACAGCAGATGCTCGCCGTGGGGCGGGCGCTGATGGCCCGGCCCCGGCTGCTGTTGCTCGACGAGCCGTCGATGGGTCTCGCGCCGAAGCTGATCCAGCAGATCTTCGAGATCATCACCCGGATCAACGAGCAGGGCACCACGATCCTGCTGGTGGAGCAGAACGCCCAGCAGGCGCTGTCCCGCGCCCACCGGGGCTACGTGCTGGAGACCGGCCGGATCGTCAAGGAGGGCACCGGCCAGGAGCTGCTGCACGACCCGGCGGTCAAGGAGGCGTACCTCGGCGTGGCCTGAGCCCGCGACGTCAGACGGCGACCGGCCGGCGGTGCTCCCGCCGGCCGGTCGCCGTGCCCTCCGGGCTAGCTGATGTAGAGCCGGAGGATGTAGCCGCGCTCACCGCACCGGTCGTAGGCCACGACCTTGGGCAGGCTGGTCGCCGTGCCGCCGGCCTCGGCGCTGGCGCACGACCAGACGCCGAGGTAGCAGTAGTAGCTGTCGTAGATGCCGGCGACGTAGCTGGCGCCCGCGGCCTTGCACGCGGCCTCGCTGCTGTAGAGGCCCTCGGTGATCCAGCCGCCGGCCTGGGCCGGCGTGGCCGCCGCAGCGATCCCGCCGGCGGCCACGAGCGCCGGCACGGCGACGCGCGTGATCAACTTGTGCATGGTCGAACCCCCGTTCAAGACATGGATGTCGATACCCTAGCCAAGGAGTCCCGATCCCGATGCCCCGGCCGGCGGCCGTGGCGGGCGTGGGTTGTCAGCCGTACGGGCTAGAGTCGCTGCCGTGACAGCTACGACGCCGCGCCTGCTCCTCGTCGACGGACACTCCATGGCATACCGGGCGTTCTTCGCCCTGCCGGTGGAGAACTTCTCCACCACGACGGGGCAGCCGACAAACGCCGTCTACGGCTTCACCTCGATGCTGATCAACGTGCTGCGCGACGAGCAGCCCACCCACATCGTCGTGGCCTTCGACGTCTCCCGCCAGTCCTTCCGCACGGAGAAGTACGCGGAATACAAGGCGGGCCGCAGCGAGACCCCGGCCGACTTCAAGGGCCAGGTCAGCCTCGTCAAGGAGGTCCTCGCGGCGCTGCGCATCCCGGTGGTGGAGAAGGAGGGCTACGAGGCCGACGACGTCATCGCCACCCTCGCCTGCCAGGCCCGCGACCAGGGCATGTCGGTGCTGATCTCCAGCGGCGACCGGGACGCCTTCCAGCTCGTCGACGACCACATCACCGTGCTCTACCCGCGCAAGGGCGTCTCCGACCTGGCCCGGATGGACGCCGCCGCCATCGAGGCGAAGTACGGCGTGGGCCCGCAGCGCTACCGCGACCTGGCGGCGCTGGTCGGCGAGACCAGCGACAACCTGCCCGGCGTGCCGGGGGTCGGCCCGAAGACCGCCGCCAAGTGGATCAACCTCTACGGCGGTCTCGACGGTGTGGTGGCCCGCGCCGACGAGATCAAGGGCAAGGCCGGCGACAGCCTGCGCGAGCGGCTCGCCGACGTGATCCGCAACTACGAGATCAACTGCCTGGTCTCCGACCTGGAGCTGCCGGTCCGCCCCGAGGACGCCCGCTGGGCCGGCTGGGACCGCGAGGCCGTGCACCAGGTCTTCGACACCCTGGAGTTCCGCATCCTGCGCGACCGCCTCTACCAGTACCTGGAGGCCGTCGAGCCGGAGGCCGAGGCAGGGTTCGACCTGGCCGCCGAGCGGCTCACCGAGCCCGGGGCGGTGGTCGCCTGGCTGGACGCGCACGCCCCCGCCGGCACCCAGGTCGGCGTGGCGGTGAAGACCCCGGCCAAGCCGACCGCCCCCCGCGAGCGCTACGAGCCGCAGCTCGACGCCCTGGCCCTCGCGCTGGCCACCGGCCCGGCGGCGTGGCTCGACCCGACGGCGCTGGCCGAGGCCGACGAGCGGGCCCTCGCGGCCTGGCTGGCCGACCCGGCCCGGCCGAAGGTGCTGCACGACAGCAAGCACGCCCGGCTGGCGTTCGCCGCCCGGGGCTGGTCCCTGGCCGGCGTCGCCCGGGACACCGAGCTGGCCGCCTACCTGGCCCGCCCCGACCAGCGCTCCTACGACCTGACCGACCTGGCGCTGCGCTACCTGCACCGCGAGCTGCGGGTCGACGCCCCCGAGACCGGGCAGCTCACCTTCGAGGGCCTCGGCGACGACGGCGAGGCCGAGCAGAACCTGATGCTCCAGGCCCGGGCCACCCTCGACCTGGCCGACGCGATCGACGCCGAGCTGTCCCGCGACGGCGAGCAGTCCGCCCGGCTGATGGCGGAGGTGGAGCTGCCGCTGTCGGACGTGCTCGCCGCGATGCAGCGGGTCGGCATCGCCGCCGACCTGGACTACCTGCACGAGCTGGAGGCCCACTTCGCGGGCGAGGTGAAGTCCGCCGCGCAGGGCGCGTACGCCGCCGTCGGGCGGGAGTTCAACCTGGGCTCGCCCAAGCAGCTCCAGGAGCTGCTCTTCGGCGAGCTGGGGCTGCCCAAGACCAAGAAGATCAAGACCGGCTACACCACCGACGCCGACGCCCTGCAGTGGCTCTACGCGCAGAACCCGCTGCCCGTGCTGGAGCACCTGCTGCGCCACCGGGACGTGGCGAAGCTGAAGACGACCGTCGACGGCCTGCTCAAGTCGGTCTCCGAGGACGGCCGCATCCACACCACGTTCAAGCAGACCGTGGCGGCCACCGGCCGGCTCTCCTCCACCGACCCCAACCTGCAGAACATCCCGATCCGCACCGAGGAGGGCCGGCGGATCCGCCGCGCGTTCGTCGTGGGGGAGGGCTTCGAGTGCCTGCTCACCGCCGACTACAGCCAGATCGAGATGCGGATCATGGCGCACCTGTCGTCGGATGCCAAGCTGATCGAGGCGTTCAACTCGGGCCACGACTTCCACGCCGCCACCGCCTCGTCGGTGTTCGGGGTGCCCGTCGGCGAGGTCACCGCCGACCAGCGGCGCAAGATCAAGGCGATGAACTACGGCCTGGCGTACGGGCTGAGCGCGTTCGGCCTGTCCCAGCAGCTCGGCATCACGGCCGAGGAGGCGCGCGGGCTGATGGACAACTACTTCGCCGGGTTCGGCGGGGTCCGCGACTACCTCCAGGAGGTGGTGGCCCGGGCCCGGCACGACGGCTACACCTCCACCATCCTGGGCCGCCGCCGCTACCTTCCCGACCTGGTCAGCGACAACCGGCAGCGGCGGGACATGGCCGAGCGGATGGCCCTCAACGCCCCCATCCAGGGCTCGGCGGCCGACATCATCAAGGTCGCCATGCTGCGCGTCGACGCCGGCCTGCGGGAGGCCGGCCTGCGCTCGCGGATGCTGCTCCAGGTGCACGACGAGCTGGTCTTCGAGGTCGCCCCCGGCGAACGCGACGCCCTCGAGGCGCTGGTGCGCGGCCAGATGGGCGGGGCGTACCCGCTGTCGGTGCCGCTGGAGGTCTCCGTCGGCGAGGGCCGGGACTGGAACAGCGCCGACCACTGACCGGCGTCGGGTCCGGTCGGCGCCGCCTACCGAGGCGGTCGGGCGCGGGCCCGCACCTGCGGGCGGGTCGTGGCGGCCGTGGGCGCGGCCCGCTCACCGGAGCGGGTCGTGACCCCAGTTCATCAGCGACCAGCGCCACTTCGTGTCCCGCACGTCGCCTGCGGGGCGCTGCGCCAGGTGCCGGTGCACGTAGCCGACGACCTTGCGCATGTGCCGGTAGTCGGCCTCCGTCAGCTCGGCGCGCTTGCGGCGCAGCAGCTCGACGATCCGCCGGCCGGACGAGTGTCCCACCGACTCGCCGCCGGCCGTGCCCTTCTTCCGCCAGCCGACGTGCTTCGACTCGTCGCTCTCCAGCCACGCCGACAGCTCGCCGGGCCGCATGTTGACCGCCTCGGTGAACTCCCGGTACGTCTCCCCGTGCCGGTCCCCCTCAGTCCCGCTCACGGCGCAGCACCTCCGGCCGGTGGGCGACGTCCCGCCCCGAGTCGTCGTTGCGGATGCGGTACTGCGGCTGCTCGGGGGACGCGTTCACGGCGCGCCCCCGCACGTGCGTGCGTTCGGTGAGCTTCTCCCGGACGACCCCGTACGCCCGGCCGCTGTGGCTGGCCCAGGACACGTGGTCGCCCGCGCGGAATTCCCTCTGCTCGGCCATGCTGCCTGGCTACCCGGGGCGGGTGCGGCGAAACGGGCCGGGTCAGCCGGTGAGCTCGGCGACCGGCAGCTTGATCTCGAACGGCTCGGCCAGCGCGATCAGCTCCGCGCTGTCGGCGACCAGCTCGTACTGCCGCTCGCCGCCGAGGCTGAGCCGGTCGCTGAGCCGGTACGCGTACACGTGCACCGGGTCCTGCTCGATGCGCCAGTAGAACGGGATGCCGGCGGCGGCGTACTCGGCGGGCTTGGCGAAGCGGTCGATCCGCCGGGTGCCGGGGGACACCACCTCCACCGCGAGCACCACGTCCTCGGGCTGGAGCAGAGACCGGTCGGCGCGCACGTCGGCGCGGCGCAGCAGCACGTCCGGCTGCCGGGTGTTCTTCGCGTCGAGCGCGACCCCGACGGCCTGCGTGACCCGTAGGTGCTCGGGGGCGTGCTGCAGGAACCATCGGGCGAGGAACAGGGAGATGTCCTGGTGGCCCAGAGTGGGGGAGGGTGTCACTCGGAGGACTCCGTCGACGAGTTCGACGCGAGGGGCGTCGTCCGGCAGGTGGGGCAGGTCTTCCAGCGTGTAGTCGGCACGCTGTTGCCGGATCGGGTCCGGGCACCAGGGGCCAGGTGGTGTCGGGATCGGCTCGGCGCTCACCCGGTCAGCGTAACGCCGCCCGCAGCCCGGGACGTCGCACCGACGGTGCGATCCGCCGGCCGGTCTGCGGCTCGACGCGTCGGCCGCCCCGGGCTCAGCCCGCCGGCTTCTCGGCGACGAAGATGGCGGTGCCGGGGAAGAGCCGGCCGCGCAGCGGGCTCCACTGGCCCCAGATCCCCTCGTGCCCCTCGGGCCACTCCGGCTCTACCAGGTCCACCAGCCGGAACCCCGCACCGACCAGCTCCCGGATCCGGTCGCCGAGGGTGCGGTGCTGCTCCACGTACGTCGCCGCGCCCGTGCCGTCCTGCTCCACGTACGGGGAACGGTCGAAGTACGAGTGCACCGCGGTGAGCCCGCCCTGCCCCGGGTCGTCCAGGAAGATCCACCGCATCGGGTGGGTCACCGAGAACACCCAGCGCCCCCCGGGGCGCAGCACCCGGAACACCTCGCGCATCACCGCCGCCGAGTCGGCCACGAACGGGATCGCCCCGAAGGCCGTGAACGCGGTCTCGAACGCCGCGTCGGCGAAGGGCAACGCGAGCGCGTCGGCCTGCACCAGCGGGACCCGTACGCCGCTGCGCCCGGCGGCATCCGTCGCGTGCCGCAGCATGCCGGCGGAGAGGTCCAGGGCGACCGGGTGGGCCCCCTGGGTGGCCAGCCACCGGGCGGCGGCGGCCGCCCCCGCGCCCACCTCCAGCACCCGGCGCCCGGCGAGGTCGCCGAGCAGCCGCGCGTCGGCCTCGCGCAGCCCCTCGGGGCACCAGACGAAGTCCACGTCGCCGAGGAACGCGCCGTGCTCGGCCTGGTAGTCGTCGGCGTCGGAGTCCCACCAGCCGCGGCTGGCCCGCCGGGCGTCGGCGTCGGTCACCGGCCGCCGCAGCACCCCCGGCACCGCGTCGGGCTCCGCGCTCACGGGGAGATTGGCCAGGTCGTCGGTCACCGCGGCAGTCTAGTGGCGACCCCGGCCGTCGGCCCGGCCCGGCGTTTGGCGCGGCGTGGGGCGGGCCCGGCGCGGTACCCGGTGGGGCGGGGCAGACGGCGGAGAGGCGAGGTCCCTCGCCCGTAAACCGCCGTTTCGGGCACGAAAGGTGCAGTCCGTCGCGAAAGCGGGCTGGATCACTTCTCCCGGGGCTTGCACGCTGTGGTAATGCGCACGGTAGGCTAGACGATGCGCTCGCGGGTCGCGTGCCTCGGCAGGGAGAAGGCGCGCGGTCGCGGAGTTCCAGACGGAGCCACATCAGGACCTCACTAGTGATCTTCGGTGTGCCCGGCGACGGATCCGCTGGCGCGAACAGGTCACCGCGACACCAGCCTGCTGTGACAACCCATCCGACCGGAGCAACCGCCCACATGACGAGCAGCATCGAGGCCCCCTCGAGCGCCACCCGGGTCACCCACGACGATCTCGGTTCCGAGGAGGCTTTCCTCGCCGCGATCGACGAGACCATCAAGTACTTCAACGACGGCGACATTGTCGAAGGCACCGTCGTCAAGGTCGATCGGGACGAGGTCCTGCTCGACATCGGCTACAAGACCGAGGGTGTCATCCCCTCTCGGGAGTTGTCGATCAAGCACGACGTGGACCCCGCCGAGGTCGTCTCGGTCGGTGACCACATCGAGGCCCTGGTCCTCCAGAAGGAGGACAAGGAGGGTCGTCTGATCCTCTCCAAGAAGCGGGCGCAGTACGAGCGGGCCTGGGGCACGATCGAGAAGATCAAGGACGAGGACGGCGTCGTCCGCGGCTCGGTCATCGAGGTGGTCAAGGGTGGTCTCATCCTCGACATCGGGCTGCGGGGCTTCCTGCCCGCGTCCCTGGTCGAGATGCGGCGGGTGCGTGACCTGCAGCCGTACGTCGGCCGCGAGCTCGAGGCCAAGATCATCGAGCTGGACAAGAACCGCAACAACGTGGTCCTGTCCCGCCGGGCCTGGCTGGAGCAGACGCAGTCCGAGGTGCGCACCGAGTTCCTCAACAAGCTGCAGAAGGGCCAGGTCCGCAAGGGCGTCGTGTCCTCGATCGTCAACTTCGGCGCGTTCGTCGACCTGGGTGGCGTGGACGGCCTGGTGCACGTCTCCGAGCTGTCCTGGAAGCACATCGACCACCCGTCCGAGGTCGTCGAGGTCGGCCAGGAGGTCGAGGTCGAGGTCCTGGACGTCGACCTGGACCGCGAGCGGGTCTCGCTGTCGCTGAAGGCGACCCAGGAAGACCCGTGGCGGCAGTTCGCCCGCACCCACGCGATCCAGCAGATCGTGCCGGGTAAGGTCACCAAGCTGGTGCCGTTCGGCGCCTTCGTCCGGGTGGACGACGGCATCGAGGGCCTGGTCCACATCTCCGAGCTGGCCGAGCGCCACGTGGAGATCCCGGAGCAGGTCGTCCAGGTCGGCTCCGAGGTCATGGTCAAGGTCATCGACATCGACCTGGAGCGCCGCCGGATCTCGCTGTCGCTCAAGCAGGCCAACGAGGGCTTCGTCGAGGGCGAGGAGCACTTCGACCCGACCCTCTACGGCATGGCCGCGACGTACGACGCCGAGGGCAACTACATCTACCCGGAGGGCTTCGACCCGGAGACGGGCGAGTGGCTCGAGGGGTACGACAAGCAGCGCGAGACCTGGGAGAACCAGTACGCCGAGGCCCGTCAGCGCTGGGAGGCCCACACCAAGCAGGTGCAGACCTCCCGGGCCGCCGACGCCGAGGCCGCTGCCAACCCGGCTCCGGCCGTGTCGACCGGCGGCACCACCACCTCGACCAGCACGGCCCCGAGCCGGCAGGCCGAGGAGCCGGCCGGCACCCTGGCCACCGACGAGGCGCTCGCCGCGCTGCGGGAGAAGCTCGCCGGCGGCAAGTGACCCCGTGACGACTCCCCGCCGGGTGCGTGCGACGACGCATCCGAGCCGGAGCCGCCGCTGACGACGACGGGCCCTGTCCCCGCGATCCGGTTTCCACCGGGCCGCCGGGGCGGGGCCCGTCGTCGTTCCGGTCCGCACTTCCCGCGCCCCGTCTTCCGCCCTCCCTTCGCCGCGCGACCCTCCGCCCTTCGCGCCCTCCCCTCTCCGCCTTCCGCCTACCCGCCCGCCTGCCCGCCTTGTCTGGCTGGCCGGCTCTTGGCCGCCCGCGCCCTCTGCCACCCTGCCACCCAGCCCAGCCCTGCCGCCCGGCAAGATCGTGCTCGATCATGGATCGAGTGGCCTCGTTCCCGGCCGGAGCCCACTCGATCCACGATCGAGTGCTGACGCCGACCAGAAGAGAAGCTGACGAGAAGCGACGCCGACCAGAGGCGGCGCTGTTCGGAGGCGGCGATGGCCGGCCAGCGTCCGAGCGCGCCAATGCCCGCTCGGTCCAGGGTCCGCCCGGCCGGCCCAGCGTCCGGGCGGGCGGTCCAGGGTCCGACCGACCGGCTTAGCGCCCGGGCGGGCGGTCCAGGGTCCGAGCGGGGCGGGAGTCGGCCCCGTTGGTCCGTCGCCGGCCGGTTTGGCGGTGCGGGTGCCGATCCGGTTGACTGTTGCGGTGCTGATGGTGGGACTGACCGGCGGGATCGGCTCCGGCAAGAGCGCCGTCGCGGCGAGGCTGGCCGCGCTCGGCGCGGTGGTGATCGACTCCGACCGGATCGCCCGCGAGGTGGTCGCCCCGGGCAGCGAGGGGCTCAGGGAGATCGTTGCCGCCTTCGGCGACCGCGTCGTCGGCCCCGACGGGGCCCTGGACCGGGCCGCGTTGGGTGGGCTGGTCTTCGCCGACCAGGCGGCCCGCCGCCGGCTGGAGGCGATCACCCACCCCCGGGTCCGCGCGCGGACCGCCGAGCTGGCCGCCGCGGCGGCACCCGACGCCGTCGTGGTCAACGACGTGCCGCTCCTGGTCGAGGTCGGGCTCGCTCCGACGTACCACCTGGTGGTCGTGGTGCAGACGGAGGTCGCCGTCCGGTTGGGCCGGTTGGCGCGGGACCGGGGGATGAGCCGGGCGGAGGCCGAGCGGCGGATCGCCGCGCAGGCCGACGACGCCCGCCGGGATGCGGTCGCGGACGTGGTGCTGCACAACGACGGCACCCTCGACGAGCTGCACGCCGAGGTGGACGGGCTGTGGCGGGACCGGCTGCTGCCCTACGAGGAGAACGTCCGGCTCCGCCGGGTGGCCGAACCCGACGGGACCGCCCTGACCGGCCCCGATCCGACCTGGCCCCAGCAGTACGCCCGGCTGGCCGCCCGGCTGCGGCACGTGCTCGCCCCGGCCGATCCGCGGCTCGACCACGTCGGCTCGACGGCCGTCGCCGGCATCGCCGCCCGGGACGTCATCGACATCCAGGTGACCGTGCCGAGCCTCGCGGAGGCGGACGGCGTCCTCGCCGAGCGCCTCGCCGCGGCCGGCTTCCCGCGCATGCGCGGCCAGTGGTGGGACAGCCCCCGCCCGGCGGGCGGCGACCGGTGGGAGAAGCGGCTGCACGGCAGCGCCGACCCCGGCCGCCCGGTGCGCCTGCACCTGCGGCCGGAGGGCTCGCCCGGCTGGCGGTACGCGCTGCTGATGCGCGACCACCTGCGCGCCGACCCTGACCGGCGGGCCGCGTACCTGACGCTCAAGGGTGACCTGGCGGCCAGCGCGCCGGACGGCGGCTCCCCCAACACCACGGCCCGGGATCCGTGGTTCGACGAGGAGCACCGCCGCGCCGAGGAGTGGGCCGCCCGCACCGGCTGGCGGCCCTGAGCCGGCTGCCGGCGTCGCCGCTCCGCCCGGCCTGGCCGGTCCGGCGGCGTCAGCGCGGGGCGCGCGGTTTCGCCGACGGCGTGGCCACCGGCGGCAGCGCCGGCACCGGGCCCGGCGCCAGGTCGAGCTGGGCGTACGTGCCGAGCCTGGTGCGCAGCTCCAGCCGGCGCAGCAGCCCGGACCGGTCGATCCAGCAGCGCAGCGTGCCGCGCTCCGCGTCCACCTCGATCACGTCGACCGCCCGGTCGGCGAGGCGGTCCCCGCGGATCCGGGTCGCCGGGCGGGCGGTCGGCTCCGTCGCCGCGCCGACGCGCAGCGCGGCGGCCAGCAGCAGGTCGACGTCGTCCGCGTCGGGTGGGCGGTGGTGCCAGGCATACCCGGTGCGCGGCGGTGGCAGCGGCGGCGGGGCGGCCGGGTCGCCGGTCGCCGGGGCCGACCAGACCCCGGCGGCGTCGTAGCGGCGTAGCGTCCGGCCGGGCCACGCGCCGGTGCCGCCGACCGACAGGTACGCCGCCTGCGCCGTCCAGCTGAGCCAGCCGGTGCCGGCCACGGCCCGGCCCGGGGCGACGGGCGCGGTGAGCGTGGCGGCGGCACCGCCCTGGGCCCGCATCCGGGTCGCCAACCGGGCCAGCCGGTCCTCCTCGGGGCCGGTGAGCGCCCGGGGCAGCCCCGCGCGGCCACCGAGCGCGGCCACCGGCCACAGCACCGGCCGGTTGGCCCGCTGCAACTCCAGCGTCACCGGTGCGCCGTCCCGCAGGCGTCCCTCCAGCCGGTGCAGCCGGGCGTCCCGGTCGACCCACCAGCGGGCGGCCCCGTCGAGCAGCGGCCCGGCTGGCGGGACCGCGGTCGGCAGGCTGATCGTGGGCGCGGACCAGGTGCCGGCCGGCGCCGCCGTGCCCGGGGCCGACGCGCTCGCCCCCGACCTGGCCGGCCTCGGCGCCGCCGGCGCACCCGGTGCCGCCCCCTCCGGCGTCGACCTGCGCGGCCCCGGTTCGCGCGGCGTCGACCCGGGCGGCCCGGCGGGATCTTCCGGGCCTGCCGCGGCGGGCCGGCCGGTCGGGGTGCTCCGGCTCGCCGTGCCGCCGGGGCGGGCCCCGCCGCTCGGCCTCGCAGGGGCCGGAAGCGCTCTGCCGACGGCGTCGCCGGGCAGGCGGGACCGGAACACGTCCACCGGCAGCCCGCCGGCCTCGGCCGGGGCCAGCCACCGGGCGTCGTCGGCCGGGAAGTGCCCGGCCCGCTCGGGTCGGGGCGCGGCGAGCGCGAAGAGCAGGGCGACCGCGGGACGCAGGGACCGGGCGGCGGCCGCGTCGCCCACCCGCCAGCCGTCGGTCGGCGGCACCAGCGGCGGATACGCAGGGGCGGGCACCGCGGTCGGGTCGGGCCGGGTCAGCAGCAGCTCGGGGGTCGCCTGGAGGAGCCCCCGGTCCGGGCCGGCGCCGGGCCCGCCCACGTCCAGGTAGGCCAGCGGGCGGGACCAGTCGACCCAGCCCACGACGTCGGTGCGGGCGCCGGCCTCGCCGAGGGTCAGGCGCACGCCGGAGCGTACGTCCCGGTGGTTGGTGACCCGCACGGCCGCGAGGCGCTCCGCCTCCGCCGGCGTCAGCGGCCGGGACGGCTCCGGTGCCGCCGGCACCCAGGTGAGCAGTCCGACGACCAGGCCCGCCGCCGCAGCGGCGGCGACCACGCCCAGCGCGACCACGGCGGCGCGCCGGCGCCCGCCCCCGCTGCCGCCTCCGTCCCGGCCCGCGCCGCCGCGTCCGCCGCCCGGCCGGGCGCGGTGCGCTGCGGGCCCCCGGTCGCCGCGCCGACCACGGGCGGGGGCGACCACGAGGGGGAGCGTCGCCGTGGGCCGGGCCGGGCCCTCGGCAAGCGGGTGCGTCGGCCGGATCGGCCGGGCGGGGCGGGGTGTCGGCCCGGGGGAGTTCTCCACGCGAGGATGAACGTGTGGCGTGCGGGACAGGTGACGCGCGCCTCGGGCGGCTGGGGGCGCTCGCGGCGGCCGGTCTGCGCCTGTGCGCGACCACGTCGGGTGCGCACGCCGGTGATGTCCGGGTGCTGCGACCCCTGTGCCGGGGGCGTGTCGACCGTCGAGGGCCGAGCCGCCGGCCCGGACGGCCGCCGCGAGCGGCCTACGGCCATACCCTAGCGCGGTGAAATCCGCCACACAATGCGAATATCGAAGCCGATCACGGACCGACGGTAGTCGTCCCGCCTTGTCGGACCCCGGGCGTACGGTGGGGTCATGGCGCTCGACATTCCCCGGCTCGACGGCCGTTTCCAGGTCGTCAGCGAGTTCCAGCCGGCCGGCGACCAGCCGGCCGCCATCGACGACCTGGAGCGCCGGGTGCGGCGCGGCGACCGCAACACCGTGCTGCTCGGTGCGACCGGCACGGGCAAGAGCGCCACCACGGCCTGGCTCGTCGAGCGGTTGCAGCGGCCCACCCTGGTGCTGGCGCCCAACAAGACGCTCTGCGCGCAGCTGGCGAAGGAGTTCGGCGAGCTGCTGCCGCACAACGCGGTGGAATACTTCGTCTCCTACTACGACTACTACCAGCCCGAGGCCTACATCCCGCAGACCGACACCTACATCGAGAAGGACTCCTCGATCAACGAGGAGGTCGAGCGGCTGCGGCACTCGGCGACCATGTCGCTGCTGACCCGCCGGGACGTGGTGGTGGTGGCCACCGTCTCGGCGATCTACGGTCTGGGCACCCCGGAGGAATACCTCGACCGCGCCGTCCGGGTCGCCGTCGGGCAGGAGCTCGACCGCGACCAGTTGCTGCGCCGCCTCGTCGACATCCAGTACACCCGCAACGACATGGCGTTCCAGCGGGGCACGTTCCGGGTCCGCGGCGACACGCTGGAGATCATCCCGGCGTACGAGGAGCTCGCCGTGCGGGTGGAGCTGTTCGGCGACGAGGTGGAGAAGCTCTACTACCTCAACCCGCTCACCGGCGACGTGGTCCGCGAGGTCGACAGCCTGATGATCTTCCCGGCCACCCACTACGCCGCCGGGCCGGAGCGGATGGAGCGGGCCACCCGCGACATCGAGGCGGAGCTGGCCGAGCGCCTCGCCGAGCTGGAGCGGCAGGGCAAGCTGCTGGAGGCCCAGCGGCTGCGGATGCGCACCACCTACGACCTGGAGATGATGCGGCAGGTCGGGTTCTGCTCCGGCATCGAGAACTACTCGATGCACATCGACGGCCGGCTGCCCGGCAGCCCGCCGCACTGCCTGCTCGACTACTTCCCCGACGACTTCCTCACCGTCATCGACGAGTCGCACGTGACGATCCCGCAGATCGGCGGCATGTACGAGGGCGACGCCTCCCGCAAGCGGATGCTCATCGACCACGGCTTCCGGCTGCCCAGCGCCGCCGACAACCGGCCGCTGCGGTTCGACGAGTTCCTGGAGCGGGTGGGCCAGCTGGTCTTCCTCTCCGCCACCCCCGGCTCCTGGGAGCTGGAGCAGGCCCAGGGCGAGTTCGTCGAGCAGGTGATCCGCCCCACGGGCCTGATCGACCCCGAGGTGGTGGTGAAGCCCACCAAGGGGCAGATCGACGACCTGATGCACGAGATCAAGCTGCGCACCGAGCGCGACGAGCGGGTCCTGGTCACCACGCTGACCAAGAAGATGGCCGAGGACCTCTCCGACTACCTGCTGGAGAACGGCATCCGGGTGCGGTATCTGCACTCCGAGGTCGACACGCTGCGCCGGGTCGAGCTGCTGCGCGAGCTGCGCAAGGGCGAGTACGACGTGCTGGTGGGCATCAACCTGCTCCGCGAGGGTCTGGACCTGCCCGAGGTGTCCCTCGTGGCGATCCTGGACGCCGACAAGGAGGGCTTCCTGCGCAGCGGCCGGTCGCTGATCCAGACCATCGGCCGGGCGGCCCGCAACGTCTCCGGTCAGGTGCACATGTATGCCGACAAGATCACCCCGTCGATGGCGGAGGCGATCGACGAGACCAACCGGCGCCGGGCCAAGCAGGTGGCCCACAACGAGGCGCACGGGATCAGCCCCGAGCCGCTGCGCAAGAAGATCCACGACATTCTCGACGACATCTACCGGGAGGCGGAGGACACCGAGAGTTCCCGGGTCGGTGGCGCGGCGCGGCAGCTGTCGCGGGGCAAGGCACCGGTCAAGGAGACCCGCAGCCGCAGCCGGGCCGGCGCGGCCGGTCCGTCGCGGGAGGGGATGGCGCGGGCCGATCTGGCCCAGCTCATCCAGGAGCTCAACGACCAGATGCTGGCCGCCGCGCGGGAGTTGCAGTTCGAGCTGGCCGCCCGGATCCGCGACGAGGTCGCCGACCTCAAGAAGGAGTTGCGGGGGATGGACGCGGCCGGCGTGAAGTGACCGTCGGGCCCTTCCGGGGCCTCGGATTCCGTTGCCGTAAGCAAGCGAGGTATTGCAGCGAGTGATCGATCTGCGTACTCTCCGTCCTGGGGAGGCGGGGATGCCGTTGCCAACGAGTCCGGTGATTCGACGGGCGCGACTCGGAGCCGAGTTGCGCCAGCTGCGCAGGCGGGAGGAGCTGACGCTGGAGCAGGTCTGTGACCGGCTGGGTTGGGCGTCCACCTCCAAGCTGTCCCGCATCGAGCTGGGGCAGAGCCGGCCGGATCTCGCCGACGTGCTCGACCTGCTGGACGTCTACCGGGTCGCGCCGGACGAGCGTGACGCGCTGATCGTCATCGCCCGGGACGCGGCGACGGGCCGCGGCTGGTGGAAGACGCTCGGCGGGATGGGGGAGCGGCAACGCGCCTACGCCGAGCTGGAGGCCGGGGCCGCCACCGTGGTGGAATACCAGCCCGCCGTGGTGCCCGGGCTGTTGCAGACCCCGGCGTACGCGCGGCTGCGGCTCGGGGTCGCCCGGCTGCTGCATCCCGACGTGGACGTGGAGGCCGACGTGCGGGCCCGGCTGGTCCGGCAGGAGGTGCTGCACCGGGCGGAGCCACCCCGCTACACGGCGCTGCTGGAGCTTGCGGCCTGTGATCCGGGCGGCGTGCCCGACGGCATCTGGCGTGAGCAGCTGCGCCACCTGGTCACCCTGGCGGGCCGGCCGAACGTGACGATCCGGGTGGTCCCGCCCGGCGTGACGGCCGGCGGCGCGCACCCGCTGACCCCGTTCACCCGATACTCGTTCCCCGACCCGGCCGACCCGCGCACGGTGATGCTGGAAGCCCTGACCACCGACGTGCGGCTCGTCTCCCCGTCGGACCTCGGCTGGTACGACGCGGTGATCGACCGGCTGCTCGACGCCGCGCTCCCGGCGACGGAGACGGCGGCGTTGCTGGCCCGGCTCGCCGACGACCCGTCGTTGCCGGCTGCGGCCGACCTCGGCGGTCAGCCGTCGGTGGGGGCCCGGCCGGAGGGTGCCGTGTTGCCCCGTCCCCGCCTGCCGCAGGACTGACCTCGCCCCCGGGGCCGACCCGCCGCACCGCGCCGGCCGGTGCCCGCACCGGCGGCGGGCGGGGTCACCGGTACCGGTTGAAGCCGCCCTCGGAGTCGATGACCTGACCGGTGATCCACCGGGCGTCGGCGGAGCACAGGAAGCGGACGAGCCGGGCGGCGTCCTCGGGGGTCCCCCAGCGGCCGCCGGGGAAGAGCCGCGCCACGAGGGCATGGGCGCCGGGCTCGGCGTACCCGGTGTCGGTGGGGCCGGGGTTGACGCAGTTGACCGTGATGCCCTTCGGCATGAGCAGCGGGCTGAGCTGGACGGTCAGGTTCTCCAGGGCCGCCTTGCTCGCCGCGTACGCGAGCTCGGTGGGCATCGGGCCCAGCCGCTGCCCGCTGGAGAAGAGCACCAGCCGGCCGCCGTCGGTGTCGCTACCGGCGGCGAACCCGGCGGCGAACGCCTCCGCCAGCAGCAGGGTGGCCCGGACGTTGACCAGCAGGTGCCGGTCGATCTCGGTGGCGTCGAGGCCGCCCAGCGGGGTCTGCGTCGAGTACGTGTGCGCCGCCACCACCGTGTCGAGGCGGCCGAACCGGTGGACGGCCTCGCCGACGAGGGCGGCCGGTGCGGACGGGTCGAGCAGGTCGGCCCGGACGTGGGCCGCGCGGTCGCCCAGCTCGGCGAGCAGCGCCGGCACGCCCTCGGGGTCGCCGCCGTAGGGCTGCGTGTCGTCGTAGTCGGGCAGGCCGGTCAACAGCAGCCGGTGGCCTGCCGAGGCCAGGGCGCGGGCGACCGCGGCGCCGATGCCGGGGTGCCGGCTGACGCCGGTCACGAGAGCGATGCGTTCCGTCATGGCTGACAAGCCAAGCCCGCAGAGGTGAGGACCGCCAGCGATTATCGCCGCGCGGCCACCGGGCCCGGCAACCCCGAGCCCGCCGGGACCGGTGGCCGCGCGCGCGAGCGCACCGTAGCCGGGGGGTACGACACTCTCGGCGCGACGGGGCGGGGACCGGCCGGGGCCGGGGCGTCGACCGAGGCGGCGACGCCGGCTCGGACGTGCCGGTTCAGGGGCGCCGGCTCAGGCCGGGACGTCGACGAAGTGCTCGACCAGCGGCGGGCCGGCGAAGTGCGGGCCGATCAGCGCCCGCCACTGCTGGAACCGCTCGGTCTCGCGGAAGTTCTCCTCGTGGGCGGCGACGGAATCCCACTCGACCAGCAGCACGAACCGCGTCGGCGACTCGACGCCCCGGGTCATCCGCACGGAGCGGCAGCCGGGCGTGCCGGCCAGGATCTCGTGCCCCCGCGCGTACGCGGCGGCGAAGTCGTCCTCGTGTCCGGGCGTCACGTCGATGAGCGCAACCTCAAGCACCATGCCCAGAGCCTCGCACGGTGCCGGCTGAGGCCGGGCCGCCGGGGTGGCCGTGTCCACCGCCGGCGTGGAGATCAGCGCCGGCACGACACGGGATGGTCTCCTAGGAAGCCGGACGCGCGGAGAGATCCGTCACTGGAAGCCCGCTGAGAGCCCCCCGGGTGAAAGCAGGAGATGCGCTCCGGCCTCGCGATGGTGAACAATGGGTCGCGAAGGAGGGGAGTATTCCCCCGCGACGGAGTCGTCAGCACGGTCGACCGCCCCCGGCGGCGCGACCCGGCTCCGTAGGTTGTCGGCCCGCCCGCGGGTCGGCGACGGAAGAGACCTCCGACAGCCACCAGTGTCCGCGTCGCCACACCCACCCGCCCCGGCGGGCGTACGGTGTGCCCGACGCCGTGTGTCTGCCGGAGGATGGGATTGAACGTGTCCGGATTGGTGTGGGCGGGGACCCTCGTCGCACTGACAGCGGTTCTCGTCGTCGACCTGCTGATCATCGGCCGACGACCACACGAGCCGAGCGTCCGCGAGTCGAGCCTGTGGGTCGGCTTCTACGTCGGGCTGGCCCTGCTCTTCGGCGCCGGGTTGTGGGTCTTCTCCGGCCCCGGGGTGGCCGGTGAGTTCTACACCGGCTGGCTCACCGAGTACAGCCTCTCGGTGGACAACCTGTTCGTCTTCGTGATCATCATGGCCCGCTTCGGGGTGCCCCGGCAGTACCAGCAGAAGGTGCTGCTCATCGGCATCGTGCTGGCGCTGCTCATGCGCGGCGGGTTCATCGCCGCCGGTGCGGCCCTGATCACCCAGTTCTCCTGGGTCTTCTACATCTTCGGCGCGTTCCTCATCTACACGGCGGTCAACCTGGCCCGTCAGGGCGAGCCGGACGAGGACGAGTTCAGCGAGAACCTGCTGATCCGGTGGAGCCGCAAGGCGCTGCCGATCTCCAGGGACTACGACGGCGCGAAGATGACCACGCACGAGGCCGGCCGCCGGCTGTTCACCCCGATGCTGATCGTCATGATCGCCATCGGCACCACCGACCTGATCTTCGCGCTGGACTCGATCCCGGCGATCTTCGGTATCACCCAGGAGCCGTACCTGGTCTTCACTGCGAACGTCTTCGCGCTGATGGGCCTGCGCCAGCTCTACTTCCTGCTCGGCGGGCTGCTGGACCGGCTGATCTACCTCAGCTACGGCCTGGCGGTGGTGCTCGGCTTCATCGGCGTCAAGCTGGTGCTGGAGGCACTGGCCGACAACAACCTGCCGTTCGTCAACGGCGGCGACCCGGTGGCCTGGGCCCCGCACATCCCGATCTGGCTGTCCCTGACGGTCATCCTCGGCACCCTCTCGGTGGCGACCGTGGCCAGCCTGATCAAGTCGGCCCGGGACCGGCGGCGAGAGTTGGCGTCGGCGCGCGGCTGAGCCGATCGCGGCAACGGGGGCGCTTCCGGCACCGGGAGCGCCCCTTCGGCGTGTCGGGCGGCTCAGACCCGGTGCGCGCCGACCAGGGTGGCGGTCCGGTCGGCCGGCATCGCCTCCTCCAGGACCCGACGGTGCCGGTAGCAGGCGTGCAGGATGCGCCGGTCGGCGTCGCCGTCCGGGGCGGCGCTGACGAAGCCGATGTGGTGGATCTGTCGGCCCGGCCGGGCGAAGAAGTAGAGGTCGCCGACGCGTTCCGTGCCCAGGGGCAGCGGGGTGGTCGCGCCGGCCTGGTCGGCGGCGTCGCGGGGCAGCACCACGCCGAACCGCCGCCAGGCCAGGTGCACCAGGCCGGAGCAGTCGATCCCGTACGCCGACACCCCGCCCCACACGTAGGCCACGTCGCGCAGCCGGGCGGCGACGGTCAGCACGTCCGCCGGGGACGGGGGTGCGGTGGGCGGCGGCACGAGGTGCGCGTCGGGCAGCCAGAGCGGCCGGTCCTGGCCGGGGGCGTGCACCGGCCGCCAGCCGTCCACCGGGGGGCCGGCCAGGGTCAGTCGGGTGCCGAGGATGACCCCGGCGACGACCGGCTCGCCGGCCGGGGCGGCGTGCAGGGCGGTGACGGTCGCGTCGACGACCCAGGGACCGACCGGGGCCCCCTGGTTGTCGGCCGGGGCCGGGGCGGCGTCGTCCGGGGCGGGCGCGGCGTGGGCCGGCCGCGGGGTGAGCTGGGCCGCCGGCAGCCAGCCGGGGTAGCCGCGCGGGTCGAGCCGGGCCGCCGGTTGCTCGACGGCCACGACGTGCGCCCAGCCGTCCGGGCGCAGGGCGGTGACCAGCACCCGCTCGCCGAGCAGCAGCTGACTCAACACGCACTCGCCGACCTGCTGGTCGGCGTCCATGCCGGAGATCCAGGCGGCGACGTCGGCGGGCGCGTCGAGGGCGGGACGGTCGACGGGGCGTACCGCCTCGGGGCGGGACCAGAGGGTCGCGACCGCGACCCGGACGACGGCCTCGCGGCCCGGTTGCAGCTTCACGTCCACCCCCCAGTTCGCGGTGTCCCTGTCGCGACCCTATGAAAGAAAGCGCCACCTATCAATCGGTCGGCTGAATCTTTGCTTCAGTAACGGAGTCGATGCCGAGGCCGGGCGCGTCCGGCAGCACGACGGTCGCCCCGTCGTACCGGATGCCGCCCCGCACCGGCGACCAGGCCAGCCACCAGGCGGCGTCGAGGTCGGAGACGGCGCTGGTCCCGTGGGCGGCGACCAGGCTGGCCGCGGCGCCGAGCCCGACCTGGCTCTCCATCATCGAGCCGACGACCGTGCCGACGCCGTGCTCGGCGGCGAGGTCCAGCAGCGTGCGGGCGGCGTGCAGGCCGCCGCACTTGGCCAGCTTGACGTTGACCATGTCGGCGGCCCGGCGGCGGATCACCTCGACCAGGTCACGCACGCCGAACACCGACTCGTCGGCGAGGACCGGCACGCCCACCCGGTCGCTGACCCAGGCCAGCCCGTCGAGGTCCCAGCGGGACACCGGCTGCTCCACCAGCTCGACGCCGAGGCCGGCGTCCTCGATGCCGCGGATCACCCGGACCGCCTCGCGGGGGGTCCAGCCCTGGTTGGCGTCGAGCCGGATGCGCACGTCGGGGCCGACGGCCGCCCGGACCGCCCGGACCCGCTCCAGGTCGCCGGCCGCGTCGGTGCCGACCTTCAGCTTGAGCACGGAGAACCCCTCGCCGCGCCGCTGCCGTGCGGCGGCGGCCAGGTCGGTGGCGTCGCCCGCGGCGAGGGTGACGTCCGTCGGCACGCGTAGGGCCGTGCCGCCGAGCAACCGCACCAGGGGTACGCCGAGCCGGCGCGCGGCCAGGTCGTGCAGGGCGGTGTCCACCGCCGCCTTGGCGGCCTCGTTGCCGGCCACCGCCCGGCGCACCTCGGCGCACCGGGCCACGAGGTCGTCGGCGTCCCGGCCGACCAGCCCCGGTGCCAGCATCTCCCGCACGCACGCCTCGGCCCCGGCCAGCGACGCCCCGGTCACCTGCCACACCTGCGGGGCCTCGCCGAAGCCGGAGCGCCCGTCGTCGTCGACGAGTTCCACGATCAGCGTGTCGGTGGTGGTGGTGCGGCGCAGCGCGGTGACGAACGGGGTGTGCAGGGGCGCGGAAAGCCGATGGGTGCGTACCGCGGTGATCGTCATGTGCGGCACCCTATAGGTGACCCGGCGACGACAGGGGAGGCCGAATGGGCGGGCGGGACTGGGAGCTGGTGGGGGCGCCGAACGCGCGCGACCTCGGTGGCATGGTGGGGCTCGACGGCCGCCGGGTGCGGGCCGGCCGGCTGGTCCGGACCCCGGCGCTGGGCCGGTTGACCGACGAGGACCTGCCGGTGCTGGGCAAGATCGCCCCGGCCTGCGTGGTGGACCTGCGCGACGATTCGGAGATCGCGGCGGCGCCGCCGAACCGGCTGCCCGGCGAGCCCCGGGTGGTGCGCCTGCCGGTGTACGACCCGGCGCACCCGGTCTTCACGGCCGTGTCGGAGGTGCTGCTCGGGCACGACCTGCGCGCGGAGACGGCGCTGGCCCTGCAGGGCAGCCCGGCGGCGATGGCGGAGATCTACCGCTGGTTCGTCACGGGCGAGGCGGCCCGCGCGGGCTTCGGCGGGGCGGCCCGGCTGGCCGCCGACGCGGGCAACCTGCCGCTGCTGTTCCACTGCTCGGCCGGCAAGGACCGCACGGGCTGGCTGTCGGTCGTGCTGCTCACCGCGCTGGGGGTGGACGAGGCGGCGATCCGGGCGGACTACCTGCGGACCAACGCGCAGACGGAGAGCCTCAAGGAGGTCGTCCTGGCCGCGATGCGGGCCCGGCAGCCGGATCTGGCGGAGGCGGCGATCCGGCCGCTGATGGAGGTGCGCGAGGAATACCTGGACGCCGCGTACGCGGAGGTCCGGCGGGTGCACGGCTCGTTCGACGCGTACCTGCGCGACGGGCTGGGGCTGACGCGGGCGCACCTGGCGGCGCTGCGGGACAACCTGCTGGACTGAGCCCCGTCGCTGCGGGGTGCCCGGCCGGCCGCTGTTGCCCGGCCCGCCGTTCGCTGGTTACGTGCGGTGACGACTGCGGGAGGCGAGACCGATTGCGGCCAATCTTTACTCTGCGTCAGTTCCCTGCGACCCGAACAGACCTTATGCGCTCCCTTTGCTCTGCACCCATCGACGCAACACATCGTTGAGCTGGGGAAAGCCTGGCGTGGAGGCGGCGGGCGGGAGCGGCGGTCCGATGCGCTGCGTGACTGCTGCGTCCGTGGGTGCAGAGCAAAGGGCGTGCGGCAGGTCGTCTCGACGTGCCGCGGCATTTCCCAGAGTTACCTGCCGACGCCGTGCCCGGCCCTCGGCTCGGTGCCGCGCCCGGCCACCGGCCCGGCTCGGCACCGGGCCGAGCCGAGGCCCTCAGGCCGCTGCGGCCGGGCGCAGGTCGTGGCGGGCCGCCCAGACCCGGGCGGAGATGTCGGCGAGGAGCCGGCAGGCGTCCCCGTCCGCCGCGCCGCCGCCGGCCGGGTCGCCGGTGGTGCAGACGACCAGCACGTACGGCGGGGCGTCGGCCGGGTGGACCACGCCGGCGCCGTGGCGCACGCCGCGTACCCAGCCGTTCTTGTGGGCGATGCGGACGCCGTCGGGCAGGCCGGCGGCGAGGTCCTCGCGGAACTCCTGCGCGAACAGGACGTCGAGCATGGCGGCGCAGCCGGCGGGGGAGGCGAGGGGGCCGGGGCGGGTCGCGCCGGCGGTCAGCCCGCCGAGCAGGGCGGCCAGGTCGGCCGCGGTGACCAGGTTGGTGATGCCGGCCTCGCGGGCGGCGAAGTCCTCGATGCCGCGCCCGGTGACGCTGTGCCGGGCGCCGGCGGCCGCCCACGCGTCGGCGACGGCGGGCAGACCGACGTGGCGCAGACAGAGGTTGGTGGCCAGGTTGCTGGAGCGCACGATCATCCGCTCGGCCAGCCAACGCAGGGGCGCGTGGCCGCCCTCCCGCTCCCAGACGGCCTCGTCGTTGTCGTAGTGCCGGGCGCAGGCGAACCGGGGGGCGTCGGGCAGGGCGGAGTCGAACTCGTTGCGCACGTCGACGGGGGCGTCGAGGTCGAGCGTGCCGGCCTCGGCGGCCCGGTGCAGGGCCAGCAGCACGGCGACCTTCATGGTGCTGGCCGCGTAGTGGGTGGCGTCGGGGTGCCGGGTCCAGCTCGCCGGGGCGTCGACCCGGCCCGCGTACGCCGAGACGGTGCCCGGCAGTGCGTCCAGGCGGGCGTCGAGCTCGTCCCAGATCATGCGGGTGACGGTAGCCGATCCGGCCCCCGGTCGTCCGGGGGCCGGCGGCAGGGGTCAGCCGGCGTGCTTGCGGCGGGCCGTGGCGCGGGCGCGCTGGGTCTGGTCGAGCACGACCTTGCGGATGCGGACGGCGGCGGGGGTGACCTCGACGCACTCGTCCTCGCGGCAGAACTCCAGGGCCTGCTCCAGCGACAGCTTGCGCGGCGGGATCAGCTTCTCGGTCTCGTCGGAGGTCGAGGCTCGCATGTTGGTGAGCTTCTTCTCCTTGGTGATGTTGACGTCCATGTCGTCGGAGCGGGAGTTCTCCCCGACGATCATGCCCTCGTACACCTCGGTGGTGGGCTCGACGAAGAGCTGACCGCGCTCCTGGAGGTTGATCATCGCGAAGGAGGTGACCGCGCCGGCCCGGTCGGCGACCAGCGAGCCGTTGTTGCGGGTACGCAGCTCGCCGAACCACGGCTCGTAGGACTCGAAGACGTGGTGCAGGATGCCGGTGCCCCGGGTGTCGGTGAGGAACTCGGTGCGGAAGCCGATCAGGCCGCGCGCCGGGACCAGCCACTCCATCCGGATCCAGCCGGTGCCGTGGTTGACCAGCTGCTCCATCCGGCCCTTGCGGGTGGCCAGGAGCTGGGTGATCGCGCCCAGGTACTCGTCGGGGGCGTCGATGGTCAGCCGCTCGACCGGCTCGCAGATCTTGCCGTCGATCTTCCGGGTGACGACCTGCGGCTTGCCGACGGTCAGCTCGTAGGACTCGCGGCGCATCTGCTCGACGAGGATGGCCAGGGCCAGCTCGCCGCGCCCCTGCACCTCCCAGGCGTCGGGGCGCTCGGTGGGCAGGACCCGCAGCGAGACGTTGCCGACCAGCTCCTTGTCGAGGCGGTCCTTGACCATCCGGGCGGTGACCTTGGCACCCTTGACGCGGCCGACCAGCGGCGAGGTGTTGGTGCCGATGGTCATCGAGATCGCCGGCTCGTCGACGGTGATCAGCGGCAGCGGGATCGGGTTCTCGGCGTCGGCCAGCGTCTCGCCGATCATGATCTCGGGGATGCCGGCGACGGCGATGATGTCACCGGGGCCGGCCGAGTCGGCGGGCTTGCGCTCCAGGCCCTCGGTCATCAGCAGCTCGGAGATGCGGACCCGCTGGGTGCTGCCGTCGGTGCGGCACCAGGCGACGGTCTGGCCCTTGGCGATGGTGCCCTGCCGGACCCGGCACAGCGCCAGCCGGCCGAGGAACGGCGACGCGTCGAGGTTGGTGACGTGGGCCTGCAGCGGCGCGTCCTGCTCGTAGGCGGGCGGCGGGATGGTGTCGAGCAGGGCGCGGAACAGCGGCTCCAGGCTCGTGCTGTCCTGTGGGACGGAGCCGTCGGCGGGCTGGGTGAGCGAGGCGATGCCGTCGCGGGCGCAGGCGTAGACGATCGGGAAGTCGATCTGCTCCTCGTCGGCGTCCAGGTCGAGGAAGAGCTCGTAGGTGTCGTCCACGACCTCCTTGATCCGGGCGTCGGGGCGGTCCACCTTGTTGATCACCAGGATGATCGGCATCCGGGCGCGCAGCGCCTTGCGCAGCACGAAGCGGGTCTGCGGCAGCGGGCCCTCGCTGGCGTCGACCAGCAGCACCACGCCGTCGACCATGGTGAGGCCGCGCTCGACCTCGCCGCCGAAGTCGGCGTGGCCCGGGGTGTCGATGATGTTGATGGTGACCGGCTCCGACCCGTCCGCCGGCAGGTAGCGCACGCCGGTGTTCTTGGCCAGGATGGTGATGCCCTTCTCCCTTTCGAGGTCCATCGAGTCCATCACCCGCTCGGTCGTCTCGCCGCGGGCGCCGTAGGCGCCGGCCTGCCGCAACATGGCGTCGACCAGGGTGGTCTTGCCGTGGTCGACGTGAGCGATGATGGCGACGTTGCGGAGGTCGGTGCGAAGCTGCATGGGCTCCATCCTCCCGCCTGCGCGGATCAGGCGCCGCGTCGGGGTCGCCCCCCGGCCGCCGGCCGGATCCGGTGGGTGCGTGGCTGTCGGTGCCGGCGGCCCGGCTGTCATGCTGGCCGCGTGAGCCGGGGGCCGTCGTGCACGATCTGCTGAACTCGGTGCAGGGCCTGCCGCCCCTGCTGGTCTACCTGGTCGCCGCGGCGATCGTGGCCGGCGAGACGGCGGTGATCGTCGGGCTGCTGGTGCCGGGCGAGGCGACGCTGCTGCTGGTCGGCTTCCTCACGTACACCGGCGCGCTGCGGCTCGGCCCCGCCCTGCTGGTGATGATTGTCGCAGCCGTGACCGGGGACACGTTGGCGTTCCGCGCGGGCCGCCGCTACGGTCCCCGGCTGCGCGCGTCCGGCTTCGGGGCGCGGGTGGGCCCGCACCGGTGGCGGCGCGCCGACGTGCTGCTGGAGCGGCTCGGCGGGCGGGGGGTCCTCACCGCCCGCTGGGTGGCGTTCGCCCGCACCCTCGCGCCCCGCCTGGCGGGGGCGGCCGGCATGCCGTACCGCCGGTTCGCGCCGTGGAATCTCGCCGGCGTGGTGACCTGGGTGGGCGGGTCGGTGCTGGCGGGCAACCTGGCCGGGGAGTCGTACGAGACGGTGTCGCGGCTGCTGGGCCGGGCCACCGGCGCGGTGCTGGTGCTGCTCGGCGGGGTGCTCGCCGTGGTGCTGGTGGGCCGCTGGCTGGGCCGCCACCCGGATCCGGCACGGGCGCTGCTGGCCCGGGCGGCGGCGCTGCCGCCGCTGCGCTGGCTCGCCGCCCGGTACGGGGTGCTGTTCTTCCTGCTGGCGATGCGCGTCGGCCCCGGCTGGACGCTGCTGATCAACCTGGCCGCGGGGCTGGTGCTGCTGTTCGTGGCCGGCGTGGCCATCGCCTGGCTGCTCGGGGCGGCGATGCGGTGGAGCGGGCTGGCGGTGGTCGACGACGCGATCGCCGGCTGGTTCGCCGACCGGCGTACCCCGGGCGCGGCGGAGGTCGCGCTGACCGTGGTGTCCGTGTCGCGCGGCTCGGTGCTGATCGCGCTGGTGGCGGTGGTGGCCGCCGGTCGGGCGTGGCGGCAGCGTCCGTGCCCGGGTCGCGGCGGGGCGCTGCCGCGGGCCGAGCTGCTCGACGTGGTGGGCACCGTCGGCGCGTTCCTGCCGCTGGTGGTGCTCGCCGTGGTCGCCGAGGTGGTGGCGCCGGGCCGGCTCGCCTCCGGCGAGGAGGGGGTCCTGTTCGCGACGCAGAACGCGGTGATGGCGGCGAGCCTGTGCACCCTGGCCTGGCTGCTGTCGCGGGGCTCGCCCTGGCCGGTGACGGTGGCGGCGTGGACGGCCGCGGCGGCCGGGGTGGCGGCGATCGGCGGCGCGCGGCTCTATCTGGGGCAGGGCACCGCCAGCAGCACGATCACCTCGGTGCTGCTCGGGGTGGCCTGGACGGCGCTGTTCATGGTCGCCTGGGCGACGCGGGACCGGGCGGTCGGCGCGGGCGGCCCGGCCGTCGGTCGGGCCGCCCCGGGGGCGCCGGGGTGAGCAGCGGGCCGGGTCCGTCGGCCCGGCGCGCTGCCCGGACCGGCGCGCGGGCGGCGGCGGTGGTCCCGTCCCCGCCGCCGCCCGCGCGGTCCTCAGCTCCGGGCCGCCGCCGGCTCGGCCCCGTCGCGCCCCGCCCGCCCCGCGTCGCCGGCGTCGGGTGCGTCGCCGTCGGGTGCGTCGCCGGTGGGTGCCGGTGGGATCCGGCCGGGCCACCAGAAGCGGTCGCCGAGCAGGAACACCAGCGCCGGCACGAGGACCGTGCGCACCAGCAGCGTGTCGAGCAGCACGCCGATGCAGACGATGACCCCGATCTGGGTCAGCAGGATCAGCGGCAGCACGCCGAGGACGGCGAAGACCGCCGCGAGCAGCACCCCCGCGCTGGTGATCACGCCGCCGGTGACGCGCAGGGCCGAGAGCATGCCGTCGCGGGTGCCGGTGCGGCGGGCGTCCTCGCGGGCCCGGGTGACGAGGAAGATGTTGTAGTCGACGCCGAGGGCCACGAGGAAGACGAAGGCGAGCAGCAGGACGCCGCTGTCGAGCGCCGGGAACCCGAGGACGAGGTCGAACAGCAGCCACGCCGCGCCGAGGCTGGCGAAGAACGAGGCGACGACGGTGAGCACGAGCAGGGCCGGGGCGACCAGGCCGCGCAGCAGCAGCACGAGCACCGCGGCGACGAGCAGCAGGATGATCGGAAGAATCAGCCGCAGGTCCCTGCCGTCGGCCTCCTTGGAGTCGTACGTGGCGGCGACCGTGCCGCCGACGACGGCGCCGTCGAACCGCTCGACGCCGTCGACGGCGGGCGGGGCGGAGCCGGGAACCGCGGCGACGGCGGCGCGCAGCGCCTCGATCGCGCGGTCCGAGTCGGCGCTGCCCGGCTCGGCCTCGAGCACCACGTCGACCTGGGCGACGGCGGTGCCGGCGTCCCCGGGGCGGGCGGAGGCCACCCCGGGTACGGCGGTGGCGGCCGCCACCACGGCCGGCGTCGCCGCCGGGGTGGTCAGGACGGCGACCGGCTGCGTCGTGCCGGCGGGGAAGGCCCGGGCGAGGGTCTCCGCGCCGGCGACGGCCTCGGGCTTCACCCGGAACTGTTCGGTCTCGGACAGGCCGGTGCGGATGCCGAGCCCGCCGAGGGCGAGGCCGGCGAGCAGCAGCGTCGCGAGCGCCGCGACCGGCAGCGGGCGGCGGACGACGGCGGTGCCGAGCCGGCCCCACAGCCGGCCCTCACGCGCGGGGCCGCCGACCCGGGGCACGAACGGCCAGAACAGCCCCCGGCCGAAGAGCACCAGCGCGGCGGGGAGGACGAACAGCGCCGACAGCATGGCGAACACGATGCCGGTGGCGCAGGCCACGGCGAGGGCCCGGTTGTTCTCCTGCTCCGACAGCAGCAGGGTGAGCACACCGAGCACGACGGTGCCGCCGCTGGCGAGGATGGGTTCGGCGGTGCGGCGTAGGGCGGCGCGCATCGCGGCGAAGCGGTCGGCCTCGCGGCGCAGTTCCTCCCGGTAGCGGGCGATGAGCAGCAGGGCGTAGTCGGTGGCGGCGCCGAAGACGAGGACGCTGGCGATGCCGGTGACCGCGCCCTCCTGGAGGTGGATGCCGAGGGCGGGGACGATGGTGTCGACGGCCCGCAGCGTGAGCTGTTCGGTGGCCCCGACGACGACGAGCGGCACGATCCACAGGAACGGGCTGCGGTAGGTGACGAGCAGCAGCAGCGCGACGACGCCCGCGGTGACGGCGAGCAGCGTGACGTCCGCGCCCTCGAAGACCTGCGTCAGGTCGGCGGTGAACGCGGGGGCGCCGGTGACCTGCGCGGTGAGGCCGGTGGGCAGGCCGTCGAGGGCCGCGCGCAGGTCGGCCACCGCGTCGGCGACGGCCGTCTGGCCGTCGGCGGTGGACATCGGTACGGCGAGCAGCGCCACGGTGCCGTCGGGTGAGGTCTGCGGCGGGCTGACCCGACCGCCGACGGCGAAGCGGCCCAGCTCGCCGGCGCGGGCGGTGATCGCCGCGCGGTCCGGCTCGGTGAGGGGGGCGCCGTCGGCGCGGCTGACGACGACGATCGCGGGTTGGACGTCGCGGGAGGGCAGCTCGTCCTGGAGCCGTTCGACCTGGGTGGACTGCCACTGCACGGACAGCCCGGTGGACGAGACGGAGGCGGGGTTGTCGGGCTTCGGGAGCCCGAAGACGACCGCGCTGAGGACGATCGCGGCGGCCACGGTGAGCCAGGCGGCGAGCCGGCCGCGGGCGACGCGGGTGAACACAGACATCGGGTTCCCTCGTGGTTGTCGGGGTGGGGCGCGGGGCACCGGTGGGCGGGCTCGGCCGGCGATCGCGAAGGACCCGATTGTCGCGCCTGCCGAGTATCTTGATAAGCGAGATTATCGACAGCTCGACTATGCTGCAACCGGCACGCACGGGGGGAGGGGAAGCGACGTCGTGGCAACGCACGGCATGTACCGGAGACGGGAAACGCGACGCGAGCAGCTCGTCGCCGACATCACCAACGATCTGCGGCGCTACTCGTCCGACGCCCAGCACATCGGGCACGCCTTCGCCGGCCTGCACGGCCTCAACGGCACCGACCTGCACGCGCTCATCGCCGTCATGGACGCCGAACTCGCCGGCGCCCCGATCACCCCGGGCCGGCTGGGGGAGAAGCTCAACCTGTCCTCCGGCTCGGTGACCGCCCTGATCGACCGGCTGGAGCGCGCCGGCCACGTCCGCCGTGACCGCGACACCGGCGACCGCCGCAAGGTCTTCCTGCGCTACGCCGACCGGGGCGCCGCGCTGGCCATGGAGTTCTTCCAGCCGCTCGGCCACCGCACCGACGCCGCGATGGCCGGCTTCAGCGACGACGAGCTGGAGGTGGTGCGCCGCTTCATGACGGTCATGGTGGCCACCATGCGGGAGCATCTCGACCAGGTCCGGGCGACCCGCCCGGAGCCGGCGCACCGCGAACCGCGCTGACCCGCCCGCCCGGCCGGCGGGCGACCGGGGCGGGTGACGTGCCCGCCGCCGGCAACGGAACTGCCTGGCAGAACAGAGAAAACGCCCGCCGCGCGGCGGAGTACGCCGGGCGCGGCGGGCGCGGGTGCGCTGCGGCGACGGCCGGGATCGTCGACCCGACCGCCGTCACCGGCACGGAGCTACATCGCGCGGACGTTGTCCGCCTGCGGGCCCTTCTGCCCCTGGGTCACCTCGAACTCGACCTTCTGGCCCTCGTTGAGTTCCCGGTAGCCGCTCGACGCGATGGCCGAGTAGTGGACGAACACGTCCGGACCTCCGCCGTCCTGCTCGATGAAGCCGAAGCCCTTTTCCGAGTTGAACCACTTGACCGTGCCGGTAGCCATGCATCTCTCCCTGTTCAAAGCGGGTGAGCACCGACCGCTGGTCGATGATCGCCCTGTACCTCCCCGAGAGTAACCGGCAAAACCCGGATCTGCTGGACGAAGTGCCGCAGGGCGTATCCGAAAATGCCCGCGCCCCGGGCGCAGCCCTGGGAAAACCCGCCCGGCGGCGCCCCGCCTGCGGCATGCTTGCCCCGATGACAAGTCCCGCAGCCACCGCGCTGGCCGTGCTGGAGCGGGAGATCGACGTGCCGGGCGAGGGGCTGGACCGCCTGCGGCTCGTCGCCACCCCCTTCGTGCCCGAGGTGCGGCTGCACCTCGCCGAGGACGCCATCGTCTGGTGGGCCCGGATGGAGGCCGCCGCCGGCCACGCCCTGCCGCCGCCGTACTGGGCCTCGGCCTGGGCCGGCGGCCAAGCCCTGGCCCGGCACCTGCTCGACCACCCCGAGCTGGCCGCCGGCCGCCGGGTGCTCGACCTGGCCGCCGGCTCGGGGCTCGTCGCGATCGCCGCCGCGCTGGCCGGCGCGGCCCGGGTCGTGGCCAACGACATCGACCCGTACGCCGTCGCGGCGGTCACCGTCAACGCCCGCGCCAACCGGGTCGCCGTCGCCGCGATGGGCGAGGACCTGCTCGACTCCGACGCGCCGGACGCGGACCTGCTCGTCGCCGGGGACGTCTTCTACGACCGGGAGATGGCGGGCCGGATGCTGCCGTTCCTGCGTCGCGCCGTGGCCCGGGGCGCGCGGGTGCTGGTGGGCGACCCCGGCCGGGGGCACCTGCCCCGCGACCTGCTGGACCCGGTGGCCAGCTACCGGGTGCCCACCACCGAGCCGGCCGTCGACTCCCCGGTGCGCCGGGTGGAGGTGCTGCGGCCCCGGGCCGGCGGGCCTGACCCCGAGGCGGGATCAGGGTCGGCTGGGGGATCAAACCCGATGCCGGACGTGGCGGACCGGCCGTAGCGTACGGACCATGGCGGAATGGACGCACCAGGTCGGGGAGCTGCCCACCATCCTGTTGGTGGGGGTGCTCGGGGTGGTGATGCTCTTCGACGCCGTACCGCTGGTGGGGGTGCTGGTCCCCGGCGACGTCGCGGTCCTCGCCGCGGTCGGCGTCGGGCGGCCGGCCACCGCCGCGAGCACCGTCGCCGCCGTGGTCGCCGGCTGCGTGGCCGGCTGGTCGCTGAGCTTCCTCGTCGGCCGCCGCTACGGCGACCGGCTGCGGCACAGCCGCGTCGGCGGCTGGATCGGGGAGTCCCGCTGGGCGGCGGCCGAGTCCGTCCTGCGCCGGGGCGGCGGCCGGATGGTGCTGGTCGCGCCCTTCCTGCCGGTGTTCAACGCGCTGCTGCCGCTGGCCGCGGGCGGCCTGCGGATGTCGTACCGCAGGTTCCTGGCCTGCGCGAGCGTCGGGGCCGCGCTCTGGGCCGGCCTCTACGTGGCCCTCGGCACGCTGTCCCGCTCGCTGGCCGGGCTGCTGCCGGTGGACGTCTCGCCGCTGCTGGTCACCATGGCGGTGGGTCTGCTGCTGGCCGGCGTGGTGCTGCTCGTCACGCGCCGCGGGCTGCGCGGCGCCGTCCCCGCCGCCCCGGCGGCCTGAGCCCCGGGCGGGCGACGGCGCCGCCGCCGGTCACCAGCCGCGGGCCCGCCACTGCGGCAGCGACGGGCGCTCCGCGCCGAGGGTGCTGTCCCGGCCGTGCCCCGGGTAGAACCAGGTCTCGTCGGGCAGCCGGTCGAACAGCCGGTGCTCGACGTCGTCGACGAGCTGACCGAACCGCTGCGGGTCCCGGTCGGTGTTGCCGACCCCGCCGGGGAAGAGGCTGTCGCCGGTGAACAGGTGCGGCACGCCCGCCGGGTCGCGGTAGAGCAGGGCGATCGAGCCCGGCGTGTGCCCCCGCAGGTGGATCACCTCCAGCTCGCGGTCGCCGACGGCCACCGTGTCGCCGTCGGTCAGCGGCTGCGCCGGGATCGGCAGGCCCGCGGCGTCGTCGGCGTGCACCAGCGCCCGCGCGCCGGTCTTCGCGACGACCTCCTCCAGCGCGACCCAGTGGTCCATGTGCTGGTGGGTGGTGACCACGGTGGCCAGGCCGGCGTCGCCGACCAGCTCCAGCAGCCGGGGCGCCTCGTTGGCCGCGTCGATCAGCAGCTGCTCGCCGGTGTCGCGGCACCGCAGCAGGTAGGCGTTGTTGTCCATCGGCCCCACCGACACCTTGGTGATGGTGAGCCCGTCGAGCTCGCGTACGGCCGGCGCGCCGCCGGGGCTGACGTCTCCGCTGTAGGTCATGCGTCCTTACATCCATTCCGGTGGGGTCGGCAGGGGACCGTCGGGGGTGACGGCGAGCGTGTCGGCGCCGCCGCGGCCGGTCAGCCAGGCGGCGAGCCCGTGGGCGGGGCCGGTGACGGTGGGTGCGCCGTCGGGATCGCCGACGACCACCTCGTGGCTGCTGCCGTCGAAGCGCAGCACCAGCGCCGGGGCGTCGTCCCGGCCGGCGAGGCCGGCGGTGACCTCGTGCAGCAGCCGCTGGGCGAACGCCTCCGGCCAGTCGGCCGGCGTGTAGCCGGCAGCCAGGTCGACGTGGTGCACCTCGACCTCCCGCAGCCGCCCCCAGACCAGCATGGCCGCCGGCCACGGGCCGCGCCGGGTCTCCACGGTCGCCGCCCACGCCTGCACGGGCATCGCGGCGACCGCCTCGGCGAACCGCTCGGCCGAGCGGCGCAGGTCGTCCAGGAGGGCGGCGGGCGTTCGGGCCGCCCCGGTGGCGATGTCGGCGGCGCGGGCCGCGGTGCTGGCGTACATCGGGATCCGCTCGCCGGTGCGGGCGGAGGTGAGCAGGTTGACGAACCCGTCGGCGTTGCGGGCCAGGTGGGTCAGCACGTGCGCCCGGGTCCAGCCGGGCAGCAGCGACGGCGCGGCGACGTCCGCGTCGTCGAGGGCCGCGGCGGTGCGCAGCAGCCGGGCCGTGGCGTCGTCGAGGTCACCGGTCAGCAGCAGCGGGTCCGCGGTCACGCACCGAACCCTAGCCGCCCGCGGCCCCGGCGTCGCCGTGGAAATCGCTTTCGGCGCGTCGGCGCGGCCCCTACCGTCGGCGGTGCAACGCGACACCGGGGACTCGGAGGAGGTGGTGCCCATGCCGGTCGAAGCACGCGTGTCGCCCCACCGTATCCACCGACCCTGAAGAGGTTGCCATGTCCATCGAACTGACCGCCCTCGGCTGGGACGCCGAACGGGCGGCCCACGCCCGCACCCGCGCCGGCCGGACTCCGGGCCGGGTGGCCCGCGTCGACCGGGGCGTGTGCACCGTGCTCGGCGCGGACGGGCCGGTCCGCGCCACCCTCGGCGCGGCGGTGCTCGCCGACGCGGCCCGCGACCTGACCCGGCTGCCCTGCGCCGGCGACTGGGTGCTGCTGCACGCCTGGCCCGACGGGCCGGTCACCGTCGAGTCCGTGCTGCCCCGGCGCACGGCGCTGGTGCGTCGCACCGCCGGCAAGGACGCCAGCGGGCAGGTGCTCGCCGCCAACCTCGACGCCGCGGCCGTCGTCGAGCCGGTGCACCCCGAGCCGGACGTCGCCCGCATCGAGCGGCTGCTGTCCCTGGCGCACGAGTCCGGGGCCACGCCACTGGTGGTGCTCACCAAGGCCGACCTCGCCGCCGACCCGGCGGCGATCGCCCGGCAGCTCGCCGGCGTCGCGCCCGGGGTGCCGGTGCTGCCGGTCAGCGCCGAGCGCGGCGACGGCCTCGACGCGCTGCGCCCGCACGTCGCCCCGGGCCGCACCCTCGCCCTGCTCGGCCCGTCCGGGGCCGGCAAGTCGAGCCTGGTCAACGCACTGGCCGGGGCGGTGGTGATGCCGACCCAGGCGATCCGCCGGGTCGACGGCAAGGGCCGGCACACCACCACCTGGCGGGCGCTGGTGCTGGTGCCGGGCGGCGGCGCGGTGCTGGACACCCCGGGGGTACGCGCGGTCGGCCTGCTCGACGGCGCGGCGGGCCTGGACCGGGCCTTCGCCGACATCGCCGCGCTGGCCACGGGCTGCCGGTACGGCGACTGCGCGCACGACGCCGAGCCGGGCTGCGCCGTGCGCGACGCCCTCGCCGCCGGGGAGCTGGCCGTCCGGCGGTACGACAGCTGGCGCCGGTTGCAGCGGGAGGTCGCCTTCGAGAGCCGGCGTCGGGAGGCCCGGCTGGCCGCCGAGCGCCGGGGCGGCTGGCGCGGCGGGCGGCGACGGACGGCCCGGCCGTGACTGTCGGTGTTGCCGGGGTAGCGGGGAGCTGACCGCGGCGGCGGCCGGTCGCCGGGGTGTCGGTGCCGGGCGAGGGCGATGGGCCGGGGCCGTGACGGGGCCCGGCGCGACCGGGTTGAGCTGGGGGAATGTGCGGGCGCGGAAAGTTGTCGTACCTCGGGGCTAGAGTTGCCGAGGCGCTTCTTCTGCGCCCGCACGACCGTTCGGGGCCGTCCCGGAAGCCTCCCGGCCGCCCCGAGCGCCCAGATCCTCCTCGCCTTCTTCACCGGGAGTACACGGACAGTGGCCGACCGACTGATCATCCGTGGCGCGCGCGAGCACAACCTGCGTGACGTCAGTCTCGACCTGCCCCGGGACGCCCTGATCGTCTTCACCGGGCTCTCCGGGTCCGGCAAGTCGAGCCTGGCCTTCGACACCATCTTCGCCGAGGGGCAGCGCCGCTACGTCGAGTCGCTGTCGTCGTACGCCCGGCAGTTCCTCGGCCAGATGGACAAGCCGGACGTCGACTTCATCGAGGGCCTCAGCCCCGCCGTCTCCATCGACCAGAAGTCCACCTCGCGCAACCCGCGCTCGACCGTCGGCACGATCACCGAGGTCTACGACTACCTGCGGCTGCTCTACGCGCGGGTCGGCGAGCCGCACTGCCCGGTCTGCGGCGAGCGGATCTCCCGGCAGAGCCCGCAGCAGATCGTCGACCGGGTCCTCGCGATGGCCGAGGGCACCCGGTTCATGGTGCTCGCCCCGGTGGTGCGCGGCCGCAAGGGCGAGTACGTCGACCTCTTCGCCGAGCTCCAGGGCAAGGGCTACGCGCGGGCCCGGGTCGACGGCGTGGTGCACCCGCTGACCGAGCCGCCGAAGCTCAAGAAGCAGGAGAAGCACACCATCGAGGTGGTGATCGACCGGCTCACCGTCAAGCCCAGCGCCAAGCAGCGGCTGACCGACTCGGTCGAGGCGGCGCTCGGCCTCTCCGGCGGCCTGGTCCTGCTCGACTTCGTCGACCTCGCCGAGGACGACCCCGACCGGGAACGCCGCTACTCCGAGCACCTGGCCTGCCCCAACGACCACCCCCTCGCGATCGAGGACCTGGAGCCCCGGGTCTTCTCGTTCAACGCCCCCTACGGCGCGTGCCCCGAGTGCACCGGCCTGGGCACCAAGAAGGAGGTCGACCCGGAGCTGGTCGTCCCCGACCCGGAGCGCACCCTGCGCGAGGGCGCGATCCAGCCCTGGTCGTCCGGGCACAACCTGGAATACTTCCTGCGCCTGCTGGAGGCGCTGGGCGAGGCCGAGCACTTCGACGTCGACACCCCGTGGCGGGCGCTGCCGGCGCGGGCGCAGAAGACGATCCTGCACGGCTCCGGCGACCAGGTGCACGTGCGCTACCGCAACAAGTTCGGCCGCGAGCGTTCCTACTACACCGGCTTCGAGGGCGTGGTGCAGTGGATCGAGCGCCGGCACACCGACACCGAGAGCGAGTGGTCGCGGGAGAAGTACGAGGGCTACATGCGCGACGTGCCCTGCGCGGCCTGCGGCGGCGCGCGGCTCAAGCCCGAGGTCCTCGCGGTCACCCTGGCCGGCAAGAGCATCGCCGAGGTGTGCAACCTGTCGGTGGGCGAGTGCGCCGAGCTGCTGGCCGGCATCGAGCTGACCGACCGGCAGAAGATGATCGCCGAGCGGGTGCTCAAGGAGATCAACGCCCGGCTGCGGTTCCTGCTCGACGTCGGGCTGGACTACCTCTCCCTGGACCGCCCGGCCGGCACCCTGTCCGGCGGCGAGGCGCAGCGCATCCGGCTGGCCACCCAGATCGGCTCCGGCCTGGTCGGCGTGCTCTACGTGCTCGACGAGCCGTCCATCGGCCTGCACCAGCGTGACAACCACCGGCTCATCGAGACGCTGGTGCGGCTGCGCGGGCTGGGCAACACCCTGATCGTCGTCGAGCACGACGAGGACACCATCCGCACCGCCGACTGGATCGTCGACATCGGGCCGGGCGCGGGCGAGCACGGCGGGCGCATCGTGCACTCCGGGTCGGTGCCGGACCTGCTGGCCAACCCGGAGTCGGTGACCGGGGCGTACCTGTCGGGCCGGCGGGAGATCCCGACGCCGACGGGCCGCCGGCCGCAGACCCCGGGCCGGGAGCTGGTGGTGCACGGCGCGCGGGAGCACAACCTGCGCAACCTGACCGTGTCGTTCCCGCTGGGCCAGCTCATCGCGGTCACCGGGGTCAGCGGCTCGGGCAAGTCGACGCTGGTCAACGACATCCTGCACGCGGTGCTGGCCAACCAGATCAACGGGGCGCGGCACGTGCCGGGCCGGCACACCCGGGTCAGCGGCCTGGAGCACGTGGACAAGGTCGTCGGCGTCGACCAGTCGCCGATCGGCCGCACGCCCCGGTCCAACCCGGCGACGTACACGGGGGTCTGGGACCACGTCCGCAAGCTGTTCGCCGAGACCACGGAGGCCAAGGTCCGGGGGTACGGTCCGGGCCGGTTCTCGTTCAACGTCAAGGGCGGCCGGTGCGAGGCGTGCTCCGGCGACGGCACCATCAAGATCGAGATGAACTTCCTGCCCGACGTCTACGTCCCGTGCGAGGTGTGCAAGGGGGCCCGGTACAACCGGGAGACCCTGGAGGTGCACTACAAGGGCAAGACGGTCTCCGACGTGCTGGAGATGCCGATCGAGGAGGCGGCGGAGTTCTTCTCCGCGATCCCGGCCATCCACCGGCACCTCAAGACGCTTGTCGACGTCGGCCTGGGCTACGTCCGGCTGGGCCAGCCCGCGCCGACGCTCTCCGGCGGCGAGGCGCAGCGGGTCAAGCTCGCCTCCGAGCTGCAGAAGCGTTCCACCGGCCGCACGGTCTACGTGCTGGACGAGCCGACCACCGGCCTGCACTTCGAGGACATCCGCAAGTTGCTGATGGTGCTGGAGGGGCTGGTCGACAAGGGCAACACGGTGATCACCATCGAGCACAACCTCGACGTGATCAAGACGGCCGACTGGCTGATCGACATGGGCCCCGAGGGCGGCCACCGGGGCGGCACGGTGCTGGCCACCGGCACCCCCGAGGAGGTCGCCGAGGTGCCCGAGAGCCACACCGGCCGGTTCCTGCGCCCGGTGCTCGGGCTCGACGGGGAGGCCCGGGGCGCGAAGGCGGCCACCGGGCGGGCCGCGAAGGCCAACGGCGCCCCGGCCCGCCCCCGGGCCCGCAAGGTCGCGGCGGCGGCCCGCTGAGGCTGCCGCGCACGCCGACAAGGGGCGTCCCGGTTCGTCCGGGGCGCCCCTTCGCGTCGCCGCCGCCCTGCTCCTGCTCCGAGCCCGCCCCGGCCGGCCCGTGGGCCCGCCGCCAAACGATCACTGTGGTCGATTTGTTGAACCTTCAGGCACAGTGATCCGTGGACCCCAACGAGGCCCGGGCCCCCCTTCGGACCGGGCAGTCGACAGAGAGGCCAGACATGAGTGACGAGCAGGTGCAGACCGGGCCGGCCACGCAGACGCGGCGCGCCCTCCTCGCCGGTGCCGGCGCGCTGGGCGCGGCGGTCGTCCTGTCGGCGTGCGGCGGCGACGACTCCGACGACTCCGCCGGCGGCGACCCCGCCCCGAGCGGCGGCGCGGCGGCGACCGGCGGCGCCGGCGACTCCGGCGCGCTGGCCAGCACCGCCGACGTCCCGGTCGGCGGCGGCCTGATCCTGGCCGCGAAGGGCGTGGTGATCACCCAGCCCGAGGCCGGCACGTTCAAGGGCTTCGACCCGATCTGCACCCACCAGGGCTGCCCGGTGTCGAACGTCGACGGCGGCACCATCAACTGCACCTGCCACATGAGCAAGTTCTCCATCACCGACGGCTCGGTGAAGTCGGGCCCGGCGACGACGCCCCTCGCGGCCAAGGAGCTCAAGGTCGACGGCGACCAGATCACCCTCGCCTGAACGGCGGCGGCCGGCCCGGGTCACCCCGGACCGGCCGCCGCCGTCGTCGCCCGTCAGCGGGCGTAGACCGACATCTCCCACAGCGAGAAGCCGTAGGTCGTGGCCCGGGTCAGGCCCCGCATCCGCACGTACCGCGCGGTCTCGACCGGAAACGCGACCACGTCGGTGCCGCCGTCGCCGGCCGTGGTGGACCACACCGTGCGCCAGGTCGTGCCGTCGGCGGAGACCTCGATCCGGTACGACTTCGCGTACGCCGACTCCCAGGCCAGCGCGACCCGGCCCACCGACCGGGCCGAGCCCAGGTCGACGGTCAGCGTCTGGTCGTCGGCCCAGGAGCTGGCCCACCGGGTGCCCAGGTCCCCGTCGACGGCCTTGCCGGCGGCGTAGCCGAGCTGGGCACTCGACGCGGTCACCGCCTTGCCGGCGGCGAGGTTCGACACGTCGTCGCCGCGCCGGGCCGGGAACGACACCACCTGCTGGTAGGTGGGCCGGTTCTGCCAGGCGATCGTGGCGTGCTTGATCCCGCCCAGCGGCGACTGGACGATCGCGTCGGCGCACCACTGGTCCCCGGCGGAACAGGTGGAGTCGCCCGGGTACGTGGTGGTGGCCGGGGTCGCGGCGGCCGCCTTCAGCGTGTCGAGCAGGATCTGCCGGCAGCCGGCGAGGGCGCCGCCGCCGCAGTAGGTGCGGCCGAGGCCCCCGGCGACCGGGTCGCCGAGGACCGCCCGCAGATCCTTGTCGACGTATCCCCACCAGCCGTACTGGAACGACGAGCCCTTGTGCGCCTGGGCCTCGTTGGCGGACGTGGGCAGGTTCGACTTGTCGCCCTGCTGGTGGCCGGAGGGGGACTCGTTGATCTGGAGGGCGTTGATCAGCGCCTGGTAGAGGTCGGGGCCGAGCTGGTCGCGGAACACGCCCCGCACCAGCAGCGGCCACCAGGCGTCGAAGGTGCGGATGGCGTCGGCGTGCTGGTACACCTTCGAGCCCTTGGCCGTCTCCACCCGCAGCGCGCCGGCCTGCCGCCACGCCTTCAGCTTCGCGATCTCGGCGGCCAGGGTGGCGTCGCCGACGGGCTGGCTCTCCAGCACCCGGATCAGCTCGTCGAGCACCTCGACCCCGCGCAGGTCGGTCAGGCCGGCCCGCTCCACCAGCTCGGTCAGCGTCGCCCGGTCGTACTTCTTCCCGGCGGCGATGCCGGCCTTCAGCGGCTTGTCCAGCAGGTCGCCCCGGTGCACCGCGCCGAAGCTGAAGTTGCCGTCGGCCCCGCCGAAGTCCTTGGCCTGCTTGTTGTTCCAGCTGACGTAGTAGTCCTGGTCCACGGAGTTGGGGTGGGCCGAGCGCGGCGCGTAGCTGGCGGTGTTCGTGTCGGGCTGGAAACCCTGCCACTCGTACGCGGGCTCGGCCTTCATCGGCAGGTTCGGGTTGGACCCGGCGGCCCGCAGCGGGTTGAGCCCGGAGTTGAAGTACGCCGACTGGGTGGAGTTGACGTAGAACCAGTTGAACGCGTACTCGACGTTGCCCGCCGAGGCGACGAAGGCGTCGGCGGTGCCCATCTGCGTCGGGTCGTTGAACATCTGGAAGCCGATCGCGGAGTCCGCCTCGTGCCGGTAGGTGGAGCGGAGCTGGGTGAAGGCGTGCGGCTTGCCGCCGACGGTGCCGCGCCAGGCGACCAGGCCCAGCTTGGTGCGCCACGCCACCAGCTTGTACGAGCCGGCGGGCGTGGTGTCGGCCGCCGTCGGCTTCCACTTGTTGGTGTGGGCGAGCTGCTCCATCGCCACGCACTGCCCCCGGAACAGGTAGTGGTCGCTGGCCAGCGTCGGCGCGCTGCCGTCGGTGGTGCACAGCGGCACCGCGTACGTGTCGGTGATGTCGTGGATCGACGAGGTGGCGCTCCAGGCGTAGTCCTGGCCCCGGCCGAGCAGCACGTAGAGGTTGAGGCCGGCGAACGCCGCGCCCCGGGCGCTGATGCCGGGGCCCTGCAGCTCCTGGATCATCAGCAGCTGGGGGGAGAAGTAGCCGGTCTGCGGCCCGAACACCGCCACCGGGTGCCCGGTCGCGGAGTTGGCGGCGGAGACCACGGCCGCGTTGGACATGCCCCGGTGGGCCGGGTCGATGGTCAGCCCGGACAGCGCGGCGGCCAGCTCCGAGCCGGTGCTGCCGGTGGCCCGGCTGGCGGCGGAGCCGGTGGGGTCGGTGAAGATCGGCTCCACCTTGGCCGTGCCGGCGTCGGGCAGCGCCACGCTCGCCGCGTCGGGGGAGGCGGAGCCGTAGGGGAAGCTCTGCCCGTCGTGCAGGGTCAGCACCGTCTCCGGGTCGTTCTGGTTGCGGAAGCCCGCCCACACCTTGTCGCCCTCGGTCGGGCCGTACTTGGCGCGGGCGGCGATGCGGACCAGCGCGGACTGCATCTCGGTGCCGCCACCGCCGCCGAACAGGCCGCCGACGACGCCGGCGATGGCGATGAGGTCGGTCATCGTGAACGGCTCCGGGCCGCCCTCGTTGGTGATCGCGTCGAGGTGTCCGGTGAGGACGTACTCGCCGGGGCAGTTGCGGTTGGCCATGCAGACGCCGATGTAGGCGTTGACGCCCGCGATGTACTCCTGGACGTCGGCGTAGAGCTGCTCGCCGCGCGGGCCCTTGGCGCGCAGCGCCTCGACCTGTGCCGCCAGGTCCGCCTCGGTGTACGGCGAGTTGCGCCAGACGCTCTGCTCCAGCTCCCGGTTGCTGGGGGCCCCGCCGGCGAACGGGGTGAGGGTGCCCCGGCCGACGTGGCGCATCAGGTCCATGGTGAACAGCCGGTCCTCGGCGCCGGCGTAGCCGGCCCCGTACATGGTGCCGCCCCGGGTGGTGCCGGTGACGTGCGGGACGCCGGTGGCCCGGTCGCGCACGATCCGCACGTCGGCGCGGGGCGAGTAGTCCCGCTCGACCTGCCCGGACGGCACGCCGAAGGAGGCGTCGTTGAAGAAGGTGCCGATCTGCTCGGGGCGCAGCCCGGCGTAGCCGTAGACGAGGTCGGCGTACTTGCCGAGCTGGTCGGCGGAGTGCCGGGGCAGCGTGCCGAGGGTCTGGTTGGCGAGGATCTCGACGAGGGTGGCGCTGCCGTTCTGGCCGGGCGGGACGATGTCGCCGCACTCGCCGAGGCAGTAGTCGTTGGCGGCGAAGGTGCTGGCGGCTGCCTTCGCGGCGGCGGCGCTCGCGGGCGTCGTGGTCGGGGTGGGCGCGGCGACGAGCAGGGCGGCGACGCCGACGGCGGCGGTCGCGCCGGCCAGCAGGCGACGCGGGGCGGTGGGACGGGGCATGGTGATCCTCCGAGCGGTGGGGATCATGACGGGGGGTGACGATCATTACATGAAGAACATTCAGTTACCGGATGGTAGGCGTCCCGCCGCGAGATTGGAAGACGTCAATCAGCATGTCGCGCGCCGGTTACCCGCGAGTATTGAACCGGCCGGGTTCCTTGGATAACCTTCGATCCCCCGGGCTGGTGCCGGCCACACCGGACCCCACTGTCTGGAAGGGACGTCGGATGAGACCCACCCGCCTGCTCGCGTCCGCGGCGCTGCTGGCCGCCCTGCTGCCCCCGGCCGCGCCCGCCGTCGCTGCCCCCGCCGGGGCCGCGCCCGCCCCCACCGCCGTCGCCTCGGGCGGCTTCTCGGTGCTCACCTACAACGTCGCCGGCCTGCCCGAGCCACTGTCCAGCGGCAACCCGGCGACCAACACCCGGCCCATCGGCGAACGGGTCAACGGCTACGACATCGTGCACGTCCAGGAGGACTTCAACTACCACGCCGACCTGTACGCCACCGACCGGCACCCGTACCGCACCGCCACCAGCGGGGGCGTGCCCTTCGGCGACGGCCTCAACACGATGTCCAACTACCCGGTGTCGGACTTCGTCCGGGTGCGCTGGGACGACTGCCACGGCACCGACTGCCTCACCCCGAAGGGCTTCAGCCGGTCCCGGATCCGGCTCGCCGAGGGCGTCTACGTCGACTTCTACGACGTGCACACCAACGCCGGCAGCGACGAGCCCGACCTCGCCGCCCGGCGGTCCAACATCGACCAGCTCTCCGCGTACGTGCAGGCGAACTCCGCCGGCAACGCGGTGATCGTGGCCGGCGACCTCAACGTCCGCTACACCCGCACCGGCGACAACATCCGCGATCTCGTGGCCGCCAACGGCCTCACCGACGTGTGGGTGCAGCAGGAGCGGGGCGGGGTGCCCCCGGCCGCCGGCAGCCCGGCGCTGACCTGCGACCCGGCCAACGTCACCAACGCCTGCGAGGTCGTCGACAAGATCCTCTACCGGGGCAACCGGCTGATCGACCTCGACCTCGACCGCTACCGCAACGAGCACGCCGCGTTCCTCGACCCGGCCGGCGCGCCGCTGTCCGACCACTACCCGCACGCCGCCTGGTTCACCTGGACCCTCGCCGACGGGCTGCGCGCCAGCGACACCTGGGGCGGCCCGCACGGCACCCCGTTCACCGACCTCGACGCCGTCGGCCCCCGGGTCACCGCCGTCTCGCTGCGCGCCGGCTCCCGCCTCGACCAGATCGGCGTACGCCTCGCCGACGGCGCGAGCCCCACCCACGGCGGCACGGGCGGCACCCCGGCCACCCTGACCCTGGCCGACGGCGAGTACGTCGACCGGGTCACCCTCACCCAGGGCAAGAAGGACGGCCGGACCCGGATCTTCTCCGCCCGGCTCACCACCAACCTCGGCCGCACCCTGGCCGGGGGCACCCCGACCGGCGACGCGGTGACCTTCACCGCCCCGCCCGGCGGCCGGCTCGCCGGGTTCTTCGGCCGCAGCGGCAGCGAGGTGGACCAGCTCGGCGTGCTCTGGAGTGTCGGGGCCGGCGGCTAGTCTTCGGAGCGTGGCTGACCCCTCGACCTACCGCCCCGCACCCGGCACCATCCCCGAGGCCCCGGGGGTCTACCGGTTCCGCGACGGCACCGGCCGGGTGATCTACGTCGGCAAGGCGAAGAACCTGCGCAGCAGGCTCAACTCCTACTTCGCCGACCTGTGGGGGCTGCACCAGCGCACCCAGCAGATGGTCACCACGGCCGAGTCGGTCGACTGGGTCACCGTGGGCACCGAGGTCGAGGCCCTCCAGCTCGAATACACCTGGATCAAGCAGTACGACCCCCGGTTCAACGTCCGCTACCGCGACGACAAGTCGTATCCGTACCTCGCCGTCACCCTCGACGAGGAGTTCCCCCGGCTCCAGGTGATGCGCGGGGCCAAACGCAAGGGCGTGCGCTACTTCGGGCCCTACTCGCACGCCTGGGCGATCCGCGAGACGCTCGACCTGCTGCTGCGGGTCTTCCCGGCGCGGACCTGCTCGGCCGGCGTGTTCAAGCGGGCCGGGCAGGTCGGCCGCCCCTGCCTGCTGGGCTACATCGGCAAGTGCTCCGCACCCTGCGTCGGCAGCGTCACGGCCGAGGAGCACCGGGGGATCGTCGACGGCTTCTGCGAGTTCATGGCCGGGCGCACCGACACCATGGTCCGCAAGCTCGAACGCGAGATGACCGAGGCCAGCGAGGCGCTGGAGTTCGAGAAGGCCGCCCGGCTGCGCGACGACGTCGCGGCGCTGCGCCGGGCCATGGAGAAGCAGACCGTGGTGCTCGGCGACGGCACCGACGCCGACGTGGTCGCGTTCGCCGACGACCCCCTGGAGGCCGCCGTCCAGGTCTTCCACGTCCGCGACGGCCGGGTGCGCGGCCAGCGCGGCTGGGTGGTGGAGAAGACCGAGGACCTGAGCCCCGGCGACCTGGTGCACCACTTCTGCACCCAGGTCTACGGCGGCGAGCAGGGCGAGGCCGACGTGCCCCGCGAGCTGCTGGTGCCCGCCCTGCCCGCCGACGCCGACGCGCTCGCCGACTGGCTGACCGGCCGCCGGGGCAGCCGGGTGTCGCTGCGGGTGCCGCAGCGCGGCGACAAGCGCTCCCTGCTGGAGACGGTGGAGCGCAACGCGAAGGACGCCCTGGCCCGGCACAAGCTCAAGCGCGGCAGCGACCTGACCACCCGGGGCAAGGCCCTCGACGAGATCAGCGACGCGCTGGGCATGCGCACCTCGCCGCTGCGCATCGAGTGCTACGACGTCTCCCAGATCCAGGGCACCGACGTGGTGGCCAGCATGGTCGTCTTCGAGGACGGCCTGCCCCGCAAGAGCGAATACCGCCGGTTCATCGTCCGGGGCGCCACCGACGACCTGTCCGCCATGTCGGAGGTGCTGCGCCGCCGCTTCGCCCGCTACCTGGAGGCCCGCGCCGAGACCGGGGAGCTGGGGGAGGAGACCGCCGCCGACCCCGACCGGCCGGGCATCGACCCGACGACGGGCCGGCCGCGGCGGTTCGCGTACCCCCCGCAGTTGGTGGTGGTCGACGGCGGCGCGCCGCAGGTCGCGGCGGCGGCCCAGGCGCTCGCGGAGCTGGGGGTCGACGACGTGGCGCTGTGCGGGCTGGCCAAGCGGCTGGAGGAGGTGTGGCTGCCCGACGACGAGTTCCCGGTCATCCTGCCGCGCACCTCCGAGGGGCTCTACCTGCTGCAACGGGTGCGCGACGAGGCGCACCGGTTCGCCATCACCTTCCACCGGCAGCGCCGCTCCAAGCGGATGACGGAGTCGGCGCTCGACTCGGTGCCCGGCCTCGGCGAGGTGCGGCGCAAGGCGCTGCTGCGCCACTTCGGCTCGCTCAAGCGGCTCGCGGCGGCCTCGACCGAGGAGATCACCGAGGTCCCCGGCGTCGGCCGGCGCACCGCCGAGGCGATCACGGCCGCCCTCAACCCCGGGGCGGACGCCCGGCCCGCCGGCTCCGACGCGGCCGACGGCAATTAGCACCCGCCGCAAATAATTGACGTCCATCTATGGCGTCGCGGGTGTCCGTGTGTCCATGATGTCGGCGGTACGGCCGTCCGCGCGTGCGCCCGACCCGTCGCCCGACGCGTGCCGGGCCCAGGGCGCGTCGCGCATGTCGTCAGGGGAGGCACCATGACACCGGCAGGACGCCGCAGGACCTCCCTGCTCGGCACCGTGGCCGCAGCGACCCTGCTGGCCCTCACCGCGGCAGCCCCGGCGATCGCCGCCCCGGCCGAGGGCGAGATCCTCGCCGCCGGCGGCCCGGACGCCGTGGCCGGCTCCTACGTCGTCGTGCTGCGCGACGCCGCCGTCACGGCCGACGCCGTGCCCTCCACCGCCCGCCGCCTCGCCTCCCGGCAGGGCGGCCACGTCGGCCTGGTCTACCGGCACGCCCTGCGCGGCTTCGAGGCCCGGCTGTCCGAGCGGGGCGCACGCCGGCTCGCCGCCGACCCGGCCGTGGCCTCCGTGACGCAGAACCGCACGGTGTCCGCGTCCGACGTGCAGACCCCGACCCCGTCCTGGGGCCTCGACCGGATCGACCAGCGCGCGCTGCCGCTCGACAACTCGTTCACCTACCCCCGCGCCACGGCGGCCGTGCGGGCCTACGTGATCGACTCGGGCATCAACCTCACCCACGGCGAGTTCGCCGGCCGGGCGGTGTCCGGCTGGGACTTCATGGACAACGACGCCGACGCCACCGACTGCCAGGGCCACGGCACCCACGTGGCCGGCACGCTCGGCGGGTCCACCTTCGGGGTGGCCAAGCACGTGCAACTGGTCGCCGTGCGTGTGCTGAGCTGCACCGGCGGCGCCTGGGCCTCCCAGGTCATCGCCGGGGTCGACTGGGTCACCGGCGACCACGACCCCGGAGAGCTGGCCGTGGCCAACATGAGCCTCGGCGGCGCGGCGTACGCGCCCATGGTCGAGGCCGTGCGGCGGTCCATCGCCGACGGCGTCACCTACGCGGTGGCCGCGGGCAACGAGAACGGCGCCGACGCGTGCACGACCACCCCGGCCTCCGTGCCGGAGGCGATCACGGTGGCCGCCACCGGGGCCAACGACGCGCGCGCCTCGTTCTCCAACATCGGCACCTGCGTGGACCTGTTCGCGCCGGGCGTCGACATCACCTCGGCGTACATCGGCGGCACCGCCACCACCCGCACGGCCTCCGGGACGTCGATGGCCAGCCCGCACGTCGCCGGGGCCGCCGCGCTGATCCTGGCCGAGCACCCGACCTACACCCCGGCCCAGGTGACCCAGGCGCTCCTGGCCGACGCAGGCGTCGGGGTGGTGACCGACGCGGGCGTCGGCACGCCGAACCGGCTGCTGCACGTCGACCCCACCACCCCGGCCAACGACTTCACCCTGACCGCCACCCCGGCCAGCGCCACCGTCACCGCCGGTGGCACCGTCTCCACCACGATCGCCGGCACCGTCACCAGGGGCGCGTCCCAGCCGGTCGCGCTGGCGGCCCGGGGCCTGCCGGCGGGCGTCACCGCCACGTTCCAGCCCGCCAGCATCTCCTCGAACGGCGGCACCACGCTCACGCTCAGCACCGCGTCGACGGCGCTGGCCGGCGCGTACACCGTCACGGTGATCGGCACCGGGACCGCCGCGACCCGCGCGGTGGCCGTCCAGCTGCGCGTCGACGACCCGGCCGCCTGCGTCCGCTCCGACGGCACCGACCGGGCGATCACCGACTTCCAGAACCTCTACGCCCCGATCACCGTCACCGGCTGCCCCGGCAACGCCGCCCGCAACAGCACGGTGGAGGTGCACATCGAGCACGCCGTGATCGGGGAGCTCGACGTGCGGCTGATCTCGCCCCGCGGCACCTGGTACTTCCTCATGGACCACACCGGCGGCGACAGCGACCGCATCGACTACACGTTCACCTACGACCTGTCGGCCGAGCCGGCGAACGGCACCTGGAACCTGTACGTCAGCGACAACCTGGCCCAGGGCACCGGGTTCCTCGACTCGTGGAAGATCAACGTGGCGGGCGCGGACCTGCCCGCGCCCGCGTGCGGCGGGGTCGCCACCGCCGACGTGCGGATCCCGGCCTCCGGCACGGTCGAGTCGCCGATCAGCGTGCCCGACTGTGGCCGGGCCCCGTCGACCACCAGCTACGTCGAGGTCAGCATCGCGCACCAGTACGGCCGCGACCTCCAGATCTCCCTCGTCGCGCCCGGCGGGCAGGTGGTGCTGCTCAAGGAGAGCCTCGTGGGGTCGTACAAGGCGAACGCCCGCGAGGCCTACATCGCCGACCTGTCGGGCAGGCCGACCCTCGGCACCTGGAAGCTGCGGGTCGAGAACGTCGCCGGCTACGAGGGCCTGATCGAGGGCTGGAAGCTGACCCTCTGACGGCGCTTCAACGATGGCTGTCAGTCGCCGTCGCCCCAGCACAGCCCGCCGATGCCGGCCGCGCTGTGGAAGCCGGGGTGCCCGGTGACGTCCAGGCAGACCTCGCCGTCGGGGCCGGTCCGGCCGCAGAACACCGGCTCGACGTGGTTCCAGGCGTCGGCCCGGGACAGCAGCGCGGCGCTCGCGGGCAGCTCGGGGCGCAGGATCGTCAGGCCCTCCGTGTAGACGACGGCCTGGTCGCGGGCCTCCCGCAGGTCGGGCGCCGGGTAGGACAGGTGCAGCGTCCACCGGCGGTGCATCTCGTACGCCCCGGCGGGCGGCCGGTTGCGCCCCGAGCCCCGCTCGCGGTCCGTCGTGTAGCGGTTGACCAGGGAATTGACGTACGACGAGAGGGCGTCCGGCTTCGTCAGCGCGTGCGCGACGGCGGCCCGGACCCGCTCGGACACGTCGGCCCCGTCGAGCATGGCCGCCAGGTCACGATGAAAGTCGGACTCGGGCCACTGCGACGCTTGATCGTCAGTCACTGTCATGTACCTCTCCGTAATGGGTGAGTAGCAAGAGACTGACTCATCGGGCTCGGAAACGCAACGTCGCATTTTCATCCGTCGCGTTCTTGATCTGTGGTCGCCCTCGGGTGAGAATCGGTTACCCGCAGTGGAGGTGGTGTTGGCGATGGCGCAGGTGCCGAGTCCGACGATCAGAGCCCGTCGTCTGCGCCGCGAGCTGCGTCGCCTGCGGGACCGCACCGGGCGCACCGCTGAGGATGTGGCCAAGCTTCTGGGCTGGCATCGCACCAAGATCATCCGCTTCGAACTCGGGCACTCCCGGGTGATGCCCAAGGACCTGCCGCCGTTGCTCGACCTCTACGACGCCTCCGAGGAGGAACGGGAGTCGCTGACCGCGCTGCTGCGGCAGTCGCGCCAGAAGGGCTGGTGGAGCGCGTACGGCGACGTGCTGCCGGACGACTACGTCGGCTTCGAAGCGGAGGCGACATCGATCAGCGCGTTCGAGAGCCTGTACGTGCCCGGCCTGTTGCAGACGGAGGAGTACGTCCGCGCCATCGTCAAGGCGGGCCGCAGCACCGCCGACCAGGACGAGACGGACCGGCGGGTGGCCGCTCGACTCGGCCGCAAGGCCCTGCTGTCGCGAGATGTGCCGCCGAGGTTGTGGATGGTTCTTGACGAAGCGGCCGTGCGCCGAGTGGTGGGCGGACCGAAGGTCATGCAGGCGCAGATCGCTCGCCTCATCGAGGCGTGCGGGCTGCCCACCGTAGAGATCCAGATCCTGCCCTTCGCGGCTGGGGCACATGCAGCCATGGGCGGCCCGTTCACCCTGCTCGACTACTCCGATCCGATCTTGGACCCCACCGTCGTCTATCTCGACAACGACTCCAGCACGCTTCTCTTGGAAGAGGAGAGACACGTGGCCCGATATAGACTCATGTTCGATCACCTCATGGCCAAGGCGCTCGACCCTGACGAGTCGGCCGGCTTCCTGGCTCGGGTGGCTGATGAGTATTGACTTCACCTGAGGGGCTTGACGATGACCGCTCCGGACGTTCACGCGGGGAAGTGGCGCAAGAGCGGCCGGAGCAGCGCGAGCGGTTCCAACTGCGTCGAGGTGGCCGAACTCTCTGACGCGTTGGCGGTGCGGGACTCCAAGGACCCGGGTGGCCCTGCACTCCGCTTCGACCGGGACGCCTGGTCGTCGTTCGTCGTCGGCCTGCGGCACGGCCTGCGCGGCTGATCCCTCGCCGAGTTGGTCGCCGCCCTGATGCCGGCGGCATCACCCACGCCCGGTTAGATGACCGGATGGCGGTGAGCATCGACATCGAAGCCCTGCGTGACGCGGCCGGTTCCGTGGCCTGCGCAGCGGCGGACACGTTGCGGGCAGCGGGTCAACCGGCGGAGTTCGTGCCGGCCGGCGGGGGAGCGTCCGGCGTGATCCGGGAGGCCGGGGAGCCGGCGTACGAGGTCTGGGTGGGCATCACGGCGGACGGCTTCACCGCCGAGTGCGACTGCCCGGACGGCGCTGGGCTGTGCGCGCACGCGGTGGCCCTCACCCTCGTCGCCCTGGAAGACGACCTGCCGTGGTCCTCGGCGGCCACCCCACCGTCAGTCCTGAGCATCGACGCCAAGGTCGCCGAGTTGGCGGAGGTCGCGCGCGGCATCCCCGCGCGTCGGCTCACGATGCTGGTCGCCGAGTGGGCGGCCACGGATCGCGTGCTGGAGAGCGCGCTGTTGGCGCGCGCCGGCCGGCTCGCGCCCCCGAGCGCCGCAGAACTCGACGACCTCCGCCGTACGATCGACGGCCTGGCCCACGAGGCGGCCGACGACCGGTACTGGGATCTGCACGACGTGGAGAAGGCCGGCCGGGCGATGGTCGAGGAAATCGAGGTGCTCGCCCAACGGCCGGCGACCCCGGAGGCGCTGCTGGTGGTCGAGGAGGCGGCCCGCGCCTGGGACCGCATCGTCCCGCCGCTGCTGGACGCCCCGGAGACGTACGAGGAGGAAGTGGCCGAGATCGGCGGCGCGCTACGGGCGGCCCATGTCCGGCTCTGCGAGCAGGCGCAGCCGGATCCCGACGAGCTGGCCGCCCGGCTGACCGAGATCATCGAGGCGGCCGAAATCGACTCCTGCCTCGACGAGCCGTGGGACTACCTCGCCGTGCTGGGCCGCCAGCGGGTCAAGGCGCTGCGGCAGCTCCACTGACGACCGCCGCGCCCAACGCTGCCGCCGCCGTGCGTTCTTGTTAGGAAGGGCCCCCTGTACAACAGAATGCGTTAACAAGGGGCCCTTTCTTGCACTCAGGCCCAGGGGGCGAGCGGGTACCAGGGGATGATCTCGCGGCGGGCGAGCAGCCGGACGTCCCAGTAGAGGAACGTGAACGCCCCGGCGACGATGAACGCGACCGCCGTCAGCACCGCCAGCCGGCTCGGCCGCTCGGTGAACCACCGTTGCAGGCGGGAGCCGGCGAGCCAGGCCAGCAGCAGGAACAGCACCGCCATGATGACGATGTTGCCGAGCGACTGGAGCGTGAACGCCGCCGCACCGTACAACGGGTTGCCGCTCTCGGCGGCGTCGCGGAACATCTGCCGGAACAGCGGGAAGGGCCGCCCGATCAGGAAGCCGGCGATCAGCGCGCCCATGAAGACCATGGGTGCGTTGGGGAACCGGCGGGCGATCCGGGCGAACGGGTCCGCGACGATGCCGAGCGAGGCCAGGCCGAGGTAGACCATCACCAGGCCGATCAGGCCGAAGACGACCATCGACTGGATGCTGCGCGGCGACAGGCCGCCGGGCGTGGTCGGGGCCGTGGAGAACTGCGGCATGGCGGTGCCGACGAGGCCGACGATCGCACCGTACGTCGCCGACACCGCGATCATTCCGACGGACATCCAGCCCAGCGGTTTCAGCGGCTGGCCGAAGCGGCTGAGGCGGCTCCCGGCGGTGGTGCCGGTGAGCGGGGCGATAGCACCGAAGGCGGCGATGTTGCAGGCGGTGAACGTGCCCGCGATGCCGGAGACGAAGGCGAACACGATGCCCGCCGCGATGCCCTGGATGGGCGTCTCCTTGGCGTCGTGGCCCAGCAGCGTGTTGGCGACGTTGTCGCCGATGGTCTGGTCCACGAACTCGGCCGACCAGACCACGGTCAGCAGGAAGCCGCCGAGCACGCTGAGCAGGACGATCAGTGCGCGCCGCCGGGGGAAGTGCCCGTTGACGAAGGTGGACGTTCCCGCGCCTGCGCGGTCGGGCCGGAGGTCCACGGGGGATCGGGACGAACGATGGGTCTGCGTCACGCTGCGCTCCTCATGCCGAGGGGGACGAGACCCCGGCGGGGGCGCGTCGGCGACGCCGACGACGACGCCCGGACCGGGAGGCCGGCACCGCCGGCCGGGTGGACATCGCCCGCCACCGATATTCATCGAGTTGGGTCGATGTCCAACCGCAGTATGGCGTCGGGTCGACCGACCGACTTCTCCGATCGTGCCCAATCCCACCCCCCTTTCCGCCCCACTCACACCCTCACCCCCGGTTCCGCCCCCGCTCCGCCCTCCCCGCCCGGTTCCGTCTCGACCCCTCGGCGTTCGTGGACAGTTCCTGTCCGGAGGGAACGCCAACTGTCCAAGAATCGAAGAGCTGCCCCGTCCCCGCCCGGCCCGTGCCGCCCGCATCCTCGTGATCTTGCACTTGGGGCCCGGGCGAAAGGGATGCATGGGGCGAGTCGGAGGCCGCAAGTGCAAGATCGGCGGGGCAGGTCGGTGGGCCGGGCGGGCGGCGGGAGGGGCGGGAGCGCGAGGCGCGGCGGGAGGTGGTGGAGGCGCGGCGGGGGAGCGGCGGCAGGGGTGAGGGGTGGCGCGGCGGGGACGGGCGGCGGGGTGGTTGCCGGATCCTGAGGGCCGGGCGGGATAGAGTTCTAGGTCGGCCACCGCGGTCAGGTCGGCCGTGCGTCATCCGTGGGGAGTAGGCAGTGAACGAGGCGCGGACGCCCGAGGTTCCGGCCGGCGACGGCCCGACAGCGGCGGCGGGGGCGGCCACGGAATCGCTGCCGGTGGCCGCGGAGGCGGCGACCCGGGCGGCGACGGAGTCGGAGACCACCCTGGTGGTGGTGACCGGCGTGTCCGGCGGCGGGCGCAGCACGGTGGCCCGGGCCCTGGAGAACGTCGGCTACTACGTCGTCGACAACCTGCCGCAGGCGCTCATGCTCGACATGGCCGAGCTGGCCGTCAAGGCCGGCGGCGCGGCCCGGCGTACGGCGATGGTGCTGGACGTGCGCTCCCGTGCCTTCTCCACGGACCTGGCCGGGGCGATCCGGGAGCTGAAGGACCGGGGCTTCTCCCCGCGCGTGGTCTTCGTGGACGCCGACGACGAGGTGCTGATCCGCCGGTTCGAGAGCGTCCGGCGCTCGCACCCGTTGCAGGGCGAGGGGCGGCTGGCCGACGGCATCGCCGTGGAGCGGGGCCTGCTGGAGGAGGCCCGCGACCAGGCCGACGTGATCATCGACACCAGCCACCTGAACGTCAACCAGCTGCGTCGCCGGATCGAGGAGCTGTTCGGCGGCGAGGACGCCCGCCGGCTGCGGATCACCGTGCTCTCCTTCGGCTTCAAGTACGGCCTCCCGCCGGACGCCGACTTCGTCCTCGACGCCCGGTTCCTGCCGAACCCGTACTGGGTGCCCGAGCTGCGGGAACACACCGGGCGGGAGGAGGCGGTCAGCGCGTACGTGCTGGGCCAGGAGGGCGCGGACGCCTTCGTCGGGACGTACGCGGACCTGGTCAACGCCACCACCGTCGGGTTCGAGCGGGAGGGCAAGCGGTACCTGACCGTGGCGGTCGGCTGCACCGGCGGCAAGCACCGCAGCGTGGCCATCGCCGAGGAGCTGGCCGCCCGGCTGCGTCACGCCGGGCTGGCGGCCAACGCGCAACACCGCGACCTGGGACGGGAATGACGCCGCCGGCGGAGCCCCCGGGCGGGGGTGGCGGGCGGGACGACGGGCGGCGTACCCGGGTGGTCGCCTTCGGCGGCGGGCACGGCCTGTCGGTGTCCCTGCGGGCGCTGCGCCGGTGCGTGCCCGAGCTGGACCTGGACATCACCGCCGTGGTCACCGTCGGCGACGACGGCGGCTCCAGCGGCCGGCTGCGCGCCCGCCGGGGCGGCCTGCCCCCGGGCGACCTGCGTCAGGCGCTGGTGGCCCTCGCCGGGGACCATCCGGCCACCCGGCGCACCGCCGGGCTGTTCCAGCACCGCTTCGCCGACACCCCCGGCGACCCGGTCGGCACCGACGACGGGCTGGCCGGGCACGCCGTGGGCAACCTGGTGCTCTGCGGGCTGATCGAGCTGCTCGGCGACCCGGTGGCCGCCCTGGAGCACGCCGGGGCGATGCTCGGCGCGGTGGGCCGGGTGCTGCCGATGTCCCGCCAGCCGGTCGGCATCGAGGCGCGGGTGCGCGGGGCCGACCCGGCGTACCCGGACGAGGTGCGCACGGTGCGCGGCCAGCACCAGGTGGCGGTCACCGGGGGGCGGGTGGAGTCGCTGCGGCTGACCCCGACGACCCCGGCGGCCTGCGCGGAGGCGGTGGCGGCGACGGCCGAGGCGGACTGGTTGATCTTCGGGCCCGGCAGCTGGTACACGAGCGTGCTGCCGCACCTGCTGGTGCCGGGGCTGGCCGCCGCGATCGTGGCGAGCCCGGCCCGCCGGCTGGTCACCCTCAACCTCGCGGCGGAGAAGGAGACCCTCGGGCTCTCCCTCGCCGACCACCTGGCCACCCTGCGGCACTATCTGCCCGAGCTGGCGGTGGACCTGGTGCTGGCGGACTCCAAGGCGGTGGGCGATCCCGCGCCGGTCGAGCGTGCGGCAGAATCGCTGGGTGCCCGGCTGGTCCTCGCCCCGGTCGCCGTCACCGACGGCGAACCCCGTCACGATCCGGCCGCCCTGGGTGCCGCCCTGGTGCCTGTCCTGGGCGCCGATCGTTAAGCACGTACGTAATCTCCGGCGACACGCCGGAACCGGTCCGTGAGGGGGCGCACAATGGCGATGACGGCTGCGGTCAAGGACGAGCTGAGCCGGGTCGACGTGCCCAAGCCCTGCTGCCGGCGGGCGGAGATGGCGGCGCTGCTGCGCTTCGCCGGCGGGCTGCACATCGTCTCCGGCCGGGTGGTGGTCGAGGCCGAGCTGGACACCGGGGCGGTGGCCCGGCGGCTGCGCCGGGAGATCGCGGAGGTGTACGGCTACTCCAGCGAGATCCACGTGCTCGCCTCCGGCGGGCTGCGCAAGGGCAGCCACTTCATCGTCCGGGTGGTCAAGGACGGCGAGGCGCTGGCCCGGCAGACCGGGCTGCTGGACGTGCGGGGCCGTCCGGTGCGCGGCCTGCCGCCGCACGTGGTGGCCGCGAACGTCTGCTGCGCGGTCTCCGCGTGGCGGGGGGCGTTCATGGCGCACGGCTCGCTGACCGAGCCCGGCCGCTCCAGTGCGTTGGAGATCACCTGCCCGGGCCCGGAGTCGGCGCTGGCGCTGGTCGGCGCGGCCCGGCGCATCGGCATCACCGCGAAGAACCGCGAGGTGCGCGGGGTCGACCGGGTGGTGGTCAAGGACGGCGACGCCATCGCGGCGCTGCTCACCCGCATAGGAGCACACTCCAGCGTGCTGGCCTGGGAGGAGCGCCGGGTGCGCCGCGAGGTGCGGGCCACCGCCAACCGGCTGGCCAACTTCGACGACGCCAACCTGCGCCGCTCGGCGCGGGCGGCCGTGGCCGCCGCCGCCCGGGTGACGCGGGCGCTGGAGATCCTCGCCGACGACGCGCCGAACCATCTCACCTCCGCCGGCCGGCTGCGCCTGGAGCACCGGCAGGCGTCCCTGGAGGAGTTGGGCGCGCTCGCCGATCCGCCGCTGACCAAGGACGCCATCGCCGGGCGGATCCGCCGGCTGCTGGCCCTGGCCGACAAGCGGGCCCGTGACCTGGGCATCCCGGATACGGAAGCGGCCGTCACGCCCGACATGCTCGTGGTCTGATAGGACGGTGGCGGTGGGCGCGCGGCGGCCCGTCCCGCAGCGCGTCACCGCGGGCGCGTGCCCGGCCCCGGGAGCGCGCAGCGGATCACCACCCGGCGCACCGCGCCGCCACGCGCTCGGATAGGGTCGTTGCGTACGGCAAGGGGGCCGGCACCGGCACTCTCGCCGTGCACACCGCCTCCGGCGGTCAGGTTCTCTCGGGCCGCGGCGGGGTGGCCGACACGAACTGTCAACGGCCGACTCCAACGGTCGGCGCACACCACTTCGCCGGTCCGATTCCACGCCGGCGGATAAGAACGCGAGGAGATGGGACCTGTGACCATCCGGGTTGGCATCAACGGCTTCGGCCGCATCGGCCGTAACTTCTTCCGGGCCGTGCTGGCGTCCGGCGCGGACATCGAGGTCGTGGCCGTCAACGACCTGACCGACAACGCGACGCTCGCCCACCTGCTCAAGTACGACAGCATCCTGGGTCGCCTCCCGCACGAGGTCAAGGCGACGGCCGACGAGATCACCGTCGGCGGCAAGACCATCAAGGCGTTCGCCGAGCGCGACCCGGCCAAGCTGGCGTGGGGCGAGGTCGGGGCCGACGTGGTCATCGAGTCGACCGGCTTCTTCACCGACGGCACCAAGGCGAAGGCGCACGTCGACGGCGGGGCCAAGAAGGTCATCATCTCCGCCCCGGCGAAGAACGAGGACGTCACGGTCGTCATGGGCGTCAACCACGACCAGTACGACCCGGCCAAGCACACGATCATCTCGAACGCCTCCTGCACCACCAACTGCCTCGCCCCGATGGCGAAGGTGCTGCACGACACGTTCGGCATCACCAAGGGTCTGATGACCACCATCCACGCGTACACCCAGGACCAGAACCTCCAGGACGCGCCGCACAAGGACCTGCGCCGCGCCCGGGCCGCCGCGCTGAACATCGTCCCGACCTCGACGGGCGCCGCGAAGGCCATCGGCCTGGTGCTGCCGGAGCTGAAGGGCAAGCTCGACGGGTACGCGCTGCGGGTGCCGATCCCCACCGGCTCGGCCACCGACCTCACCGTCGAGGTGGGCCGGGAGACCTCGGTCGACGAGGTCAACGCCGCGCTGAAGGCCGCCGCCGAGGGCCCGCTCAAGGGCGTCCTGGTCTACAACGAGGACCCGATCGTCTCCGCCGACATCGTCACCGACCCGGCGTCGTGCATCTTCGACGCGCCGCTGACCAAGGTCATCGGCAACCAGGTCAAGGTCGTCGGCTGGTACGACAACGAGTGGGGCTACTCGAACCGCCTGGTGGACCTGGTCAAGCTGGTGGGTCAGTCGCTGTGACCATCCGCAACCTCGACGACCTGCTCGCCGAGGGGGTGTCGGGTCGGCGCGTGCTCGTGCGCGCCGACCTGAACGTCCCGCTCGACAAGCAGACCGGCGCGATCACCGACGACGGCCGCATCCGCGCGGTGCTGCCGACGTTGACCGCCCTGACCGGGGCGGGCGCGAAGGTCGTGGTCTTCTCGCACCTGGGCCGCCCGAAGGGCGCGCCCGACCCGCAGTTCAGCCTGCGTCCGGTCGCGGCCCGCCTCGGCGAGCTGCTCGGCGCGCAGGTGCGGTTCGCCGAGGACACCGTCGGCGAGTCCGCCCGGTCCACGGTCGACGCGCTCGCCGACGGCGAGGTCGCCCTGCTGGAGAACCTGCGCTTCAACAAGGGCGAGACCAGCAAGGACGAGGCGGAGCGGGGCGCGTTCGCCGACCAGCTCGCCGCGCTCGGCGAGGCGTACGTCGACGACGCGTTCGGCGCGGTGCACCGCAAGCACGCCAGCGTCTTCGACGTGCCGGCCCGGCTGCCGCACGTCGCGGGCCGCCTGGTGCTGCGCGAGGTGGAGGTGCTGGCCAAGCTGACCGGCGAGCCGGAGCGCCCGTACGTGGTGGTGCTCGGCGGGTCGAAGGTCTCCGACAAGCTCGCGGTGATCGAGGCGCTGCTGCCGAAGGTCGACCGGCTGCTCATCGGCGGCGGGATGTGCTTCACGTTCCTCAAGGCCCAGGGCCACGAGGTGGGCACGTCGCTGCTGGAGGAGGAGATGGTCGAGACCTGCCGCAACCTCCTGGAGCGCGCCGACGGCAAGATCCTGCTCCCGGTCGACGTGGTGGCGGCGGACGCCTTCGCCCCCGACGCGGCGCACGACACGGTCCGCGCGGACGCCATCCCGAGTCACCGGCTCGGGCTGGACATCGGCCCGGAGACGGTGGCCGGCTTCGCCGCCGCCCTCGCCGACGCGAAGACGATCTTCTGGAACGGCCCGATGGGCGTGTTCGAGATGGCGGCGTTCGCGAACGGCACCCGGGGCGTCGCCGAGGCGATCACCAAGGCCGACGCGTTCAGCGTGGTCGGCGGCGGCGACAGCGCGGCGGCGGTCCGCGCCCTCGGGCTCGACGAGTCGTCGTTCGGGCACATCTCCACCGGCGGCGGCGCGTCGCTGGAATACCTGGAGGGCAAGACCCTCCCCGGCATCGCGGCGCTGGAGGACTGATGGCGGCGATCACCCGCCGGCCGCTGATGGCCGGCAACTGGAAGATGAACCTCAACCACCTCGAGGCCAACCTGCTGGTGCAGAAGCTGGCCGCGAGCCTCACCGCGCAGCAGCTCACCGACGTCGAGTGCGTCGTGCTGCCGCCCTTCACCGACCTGCGCACCGTGCAGACCGCGATCGAGGGCGACAAGCTGCTCATCGGCTACGGCGGGCAGGACCTGTCGCCGTACCCGTCGGGGGCGTACACCGGGGACATCTCCGGGGCGATGCTGGCGAAGCTCGGCTGCACGTACGTGGTGGTCGGCCACTCCGAGCGGCGGCAGTACCACCACGAGGACGACGCGCTGGTCAACGACAAGGTGACCGCCGCGCTGTCCCACGGGCTCACCCCGATCCTGTGCATCGGGGAGGGCCTGGAGGTGCGCGAGCAGCTGCGGCACGTGCCGCACTGCTGCGACCAGCTCGACGGGGCGCTGCGGGGGCTCACCCCGGAGCAGGTCACCAAGGTCGTCGTGGCGTACGAGCCGGTCTGGGCGATCGGGACGGGCAAGACCGCCACCCCGGAGGACGCCCAGGAGGTGTGCGGTGAGGTGCGCAAGCGCCTCATCGAGACCTACGACCAGGCGACCGCCGACCAGGTGCGCATCCTCTACGGCGGCTCGGTGAAGTCCTCGAACGTGGCCTCGATCATGGCCCAGCCGGACGTGGACGGGGCCCTGGTCGGCGGCGCGAGCCTCGACGCCGAGGAATTCGCGAAGATCTGCCGGTTCCCGGAGCACATCAGCCGCTGAAGGCTCGCTATCCTTGACTCCGCCCGTCCACCGGCCGGTGCCGCAGTGCCCGACCTGTCCGGGCGAGGATCGCTACGAGAGGACTGACCCCAGCCATGCCGATCTGGTTCGCATACACGTTGATCGTGTTGCTGACGATCACGAGCATCATGCTCACCATGCTGATCCTGCTGCACCGCGGCAAGGGCGGCGGTATGTCGAGCATGTTCGGCGGCGGGGTCAGCTCCAGCCTTGCCGGCTCGTCCGTGGCCGAGAAGAACCTCGACCGCTACACGGTCCTGGTGGGCATCGTCTGGTTCGCCTGCATCGTCGGGCTGGGGCTCTGGTTGCGCCTCCAGGTCGGCAGCGGCAGCGGGGCCTGAGAGCGAGCCCGCTGAGTCGTACAATCTGCGCGCGGTCCGTCACCGACGGACCGCGCGCAGTTGTTTGTGTGCTGCACCGCGTCGCCGCCGCCCGCCCGCGCGGCGGTCCCCTCCGACGACAGGAGCGAGCAGCGTGACGAGTGGCAACGTCATCCGGGGCACCCGGGTCGGGTCAGGGCCGGAGCGTTTCGGCGAGCGGCACGTGCCCGCCCCGCGCCGGCCGGTCAGCTACTGGTGCCGCAACGACCACCGGGTCGACGTGCCCATCGCGGCCGACGCGGCGCCGCCGACGCTGTGGGACTGCCCGCGCTGCGGGCTCCCCGCCGGTCAGGATCCGGCGGACCCGCCGGGCCGCGCCCGCCCCGAGCCCTACAAGACCCACCTGGCGTACGTGAAGGAGCGGCGCACCCCCGAGCAGGGGGAGGCGCTGCTGGCGGAGGCCCTGGCCGCCCTGCGCCGCCGCAGGGGCGGTGCCTGAGCGGGGTCCCGCGGCCCGGCCGGTTGCCGGGCCGGGAGCGTTGAGAAGGGCCCCTGCTATGCAACATGCGTCAACAGGGGCCCTTCCGCACCGCCTCAGCGGAGGCTGCGCAGGCGTGGCGGCACCTCGGCCGCCGCCGCCCGGTCCAGCAGCCACAGGGTGCGGCTGACGCCCTGCACCCCGGCCGCCGGGAGCTGCACCGGGCCGGCCCCGGCCAGCGCCATGCCCACCGCGCGGGCCTTGTCCGCGCCGCTGGCGACCAGCCAGACCTCCTCGGCCGTGTTGATCGTCGGCAGGGTCAGCGTGGTGCGCACCGGCGGCGGCTTGGGGCTGCCCCGCACGGCGCTCACCGGCCGCGTGTCGTGGTGCACCGGGTGCTCGGGGAAGACCGAGGCGACGTGCCCGTCCTCGCCCACCCCGAGCATCAGCACGTCGAAGTGGGGGAGCGCGGCGTGCCCCGGGCGGGCCGCGCGGGCCAGCTCGGCGGCGTACCCGGCGGCCCCGGCCTCCGGGTCGTCGCCGGTCGGGCCGTCCGAGGCGGGCATCGGGTGCACCCGGGCCGGGTCCAGCGGCAGCGTGTCCAGCAGCGCCGCGCGGGCCTGCGTCTCGTTGCGCTCCGGGTCGCCGGCGGGCAGGAACCGCTCGTCGCCCCACCAGACGTCGACGCGGGACCAGTCGACCGCGTCCCGGGCCGGCAGCGCGGCCACCGCGCGGTAGACGGCCGCGGCGATCCGCCCGCCGGTCAGCACCATCGACGCCTGGCCCCGTTCCGCCTGCGCGTCGAGCAGCCTCACCACCAGCCGGGCCGCCACCGCCTGCGCCAGCAGGTCGGCATCGGCGTGCACGGCGACACTCGCCTCACTCATCTATGTGCCTTCGCCTCCCGACCGCCCTCGCGGTCCGTCGTGCCCTCGGGCCGCACGGCCCTCCGTCGTGTCGGCGACGGCGTGGCCCGGGCCGACCGCCGTGGTCGACCCGGGCCACCCCGTCACTCGTTGGTGCTCGTGCCGGCGTGGGCGGTGACGCCCGCCTCGGCCCGCTTCGCCGTCGCCGGGTCCTTCCAGACGTGCACCCGCTGGGCGGGTCGCTGCTGCAGCCCCCGGAGGCCGGCCATCGCCCCCAGCGCCTCGGCGTAGACCTGGTCGGCGTCCAGCCGGCGCAGCTCCTCGGCCAGCTCGTCGCCGAGCGGCCGGCGGGTCAGCGGCAGCTGCCGGTCGTCCTGCCCGGTGCGCCGGAAGGTCGCCACGCTGTCGTCCCGGCTGAGGGTCAGCTCGTCGCCGTTGGCGCAACTGAGCTGCACCTCGCGCATCCTGGGTGCCTCCGGCGCGGGCTCCCAGCGCGGGGCGATGCCGAGCCGGCTGTTCAGCCAGCCGCACATCAGCGCCGCCGTCGGGTCGGTCGGCGGGGCCACCACCCGGGCCTGGGTCACCCGCGCCTCGGTGGTGTCGAACGCCCCCGCGACCAGGGTGCGCCACGGGGTGATCCGGGTCCACGCCAGGTCCGTGTCGCCCGGCGCGTAGTCGCGGGCCCGCTGGCGCAGCGCCGCGATCGGGTCGTCGGCCTGCGCCGAGTCGGTGATCCGCCGGTCGGCGACCACGCCGAGGAAGTCCGTCGCGATCTCGGCCGGCGGCTCGCCGTGCCACCACGTCACCACGGGCACGTCCGGCACCAGCAGCGGCATCACCACCGACTCGGCGTGCAGCGCCAGCCGGCCGTACATCCGGGTGACCACGGCCTCGCACGGGCCGAGCCGCCCACCGACGACGATCTCCGCGTCGAGGCGGTTGCGGTCCCGCTCGACGTCGGAGCGCACCACCACGAGCAGCCGGCACGGGTGGGCGGCGGCGGCGATGGTCGCCGCCGCCTCCGCCTCGCGGACCCGCTTCTCGTCGACCACCACGATCAGGGTGAGCGCCATGCCGCTGGCCACCCCGCCCGCGCTGCGCCGCTCGGCGGCGAGCGCCTTGACCACCTCGTTGCCGGTGGTGTCCCACAGCCCGATCAATGGAGCCTCCTGGTCTGCTCGCTGTGCTCGCTCACGCTCTGCGCCAAGCCCGGCCCTCGCGGGCCAGCATCTCGTCGGCGGCGCGCGGACCCCACTCACCGGACCGGTACGGCTCCGGCTTCGTGCCCTCCCAGGCGTGCTCCAGCGGGTCCACCACCGCCCAGCTCTGCTCGACCTCGGCGGCGTCCGGGAAGAGGGTACGGTCGCCGATCAGCACGTCCAGCACCAGCCGCTCGTACGCCTCGGGGCTGGACTCGGTGAACGCCTCGCCGTACTGGAAGTCCATCGCGATGTCGCGGACCTCCATCGTGGTGCCGGGCACCTTGGAGCCGAACTTGAGCACCACGCCCTCGTCGGGCTGCACCCGGATGACGAGCTGGTTGGGGCCGAGGGACTCCATGTCGGCCGGGTTGAACGGCAGGTGCGGGGCCTTCTTGAACATGATGGCGACCTCGGTGACCCGCCGGGGCAGCCGCTTGCCGGCCCGGATGTAGAACGGCACCCCGGCCCAGCGCCGGTTCTGGATGCCCAGCTCCACGGCCACGTACGTCTCGGTGGTCGAGTCGGCCGGCACGCCGTCCTCGTCGAGGTAGCCGACGGCCCGCTGGCCGCCCACCCAGCCGGGCAGGTACTGGCCGCGCACGGTGCCCCGCGAGACGTCCTTCGGCAGGGTGATCGCCTTGAGCACCTTCAGCTTCTCGGCGCGGATCTCGTCGGCGTCGAAGCTGGTCGGTTCCTCCATCGCCACCAGCGCGAGAAGCTGGAGCAGGTGGTTCTGGAGCACGTCGCGGGCCGTGCCGACCGAGTCGTAGAAGCCGGCCCGGCTGCCGATGCCGACGTCCTCGGCCATCGTGATCTGCACCGAGTCGACGTACTTGGAGTTCCACAGCGGCTCGAACAGGCTGTTGGCGAACCGCAGGGCCAGGATGTTCTGGACCGTCTCCTTGCCCAGGTAGTGGTCGATCCGGAAGACGTCCTGCCGGGTGAAGACGTCGTCGACGAGGTCGTTGAGCTCCTTGGCCGACGGCAGGTCGTGCCCGAACGGCTTCTCCACCACCACCCGACGCCAGCCGCCGCACTTCTCGTTGTCGGCCATCCCGGTGCGGGCGAGCTGCTTGAGCACCACGGGGAACGCCGCCGGGGGGATCGAGAAGTAGAACGCCGCGTTGCCGTGGATGCCGTGGCTGTCGCGCAGGTCGTTCAGGGTCTGGGCGAGCTTGTCGAAGGCGGCGTCGTCGTCGAACGAGCCGCCGACGAACTTGATGTTGCCGGCCAGCCGGCCCCAGACCTCCTCCCGCCACGGTGTCCGGGCGTGTTCCTTCGCCGCGTCGTGGGCCAGCGACTCGAAGTCGCCGTCGCACCAGTCGCGCCGGGCGAAGCCCAGCACCACGAAGCCGGGCGGCAGCAGCCCCCGGTTCGCCAGGTCGTAGACCGCCGGCAGCAGCTTCTTCCGCGCCAGGTCACCGGTCACGCCGAAGATCACCAGAGCGCAGGGCTCCGGGATCCGCGGCAGCCGCCGGTCCTGTGGGTCGCGCAGCGGGTTCACCGGACCACCTCCGGACCCACCAGGGTCACCTCGGTCCGCGACTGCGGGGCTCGCAAGACCGGCCCACTCCTCGCACGCACGGTGCCTCCTAGCTCCGCTGATTCCACATCGTCCATCGTCACGCTCACAGTTGCCGGGCCGCGTCGAGCAGCTGGGCCACCCCCGCCGACCGGTCGGTCAGGTGCAGCCGCAGCACCGGGCGGCCCCGGCGGGCCAGGGCCCGCCGATCGCCGGCGGCCTGGGCTTCCTGGAGCCTCCCGAGGGAGTACGGTTTTCCGGGCACCGGCAGATCATCCCCGACCGTACCGGTCAACTGAAGGAAACTCCCTACCTGTGGACCACCCTTGTGGTACTGGCCGGTGGCGTGCAGGTAGCGCGGCCCCCAACCGAACGTCACCGGCCGGGCGGTCAGCCCGGCGAGCAACGGTCGCAGCCCGGCGACGTCGGCGTCGCCGATCCGGTCCAGGTACGCCAGGACCGCCAGGTATCCGCCGGCATCGATCCCGTCGACGAGCTGGCGCAGCGCGCCGGCCAGGTCGGCCGGGCCACCCGCCGGGGCGTACACCTCGATCGCGCCCTCGGTCGACGACGGCGGCCCGGCCGGCGCGGCCGAGGCGAGGAACCGCTCGGCCTGCTCCGCGCTCTCGGCGGCGTCAGGCTGGTCGAACGGGTTCACCCCGAGCGTCACCCCGGCGATCGCCGTGGCGTACTCCCAGGTCAGGAACTGGGCGCCCAGCGGGCCGTTGACCGCCACGTCGGGCGCGCGGCCCCCGCCCGGCACCGCGCCGGGAGCCAGCGACCCGCCGTAGCTGACGGTGAGCACGTCGGGCCCCGCGCCGCCGGGGGCGGTGGGGGACTCCAGCACCACCGGCAGGAGGCCGAGCCCCGCCTTGCCGGTCGACTCGGCGAGGAGCTGCTCGATCCAGTCGCCGAGCCCGTCGAGCCCCGTGCCGTCGGGCACGAGGGCGACCTTGTCCCGGCCGCCGGTGGCCGCCGCGCCGAGGGCGGCGCCGAGCGCCAGCCCCGGGTTGTCGGCGTCGCGGCCCAGCGAGGCGGCGAGCGCCTCGGCCTGCTCCAGCAGCTCGTCGACGGCCACACCGGCCAGCGCCGCCGGCACCAGCCCGAACGCGGTCAGCGCCGCGTACCGGCCGCCCACCCGCGGGTCGGCGGGCACGGTGACCGCGCCCAGCTCGGCGGCCACCGCCTCCAGCGGGGAACCCGGGTCGGTGACCACCACGAAGTGCCGGCCGGCCTCCGCCGCGGTCAGCCCGGAATCCAGGAACGCCTGCCGGTAGACCCGCCAGTGGCTGTCGGTCTCCACGGTGCGGCCGGACTTGCCGGCCAGCACCACCACCGTGCGGTCGAGGCGGTCGGTCAGCGCCCGGCGGACCTGGCCCGCGTCGGTGGTGTCGAGCACGGTCAGCGGCCGGCCCAGGGCCCGGGTGACCACCTCGGCGGCCAGCGAGGAGCCGCCCATCCCGGCGACCACCACGTGGTCGAGGTCGCCCAGCTCGGCGGTCAGCTCGGCGAGCTGGGGCAGCAGCTCGACGCTGCGCCGGTGGGTGTCCAGCCAGCCGAGCCGGGTCCGTGCCGTCGCCTCGGCCGCCGGCCCCCACAGCGTGGGGTCCTGCGCCGCCAGCCGCGCCGGCACGCCCCCGGCGACGAGGGCCTGCCGGACGGACGCGGGCGCGGACCGGTCGACCGGGTCCGCACCGTGCACGACCAGCCCGGCGGACGCGTCCGCCGGGCCGGTCAGCGCGTCGCTCACGTCGCCACCCCGGCCCACCACGGGCACGCCGGTGCAGGGCCGCCGGGGCGACCCGGAGGGGGCGGGTCGACGGCGCGGGACGCCCCGGGGTGGTGCCCCGGGGCGTCGCCACGACCGTCGGTCACGCGTTGCCCCCCACCTTCTGTGCCTTGTCCGCGTTGCCCTGGGCGGCCTGGCCGGGCCGCCCGGTGCCCTGGCCCGCCGCGACGAGCGACTTGCGCACGCCGTCGAGCAGCTCCTGCCAGCTCGCCTCGAACTTCTCCACGCCCTCGCGCTCCAGGACGGCGATCACGTCGGACATGTCGACGCCGACCGACTCCAGGTCGGTGAAGACCTGGCGGGCGGCGTCGTACGCCCCGGTGACGGTGTCCCCGCGCGTCTCGCCGTGGTCGGCGTACGCGTGGATCACCGACTCCGGCATCGTGTTGACCGTGCCGGGGGCGATCAGCTCCTCGACGTAGATGACGTCCCGGTAGTCCGGGTTCTTCGTCGAGGTGGACGCCCACAGCGGGCGCTGCGGGTGCGCCCCGGCGTCGGCGAGGGCCCGCCACCGGTCGGAGGAGAACACCTCGCTGTAGCGCTCGTAGGCGAGCTGGGCGTTGGCCACGGCGGCCTTGCCGCGCAGCGCCTTGGCCTCGTCGGAGCCGAGCTTCTCCAGCCGCTTGTCGACCTCGCTGTCGACGCGGGAGACGAAGAACGACGCCACCGAGCCGATCGTCGACAGGTCGTGGCCGTTGGCCTTCGCCTGCTCCAGGCCGGCGAGGAACGCCTCCATCACCTGCGAGTAGCGGTCCAGGCCGAAGATCAGCGTGACGTTGACGCTGATCCCCTCGGCCAGGGTCGCGGTGATCGCCGGCAGGCCCGCCTCGGTGGCCGGGATCTTGATGAAGAGGTTGGGCCGGTCGACCAGCCACCACAGGGCCTTGGCCTCGGCGACCGTCTTCTCCGTCTCGTGCGCCAGCCGCGGGTCCACCTCGATGGAGACCCGGCCGTCGACGCCCTGGCTGCCGTCGTACGACGGGCGCATCACGTCGCACGCCCACCGCACGTCGTACGTGGTGAGCATGCGCACCGCCTCCTCCACCTCCACCCCACGGGTGGCGAGGTCGCGCAGCTGCCCGTCGTAGGTGTCGGCGTCGGCGAGCGCCTTCGCGAAGATCGTCGGGTTGGTGGTGACCCCGGCCACGTGCTGCTCCCGGCGGAGCTGGTCCAGCCCGCCGGAGCTCAGCCGCACGCGGGAGAGGTCGTCGAGCCAGACCGCCACCCCGGCGGCGGTGAGTTCGCTGAGCCTGTCCGTCATGTCGTCCTCGCTCCCCTTCAGTTGCCGGTCGTGAAACCGGTGATGTCGCCCACCCGGGTGAGCGCCGCGTGCGCGGCGGCCACGATCCGGTCGGGGGTGAAGCCGAACTGCTCGAAGAGCACGGTGTGCGGGGCGCTCGCGCCGTAGTGCTCGATGCTGACGCTCTCGCCGGAGTCGCCGACGACGCCGCGCCAGGACATCGCGATGCCCGCCTCCACGCTCACCCGGGCCTTTACCCCGCGCGGCAGGACCGACTCGCGGTACGCCTCGTCCTGCTCGTAGAACCACTCCTGGCACGGCATCGACACCACCCGGGTGGGGGTGCCGTCGGCCTCCAGCCGCTCCCGGGCGGTGAGGCAGAGCTGCACCTCCGAGCCGGTGCCGATGATGATCACCTGCGGCTTGCCGTTGGACGCCTCGGCCAGCACGTAGCCGCCCTTGGCGACGCCCTCGGCGCCGGCCAGGGTCGACCGGTCCAGCGTCGGCAGGGCCTGCCGGCTCAGCGCCAGCGCGGTCGGCCGGTCGGTGTGCTCCAGGGCCTGCCGCCACGCCCACGCGGTCTCGTTGGCGTCGGCCGGGCGGACCACGTCCAGGCCGGGGATGGCGCGCAGCGCGGTCAGGTGCTCGACCGGCTGGTGGGTCGGGCCGTCCTCGCCGAGGCCGATCGAGTCGTGCGTCCAGACGTAGACCACCGGCAGCTTCATCAGCGCGGCGAGCCGCACCGACGGACGCATGTAGTCGCTGAACACCAGGAACGTGCCGCCGTACGGGCGGGTCCCGCCGTGCAGGGCGATGCCGTTGAGGATCGCGCCCATCGCGTGCTCGCGGATGCCGAAGTGCAGCGTGCGGCCGTACTCGTGGCCCGGGAAGTCCTTGGTGGCGTGCACCGCCGGGACGAACGACGGCTCGCCCTTCATGGTGGTGTTGTTGCTCTCGGCCAGGTCGGCCGAGCCGCCCCACAGCTCCGGCAGCACCGGGGCGAGGGCCTCCAGCACCTTGCCGGACGCGGCCCGGGTGGCCACGCCCTTGGCGTCGGCCGGGAACGTCGGCAGCGCCTCGGTCCAGCCCTCCGGCAGCGCCCGCTGCGACATCCGGTCCCACAGCGCCTTGCGCTCCGGGTTGGCCTTGGCCCAGCCCTCGTACGCCCGCTCCCACTCCTGCTGCGCCGCCGCGCCGCGCTCCAGGACCCGGCGGGCGTGCCCGAGGACGTCCTCGTCGACCTGGAAGCTCTGCGCCGGGTCGAAGCCGAGCAGCTCCTTGGTGGCGGCCACCTCGCTCGCGCCGAGCGCCGAGCCGTGGATCTTGCCGGTGTTCTTCTTGTTCGGCGCGGGCCAGCCGATGATGGTGCGCAGCGCGACGAAGGAGGGCCGGCCGGTCTCGGCCTTCGCCGCCAGCAGCGCCCGGTGCAGCGCCTCGACGTCCTCGTGGTAGTCGCCCTGGTCGGCGTCGCCGGCCCGCCAGTCGACGGTCTGCACGTGCCAGCCGTACGCCTCGTAGCGGGCCGCGACGTCCTCGCTCTTGGCGATGCGGGTGTCGTCCTCGATCGAGATCTCGTTGTCGTCGTAGATCACGCAGAGGTTGCCGAGCTGCTGGTGCCCCGCGAGGGCGCTGGCCTCGTGGGTGATGCCCTCCTCGATGTCGCCGTCGGAGGCGATGCACCACACGTCGTGGTCGAAGACCGACGCGCCCGGCTCGGTCTCCGGGTCGAACAGGCCGCGCTCGCGGCGGGCGGCCATGGCCATGCCGACCGCGTTGCCCAGGCCCTGGCCGAGCGGGCCGGTGGTGGTCTCCACGCCCGGGGTGTGCCCGTGCTCGGGGTGGCCCGGGGTGAGCGAGCCCCACTGCCGCAGCGACTTGAGGTCGTCCAGGGCCAGCGGGTAGCCGGAGAGGAAGAGCTGGATGTAGAGGGTGAGGCTGGAGTGGCCGGCGGAGAGCACGAACCGGTCCCGGCCGGGCCAGTTCGGGTCGGCCGGGTTGTGCCGCATCACCCGGTTGAAGAGGAGGTACGCCGCGGGCGCGAGGCTCATCGCGGTGCCCGGGTGACCGTTGCCGGACTTCTCCACGGCGTCCATGGCCAGCACGCGGACGAGGTCCACGGCCCGGCGGTCGAGGTCGGACCAGTTGAGTGCGGGTTGCTCGGGTCGGTTGGCAGCCACGATGTGTTGTGCTCCTCGGCAGTTGGGCGGAACCCTCTCGGATGACCCTATCGAGCGGGGGTAAACCCCCGCCCCGGGATCTGTGCATGCTCTTCTTTACGCGGTTGGGCGTTTCCGCCGTTCAACCGGGGGTGTGACGGTCCGCACCGTGGTCGGGTCGCGCGGGCAGCGAAAACGACGACGCGTAGTGTGTGGGGACGGTGTGTGGGCCCCGACGGGTCCGACCGACCCGACTCCCCCTGCCGACGCCGGAAGGTGGCAATCCGTGAGCATGATCACCGAGCGCCCCGTCAGCAACTCTGCCGGGCAACCGCCGGTGCGCACGGTGACCGGCGCCCCGGTGGCGCCCCGGCGGGACGTCCGGGCGGTGGTCTCGGCGTACGTCTCGCTGACCAAGCCGCGGATCGTCGAGCTGCTGCTGGTGACCACCGTCCCGGCGATGATGCTCGCCGAGGGCGGCCTGCCGTCGCTGTGGCTGATGGCGGTGGTCCTGGTGGGCGGCTCGCTCGCCGCCGGTGCGGCCAGCGTGCTCAACTGCTACATCGACCGGGACATCGACCAGCTCATGCGGCGCACCAAGCGGCGTCCGCTGCCGACGCACACGGTGTCCCCGCGCAACGCGCTGGTCTTCGGCCTGGTGCTCGCGGTGGTCTCGGTGACGCTGATGGCGGTGTTCACCAACCTGCTGGCCGCGGGGCTCACCCTGGCCGCGATCGCCTACTACGACCTGGTCTACACGCTGTGGTTGAAGCGGACCACGCCGCAGAACACCTTCTGGGGCGGCGCGTGCGGGGCCGCACCGGTGCTGATCGGCTGGGCGGCGGTGACCGGCTCGTTGGCCCCGGCGGCGTGGGCGCTGTTCGCGGTGGTCTTCTTCTGGCAGATGCCGCACTTCTACCCGCTCGCGATGAAGTACAAGGCCGACTACGCCCGCGCCGGCATCCCGATGCTGCCGGTGGTGGCCTCGGCCCGCCGGGTCAACGCCGAGATCATCGGCTTCGCCTGGCTGACGCTGCTCTCCTCGCTGGCCGTCTGGCCGCTCGGGATGAGCGCGATCTACGGCGTGACCGCGCTGCTGTCGGGCGGGGTCTTCGTGTACGAGGCGCACCGGCTGTGCCGCCAGGTGGCCCGGGGCGGGGCGGTCCGCCCGATGCGGCTGTTCCACTGGTCGTACGTCTACCTGACCATCCTGTTCGCGGCCGTCGCCGTCGACGCGCTGGTCTGATCCATCGATCCGGGGCGACATTCCCGACTTGTGTCGGGCGCGCGCGAGTTGTGACGATCGTGTAACTTCGCCCGGCCGCTTTGGTGCCCTGAGTCCTCATATAACCGGGCAAATCACCTGTGGTTCTCCTTAAACGCAGGGGTAATTGGCATCACAAATAGTTCATGGTTCTCGCACGTCCGGATGCAACTCTGCTTAGGCTTCGCGTCATGGCAGATGGTTCCGATACGACGCTGACGGCTCAGCAGACCGTCGCCGACCAGACCCCTGACGGCCTGGTCGCGGGCATCAAGTCGTTCGCCGCCGGGCACGGCGGGGCGAAGGCGGTCATCGAGTACGTCGGCAAGCGCGGCGCGCGCATCGTCCTCGTCGGGTCCGACGGGGCCTGGGGCGACCAGTTCGCGGACGACACCGTCGTCGCGCGGGAGGCGTGCGCCAAGGCGGGAGTCACCGTCGAGAACGCCTGGGAGCGCGAGCTGATGGACCAGATGCGCCCGAGCAACGACCTCTGGCGGTCGATGGCCCGGCGCACGATGGCCCGTTGACCGACAACTTGACCGACCACCACCAGTCGACCCGGGGGGAACCCCGGGTCGCCATCGTCACCTGCGCCGACCTGCCCGACCTGGAGCCCGACGACCGGCTGCTGCTGGCCCCGCTGGCCGCCCGGGGGATCGCGGCCACCGTCGCCGCCTGGGACGACCCGGCGGTCGACTGGGCCGCGTACGACCTGGTCGTGCTCCGTTCGCCCTGGGACTACGCGTTGCGCCGCGACGAGTTCGTGGCCTGGGCCGACACCGTCCCCCGGCTGGTCAACCCGGCCGACGTGGTGCGCTGGAACACCGACAAGCGCTACCTCGACGAGCTGTCGGCCGCCCAGGTGCCCACGGTGCCGACCGGCTGGGTGGCGCCGGGGCAGCCCTGGACGCCGCCCGCCACCGGCGGCGAACACGTGATCAAGCCGGCGGTCAGCGCCGGCAGCCAGGACACCGGCCGCTACGACCTCGCCGACCCGGAGCACCGCGAGCTGGCCCTGGCCCACCTGCGCCGCCTGTCGGACGCCGGCCGGGTCGCCATGGTCCAGCCGTACCTGAGCGCGGTGGACACCGCCGGGGAGACGGCCCTGCTGTTCCTGGCCGGCCCGGACGGGCTCGTCTTCAGCCACGCGATCCGCAAGGGCCCGATGCTCACCGGCCCCGACCTCGGCCCCGACGGGCTCTACAAGGCCGAGGAGATCACCCCCCGCACGGCCACCCCCGCGCAGCTCGCCGTCGCCGAGCGGGTGCTCGCGGCGGTCCCGGGCGGCACGCGGCGGCTGCTCTACGCCCGGGTGGACCTGATCCCGGGCCCGGACGGCACGCCCGTCCTGGTCGAGCTGGAGCTGACCGAGCCGTCGCTGTTCCTCGGGTACGCCGACGGGGCCCCCGAGCGGCTCGCCGACGCCGTCGTCACCCACCTGGCCCGCCTGCCCCGTCCCCGCTGAGCGCGGCCGGGGCCGGGGCGTCAGGCGCCGACCGGGACGGGGACCTCGGCCGGTGGCGTCGCGGTCTCCCACGCCGGCTGGACCGGCCGGCGTTCCCGGGTCGACCACTGCACGGCGAGGGTGGCCAGCAGGACCAGGCACGAGCCGAGCATGTGCGCGCCGACCAGCACGGCGGGCAGGTGGGTGAAGTACTGCACGAAGCCGATCACGCCCTGCCCCAGCTCCACGGCGACCAGCACGACGGCGGCCCGTTCCGCCCGGCGCGCGCCGACCGCGCGGAACGCGAAGACCAGCGCCACCGACAGCCCGACCAGCAGGAACACCCCGTCGGCGTGCACCTGCGAGATCGCCTCCGGGTCGAGGCCGTTGCGGGCCGCGCCGTGGTCGCCCGCGTGCGGGCCGCTGCCGGTGACCCAGGTGCCGATCACCAGCACCGCGGCGCTGACGACGGTGGTGACCAGCGCCAGCGCCCGCAGCGGCCCCGGCACGGTGGGCACCACGGGGCCGTCCGGCTCGCCGACGCGCCGCCAGAGCGCGTACGCGGCCGCGATCACCACCATCGAGGCGAGGAAGTGCAGCCCCACCACCCACGGGTTGAGGTTGGTCAGCACGGTGATCCCGCCGATCACGGCCTGCAACGGGATGCCGAACAGCACCGCCACCGCGAGCGGCAGCAGCTCCCGCCGCCGCGCGCCGTGCAGCAGCACCCCCACCACCACGGCGAGGGCGATGAGGCCCACGGCGAAGGTGAGCAGCCGGTTGCCGAACTCGATCACCCCGTGCACGCCCATCTCCGGCGTCGTGGTGTACGACGCGTCGGTGCACCGGGGCCAGGTGGGGCAGCCGAGGCCGGAGGCGGTCAGCCGGACCGCCCCGCCGGTGACCACGATGGCCACGTTCGCGATGATCGAGGCGAGCGCGAGGCGGCGCAGCAGGGTGGCGGAGACCGGGAACCGGACGGATCGCTTCACGGAGCGAATCCTACGCACCGTAGTGGAACCCGATCGGGTGACTCCGGCGCTGCGGTGGTTCGGATCACCGGCACCCGGGTTTGCGACCCCCCGGCGAATTACGTAACGTGGGCGTTGTGAAAAACGCGGCGGCGCTCTCCGGGCGGCAGCCGGCGGCCGGACCGGTCGCCGGTGCGTCCGCGTCCGCCCACCCGGAGTCCGCTCCGCCCGCGCCCGCGGCCGGTTCCGCCGCGGCCGACCTGTCGACCCGGGACCGGGTCACCCAGCTGCTGCTGGAGCGCGGGGCGACCACCGCCGGGCAGCTCGGCTCGGCGCTGGGCCTGAGCCCGGCGGCGATCCGCCGGCACCTCGACGCGATGCTCGCCGACGGCGACGTGGTCGCCCGCGAGCAGACCGTCCGGGGCAGCCGGGGGCGGGGCCGCCCGGCGAAGGTCTTCGTGCTGACCGACGCGGCCCGGGGCCGCTGCGGCACCCACCACTACGACAACATCGCCACCGCCGCGCTGCGCTGGATCTCCCGCAACGGCGGCTCGGCGGCGGTGGAGGCGTTCGCCGCCGACCAGGTCGCCGCCTTGGAGGACCGCTGCCGCGCGGCCATGGAGGACGCCGGCGACGATCCCCTGGCGCGGGCCGAGGCGCTCGCCGGGGCGCTGACCGCCGAGGGCTACGCTGCCAACGCGTCCACGATCGCCTCCGGTGGCCAGCTCTGCCAGCACCACTGCCCGGTGGCGCACGTGGCCGCCGAGTTCCCCCAGCTGTGCGAGGCCGAGACGGCGGTGATCTCCCGCCTGGTCGGCACCCACGTGCAGCGCCTGGCCACCATCGCGCACGGCGACGGGGTGTGCACCACGCACATCCCGGCCCAGTCCCGTAACACCGTCACCACTGTGAGGACAGATAGATGACCGAGCAGATCGTCCAGCCCCTGACCCAGGAGGAGCAGCTCGCCGCCCTCGGTCGCTACGAGTACGGCTGGGCCGACCCCGACGTCGCCGGGGCCGCTGCCCAGCGCGGCCTCAACGAGGCGGTGGTGCGGGACATCTCGGCGAAGAAGAACGAGCCCGCCTGGATGCTCGACCTGCGCCTGAAGGGCCTGCGGCTGTTCGGCCGCAAGCCGATGCCGGCGTGGGGGGCCGACCTCACCGGGATCGACTTCGACAACATCAAGTACTTCGTCCGCTCCACGGAGAAGCAGGCCACCAGCTGGGAGGACCTGCCCGAGGACATCAAGAACACCTACGACCGGCTGGGCATCCCCGAGGCGGAGAAGCAGCGGCTGGTCGCCGGCGTCGCGGCGCAGTACGAGTCCGAGGTCGTCTACCACAAGATCCGCGAGGACCTGGAGGAGCAGGGCGTTCTCTTCCTGGACACCGACACGGCGCTGCGCGAGCACGAGGACGTCTTCAAGGAGTACTTCGGCACGGTGATCCCGGTCGGCGACAACAAGTTCGCCGCGCTGAACACGTCCGTGTGGTCCGGCGGCTCGTTCATCTACGTGCCGAAGGGCGTGCACGTGGAGATCCCGCTGCAGGCGTACTTCCGGATCAACACCGAGAACATGGGCCAGTTCGAGCGGACCCTGATCATCGTCGACGAGGGCGCGTACGTGCACTACGTCGAGGGCTGCACCGCGCCGCTCTACTCCTCCGACTCGCTGCACAGCGCGGTCGTGGAGATCATCGTCAAGAAGAACGCCCGGTGCCGCTACACGACCATCCAGAACTGGTCGAACAACGTCTACAACCTGGTCACCAAGCGCGCCGTGTGCCACGAGGGCGCGACGATGGAGTGGGTCGACGGCAACATCGGCTCCAAGGTCACCATGAAGTACCCGGCGGTCTACATGACCGGCGAGCACGCCAAGGGCGAGGTGCTCTCGGTGGCCATGGCCGGTGAGGGCCAGCACCAGGACGCGGGCGCCAAGATGGTGCACGCCGCGCCGCACACCAGCAGCACCATCGTGTCGAAGTCGATCGCCCGGGGCGGCGGCCGCACCTCGTACCGGGGCCTGGTGCAGGTGCTGGAGGGCTCGCACAGCAGCCGCAGCACGGTCAAGTGCGACGCGCTGCTGGTCGACACCATCTCCCGCTCCGACACCTACCCGTACGTCGACATCCGCGAGGACGACGTGTCGATGGGGCACGAGGCGACCGTCTCCAAGATCAGCGACGACCAGCTCTTCTACCTGATGAGCCGGGGCCTGAGCGAGGACGAGGCGATGGCGATGATCGTCCGTGGCTTCATCGAGCCGATCGCCAAGGAACTCCCGATGGAGTACGCCCTGGAGCTCAACCGCCTGATCGAGCTCCAGATGGAGGGCGCGGTCGGCTGACGCCGCCGCCCAGTCAGACACCGTCGCCGTAGAACAGACCAAGGAAGAGATGACTACCCAGGCTTCCGCGCCGCCCAGCACCAAGTCGCAGGCGCTCCGCTCGTACGACGTCGCCGACTTCCCGGCCCTGACGGGCCTGGAGGAGGAGTGGCGCTTCACCCCGCTCAAGCGCCTGCGTGGCCTGGTCGGCGGCGACGCGCAGGCCGCCACCGGCGCCGTCCGGCACGAGCACGGCGACCTGCCGGCCGGGGTCACCGTCTCCCGGGCCGGCTCCGACGACCCCCGGGTGGGCAGCGTGCTCACCCCGGTCGACCGGGTCAGCGCCCTGGCGTACGGCGGGGCCGGGCAGGCGCTGCTGGTCGAGGTCGCCCGCGAGGCGGTCGTCGCCGAGCCGGTGCGCCTGCGGGTGGTCGGCGACTCCGCCGAGGGGCTCGCGTTCGGCCACACCTTCGTCGAGGTGGGCCGGTTCGCCGAGGTGACCCTGGTGCTGGAGCACGCCGGCTCGGCCACCCTGGCCGACAACGTCGAGGTGTCGGTGGCCGACGGCGCGAAGCTGACCCTGGTCACGGTGGCCGACTGGGCCGCCGACGCCGTGCAGGCCCAGCACCTGAAGATCCGGCTGGGCCGGGACGCCAAGGTCGTGCACGTCCAGGTCAGCCTCGGCGGCGACCTGGTCCGGCAGTACACCTCGGTGGAGTACACGGGCCGGGGCGGCGAGGCCGAGCTGTACGGGCTCTACTTCGCCGACGGCGGTCAGCACCTGGAGCACCGCCAGCTCGTCGACCACAACGTGCCCGACTGCCGCAGCTACGTCGGCTACCGGGGCGCGTTGCAGGGCGCCGACGCGCACACCGTCTGGGTGGGCGACGTGCTGATCCGCGCCGAGGCGACCGGCACCGACACGTACGAGATCAACCGGAACCTGCTGCTCAGCGACGGTGCCCGGGCCGACTCCGTGCCGAACCTGGAGATCGAGACCGGCGAGATCGCCGGTGCCGGGCACGCGAGCGCGACCGGCCGCTTCGACGACGAGCAGCTGTTCTACCTGATGGCGCGCGGCATCCCGGAGACCGAGGCCCGCCGCCTCGTGGTCCGCGGCTTCTTCGCCGAGCTGATCAACAAGATCCCGGTCGAGGAGCTGCGCGACCGGCTCGGCGACGCCATCGAGGCCAGGCTCGCGAAGGCGGGCTCCTGATGATCAGGATCTGTGCGGCCGACGACGTGCCGAAGGGCAGCGTGGTCAGCGCCGACGTCGACGGCACCCCGATCGCGCTGGTGCACGGCGAGGACGGTGAGTTCTACGCCGCGTACGACGAGTGCTCGCACGCCGCCGTGGCCCTCTCCGAGGGCGAGGTCGAGGGCTGCACGCTGGAGTGCTGGCTGCACGGCTCCCGCTTCGACCTGCGCACCGGCGAGCCCACCGGGTTGCCCGCCACCGAACCCGTTCCGGTCTATGCCGTCGAGGTCCGCGACGGCGACATCTACCTTCCCGTGGGCGCCGACGGCCGCCCGACGCCGAGCAATGGAGTGACCCGATAATGAGCACCCTGGAGATCCGCGACCTGAAGGTGTCGGTCAAGCTGCCCGAGGGTGAGCTCAAGCCGATCCTGTCCGGCGTCGACCTGACCGTGCGGTCGGGGGAGACCCACGCGATCATGGGCCCCAACGGCTCCGGCAAGTCCACCCTGGCCTACTCGATCGCCGGGCACCCGAAGTACGAGATCACCGGCGGCTCGGTGACCCTCGACGGCGTCGACGTGCTGGCCATGTCCGTCGACGAGCGGGCCCGCGCCGGCCTCTTCCTGGCCATGCAGTACCCGGTCGAGGTGCCCGGCGTGTCGGTGGCCAACTTCCTGCGTACCGCCAAGACCGCGATCGACGGCGAGGCGCCGAAGCTGCGCACCTGGGGCGGCGAGCTGCGCGGCGCGATGCAGCGCCTCCAGATGGACCCGGCCTTCGCCCAGCGCAACGTCAACGAGGGCTTCTCCGGCGGCGAGAAGAAGCGGCACGAGATCGTGCAGCTGGAGCTGCTCAAGCCGAAGATCGCGATCCTCGACGAGACCGACTCGGGCCTCGACGTCGACGCGCTGCGCGTGGTCAGCGAGGGCGTCAACCGGGTCCGCGACACCGGCGACACCGGCCTGCTGCTGATCACCCACTACACCCGCATCCTGCGCTACATCAAGCCCGACTTCGTGCACGTCTTCGTCGCCGGGCGGATCGTCGAGCAGGGCGGCCCGGAGCTGGCCGACAAGCTCGAGGACGAGGGCTACGAGCGGTACGTCGCCGGGGCCGGCGCGGCGCGGGCCTGACCGACGATGTCCTCTCTCACCATCCCGGCCGGCATGCCGCAGTTCGACGACGTGCCGCGCTTCGACGTGGCGGCGGTGCGCGCGGACTTCCCGATCCTCGACCGGGAGGTCAACGGGCACCCGCTGGTCTACCTCGACAGCGCGAACACCTCGCACAAGCCGCGGCAGGTGCTCGACGTGCTCGCCGAGCACTACGCGCGGCACAACGCCAACGTGTCGCGCTCGGTGCACACCCTGGGCACCGAGGCGACGGAGGCGTACGAGGGAGCCCGGGCGAAGATCGCCCGGTTCGTCAACGCGCCCAGCGTGGACGAGGTGGTGTTCACCAAGAACTCGACCGAGGCTATCAACCTCGTGGCGTACGCGTTCTCCAACGCCTCGCTGCGCGCGGACGCCGACCCCCGGTTCCGGCTGGGCCCCGGCGACGAGATCGTGATCTCCGAGATGGAGCACCACTCCAACATCGTCCCGTGGCAGCTCCTCGCGGAGCGCACCGGCGCGACCCTGCGCTGGTTCCCGCTCACCGACGCCGGGCGGCTCGACGAGTCCGGGCTGGACGACCTGGTCACCGAGCGGACGAAGATCGTCTCGCTGGTGCACATGTCCAACATCCTCGGCACCGTCAACGCCACCGCCCGGATCACCGCCCGGGTGCGCGAGGTGGGCGCGCTGCTGCTGCTGGACTGCTCGCAGTCCGTGCCGCACCTGCCCATCGACGTGGTCGACCTCGACGCCGACTTCGTCGTCTTCACCGGGCACAAGATGTGCGGCCCGACCGGCATCGGGGTGCTGTGGGGCCGCGGCGAGCTGCTGGCGGCGATGCCCCCGGTCATGGGCGGCGGCTCGATGATCGAGACGGTCACCATGGCCCGGTCGACGTTCGCCGCGCCGCCGGCCCGGTTCGAGGCGGGCACCCCGCCGATCGCCGAGGCGGTGGCGCTCGGCGCGGCGGTGGACTACCTCACCGGCCTGGACATGCGGGCCGTCCAGTGGCACGAGAAGGAGCTGACGGCGTACGCGCTGGACGCCCTCGCCACCGTGCCCGGCCTGCGGATCTTCGGGCCGACCGTGCCGGTGGGCCGGGGCGGGACGATCTCGTTCGCGCTCGGCGACATCCACCCGCACGACGTCGGGCAGGTCCTCGACTCGCTCGGCGTGCAGGTGCGGGTCGGGCACCACTGCGCGAAGCCGGTGTGCAGCCGGTTCGGCGTGCCGGCCATGACGCGGGCCTCGTTCTACCTCTACACCACCACCAGCGAGATCGACGCCCTGGTGGGCGGCCTGGAGCAGGTGCGGAAGGTGTTCGACTGATGCAGCTCGACCAGCTCTACCAGGAGATCATCCTGGACCACTACAAGCGCCCCCACGGCCGTGGCCTGCGCGACGCCGACGACCCGACGGACCGGGTCGCCGAGGCGCACCACGTCAACCCGACCTGCGGCGACGAGGTGACCGTCCGGGTCGCCACCGACGGCGCCGTGCTGCACGACGTCTCGTACGACGGCATGGGCTGCTCGATCAGCCAGGCGTCGGCGAGCGTGCTGCACGAGCTGCTGCGCGGCCGGGAGGCGGGGGAGGCGTTCGCCGTGCACGAGGCGTTCGTCGAGTTGATGTCCGGCCGTGGCCAGGTCACGCCGGACGAGGACGTGCTCGGTGACGGGGTGGCGTTCGCGGGTGTCGCGCGCTACCCCGCCCGGGTCAAGTGCGCGCTGCTGCCGTGGATGGCGTTCAAGGACGCGGCGGCACGCGCCGGGGTGGGCGCGAGCCCGGAGGTGAAGGCATGAGTTCTGACCAGACCGCCGGCGCGCCGCAGGACGGCGCCGTGGCGACCGACGCCGCGACCCCGGCCACCGAGGGCACGGCCCCGTCGGCCACCGGCAGCGTCGGCGACGCCGGCAGCGGCGCGGGCGGGAAGGCCGCCGTCGCCGACGTCGAGGAGGCGATGAAGGACGTCGTCGACCCCGAGCTGGGCATCAACGTGGTCGACCTCGGCCTGGTGTACGGCGTGCACGTCGACGACGACAACGTCGCCACCCTGGACATGACGCTGACCTCGGCGGCCTGCCCGCTGACCGACGTGATCGAGGACCAGGCCCGGCAGGCGCTGACCACCGGCCCCGGCGGGGGACTGGTGAACGACATCCGGATCAACTGGGTCTGGCTGCCGCCGTGGGGCCCTGACAAGATCACCGACGAGGGGCGCGACCAGCTCCGCTCCCTCGGCTTCAACGTCTGACGCTTCCCGTCGAGCGCGGCATCCGTTCCCGGGTGCCGCGCTCGGCCGCTTTCTGCCGCTTTCGGCCGCGACTTCCCCAAGATCGTGCTCGATCGCGGATCGAGTGGTCTGTGATCGCGCGCGAGGCCACTCGATCCAGGATCGAGCGCGACCGGCCCGTCCCGCGAGAAACCCGGTGGTCAGGCGGCGGGTGGGGACGCACCATGGGCGGGTGATCGAGACGTACCGGATGATGCCTGCCCCTGTCCCCACGGCCGTGGCCGGCGGGCGACAGCGGGCGATGCCGCCGGCCGCCCCGGTCCTGCGCCGACCGTCGTGACCGGGGCATTCCTGGCCGGTCTCGCGGCCGGGTACGGCGTCGCCGTGCCCGTGGGCGCGATCGCCGTGCTGATCATGGGGCTCAGCGCGCGGACCTCGTTCCGGGTCGGTGCCGCCGCCGCCCTCGGGGTGGCGACCGCCGACGGCGTCTACGCGGCCGTGGCCACCCTCGGCGGGGCGGCGGTCGCCGGCCTCGTCGCCCCGGTCGGCGGGCCGCTGCGGCTGGTGGCGGCGGCCGTGCTGCTCGCCATCGCGGTGCGGGGCGCGTGGCAGGCGCTGCATCCCCGCCCGGTGCGTGAGGCGGGTCGGCGGCGCGGCCTGGAGAGCCCGGGCCGGGCCTTCGCCGGGTTGCTGGCGCTGACCATGCTCAATCCGGCGACCGTGGTCTACTTCGCCGCGCTCGTGCTCGCCCGCAACGACGGCCACGGGGTCGGTCCGGCAGCGGCGGTCGCCTTCGTGGCCGGTGCCTTCCTCGCCTCGGCGAGCTGGCAGCTGCTGGTCGCCGGTGGTGGCAGCGTGGTCGGCCGGGCCCTCACGGGCCCGCGCGGTCGCCGGGTGACCGGCCTGGTGTCCAGCGCGATCATCGCCGCGCTGGCGGTCGCCGTCCTGCTGACCGCCTGACTCTCCCCGCTGGCCCCGCCCGCCGCGCCGGTTCCGCCGGCTGCGCCGTCGTGCTGACGCCGTCGGCTGCGCCGTCGTGCTGACGCCGTCGGCTGCGCCGCCGCGCTGACGCCGTCGGCTGCGCCGCCGCGCTGGCCTGATGGTCCGGACCTTGGACAGTTGACTCCGAGCGCGGAACAGTAGATGTCCAAGGTCCGCAGCGGGCGGGGCGGACGGCCGGCTGCCGGTGCCGTAGGTTCGGGGCCATGAGCAGCAGACCGGCGGCCGGCGGCGGACGCTGGGTCGAGGTGGCACCGGCCCGCGTCGACCGCTGGGTGGACGGCTTCGCCGACCGGCACGGCCCACCCACCGCGACTGCCCAGGAGTACGGCCTGCTGCTCACCGCCCCGGACGGGGCCACCGCCGCCCTGCACACCCCGCCGGGCGCGCCGCCCGGAGCCGACGTGCCCGGGTTCGTGGCCGCCGCCCGCGCGCCGCGCCGGATCGGCCTGCTGCTCGCTCGCAAGGGCGCGGTGGCCGTCGGCGTCGCCGAGGGGGAGAAGCTGGTCGTGTCGAAGGTGGACACCCGCTACGTGCAGGGCCGCACCGCTGCCGGCGGGTGGTCCCAGCAGCGGTTCGCCCGGCGGCGGGACAACCAGGCGAAGGCGGCCCTCGGCGACGCGGCCGAGCTGGCCGTCCGGCTGCTGCTGCCGGAGGCGGCACACCTCGCCGCCGTGGTCTGCGGTGGCGACCGCCGGGCGGTGGACGGCGTGCTGGCCGACCGCAGGCTCGCCCCGCTCGCCGAGCTGCGCGCCGACCGCCTCCTCGACGTCCCCGAGCCCCGCCTCGCGGTGCTGGTCGACGCGATCGCCGCCGCCCGCGCCGTCCGAATCCTGGTCCGGGGGTAAGCAAGGGCACCGCAGGAGGGGCCCCTGCAATCACCCCGGGATCTGCTGGGGTCAGCGGGAGGAGGGCTTCCCACCCGGGCCAACGGGAACGGCCCGGGCGGGAAGCTCCAGGGTCAACCGGTGGTGCAGGAACGGATCTGTGGCCTGGCGCTGCTGTTGCCGCTCATCATCGTGGTGAAGCCGAAGGTGTTGCCGCTGCCGTTGGACCGCATCGTCATCACGTAGCCGGTGCTGTCCCAGCTGGGGGTGCCGTTCCAGGTGGTGCTGATGCGCTGCGGCGCGGTCACCGCCACGACCACCGTCCAGTTGCTGGCCCCCTGGACCGTCACCGAGGTGTTGTACCGGTCGCCCCAGACGTTGGGGAAGGTCGCCGTCGCGGTGCATCCGCCGCCGGGCGGCGGCGTGGTCGGGGAGCCGGTCGGCGGCGGGGTGGTCGGCGGCGGGGTGCCGTCGGGGGCCACCGCCCGGCCGGTGCTCGGGGAGATCATTCCGGGGCAGAGGCCGCGGCTGTTCAGGTTGGCCATGATCTGCGGGATCGCGTCGCGGGTGTTCTGGATGCCGTCGTGCATCAGGATGACCTGGCCGTCCTGGAGCCGGCTGGCGTTGGAGACGATCTGGCTGACGCTGGCGCCGTTCCAGTCCTGGGAGTCGACGTCCCAGATCACCTGGCGCAGGCCGAGCGAGGCGGCGACCGACTGGAGAGTCGAGTTGGTCTCCCCGTAGGGCGGGCGGAACAACTGCGGCCGGACGCCGGTCGCCGACTGGATCGCCGAGTTGGTCTGGGAGAGGTCCGACTGCATCTGGCTCTGGTTCATCGAGGTCATGTGGGCGTGGTTCCAACTGTGGTTGGCGACCCACATGCCGGCGTCGACCTGGGCCCGCGCGGCGGACGGATTGCCCTGGACGTTCTGCCCGACGTTGAACATGGTCGCCCGGACGTTGTTGGCCCGGAGCACGGACAGCAGGGCGTTGGTGCTGCCCGTCGGCCCGTCGTCGAAGGTGAGACCGACGTAGCCGTTGCAGGCTGCGGCGCTGGACGGGGTGGCGGCGACGGTGAGGCCGGCTGCCGCACCCAGCGCCACGGCGGTGGCGAGCACCGCCAGCCGGCGGGCGTGGCGCGCTGCTCGGGGTGGTGACGGGCGGCGGGGGCCGCTGATGCTGGCGAACATGCGCAGGTCCTCCCGGGGGCGGTGACGTTCGACGATGCCCGACATCAATAGGCGTAGATGGATGTCGTGGTGGCACGGAGTATTGCAGCGGCATTTCGAACGGGTCAACGAATTCCGGAAGTTTTCGGAAACTTTTCGAACGGGCGGCTCGGAGGGGAGCCCGGGCCGGCCGGCGGCGGCCGCCGGCCGGGCGTGCGGGTCGGGCTCCGCTTCGGTCGCTTGCCAGGTGCGAGGGTCAGGCGCCGCCGCCGAAGGTGTCGCACTGCTTCGGGTCGCCGGTCTCGTACCCCTTGGTGAACCACTGCCGGCGCTGCTCGGAGGTGCCGTGGGTGAACTCGTCCGGGTTGACGGGGCGTCCCGAGCGCTGCTGGATGGCGTCGTCGCCGATCTTCTCGGCGGTGTCGATGGCCTGCTGGATGTCCTGTTCCGAGATGCTCTTGAAGATCTTCTGGCCCTGCTCGTCGGCGGTGCCGGTGGCGTTGCGCGCCCAGGCCCCGGCGTAGCAGTCGGCCTGGAGCTCCAGCTTCACCGACAGGGCGTTGGCGTTGGCCGGGTCGCGCTGCTGCTGGCGGCGCATCTGCGCCTCGGTGCCGAGCAGGTCCTGCACGTGGTGGCCGTACTCGTGGGCCAGCACGTACGGCTGGGCGAACTCGCCCTTGGCCCCGAGCTGGTCGGCGAGCAGGTTGTAGAAGGTCAGGTCGATGTAGACCAGGTCGTCGGCCGGGCAGTAGAACGGGCCGACACCCGAGTCGGCCTGGCCGCAGGCGGTGTTGACGCCCTGGCTGAAGAAGACGGTCTTCGACGGCTGGTACTGCTCGCCGAAGGTCTCCGGCAGGGCCGTGCGCCAGTACGCCTGGATCGAGTTGACGTAGAGGGTGTTGCGGCAGTCGAGCTGCTTGAGGGCGTCGTCGGCGGAGCACTTCTGCTCCAGCGAGGTGTTGTCGCCCTGCCCGGACCCGTCGCCGTCGAAGGCCGCGTTCAGGCCGAACCCGCCGCCGACCAGGGCGACCAGCACGGCGACGATGATGCCGACGATGCCGCCGCGTCCCCCGCCGATCGGGATCGGGATCCCGCCCAGGCCGCCGCCTCCGCCGGACCCCCGCCGGTCGTCCACCTGGCTGGTGTCGATCCGCGCGTTCTCGTTCAGCTCCATGTTGACCCCGATCACCGATTCGTCACGTGTGGTGGTTGCGGTGCCGGACCGGGTCCGGACGACGCCTCCGTACCCGATGATCTTGACTGGTAATCCGGGCGGCGCGCATCGGGCGGCCCGGTACACTTGCCCCGTGCTGCGCTGCGAAGGCTGAACCGCCCCGCGCCGACGGGAACCATCGACCCGCCGGCGCTTTCGCGTGCCCTGAGTCAGCCCTTCCAGACCCCGAGAGCGAGTCCCCGACATGATCACTGCCACCGGCCTGGAGTTGCGCGCCGGCGCCCGGATCCTGCTGTCCGACACCACGCTGCGGGTGCAGCCGGGCGACCGCATCGGCCTGGTCGGCCGCAACGGCGCCGGCAAGACCACCACGCTGAAGGTGCTCGCGGGGGAGGGGCAGCCCTACGCCGGGCAGATCGACCGGCGCAGCGCCATCGGCTATCTCCCGCAGGACCCACGCACGGGCGACCTGGAGGTCACCGGCCGCGACCGGGTGCTCTCCGCCCGCGGGCTGGACGTGCTGATGGCCCAGATGAAGGAGGTCGAGGCCCAGCTCGCCGAGAACGCCGACGACCGGCTGGTCCGCCGCTACGGCGCGCTGGAGGACCAGTTCGCCGCCCTCGGTGGGTACGCGGCCGAGGCCGAGGCCGCCCGCATCTGCGCCAACCTTGGCCTGCCCGACCGGGCCCTCGCCCAGACCATCGGCACCCTCTCCGGCGGCCAGCGCCGCCGCGTCGAGCTGGCTCGGATCCTGTTCCGCGACGCCGGCGAGAACGGCGGCGGCATCCTGCTGCTCGACGAGCCCACCAACCACCTCGACGCCGACTCGATCACCTGGCTGCGCGGGTTTCTCGCCAACCACAAGGGCGGGCTGATCGTGATCTCCCACGACGGTTCGCTGCTGGAGTCGGTGGTCAACAAGGTCTGGTTCCTCGACGCGACCCGCTCGGTGGTCGACGTCTACAACCTGGGCTGGAAGGCGTACCTGGAGGCGCGGGAGACCGACGAGCGCCGCCGCCGCCGGGAGCGGGCCAACGCCGAGAAGAAGGCCGGCGCGCTGATGGCCCAGGCCGACAAGATGCGGGCCAAGGCCACCAAGACCGTCGCCGCGCAGAACATGGCCCGCCGCGCCGAGAAGCTGATCTCCGGGCTGGAGGAGGTCCGGGTCTCCGACAAGGTGGCCAAGGTCCGCTTCCCGAACCCGGCGCCGTGCGGGAAGACGCCGCTCACGGCGACCGGCCTGTCCAAGTCGTACGGGTCGCTGGAGATCTTCACCGACGTCAACGTGGCGGTGGACCGGGGGTCGCGGGTGGCCATCCTCGGCCTCAACGGCGCGGGCAAGACCACCCTGCTGCGGATGCTCGGCGGCCTGCTGGAGCCGGACACCGGCGAGGTGCACGCCGGGCACGGGCTGCGGCTGGGCTACTACGCCCAGGAGCACGAGACCCTGGACGTGGAGCGGACGGTGCTGGAGAACATGCGGGCCGCCGCGATCGAGCAGACCGACACCGAGCTGCGGAAGATCCTCGGCGCGTTCCTCTTCTCCGGCGAGGACGTCGACAAGCCGGCCGGCGTGCTCTCGGGTGGGGAGAAGACCCGGCTGGCCCTGTCCACCCTCGTCTGCTCCGGCGCCAACGTGCTGCTGCTCGACGAGCCGACCAACAACCTCGACCCCGTGAGCCGGGAGCAGGTGCTGGACGCGATCGCCCGCTATCCGGGGGCGATCGTCCTGGTCACCCACGACCCGGGCGCGGTGCTGGCGCTCAAGCCGGACCGGGCGATCCTGCTGCCCGACGGCGACGAGGACGCCTGGAGCGACGACCTGCTCGAACTGGTCGAGCTGGCCTGACCAAGGCTCGGCGGGCGCCTTCGGCACGGTGGCCGCGGGGCTCTGGGTGAAATGGGAATTTCCGCGCCTTTTGCGGTGGGCCGTCACTCTCTGCACCGTGCGCGCCCTCGGCGCGCTCAACCGAGCACGCCACCCAGCCGGGTGAGGAGCCCGGAGGTGACCAGGATCAGCCCGCCGATCGCGACGAAGACGACCGGGACCAGCCAGTGGCCGACCCGGCCGACCCACCGGACCACGGCCGGGTGGCCGCCGAGGCCGGCGGCGACGGCGCACCAAAGGCCGACCAGTGCCGCGAACACCACCAGCCAGACCAGGGCGTCGGCCGGGGCGAGGGAGCGGAACACCGGCACGTAGACGGCGATGTTGTCGGCGCCGTTGGCGATGGTCACCCCGGCCACGCCGAGCAGCCCGCCCACCACGGCGGGCGGCCCGTCGTCGTCCGAGCGGGCCAGCAGGGCGCGCACGCCGAGCGCGATCGGGAGCAGGCCGAGCAGCCCGGTCCACGGATCGGGCACCACGAGCAGCCCGGCGGCGGCGACCGCGGCGGCGGCGACCAGGGCGCCGATGCCCAGGTACTGCCCGGCGACGATGTGCCCGGGGCGGGGTCGGCCGGTGCTCCGGGCGGCCACGAACAGCACGGTCAGCACCACGACGTCGTCGATGTTGGTGGCGGCGAACACCAGCGCCGTGCCGGCGGCGGTCGCGATCAGGTCGGTCACGCCAGGCAGGGTACGGCCGCCGCGCCCGCCGCCCCGGCCCGCCCGAACGGGGTACGGCGACCGGCCGACGTCACCCTATCGGGTAGCTGACAATGCATAGCGTGTCGGTTGGCGAATAGTTGATATCTGGCGCATGATCGTTCGAGGCGGTCTAATAGGTGGGACCGTATCCGAACCGCACAGTCTGGGACGTGAGGAATCAGCATGGCAGCCACTGGCACAGCCACCAGCACTGAGAAGGGTCGCCGGATCGTCGGAGCCGAGCGTCAGACGCTCGCCAAGGACCTGGTAAAGCGGTACACCGGCGGAGAGAGCATCCGGGCGCTCGCGGCCTCCACCGGCCGTTCCTACGGGTTCATCCACCGGGTGCTCACCGAGTCCGGCGTGCAGCTGCGTCAGCGCGGCGGCGCGCGGCGCCGCAAGAAGGCGTGACCCGCCCACCGACGTCGTCCATCAGCGCCGTCCCCCGGGCCGCCCGGTGACCCCTGGCGCGGTCGGGGTACGACTCGACTGCGACGGGCCGGTGGCGACGGTGACGTTGTGCCGGCCCGACGTGCTCAACGCGCAGACCCCGGCGATGTGGCGCGCGATGAGCGACTTCTCCCGTGACCTGCCCGGCGACGTGCGCGTCGTCGTGGTGCGCGGCGAGGGGCGGGCCTTCTCCGCCGGCCTCGACCTGTCGGTGGCCGGCGCGTCCGGCCCCGGCTCGTTCGCCGAGCTGGCGACCCTGCCCGAGCAGGAGTGCGCCGACCGGATCGCCGACTTCCAGGCCGGCTTCACCTGGCTGCACCGGCCCGACGTGGTGTCGGTGGCCGCCGTGCAGGGCCACGCCATCGGCGCCGGCTTCCAGCTCGCGCTCGCCTGCGACCTGCGGGTGCTGGCGACCGACGCCAAGCTCTCCATGGCCGAGGTGACCCTCGGCCTGGTTCCCGACCTGGCCGGCACGAAGCGCCTCGTCGAGCTGGTCGGCTATGCCCGCGCCCTGGAGATCTGCGCCACCGGCCGGCGGATGGACGCCGCCGAGGCCGACCGGCTGGGCCTGGCCACCCTGGTGGTGCCCAACGCCGAGCTGGACGCCACGGTGCGCGACCTGACCGCGGGGCTGCTCGCCCACCCCCGCGACGCGGTGGTGGAGATCAAGGCGCTGCTCGCCGGTGCCGCCGGCCGGTCCCACGCCGAGCAGCAGCGGGCCGAGCGCGAGGCGCAGACCCGCCGGCTCCGTGACCTCGCCGGCCGGGGCGAATAGCCGGCCCCTCGGCAGCGGCACCAACCGGACCCTCGGCAGGGGGACAGCCGGACCGTCGGCCAGCGGGCCGGCCCACCACCCGGTGGGGAGAACGGTAAGGACTTTCCGGGAAGAACCGGCTTACGGCCAAGGTTGTCGTAGCCGTCGGGACAATCGACCTGACGGCACGAGCCGACCACGACCCGGAGGTGACGCGTGATGTCCGACGGTGGCATGGCCGGCTGGAGCATGATCCGGTCGATGCGCAACCAGGACGAGGTCTCCGCCCACCGGCTCAGCCGCGGCACCGCCCGGCGGATCGTCGAGTTCGCCCGGCCCTACCGCCGCGACATCGTCGTCTTCCTGGTCACGGTGGTGATCGCCGCGGTGATCGGCGTGGCCACCCCGGTGCTCGCCGGCGACGTGATCAACGCGATCAGCCGGGGCGGTGCGGAGGCCGGGTCGACCGTGGTCCGCCTCGCCCTGGTCATCGCCGTCCTCGCTGTCGCCGACGCGCTGTTCTCGCTGGCCCAGCGGTGGTATTCGGCGCGCATCGGCGAGGGCATCATCCTCGACCTGCGCACCCGGGTCTACGACCACGTGCAGCGGATGCCGTTGCAGTTCTTCACCCGCACCCAGACCGGCGCGCTGGTCAGCCGGCTCAACAACGACGTGATGGGCGCGCAGCGGGCGTTCACCTCCACCCTGTCCGGGGTGGTCAGCAACGTCATCCAGCTCGTGCTCACCGCCGGGGTGATGCTCACCCTCTCCTGGCAGATCACCGTGCTGTCGCTGGTCATGCTGCCGATCTTCATCGTCCCGGCCCGCCGGGTCGGCCGGCGGCTGGCCGACATCACCCGCGAGTCGTACAACCTCAACGCCAACATGAACGCCACCATGACCGAGCGGTTCGGGGTCGCCGGGGCGCTGCTGGTCAAGCTGTTCGGCGCGCCCGAGGTGGAGGCGCGCCGGTTCGCCGGCCGGGCCGAGCGGGTCCGCGACATCGGCATCCAGTCCGCGATGTACTCGCGGACGTTCTTCGTGGCCATGCTGCTGGTCGCGTCCCTGGCCCAGGCGCTGACCTACGGCCTCGGCGGCTGGCTCGCGGTCACCGGCAGCGTCAGCGCCGGCACCGTGGTCACCCTCGCCCTGCTGCTCACCCGGCTGTACGGCCCGCTGACCGCGCTGTCCAACGTCCGGGTGGACGTGATGAGCGCGCTGGTCTCCTTCGACCGGGTCTTCGAGGTGCTCGACCTGCGTCCCGGCATCGCGGAGAAGCCGGACGCCGTCGCCGTGCCGCGCGGCAACGGCCGGGTGGAGTTCCGCGACGTGCGGTTCCGCTACCCCGCCGCCGCCGAGGTGTCCCTCGCCTCGCTGGAGGAGGTCACCACCCTCGACCGCACCGTCAACGAGCCGGTGCTGCGGGGGGTCTCGTTCGCCGTCGAGCCCGGGCAGATGATCGCCCTGGTCGGCCCGTCCGGGGCGGGCAAGTCCACCCTGTCCATGCTGATCCCCCGGGTCTACGACGTCACCGACGGCCAGGTGCTCGTCGGCGGCGTCGACGTGCGCGACGCCACGCTCGCCTCCCTGCGCGACGAGATCGGCGTGGTCACCCAGGATTCCCACCTGTTCCACGAGACGATCGCCGAGAACCTGCGCTACGCCAAGCCGGACGCCACCGACGACGAGATCTGGGCGGCCCTCGCGGGCGCGCAGGTCGCCGACCTGGTGCGGTCCCTGCCCGACGGGCTCGACACGACCGTCGGCGAGCGGGGCTACCGCTTCTCCGGCGGGGAGAAGCAGCGCATCGCGATCGCCCGGCTGCTGCTGAAGGCCCCGTCGATCGTGATCCTCGACGAGGCGACCGCGCACCTGGACTCGGAGAGCGAGGCGGCGGTGCAGCGGGCCCTGGCGGTGGCGCTGACGGGGCGTACGGCGCTGGTCATCGCGCACCGGCTCTCCACCGTCCGCGACGCCGACCAGATCCTCGTCCTCGACGAGGGGCGGATCGTCGAGCGGGGCCGGCACGAGGAGCTGGTCGCCGTGGGCGGCCTCTACGCCGAGCTGTACCGCACCCAGTTCGCGGTGGCCGACTCGCCCACCCCGTACGTGGACGCGACCGGCCCCGAGACCGTGATCACCATGCCGATGGCCACCTACGTCGCCGACGAGGCGCTGCCCCCGGCCGCCGCGAACTGACCCCCGTGGCCGGAGCGCCCACCCGCCGGTCAGGCCGGCGCGGCGGTGGCGGCGCGCAGCTCGCCGAACGCCGCGCCCAGCGTCTCGGCGGTGAAGTGGGCGTTGAGCCCGCTCGGGTTGGGCAGCACCCACAGCCGGGCGTCGCCGAGTAGCTCCGGCTGCGGCCCGAAGGCCGCCTTCGGCCGGCCGAACCCGATCCGGTACGCGGTCACCCCGACCACCGCCACCCACGCCGGCCGGTGCCGGCGCACCTTCGCCGTCAGGATCCGCGCGCCCTCGACCAGCTCGGCGGCGGTCAGCTCGTCGGCCCGGGCGCTGGCCCGCGCCACCATGTTGGTGATGCCCAGCCCATACCCGGGCAGCGCGTCCTGCTCGCTCGGGTGCAGCTGGCGGGGGGTGAAGCCGCCCCGGTGCAGGGCCGGCCAGAACCGGTTGCCCGGCCGGGCGAAGTGCCACCCGGTGGCCGCCGACCACAGCCCCGGGTTGATGCCGACGAAGAGCACGGTCAGCCCCGGCCCGATGACGTCCGGGATGGTCCGCTCCGCCGCCGCGGCCAGCTCCTCGCGCGTCGGCCGGCGCCGCTCCGGCCCGCCGGTCAGCCCGGCTCGTGTGTCGAGGCGGTCCGCCGCGCCGGGACCACCCGTCGGGGCGGCCATCACAGGCCGCGCAGCGCGCCGCCGTCGACCGGGAGGGTGATCCCGGTCAGGTAGCCGGCGGCGGGGGAGAGGACGAACGCGGCGACCCGGCCGAACTCGGCGGGCTCGCCGATGCGGCGCAGCGGGATGCCCGCCTCGGCCTCGGCCCGGGCCCGCTCGGCGTTCCCGGAGGCGGCCAGGAGCTGCCGGTTGCGGTCGGTCATGATCCGCCCCGGGAGCAGCCCGAGCACCCGTACGCCGCGCGGGCCGTACTCGTCGGCCATGTCCTTGGCCACCCCGGCCAGGCCGGGGCGCAGCCCGTTGGAGATGCCCAGCCCGGCCAGCGGGGCGCGGGCCGAGGTGGACAGGACCAGCCCGATCGCGCCGCCGTCGGTCAGCGCCTCGGCGACCGTGCGGGCCGTGCGGACGGTGCCGAGGAAGACGGTCTCGAAGGACTCCCGCCACTGCGCGTCGGTCGTACCCGCCGCGGTGCCCGGCGGCGGCCCGCCGACGGAGACCAGCGCGCCGTCGAGCCGGCCGAACTGCTCCCGGGCGGCGGCGACCAGTCGCTGCGGAGTGGCCGGGTCGCTCAGGTCGCCGGCCAGCCCGATCGCCCGCCCGGGGCCGCCGAGCCGCCGCACCGCCTCCGCCACCTGCTCGGGGGCCCGGGCGGAGACGACCACCCGCGCCCCGTCGGCGACGAGGCATTCGGCGGTGGCGAAGCCCAACCCCCGGGAGGCCCCGGTCAGCACGTACACCCGGTCGGTGAGTCCCAGATCCATGCGCCGATCCTGCCGTACGCCGGTGGGGGCGGCCACCGGTGGGCCGGGCGGCTACCGGCGGGCGGGGCGCAGCAGGCGTACCCGGCCGGCGAGCCGCACCGCGACGGCGCCGCCGGCGCGGGCCAGGGCCGGCAGGCGTCGCGGTCGCGGCGGTGTCGCGCCGTCGTAGCGGCTGGCCGCCTCCCGCACCGCCAGCTCCTCCGCGCCCAGCGGCGGCAGCTCGCCCCGGCGGTGCAGCTCGCGGGCCAGGTCCCAGCCGTCGCGCAGCGAACCGTTGGTGGGCCGGCCGGCGGCCCAGTCGGCGAACGTCGCCGGCCAGGCGTCGCCGAGGCCGGCGGCCAGCAGCGGCCAGTGCCGGGCCACGTCGCCGGCCCGCTTGCGCAGCAGGGCGCGGCGGGCGGCGTCGACGGGGGCCGGGGCGAACCCGGCCGGCAGCGGCCCGCCGGCGACCAGCGCCGCCACCAGCTCCGCCTGCCGGGCGGCCAGGTCGCCGCCGCCGGCGCCGGGCGCGCTCACGTCACCGCCGGAACCGGGCGCGCTCACGTCACCGCCGGGTGTCCGGACGCCGCGGCGATCGCGTCCAGCTCGGCCCGCAGCGCCGACGCGGGCGGCCAGCGGCCGTCGCGTTCCAACAGGAGCGCGGGCGGGCGGTGCCGGGCGCACAGCTCGCCGATCAGGTCGAGCACGGCCGGTGGCACCGGGTCGGTGTGCGTGTCGTGGTAGAAGCCGCCCTGCTCGGCGCCCCCGGCGACGTGCACGTACGCCACCCGGTCCAACGGCAGCCGGTCCAGCAGGGCGAGCGGGTCGGCGCCCCGGTTGCGGGCGTTGGCGTGCACGTTGGCGACGTCCAGCAGCAGCGTCGCGCCGGTCGCGTCGAGGATCTCGGTGAGGAAGTCGGCCTCGTCCAGCTCGTCGTCGGGCCAGTCGAACAGCGCCGCGATCGGCTCCAGCGCCAGCGGCACCGGCAGGTCGGCCTGGGCGCGGCGCACGTTGGCCACCACTGCCGCGACGGCCTCCCGGCTGCGCGGCAGCGGCAGCAGGTGCCCCGCCTCCAGGCCGCCGGCCCGCACGAACGCGATGTGCTCGCTGACCAGCGGCGCGTCGACCAGCTCGGCCACCCGCGCGAGGTGGGCCACCCGGGCCGGGTCGACCGGCTCCGCGCCGCCGAGGGAGAGCTTCACCCCGTGCGGTACGACGGTGACCCCGCGCTCGACCAGGGCGGCGAGGCCGGGCGGCGGTGGCCCGTGCGGGGCGACGGCCTCGGCCACCACCTCGACGAACCGCAGCCCCGGCAGCTCGGCCACGAACCCTGCGATCTCGGGCCGCCAGCCGATGCCGACGCCGGTGGGACCCGGGCCGGTCATCCGCCGCAGCCCCCGCCGCAGCCCCCGCCACCGCAGGAGCTGCCCCCGCTGCACGAGCTGCCGCTGCAGGAGCTGCCGCTGTCCGACGAGCCGCTGCTGCACCCGCCGACCGAGGTGCTGCCGGTGCCGGACAGCGCCTGCCGCTGGATCTCGGCCTGCTCCGCGAAGCCCGGGTCCATGGCCCACAGGGTGGCGGTGCCGAACAGTGCCACGCCCATCGCCGCGCCGGCCGCCCCGTAGGTCGCGTACGCCGGGCCGGAGGCGGGGGCGAGGTGCACGTTGGTGCGGCGCAGCTCGCGCAGGGCCCGCTCGGCCGCCCTGGTCCGCCACGGCACCCGGGCCAGCAGCGCGGAGGCGATGGCGAGGGGGATCACGGCGAGCACCAGGAAGGCGACCGGCCGGCCGTTGGACAGCCCCGCGAAGATCCGGAACCCGCCGAGCAGGACGAGGAGGAACACCGGGAAGGACCCGCGCTGGGCGGAGTGGCGTCGGGCCGCGCTCAGCGCGAGGCCCTGCTGCTCGAGGCCCTGGCGCAGCTGGTCGAGGGCCTGCTGCACCCAGCGGTCGCGGCCCAGCTCGCGGGCGTACAGGCCCTGGTTGGCGGCGTGGTGGACCGCCCGGTCCAGCGGGGTCACCCCCGCCGGCAGGGAACCGCCGACGGCGAGCCGCCGGTCGGCGCGTACGCCGACGACGCCGGTGCCGCGCAGCCCGCCCAGCGCGGTCCAGATCGCGAGCTGGTTGCCGCCGTTGAGGTAGGCCACCTGCTGGGGGCCGAGCTGGGCGCCGCCGACGGACGACGGGCCGGCGAGGACCCGCCGCCGGTGGACGATCGCGCCGATCACGACGACGAGGCTGGCCAACAGGTAGAAACCGAGGAAGGTGGGCCCGGGGATGCCCCAGGTGTCACCGGGCGCCGCGAGGACTCTCATGCTGCTGCTCCTGTCGCGCGAGGGGGTCGCGGGCCCATTGTGGGACAGGCCCGCCACGCGGTCGTCAGCGGCGGCGGACGGCCTCCTCGACCAGGTCGAGCACCGGGCCGAGGTCGCCGGCCGGGCGGCCCATCGCCAGGTGCAGCACCAGGCCGTCGTAGGCGAGTTCGAGGAACCGGGCCAGCACGTCGATGGGTACGTCCTCGCGGAGCACCCCGGCCTCCCGCTGCCTCGCCAGGCGGTCCCGGGTGGCCTCGGCGATGGCGGCGGAGCGTTCGGCCCAGCGGCGGGCGAACGCCGGGTCGGTGCGCAGTCGCCGGGAGACCTCCAGTTGGCTGCCCAGCCAGCCGGTGGTGTCCGGGGAGACGGCGCGGGCCAGCAGGTCCCGCATCACCTGGACCAGGCCGTTGCGGGCGACCGTCTCCACCATGGCCGCCGCGTCGTCCTCGGCGACGGCGAGGAACAGCGAGTCCTTGTCCCGGAAGTGGTGGAAGATCGCGCCCCGGGACAGGCCGGTGGCCTCCTCCAGCCGCCGCACGGTGGCGCCCTCGTAGCCGTGCCGGGCGAAACAGGCCCGCGCCGCGGCGAGGATCTCCTGCCGGCGGGCGTCGAGCTGGTCCTGACTTACTCTGGGCACGGCACGATCGTGTCAGGTGGCCCGCCGTCATGCAAACCGTACGTACGGCTTGTAACGTGCCGGCAACGTGGCCGTGCCCGACCGTGGGGCGCCGACCCCAGCGCCGACCCGGCGCTGGCTCTGCCGTGGCCCGGCGCTGGCCACGGCTGGTGCCGACGGGGACCCGATGCGTGATCGGCCGACGGGCGGCCGGCTACCATCGCCCGGTGACGCCGTGCCTGCCGGCCCTGTCGGCCGGCGGCCCGTCTCCCTTAAGGTGCCCGAGTGCCGCTGCTCCTGCTGGATCTGGACAACACCCTGCTCGACCGGGCCGGGTCGTTCCGTGCCTGGGGTGAGCGCTTCCTGGACGGCATCGGCGCGCCGGCCACCGACATCGACTGGCTGGTGTCGATCGACGCCGACGGGCTGACCGACCGGTGGGACGTGGCGGACGCGATCCGCGACCGGTACGGGCTGCTCATCTCCTCCCTGGACCTGGTGGAGGAACTGCACGACGGGGTGGTGGTCAACAGCCGGCTCGACCCGCTGGTGGCCTGCGCCCTGCGGATCGCCGACGACGCCGGCTGGGTGCCGGTGGTGGTGAGCAACGGCAGTGTCCGCCAGCAGGACGCGAAGATCCGCCGCACGGGCCTGGACCGGTACGTGGCCGACTGGGTCATCTCCGAGGAGGCCGGGGTCAGCAAGCCCAACCCGAGGATCTTCGCGCTGGCGGCCCGGCGGGTCCGGATGCCGCTGCGCGGCGCGTGGGTGGTGGGGGACAGCCCGGAGGCCGACATCGGCGGTGCGGCGGCAGTGGGCCTGCCCAGCGTCTGGCTGCACCGGGGACGGGTCTGGACGGACACCCGGTTCGCCCCCACCTTCACCGTCGACGGGCTGATCGCCGCCGTAGCCACCGTCCTCGCCGCCTGACCCACCCCACCCCCACCCCCCACCCCCCGCCCCCCCACCTCCCCCGCCCCCCACCCCCCACCCCCCACTCCTCACCCCCACCCACGCCGGCCCGGGCTCACGCCCGGCCCGCTTCGGTGATCAAGAGGTTTGCGTCACCGTAGAGATCAACTCTGACGCTTTTCTCTTGATCACCGAGGCCGGCGGGGGTGGGGCGCAGGGGGAGCGGGGGTTAATTGGTTGCGGGGTGGGGGTGGGTGGGTCAGCATGGTGCCGCGCGTCGGGCGCAGCCGGGTCGTCCCGGTCGAGGAGGGGAGGTCGGTCATGGCCGTCTTCGCAGGGCTCTTCCACCTGCCTTCACCAGCCTCGATCAAGGGATCACCAGCACAGTGCGTGACGACGACTTCCCGGCGCGCGGGCGCCGTGGCCGCGGCAAGGGCCGCTTCGACGACGACGAACCCCAGTTCCTGAAGCGTGGCCGGCCCGCCGAGCCGGTCCTGACCGACCCGGACCCGGGTCCGGACGACGACGCCCCCGGCGGCGACGCCTGGTCCACCTGGGATCAGGCCGTGCACGGCCCCGAGCCGCATCCCGCCTGGCTCGTCACCGAGCTGGCCGCCCGGGACACCGACCTCGGGGTGCTCAAGACCGGCAAGGAGGCGGACGTCCACCTGGTCCGCCGGGCGGTGCCGGACACCGACCGGTCGTGCCTGCTGGCGGTCAAGCGCTACCGCGACGCCCAGCACCGGCTGTTCCACCGCGACGCCGGCTACCTGGAGGGCCGGCGGGTGCGCCGGTCCCGGGAGAACCGGGCGATGGCCGGGCGCACCGCCTTCGGCCGGCAGATGATCGCCGGGCAGTGGGCGGCCGCCGAGTTCGCCGCTCTCTCCCGGCTCTGGGAGATCGGCGCGGAGCACGGCCGCATCGCCGTGCCGTACCCCGTGCAACTGCTCGGCACCGAGCTGATGCTGGAGTTCGTCGGCGACCCCGACGAAGGGCTGGCCGCGCCCCGGCTGGCCCAGTGCCGGCCCGAGCCGGCCGAGCTGCGCTCGCTGTGGGAGCAACTGGTCGACGCCCTGGTGGTGCTGGCCCGGGCCGGCTACGCCCACGGTGACCTGTCGCCGTACAACCTGCTGGTGCACGCGGGGCGGCTGGTCATGATCGACCTGCCGCAGGTGGTCGACGTGGTGGCCAACCCGCAGGGCCCCGAGTTCCTGGCCCGCGACGTGCGGGTGGTGGGGGCCTGGTTCACCGCGCGTGGCCTGCCGGCCGACGACAGCGACCCGGCGGCGCTGACCGCGCTGCTGCTGCGCGAGGCCGGCATCCGCTGAGCCGCGTCGGTGTGGGCACCGGGCCGGTCCCGGTGCCCACCCGGCTCGGCCGCCCGGGGGCACCGGGCCCGGGGCGGCCCGCAGTCGCCGGCCGCCCCGCCGTCACTGGAGGTAGCGCTCCACCTCCGGCACGGGGCGTACGCCCTGGGCCTCGGGGTCGCCGTGGGCCTGGCGGGCGGCCCGCCGCCGGCGCAGCAGGTCCCAGCACTGGTCCAGGGACTCCTCCAACTCGCGCAGCCGATCCTGCTCGTCGGCGGTGCCGGACTCCTTCGTCTGCGCGGCCGCGCGGAGCCGGTGCTCCTCGTCGACCAGTTCGGAGATCCGGTTCAGGATGGTCTTGTCGTCCATGCCCCTGAGCCTGGCACAGCGGGTCGGGCCGCGCCCGCTTCTCCCGCGCGTCGGGCCGGCGGACGGGGTCGCGGAGCCCGGAACGTTGCGGTACGTTGCCACGCGATGACGCTGACCGTACGGCCGTTCGCCGACGCCGATGCCGACGCCGTGAGCGAGGTGCTGCGGGCGGGCCTGCCGCACCTGCTGGCCACCCCGGAGCTGCTGCGCTGGCAGGCCGCCCGGGCGCTGGGCCCCGAGCGGTTCGGCGCGCTGGTGGCCGAGATCGACGGCGTGCCGGCCGGGGTGGCCCGCACCGGGCTGCTGCACGAGAGCGCGGAGCCGGGGCTGGGCTTCGTCAACCTGACGGTCCGGCCGGAGCGGCGCGGCCGGGGCGCGGGGGCGGCCCTGCTCGCCGCCGCCGAGCAGCGGCTCGCGGGGCTCGGCGCGACCACGGCGTACGCGATGGTCGACGACACCCCGGCGGACCTGGCCTTCGCCGAGCGGCACGGCTACCGGCGGGGCCGGCGGTCCCTGCTGCTGCGGTGCGACCTGGCCGCAGCGCCGCCGCCCCCGGAGCCGGGGCCCGGCGTCCGGCTGCTCGCCGCCGCCGACCTGCGCGACCCGCGCCTGCTCTACGAGGCCGATCTGGACGTCTCGCGCGACGAGCCGGGCGAGGTCGGCATGGACGAGATCGGGTACGCGGACTGGCTGGCGGCGTACTGGCACCGCCCGGACCTGGACCGGGAGCTGACCACGGTGGCCATGGTGGACGGCGAGGTGGCCGCGTTCACGGTGGGGCTGACCGACAGCCGCCACGACCACCGGTGCGGGATGACCGGCACCCGGCGGCCGCACCGCCGGCGGGGCCTGGCCCGGCTGGTCAAGCAGGCCGCCCTGCGGCGGGCGGCGGCGGCCGGGTTCCGGCACTCGGTGACCGTTAACGACGCCGGCAACGCCGCGATGCTCGGCCTCAACGCCACGCTCGGTTACCGGACGATCGCGGCGCAGTGGCGGTACCGGCGGGATCTGCCCAGGTAGGAGGCCCGCGACGGGTCCCTTGTGGCGGCGGGGAATGTCGCCCGCGAAAATTATTCCTCTCTCCCCTGGAGAAGTTGACCTGCTCAATGGCATGCTCGGGCGGGACCGTTACTTTCCACGGTCGTTCCGCGACGCACAGTTGATCAGGGGAGTGCACCACACGTGGTAACCCCACACCCGGCCCCCACCCGTGCTCGGCGAGCGAGATCCGTTCCGCTGCGGCACGTCGCGCCCGGCCTGCTCCGCGACCCCGTCCGCGCTCTCGTCGGGTTCGGCGAGCGGGCCGACGGCGAGGTGGTCCGGCTCAACGTCGGCGCGTTCCGGCCCTACCTGGTCACCGACCCCGACCACGTGCAGCAGGTGCTGGGCGACCGGGCCGACAACTTCGGCCGGTCCGGCGACGGCGCGTTCTGGGGCCCGCTGCGCCGGCTGTTCGGCGACGGCATCCTCGGTGACGGTCCCGTGTGGTCGGACAGCCGGCGCATCCTCCAGCCGCTGTTCACCGCCCGGCGGGTCGAGTCGGTGCTGCACCGGATGGCCGCCACGATCGCCGAGGCGGTCGCCGAGCTGGACGCGCCGGCCCACGCCGGCCGGCCCGTCGACATCGGCGCCGAGCAGACCCGGATCGTGTGCCGGGCGATCATGGAGACGTTCTTCGGCGACCGGATCTCGGTCGCCGACGCGCTGCGCCTCATCCGGGCGCAGGACGCGATCGCCACCTCGGTGATCCCCCGCGTGCTGGCGCCGTTCGTCCCGCTGGCGCTGCCGATGCCCGGCGACCGGGCGTTCCGCGACGCCGCCCGGCGCATCGACGACGTGCTGGTGCCGATCGTCCGGTCGGCGCGGGGCAGCGACGGCGACGACGTCATCGCCACGCTGTGGCGCGGCAGCACCGCCGACGGCCGACCGCTGGACGAGCGGCAGGTCCGCAACGACACCGTGGCCATGGTCGCCGTGACCACCGAGACGACCGTCAACGTGCTGACCTGGCTCTGGCCGCACCTGGCCCGCTCGCCCGAGGTCGCGGCCCGGTTGCAGGAGGAGATCGACTCGGTGGCGGGCGGCCATCCGGTCGGCCCCGAGCACCTGCCGCGGCTGCGCTACACCCGGATGGTGCTCGACGAGCTGATCCGGCTCTACCCGGTGGCCTGGCTGGCGCCCCGACAGGTGCTGCGGCCGACGACGCTCGGCGGCGTACGCCTGCCGGCCGGGGCGACGGTGCTGGTCAGCCCGCTGGTCACCCATCGGCTGGCCCGCTACTGGGACGACCCCGGCACCTTCGACCCGGAGCGGTTCACCCCGGATCGGGTCCGGGCCCGGCACCGCTACGCCTTCTTCCCCTTCGGCGGCGGCCCGCACCAGTGCCTGGGGATGCACCTGTTCTATCTGGAGGCGCAACTCATCGTGGCGAACCTGTTGGCCCGCTACCGGCTGCGGGTGCGCAGCCCTCGGCTGCCCGCCGTGCAGCTCGCCGCCGCGCTGCGCACGCGGGACCGCGTGGAGCTGGACGTGCGCCCCGCCCGCACCGGGGCCGTCGCGTGAACGTCGTCACGCCACCGTCCACGGTGCTGCCCGACCAGCTCTCCGCCGCCGCCGAGCAGGGCCGCATCTGCGCGCTCGCCGCGCAGGGGCAGCGCGACCTGCAACGGCAGGCGGCCCGCTACCCGGACCTGTTCGCCGGCCGGGCCTTCGACGCCGCGCTGTTCAGCAACATCGCCCTGGCCATCGCCTTCGGCGCACCCTGGTGCACCGCCGAGCAGCTGCGGCTGACCAACCGGATGGTGCTCTGGGGCTTCGCCCTCGACTGGCGGATCGACTACCTGGCGAAGTCCCGGGCGGACGTCGACCGGGTGGTGGCCGGGGCCCTCGCGGTCGCCGAGGGGGCCAGTCCCGACGCCGACGACCCGCTCGGCCGCCTGCTCGCCGAGCTGCGCGACGACCTCGCGGCGGTGCCGGCCTTCGCCGAGCTGGGCGACGCCTGGCGGGCGGCGGTGCGCCGCACCGTGACGGCGATGGCCCGGGAGTGGGACTGGAAGACCGCCCGGGAGCGCGACGGCGCGCCGCTGCCGGGCTTCACCGAATACCTCGCCAACGCCGACAACCTCGCCTGCACCGTGGTCAACGTCGCGCACTGGATTTGGACGGGCGACGCGGAGACCCACCGGCGGCTGGACCGGCTGGTGACCGTCAGCGACGAGGTGCAGCGGGTGCTGCGGCTCGTCAACGACCTCGCCACCTACGAGCGGGACCTCGAATGGGGCGACCTGAACGCGCTGCTGCTGGTCGACGACCGCGCCGAGGTCGACCAGCGCATCGTCGAGCTGGTCGAGCGGTGCACCGAGCTGCTGGCCCCGCTGGCGGGCGGCTGCCCGCTCCAGGCGGCGTACCTGGCCCGGCAGATCGGCTTCAGCAGCGGATTCTACCGCTCCGCCGACTTCTGGGGGCAGCGGTGACGATCTTCCGGGGGCAGCGGTGACCCTCGTCCGCCAGCGGGCCGCCGCCTGCGGCCGCGCCGACCGGCCGACCCGGGACCCGGAGTCCGCCGCGGACGCCCGCGAGCTGGTCGCCGCGATGACCCTCACCCCGGGCGGGCAGTCCTCCGCGTCGGTGTACGAGACGGCGCGCCTGGTCAGCCTCGCGCCGTGGCTGACGCACCACGCCGAGCGGGTCGCGTACCTGCTCGCCGGCCAGCGCCCCGACGGCGCGTGGGGCGGCCCGCAGGGGTACGCCCTGGTGCCGACGCTGAGCGCCACCGAGGCACTGCTGACCGCGCTGCGCCGGGGTGACGCCGACCGGCTCGCGGGCACCCGCGCCGCCGAGCGGCTGGGCCGGGCCGTCGACGGCGGGCTGCGGGCCCTGCACCGGTGGCTCGCCGGCCCGGCCCCGTTCTCGCCGCCCGACCTGCCGGCCACCGACCTGACCGTCCCGGCGCTGGTCGGCTCGGTCGCCGCGCACCTCGACGCGGTGCGCGCCGACCCGCCGCCCGGCCTCGCCGCCTGGCGCGACGCCGGCCCGCTGCCCCTGCCGTCCGGGCTGGACGACGCCCGGCTCGACCGGGTCCGCGCGCTGGTCGCCTCCGGCGGCCCGCTGCCGGAGAAGCTGCTGCACGCCCTGGAGGTGGCCGGCCCGGCGGCCCGGCGGGCCGCCGGGGTGACCCCGGTGGGGCCCGGCACCGTGGGCGCGTCCCCGGCGGCGACGGCCGCCTGGCTCGGCGGGCCCGGGCCGGGGCCCGGTGCCGCCGCCGCGATGTCCTACCTGGAGGACGTCGCCCGCCAGCAGGGCGGCCCGGTGCCGTGCGCGACCGGGATCACCGTCTTCGAACGGGCCTGGTCGCTGAGCACCCTGAGCCGGGCGGGCATGACGCTGCCCGTGCCGCCCCGGCTGCTCGCCGGGCTCGCGGCCACCGTCGGCCCCGCCGGCACCGCCACCGCGCCCGGCCTGCCCGCCGACGCCGACACCACGGCGGTGACCCTCTACGCGCTGGCCCGCCTCGGCCGCCCCGTCGACCCGGCCAGCCTCTGGGGGTACGACACCGGTGAGCACTTCTGCACCTGGCCGGGGGAGGACGGCGCGTCGGTCACCACCAACGCCCACGTGCTCGACGCGTTCGGCTGGCACCTGGCCCACCGCGCGCCGGCCGACGCCCGGCTCACCGCCGTGACGCGGCGGCTCACCCGCTGGCTCGCCGACCGGCAGTCGTCCGACGGGGCGTGGACCGACCGCTGGCACGCCTCGCCCTACTACGCCACGAGCTGCGCGGTGCTCGCCCTGGCCGGTCACGGCCGGGGCCCGGCCGCCGTGGGCGCGGTGACCCGGGCCGCCGACTGGGTGCTCGCCGGGCAGCGCGCCGACGGCTCCTGGGGACGGTGGGGCGGCACGGTCGAGGAGACCGCGTACGCGGTGCAGGTCCTGCGCGCCGCCCGGTCCGCCGCGCCGGCCGCCGTCGAGGCGGCGCTGGGGCGGGCACGGCGCTACCTGGCCACGATGGAGGGACGCGACGGTGCGCCCGCGCTCTGGCACGACAAGGACCTCTACCGCCCCGTCGTGATCGTCCGCGCCGCCGTCGCCGCGGCCCGTCATCTCGTCCGCGCCGGGGCCTCTGGTGACGCCTTCACCGGGCCCGGGTACGGCAGGACCCCCTTGATCAGTGCCGCTTGAGTGAACAAACCGACACTGCTAGCGTGCGCGCGTGGTCGACGGTGTACCGGCCACACGCGCTCCGGCAGCCCTCCGAACAGCCGGCCAGGACGGTGTGATGCGTTCCCGCAGTACGAATCTCCGTACGAAAATCGTCGCTCTGCTGGCGTCGCTCGTCGCGCTCTGGGCCTTCGCGGCGTGGGTGACCCTGCGGGACGGCGCCAACCTGCTCGGGGTGCAGGCGCTCAACGAGTCGGTGTCCGAGCCGAGCGAGGCGCTGGTGCTCCAGCTCCAGCGGGAACGGAAGCTGTCGCTGGCCTACCTGGGGCGGCCGGACGAGACGCGGCGGGAGGCGCTCGGCGCGGAACGGCGGCGCACCGACGAGCTGGCGTCGACGTTCCGCGAGTCGTCCACCAGCTGGCGGGCCACCGTCGCCGCCAGCGACACGCTGAAGCAGCGCCTCGACGCGGTCTACGGGCAGCTGTCCCGGCTGGGCGAGACCCGCTCCGGGGTGGACGCCCGCAGCGTCGACCGGTCGTCGACCCTCGCCGCGTACGGGCAGGTGGTGCGGTCCATCTTCGACGTCTACTCGGCCCTCGGCCTCCTCGACGACCAGCAGGTGGGCGAGGACACCACCGCCCTGATCGAGCTCAACCGCGCCCGTGAGCTGCTGTCCCAGGAGGACGCCATGCTCACCGGCGCGCTCTCGGCGGGGCGGATGACCGCGGCGGAACGGTCCCAGCTCGCCCAGCTCATCGGCGCGCAGCGGTTCGCGGCCGACCTGGCGGTGAGCCGGCTGCCCGCCGCCGACCGGGAACGCTACGACGCGATGGTCGGCGGCGAGGCGTTCGAGAACCTGCGCGACCTGGAGGACGGCATCCTGGAGGGCCGGGGCGCCGACCCCCGGCTGGGCTTCGAGGCCGCCGACTGGGACGCGGCGGTGGCACCCGCGTTGGCCCAGTGGAGCCAGGTCGTGATCGCCGGCGGCGACGACGTGGTGGAGCGGGCCACCCCGGTCGCCGTCACGGTGATCATCCGCCTGGTGCTCGCCACGGGCCTGGGCCTGCTCGCCGTCGTCGCGTCGATCATCGTGTCGATCACCACGGCCCGGGTGCTGCTGCGGCAGCTGGAGCGGCTGCGCGACGCGGCGTTCACCCTGGCCAACGACCGGCTGCCCAGCGTGGTGGAGCGGCTCGGTCACGGCGAGGACGTGGACGTGGCCCGGGAGGCCCCACCGCTGGAGTTCGGCGACGACGAGGTCGGCCAGGTGGGCAAGGCGTTCAACGCGGTCCAGGAGACCGCGCTGCGCACCGCCGTCGAGCAGGCGGAGCTGCGCCGCAACGTCCGCGAGGTCTTCCTCAGCCTGGCCCGGCGCACCCAGGCGCTGGTGCACCGCCAGCTCACCCTGCTCGACGCGATGGAGCGCCGGGAACAGGACGCCGAGGAACTGGAGGACCTGTTCCGGGTCGACCACCTCGCCACCCGGATGCGGCGCAACGCCGAGAACCTGATCGTGCTCTCCGGCTCCACGCCGGGCCGGGCCTGGCGGCGCAACGTCCCGATGGTCGACGTGGTCCGCGGCGCGGTCGCCGAGGTGGAGGACTACACCCGGGTCAACGTGCTGCCGCTGGGCAACGTCTCGCTGGCGGGCCGGGCGGTCGGCGACATCATCCACCTGCTGGCCGAGCTGATCGAGAACGGGCTGTCGTTCTCGCCGCCGCACACCACCGTGGAGGTGCGCGGCCAGGCGGTGGCCAACGGCTTCGTCATCGAGATCGAGGACCGAGGCCTCGGCATGAGCGAGGAGGACCTCGCCGCCGCGAACCACCGGATCGTGGACCGCTCCGAACTCAACCTGGCCAACGCCGCCCGGCTCGGCCTCTACGTGGTCAGCCGCCTCACCGACCGGCACGGCGTGCGGGTGCAGCTGAAGGAGTCGGCGTACGGGGGCACCACCGCGGTCGTGCTGATTCCGGCGGAGCTGGTGACCGACTCCGGCGGGGCCGGCGGACCCGGGCGCACCGGCAGGACCGACCCGTCCGCGCCGGTCGTGGCGGCCCGGCCGGGCCCGTCGGGCGACCGGCCGGCGGCCCGCCCGGTCGCACCGGTGGCCCTGGCGGAGGCCCCGACGGCCCCGGCCGCCGGGCCGTCCGTCGAGGACGACGGCACGCCGGGCCTGCCCACCCGCGCCCGGCCCCGCACCGCCGGCCCGGCACCGGCCGCCCCGGGCGGGGAGACCGAGCTTCCGGTACGCTCCCGGCGTCCCGCCGGGCAGTCGGCGCTGGACGCGCCGACCGTGCCGACCGGGCTCCCGATCACCACGCCCCGGCCGGCCGGCGGCGGTGCGGCACCGGGCTCCACGGTGGAGCGCCCGGAGCCGGCCGAGCGGCCCGCCGGGACCACCACCGACGGCGAGACCGCGCCCGACGCCCCCGCCCCCGCCCCCGCCCCGGCGCCCGCGCCGGTGCAGCGGACCGGCTCCGGGCTGCCGGTGCGCGTGCGACAGGCCAACATCGTGCCGGAGTTGCGCGAGGACCCGGCCGCGCAGCCCGACGAGGAGGAGGACACGGTCCGGGTGCCGGAGCAGGTCCTCAAGATGATGAGCTCCTACCAGCGCGGCACCCGACGGGGCCGCACCGACGCGGCCCGCCTGCTCGGTGGGGCCGGCGGCGCGGAGCCCACCGGCGGTTCCGGCGACGACGCCGACGGGCACGAGGCGACCTGAGGACGAGCACGAGGCTACGTGAGGCGGCGCGGACGACCCGCGCCCGTGGCGGGACGGCAGGTCCCAGACGACAAACGGCGACACCAGCCGGGGGAGAAGAGGACGACGAGTGGGGCAGAAGACGGCTTCGAGTGCCGATCTGACGTGGTTGCTGGATGATCTGGTCGGCCGGGTGAAGCAGGCCGAGCACGCGGTCGCGCTCTCCACAGACGGCCTGCTGATGGCCTCGTCGCAGGGCCTGAGCCGGGACGACGGGGAGCACCTCGCCGCGATGGCGGCCGGCATCCAGAGCCTGGCCCGGGGCGCGGGGAAGCGGTTCGGCGGCGGCCAGGTGCAGCAGACCATCATCGAGATGCAGTCGTCGTTCCTGTTCGTCACCGCCGCCGGCCGCAACGCGTGCCTCGCGGTGCTGGCCTCCGAGGACGCCGACGTCGGCCTCATCGCCTACGAGATGGCCATGCTGGTGACCCGGGTCGGCAAGTACGTGGCCTCCCCGACCCGGCTTCCCGAGCAGCCGGTCGGCGAGAAGTAGCCGCCATGACGGTGCCGGGGGAGTCCACGGAGGAACGGTGGGTCGACGACCACGCCGGGCCGGTGGTCCGACCGTACGCGGTGACCGGTGGCCGGGCGCGCCCGGTCACCGGCACGTTCGACCTGATCTCCCTGGTGACGGCCACCCGGTCGGAGGTGTCACCGGAGGTCGGGCTGGGCCCGGAGCACCTGGCCATCGTCGCGCTCTGCCAGCGGATCCAGTCCGTGGCGGAGGTCGCCGCCCACCTGGACCTGCCGGTGGGTACGATCCGGGTTCTGCTCGGCGACCTGATGGCGCGCGACCTCGTGCAGGTACGCGAGCCGCGGACGACTGCGGGCCTTCCCGACGACAGCATCTTCGAGGCGGTTATCAATGGACTACGGGCCCTCTGAGCGGCCGGCGGGAGCCGTGCCGCTGCCCACCGCGATCAAGATCCTGGTCGCGGGCGGCTTCGGCGTCGGCAAGACCACGATGGTCGGTGCGGTCAGCGAGACGCGACCGTTGCGGACGGAGGAGGTGCTCACCGAGACCGGGGTCGGCATCGACGACCTGTCCGGGGTGGAGGGCAAGACGACCACCACCGTCGCGATGGACTTCGGCCGGATCACGATCAGCGACGACCTGGTGCTCTACCTGTTCGGCACGCCGGGTCAGGACCGGTTCTGGTTCGTCTGGGACGAGCTGGCGCTCGGCGCGCTCGGCGCGGTGGTGCTCGCCGACACCCGACGGCTGGCCGACTGCTTCCCGTCGATCGACTACTTCGAGGGGCGCGGCACCCCGTTCGTGGTCGCGGTGAACTGCTTCGAGGGCGCCCGCCGCTACCGGCTCGACGAGGTGCAGGCCGCCCTCAACCTCGACCCGGGGGTGCCGGTGCTGCTCTGTGACGCGCGGCAGCGGGAGTCGAGCAAGGAGGTGCTCATCACGCTGATGGAGCACGCGCTGAAGATCCGGGAGTCCCGCCGCCGCGCCGCCGGCGGCTGAGCCCCGACACGCAAAGGGCCCCTTGCCGACGGACATCCGCCGGCAAGGGGCCCTTTCTTGCGCTCAGCTGGCGATCATGCGGCGCAGGACGTACTGCAGGATGCCGCCGTGGCGGTAGTAGTCCGCCTCGCCCGGGGTGTCGATGCGGACCACCGCGTCGAACTCGACGCCGGTGTCGGTGCTGACCTTCACCGTGCGCGGGGTCTCGCCGTCGTTCAGCGCGGTCACGCCGCTGATCGAGAACGTCTCCGTGCCGGTCAGGCCCAGCGACTCGGCGGTGGTGTCCACCGGGAACTGCAGCGGCAGGACGCCCATGCCGATCAGGTTCGACCGGTGGATCCGCTCGTACGACTCGGCGATGACCGCCTTCACGCCGAGCAGCATGGTGCCCTTGGCCGCCCAGTCCCGCGACGAGCCGGAGCCGTATTCCTTGCCGGCCAGGATGACCAGCGGGACGCCCGCCTCCTGGTAGGCGGTGGAGGCGTCGTAGATGGTGGTCTGCTCGCCGGTGAGGTGGTTGACGGTGAAGCCGCCCTCGACGCCCGGCACGAGCTGGTTGCGCAGCCGGATGTTGGCGAAGGTGCCCCGGATCATCACCTCGTGGTTGCCCCGGCGGGAGCCGTACGAGTTGAACTCGTGGCGCGGCACGCCGTGCTCGGCCAGGTACTTCCCGGCGGGGGAGTCGGCCTTGATCGAGCCGGCCGGGGAGATGTGGTCGGTGGTGACCGAGTCGCCCAGCTTGGCCAGCACGCGGGCCCCGGCGATGTCGGCCACCGGCTGCGGGTCCTTCGCCATGCCCTCGAAGTACGGGGGCTTGCGGACGTAGGTGCTCTCGCCCTCCCAGGCGAACGTGTCGCCGGTCGGGGTCGGCAGCGACTGCCACCGCTCGTCGCCGGCGAACACGTCGGCGTACGCGGCGCTGAAGCCGGTCGCGCCGATCGCCTGGGCGATGGCGTCCTGGATCTCGGCGCTGTTGGGCCAGATGTCGCGCAGGTAGACGGGCTCGCCCGCGCTGTCCTCGCCGATCGGCTCGTTGGCCAGGTCGATGTCCATCGTGCCGGCCAGCGCGTACGCCACCACCAGCGGCGGGGACGCCAGGTAGTTCATCTTCACGTCCGGGTTGATCCGGCCCTCGAAGTTGCGGTTGCCGGACAGCACCGAGACGACGGCGAGGTCGCCCTCGTTGACGGCGGCGGAGACCTCCTCCGGCAGCGGGCCGGAGTTGCCGATGCAGGTGGTGCAGCCGTACCCGACCAGGTTGAAGCCGAGCTTGTCCAGGTAGGGGGTGAGGCCGGCGCGGTCGTAGTAGTCCATGACGACCTTCGAGCCCGGCGCGAGGGTGGTCTTCACCCACGGCTTGCGGGCCAGGCCCTTGTCGACGGCGTTGCGGGCCAGCAGCGCCGCCCCGATCATCACCTGCGGGTTGGAGGTGTTGGTGCAGGAGGTGATCGCGGCGATCACCACCGCGCCGTGGTCCAGCTCGTACTCCACGCCGTCGGTGCCGGTGACCTGGACCGGGTTGCTGGCCCGGCCACCCGCGCCCACGGCGGCGGTGACCAGGTCGCGCGGCGCGTCGGCCGGGTCGTTGACCCCGTTGGCCGGGGAGTCGCTGGCCGGGAAGGACTCGGCGGACGCCTCGTCGGCCGGGCCGTCGGTGCCGAACGGCTTCTCCTGCTGCGGCACGCCGGGCTTGCGGCCGGCGTCGCCGCCGGTGGCGTCGGCGGCGACGTAGTCGGTCAGCGCCGAGCGGAACAGCGTCTTGGCGCTGCCCAGCGGCACCCGGTCCTGCGGGCGCTTCGGGCCGGCCAGGGACGGCTCGATGGTGCCCAGGTCCAGCTCCAGGCGCTCCGAGTAGTCCGGTTCGGCGGCCGGGTCGTGCCAGAGGCCCTGCTCCTTGGCGTACGCCTCGACGAGCGCTACCTGCTGCGGGTCGCGCCCGGTCAGCTCCAGGTAGCGGACGGTCTCGGCGTCGATCGGGAAGATCGCCACGGTGGAGCCGTACTCCGGCGACATGTTGCCGATGGTGGCCCGGTTGGCCAGCGGCACGGCGCTCACGCCGGGGCCGTAGAACTCGACGAACTTGCCGACGACGCCGTGCTTGCGCAGCATCTCGGTGATGGTGAGCACCAGGTCGGTGGCGGTGGTGCCGGCGGGCATCTCGCCGTGCAGCTTGAAGCCGACGACCCGGGGGATCAGCATGCTGACCGGCTGGCCGAGCATCGCGGCCTCGGCCTCGATGCCGCCGACGCCCCAGCCCAGGACGCCCAGGCCGTTGACCATCGTGGTGTGCGAGTCGGTGCCGACCACGGTGTCCGGGTACGCCTGGCCGCCGCGCTCCATGATGGTGCGGGCCAGGTACTCGATGTTGACCTGGTGCACGATGCCGGTGCCCGGCGGGACGACCTTGAACTCGTTGAACGCGGTCTGGCCCCAGCGCAGGAACTGGTAGCGCTCCTTGTTGCGCTCGTACTCCAGCTCGACGTTGCGCTCGAAGGCGTCCTCACGGCCGAACAGGTCGGCGATGACCGAGTGGTCGATGACCAGCTCGGCGGGCGCGAGGGGGTTGACCTTGGTGGCGTCGCCGCCGAGGTCGCGGACCGCCTCGCGCATGGTGGCCAGGTCGACCACGCAGGGTACGCCCGTGAAGTCCTGCATCAGCACCCGCGCCGGGGTGAACTGGATCTCCACGCTCGGGTCGGCGGTCGCGTCCCAGCCGCCGAGCTGGCGGATGTGGTCGGCGGTGATGTTCGCGCCGTCCTCGGTCCGCAGCAGGTTCTCCAGCAGGATCTTCAGGCTGTAGGGGAGCCGTTCGTGCCCCTCCACCTTGCTGATCTTGAAAATCTCGTAGCTCGCGTCTCCGACGCGTAGCTGGGTCTTCGCACCGAAGGTGTCGAGGCTCGCCACGTCGTACTCCTTCACACCAGCGACCGTGAGTAGTCCTGAGCAGTCTGTCGCACCGGCCGGGGCGACGCCCCGGTTAGGTGACACTTACCGCGATTCCCGTTTCAACAAAACCGTACGTCCGTCTTGCTAGTCGCGCAACCTCGCGCCAGGCTTCGGGACGCGCCCGCACCGCCCGCCCGGGTGGCCCGGCGGCGGAGGGGCCGCCGCGCCCCGGCAACCCGGGTAGGGTTCGAGGCCGGACCTGAAGGGATGCGCCGTGGTCGACGTACAGCACTGGCTGACCGCGCTGCCCCCGGTCGCGGTCTACCTGATCGTCGCCGGGGTGATCGGCGTGGAGAGCATGGGCGTCCCGCTGCCCGGCGAGATCGTCCTGGTCAGCTCCGCCCTGCTCGCCGCCACCGGCGTCGTGCAACCCGAGTGGGTGGCCGTCGCCGCGGCGTTCGGCGCGATCATCGGCGACTCCATCGGGTATGCGGTGGGCCGCCGGGGCGGCCGACCCCTGCTCGCCCGGCTGGGCCGGCGCTTTCCGAAACACCTCGGCCCCGCGCAGCTCGCCCGCGCCGAGCAGAGCTTCGCCCGGCACGGCGTGTGGGCCGTCTTCTTCGGCCGGTTCGTGGCGCTGCTGCGCATCCTCGCCGGCCCCCTGGCCGGCGCGCTGCACGTGCCGTACCGGCGGTTCCTGCTGGCCAACGCGGCCGGCGGCCTGGTCTGGGCCTTCGGCACCACCTACCTGCTCTACAGCGTCGGGCGGGCCGCCGAGCACTGGCTCAAGGACATCTCCTGGGCGGGGCTGGTCCTCGCCGTCCTCGCCGGCCTCGGCAGCACCTGGTGGCTGCGGCGGCGGGCCCGCCGCCTGGAGCAGGCGGACGCCTCCGGCGAGGCCGAGCCGGTCGGCGCGACCGCCGGCGACCGCTGACGCGGCGGCTGGTCACCGGCCCAGCAGGGGCGCGACCACGTCGATCCGGTTGGTCCACACCCCGCCCGTCCAGCCCGCCGGGATCGCGTCGACGTCGTCGGGGTCGTCGAAGCCCTCCGAGAACTCGCCCGACCCGTTCACCACGATCACCCGCGTGTCCGCCTCCCGCATCCGGGACACGAACCGGTTCGGCCAGCCCCACATCAGCCGCCCGTAGCGCTGCGGCAGGTGCAACTGCCGGTGGCGGCAGGCGTCGGGGACGTGCCCCGTCCAGCCGATGGCCAGGTACGCCACCATGCAGTCCTGCATGATCTTCTTCGAGGTGACCCGGACGTCGGGCAGCCGGGCGGCGAACGCGGCCACCGCCAGGTCGCCGCCGTACACGGTGAGGGTGTCGCGCCGCTGCTGCGGCAGCGGCGCCAGGAGGTCGGCCAGCGCCTCGCCCTCGGCGGCCCCCTCGACCTTCAGGTGGATCAGCAGCTCCCGGCCGGGGAACTCGGCCAGCACCTCCTCGACCGTCGGGAGCAGCCCGACCCCCCTGCCCCGGAACGGGAACGTCTTCCCGCCGTCGCTGGTGTAGCCGTAGCCGAGGTCGAGCCCGCGCAGCTCGGCGAGCGTGTGCTCGCGCACCGTCCCCGTGCCGTCGGTGCGGCACTGCAACGTGGCGTCGTGGAAGACCGCCAGGCGGCCGTCGCGGGTCACCTGCGCGTCGAACTCCACCAGGTCGGCGTCCGCCGCGAACGCCGCCCGCATCGACGCGAGCGTGTTCTCCAGGTACGGGTGCTGCGGCGGGTGGATGCGCTCGGCGGTGCAGGTGTCGTTGGTGACGCCGGCCAGGTCGTAGGTCTGGGCCAGCCCCCGGTGCGCCAGCAGGAACGGCCCGCCCGGTGGCCGACCGGCCAGTGTGGAGCTGTTGCCGACGTACAGGCCGGCGGCGGCCAGCAGCACGACGGCCAGCGCGATCGCGAGCCGGCGTCGCCACCGCCGACCCCGGCCCGGCCGCTTGTCGCCCGGCGTGTTGTCGCTTGCGGCAGATCCCGTTCCCCGTTCTGTCACCGAAGCAGTCTGCCAGCGGGCGCGGACCGTCAGAGATCGGCACCGGCAACTGCGTGTTTCCGTAACTTCTGGTAGTCGGCGTGATCACAATGAGGATTGGGTCTCATCGGAAATTGACGGCCCTGGCCCGCACAGCAGGAGGCATTCATGAGCGATGCGCAGACCAGCGTCGGAGACTGGGACGGCGTTCCGCTGCTGCCTGCGCCGCCGGCTACCACGGGCGGCCCCGAGTGGTTCGAGCTGCCGGAAAGCACCTGGGGTGCGCTGATCGGCTGGGTCGCCGGTACTGCCAGGATGGCCCGTGTCCTGGACGATCTGGAGTCGCACCTGACGGTCGTCTCGACGAGCGGCCCGGCCGGCGACGGCTGGGAGGTGCGACCGCGCACGGTGGAGGAGCAGGCCCTCGTCGACGACAGCATCAACGAGTACCTGCAAGCCTGCGGGGCCCCGGCCCGTCCCTCCGGGTACCGATGGTTCCTGCGCCTCCCGGCCGGCTACAACGAGGCCCGGTTGTGGGCCGAAGTGGGCGAAGGTCAGTCCCCGTCGGCGATCTTTCCGGCCGACGTCGCCCCCCGAGTCGCCGAGATCGTGGCCAGGATGTACGGGGGTGCTGGCCGATAGTCGCCGGTTCTGTCTGGTCCAGGATGGCAAGTTCGCGTACGTCCGTGTGCTCGGTCATCGCGCCACTCCGGTGGCCTCCGCCAGCGCGAGCAGGTGTGGATCCGGCCGGCTCGCGGCGGCCAGCGCACCGGCCAGCGCGGTCCGCCCGGCGGGCCTGATCCGCACCTCGGCGGGCACCAGGCGGTCCGCGTGCAGCAGCGCCCCGCCCGCCCCGGCCGCGTCGCCAACACGCAGGTACGCGCCGGTCACGTCGACCAGGTGCGCGGCCCGGTGCTCGATCGGCAGCCGTTGCCAGCCCGGGTCACCGACCAAGGCTTCGTGAGCGACGACCGCGCGCCGGCCGTCCCCAAGCATCGATGCGGTCGCGACCCGGGCGGCGTCGACTGCTGCCCGCTCCGGCCCGCCCGGCTCGATGACCGCTGCGGCGTCGTCGAGCATCTCGTTCGCCGTCGATCGGTCGCCGGCCTCAGCGGCGGCCAGCGCGGCCTGAAGCAACGCCGCCGCGCACGCCGCCCGCTCGGCGGCAGTGCCCCCGCCCGGCTCCAGCGGGGCGACCTGGTGCGCGGCGACGATGGTCGTCTCGAACGCGGCCTGCTGCCGGCCGGCTGCGCGCAGGGCCTGGCCGAGCGGGACGGCGGCGAGCGCCGCCAGCACCGGATCGTCGCCAGCAACGGCCAGCGCCCGGTCGGCGGCCAGCCAGGCCAGCTCGGCAGCGCCGAGCTTCACCAGCACGAACGCGATGAGCCGGTACGCCTGGAGGAGCTGCTCGGCCTGCCCGCCACCGGCGAGCCGGTGCCCGTCGACGAGCAGGGCGGGGGCGAGCCGGAGCAGATCGACGTACCGGCCGTGCCCGTAGGTCGCACCCGCGTGCGCCACCCGCGCCCGGTAGACGACCGGATCGGTCGGGGCGGCCGGTGCGCGTAGCAGGCCCGGATGGCGCGTGAGTGCGGCCCGGACCACCTCGACGCCATCGGCAGCCGGCTCACGCTCGGGCCCGACGGCCCCGTCGCGGGCGATCAGCAGATCCGGGTCGATACGCAGCACTGCGGCGACCTCCCGCAGGGTCGACACCCTGTCCAGGGCGCGGACGCCCCGCTCGACCTTGTCCACCCACGACTTCGACCTGCCCAGCCGGTCGGCGAACACCTGCTGCGACATGTTGCGCCGGCCCCGCCAGTACGCCACCCGGCGACCCACCGGCAGCTCATCCACCCTGCACCAGCCGAGCCACGATGCGCGCCGAGTTGGCGTTCGCCCACGGCCAGCACCGCTTCCGGGTGCCGCAGACCGGGCACCGGCCGTCGCGCTGCCGGTGGGCGTCCAGGTCCCGCTGCCACCACGGCGCCTCCAGGTCGCTGACGACCTGACTCACCGGTCGGCCCTGCCGTCGTTGGACTCGTGGCCGAGAGTCACGGTCGGGACGACCTCGGTCGGTTGGCAGTGCTGCGGGGTGGTGCGCGCGGCCTGGGCGTCGGTGAGGAGCTGCCGACGGGCGACCGCCTGCTCGGCAGCCTGGATGCGCTGCCCGGTCCCGGGCGGCGGGGTCGGGTCAGATCGTCGTAGTAGCCATCGCACGATGCTTCGCAGCTCCGACCAGATCGCCATACCGCCACCTAACGCCTTCCGGGTTTGTGGCAGCGGCTGCTCATGTGGAAGGACCGGCCGCCGCCGCGCTTCTGGGGGCGGCCTGTCACCTGGGAAGCAACAGCGCCCGCTCTACCTCGCTGGACACGGCGCGGCTGGTTCCCGTGCTGTCGCCGCGCCATCACAGAAAGTAGGCGGCTCCACGCCATTCACGTATTGCTACCGGTTATGCGGTGATAGTGATGTCCAGGCGTCGGGCGAGAACCCTGAGTTCCTTCGACACGGCCCGTCGGCGGGCCCGGCGGACCATTGCCGACACCGCGTCCCGAGCGAGCGGGTTCAGGATGAACAGCGACGGGGCGATGTGTTCTGCCCGGGTGAAGGCAACCTCCGCCTCCCGGTCCTTGCGGCCGGACTGCGCAAGGGCCCGCCCGAGGTCCATCCAGTACGCCTGCCGGCGATTGGCGATCGGTAGCGCATCCACGTTGACGGTCCGGGCCAGATCGATCACTTCCGCGTGGTCACCGGACTCTCCGGCGATGGCCATTCGCCACAGCACGACGTTGGTCGGCCCGAAGCACATGGTGTTGAACCCCCCGTCCCGTGGGGGGTCACCGAGGGTCGCCGCCTCCCGCTCCGCTTCGGACAGGTGGTCGGCTGCGGTGCTGGTCTGCCCGTCGACCGCAGAACGCAGCGCAGCGGCCAGGTGTAGTTGCCCGAGGACCTGCCGCACGTCCCGGTCCGTGGCGTGTGGTTGCAGGTCGGTCATGGTCCGGCCGGCGGCGCGCGCGGCGACTCCGGCTGCTTCGACGGGCAGGGCCTGCGCGTATGCGAACCGGGCCGCGCCCCGCCACGCGTGGTGCTCGACGTCCTCGGCGGCGGCCTGGGCGATGCGGGCCGCGTCGACGGCCAGGTGCCGGTGCCCGAGGTGCCGCAGGCAGGTCGACGTCAGGTAGGCCGCTTCGGCGAGCAGGACTCCGCCATGGGCGGAGGCTTCCGCGAGGAGCCCGGGGAGGGTCCGGGCCATGCGAATGTAGTCGGCGCTGAGGCGCAGGTTGTTTGTGGCATGGAGGGACGCGACAGTCTGTTCCCGGCTGTCGGCGGGCTTGCGCCGGTCACCGTCGCTGATCTCCAGCAGGGCAGCCCAGATGGCGGGTACCGCGTCTGCGGCACCGGTCTTCGCCGGGTCGGTCGGATCGCCGGGCTGGTCGAGCAGGTCGGCGACCGTGACCTGTAGGGCAGAAGCGATGGCGATCAGCGTGGACCGGCTGTCGATGCTGCGATGCCCGGCTTCGATCTGCGAAATGTACGGCTGTGAAAGGCCGGCGAGGCCGGCGAGTACAGCTTGGGTCATGCCACCCCGGCGTGCCCGCCAATACTTGATGCGCGTGCCGATGGTGTCGGTCGACATTCTGGCACCTCTCCCCAGGTAGCGGTCTGGGCAGTGAGCCGTCGACCCGCTACCACCGGCGGCTCCACCGTCTGCAACGGTACGCCCCCGTACGGTTACCCGGCTCGATGCGAGTGAGGCAGTCGTGGCCCACGGACTGTGGGCGCGCCGCCAACCGGAGACCGAGCGGCATCCGGGGGAGCGCCGTCAACCGGGACGACCCGGCCAAGGTCGTGCTCGATCCTGGATCGAGTGGCCTCCCATTCCGGACGTTGCCACTCTTTCCGTGATCGAGCGTGACCTTGTTCCGCTGGTCAGGCGGGCCCGTCGGTCAGGCCGGTCCGTCGGTCAGGCCGGGTTGTCGGGCGGCGGGGTGCCGACCGCGCCGGTGGCGGTGGCCTCCGCGTGCCGGTCGCGCAGCCGGGCCCGGATCTCCTCCGGGGTGTACGCCCGTCGCCGCCGCTCGGCGCGGGCCACGACCACGCCGGTGGCGGCGACACCCGCGAGACCGGCCAGCCCGAGCCACTTCCACCACTGCATCCGTTGCCGCATGCGCCTAGGGTAGACGTTCATGAGCAAGCAGAACGGCGGGGCGACGGCATGAGCATCGGCCTGGACGAGGCCGTGGAGCTGACCCGCACCGGCGACGTGTGGGTGTTCCGGGGTCGCAGCGTGCCCGACCGCGCCATCCAGTTCACCACCAACAGCCCGGTCAACCATGTCGGCATGGCGGTGGTCCTGGACGACCTGCCGCCGCTGATGTGGCACGCCGAGCTGGGCCGGTCGCTGCCGGACATGTGGACCGGCACCCACCATCGCGGGGTGCAGCTGCACGACCTGCGGGACGCGGTCTGCGTCTGGGCCAACCGGTACGGCCAGCGGGCCTGGCTGCGCCAGCTCGAACCGCCCGCCGACGCGGCGATGGAGCAGGCGGTGCTGCGCACCGTCGCCCGCCTCGACGGCACGCCGTTCCCGTCGACCGCCCAGCTCGCCTGGCGCTGGGCGCGGGGCCGGGTGCCGCAGGTGCGCCTGCCCCTGCCGCTGCCCGGCCGGCGGGACCGGGCGGCCGACCCGCAGGACCGGGGAGCCGGCCCGGCGGAGCGGGCAGTCGACCAGACGGACCGGGGGACCGGCCCGGCGGAGCGGCCGGGCGGGGTCGCGGTGCGGGACCGGGCGCTGGAGACGGCGTACTGCGCCGAGGTGGTCGCGGTGACGTACGAGGCGATGGGCCTGCTGCCGGCGGGCCGCCGGCCGAACTGGTACGACCCGGGCCGGTTCTGGAGCGGCGACGACCTGGGGCTGACCGGCGGGGCGCAGCTCGGCGCCGAGATCGAGGTGCGGATTCCGCCACGGTGAGCGACCGGGGCGGCGCGCTGCGCGGTGCCGCCGCCGACGGGGTTTGTCGGGGCGGACGCCCGGCAACTGACAGTCCCCGTGACAGCATCCACCGATCTCGACGCGCTGACCGACTTCTTCAACCGGTACGGCGTGGCCCTGACCACCGGCGACGTGGCGGCGGTCGCCGCCTGCTACGCCCTGCCGGGGCTGGTCGTCGCCGACACCTACAGTTTCTCGTTCGCGTCCCCGGCGGCGGTGGCGCTGTCGTTCGTCGGCGCGGCCCCCGACTACCACGAGCGTGAGCTGGTGGCGGCGCACGCGGTGATCGGGGACGTGCAGCCGGTCTCCGCGCTGTTGACCGAGGTCGCGGTGGAGTGGGAGTTCCTGGACGGCCGGGGACAGCGCGTTCCTGGCGAGCGGTACCGTTACCTGCTACGGAGTACCGACGACGGCCCCGCCATCTGTACGGTGATCCGCACCGCCTGACCGCGTCGCGGCGACCTTCGGGGTGCCCGCGGCATCGCCGGAACCGGGCTCACTGGACTGTTAGGACGGTTCAGTGGGCTCCGGCCCTTTCCGACATTGCCGTAGATCGCTACGCTCTCCCGGCGGGACCGATGAGGGAGGGACATGTCGGGCACACGTCGCGCGCAACCCACCCCTGGGACCAACGCCGCCATCGCCAGTTCACCCTGGATCGTGGTCTCGGTCGGGGTGGTGGTGATGGTGGTGCTGCTGTTCGTGGCGCTCGGCACGTACCGCAGCCGGGGTCCCGTCGGTGAGGCGTTCCCGGCCCCCGAGTGGACGATGCCGCTGCCGACGCTGCCGCCGACGGTGAGCCGGTCGGTGACCGAGCCGCCCGCGCCGGTGGTGCCGGGTCTCTCCCCGCGCTCGACCCTGTCGCCCAGCGGGGCGCAGCCCGCCGGGCAGGCCGTGGCGACGACCCCGGTCGGCGAGGGCGGCGCCGGCCCGCTGCCGGCGGAGCCGGCCGCCCCGCCGCCCGCCGCCCCGCCCGCGCCCGAACCCGAGCCGCCCGCCCCGACCACCCCGGCCAGGCCGCCCGCGTCGCCGTCGGTCAGCGGCGCGTACCGGGTGATGAACTCCTACGACGGCGCGTTCATCGGCGAGGTGCTGGTGCGCAACGAGTCCCGGTCGCAGCGGGGCTGGACGGTCCGGATGACCTTCCCCGGTGCGCACCTGGTGACCGCCTGGATCGAGGGCGCCCCGCAGGGCCGGATCAGCCGCTCGGGCGACACGTGGACCTTCACCAGCGGCGTCGACCTGACCCCGGGTGCGTCGGTGCCGCTGCGGTTCCACTTCGACCAGACGCGGGCCACCCGCCCGACGACCTGCACCGTCGATGGGGCCGGCTGCTCCGGCCTGCGCTGACCGACCCCCTCGATCGTCACCGGCCGTGGCCGGCTCCTTCCTGTGCCGTGCGCACGCGGCTGCCCGTCCCCCAGGGCCCGCGTTCGCGTTGCCGTGCGCAGGCGCTTGCAAGATGACTGCTTTGTTGCGACTCCGTTTGCAAGGTATTGCAGAACGTTTCGGCAAGAGCTAGCGTGCGGGCCAATCACGACCATAGGAAGGCCGTCGATGAAACCCCCGCCTATGCCCCGTAAGGCGATGCTCGCCTTGGTCTCCGCCCTCACCCTCGCCCTCGTCGGCACGCCCGTCGCCGTGCGCCAGCTCGGCGGCGACGCCGCCGACGGCGGCACCCGCGCCGACCCTCTCGCCGCCGCCGGCGCGGTGCAGTGGCGCGCCGAGCCCTCCACCGAGGCCCTGCTCGCCGCCGGCAACGACGACACCCGGGCCGAGCAGTTCTACTTCGTCCTGCCCGACCGGTTCGCCAACGGCGACCCCCGCAACGACGCCGGCGGCCTCACCGGCGACCGGCTGTCCACCGGCCTCGACCCCACCGACAAGGGCTTCTACCACGGCGGCGACCTCAAGGGCGTCATCGACAAGCTCGACTACATCCAGGGGCTGGGCACGACGGCCATCTGGCTCGCCCCGGTGTTCAAGAACCGGCCCGTGCAGGGCACCGGCGACGACGTCTCCGCCGGCTACCACGGCTACTGGATCACCGACTTCACCCAGGTCGACCCGCACTTCGGCACCAACGAGGAGCTGAAGAAGCTGGTGCAGCTGGCGCACCGGCGGGGCATCAAGGTCTACCTCGACGTCATCGTCAACCACACCGCCGACGTCATCAAGTACGCCGAGGACAAGTACGCCTACATCGACAAGAAGACCGCGCCGTACACCGACGCGCAGGGGCGCGCCTTCGAGGACCGCAACTACGCCGACGGCACCCGGGGCTTCCCCAAGGTGAACGCCGACTCGTTCCCGTACACCCCGACCTTCGACAGCCCGGCCGACGCGGAGGTCAAGGTCCCGGCGTGGCTCAACGACGCCACCATGTACCACAACCGGGGCGACTCGACCTTTGCCGGCGAGAACAGCGAGTACGGCGACTTCTTCGGCCTGGACGACCTGTGGACCGAGCGCCCCGAGGTGGTCGCGGGCCTCACCAAGGTCTACGGCGACTGGATCGGCGCGACCGGCGTCGACGGGTTCCGGCTCGACACCGTCAAGCACGCCAACCTGGAGTTCTGGCCGCAGTTCAGCCGGGGCATCGAGCGCGCGGCCGAGAAGGCGGGCAAGAAGGACTTCTTCATGTTCGGCGAGGTCTACAGCGCCGACCCGGAGATCACCTCCACCTACGTGCGGCGCGGCGGCCTGCCCGCCACCCTCGACTTCGCCTTCCAGGAGGCCGCGCGCGGCTACACCGCCGCCGGCGGCTCCGCGAAGGCCCTCGCCGACGTGTACGCCCGCGACGACCTGTACGCCGCCCGCGACACCGACGCCAACCGGCTGACCACCTTCCTCGGCAACCACGACATGGGCCGGATCGGCTCCTTCGTCGCCGCGGCCGGCGGGGACGACGCCGCGCAGCTGCGCCGCACCACGCTCGCCCACGAGCTGATGTTCCTCACCCGGGGGCAGCCGGTGGTCTACTCCGGCGACGAGCAGGGCTTCACCGGCCCCGGCGGCGACAAGGACGCCCGGCAGGACATGTTCGCCTCGAAGACGGCCGACTACCTCGACGACGACCTGATCGGCACCGACCGCACCCACGCCGCCGACCAGTACGACCCGACGCACCCGCTCTACCGCACCATCGCCGGGCTGGGCGCGCTGCGGCAGGCCCACCCGGCGCTGCGCGACGGCGTGCAGGTCACCCGGTACGCCGCCGACGGCCCCGGCGTCTTCGCGTTCTCCCGCATCGACCCCCGCCAGCGCGTCGAGTACGTCGTCGCCGTCAACAACGCCGACGCCCCGCAGCCCGTCACCGTGGACACCTGGTCGCCCGGCACCGCGTTCGCCGGCATCCACGGCGGCACCGCCACGCCGACCGCCGGGGCGGACGGCAAGCTCACCCTCACCGTGCCGGCCATGTCCGCCGTGGTGTACCGGGCCGCCAGGGCCATCCCGCAGGCCGCCGCGAAGCCGACGATCACCATCACCGCCCCCGCCCCGGGCACGCCCGTCGCCACCCGGGCCGCCGTCACCGCCCAGGTCACCGGCGACCCCCTCGCCACCGTCACCGTCGCCGCCCGGGTCGCCGGCGGCCGGTGGACCCTGCTGGGCAGCGCGCACACCGCCCCGTACACCGTGCACCACGACCTGACTGGCCTGGCCGGCGGCACGAAGGTCGAGTACAAGGCCGTCGTCCGCGACGGCCGGGGCCGCGTCGCCGCCACCCGCTCCACCGCCACGGTCGGCACCCCCGCCCAGAGCGCGTCGCGGGACTGGGTGGTGGTGCACTACCAGCGCCCGGCCGGCGGCTACGCCGACTGGGGCCTGTACGCCTGGGGCGACATCGACCCCGCGTACGTCACCGAGTGGCCCAAGGGGCAGCCGTTCGCGGGTGAGGACTCGTACGGCCGGTTCGCCTGGGTGAAGCTGAAGCCCGGCGCGAAGTCCGTCGGTTTCCTCGTGGTGGACTCCGCCGGCAACAAGGACGTCGCCGCCGACCGCACCGTCGACGTGACGCAGACCGGCGAGGTGTGGGTGAAGCAGGGCGATGCCGCGCTCTACCCGAGCCGGCAGGCGGCCACCGGCGAGCCCGACCCGCCCGTCGCCGAGGACACCGCGCTGATCCACTACCGCCGCGCCGACGGCAACTACGACGGCTGGGGCCTGCACCTGTGGGACGGCGCGGCCAACCCCACCGACTGGTCCAGCCCGCTGAAGCCGGAGAAGGTCGACTCCTTCGGCGCGGTCTTCCGGGTGCCGCTGGCCGCCGGGGCGACCGGCCTGAGCTACATCGTCCACAACGGCGACACCAAGGACCTGCCGGACGACCAGCGGCTCGACTTCGCCACCGCCGGGCGGGAGGTGTGGCTGCTCGCCGCCACGCCGGGCCGGCTACTGCCGACGACCTCGTCCGGGGTATCCAGGGACGTGGACATCACCAAGCAGCGGGCGCAGTGGATCGACCGGTCCACCGTCGCCTGGCAGACCGGCGAAACCGACGGCCGGACGTACGCCCTGGTGGCCGCCCCGACCGGCGGGGTGAGCGTCGTCGACGGGGAGCTGTCCGGGACGTACACCTCGCTGCCGCTGCGGGCGCAGCACAACGGGCTCACCGAGGCCCAGCGCGCGCGGTTCCCGCACCTGTGGGCCTACCGGGCCTTCACCCTCGACCGGGCCGACCTGGCGAAGGTGCCGGCGGCGCTGCGCGGGCAGCTCGTGGTCACCGAGCGGGACGCCGAGGGCGCGCTGCTCGGCGCGACCGGCGTGCAGGTCCCGGGCGTGCTCGACGACGTCTACGCCGCCGCGACCGGCGCCAGGCTCGGCCCCACCTTCGCCGGCCGGGTGCCCACCCTGTCGGTCTGGGCGCCCACCGCCCGGTCGGTGGCGTTGGAGCTGTCCGACACCCCGACCGCCGCGCCACGGGTCGTGGCGATGCGCCGCGACGACCGCACCGGCGTGTGGTCGGTGCGCGGCGAGCCGGGCTGGACCGGCAAGTACTACCGGTACCGGGTGTCCGCGTGGCAGCCGGCCGCGCAGCGGATGGTCACCGCCTCGGTGACCGACCCGTACTCGGTGGCCCTCGCCCCGGACTCCACGCACAGCCAGCTCGTCGACCTGACCGACCCGGCGCTCGCGCCGGCCGGCTGGGCGGGCCTGCGCAAGCCGGCGGCCGTGCCCCCGGCGAAGGCGCAGATCCAGGAGGTCTCCGTGCGGGACTTCTCCGTCGCCGACGCAGGCGTGCCGGCCGAGCGGCGCGGCACCTACCTCGCCTTCACCGACCCGGACACGGCCGGCATGAAGCACCTGCGGTCGCTCGCCGACGCCGGCGTCGACTACCTGCACCTGCTGCCCGCGTTCGACTTCGCCACCATCCCCGAGCGGCGGGCCGACCAGCAGCAGCCGGCCTGCGACCTGGCCACGCTGCCCCCGGACTCCGACGAGCAGCAGCGCTGCGTCGCGGCCGTCGCCGACACCGACGGCTACAACTGGGGGTACGACCCGCTGCACTACACCGTGCCGGAGGGCGGCTACGCCGTCGACCCGGCCGGGGCGGCGCGCACCGCCGAGTTCCGCCGGATGGTCGCCGGGATCAACGGCGCGGGCCTGCGGGTCGTCATGGACGTCGTCTACAACCACACCTCGGCCGCCGGCACCGACGCGAAGTCGGTGCTCGACCAGGTGGTGCCGGGCTACTACCATCGGCTGCTCGACGACGGGGCCGTCGCCAACTCCACGTGCTGCGCCAACACCGCCCCCGAGCACGCCATGATGGGCAAGCTCGTGGTCGACTCCCTGGTCACCTGGGCCAAGGCGTACAAGGTGGACGGCTTCCGGTTCGACCTGATGGGCCACCACCCGAAGGCGAACATCCTGGCCGTACGCGCCGCCCTGGACAAGCTCACCCTCGCCCGCGACGGCGTCGACGGCCGCAGGATCCTGCTCTACGGCGAGGGCTGGAACTTCGGCGAGGTCGCCGACGACGCCCGGTTCACGCAGGCCACCCAGGCCAACATGGCCGGCACCGGGATCGGCACCTTCAACGACCGGCTGCGTGACGCGGTGCGCGGCGGCGGCCCGTTCGACGCCAACCCGCGCGTGCAGGGCTTCGCCTCCGGCCTGTTCACCGACCCCAACGGCGACCCGGTCAACGGCTCGGCCGCCGAGCAGAAGGCCCGGCTGCTGCACGCCCACGACCTGATCAAGGTGGGGCTCACCGGCAACCTGCGCGGCTACCGGTTCACCGACTCGTCGGGCAGGCAGGTCACCGGCGGCCAGGTCGACTACAACGGCTCGCCGGCCGGCTACACGGCCGCGCCGGGCGAGGCGGTGACCTACGTCGACGCGCACGACAACGAGATCCTGTACGACGCGCTGGCGTACAAGCTGCCGCAGGCCACCTCGGCGACGGACCGGGCCCGGATGCAGGTGCTCGCCCTCGCCACGGTGGTGATGGGGCAGGGCACCGGGTTCGTGACGGCCGGCTCGGAGCGGCTGCGGTCGAAGTCGCTGGACCGCAACTCCTACAACTCCGGCGACTGGTTCAACCAGATCCGCTGGGACTGCGCCCAGGGCAACGGGTTCGGCGCGGGCCTGCCCCCGGCGCAGGACAACCAGGACAAGTGGCCGTACGCGAAGCCGCTGCTGGCGGATCCGAAGCTGGTGCCGGACTGCGCGGCAATCGACCTGGCCGACGCCCGGTACGCGGAGCTGCTGCGCGTGCGCGAGTCGTCGCCGGTGTTCGGGCTGGACACCGCCGAGCAGGTGCAGAAGCGGGTGGCGTTCCCGCTGTCCGGCGCCGCCGAGACGCCGGGCGTGCTCACCATGACCCTCGACGCCCGGGGGCTCGGCGGGGCGTGGCGGTCGGTGACCGTCGTGTTCAACGCCACGCCGCAGGCGGCGAAGCAGACCGTGCCCGGCCTGCGCGGGTCGGACGTGGCGCTGCACCCGGTGCTGCGCGCCTCGGCCGATCCGGTGCTGCGCACCGCTTCGTTCGACCGGGGCAGCGGCACGTTCACGGTGCCGGCGCGCAGCGTGGCGGTCTTCGTGCAGCGCTGACCCCGGCAGGTGTCCGCCCGGCGTACCCCGGACGGACGCGACCGGCCCCCGCCACTTTCGTGGCGGGGGCCGGTCCGTTCGTTGACGCCGCCGAGGTCAGCCGAAGCAGTTGACGATCGGGGTGCCGGGGCCCGCGCAATTGTCCGGGCTGTTGTGGAACACCTTCGTGGTGGGGTCGAGGGTCACCGCCGTCGCGGCGGCCGCGTTGAAGATCCCACCCCCGGCCACGATCGCCTGGTTGTCGGTGATCGTGGTCCGGGTCGCCGTGACCGTGCCGCTGGCCGCGTTGTAGATGCCGGCGCCGTTCACGGCCTGGTTGCGGGCGATCGTGGTGTCGAACAGCACGAGCGACCCGAGGTTGAGGAAGCCGCCGCCGTTGCCCTGGCCTGCGCTGTTGGCGACGACCTTGGCCTCGTGCACCGTGACCGCGCTGCCCGCGCCGACGAAGACCCCGCCGCCGCCCGCGCCGGGCTGCGTCAGGGCCGGGGCGACCGCGGTGTTCTCGACCAGCTCGACCTTGCGCAGCTGGGCCTGGGTGCCCGTGCCGGTGACGGCGACGCCGCCGCCGGAGATGGTGGCGATGTTGAGCTTGAACTCGGTCTCGGCGACGTCGGCGCTGCCGCCGGCGACGTTCAGCCCGCCCCCGAGGCCGCCGGCCGCGTTGCCGACGAACTTGCTCTTCACGATGGTCACCGACCCGCTCACGCTGTCGATGCCGCCGCCACCGTCAGTCGGCGAGCCGGCCTTGTTCGCCTCGAACAGGCTGTCCTCGACGACGAGGCGGCCGGTGTTGTGGATCGCGCCGCCCCCGGTGAACGCGTTGTTCACGGTGAACGCGCTGTGCTTCACCACCGTGCTGCCCGCGTTCTCGATCGCCCCGCCCGTCGCGGGCGTGGTCGTGGTGGTCCCGATGACGTTGTTGCCGGTCAGGGTGCTCTTCTCGACCAGCAGCCGGCCGCCCGCGTCGACCAGGATCGCCCCGCCGGACGCGGGGGTGACCCCGACGGCCGCCGTGAGGCCGTTGCGCAGCGTCACGTCGTACAGCCGCAGGGAGCCGCCGTTGCCGACCCGGAACAGCCGGAACGCGGTCGCGCCGGCGTTGGGCAGGTTGTAGGCGCGCTCGATGGTCGACCGCTCGCCGATGATGTTGATCTCGCTGGTGATGGTCGGCAGGCCGGTCGCGTTCGGCCCGGTCAGCAGGCTGTACCGGCACTCCTTGGCCAGCTTGAGCGTGGCGCCGCTGTGCTCGGCGTTGGCCCGGACGATGGCCGCGATCAGCCGGTTCGGGTCGCACGGGATCTCCTGGGCCCGGCCGAGGGCGTCCTCGCCCTTGCGGTCCTCACCCTTGCGTTCCTCGCCCTTGCCGTCGTGGCCCTGCTGCCCGCCACGGTCGTCCCGGGCGTAGCCGCCCTCGTCGCTGGCGCGCGCCGCCGCGACGCGCGGGGCAGCCGTCGCGTCGGACGTGCCCGCGGTGGCGACGCCGAACGCGGCGAGGCCGACGACCCCGGTCAGGCCGGCGGCACCGGTGGCGAGCCAGGTCCGGCGGCGCAGGGCGCGCCCCGGCCGCCCGGCCGGCGTCTTCCTCGGTGATGTGCTGGACATGTAGGCCCTCTGCTCTCATCTCGTACCGGATCGGGTCGGCGACGTCCTGCACGACCCGATCCGCTTCAAACGGAAGGATCTGGTACGAACCAAGCTATGAGAGCTTTCCTCGCCATATGGCCGTATTAGAAGAAACTACGCATTCGGGTAAACGGACTCCGGCCCCGTCGGGGCGACCAAGGTCGCCCCGACGGGGCCGGAGGGTGGCGGCGACCTTCTCGAAGGCCGCCGTTGCGCCGGGTGTCAGCCGAAGCAGTTGGTGACGGTGCCGGTGCAGTTGTTGGGTCGGTTGGCGGCGATGACGGTGGTGGGGTCGACGGTGGTGATGTTGGTGTTGGTGTTGATGCCGCCGCCGCCGTTGGGGGCGAGGGCGGTGTTGTTGATGATCTTGGCGTTGGTCAGGGTGACGGTGCCGTTGATGTTGCGGATGCCGCCGCCGAACGTGGCCTTGTTCTTGACGATCTCGCTGTTGCGGACGGTGAGGCTGGCGGTGCCGCCGAGGGCCGGGGTGAGGTCGACGTTGAGGATGCCGCCTCCGCCGAGGCCGTCGGTGAAGTTTTCGGTGATCTTGCTGTCGTCGATGGTGACGGTGCTGGACAGCAGGAGGCCCGAGGTGTTGGCGATGCCGCCGCCTCCGCCGACGGAGGCGTTGCGGGCGACGGTGCTGTGGCGCAGGTTGAGCTGGCCGTTGAGTACGCCGATGCCGCCGCCGGTGACGCCGGTGGTGTTGTCGGTGACCTCGGTTTCCTTGAGGTCGACGATGCCGCCTTCGGTGGCGATGCCGCCGCCCGCGCCGATGGACCGGTTGCCGGTGACAGCGGTCTTGGTGATGGTGACCGTGCCGGCGAGGTTGTTGATGGCGCCGCCGGCGGCGCCGGCGTTGTTGCCGGCCAGCCGGGACTCGTGGATCTTGAGCAGGCCGGTGTTGCTGATGCCGCCGCCGGCCAGGATGGCCGTGTTGTTGGTGACGATGGTCTGGTCGAGGGTGGTGGTGCCGTCGTTCTCGATGGCACCGCCCGCGGCCAGGGCGTCGTTGTTGACGAGCTTCGACTTGGTGATGTCGGCGGCGCCGCCGCGCTGGACCCAGATGGCTCCGCCGGCGAGGCCGTTGCCGCCGGTGAGGGTCAGGTCGGCCAGGCGCAGGTGGCCGCCGGAGGCGACCTGGAAGAAGCGGAACGGGGTCGCGTTGGCGGCGCGGACGAGGGTGGAGTCCTCGCCCTTGATGGTGATGTTCTGGGTGATCGGCGGCAGTCCGTTGCCGCCGAGGCCGCTGTTGACGGTGAGGGTGTAGGTGCAGCCCCGGGCCAGCTTCAGGGTGCCGCCGTCGTCGGCGTTGGCCCGGATGATCGCCGCGATCAACCGGTCCGGGTCACACGGCACCTCCTGCACCCGACCCCACTCGTCCGACCGGGACTCCTCGCCCCGGTAGTCCTTCTTGCCGCGGTCCTCGCCGTCGGTGCCGCGCTGGCCGCGTTCGTCCTGCCCGTGGCCGCCGTCCTTGGCGACCTGCTCCGCCGTGGACCACTTCAGGTTCGTCAGCCGATCCATGCCGGCCGCGCCGGCGCTGCCGGCGACGCCGATCCCGGCGAGGCTGACCACGCCGGTCAGGCCGGCCACGCCGGAGGCGAGCCACACCTTCCGGCGGCGCGTCTTGAAGGTGGTCCGCTGGGCGGTGTCGTCGTTCTTCCGAAGGTAGTTGGACATCGGAGTTCTCTGCCCTCTCCTCGTATCAGACAAGGGCGCACCGCCACGGCGAGGCGCCCTTCGCTACAAATCGGTTGTAGCCCGTGAACAACACCGTATGAGAATCTTCTTCGTGAGGCGCTCGTATAAGAAGAAAGCCCACATTAGGGGCAGGCGGCTCCCGGCGGGGGATGGTCGGGCCGCTTCGCCGCACGGGACGCAGCCGGGTCGAGTCGGGCCCGGGGTGGCACCGCCGGGCACGCCGATGACGGGCCCGCCGGCCTCCGGACGTGTCGCGGCCCCTCCCGCTGACCACGGGAGGGGCCCGACCGCTATGTGTCTCAGCCGAAGCAGTTGGTGACGGTGCCGGTGCCGGCGCAGTTGTTGGGTCGGTTGCCGACGATGACCGTGGTGGGGTCGACGGCGGTGATGTTGGTGTTGGTGTTGATGCCGCCGCCGCCGTTGGGGGCGAGGGCGGTGTTGTTGATGATCTTGGCGTTGGTCAGGGTGACGGTGCCGTTGATGTTGCGGATGCCGCCGCCGAACGTGGCCTTGTTCTTGACGATCTCGCTGTTGCGGACGGTGAGGCTGGCGGTGCCGCCGAGGGCCGGGGTGAGGTCGACGTTGAGGATGCCGCCTCCGCCGAGGCCGTCGGTGAAGTTTTCGGTGATCTTGCTGTCGTCGATGGTGACGGTGCTGGACAGCAGGAGGCCCGAGGTGTTGGCGATGCCGCCGCCTCCGCCGACGGAGGCGTTGCGGGCGACGGTGCTGTGGCGCAGGTTGAGCTGGCCGTTGAGTACGCCGATGCCGCCGCCGGTGACGCCGGTGGTGTTGTCGGTGACCTCGGTCTCGTCGAGGTCGATGATGCCGCCTTCGCTGGCGATGCCGCCGCCGGCGCCGACGGACCGGTTGCCCGTGATCGCGGTCTTGTGGACCACGACGGTGCCGGTGAAGTTGTTGATGGCGCCGCCGGCCGCGCCGGCGACGTTGCCGGCGATCTTCGACTCGGCGATCTTGAGCAGGCCGGTGTTGTTGATCGCGCCGCCGGCCAGGATGGCGGTGTTGTTGGTGAGGACGCTGTGGTCGAGGACGGTGGTGCCCTCGTTCTCGATGGCACCGCCGGCGGCCAGGGCGTCGTTGTTGACGAGCCGGGACTTGGCGATCTCGGCGCTGCCGCCGCGCTCGACCAGGATGGCTCCGCCGGTGAGGCCGTTGCCGCCGGTCAGGGTCAGGTCGCTCAGGCGCAGGTGGCCGCCGGAGACGACGTCGAAGAAGCGGAACGGGGTGGCGCTGGCGGCGCGGACGAGGGTGGAGTCCTCGCCCTTGATGGTGATGTTCTGGCTGATCGGCGGCAGTCCGCTGCCGCCGGGGCCGTTGTTGACGGTGAGGGTGTAGGTGCAGCCCCGGGCCAGCTTCAGGGTGCCGCCGTCGTCGGCGTTGGCCCGGGTGATCGCCGCGATCAACCGGTCCGGGTTGCACGGCACCTCCTGCACCCGGGCCTGTTCGGCGTCCCTGCGGTCCTCGCCCTCGGGCCGGCCGCCCCCGGCGGACCAGTCGTCCTGCCCGGACCAGTCGTCCTGCTCGCCGGGGTCCTGACCGCCGTGCCGTTCGGCGTCCTCGTCGGCGTTCCTGCCGCCGTCGGACGCCCGGCCGGCGTCGCTGACGTTCTGCCGGGCCGTCGCGGAGTGCTGGTCGGACAGCCGCTGCGCATCGTCGGACGGGTCGTCGCGGGCGGCCAGCCCGCCGAGCGCCGCCAGGCCGACGACGCCGGTGAGACCGGCCACGCCGGTGGCGACCCAGAGCGCCCGCCGCCTCTTCGCCGGTGCCGGCGGGACGGTGTGCACCCCGCCGTCGGGAATCGTTTCGTCGTGGGACATCAGAGCCTTCCGCCCTTTCCTGCTACCAGACGGGGCCGCACCGCCCGAGGGGGCGCGACCAGCTACAAATCGGTTGCAGCGTTCTGATGCCCACCGTATGAGAAGTTTCCTCGCGAGGGGGTCGTATCCGAGTAAAGCCCGCATTGGCCCCGAAAGGGGCATCAAGCGTGCCGAACGGGCGGGCTGCCATACGGCGACGGGCCCCGCCGGGGGCGCGGCGACGGTCGAAACGTCACCCGCCCCCGACGGGGCCCGTCAGTGGCCGAAACAGGTCAGCCGGGCAGGCGGAAGCCCACCTCGCGCTGCTCGGCGAGCCAGCTCTCCACCTCGTCGGCCCGGCGCGGCAGCCCCGCCGACAGGTTGACCGCGCCGGTCGCCGTGACCAGCACGTCGTCCTCGATCCGGATGCCGATGCCGCGCAGCTCCTCCGGGACCAGGTCGTCCTCGGGCTGGAAGTAGAGCCCCGGCTCCACGGTGAGCACGTAGCCCTCGCCGAGCGCGCCGTCGCGGTACGCCTCCTTGCGGGCGTTCGAGCAGTCGTGCACGTCGATGCCGAGCATGTGCCCGAAGCCGTGCAGCGTCCAGCGGCGGTAGACCGTCGACTTCTCGTCCATCGCCTCGTCCACGCTCACCGGCAGCAGGCCCAGCTCGTGCAGCCCCTCCGCGAGCACCCGCATGCAGGTCAGATGGACGTCCTTGAACTTCACTCCCGGCTTGATGAAGTCGATGCCGGCCTGCTGCGAGGCGTACACGATGTCGTAGACCTGGCGTTGCAGCGGGGTGAACCGGCCGCCGACCGGCAGCACCCGGGTGACGTCGGCGGTGTAGAGGTTGCGGTTCTCCACGCCCATGTCCATCAGCAGCAGCTCGCCCGGCCGGGTGGTGCCGTGGTTGTGCACCCAGTGCAGGATCGTGGCGTGCTCGCCGGCCCCGACGATCGAGCCGTAGCCGACGTCGTTGCCGTCGTGCCGGGCCCGCAGCGCGAAGACGCCCTCCAGCAGCCGCTCCGAGACGCCCCGGTCGGCCGGCAGCACCCGGGCCACGTCCTCGAAGCCGCGCACGGTGGCGTCGATCGCGTCCTGGAGCTGGGCGATCTCCCACTCGTCCTTGACCAGCTTCAGCTCGGAGATCGCGATGGCCAGCTCCCGGTCGCGGGCCGGCTGGCCCTCCTCCCGGGGCCCGTCGTACGGGCGCACGGCCGCGTCGACGCGGGCGTCGAAGCCGCGCAGCACCCGCGTGCGCCCCGGCGCCAGGTCGGCCAGCGCCGCGTCCAGCTCGGCCAGGTCGGCCGTGGGCAGGCCCAGCTCCGTCGACTTCTCCGCGAGGGTGTGCCGCCGGCCCACCCACAGCTCGCCGTGCCGGCTGCGGAAGAACTCGTCGTTGTCCCGCGAGGAGCGGGGCCGCATGTAGAGCACGGGGTCGTGCCCCGAGCCGTTCGGGCGCAGCACGAGCACGCTGTCCGGGTCGTGGTCGCCGGTCAGGTACGCGAAGTCGCTGCCCGGCCGGAACCGGTACTCGGTGTCGTTGGCGCGCGTCTTCTCCCCGCCCGTGGGGATGACCAGCGTCTCGCCCGGGAACGCCGCGGAGAGCGCGGCCCGCCGCTTGGCGTGGTTGGGCACCTCCACCCGGGGGCCGACCGGCAGGGTCGTGTCCCGCCAGCCCTGGCGCATGAACGACAGGAACGCCTCCGGGAAATCCGGGTCGTGCGACTCCGTGCCGTCCGCCGGCTGGCCGTCCGTCCGGTCCTCGCTCATGCTCCGCTCCCTCCGCCTCGTCGCTGGTCCAGACGGTACCCCGGCGCAGGCGCGGGCGGAGACCCTGCGGTGCCCGCGACGGCCGCCCGCGTCGCGTGGAAAGATGACCACCATGTGCGGACTTCTGGCCTTCTTCAGCGCTAACGGCAACGCCGCCGCCCACCGCGAACACATCGCGGGGGCGTTGGAATGCCTGCACCACCGCGGACCGGACGAGACCGGGGTCGAGGTGGTCGGCGACGCGAGCGGCCAGTACGCCGACGGGGTCTTCGCGCACAAGCGCCTGGCGATCATCGACGTGGCGTCCAGCCACGAGCCGCTGCCGTACGCGGGCGGGCGTTACCTGCTGACCTTCAACGGCGAGATCTACAACTACATCGAGCTGCGCGACGAGCTGGTGCGCAACTTCGGCGCGCAGTTCGCCACCGCCGGCGACGGCGAGGTGATCGTCGCCGGCTACCACTACTGGGGCGAGCAGGTGCTCACCCGGCTGCGCGGCATGTTCGCCTTCGTCATCTGGGACCGCCAGGAGCGCCGCGCGTTCGGCGCGCGCGACAACTTCGGCATCAAGCCTCTGCACTACCTGGAGACCGCCGACGGGCTCTACCTCGCCTCCGAGAAGAAGGCGCTGCTGCCGTTCGCCCAGTCGGCGTACGCCGGGGACGCCGGCATCGACACGGCCAACCTCAGCCACTACCTGACCCTGCAGTACGTCCCGGAGCCCGGCACCCTGCACCAGGGGATCAGCCGGATCGGGTCGGGGGAATACCTCACCTGGACCCCGGGCGGCCGGATCGACGTGCGCCGGTGGTACCGCCCGGTGTTCCGGCCGACCCCGGTCAGTGACGAACAGCGGCTCTACCACCAGATCCGGGAGACGCTGCGGGAGAGCGTCCGGATGCACATGCGCTCGGACGTGCCGGTCGGCTCGTTCCTGTCCAGCGGCATCGACTCGACCGCCGTGGTGGCCCTGGCCCGCGAGTTCAACCCGCACATCCTCACCTTCACCGTCGGCTACGACGTCCCCGGCTATTCGGAGATCGACGTCGCCCAGGACTCGGCCCGGCACCTCGACGTGACCACCATCCCGACCAAGATCGGGCCGCAGGACATGATCGACGCCCTGCCGAAGATCGTCTGGCACCTCGACGACCCGGTGGCCGACCCGGCGCTCGTGCCGCTGTACTTCGTGGCGAAGAAGGCCGCCGAGCACGTCACCGTGGTCCTCTCCGGCGAGGGCGCCGACGAGTTCTTCGGCGGCTACACCATCTACCGGGAGCCGCTGTCCCTCGGCGCGGTCAACGGCCTGCCCGGCGGGGTGCAGAAGGGGCTGCGCGCGGTCTCCAAGGCCATCCCGCAGGGCGTCAAGGGCAAGAGCTTCCTGGAGCGCGGCACCACCCCGATCGAGCAGCGCTACTACGGCAACGCCCGGATGTTCACCGAGGAGGAGAAGCAGCACCTGCTGCGCCGCTACGACCCCTCGGTGCGCTACACCGACGTCACCGCCCCGATCTACGCCGAGTGCACCGAGCTCGACGACGTCACCAAGATGCAGTACGTCGACCTCTACACCTGGCTGCGCGGCGACATCCTGGTCAAGGCCGACCGGATCTCGATGGCGCACTCGCTGGAGGTCCGGGTGCCGTTCCTCGACAAGGAGGTGTTCGACGTGGCGGCCACCATCCCGGTGGACCTGAAGCTCCCGCCGCGCTCCGACGCCACCAAGTACGCCATGCGTCAGGCGCTGCAGGGCGTCGTGCCGCCGGCCATCGTCAACCGCAGGAAGCTGGGTTTCCCCACCCCGACGCGGGTCTGGCTGCGCGGCGAGATGTACGAGTGGGCCCGCTGGGTGTTGTCCAACTCGGGCGCGGGCGAGTTGATCGACCTGTCGTACGCGATGCGGCTGCTGGAGGAGCACAAGCGGGAGGAGGCCGACCACTCCCGCAAGGTGTGGACGGTGCTGATCTTCTGCATCTGGCACGCGATCTTCGTGGCCAAGACGCTCGACCCGGGCATCCAGCGCAACCAGTCGGCGCTGCTGACGAAGCCGGTCGTCGGCTCCATGGTCCGTTAGGCCGGGCGCAGCAGACCGGGAAAGGGCCCCCGCCGACGGCGGGGGCCCTTTCGTTCACCGCGCGCCGGCTCCGCCGACGCGCGGTCAGGTCACGCGCGGACGCAGCTCACCGTCGGCAGCGAGCTTGCGCCGCTGGCGACGAAGCCGAAGGCGGTGGTCCCCTCCGGCGCGACCGTCCCGTTGTAGGGGCTGTTGGTGACCGTCACCGTCGAACCGGACGTGGTGTACGTGCCGTTCCACAGGCTGTTGATGGTCTGGCCGGTCGACCAGGTCAGGGTCGCCTTCCAGCCGGTGAACGGCGTCGAGCCGTGGTTCATGATGGCCACCTCGCCCTGGAACCCGCCGGACCAGGAGCTGACCACCTTGTAGGTCGCCATGCAGTCACCGCCGGCCGGCGGCGGCGTCGTCGGCGCGGGGGTGGTCGGGTTCGGCCCAGGCGTGGTCGGGTTCGGCCCGGGGGTGGTCGGGGTCGGCGCCGGGGTGGTCGGGTTCGGGGTGCCGCCGATGCCGGTCACCTGGCCGTTGCCGCCGTCGAAGGTGACATCCGAGCAGCCGAAGAAGTTCTCCTGGCTGTCCGAGCGGACCCAGCGCGAGTAGATGATGTGCCGGCCGCTCTTGCCCGACGGCATGTTGCCGCTGAAGTAGTAGTGCCCCTCGTTGGTGCCCACCGGGCCGTTCTGCGGCGGGTTGGTCACCGTGAGGAAGGGCTGCTCCTCCAGGTCGCTCCAGGCCAGGGCCCGGGTCGGGCTCCAACTGTCCTTCGTCACGTAGAAGTAGAAGGTGCCCGGGTGGTGGGCCCAGTTGCTGTACTTGAAGTCGAACCGGGCACCGGCGGTCAGGTGGGTCAGCGGCCAGTCGGTGCGGGGCGCGTCGTAGCCGCTGAAGCCGGGGTTGCCACCGCTGCACAGTTTGCCGTCGGGGATGTAGCCGACGGTGCGGCCGCCGGCGTCCGAGCGCAGCACGCTGAACCAGTTGTACAGCGAGTTGGCCCCGTTCTCGGCGACCGCGGCCGAGCAGGCCGGGTTGATCGGCTTGATCTCACCCGTGGGGGTGAGGCCGTCCTTCCAGCACAGGTAGGTCCGGGCACCGGGGGTCATCGATGCGCCGTGGGCGGCGGCCGGGTCGGGGCTGGCCACGATGGTGGCGGCACCCGCGGCGAGGGTGGCGGCCGCGATGAGCAGCGCGGCCGTGCGGGAACGGGTCACGGGGTTCTCCTGACTCGCGGAACGACCGCACCGGCCGTTCCGCTGCGACGAGCGGATGTCACGATCGCGGTGCCGCGCCCCTGCCCGTGGGCCGACGGCGCGCGTCACCGACGGTCCGCCTCGGCGGACCGGTGTGCCCCTCGCGCTGGCTCTCTCCCGATGCCGGCGGACGCGACAGCCCCTCGCATCGACCGGCAGCGTCATCTCATCACGCCGATGCCGACCGCCGCAATAGTTGACCGTCGATGATATCCGGGCGTCGCCCGGGCCGTGGCCCCGTCAGGTGGGGGTTCGGTGCCGGCGTCGTCGCCACGTAGGACAGGATCGGGGGTACGGCAGCGGAGGCGACGGAAGGGCCACGATGGGATACGCGGTGGTGCTCGGCGAGGCACTGATCGACCTGCTCGACGCGGAGTGCGACGGGCAGCCCGTCTTCCGCCAGGCGATCGGCGGCGGCCCGCTCAACGTCGCGGTCGGGGTGGCCCGGCTCGGCGGGTCGGTGCAGTTCGTCGGCTCGCTCGGCGACGACGCGCTCGCCGACCGGATCCGCGCCTTCCTGACCGACGCGGGCGTCGGGCTGGACGGGGCGGTCACCGTGCCCGCGGCGACCGCCCTGGCGGTGGCCACCCACACCGGCGCCGAGCCGGACTTCCGCTTCTACGGCGAGCCGCCGTCCTACGGGCTGCTCGCCGCCGACGACCTCGACGCGGACCTGGTCGGGGGCGCCGACGTGCTCTACTGCGGCTCGATCGTGCTGCTGTCGCCGACCGTCCTGGCCGCCGCGCGCCGGGCCTGGTCCCTCGCGGGCGGGCTGCGCGTGTTCGACCCGAACGTCCGACCCCGGCTGCTCGACGGCCCCGCCGCGCTGGCCGCCCTGCGCCAGACGGTCGCGGAGTTCGCCGCCTCCGCCCACCTGGTCAAGCTCAGCGCCGCCGACGCGGAGCTGCTCTATCCCGGCGAGCCGGTCGAGGGGGTCGCGGCGTACCTGCGGGAGCTGGGGGCGGCCACCGTCGTGGTCACCCTCGGCGCGGAGGGCGCGGTCGTCGCCGCCGCCAACGCCGATCCGGTACGCGTGCCCGCGCCGAAGGTGCGCGCGGTGGACGCCACGGGCGCGGGCGACTCGGTGATGGGGGCGCTCGTCGCCGAGCTGCTGGTCGACGGGGAGCCCACCGATCCCGCCGACTGGCACCGCCGGGTCGCCTTCGCGCTGCGGGTGGCCGGCCTGGTCTGCGAGTCGCCCGGCGGCGCGGTCGCCATGCCCACCCGCGCCGAGGTCCTGACCCGCTTCCCCCACTGACCGTTCCTTTATCCCACCCCACCCCACCCTGGTCCCGCCCCTCCCTGGCCGGTGATCAAGAGAAAAGCGTCAGAGTTGATCTCTACGATGACGCAAACCTCTTGATCACCGGGGTGGGGCGGGGCGGGGTGGGGCCGGGTGGGGGTTGGCGCGCGGGGGGTTAGGGGGTGCCGTCCAGTTCGGCGTAGCCGCGGCGGGCGGCGGTGAGGGCGGCGCGGGCACCGAAGGGCGCCTCGGCGGCCACCCGCTCCGGTGGGGCCCCGCCGGTGTGGCCGGCCCGGATCAGCCAGGACAGCTCGGCCAGCTGCCCGTGCTGGAACCGGACGAACTCCGCGTCGACCAGGTCGCCGTGCCCCGGCACGACCACCGTGCCCGGGGTGGTGAGCCGGAGCACCTCGGCCAGCGCGTCCGGCCACTGCAACGGGTACGACTCCTCGAACGCCGGCGGACCGCTCTGCTCCACCAGGTCCCCGGCGACCAGCACGTCCGCGTCCGGCACGTGCACCACCAGGTCGGCGTCGGTGTGCCCGTGGCCCGGGTGGCGCAGCACCACCCGCCGGCCGCCCACGTCCAGCACCGTCTCCCCGCGTACGACGTGGGTCGGGGCCAGCAGCCGGGTGTTGGCCAGCTCGGCGGCCAGCTCCGGCCGGGCGGCGCGCATCTCCTCGTACGCGGCCCGGCGCACCTCGTCGGGGCGGTCCCGCAGCGCCACGGCGGCGACCTCGTGCGCGTAGACGGGGGCGGCCGGGTCACCGGCGACGACGGCGTTGCCGAAGCAGTGGTCGAAGTGGTGGTGGGTGTTCACCACCGTCCACGGGTGCGGGGTGACCGCGCGGGCGGCGGCGACCAGTTCGGCGGCCTGCCCGGCGGTGGAGAGCGTGTCCACCACCAGCGCCGCGCCGTCGCCGACGACCAGCGTGACGTTGACGTCGAGCAGCGGCTCGCGCAGCACGTACACCCGGTCGGCGACCTCGACGAACCGCGGCGTCACGGCGTGCCCGCCCCGGCCGGCGCGCCGGTGGCCCGCGCGGCGAAACGCCGCCGGTCGACCAGGACCCGTTCCACCCGTCCCCGCGCCACGCTCTGGCCGGCGTCGTCGGTGACCGTCACCTCGAAGCCCAGCCGCCGCCCGTCGACGTCGGTGAGCCGGGCCTGCACGACCACCGTCCGCCCGACCGGCGTGGGGGCGAGGTGGTCCAGCTCGACCCGGGTCCCGACCGTCGTGCCGTCGGGCGGCAGCGCCCCGGCGGTCGCCGCCACCGTGGCCGCCTCGGCCAGCGCGACCACCCGGGGGGTGCCCAGCACCGCGACGTCGCCGGAGCCGACGGCCAGCGCCGTGTCGGCGTCGGTCACGGTCAGCTCGACGCGGGCGGCCCGGCCCGGCGCGAGGGAATGCTCCGACTGCTCCTGCATGGGCACAGCCTAGGTGGTCGACGTCCGCCGTTCCGGCCGCCGCCGCGCATCGGGCGGGGCCGCCGTCGCGCATTCGGCGAGGCCGTCGTCGACCGGCGAGGCCGCCGTCGGCGGGGAGGGCGCCGCCGCTAACCTGGACGGCGATGGCCGTCGTGACTGACCCCAAGCCCCCCGCCCCCACCGGACCACCGGAGCCCTCCGACGGCGGTCGTCGCCGCGTGGTCGCCATGGCGGCCTGGGCGGTCGCCTTCGTGGCCGGCTGGCTCGTCATCGGCCTGCCCACCGACCCGGCGTACGCGTTCCTGTGGATCTGGGCGGCCACCATCGCCTGGAACTCCCGCCGCCCGTGGCGCAGCCACCTGCGCTTCGCCCGCGACTGGGTGCCCGTGGTGCTGCTGCTCGCCGTCTACAACCTGTCCCGGGGGTTCGCCGACAACGGGGCCACCCCGCACGCGATGGAGCTGATCGTCGCCGACCGGTTCATGTTCGGCTGGGCCACCGGCGGCCAGGTGCCGACCGTCTGGTTGCAGGACCACCTCTACCGCCCCGAGGTGCGCTGGTGGGACGTGGTGGCGAGCTGGGTGTACTTCTCGCACTTCGTGGTGGCGCTCGCCGCCGCCGCCGTGCTCTGGCTGCGCGACCGGCACCGCTGGGCGGCGTTCATGCGCCGCTGGGGGTTCCTGTGCGCGTCGGGACTGGTCACCTACTTCCTCTACCCGGCGGCCCCGCCCTGGTGGGCGGCGCAGAACGGCCTGCTCACCGAGGTGGCCCGGATCTCCACCCGGGGCTGGAAGGCGTTCGGCATGCACGGCGCCGGCAACCTGCTCAACGCCGGGCAGATCGCGTCCAACCCGGTGGCCGCGATGCCGTCGCTGCACACCGCGTTCGCCCTGTTCGTGGTGGTGTTCTTCCTCCGCTCGACCCGCCGCCGCTGGTGGCCGCTGCTGCTGGCGTACCCGCTGGCGATGACGTTCACCCTGGTCTACTCCGGCGAGCACTACGTCATCGACGTGCTGGTCGGCTGGGCGTACGTGGGGCTGACCTTCCTGGTCGTCGGCCTGGGCGAGCGCTGGTGGGCGGCGCGCCGGGCCCGCCGTACCCCCGGCTCGGAGCCGGCCGACGGCGGGCCGCGCGGCGCGGAGCCGGCCGACCCGGTCGCCGGACCGCCGGCGGTGCCGGCGACCCGCTGAGCCGCGCCCGCCGCATCCAACCTGGCCGCGTTGCGGCTCAGCGGGCGCGGTGGGCGGCGTGTGCCCGGGCCGTCAGCTCCGCCGCCAGCCACCACGCCTCGTCGAGGTCGCGGTCGAGGGCGGCGGCGCCCGCGCCGCCCGCCGTGTCCGCGTGCACGGTGGCCAGCCGCAACCGCCGCTGCGCCGGGCCCTGGGTCACCCGCACGCTCTGGATCCGGGCGTACGGCACGACGGTGAGCTGCCGGGTGAGCAGGCCGGACCGGGCGGCGAAGACCCGCTCGTCGAGCCCGGCACCGACCGCGCGCCAGCCCAGCGGGCGCAGCCACCGGGCCCGGGCCGGCGGGAGGCCGGTCGCCAGCCCGCTCAGCCGCACCCCCGGCAGCACCTCCGCGACGATCCGCTCGCCGGTCTCCTGGTCGCCCACCGGCAGCAGCCGGTCCGGCCGGTTCCGGTCGTCGGCCTCGCCGCCGGAGTAGCCGGCGACCTCCAGGCGCAGCCGCAGCCAGCCCTTGGCCCGCCAGAGCAGCGGCCAGGTCACCCCGACGGTCTGCACCCGGTTCAGCGGCACCGTCTGCGCTCGGGTCTCCAACAGCCCGTTGCGGACCCGCAGGGTGCCCTCGTCGCGGGCCAGCCGGAAGTTCCAGTCGTCGAGCACCCGGCGGACCGGTTGCAGCAGCACGCCGGCCATCGCGGTGATCGTGCTCGCCACCGCGATGAACGACCACGAGCCCTCGGAGAGGAACTGCGCCACGACGAAGGCCACACCGAAGGGGAGCAGGAACGCCTGCGGGGTGAGCAGCTGGCTGACCAGCAGGTCCCGGTTCGCCACGGCGTGCAGGGCCCGCCCGGGTGGCACGGGCGCGACCGTCGGCTCGGCCGAGGGGGACGGCTGCGGCGCGGCCGTCCCCGGGTGCGGCGCGGGGCCGGCGAGCGCGAGCAGGCGCTGTCGCAGGGCGGCGGCCTCGGCCACCCCCAGGTACGCCAGCGGCGCCTCGGTCTTGCCGCCGCCGACCACCTCCAGCCGCAGCTCGGCGAGGCCGGTGAGCTGGGCGAGCAGCGGGCGGACCACCTCGACGGCCTGGAGGCGTTCCAGCGGGATGGCCCGGGTGCGCCGCCACAGCAGCCCCTCGTAGACGCGCAGCTCCCGGCCGACCACGTGGTAGCCGGTGTTGTACCAGCTCACCACCGCCAGCACCGTCGCGCCGAGGGCCAGCACGGTCGCCATCGCCGCGAACCAGCCGAAGCCGACCCGCGACAGCGTCGACCAGGACAGGCCCGCGACGACCACGACCAGCGACTTGGCCCCGTGCAGGGCCGGGCTCAACGGGTGCAGCCGCCGCCGGGGTTCCACGCCGCCGACCGGGTGGTCGTGCGGTGCGGGTGGCGCGTCAGAGGGCGGGCCGTCGTGCGGTGGGGGTGGCGCGTGGTCGTCCTGGGGTGCCGGCGGCGCGTCGGTGGCCGGGCGGGGCAGCTCGGGGCCGGGGTGGGTCACAGGCCCTCCGCGCGGTCCTCGCCGAGGGCGGTGAGCCGGTCGCGCAGCCGCGCCGCCTCCGCCGGGCGCAGGCCCGGCACGCGGGCGTCGCTGGCCGCCGCGGCCGTGTGCAACTGCACCGTCGCCAGGTCGAACGCCCGCTCCAGGGGGCCGGCGCTGACGTCGACGAACTGCATCCGCGAGTACGGCACGATGGACAGCCTGCGGACCAGCAGCCCGTGCCGGACGAGCAGGTCGTTCTCGCGCTCGGCGTACCCCCAGGCGTGCACCGCCCGGACGGTCGTGACGACCCGCCACGCCCCCGCCAGCACGACCGCGCCGAGGGCTGCCCCGAACAGCCAGTGCCCGCTCACCGCCCAGCCGACCGCCAGCCCCAGCAGCACCACCCCGACCAGCGCCGCCAGGCGCAGCAGCTCGACCCAGATCAGGTCGGTGGAGACCGACTGCCAGCGCACGGTCGCCGGCCACGGCTCCAGGGGCCCGGGCGGGTACGCCGCCGGCGGCCCGGACGCCGGGTGACCCGCCGCGCCGGGCGCGCCCGGCGGGGGCGCGGTGGGGGGTGGCCCGACCGGGTGCGGCCCGACCGGGTGCGGTGGGGGGCCGCCGGGGGGCTCGCCGGTCACCGGGGACGTCCGCTGCGCGCGCTCACCCGTCGAGCGTAGGCGATCCGGCCAGTGGCGCGACTTCCCGGAGGAAGCCCCGTGCGTCGAGGAAGTCGCCGAGTGAGGCGCGGTGGTCGGCGCAGGCGAGCCAGGTCTTGCGCCGGTCGGGGGTGTGCAGGCGGGGATTGTTCCAGCGCAACGCCCACTGCGCCGGGGCGCGGCAACCCCGTGCCGAACAGATCGGCGCGTCACCGGGGGGACGGGGGATGCTCATCCGGGCCAGTCTAGGGGCGCGGGGCGGAGATTGAGCGCCGGGCGGCCACGGGGGGAGCCGCCCGGCGACGGGGTGAATGGTACACACGCCGGACCCCCTGCTGTAAACCCGTGACCGGCGATTCTCCAACCCCCGGACGGCGTGGCGAAAATCGGCTTCTCCCCGCCTCGGCACTCAGCCGGGCATGCGAGTCTTGATACGCACCACGCACCACGCCGCGACGATCGACCAATGCTGTGGAGGACCGGTGGCCCAGCCGACCACGCCCGACGCCCCGACGCCGAACGGCAGCGCGCCGCCCTCGCCCCCGCCCGCCGCCGCGCCGCCGACGAGCACACCGGCGCAGGACGCGACGCTGCTGGAGAAGGCGCTGTTCGAGATCAAGCGGGTGATCGTCGGGCAGGACCGGATGGTCGAGCGGATGTTCGTGGCGCTGCTCGCCCGGGGCCACTGCCTGCTGGAGGGCGTCCCCGGGGTGGCGAAGACCCTGGCCGTGGAGACCCTCGCCCGGGTGGTCGGCGGGTCCTTCGCCCGGGTGCAGTTCACCCCGGACCTGGTGCCCGCCGACATCATGGGCACCCGGATCTACCGGCAGTCCAGCGAGAAGTTCGACGTCGAGCTGGGCCCGGTGTTCGTCAACTTCCTGCTCGCCGACGAGATCAACCGTGCCCCGGCGAAGGTGCAGTCCGCCCTGCTGGAGGTGATGAGCGAGCGGCAGGTGTCCATCGGCGGGCAGACCCATCCGGTGCCCGACCCGTTCCTCGTGATGGCCACGCAGAACCCGATCGAGCAGGAGGGCGTCTACCCGCTGCCCGAGGCGCAGCGGGACCGCTTCCTCATGAAGATCGTCGTCGGTTACCCGACCGACGCCGAGGAGCGGGAGATCGTCTACCGGATGGGCGTGGCCCCGCCGGAGCCGGCGCGGGTCTTCGACACCGCCGACCTGATCGCCCTGCAACGCAAGGCCGACCAGGTCTTCGTGCACAACGCGCTGGTCGACTACGCGGTGCGGCTGGTGCTGGCCACGCGTACCCCCGCGGAGCACGGCATGCCCGACGTCGCGCAACTGATCCAGTACGGCGCCAGCCCCCGGGCCTCGCTCGGCCTGGTGCGGGCGACCCGGGCGCTGGCGCTGCTGCGCGGCCGCGACTACGCCCTGCCGCAGGACGTGCAGGACATCGCGCCGGACATCCTGCGCCACCGGCTGGTGCTCAGCTACGACGCGCTCGCCGACGACGTGCCGGCCGACCACGTCGTGCACCGGGTGATGTCGACGATCCCGCTGCCGTCGGTGGCCCCGCGCCAGCAGGCCACCCCGGGCGGCGCGCCGCCGGCCGCCGCCGGGTGGCCCGGGCAGCGGCCGTGACCCCAGCCGACCCCCACCCCTCCTCGGGTACGCGCACGGCACTCTCGCCCGCCGGCGCCCCCCGCAGCGAGGCGGTGCTGTCCCGACTCCAGTTGCTGGTCACCCGCAAGCTCGACGGCCTGCTCCAGGGCGACTACGCCGGCCTGCTGCCCGGCCCCGGCAGCGAGGCGGGGGAGTCGCGCGAGTACCGCCCCGGCGACGACGTACGCCGGATGGACTGGCCGGTGACCGCCCGCACGACGATGCCGCACGTGCGACGCACGGTGGCCGACCGGGAGCTGGAGACGTGGCTCGCCGTGGACCTGTCGGCGAGCCTCGACTTCGGCACCGGCCGGTGGCTCAAGCGGGACGTCGTGGTGGCCGCCGCCGCCGCGCTGGCCCACCTGACCGTGCGCGGCGGCAACCGGATCGGGGCGGTGGTCGGCAGCGGCGCGGACCCGCAGGCCCCGACCGGCCGCCGGCGTGGCGCGGTGCCCCCGCCCGGCCCGGGGCGGCTGGTGCGGTTGCCCGCCCGGGGCGGGCGCCGGGAGACGCAGGGCCTGCTGCGGGCGATCGCCGGCACCGAGATCCGGCCCGGGCGCAGCGACCTGGGCGCGCTGGTCGACGCGCTGAACCGGCCGCCCCGCCGCCGCGGCGTCGCGGTGGTGATCTCCGACTTCCTCGCGCCGCCGCAGCAGTGGGCGCGGCCCCTGCGCAAGCTGCGGGTCCGGCACGACGTGCTGGCGATCGAGGTGGTCGACCCGCGTGAGCTGGAGCTGCCCGACGTGGGCGTGCTGCCGGTGGTCGACCCGGAGACCGGCGAGCTGCACGAGGTGCAGACCGCCGACCCCCGGCTGCGCCGCCGGTACGCCGACGCCGCGACCGCCCAGCGGGCGGAGATCGCCGCGCAGCTGCGCGGGGCCGGCGCGGCCCACCTGCGACTTCGCACCGACACCGACTGGCTGCTCGACATGGTGCGCTTCGTCGCCGCGCAGCGGCACGCGCGCACCCGGGGGACGACACGATGATCCGTTTTCTGCAACCGTGGTGGCTGCTGGCCGTGCTGCCGGCGCTCGCCCTCGCCGCGCTGTACGTGTGGCGGCAGCGCCGCCGCCGGGCGTACGCGATGCGGTTCACCAACGTGGACCTGCTGCGCACCCTCGCGCCGAAGGGGCTGGGCTGGCGGCGGCACGTGCCGGCCGTGGCGTTCCTGCTCTGCCTGCTGGTGCTGGCCACGGCGCTGGCCCGGCCGGCGATCGACACCCGGGAGCCGCTGGAGCGGGCCACCGTCATGCTGGCGATCGACGTGTCGCTGTCGATGCAGGCCGACGACGTCGCGCCGAACCGGCTGGAGGCCGCCCAGGAGGCGGCCAAGCAGTTCGTCGGTGAGCTGCCGCAGACCTACAACCTCGGTCTCGTCTCGTTCGCGAAGGCGGCGAACGTGCTGGTCCCGCCGACGAAGGACCGGGACGCGGTGACCGCCGCGATCGACGGGCTGGTGCTGGCCGAGGCGACCGCGACCGGCGAGGCGGTCTTCACCTGCCTGGAGGCGATCCGGTCGGTGCCGGCCGACGGCGCGGCGGGCATCCCACCGGCCCGGATCGTGCTGCTCTCCGACGGGTTCCGCACCTCGGGGCGGTCGGTGGAGGAGGCGGCGGCGGCTGCGCAGGCGGCCAACGTGCCGGTCTCCACCATCGCGTTCGGCACCGACGACGGGCAGGTCGACATCGGCGGTCAGTTGCAGCGGGTGCCGGTGGACCGGATGGCGCTGGCCGAGCTGGCCGAGACGACCGAGGGCTACTTCTACGAGGCCGCCTCGGTCAGCGAGCTGAAGCAGGTCTACCAGGACATGGGCAGCTCGATCGGGTTCCGCACCGAGCCGCGCGAGATCACCCAGTGGTACGCCGGTCTGGCCCTGTTGCTGGCGCTGTGCGCGGGCGCCACCAGCCTGCTCTGGACGTCCCGGCTGATCTGAGGCCGGGCGGGACGGCCCGCCCGGGACGGCCCCGGCGCGACCGCCGCGCCGGGGCTGCCGGCCCGGTGGCCGGTGGCCGGTGCGTGGCCCTGAGCGCGGTGGCCTGGTGCGCGGCCACCGCCGCCGGGCGGGGTTTCCGTGGCGGCGCGGTCAGTGGCCGGCGCTGGCCAGCACGAAGACGACGGCCACCCAGACGGCGGCGAGGGTGAAGCCCAGCGGGGCGACGTAACGGCTCATGAGAAGGCTCCGGTGGCGACTTGGACGGTCCACGCTGGCGTGGTGGACCGCGAGGGAAGGCGGGGCGCGCACACGAAGTCGTGACCGGGTGCCCCCTCCCCGTCCTGGGCGGACGGCGCTGCCCGGTCGCCACCTTCGGCCGGGGGCCGAAGGCACCACCCTCGGTCGAGGGCCGAGGGGCGGGCGGTGCGGAAGGAGCGGAGCTGGGTCAGCTCACCTGCTGAGTCGTGGCTCAGCGGGGCTGACGTTCGGCCCGGCCACGACTGGGAGGATCGCTATCTCGCACAGCGATCACCTCCTGCGGTCGGCCTGGCTCGGAACGCGGATCATCGTACATGCGGTGACGGCGCGGCCCGTACTCGGCCGGACGGTCGGTGAGCCCCGCAACCCGGTGCCACGCAAGGGCTGTGGCCGCTGCGCGACCCACCGCTGTCAACAGGGGCACCCTCTACCTCCGAAAGCGATGACAGGGAGCCCTTCCTTGCGCCGGGTCCGCGTGGCGCGGGGGTGCGTTAGCGCTTACCTGCCGGTAACGCCTAGGCTCCGGACCGACGTGGATCAGCTGAGCAAGAGGGGGACCCGTGGCCCGTACCGTGCTGGTGACCGGCGGCAACCGGGGGATCGGCCTGGCCATCGCGCAGGCGTTCGCCAAGCAGGGTGACCGGGTGGCGATCACGCACCGTAGCGGCGACGCGCCCGAGGGGCTGTTCGGCGTCGTCTGCGACGTGACCGACTCCGCCTCCGTCGACGCGGCCTTCACCGCCGTCGAGGCCGAGCTGGGCCCGGTGGAGGTGCTGGTCGCCAACGCCGGCATCACCGACGACACGCTGATCATGCGCATGTCGGAGGAGCAGTTCACCCGGGTCCTGGACACCAACCTCACCGGCGCGTTCCGCTGCGCCAGCCGGGCGTCCAAGAAGATGCTCCGCGCCCGGTGGGGCCGCATGATCTTCATCTCCTCGGTCGTCGGCCTCTACGGCGGCCCCGGGCAGGTCAACTACGCGGCGAGCAAGGCCGGCCTGGTCGGCGTGGCCCGCTCGATCACCCGGGAGCTGGGCGGGCGCAACATCACCGCCAACGTCGTCGCGCCCGGCTTCATCGACACCGACATGACCGCCGCGCTGCCCGAGGAGCGGCGGGCGGAGTACGTGAAGGCCATCCCGGCCGGCCGGCTCGCCGCGCCCGAGGAGGTGGCCGCGGTGGTCACCTGGCTGGCCTCGGACGCCGCCGGCTACGTCACCGGCGCCGTGATCCCGGTCGACGGCGGCCTCGGCATGGGCCACTGACCGGCCCCGCCCGGGTCGTCGACGCCGCCACCGCGCCCACCGCACGAATCCCAACGGAGGAACTCGCACATGTCCGGACTGCTGGCCGGTAAGCGGCTGCTGGTCACCGGCGTCATCACCGACGCCTCGATCGCCTTCTCCGTGGCGAAGCTCGCCCAGGAGAACGGCGCGCAGGTCGTGCTCACCGGCTTCGGCCGGCTCTCCCTGGTCGAGCGGATCGCCCGGCGGCTGCCCGAGCCGGCCCCGGTGATCGAGCTGGACGTGACCAACACCGAGCACCTCGCCGGCCTGGCCGACAAGGTCCGGGAGCACGTCGACGGCCTCGACGGGGTGGTGCACTCGATCGGGTTCGCGCCGCAGAGCTGCCTCGGCGGCGGCTTCCTCGACGCGCCGTGGGAGGACGTGGCCACCGCCCTGCACGTCTCGACGTACTCCTACAAGTCGCTGGCCATGGCGGCGCTGCCGCTGATGTCGCCGGGCGGCGCGGTGGTCGGGCTCACCTTCGACGCCACCAAGGCGTGGCCGGTCTACGACTGGATGGGCGTGGCCAAGGCCGGGCTGGAGTCGGCGTCGCGCTACCTGGCGCTGCACCTGGGCAAGCAGGGCATCCGCAGCAACCTGGTCGCCGCCGGGCCGCTGCGCACCATGGCCGCGAAGTCGATCCCCGGCTTCGTCCAGTTCGAGGACGCCTGGTCCGCGCGGGCACCGCTGGGCTGGGACCTCACCGACCAGGCACCGGCGGCGCGCGCCTGCCTGGCGCTGCTGTCGGACTGGTTCCCGGCGACCACCGGCGAGATCGTCCACGTCGACGGCGGCTACCACGCCCTCGGCGCCGCCTGAGGCGCAAGGACGAACGGGCCGGGGCGCCCCGGCGCAGCATGCGCCGCCGGCCCGTTCGCCCGGCCCCCTGTTAACGCATCCGGTACAGCAGGGGCCCCTTCTTAACGCCGGGGACCGGGGGACCTTACCGCCGGGACCAGGGGGCGTCGCAGGACCGTCGCCGGGCGCGGGGAAGAATGGGCCCATGGTGTACGACGCGTTGGTGCTGGTCTCCTTCGGTGGCCCCGAGCGGCCCGAGGACGTGCTGCCCTTCCTGCAGAACGTGACGCGGGGGCGCGGCGTGCCCCCGGAGCGGCTGGCGGAGGTCGCCGAGCACTACCTGCACTTCGGCGGGGTCTCCCCGATCAACCAGCAGTGCCGGGACCTGCTCGCGGCGATCCGGGCGGACTTCGCCGCCCACGGCGTCGACCTGCCCGTCTACTGGGGCAACCGCAACTGGGACCCGATGCTCGCCGACACCGTGGCGCGGATGCGCGACGACGGTGTCACCCGGGCCCTGGCCTTCGTGACCAGCGCGTACGGCGGCTACTCGTCCTGCCGGCAATACCAGGAGGACATCGCCGCCGCCCGGGCCGCCGTCGGCCCCGACGCCCCGGTGATCGAGAAGCTGCGCCAGTTCTGGGATCATCCCGGCTTCGTCGAGCCGCACGCCGACGCGGTGCGCGCGGCGCTGGGCCAGCTCGACCCGGCGAAGCGGGCCACCACCCGGCTGGTGTTCACCGCCCACTCGATCCCCACCTCGGCGGCCGCGAACGCCGGCCCGCACGGCGGCCGGTACGAGGCGCAGCTCGCCGAGACCGCCCGCCTGGTGCACGCGTCCGCCGCGCCCGACCTGCCGTACGACCTGGTGTGGCAGAGCCGGTCGGGCCCGCCGCACGTACCGTGGCTGGAGCCGGACGTCAACGACCACCTCGCCGCCCTCGCCGAGGCCGGGACCACCGGCGTGGTGGTGAGTCCGATCGGGTTCGTCTCCGACCACCTGGAGGTGGTCTGGGACCTCGACACCGAGGCGCTGGAGACCGCCAAGCGGCTCGGCCTGGAGTTCGCCCGGGCCGGCACCCCGGGCACCGACCCGCGCTTCGTGGCGATGGTGCGCGAGCTGGTCGCCGAGCGCACGGAGCCCGGCGGCGAGCGGCTGCGCCGCCGCCTCGGCGAGCTGCCGCTGTGGGACACCTGCCCCACGGTGTGCTGCGTGCCGGCCCGCCGCCCCTGACCCCGGGTCCCCCCGGTCCTGCCCCGCCACCCGACACCCCCTGGGACGACGAATGTACGAACGCAAGCCGGTGCAGAGCTGGCTGACAGACATGGACGGCGTGCTGGTGCACGAGGGCCAGCCGGTGCCCGGCGCGCCGGAGTTCATCAACAAGCTGCGCTCCTCCGGCAAGCCGTTCCTGATCCTCACCAACAACTCGATCTACACGCCGCGCGACCTGCAGGCGCGGCTGACCCGGATGGGCTTCGAGGTGCCCGAGCACGCGCTGTGGACGGCGGCGCTGGCCACCGCCCAGTTCCTCGCCGACCAGCGGCCGGGCGGCACCGCGTACGTGATCGGGGAGGCCGGGCTGACCACGGCCCTGCACGCCGTCGGGTACGTGCTGACCGACTTCGCCCCGGACTACGTGGTGCTGGGGGAGACCCGCACGTACAGCTTCGAGGCGATCACCAAGGCGGTCCGCCTGATCAACGACGGGGCCCGGTTCATCTGCACCAACCCGGACGTGACCGGCCCGTCGGTGGAGGGGGCGCTGCCGGCGGCCGGCTCGGTCGCGGCGATGATCTCGAAGGCGACCGGGGTCGAGCCGTACTTCGTCGGCAAGCCGAACCCGATGATGATGCGGTCGGCGCTCAACACGATCAACGCGCACTCCGAGTCGACGGCGATGATCGGCGACCGGATGGACACCGATGTCCTGTGCGGCCTGGAGGCCGGGCTGGAGACGATCCTCGTGCTGACCGGGATCAGCACCCGCACGGAGGCGGAGCGGTATCCGTACCGGCCGTCGCGGATCGTCGGCTCGGTGGCGGACCTGATGGACGAGATCTGACCCGAGCCCGCCCGACGAGGGCGGGACCGGTCAGGGGCGCAGCGGGGCGTTGCAGGCGGCGACGAGGGCCTGCCGGCAGGCCGTGGTGAGCGGGCGCAGCGCCGCGTCGCGCTGCTGGGCCTCGTAGTTGTTGACCGCCCCGCCGGGCGCGCTGTGCCCGGCCAGCGCCAGCACCCGGTCGAGCACGGCGGCGCGGGCGAACAGCCGGCGCGCCCGCGGGTCGAAGCCCGGCGGCAGGTCGGTGGTGCCGTCGGGGCGGCGCAGCGCCTCCAGCGCGCCGGCCAGCTCCGGCCGCCACTGGGCGACGTCGAGCCGGGTCAGCGCGGCGGTGGTCTCGGCGAGCGCGGTGGCCAGCTCCGCCTCCGCCTCAGCGGCGCCGGGCGAGCCGAGTGACGCGGCGGGGGCGTCGGCGGGCAGCGGGTAGCACCGCCACAGCACCGTCTCCCACGTCATCCCCGAGCCGGAGGTGTGCGTGCGGACCTCCGGGATCACCCCGATCGCCCCGGCGACGACCGCCTCGCCGGTGAGCAGCGCCGCGCCGCTGAAGTCGCCCGGCCCGGGCAGCCCCCGGGGGTCGCCCGGCACGGGCAGCACCAGCCGGATCTCGTCGGGCGAGAGCTTCGCCAGGGCGGGCAGCGCGTCGCGCAGCGGGACGTCGGTCCAGGTGCCGGGGGCGTCGGCGACGAGGTGCTCCTCGTCGCCGGCGATCTCCTCGGCGACCTCGTCGTACGGTACGAGCCCGGCGCGCCACGCGCGTACCCAGGCAACGAACCGGCTCGACCGGCGCGGCGCAACCTTGACCGCGCCCGTGGCGGGGGAGGACATGCAAGAGAGGGTACGTGGTGCGCGCCGTCCGTGTCTCGACTGCGGCTTGCCCGGCGCCCCCTGCCCCCGCCTACCCCCTACCGCCCGGCGCGTCCCGCCGCCGGCGCGTCCGTCCGGTTTCCCTGCCCACTCCGGTGATCGGCGCACCCCACTGCCATGATCGGCGCGGCTGCCGCGCCGCCGGGCGCGACGGGGGTTAGCGTGGCGGGCATGGTGGGGCGCTACGGCGAGGACGTGTTGGCGGGCGACTGGCGGCGGCGCAGGGTCGTGCCCGAGGTGGACGCGGAGGCCGACCTCGTGGTCGAGGACGCCGACTCCGGGTTCTGCGGCGCGGTCGTCGGGTTCGAGTCCGGCGCGGTGGTGCTGGAGGACCGGCACGGCCGGCGGCGCAACTTCCCGCTGTTGCCGGCGGCGTTCCTGCTCGACGGGAAGCCGGTGACGCTGCGCCGCCCGGCCCGGTCGCCGGTGCCGGCCGCCCGGCGGCGCACCGCGTCGGGCTCGATCGCCGTGGCCGGCGTGCGGGCGCAGGTCGCCAAGGCCAGCCGGATCTGGGTCGAGGGCGTGCACGACGCCGCCCTGGTGGAGCGGATCTGGGGCGACGACCTGCGGATCGAGGGCGTGGTGGTGGAGCCGCTGGACGGCATCGACGACCTCGACGCGCGGGTCCGCGACTTCGGGCCGGGGCCGACCCGGCGGCTCGGGGTGCTCGTCGACCACCTGGTGCCCGGCTCCAAGGAGAGCCGGATCGTGGCCCAGGTGACGTCTGCGCACGTGCTGGTCACCGGGCATCCGTACGTCGACGTGTGGCAGGCGGTGAAACCGGCCGCGCTGGGCATCGCGGCGTGGCCGGTGGTGCCACGGGGACGGCCGTGGAAGGAGGGGGTCTGCGCCGCCCTCGGGGTCGCCGCGCCCGCCGACATGTGGCGGCACATCCTGTCCCGGGTGGACAGCTTCGCCGACGTGGAGACCCCGCTGATCAACGCGATGGAACGGCTGATCGACTTCGTCACCGAACCCTCGGCCTGAGGCCGGGTCACCGGCCCCTCGGCCTGAGCCCGCCCGCCGGTCGGGGCGGGCCCGGGCCGGTGCGCCGGGTCAGGGCTCCTCGTCGGGGGTGCGGGTCAGCAGGAACGTGGCCACGTCGAGGGCCACCGCCCGGCCGGCGTCGTCGCGGACCACGGTGAGCAGCTCGCCGTCCTGCTCGCCCGAGCGGCCCCGCCAGCGGTCCGGCCCCTCCGGGGTGAACCGCAGCACCGGCTCGCCGGCCGGCGGGCTGGCCCACAGGTCGCCGGTGGCCGGGTCGGCGCGGAACTCGAACTCCCCGCCCATCCACCACCAGCGGCCGGTCAGCTCCGCCACGTCGGCCGCGGGCGGGGCGGTGGCCGGCAGCCACGGCGCGACGGGCTCCGGCAGCGCGTCCAGCACGGTGGTGAGCACCTCCCGGGCGAGCGCGCCGAGGTGGCCGACGCGCAGCCCGTACGAGTTTGCGAAGCCGACCACGGCGGTGCGGGCGGGCCGGTGCACGGCCAGCGCGGCGACGTACCCGGGCATGGAGCCGCCGTGCCCGACGTGCACCCGCTCGCCGACGCGGTACAACTCCAGCCCGAGGCCGTGCCCGCTGGTCCAGCCCTGCGGGTCGCTCATCGTCACCGTCGCGCACATCTCGGTGAGCGTGTCCGGGTGCAGCAGCGCCGAATCGGGGTCGGCCAGGAACGCCGCCCAGCGGCCGAGGTCGGTGACGGTGGACCAGAGCTGCCCGGCCGGCGCCATCGCCCCGGTGTCGGTGCGCGGCTCCTCGCGCAGCGTGTCGTGCCACGGGTGCACCACGTAGCCCCGGGCGAACGGCTCGACGGGGTCGTAGGTGGTGCGGGTCATGCCCAGCGGCTCCAGCAGCCGCGCCCGCAGCAGGTCGCGCCACGGCGTGCCGGTGACGGCCTCCAGCGCGCCGCCGAGCAGCCCGTACGCCAGGTTGGAGTAGTGGTAGACCCGGTGCGGCGGGTACGCGATCTTGCGCCCGTCGACCCCGGCCAGCACGGCCGCCAGGTCGCCGACGTCGACCCGTTCCCACCACGGGCCGGCGGGCTCGCGTTGCAGGCCGCTGGCGTGGCCGAGGAGCTGGCGCAGGGTGAGCTGGCCGACGCCGGTGCCCGGCAGGTGCCGTTCCAGGGGGTCGTCGAGGGCGAGCGCGCCGGCGTCGCGCTGCTGCATGATCAGCACGGCGGTCATGGTCTTGGTGATCGAGCCGAGCCGGTACTGCCGGTCGGCGTCGGGGCGGGGGTGCTCCCCGGCGGCGGCGACGTGGGTCAGCTCACCGTCGCGCACCACGCCGAGCACGAGCGAGGGGGCGCGCCCCTCGGACTGGGCGCGGGCGACCCGGGCGTCGACGCGGCGGGCGGTCTCGGGCGGCAGCGACACAGGTTCCTCCAGCTCTCGGGGCGGTTCCGCCGGGCTTCGCGGGGGCGGTCCCGCCGAGCCTACTGATCTTGCCGACGGGCCGCGCGTGCTTTGACGTGTCACCCTTGGGGGGTGGACGCGGTGTTCTGGGTCGTACTGGGTGTGGTGTTGGCGGTCGCCGAGATCTTCACGACGACGCTGTTCCTGATCATGTTCGCGGTCGGCGCGTTCGCCGCCGCGGGCGCGGCGGCCCTGGGCGCCCCGACCGCCGTGCAGGCCGTGGTCTTCGCGGTGGTCTCCGCGCTCACGGTGGCGGTGGCGCGGCCGGCGATCCGCCGGCACGCCCGCTCCACGTCCGACGGCGCCGAGCCGATCGGCCTGGCGGCGATCGAGGGTTCCACCGCGCTGGTGCTGGAACGGGTCGACGCCGAGCAGGGCCTCGTCAAGATCGACGGCGAGCTGTGGAGCGCCCGGTCGTACGACGCGACGCAGAGTTTCGACCCCGGTCGGCGGGTACGGGTGATCAAGGTCCAGGGCGCGACGGCCCTGGTGTGGGATGACGACGTTTCCACCTCGGGCGAGCTGCCCGAAGCGAGAGGGTGAAGGGTATGGAGTTTGTGTCGGTGCTGTTGATCGCCGTGGCGTTGATCGCCATGGTGACCCTGATCAAGGCGGTGCGGATCGTGCCGCAGCAGCGCCAGGACGTGGTGGAGCGGCTCGGCAGGTACAAGCGCACCCTCAACCCGGGCCTGAACCTGCTGGTGCCGTTCATCGACGCGGTGCGCACCAAGGTCGACATGCGGGAGCAGGTGGTCAGCTTCCCGCCCCAGCCGGTGATCACCTCCGACAACCTGGTGGTCTCGATCGACACGGTGCTCTACTTCAAGGTCGTCGACTCGGTCCGGGCCACGTACGAGATCTCGAACTTCCTCCAGGCCATCGAGCAGCTCACCGTCACGACGCTGCGTAACGTGATCGGCTCGCTGGACCTGGAGCGGGCGCTGACCAGCCGGGAGGAGATCAACCGGCACCTGTCGGGCGTGCTGGACGAGACGACCGGCCGGTGGGGCATCAAGGTCACCCGGGTGGAGATCAAGGCGATCGAGCCGCCGCCGAGCATCCGCGACTCGATGGAGAAGCAGATGCGCGCCGAGCGGGACCGTCGTGCCGCGATCCTGAACGCCGAGGGGCACAAGCAGTCGCAGATCCTCACCGCCGAGGGTGAGAAGCAGGCGGCGGTGCTGCGCGCCGACGGTGACCGGCAGGCCCGCATCCTCCAGGCGGAGGGCCAGGCGAAGGCGATCCGCACGGTCTTCGACGCGATCCACCAGGCCAACCCGAGCCAGAAGGTGCTCGCCTACCAATACCTCCAGGCCCTCCCGCAGATCGCCAACGGCACGGCGAACAAGGTCTGGATCGTCCCGGCGGAGCTGACCAAGGCCCTGGAGGGGATGGGCGGCGCGCTGGGCGGGCTGAGCCAGATGGTCGGCGACGCGCCGACGCCGGAGGCGGCCGGCAGCGCGAGCGAGGTGGAGCGCGAGGCCGCCGAGGCCGCGCAGGCGGCGGCCGCCGCCGCCCAGCAGATCCACGACGAGGTACGCGTCGCCGAGGCGCAGGCCACCGGCGGGAAGGCCCCGCAGGGCCTACCGGCCCCGGAGCCGGTCTCCCCGGCGAGCCTGCTGACCGACCCGGCCGACCAGCGCGAACGGGGCTGACGGCCGGCGCTCGCGTCGCCCGCCCGTCCGCCGGGCGGGAATGCGAATAATCCTCATGCGGCGCTCCGGTGCCTGACACGATCGGTCCGACAGGACGGGTCGTGACCAGGACCGGGGCGCCGCGGCGCGTCCCGCCCCGCCGACGAGCGCAGCGAGGTGTCGCATGAAGGATCCGCTGGACAAGTTCCTCTCCCGGCCGCCGGTGCCCGGCGCACACGACCCGGCCGGTCCGCTCGGCACCCGCCGCACGGGCGGCGGGTTCGGGGTGCTGCCGTTCGTCACCGAGCCGGGCCCGGCCGCCCCCGCCACCAACGCCACCTGGGCCTGGTCGCTGCGCCGCTTCGGCCGCGCGGCGGTCTGGCTCCTGCCGGCGTACGCGCTGCTCTACGGCGCCGTCGCGATGGCCAGCGACGGCGGCGTCGGCAACGACCCGTACCCGGCCGACGGCGGTCAGCTCTACCTCGTCGGCTGGGTCGCCGCCGTCTGGCTCGGCCTGCTGGCCCTGCTGGCCCTGACCGGGCTGCTCGCCGCCACCCGCAGCCGCCGGGTGGCCGCCGCGGGCCTGCTGGCCAGCATCGCCGGCACCGTGCTCATGCTGCCCTTCGCCGGGCTCGCCGAGCAGGCCCCCGTCTTCGGCACCACCGCCCGCACGCTCGTCCTGGTCGGTGCCACCTGCTACACGGCCGGCTGGTTCCTCACCGGCTGGGCGGTGGCCCGCTCCGGCATGTTCAGCCTCGGCGACGGCACGATGATGATGATCGCCGCCCCGCTGCTCGGCATCGGTGGCGCGCTGGTCGGCTCGGTGCAGACCTTCGGGGCGATCTTCGTGCTGGTCGCGGGGATCGGCATCGGCTACCGGTCCGGTCGGCTCGTGCCCGCCGCCATCGCCCGGGACGCCGCCAGCGCCAGCGTCGCGACGGCGACCGGCCCTGGGCTGGGGCCGGCGGGCGGCCCGGCCTCCGGCACCGGGTCGGCCGGCGGCCCGCTCGCCGCCGGCTGACCGGTCGTCGGCTGCCAGCTAGCTAGCGCCAGCTCCACCGCTGGTTGTCGGCGGAGCCGCACGTCCAGAGGACGATCTTCGTGCCGTTCGCCGTGGCGGCTCCGGACGCGTCGACGCACAGGCCGGACTGCGCACCCCGGATCGTCCCGTCGGCGTTGACGGTCCACTGCTGGTTGGCCTGGCCGTTGCAGTCCCAGATCACCACCCGCGTGCCGTTGGCGGTGCCCGCGTTGTACGCGTCCAGGCACTTGTTGCCGTAGACCCTGAGCTGCCGGGCGGAGGTGTACGTCCAGGTCTGGTTGCTCGCGCCGGTGCAGTCCCACAACTGGGCCTGGGTGCCGTTGGTGGTGGCGAAGTTGTTGACGTCCAGGCAGCGGCCGGACTGCCGGCCGACCAGCCCCCCGGTGCGGGTGCCGCCGCCGGTGTCCTCGGTGCCGCTGACGACGAGCAGGACGGCCTCGCGGGCGGGGACGCTCGTGGCGTAGCTGGTCGTGCGGGCGCCCAGGTCGGTGGCGGTCCACACGTTGCGTACGCTCGCGGTGCCGCCCAGCCCGAGGTCGGCGAAGCGGGCCGTCACGGTGGCGGCCGACCCGGTGCGGTTGAGCAGCAGGACCGCCCGCTGGCCGCTGGTCGCGAGCACCTTGCTGTACACCTGGAGCCCGGCGGAGTCCTCGGCGACCTTGACGCCCTGCCTGCTCAGCGGGTCCTGGTCGATGGCGATGACCTCCCGGTTGCCCAGGATGGCCCGCGTCTCGGCGGACATGGTGGCCAGGTTGTTGCCGGCGAGCAGCGGGGCGCCGGAGATCGCCCACAGGCCGAGGTGGGTGCGGTTCTGGGCCGCGTTGAATCCCGGCATCCCGGCGATCAGCATGTCCGGGTCGTTGTAGTGGCCGACGCTCTGGGCGGCGGGGTGCTGGGCGGAGTCGAAGTTGGCCAGCACGCGGTCCATGGACGCCTGCTGGCCGTAGTAGATGATGTCCCCGCTGGTGCGCCACATGGTGGACATGCCCGGCGCCCAGTCCCAGGGGCTCTGCACTCCCCAGTTGCAGACCGAGAGCACCATCGGCCGGCCGGTCTGCGCGGTGGCGCGAGCGATGGAGTCGCTGATGGCCTGGTAGGTGGTCCGGGGGTTGAGCCCCTCGGCGGAGCCGCCGCACCAGTCGACCTTGACGAAGTCGAAGCCCCACTGGGAGAACGCGAGGAAGTCCTGGTCGTAGTGCCCCTCGCTGCCGGAGCCGGGGGCGGCCGGTCGGCCGGTCGGGTAGTAGTAGCCGCAGCCGTCGCGGCCGGCGTCGGTGTAGATGCCCGCCTTCAGGCCCTTGCTGTGGATGTAGTCGGCGATGGCCTTCATGCCGCCGGGCCACTCGGTGGTGTCGACGGTGATGTTGCCGGCGGCGTCCCGGGTGCCCTGCCACCAGCCCTCGTCGATGTTGACGTACTCGTAGCCGGCGTCCTTGAGGCCGCTGGAGACAAGGCTGTCGACCTGTGCCTTGATCACGTTGTAGTCGATCTTCGCGGCGAAGGTGTTCCACGACGCCCAGCCCATCGGCGGCCTGGTGACCACCTGGTTCGGGGCGGCCGCCGTCGGCGCCTCGTCCGCGACCTCCGCCGACGACGTCCTGCCCGCCGCCGACGCGACCTCCGCCGGGGCCGCGGCGGCGGGCGCGCCCGCCCCGCCCGCGCCCGCGAGCGCCGCGACCAACGCGAGGGCCACGGCCGTCGCGCCGCGCCTGACCGCTGGGGTGCCGGCCGGCCCTGGAGCTGCTCTCATCTGGCCTTCCCTTCCGTTTCGGGGAGGTTGCTGCGCTCACCTGCCGGCAACCCGGTTCATTGTTAGCGCTAACATTGCTGCAAGTCAATGTCCCCGTTCGTGCCGCCGAAGCCGGACAGGGCCGCCGAACAGGGACGATCCGCGCCCAGAACGCCGCCGGCCGCCGGTGAAATAGCCGACAACCCGCCGCCGGAGGTGGTCGGATCGCGGCTTTCGTGGCAACCCTTGGCGTCATGCCGCCACCCCGGTCGCCGCTGTCGCGGCTGTTCACCGTGCTGCTCGCCGGACTGCTCGCCGGCCTCGCGCTGGCCGCCGCCGCGCTGCCGGCCAACCTGCTGCTCGGCTACGCCGCCAAGTCGGCCGTCGGGTCCTACGCGGCACTGCCCGAGGCGCTGCGCACCCCGACCACCCCGCAGCGGTCGTACCTGTACGCCAACGACGGCAAGACGCTGATCACCACGTTCTACGACGTCAACCGCACCGACGTGCCGCTGGCCGAGATCGCCCCGGTGATGCGCGAGGCCATCGTGGCCGCCGAGGACCGGCGCTTCTACTCCCACGGCGGCACCGACCTGCGCGGCATCGCCCGCGCCCTGGTCGCCAACGTCACCGGCGGCGGCACCGAGCAGGGCGGTTCCACGCTGACCATGCAGTACGTGCGCAACGTGCTCAAGACCGACCCGAACCGCACCGCCGAGGAGCGGGCCGCGGCCACCGAGCAGACCGTCGGGCGCAAGCTCCAGGAGATCCGGTACGCCACGGCGCTGGAGCAGCGGCTCAGCAAGGACGAGATCCTCAACCGCTACCTCAACATCGCGTACTTCGGCTCCGGTGCGTACGGCATCGCGGCGGCCAGCCAGCGCTACTTCGCCAAGTCCCCGGCCGAGCTGACCCTGCCCGAGGCGGCGCTGCTCGCCGGCCTGGTGCAGTCGCCCGACGCGTACAGCCCGATCGACGGGGACGCCGACGCGGCCCTGGCCCGCCGGGCGTACGTGCTCGACGCGATGGCCGCGACCGGCAGGATCACCACCGAGCAGGCCGCCACCGCGAAGGCCGAGAAGGTGACCCTGCACCCCACCCAGCAGCCCAACGGCTGCACCGCCGTCGCCGACGGCCACGACGACTGGGGCTTCTTCTGCGACTACCTGCGCCAGTGGTGGCTCACCCAGCCCGCGTTCGGCGAGACCGTCGCCGAGCGGGAGCAGGCGCTGCGCCGGGGCGGCTACACCGTCGTCACCTCGCTGGACCCGAAGCTCCAGCAGACCGCGCAGGAGCAGGCCACGGCCGTCTACGGGTACGACGACAAGCGCGCCCTGCCCATCGCGGCCGTGCAGCCCGGCACCGGCCGGGTGCTCGCCATGGCGGTCAACCGGCACTACAGCCTCGACGCCAACCCCGACGGGCAGACCAACCACCCCAACACCGTCAACCCGCTGATCTCCGGCGGCGGCAGCGTCGACGGATACCAGGCGGGGTCGACGTTCAAGCTGTTCACCATGCTCGCCGCGCTGGAGAACGGCAAGCAGCTCGCCACCGGCTTCGACGCGCCCAGCCGGCTGCCCACCCGGTACGCCGCCGAGGGGGAGGCCAGCTGCGGCGGCAAGTGGTGCCCCGCCAACGCCAACCCGCAGTGGATGGACGGCTACCGCACCATGTGGGACGGCTTCGGCCGCTCCGTGAACACGTACTTCGTGTGGCTGTCGGAGCAGGTCGGCCCGGCGAAGGTGGTGGAGATGGCCCAGCGCCTCGGGATCACCTTCCGCGCCGAGGCCGACGCCGCCTTCGCCCGCGACAACGCCGCCAACTGGGGATCGTTCACCCTCGGGGTGGCCGCCACCACCCCCCTCGACCTCGCCAACGCCTACGCCACCGTGGCCGCCGAGGGGACGTACTGCACGCCGTTGCCCGTGGTGTCGGTGACCGCCGCCGACGGCGACAAGGTCGACGTCGGCGAGCCGTCCTGCCGCCGGGTGCTCGACGCCGACGTGGCCCGGGCGGCCACCGACGCGGCCCGCTGCCCGGTCGGCCAGCAGACCACCTACGGCCAGTGCGACGGCGGCACCGCCACCGCCGTGGACACGATCGTCGGGCGCCCGGTCGCCGGCAAGACCGGCAGCTCGGAGGGGGCCGCCACGGAGACGTTCGTCGGTTTCACCCCGCAGGTCGCCGTCGCCGGCATCGCCGCCAACCCCGACGACCCGGGCGACGCGGTCGGCTCGGCCGTGCAGGCGAAGGTCATCGCCGCAGTGGCCCGGACGATCCGCGCCGCCGTGGACGGCCAGCCGGTGCGCGACTTCACCCCGCCCAGCCGGGAGCTGGCCGGCGAGGTGCACCGCCCCGCCCCGCAGCCCACGCCCACGCCCAGCCGGCAGGAGACCCTCCCGCCGGACGTGCTGCGCTGGCTCAACCGCGGCCGTGGCTGAGGCGCAAGGAAGGGACCCCTGTCAACGCCGCGTGCCCAATCCGGTGAGCGGCGCGACCACCCTGTCCAGCGCGGCGGCCACCTCGTCAGGGCCGCCGTCGCCGGGCAGCACGACGAACCCGCCGAACTCCGGCAGCGCCCGGTAGGCGGCGTCCAGCGCGCGCAGGTGCGGCAGCTCCTCGGTGTCGATGCCGCGCGCCAGCACCCGCCGCTGGGCGACCTCCGGCGCGACGGCCAGGAAGCAGACCACCGCCGGCGCGGGGAAGAGCCGGTACGCCGCGCGCACGGCCCGCCCGCCCCGGTCGCCCCGGGCCCGCATGATCACGTACTGGCAGTAGGTCCACCGGTCCAGCACCGCCGTGCGCCCGGTCGCCCACGCCCAGAGCAGGGTGCGGGCCATCGCGGCCGCGCGCACCGCCGCCTCGACGACCGGATAGAGGGTACGACCGAACAGCGCCACCCCGTCCGGCCGCCCGACCGCCCGCGCCAGCCTGTTCCACAGCGGCCGGCCGCCGGCGTTCTCGAAGTACGCGGCCGGGACGCCCCGCGCGGTCAGCCGCCGCGCCAGCGCCCGCGCCTGGGTGGTCTTGCCGGAGCCGTCGACGCCGACGAGCGCGATCAGCACGGGGCGTCTCATGCCCCGCCACCCTACCCATCGCGCGCGACCCGGCCCCCGGCGTGAGAGGGGGACCCTTCTCTACCGGATGCGTCAAGGAGGGGCCCTTCCTTTCACCGCAGGCGGGGGCGCCAGGTGGACACGGCGGCGGGCAGGCCGCGCCGGACGATGCCCGCCCGGTCGGGGTCGCGCAGCACCGCCGCCGCCGTCTTGCGCGCCTGTTCGGCGGTGAAGTGCGGCGGCAGCATCAGCTCGGCCGGGTCCACCATCGCGTTGATCACCGTCGGGCGGTCGGCGGCCAGGGCGCGCCGCCAGGCGTCCGGCACCTGGTCGGGGGAGTCGACCAGGATGCCGTGCAGGCCGAGCACCTCCGCCCACCGGTGGTACGCCACGTCGGGCAGGTCCTGGCTGGCCGGGAACATCGGCGTGCCCTCGCCGGAGCGCTGCTCCCAGCTGACGAACGCCAGGTCCCGGTTGTTGAGCACCAGCACCACGAACCGGGGGTCCGGCCAGCTCCGCCAGTGCTTCGCCACGGTGATCAGCTCGTTGACGCCGTTCATCTGCATCGCCCCGTCGCCGAGCAGGGCGACCAGCGGCCGGTCCGGGTGGGCGAGCTTCGCGGCGATCCCGTACGGCATGGCTCCGCCCATCGACAGCAGGGTGCCCGAGAGGCTGGCCAGCATCCCGGGGCGCAGCCGCAGGTGCCGGGCGTACCAGGCGGTGCAGGTGCCGCAGTCCACCGCGAGCATGACGTCACCGGGGAGCTGGTCGTCCAGCGCCGCGAACAGCGCCTGCGGGTTCACCGGGTCGGCGGACTGGCCGGCGATCTCCCGCTGGGCGCGGTGCCAGCCGGCGGTGGCGTCGGCGATGCGCTGCCGCCAGGCGGTCGGGGCGGTGCCGGGGCCCAGCTCGCGCAGCAGCGCCCGCAGGGTGGGGCCGGCGTCGCCGGTGAGGTTGACCTCGGTGGGGTAGCGCAGCCCCAGCCGGGAGCCGTCCACGTCGATCTGCACGCCCCGGGCCTGCCCCTGCGGCGGGTAGAACTCCGAGTACGGCATGTTGCTGCCGACGATCAGCAGCCGGTCGCAGTCGCGCATGAGCTGCCAGCTCGGCCGGGTGCCCAGCAGCCCGATCGCGCCGGTGACCCACGGCTCGCGGTGGTCCACGGCGGTGAAGCCGAGCAGGGCGGTGGCCACGCCCGCGCCGAGTCGGTCGGCGACCTGCCGCACCTCGGCCTCCGCGCCCAGGGCGCCCTGGCCGACCAGCATCGCCACCCGCTCGCCGCCGCGCAGCACCTCCGCCGCCCGGCGGACGTCCGCCTCCGGCGGCACGGTCGTGGCGCTGCTCGGCACAGCTGACGTGTGGTAGTAGCCGTGCGCGTGCGGCGGGTCCGGGACGGCCGGCTCGTCCTGCACGTCGGAGGGGAGCACCAGCGCGGTGACCGTGCGCCGGGCCAGCGCCGTCCGGCAGGCCCGGTCCACCAGGTGCCGCACCTGGGACGGGTCGTCGAGCTGGGCCAGGAACGCCGAGGCGACGTCCTTGTAGAGGGCGAGCAGGTCGACCTCCTGGTAGTAGCCGCCCCCCTCGGCGGTCAACGCGGTGTGCCCCACCAGGGCCACCACCGGCTGGTGGTCGAGCTTCGCGTCGTACAGGCCGTTGAGCAGGTGGATCGCGCCCGGCCCGCTGGTGGCCAGGGCGCAGCCGAGCGGCCCGCCGCCGTACTTGACGTGCGCCGACGCGGCGAAGCCGGCGGTCTCCTCGTGGCGCACCTGGACGAACTCCGCCCGGTCGCCGGCGCGTTGCAGCGCCGAGGTCATCCCGTTGATGCCGTCGCCGGGGTAGCCGAAGTAGCGGCGTACGCCCCACTGGGCCAGCCGGGCCACGATGTGGTCGGCGACGGTGGCGTCCCTGGGCAGCCCGCCGTGCCCGTCCGGTGCCGGCTCGCCGGCCTGGTTCGCGTTCACCCGCAGGGTCCCTCCGGTCGCGTCCGCTGTCCCGGATCACCGTTCCCCGTCGTACGCCGGGAAAACGCCGACCGGCGACCGGCGCACGGTGCCGGCGGCGCGGTCCGGCAGAATCGCCGGATGCCCGTGCACCAGATCACCGACCCCGACGACGACCGGATCGCCGACTACCGCGCGCTGACCGACGTGGAGCTGCGCACCCGGTGGGAGCCGCCGCACGGCCTGTTCATCGCCGAGGGGGAGCTGGTGCTGCGCCGGGCGCTGCGGGCCGGCTACCCGGCGCGGTCGTTCCTGGTGGACGCCAAGCGGGTCGACCAGCTCGCCGACCTCGACACCGGCGACGCCCCCGTGTACGCGGCCACCCCGGACGTGCTGGAGAAGGCCACCGGTTTCCACGTGCACCGGGGGGTGCTCGCCTCGTTCCGGCGCAGGCCGCTGCCGGACGCCGCCGGGGTGCTCGCCGCCGCGCGGCGGGTGGCGATCCTGGAGGACGTCAACAACCACACCAACCTCGGCGCGATCTTCCGGGGGGCCGCCGCGCTCGGCGTCGACGCGGTGCTGCTGTCGCCCACCTGCGCCGACCCGCTCTACCGGCGCAGCGTGCGGGTCAGCATGGGCGAGGTCTTCGCGGTGCCGTACGCCAAGTTCGCGCGCTGGCCGGACGGCCTGGACCAGGTGCGCCAGGCGGGGTTCACGGTGCTGGCCCTGACGCCGGCGGTGGACGCGGTGCCGATCCAGCGGTTGACCCCGGCGCAGCGCGCCCGGGCGGCGCTGCTGCTGGGTGCGGAGGGGCCCGGCCTCACGGCGGCGGCCCAGGCCGCCAGCGACGTGCGGGTGGTCGTGCCGATGCGGCGCGGGGTGGACTCGTTGAACGTGGCCGCCGCCGCGGCGGTGGCGTTCTGGGAGCTGGGCCGCGACGACCCGCCGTTCGGCGGGTAGCCGCGGGCGGGGAGTGACGCCCGTCGCGTCGGGCGCGTCCGCTTGCATGACCATGCGGCGTGATGAATAATCTTCCCCGTGTCCAAGGTTCTCACCTCCCTGCCCATCGGCGAACGTGTCGGCATCGCCTTCTCCGGCGGCCTCGACACCTCGGTCGCGGTCGCGTGGATGCGCGACAAGGGCGCCGTCCCCTGCGCCTACACGGCCGACATCGGCCAGTACGACGAGCCCGACATCGCCTCGGTGCCGGGCCGCGCGCTCAGCTACGGCGCCGAGGTCGCCCGGCTGGTCGACTGCCGCGCCGCCCTCGTCGAGGAGGGCCTGGCGGCGCTGACCTGCGGTGCGTTCCACATCCGCTCGGGCGGGCGGGCCTACTTCAACACCACGCCGCTGGGCCGGGCCGTGACGGGGACCCTGCTGGTGCGGGCGATGATCTCCGACGACGTGCAGATCTGGGGCGACGGCTCGACGTTCAAGGGCAACGACATCGAGCGGTTCTACCGCTACGGCCTGCTGGCCAACCCGCAGCTGCGCATCTACAAGCCGTGGCTCGACACCGACTTCGTCACCGAGCTGGGCGGGCGCAAGGAGATGTCGGAGTGGCTGCTGGAGCGCGGCCTGCCCTACCGGGACAGCACCGAGAAGGCATACTCCACCGACGCCAACATCTGGGGCGCCACGCACGAGGCCAAGACGCTCGAACACCTGGACACCGGCATCGAGACCGTCGAGCCGATCATGGGCGTCAAGTTCTGGGACCCGTCCGTGGAGATCCCCACCGAGGACGTCACGATCGGCTTCGACCAGGGCCGCCCGGTGACCATCAACGGCAAGGAGTTCGGCAGCCCCGTCGACCTGGTGCTGGAGGCCAACGCCATCGGCGGCCGGCACGGCCTGGGCATGTCCGACCAGATCGAGAACCGGATCATCGAGGCCAAGAGCCGGGGCATCTACGAGGCGCCCGGCATGGCGCTGCTGCACGCCGCGTACGAGCGGCTGGTCAACGCCATCCACAACGAGGACACCCTGGCCAACTACCACAACGAGGGCCGCCGCCTCGGCCGGCTCATGTACGAGGGGCGCTGGCTGGACCCGCAGGCGCTGATGCTGCGCGAGTCGTTGCAGCGCTGGGTCGGCGCGGCGGTCACCGGCGAGGTGACCCTGCGGCTGCGCCGGGGCGAGGACTACTCGATCCTCGACACGACCGGCCCGGCGTTCAGCTACCACCCCGACAAGCTGTCGATGGAGCGCACCGAGGACTCGGCGTTCGGCCCGTCGGACCGGATCGGCCAGCTCACCATGCGCAACCTCGACATCGCCGACTCGCGGGCCAAGCTGGAGCAGTACGCCTCCCTCGGCCTGGTCGGCGGCGCGGCACCCCAGCGGATGATCGGCGCGGCGCAGGCGGCCTCGACGGGGCTGATCGGCGCGATGCCGCAGGGCGGCGCGGAGGCCATCGCCTCCCGGGGCGTCTCCTCCGCCGACGACGCGGCACTCGACCGCGCCGCGATGGAGCTCGGCGTCGACTGAGCCCCATCGCGGCGGGGCCGCCGGGTCGCCCGGCATCGGCGGCGCGTACCCCGTCGCGGCCTGTTCAGGATCGGAGTCACGGACGGTAGCGTGTCGCCCGTGTTCCCTACCGTCCGTGAGATCCTCGCGCTCGACCCGATCCGCCACGGCGCGCCCCGCCTGGTGGCCGGGGAGGCCGGCCTGGACCGGCCGGTGCGCTGGGTGCACGTGGCGGAGGTGCCCGACATCGCGTCCCTGCTGCGCGGTGGTGAGCTGGTGCTCACCACCGGCATCGGGCTGCCCGGCGAGGACGCCGGGCTGCGTGCGTTCATCGGCGAGCTGGCCGACGTCGGGGTTTCCGGCCTCGTCGTCGAGCTGGGCCGCCGGTATGTCAGCGGCGTGCCCCGGGTGATGGCCGCCGCCGCGGCCCGGCGCGGGCTGCCCCTGGTCGAGCTGCGCCGGGCCACCCCGTTCGTGCGGGTCACCGAGGCCGTGCACGCGCTGATCGTCGACGCCCAGCTCACCGAGCTGCGGGCGACCGAGGAGATCCACCAGCGGTTCACCGAGCTGTCGGTCGAGGGCGCCGGCCCGGCCGAGGTGGTCCGGCAGGCCGCCGAGCTGTCCGGCTGCCCGGTGGTGCTGGAGAACCTGTCGCGGCAGGTGCTCGCGTACGACCCGGCGGGGCAGAGCGCCGAGCTGCTGCTGGACGGCTGGGAGCAGCACTCCCGGCGGATCAGCCCGCCCGGGCGGACCGCGTACGACGCGGACCGGGGCTGGCTGGTGACCACCGTCGGGGCCCGGGGGCAGGACTGGGGGCGGCTGCTGCTGCGCTGGCCGGGCGGCGGGGAGCTGACCACCGGCGTGCCGGTGCCCGACGGGGCGCCGGAGCCGGGGCCCGCCGACGTCGCCCCGCCGCCGCAGGCCCCGCCGACCCGGCTGACGATCCTCGTCGAGCGGGCCGCCTCCGCGCTCGCGCTGGGCCGGCTGATCCGGCGCGACGCCGAGGGGCTGGAGCGGCAGATCCACCGGACGCTGCTCACCGCCCTGCTGGACCACTCCCGCCCGGTCGACGAGGTGGCCCTGCGCGCGCGGGCGCTGGGGGTGGTGCTCGAGCGCCGGCACCTGGTCGGCGTGGTGGTGCGCTACCGCGGCGACGAACCGGCCGCCGACGGGACCCCGCCGGAGGGGCCCGGACCGGTGGACCCGGAGGCGGGGCCGGCCCGGCTGCGGGACCTGTCGGAGGCGGTCGGGCAGGCCCTGCGCGAGGCGAAGCTGACCGGGCTGAGCAGCGCCGTCGACGACCAGTCGGTGGGCGTGCTGCTCGCCCTGCCCGACCCGGCGGCGGAGGAACGGGCGCTGGCCGGGTTCGCCGCCGCGCTGCGTCGCAACCGGGTCGACGCCGCCGGGCCGAGGGCCGCCGAGCCCGCACCGGCCCGGACGCCCGAGCCCGCCCGGGGGAACGGTGCGGGCGCGGTGATCGTCGCTGCCGGCTCCGGGGTGGGCGGCCTGCGGGAGGCGCGCCGCTCGCTGGTGGAGGCGCGGCAGGTCGCCGACGCGGCCCGCCGGGACCGCCGGGACCTGCCGGTCTTCCGGCTGCCGCACGTCGGGCTGGCCGGCCTGCTGCACCTGCTGCGCGACGAGCCGCGCCTGCAGACGTTCGTCGAGCGCGAGCTGGGTGCCCTGCTGGCGTACGACGCCCGGCACCCCCGCGAGCAGCTGCTCGGCACCCTGCGGGCGTACCTGGAGCAGGGGCGCAACAAGTCGGCGGCGGCCGCCGCCGCGCACCTGTCCCGGCCGGCGTTCTACGAGCGGCTGGCCCGCATCGCCCGGATCCTCGACGCCGACCTCGACTCGGTGGAGGTGTGCCTGTCCCTGCACGTGGCCCTGCTGGCCCTGGACGCCGTCCGCGCCCCCTGATCAGCCGGGCAGGAGGGCCTTCGCGTAGGCGGAGGGGACGAAGTGGGGGCCGCCGGGGGTGAAGACGTCCGAGGTGGCCGCCGCCGACCAGGCCGTCTCCGGGACCGCGTCGACCAGGGCCCGCACGACCGGGGCGGCGCGCCACTGCTCCTGCTCGGCGAGGAGGCTCAGCGCCACCACCGACTCCTCGACCTCGCCGACGCACTCGAACGGCTTGTGCCCGTCCACGCCGAGCAGCTCCCGGTAGCCGGGGATCTGGGACCCGTCGGCCAGCAGGTCGCCGCCGAAGATCCGCACGACCCGCTCGCGCGGCATGAACGGGGCCATGGCCAGGAACACGAATCGGCACTTCGGGCAGTCGCGGCACCAGCGCTCGCTCGCGTCGCGCAGCTTGAACGCGGCGTTGCAGCTGGTCACCACGTCGTCGTACCGGTCGATCTCGGCGAAGAGCCGGGCGATGTGCAGCTCGGACAGCGAGCGCAGCAGCGAGAAGTAGGGCTCGGTGAGCCCGGCGTGCTCGGCCAGCGCCGCCCGCAGCAGCCCCTCGGCCTCCACCCCCTTGGACCACTGGTGGTTGATCTCGTGGCCGTTCCAGACCAGGTTCGGGTCGGACGCGGACCGCTCGTTGGACATCACCACCGGGCCGAGCCCGTTGAGCACGGCCGTGGCGACCGCGATCAGCGAGTTGATCGCGGTGACCGGGATGTGCCCGTTGCGGGCCCCGGCGGCGTTGAGGTCGAACAGCACCGGGTCGATGCGCCGCCGCGCCGCGAGGGCGGTCAGCCCGGACGCCTCGTTGACCGCGACGATGACGTGGTTCGGGTTGACCGAGAACGGCACCGGGTCGAGGCCGGCGCGGCGCAGCGCCTCCAGGCTGACGATGGAGTCCTTGCCCCCGCCGACGGCCGACAGGGGGCGCAGGTCGGAGTTGTCGTACGCGCGCGCGGGCGACACCGAGCCCGCGGGGATCTCCGGGGTCAGCTCCAGCACGTGCGGGAGTTGGTTGCGGTAGGCGTACTCGGCGAGGCCCTTGGTGTAGACGGCCGTGACCAGCGCGGCGGCGGCCCCGCCCAGCGGCGCCGGCAGCACCAGCCGGCGGGGCGCGGCGGCCTTGTAGTAGCTGACGCCGGCGACCACGTGCAGCAGCTCCAGGACCCGGCCGAGGGTGGCGACCGTGGCGTCGGACGGCGGTTCGGCCGGCAGGGGGAGGGTGATCGCCTCGGTGAACCGCTGCTCGCCGCCCGGGCCGGTGAGGGCGTAGTCGAACAACGCCTCGCCGGTGGCGAGGTCGATCGAGTAGGACGGGAAGGTGAAGGCGTCCATCCGCCGGAGCTGCTCGTTGGGCACACGCCATACTAGGCCCTGGTTCGTCCGGCCGTGCCCGGCTGCGTCGGACCGGCCCGCCGACGTGCCCGACCGTGGAGGAGATCCCCCGTGCGCCTGTCTGACCTGCGCGGACGTACCGTCGCCGTCTGGGGCACCGGCCGGGAGGGCCGGGCGGCGGTGATCGCGATCGCCGCGCACGGCCCGGCGGGCCTGGTCGCGGTCGACGACAGCGCCAACTTCCTGGCCCTGCCCTGGGAGGGGCCGCTGGCCGAGGCTGCCCCGCTGGTCACCGGCGAGGAGGGCTTCGCCCGGCTGGCCGCCGCCGAGGTGGTGGTCCGCTCGCCCGGGGTGCCGAACACCCACCCGTGGCTGGTGGAGCTGCGCCGCCGGGGGGTCACCGTCACCCAGGGCAGCGCGCTGTGGATGGCCGACCACGCCCGGCGGACCGTCGGGGTGACCGGCAGCAAGGGCAAGTCCACCACGTCCAGCCTGATCAGTCACCTGCTCACGGCGGTCGACCGGCCGAACGTCTTCGGCGGCAACATCGGGGTGCCGCTGCTCGACCTGCCCGACGCCGACCTGTACGTGCTGGAGCTGTCCAGCTACCAGTGCGCCGACCTGACCGACTCGCCGCGCGTGGCGGTGGTCACCGCGCTCTTCCCCGAGCACCTGGACGCGCACGGCGGCGAGCGGGAATATTACCGGGACAAGCTCAACCTGCTGGCGCACGGGCCGCAGACGATCGTGGTCAACGGGGCCGACCCGAGGCTCGCCGCCGAGCTGGGCGACCGGCCGGCCGTGCGCGCCGGCTCCCCGGACACCACGCACGTGGCCCCGGGCCCGGACGGCACGCCCTGGTTCCACCTCGGCGACCGGCCCCTGTTCGCGCGCGCGGTGCTGCCCCTGGTGGGCCGGCACAACGAGGGCAACCTCTGCGTCGCCCTCGCCGTGCTCGACGCGCTCGGCGTGGACGTGGCGGCCCGCGCCGACACCCTCGCGGTCGCGGTGGCCGGGTTCCAGGGCCTGGCCCACCGGCTCACCGAGATCGCCGACCCGTCCGGGCTCACCTTCGTCGACGACACCCTGGCCACGAGCCCGTACGCGGCGATGCACGCCATCGACGCGTACGAGGGGCGGCCGTTGACGGTGATCGTCGGCGGCACCGACCGGGGGCTGGACTACGCCCCGCTGCGCGAGCACCTGGCCGAGCGGGAGATCACCGTGCTCGGCATCCCCGACAGCGGGGAACGGATCGTGGCCGCCCTGGCCGGGCTGCCGAAGGTGCGGGCCGAGGTGGTGGACGACCTGGTGGCCGCCGTGGGCCGGGCCCGGGAGGTGACCCCGGCCGGCGGGGTGGTGCTGCTCTCGCCGGCCGCGCCCAGCTACGGTCGGTTCCGCAACTTCGAGCACCGGTCCGAGGTGTTCGCCGAGGCGGTCCGGGACACCGCGACCCACCCCGCCCGCTAACCGCTGCGGGCGGCCTCGGCCGGGCGGCGGTGCGCCTTGACCGGCGTCCAGGCGAAGGCGAGGCAGCCGCCGACCAGCGCGAGCAGCATCCCGACGAAGAAGCCGCCCAGGTTGGACGTCAGCCAGGAGACCAGGGCGAGCACCAGGGAGACCAGCGCGTAGAACAGCCGCTGCGGCGGGTGGGCCAGCAGCAGCACGCCGCACAGCAGCAGGATGACCGGCACCAGGTAGCCGGCCAGGCCCTGCGGCCCGACGTGCAGGATCACCGGCAGCGGCGCGCGCAGCGTCACGAGGATCTCGGCGCCGCCGAGGGCGACGAGCAGGCCGCCCCAGAAGGGACGGCTGCGCCGCCAGGCCCGCCACCGGCCGGCCCCGCCGGCGGCCGATCCCCCGGCGGCCCGGGGCGTCGCGTCACCCCCGGCCATCTCAGCAGCCTTCGGAGGAGAAGCTCATCCGCAGGTTCGGCAGGGTGAACACCGCGGCGGTGGTGGCGTAGTTGTTCTGCCGCAGCCCGGTGATGGTCACCTTGTCGGCCTGCTGGCCGAAGACGCCCGGGTTGCCGCGCACCCCGGGCACCTTGTCCAGCGTGCTGGCGTCCTGGCCGATGTCGATCGACTGGAACGACGCGTTGCCGGAGATCTCGTCGGAGTCGACGACCATCGTGCGGGCGGTCACCGGCTTCCCGCCGGTGCCGGCGGTGAGCTTCATGTACATGCCGCCGAGGTTGATGCTCTGGCACAGGTTGGTCAGCTCGGCCTTGTCGATCGCCGAGACGAGCACGACGACCTGGCCGCCGGTGTCGCCCTGGTTGGGGCTGTCCTCGATCATCTGGTCGAGCGTGGCGAACTGCTCGAACCCGGTCCCGTCGAGCTTGTCGGCGGTGACGACGAAGGGCATTCCGGAGATCGCGAATTGCGCGCCGAGCACCCCCTGCGCGGTGAGCAGCACCATTCCGGCGGCGCCCACCCCGGCGGCGGCCAGGCTGACCGCGAACCGCCGCCAGCGCACGCCGCCGGAGGGCGGGACCGGCTCGGTGGATACGGTGTCGTCCGACATGACGGCTCCTCTTCGAGATCGATTCGTCCGCGACAATGCGGAGGCGCTGCGCGGAGCGGGGCGATGATCTGAATTGGTTCGCGTACGGCGTGTCGAGCCCGTCGCAGGGCGAAGTTACCGCTGAGTAAAGGGTGGGTCAAGATTGATGCCCAGTGGAGCCGGTCGATCTGCGAAAAATTGCCGATAGTGAGAAACCGCGACGGTTTCTGATCGCGCTGCGGTCCGGCGGCCCGCTCAGTCGTCCCCCCGGGCCGGGCGCGCCGGGTCGACCGCGCAGGGGGCGGTGACACCCGGGCCGCCCGCGTCGGCCGCCCGCGCCGCCCGGTCGCCGGCCCCGGGGCCGAGGAACGGCGCGGTCATCGCGTACGTCAGGACCGGCAGCAGCCGGGGCAGCTCGGCCGTGCGGCCCTGGCTCACCCGCAGGCGCAGGGTGCCGTAGATGCCGGCGACCACCGTCGTCACCAGCAGGTCGTCCTCCTCGGGTGACAGGGGCGACCGGGGCCGGGCGGGGTGGAAGAACCGGTGGAACCGCGACAGCAGCAGGTCGCGCTCGTCGCGGGCCGCCGGGCCGGCCGCGTCGATCTCCACGAGCGCCATCCGGGCGAACGCGGGCACGCTCGCCAGCACCTCCAGCAGGGTCCGCAGGGCGGCCCGGGCGGCGGTGGTCCAGTCCGGTCCCGCCCCGGCGTAGGCGTCGTCCATCAGGCGCAGCAGGACGGCCGTGCCGTGCCGGTAGGTGGCCAGGAAGGCGTCCTCCTTGCCGGCGAAGAGGGCGTAGAAGGCGGGGCGGGTCACGCCGGCCGCGCCGCAGATGTCGGTGACCCGGGCGTTGTCGTAGCCCCTGGCCGCCACCTCGTGCACGAGCCCGTCGAAGAGCCGGTCGCGTTGGGTCGCCGCGACCGCCTCGGCCGACTGGCGGCGCGGGCCCCGCTTGATCGCCCGCTCGGGGTCGCGCCCCGGTCGGGCCCCCGGCAGGGGCGTGGAGTCGGGCCGGGGCTCCGGCGGCAGGGGTGCGGATCCGGTCTCCGGGTGGGGTGCCAGCGACATTGACATCGACCTCCCTGAATCGACGATTGACTTTGCGACCCTCCGGGGTTTATAACTTCACCACGTTGGGTTCCGGTCGGGTCACTGATGGTCATCTTCGCCGGATGGCCGCACCGAGCAGCGCCGAAGGGGGGCTCGATGGTCGCCATTATCGCCGACCGCGCGGGCGCCCCCAAGGCCGGAAAGGTGCGGGTGACGCGGCTGCGCCGCAGTGCCCCACCCGGCACCGGCTGACCGGCCGGACCCCGAGGGCCGCTCCGCCGGGTCACCGGTGACCGACCCGCACACCCCGCCCCGCCGCCGCCCGGCGGCGTCCGTCCCCGCCGCCGCCGACCGTCCACCGGTGGCGGGCCCACGGCCACGGCGTCCCTCCGTGGCCACCTCCGCGGCCGCCCGGCCGCGCCCGGCCCGCCGGGCGCGGTGACCCGCCGGTCCGGCCGCCGCCGTCGCACCACCACCCGTCGAAAGGACCCACCATGCCCAGGTACGGACGCGCCGCCGTCGGCCTCGCCGCCGTCGCGCTGCTCGGCTCCCTCGTCGCGGCGGCCCCCGCCTCCGCCGCCGGCCCGGCCGCCCTCGCCAACACGGTGCTCACCACCGGCAGCGCCGGCGGGACCGCCGTCGCCGTCGGCGACACCCTCCAGGCCAGCCTCCAGACCGGGACCACCGCCAACTTCTACTCGTCGGCCACCGGCACGACCGGCGTCAAGTGCGCCGCGTCCACCTTCACCGCCAAGGCGGTCACCAACCCGGCCGCCCCGGGCACCGCCACCGAGAGCCTCACCGGGCAGACCTTCACCAGCTGCACCAGCAACGTGGTCGGCACCCTCGGGGTCAACAGCGTGACGGTCGACAACCTGCCCTACGCCGTCTCCGTCACCAGCGCCGGCGCGGTCACCCTCACCGGGTCGATCCAGAGCACCGTCTCGCTGCGCACCCTGCTGGGCAACGTCACCTGCGTCTACAAGGCCAACGGCGGCGTCGTGCGGGGGACGGCGTCCAACGCCACCACCTCGATCGCCTTCGTCAACCAGCCGTTCACCAAGTCCGCCGGCCCGGGCACCTGCTTCTCCTCGGCGTACTTCAGCGCGACGTACGCCCCGGTCCGGGACACCACCCAGGGCGGCGCGACGGTCTACGTGAACTGATCCTCCACCGGCCCGGCCGGCGTCCGATCTCCCCGTCGGACGCCGGCCGGGCCGCCCCCGGGTCTCCCGGTCCCGGCCGCTCAGCCGTCCGCGACGGCGGCGTGCAGGGCGCGCATCGACCGGATCGCCGAGCGGATCTCCTGGAGGTAGCGCCCCGGCGTCGGGGCCGGCTCGGGCAGCCGGACCAGGTCGGGCAGGGCCGGGTCGACGCCGACGGTCTCGATCCCGCACCCGTACGGCACGGCCAGCGTGCGCAGCGCGTCGCAGTGCTGGAACGGCACGTAGACCGGCGCGGTGACCATCAGCACCGGGTCGCCCGGCGCGAGCCGGACGTGCTCGGCCCAGAACCGCTGCGTGTCGGCGGTGTGCGCGCGCCGCCGCCCGGGCTCGCTGGACGGGGCGGCGAGCACCCGCACCGGGGGTGATCCCGCCGGCCGCCAGGTGCGCGAGGACCAGGAGCGGTGCGGGTGGCCGGCGTCCACGCCGTCCGCCTCGGCCGGCCCGGCCATCCCGAAGGCGAGCCGGACCGCCGCGTCGAGGGCGTCCACCTCGGTGTCGCCGGCCGCGACGCCCGCGTCGGCCAGAGTCCGCCGCTCCGCCACCGACAGCGGGCGGAAACTGCCCAGCACGGCCACCTCGCCGGCCACCGCCGTGCCCGAGCGCACCAGGTGCGCGGCGTACGCCACCCGGCGCAGGCAGGCGTGCGCGAGCCCCCCGAGGACGACCAGGTGCGCGTACGCCCGGCGGGCCGGCGGAACCGGGCGGACCAGGCCCAGCGCGGCGGCAGCGGCGAGCACCAGCCCCGCCGTGCGGGGGTCGAACGCCGGCTCGGCGGCCTCGGGGCGTTCCCGGCCGCCCCGGAAGTCCCAGTGCCGGGCGGAGAAGTCGTCCAGCCAGGCCAGCGCCGCCGCCAGATCGCCGGAGAGCGGGTCGCCGGAGAGCGGGTCACGGGGGAGCCGGTCGCCGGAGGGCGGATCGCCCGGGGGACCGTCGCCGCCGAACCGCGCGACGAGGTCCCGCAGCGGCGGCGAGGTCACCCACGCGCGCACCCCGTCGACGATCCGTGCCGGGGGAGCGCCCGCCGCCCCGTCGGGCAGCGGCACGTCCCGCATGATCCGCACGCCCCGGATCGTACCGTGCGGATCGCGTCGCCTCCGGAGCCCGGGGCGACGGGAAACGCGCGTCGGTCGCGCCGGACGCCCCGGAAACCGCAGCCGATCGGTTGACGTGCTGTCAGCCGAAGGCCGCCGGTCCGCTACACAGTGGCAGTTGTCCCCGCCGCCGGTGGGTGGGAGCGTGCGGTGACCGCCAACGCGCTGGAGGGTGCGACGAATGACCGACGACCTGCTGGCCCGGCACCGGGCCGTGCTGCCGTCCTGGATGCCGCTCTACTACGCCGAGCCGATCGAGCTGGTCTCCGGCTCCGGTCGCCGGGTCACCGACGCGCAGGGCCGCACCTACCTGGACTTCTTCGGCGGCGTGCTGACCAACATGATCGGCTACGACATCCCCGAGATCCGCGAGGCCGTGCAGCGGCAGCTCGCCACGGGCCTCGTGCACACCTCGACGCTCTACCTGATCCGCCAGCAGGTCGAGCTGGCCGAGAAGATCGCCCGGCACTCCGGCATCCCCGACGCCCGGGTCTTCTTCACCAACTCCGGCACCGAGGCCAACGAGGCCGCCCTGCTGGCCGCCACCAACCACCGCCGCTCCCACCAGATCCTCGCCGTGCGCAACAGCTACCACGGCCGCACGTACGCGACGATGGGCGTCACCGGCAACCGGGGCTGGTCGGCCAGCGCCCTCAACCCGCTCCAGGTGGCCTGGCTGCACTCCGGCGAGCGGCTGCGCGGCCTGCTGTCCCGCCTCGACCCCGCCGACCGCCTCGACGCGGCGGTCGAGGACCTGCGCGAGGTCCTCGCCACCCAGACCGCCGGCGACGTCGCCTGCCTGATCGCCGAGCCGATCCAGGGCGTCGGCGGCTTCGTGCACGGCCCCGACGGCCTGCTCGCGGCGTGGCGGAAGGTGCTCGACGAGCACGGCATCCTGCTGATCTCCGACGAGGTGCAGACCGGCTGGGGGCGCACCGGCGAGCACTTCTGGGGCTACCAGGCGCACGGCGTCACCCCGGACCTGCTCACCTTCGCCAAGGGCATCGGCAACGGCTTCGCCCTCGCCGGGGTCGTCGGCCGGGCCGAGATCATGGAGTCGGTGCCGGCCATCAGCTTCTCCACCTTCGGCGGCAACCCGCTCGCCACGGCCGCCGGCAACGCCGTGCTGGACTACCTGCTCGACCACGACCTCCAGGCCAACGCGGCCCGCGTCGGCGCGATCCTCGCCGACGGGCTGCGGGCCGCCGTGGGCGGCCTCGACTGCGTCGCCGAGGTACGCGGCAGGGGGCTGATGCTCGGCGTCGAGTTCGTCCACCCGGGCACCGTCGAGCCCGACCCGGCCCTGACCGCCCGGGTCTTCGAGGCGTGCCGGGCCGGCGGGCTGCTCGTCGGCAAGGGCGGCCTCTACGGCAACGTGCTGCGGATGGGCCCGCCGCTGACCCTCACCGAGGACGAGGCCCGCGAGGGGCTGGCCATCCTGGTCGATGCCATCCGCTCCTGCGCCGACGGCGAGGTGGCGGCGTGACGTCCGGGGCGGGCGGCGGAGACCTCATCGGGCACTTCGTCGACGGCAAGCGGGTCGACGGCACGTCCGGCCGGCGCGGGGACGTGTTCGACCCGGCCACCGGCCGGCGTACCGGACAGGTGGCGCTGGCCTCCGCCGCGGACGTGGCGGACGCGGTCGAGGCCGCCGGCCGCGCCGCGCGGACCTGGCGCGACGCCTCCCTGGCGAAGCGGACCGCGGTGCTGTTCGCGTTCCGCGAGCTGGTCAACGCCCGCCGCGACCGGCTCGCCGAGGTGATCACCGCCGAGCACGGCAAGGTGCTCGCCGACGCCGCCGGGGAGGTGCAGCGCGGCCTGGAGGTCATCGAGTACGCCTGCGGCATCCCCTCGGCCCTGCGCGGCGGGTTCAGCGAGAACGTCTCCACCGAGGTCGACTCGTACAGCCTGCGCCAGCCGCTCGGGGTGGTCGCGGTGATCTCCCCGTTCAACTTCCCGGTGATGGTGCCCCTGTGGTTCGTCCCGGTCGCCGTGGCCTGCGGCAACGCGGTGGTGCTCAAGCCCAGCGAGAAGGACCCGAGCGCGGCGCTGCTGCTGGCCGAGTGGTTCGCCGAGGCCGGCCTGCCCGACGGGGTGCTCAACGTGGTCAACGGCGACGCCGAGGCGGTCGACGCGCTGCTCGACCACCCGGGGGTGCAGGCGGTGTCGTTCGTCGGCTCCACCCCCGTCGCCCGGCACGTGCACCAGCGCGGCACCGCCGCCGGCAAGCGGGTGCAGGCCCTCGGCGGGGCGAAGAACCACATGGTGGTGCTCCCCGACGCCGACCTGGACCTCGCCGCCGACGCGGCGGTCAACGCCGGCTTCGGCTCGGCGGGGGAGCGGTGCATGGCGATCTCCGCGCTGGTCGCGGTGGAGCCGGTCGCCGACGCCCTGGTCGCCCGGATCGCCGAGCGGATGGGCCGGCTGCGCACCGGCGACGGCCGGCGCGGCTGCGACATGGGTCCCCTGGTCACCGCCGCGCACGCCGCGAAGGTCCGCGCGTACGTCGAGGCCGGGGTGGCCGCCGGGGCCGTGCCCGTCGTCGACGGGCGCGACGTCGCCCCGGACGGGGACCCGGCCGGCTTCTGGCTGGGCCCGACCCTGTTCGACCGGGTCACCCCGGACATGTCGATCTACACGGACGAGATCTTCGGGCCGGTGCTCGGCGTCCTGCGGGTCGGCTCGTACGACGAGGCGGTGGACCTCGTGAACGCCAACCCGTACGGCAACGGCACGGCGATCTTCACCAACGACGGCGGCGCGGCCCGGCGCTACCAGCACGAGGTGGAGGCCGGCATGGTCGGCATCAACGTGCCGATCCCCGTGCCGATGGCGTACTACTCGTTCGGCGGCTGGAAGGCGTCCCTCTTCGGCGACCTGCACGCCCACGGCGCCGACGGGGTGGCGTTCTTCACCCGGGGCAAGGTGGTGACCAGCCGGTGGCTGGACCCGCGTCACGGCGGGGTCAACCTCGGCTTCCCCACCCAGACCTGAGCCATCGCAGCAGCCCCGCCCCGGCCAGGTACGCCACCAGCGCCGGGGCGGGCAGCCCCAGCGGCTCGGGCGCGGCCTTCGGGGTGACGGTGTTGACCAGCAGCCCCGCGATCACGGCGGCGTACCCGGCGACCACCAGGCCGGTGTGGACCGGCCGGCGGCGACGCGCACCCTCCCCGGCGCGCCGCCGCCGGCCGGCCCGCGCCTCGACCGGCCCGAAGACGGCGACGAGCCCGGCCAGCACCACGGCGAGCAGCAACAGCCAGGGCACCCGCCAGGCCAGCCACGCGGCGGTCCCCACCGCAGGCGTGGGCAGCAGGCCGAGCGCGTCCAGCGCGCCGACCAGCAGCAAGGCCGCCGTGAGGTGCCAGAGGAAGACGGTCAGCACCACCGAGTTGACCGCGATGACCGCCTGCCACGGGCCGGGCCGGCGCAGCCACCGCTCGGCCGGGTCGCGCAGCAGCAGGACCAGCCCGAGCTGGGCGGTGGCCAGGGCGAGCAGCGCCAGGCTCGGCGGGCTCGCGTTGTCCAGCCGCTCGCCGGGCACGTGCAGCATCGCCACCGGGTACGGCCCGGCGACGGTGAGCAGCAGCAGCGCGCCGAGGCCGCCGGCGAGCAGCGCGACCGCCGCCGGGCGGGACGTCGGCAGCGGGTGCCGGGCGCCGTCGGCCGCGCCGCCGCCCCGGGGACCGCCGGCTGCGGCGTGGGCGTCGTACCAGGCGAAACCGGCCTGGTGCACGGCGAGCCAGCCGGCCAGGTAGCTGCCGTACGCGAGCGGCGCGGGCCCGACGAGCCGCCCCACGTCGCCGAGGGCGACCACGCCGACCAGGGCCACCGGCACGGCGAGCCCGAAGCGGCGGTGCAGCGCGTGCATCGGCGGGGTGAGCGCGACGGCGGCCAGGTAGGGCACGAGGAACCACAGCGGGATGGTGGCGAACCAGACCACCGTGCGGATCCGCGCCTCCCCGGCGCCCCACAGGTACGACCCGCCCGCGCCGGCCGCCAGCACCAGCAGCAGGACGGTGGTCGGCGGCACCAGCCGGGCGCTGCGCGCCAGCAGCCAGCCGGTGGCGTCGCCGCCCCGGGCCCGGTTCGCGGTCAGCGAGGCGGCGTTGGCGAACCCGCCGACGAGGAAGAACACCGGCAGCACCTGTCCCACCCAGGTCAGCGGGTACGCCCACGGCAGGTCGCCGAGCGCGGAGTGGCCGGTGGGCCGGCCGGCGGCGTCGCGGCCGATGACGGTGACGCCCCAGTGCCCGGCGACGACCATGCAGATGGCGACGGCCCGCAGCAGGTCGACGTAGCGTTCCCGCCCGGCCGGGGTGCGCTCGGCGAGCTGCCGCAGGCGGCGCATCAGCCCAGGCTAGGCCAGGCCGGGCCGCCCGGTGGCCGGATCGGTCAGCGCCGGGGCGTTCCCGGGCCGTCCGGGTCCAGCTCGGCGCAGATCACCGCGTCGAGGCTGGCCCGGACGCCGTCGGCCTTCGGGTCGCCGAGGTCGTCGAGGATGGCCAGCGCCTGCCGCCACGCGGCGGCGGCCCCCTCGTGGTCGCCGGCCTCGCACAGGGTGTCACCGAGGTTCGCTCCGGCCTCGGCCTCGCCGTGCCGGTCACCGAGCGCCGCGAAGAGCCCCCGGGCCCGCCGGTACAGCTCGGCGGCGCGCGCGTGCTCGCCGAGCAGCCGGTGGACGTAGCCGAGGCTGTCGAGCGTCATGGCGACCCCGTCCAGGTCGCCCAGCTCGTCGAGCAGGGCCAGAGCCTGCTCGCAGTCCGCGATCGCCCGCCGGTGGTCGCCGAGCTGGGCGTGGCACCAGCCGACCGAGTTGAGCGACGCCGCCTCGCCGCCCCGGTGGCCGGCGTGCCGGAACAGCTCCAGGGCCCGCAGGTCGTGGCCCAGCGCGGTGCGGTGGTCGTCCGACCGCTCGGCGATCCAGCCCAGGCTCCGGTGCGTGAACGCCTGGTTGATCCGGTCGTCCAGCGACTCGAACAGCACCAGTGCCCGCGACTGGTGGGCGCGGGCGTCGAGGATCCGGCCGAGCCGGGTGGCCGCGCCGCCGAGGAAGCGGTGCGCGTGGGCCTCGGCGCCCCGGTCGCCCAGCCGGCGGGCGGCGCGCAGCGCGATCTGCTGCGTCGCCGTCCAGTCGGCCCAGTGTCCGCGCAGGTCGAAGAAGCTGACGCAGGCGGCGGCGAGCTGCCAGGCGTGCGTGTCGTGGCCGGTGCCGGCGGCGTGCTCGACGGCGGCGACGAGACCGCGGTGCTCCGCGGCGAACCAGGCCAGCGCGGCGGCCCGGCCGTCGACGCGCTCCGGGGCCACCCCGGGCGCGGGATCGGCAAGCGCGATCGGGCCCCGGGGCGGGGCCAGGAATCCCTCGGCCGCGTGCGCGGTGTGCAGGTAGTGGTCGAGCATCCGCCGGGTCGCCGCCGCCCGGTCGGTCGCCGGGCCCGCGTCGGCCAGCTCCCGGGCGTACGCGCGCAGCAGGTCGTGGCAGGTGAACCGGCCGGGGCGGTGCTCGGTGACCAGGTGCGCCCCGACCAGCTCGGCCAGCGGCGGCCGGACCTCGGCGACGGACGTCCCGGCGAGGCTGGCCACGGCGGCCGTGCCGACGTCCGGCCCGGGGGACAGCCCGAGCAGCCGGAACAGCCGGGCGGCCGGCGTGCCGAGGAGCGCGTACGACCAGGACAGCACGGCCCGCACGTCGATGCCCGGGTCGGTGCCGGCGAGCGGGTCGAGGCGGCGCGGGGCCTCCCGCAGCTCGGCGGAGATCGTGGCCAGCGGGAAGCGTGGGTGGGCGGCGGCGCGGGCGGCGACGACGGCAAGCGCCAGCGGCAGGCCCGCGCACCGCCCGACGATCTCGTCGACCGCCCCCGGCTCGGCGTCCACCCGCCCGGAGCCCAGCCGGGCGGCGAGCAGCGCCCGGGACTCGGCCGGGCCGAGCAGCTCCACCGGCACCGGCCGGGCACCCTCCACCGCGACCAGACCGGGCAGCTGGCCACGGCTGGTCACCAGCACCAGGCAGCCGGACGCACCGGGCAGCAACGGGCGGACCTGGTCGGCGTCCCGGGCGTTGTCCAGCACCAGGAGCACGCGCCGGCCCGTCAGCAGGCTGCGCAGGAGGGCGGCCTGCGCGTCCGGGCCGGTCGGCACGCGGTGCCGGGGCACCTCGAAGGCGTCCAGGAAGCCCCGGACCGCCTCGGCGGGCGGCACCGGCGGCTTGCGCGGGTCGAAGCCGCGCAGGTCGACGTGCAGCTGCCCGTCCGGGAAACGGTCGCGGACCCGCTGCGCCCAGTACGTCGCCAGCGTGGTCTTGCCGACCCCGGCCGTGCCGGTGACGACGGCGATGACCGGGGCGGCGGGGTCGGCGTCCGCGTCGGCGAGCAGCCCGTCGAGTTGCGCCAGCACGTCCTGCCGCCCGGAGAAGGCGCCGAGGGTGGGCGGCAGCTGCGCGGGCACCGGCAGCGCCGGCCCCGACTGGTCTGCGGCCGACTGCGCCTGCGGCCCGTCCCCGGGCGTCGGGTCGGCCGCCGGAGGCTCCGGTCCCGGCGCGGCGGGGCTGGTGGCCGCGCGTGGGGCGCCGCCCGGCGCGAGGCGCTCGCCGACGGCCCGTTCCCACCGGGTGGCCCACACGCCCGCCTCGGTCGGCGTCACGCCGAGGGCGAGCAGGAGCCGGTCGAGCACGTCCATCGGCATCGCGCTGTGCCCGTTGAGGTAGTTGGCCAGGCTGCTCCGGGGCACGCCGGTGGCCGTCGCCAGGTCCTGGAGGGAGAGCCGGGCCTTGCCCCGGGAGCGGGCGGCGCGAACCCGCAGCCGGTTGAGCTCCGCCAGCAGCTCGCCCTCCGTCCTGAGTGGATCGTGCGCGGACGGATCAGCGGAGCCATTGGTCACGGTCGCATCCTTCCATCGGCGTCCGACATCGTCCATGGACGTCCAGGATCGCGGTTTCGGCACTCGTCGGCTGGCAGATTCAACGCCGGAGGCGCTTCCGCCGATCCGGTGGTGGCCAAGGAGGAAGGGAGTGCTCGGATGACGAATCCCGGCATGTTCGGCAGGATCGCGGCGGTCACGGGGGCAGCCGCGCTGGTGTTCGCGGGGTTGTCCGGCCCGGCCGGGGCGGCGGAGCGGCAGTCGGCGTCCGCCGCCGCCCCCGGGCTCGGTACGTCCGCCGTGACCTGTGGAAACGCGGCTTGGCCGCACGAGCCCTACGACGGCCGGACGGGCAAGACGACCGCGAGGGCGGCCGTCCACACCGGCCCGTACGGCGACTGCACGGTCAAGGCGTACCTGCCGATCGACACGAAGGTCGTCTTCGACTGCTACACGGTCAACGACTACGGCAACACGTGGACGTGGGTGCGCGACCCCCAGGGCGCCAGCATCGGCTGGGTCTACGACGCGTACCTGAGCTCGGGCGGCTCGAACAAGCTCTGCCCGAAGCTCTGACGGGTCGACGGGGTGGCCCCGGCACGCGCATCGCGGCCGCCACGGGGGTGGCTGCGATGACGCTCGCGGGGCTGGCCGGCCCGGCGCAGGCGGCGGACCGGCAGGCGGCCCCCGCCGGGGTCGGCGCGGCGGCAGTGACCTGCGGCAACTCATACGGCAACCGCTGGACCTGGGTGCGCGACGTGGGCGGCAACAGCATCGGCTGGGTCTACAACGAGTACCTCAACCCCAAGGGCACGACCAAGGCATGCCCGTAGCTCTGACGGGTGCCGGCCCGGCGGGCGGTCGCACCCCGCCCGCCGGGCTCGTCGACCCCCTGCAACCACCGTTCTACGTGACCATGAGAGGACGAAGATGCCGAACCTGAAGAAGCTCACCGCCACGCTGGGCGTGACCGGCGCGTTGACCGCCTCGGCCCTGCTCGGCACCGCCGGTGTCGCCAGCGCCGACGCCTGCCCCTACGAGAGGACCTGCTCCTACTCCACCACCAACTGGGGCGGCACCCCCGGCGCGGTGAAGGAGAACAACAAGGATCTGACCGCCTACTACACCTGGACCCACTCCGAGTCGATCTACAACAACGGCGCCAGCTGCAACGTCACCATCTACTCCGGCACCAACTACACCGGCACCGCCTACCCCCTCAACCGGGGCACCGGGTGGAAGACGACGTCCGGCTCGAAGATCTGGCACCACGCCTACAGCAACAAGTGGTTCTGCTGACATCCGTGCGGCGGGCCGTCGCGGCGTCCGCCGTGGCGTTGCTGGCGCTGGCGGGCCCGGTCGGATGCGGGGAAGCCTCCCCCTCCGACCGGGCCCGCCCGGCCCCGCTCCACCCGCTCAACGGCGCTGCCTACTACAGCGACGCCGAGCAGCGGACGATGGACGAGAAGGTGGAGGCGGCCACCGGGGACTGCATGCGCCGGCGCGGGTTCCACTACCCGGCGGAGCCCACCCCGCCCGCGACGGCCCCGGTCGAGTCGGAGCCGGGGAACCCGTACGGCCTGCTCGACGCCCGGGACGCGCGGACGCGGGGATACGGCATCGTGCCGGAGGAGATGCGCCGCCGCCAGGGCGGCCCGTCCGCCACGCCGTCGTCGCCCGATCCGCGCTACGCCGCCGCGCTGCTCGGCGACCAGACACGCCAGCGGACGCTCCCGCTGCCCGATGGCAACGAGGTGTCCATCGCCGTCGGCGCCTGCGTCACCGAGGCGCGCGCGGCCGTCTTCGGCGACGACTGGGACCGCCTGTTCTACACCGTGCAGGCGCTGAGCAACATGGTCATCACCCGCACCGGCGACAGCCCCGAGGTCGCGCGGGCGCTGGAGACCTGGTCGTCGTGCGTGGGCCGGGCCGGGCACCCGGCGGCGAACCCGGAGGAGCTGCGCGAGGCGCTGTACGAGCGGGCGCGGGCGGCGGCCGACGCCGAAGCCGTCCGCGCGGTGGCCCGCGCCGAGCTCGCCACGGCCGAGGCGGACGCCGACTGCCAGGAGCAGGCCGGCCTGCGGCAGGCGCTGCGTGACGCCCAGCGGCGCGTGGAGCAGCAGGTGCTCACCGACGGGTTCCGGCGCGACGTCGAGCAACTCCGGCAGCGCCGCCAGCGGGTGCTCGGCTGAGCGACGGGCCCACCCGTCACCGGCCCGGCTCGCCCGGACAGCCGGCGGGGTACCGCCGGCCGTCCGGGCGTCGGCGGCATCCCCGCCGGTCGTCAGGGCGTCGCCGGCACCAGCAGCGGGTGCAGGGCGGCCGGGTCGGCGACCCCGGGCAGGTCGCGGGCGGCGAGCCAGGCCGCCCCGGCCGCCCCGTCGCCCGCCGTGGTCAGCGGCGCGTCCGGCCACCGCCGGGCCAGCTCCGCCCGGACGGCGGCGGCCAGTGGGGTGTCGCCGGTGAGCAGCCCGCCGCCGAGGACCACCGGGTCCGCCGCGCCGGCCGGGCGGATCCGCGCGGCGCTGTCGGCCAGGTGGCCGGCGGCCGCCCCGATCAGCCCCGCCGCGACCGGTTCGTCCGCGCCGGCGGCGGCCACCACCAGCGGCGCGAGCCGGGACAGCTCGACCGGCGGCCGGCGGGTGACGGCCTGCACCACGGCGTCGACGGTGTCGCGGGGCCGGTCGGCGACCCGGTCGACGCCGAGCAGTTCGGCGAGCACCCGGCGGCCCAGCGGCCCCGGGGCGTGCCCCGCGTCCAGGTCGGCCAGGAGCCGACGGACCGCCTCCCGGCCCAGCCAGAACCCGGAGCCGGCGTCGCCGAGCAGCCAGCCGTGGCCGTCGGCGACCCGGTCCAGCCGCAGGTCGCGGACCTGCGCGGCGATCGCGCCGGTGCCGGAGATCAGTACCGTGCCGTGCGGGCTGGGCGTGCCGGAGGCGTACGCCACGAGGGCGTCGCCGTGCACCGCGTACGGGCAGCGCAGCCCCGCGTCGCGCCACGCCCCGTCGAACGCGGCCCGCCCGTCCGGGTCGGCGAGCAGTCGCCCCGCCCCGGCCAGCCCGATCGTGCCGGCCCGCACCCGGGCCGGGTCCACGCCGGACAGCGCGGCGCGCAGGGCGGTCAGGAGTTCCGCGGCGGCCCGCTCGGCGCCATGGCTGGTCGGGTTGCCGCCGCCGGCCCGGCCGGTGCCGAGGCGTTCCCCGGCCAGCGTCACGGCGAGCGCCCGGGTGGACGTACCCCCGACGTCGAGGCCGACCACGACGGTGTCGGACATCCGGTGGGCCTCCCCGGGTCGGCGGTGCGGGCGGATTCATGCTGGTAGACCCGGCCGCGCGGGGCAAGATCCCCGGCCGGGCCGGGGGCCGCGCGTCAGGTAACAGTTTGAAAACTTCGACCACGGTCTTGACACGGAGGGCCCTTCAGTAAGAACTTTTACCACTAACAGTTAACACTCTTTTCCGAAAGGCGTCGCATGGTGGATCACGAGGTCGACACCCCCCGGGGCGCCGCCGTGGTCGACGCCGACCCGGCCGACCGGCGGGGCGCGCTGCCCACCGACGGCGTGCTCGCCCGGGTCCGGGCCGGCGCGGCGGAGCTGACCGGCGCGCTGCGCCGCGTCGCCGAGCACGTGCTCAGCGACCCGGAGGCCGCCGCGCGGGCCACCATCGTCGAGCTGGCCGAGCGCAGCGGCACCTCCCCGGCCACCATCACCCGGTTCTGCCGCGCGATGGGCTTCGAGGGGTACGCCGACCTGCGCCTCGGCATCGCCGCCGAGACCGGGCGGGCCCGCTCCGCCGGCTGGACCGTCGACATCGGCCGGGAGATCCAGCCCGGCGACCCCCTGGAGCGGGTGCTCGGCCAGATCATGGCCGCCGACACCCGGGCCATGCACGACACCGCCGCGCTGCTCGACCTCGCCCAGGTGGAACGGGCGGCCGTGGCCATCGCCGGGGCCAGCCGGGTCAACATCTTCGGCGCGTCCGGCAGCGCCCTCGTCGGCGAGGAGATGCAGTTCAGCCTGCACCGCATCGGGGTGGCCGCCTGGGCCTGGAGCGACGTCCACGAGGGGCTGGCCAGCGCCGCGCTGCTCGGCCCCGGCGACGTGGCGCTCGGCATCTCGCACACCGGGCAGACCCGGGAGACCATCGAGCTGCTCGCCGAGGCCGGCAGCCGGGGCGCGACCACCGTCGCGCTCACCGGCTTCCCCCGCTCGCCGCTGGCCGAGCTGGCCGACCTGGTGCTGCTCACCGCCAGCCAGGCCACCACGTTCCGCCCCGACGCGCTGTCGGCCCGGCACCCGCAGCTCGTCGTGCTCGACCTGCTCTACATCGCCGTCGCCCAGCGCACCCACGACCGCGCCCACGCGGCCTTCCGGCGCACCGCCCAGGCCGTCGACGGGCACAAGGCCGCGAAGGGGGCCACCGCATGATCAGCGCACAGGGATACGCCGAGGCCGTCCGACCCGTCCTCGACCGGGTCGTCGACTCGCAGGCCGGGGCGGTCGGCCGCGCCGCCGACCTGATCGCCGCCGGCCTGCGTGCCGGCGGGGTGCTCCAGGCGTTCGGCGCCGGCCACTCCGAGGCGTTCGCCGCCGAACTGGTCGCCCGGGCCGGCGGGCTGGTCCCCACCAACCGGATCTCCCTGCACGACCTCGTGCTGCACGGCGACGAGCCCCGCGACGTGCTCGCCGACCCCAAGCTGGAACGCGACCCGGCCGTCGCCCACCAGCTCTACGCCCTCGCCGCCCCGCAGCCGGGCGACGTCTTCCTGATCGCGTCCCAGTCCGGCATCAACGGCTCGGTGGTCGAGCTGGCGACGCTGGTCACCGGGCACGGCCACCCGCTGATCGCGGTCACCTCGGTCGAGCACACCTCGCGGGTCGCCCCCCGGCACCCGTCGGGGCGCCGGCTCGTCGACCTCGCCGACGTCGTGCTGGACAACGGTGCGCCGTACGGTGACGCACTGCTGCCGCTCTCCGGCGGCGGCGCGGTCTGTGCGGTCTCCTCGGTCACCGCCGCGCTGCTGGCGCAGTTGGTGACGGCGGAGGTCGTACGACGGTTCCACCAGGCCGGGGAGGTACCCCCTATCTACCTCTCCGCCAACGTCCCCGGTGGGGACGAGCACAACCTCGCCCTCGAGTCGCGGTACGCCGGGCGTCTCCGGCGCACCGCCTGATTCGACACCTCAAGGAGAGACAACGATGTCGGTTACCCCCGAGCACCCGGCCGATCTGAGCCGCCGGACCCTGCTGCGCCGTGCCGCCGCGGCGGGCCTGCTCGTCACCCCCGCCGCGGGCCTGCTCAGCGCCTGCGCCGGCAGCGAGCCGAGCAAGTCCGACGACACCGGCGCCGCCAAGAGCAAGGACAACCCGTTCGGCGTCAAGGACGGCAGCGCCGTCAAGGTCGTCATCTTCAACGGCGGCCTCGGCGACCAGTGGGCCAACGAGGACAAGGCCGTCTTCGCCGCCAAGCACGCGGGCGTGACGGTCAACATGAGCTCCACCCAGAAGATCAAGACCGAAGAGCAGCCGAAGATGGCGACGCAGCCGAGCGACCTCGTCATGAACTCGGGCGCCGACATGATGGACATCAGCACCCTGGTCAACGAGGGCGCGATCGAGCCCCTGGACGACCTGCTCACCGCCCCGGCGTGGGACAGCGAGGGCACCGTCGCCGACACGCTGCTGCCCGGCACGGTCGAGGACGGCACCTTCCAGGGCAAGTTCTACGTCGTCAACGTGGCCTTCACCGTGTGGGGCAACTGGTACAACGGGGCGCTGTTCGCCAAGGAGGGCTGGCAGCCGCCGACGACGTTCGACGAGTTCTTCGCCCTCGCGCCGAAGATCAAGGCCAAGGGCATCGCCCCGTACGTGCACGACGCCGTGCACGGCTACTACCCGCGCTGGGCGCTGATGGCGACGATCTGGAAGTCCGCCGGCCGGCAGGCGGTCGTCGACATCGACAACCTGAAGGAGAACGCCTGGAAGGCCGACGGGGTGCTGCCCGCCCTCCAGGCGTGGGAGAAGCTGGTCAAGGACAAGCTGCTGCTGCCGGGCAACCTCAACCACACCCAGTCCCAGCAGGCGTGGCTCGACGGCAAGGCGGCGTTCATCCAGGTCGGCACCTGGCTGAAGAACGAGATGGCGGCGACGATCCCGCCGGGCTTCGAGATGAAGCTGTCGGACTACTGGGGCCTCGGGGCCACCGACAAGGCGCCCAAGGACGTCTTCGCCGGCGCGGGCGAGGGCCTCGTGGTGCCGAGCAAGGCCCCGAACAAGGCGGCGGCGAAGGAGTTCCTGCGGGCCGTGCTGTCGAAGTCCGGCTCCGCCAAGTTCGCCGAGCTGACCAAGTCGCTGGCCTCCACCAAGGGCTCCGGCGACGGCGTGCAGGACACGGCGCTGGCCAGCGCCAACGAGCTGATGCGCAACGCGCCGAAGGACCTGATCAAGACCAAGCTCTTCGACTTCTACGCCGACCTGGACAAGGAGAGCCAGAACCTCTCCGAGGAGCTGATGGCCGGCCGGCTCACCGCGCAGCAGTTCGTCGACAAGATGCAGGCAGCCGCCGACAAGGTCGCCAAGGACTCGTCGATCAAGAAGCAGACCCGCGCCTGATCCCGGTGGCGGCCCACTGATCCGTTCGAGAGAGTGAGTGGAATGCGGCACGGTGTCGCGCGCTTCGTCACGGGCTTCCTGGCCCTCCCCGTCGCGCTGTACCTCTTCTACGTGGTGTGGCCCTTCGCCCAGGCGGCCGGATACTCGCTGACCAACTGGGGCGGCTACTCCGACAAGCAGGAGTTCGTCGGGCTGGACAACTACGTCCGGCTGTTCTCCGACGAGCTGATCAGGAAGGCGTTCTGGCACAACGTGTTCTTCCTGGTCACCGTGCCGCTGTTCACGATCGCGCTGGCCCTGTTCCTCGCGTTCCTGCTCAACGTGGGCGGACGCGAGGACAGGGCCGGCATCCGGGGGGTCTTCGGCTCCGGGCTCTACAAGGTCATCTTCTTCTTCCCGCAGGTCCTGTCGCTCGTGGTGATCGCCGTGATGTGGCAGCAGATCTACCGCTCGGACAACCAGGGGCTGATCAACGGCCTGCTGATGAAGATCGGGCTGGTCGACGCCGACAACCCGATCGGGTTCACCGCCGACCCCGAGCCGTTCCTCGGCGTGCCCGCGGTGCTGTGGTGGCTGCTGTTCATCGCCGTGTGGAGCGGGGCCGGCTTCTACATGGTGCTCTTCTCGGCGGCGATGCAGTCGATCCCGAAGGACATCTACGAGGCGGCGCTCCTCGACGGGGCGAGCCGGTTCCACACGTTCTTCCGGATCACCCTGCCGCTGCTGCGGGACACCATCTCGGTGGCCTGGGTCTACCTGGGCTTCATCGCGCTGGACATGTACGCCCTGGTCTTCGTCATGACCCCGAGCCAGGGCGGGCCGAACCACGCCAGCGAGATCTTCGCGTCGGTGCTCAACTTCACCGCGTTCCAGAAGGGGCAGTTCGGCTACGCCTGCGCGATGGGCGTGGCGCTGGCCATCTTCACGATCCTGCTGGCCGCTCTCCAGCTCCGGATCACCCGCCGTGAGCGGATCGAGTACTGAGGAGACCCCGACGATGAGCACGGTGACCCACCCGTCCGGCGAGCGGGCCCGCCCCGGGCGTCCGGCCCCCCGCCCCGCGCCGAGCCGGGGCCTCGTCAGCCGCGGCCGGGAGCTGGGCGGACGCTTCTTCAACGGCTTCTCGCACCTGTTCCTGGTGGTCTGGGCCGTGATGGTGATCTACCCGCTGCTGTGGGTGGTGATGTCGGCGTTCAAGGACGACTCGGAGGTTATCCGCGAGCCGTTGTCGCTGATCCCCGACGAGCTGCACTGGGACAACTTCACCCGCGCCTGGGGCGAGGGGCACCTCGGCGCGTTCTTCCTCAACACGCTGCTGGTCCTGGTCGGCAGCGTCTTCCTGACCATGCTGCTCGGCTCGATGGCCGCGTACGTGCTGGCGCGCTACGAGTTCCCCGGCAACCGGCTGATCTACTACATGTTCCTGTCCGGCCTGACCCTGCCCATCTATCTCGCCGCCGTGCCGCTGTTCAAGGGCGTCTACAACATGGGGATCGTCCTGCCCCTGCTGGGCCCGAACCGGCACCTCATGCTGATCCTCGTCTACGTCGCCTGGTCGCTGTCGTTCACGGTCTTCTTCATGCACTCGTTCTTCCGGACGCTGCCCGACTCGATCGCCGAGGCGGCGATGGTCGACGGGGCCTCGCACAGCCGGCTGTTCTTCAGCATCATGCTGCCGATGGCCAAGCCGGGCCTGATCAGCATCGGCATCTTCAACGTCCTCGGCCAGTGGAACCAGTGGTACCTGCCGACGCTGCTCATGCAGTCGGTCGCCGGGGAGCCGAAGAACCAGGTGATCGCCCAGGGGCTCATCGAGCTGTCGGTCAACCAGGGCTACAAGAGCGACTGGAGCGGGCTGTTCGCCGGGGTGACGATGGCGATGCTGCCGGTGCTCATCGTCTACATCGTGTTCCAGCGCCAGGTGCAGTCCGGCCTGACCGCCGGCGTGAGCAAGTAGCCGCCGCACGCCGAGCGTCGTACGGTCGAGGCAGAATCGCGTCCGTGCTGGTGGCGGTGGAGGCGGACGACCGGGGTGGGGGAGCGCTGCTGCCCCTCGACCCCGCCGGCCGCCCCACCGGCCCGGCCGAGCAGGTCACCGACCTCGCCGCCGCCGTCGCCGCCCGGGAGGCCGCCGAGCGTCCCCGCTGGGTCTGGGGCAGCGGCGCAGGCGTCTATCCGGCGCTGCTGCGCGCCGGGGTCCGGCTCGACCGCTGCCACGACGTCGAGCTGACCGAGTCGCTGCTGCTGGGGCACGCCGGCCGCTGGGGCGAGCCCCGCTCGCCGGCCGCCGCGTGGGCCCGGTTGACCGGCGCGCCGGTGCCGCCGGATCCGCCGCCCCGCGCGGCCGAGCCGCCCGGCCACGGCCAGGGCGCGCTCTTCGACACCCTGCCCGGTCCGCCGGGCCCCGGCGTCGAGGCCCTGACCCGGGTGTACGCCGACCAGCTCGACCGCATCGCCGCCACCGCCCATCCCGGCCGGTTCCGGTTGCTGGTGGCCGCCGAGTCGGCCGGCGCGCTGATCGCGGCGGAGATGGGGGCGGCCGGCCTGCCCTGGCGGGCCGAGGTGCACGACGAGATCCTTACCGGGCTGCTCGGCGAGCCGTCCCCGGTCGGCGGCCCGCCCCGCCGGTTGGCCGAGCTGACCGCCCGCATCGCCGAGGCGTTCGGCCTGCGCCAGGTGCACGCCGACTCCCCGGCCGAGCTGCTGCGGGCGTTCGCCCGCGTCGGCGTGGAACTGCCCAACACCCGGGCCTGGGTGCTGCGCGGCGTCGACCACCCGGCCGTGCCGCTGGTGCTGGAGCACAAGGAGCTCTACCGGATCTGGACGGCGCACGGCTGGGCCTGGCGCGACGCCTGGGTGCGCGACGGCCGGTTCCACCCGGAGTACGTCCCCGGCGGCGTCGTCTCCGGGCGGTGGGCCACCCGGGGCGGCGGCGCGTTGCAGATCCCCAAGGTGATCCGGCGGGCGGTGGTGGCCGACCCGGGTTGGCGGCTCGTCGTCGCCGACGCCGGCCAGCTGGAGCCGAGGGTGCTCGCGGCGGTCTCCGGCGATGCCCGGCTGGCCGCCGCCGGCGGGGCGGGCGACCTCTACGCCGCCCTGGCCCGGGACTCCTTCGGCGGCGACCGGCCCCGGGCCAAGGTGGCCCTGCTCGGCGCCATGTACGGGCAGACCGGCGGGATGGCCGTCCCCGCCCTCGCCGTGCTGCGCCGCAACTATCCGACCGCCTTCGCGTACGTGGAGGCGGCGGCGCGCACCGGCGAGGCCGGCGGCCTGGTGCGTTCCTGGCTGGGGCGCACCTGCCCGCCCGGCACGGCCGGTTTCGCCGACGGCGACGACGCGGGGGTCGACCCGGAGGCGGCGGCCGACCCGCAGGGCCCCCGGGCGCGGGCGGCCCGGTCCCGGGGCCGGTTCACCCGCAACTTCGTCATCCAGGCCACCGCCGCCGAGTGGGCGTCCACGTTGCTGGCCACGCTGCGCACGGCGCTGGCCGGCAGCGACGCCGAGCTGGTCTTCTTCCAGCACGACGAGGTGATCGTGCACTGCCCGGCCGGGCAGGCCGACGCGGTGGCCGAGGCGGTCCGCGCCAGCGGCGCGCGGGCCACCGCCCTGCTGTTCGGCGACACCCCGGTCCGGTTCCCGCTGGACCTGTCCGTCGTGGACTGCTACGCGGACGCCTGACCTGGCCGGAAGCGGCAGCCCGGCGACGCGCAGCGGCTCACGGGCTTGCCGGCGGCGGCCGACCGGCGACGCGGCGGCCGGCCGTGCCGTCGGCGCGGCACCCCGAGTGCGGCAAATATCCGTTTCGCCCCGACACTCATCGCGGGGGTGCTCGTTGCACCCGGTGTGCGTATCGCAGGAATGATCATCGCGGCGGGCGGGGGACGCCGTCTCGGTGGCCCCGAGGCGTTGCTCCACCAGGGTGACCAACCCCTGGTGGACCGGATGATCGACACGATGACCGAGGCGGGCTGCGCGCAGATCGTGGTGGTGCTGGGCGCGGCGGCCGACCAGGTGCGGCAGACCGCCGATCTGACCCGGGCCACGGTGGTGGTCAACCGCGCCTGGGGCACCGGCGTCGGCTCGTCGATCCGGGCCGGCCTCGCGGCGCTGACCGACCAGCGGATCGAGGCGGTGGTCGTGGTCCCGGTGGACATGCCGGGGCTCACCCCGGCGGCCGTGCGGCGGGTGGCCGCGCTGCCGTACCCCGACGTGCTGGTCTGCGCCACCTACGACGGCCTGCGCGGCTACCCGATGCTGTTCGGCCGCCGACACTGGTCCGGCATCGCCACCCTGGCCAGCGCCGACGTCGGGGCCCGGCCCTATCTGCTGGCGCACAAGGACCAGATCGTCGACATCTCCTGCGACTCGGTGGCCGACGGCAGCCGCGTCGACACCCCGGAGTTGATGGCCCTGTACGGGCTGACCGTCCCGCCCCAGCGCGTCGGCGCGTAGCGCGTTCCTGCGATCGATTCTTGGACGGTTCCTGCTCGCTGGTGACAGGAACCGTCCAAGATTCAGCAGGAGCTGCGGTGCCGGGCGTCCGCGTCCGACGCGAGCGGCGGGCCCATCGCGACGACACCCATCAGTTCGTCGCCAGCCGTCGCGCACCACACCCGCTTCTCGGCGGACTGGAGCGCACCGCGCCATCCGGTCCGTGCTCGTGCTGGATGGTCGGGTTCCCGACGGACGCGAGAGCGACTCCGCCAGCTCCGTTCGTGCCGCAGCGAGCGCAGGGCGACATCGTCTCCGCCTGCGGTGCCCTGACCGCAGGAGCATCACACCACGCGATCGCACTCGCCCGCCTCCGGTCCTTTCTCCGCCCCCTTTGCTCTGCACCCAGATGCGCAACAGGCACGCGACGTAGTCGGTCGCCGGATGCCCCGCTTCATTCGGATTGTTGGATGTCGCCACTCCATCCCCGGTGCTGCCTATCTGGGTGCAGAGCAAAGGGGGCGCGGGATGTCGAGTGGGGTCGAGGGGGTGTGACGAAGAGTCACACCGCCGGGCCTGCGCCCAGACGCCAGCGATCATTGCGCAGCGTGGTCGAGCTGCGAGTGGCGCAGCCGCTCGGTGGGGGCGATCAGTCGAGTCAGTCGAGGCAGAACTCGTTGCCCTCGGGGTCGGCCATGACGATGTGCCCCGCGGCGAGCGGTGCGGCGGGCTCGTGGCGGCGCAGCCGGGTCGCGCCGAGCGAGACGAGCCGCTCGGCCGCCGCCTCCAGGGCCGCCATCCGCGCGTCGCCGACCAGCCCCGGGGCGGCCCGTACGTCGAGGTGCACCCGGTTCTTGACCTGCTTGGGCTCCGGCACCCGCTGGAAGAACAGCCGCGGCGCGGTGCCGGCGGGGTCGACCACCGCCGAGGCGGAGTCGCGGCGCTCGGGCGGCACGCCCATCGCCTCCAGTGCCTGCTCCCACGACTCGAAGCCGGGCGGCGGGGCCTGCACCTGATGGCCGAGGGCCTCGGCCCAGAAGGCCGCCAGCGCGGCCGGGTCGGCGCAGTCGAACGTGATCTGAACGTCGGTCATGGTGCCAGCCTCCGGCATATCGCGGACAGGTTCGTTCCTAGACCTGTGCAACGATCGACGGGTGACCGTCGAGGCGACGACCGAGCGGGTGCTGCGGCTGCTGGCGCTGCTGCAGCGGCGACCGTCCTGGACCGCCGCCGAGATCGCCGCCGAGCTGCGGGTCACCGACCGCTCGGTGCGCCGCGACGTGCAGCGGCTGCGCGCGCTCGGCTACCCGGTGCACGCGGCGGCGGGCGTCGGCGGCGGCTACCGGCTCGGCGCTGGCACCCGGCTGCCGCCGCTGCTGCTCGACGACGAGGAGGCGATCGCGACGGCGGTGTCCCTGCGGCTGGCCTCGGGCGGCACGGTCGCCGGGGCGCAGGAGGCGGCGCTGCGGGCGCTGGCCAAGCTCGACCAGGTGCTGCCCGCGCGGCTGCGCGCCGAGGTGCGGGCGGTGCACGCCGCCACCGACACCCTGGTCGGCCCCGGCGTCGAGATCGACGCGGAGCTGCTGGTGACCCTCGCGCGGGCCTGCCGCGACGCCGTGCGGGTCCGGTTCCGTTACACCGGCCGCGACGGTGCGGAGAGCGAGCGCACGGTCGAGCCGGTGCGGATGGTCACCACCGGCCGCCGGTGGTACCTGATGGCGTGGGACGTCGACCGTGGCGACTGGCGCACGTTCCGGCTGGACCGGATGCGCCAGACGACGGCGACGACGTGGCACTTCCGGGCGCGGGAGCACCCCGACCCGGTCGCCCACGTGCGGCGGGCCGTGGCCGAGGCACCGTACCGGCACCTCGCCCGGGTGCGGGTGCACGCCCCGTCCGACGTGCTGCGGGAACTGGTGCCGCCGCAGGTGGGGCGGGTCGAGGACGACCGCGACGGCTGGTGCGTGCTCGTCGTCGGCGGGGACGACCTCGGCTGGCTCGCCCTGCACGTGGCCCGGCTCGGCTTCGAGGCGGAGGTGCTGGAGCCGGCGGAGCTGCGGCAGGCCCTCGCCCGGCTCGCCCACCGTCTCGCGGCGATGGCCGGGCCGGCTATCGCGTGATCATCTGCTGATTCAGGAGACGACACGCCGGGCGGGTTCTCCAGAAACAGCAGACGATCATCATGCGTCGCCGGCGCGTCGGTGGTGGTGGTCCAGCAGCTTGGACAGCAGCTCGGTCAGTCGCTGGCGCTCCTCGGGTGACAGCGGGGCCAGCAGCTCGTCCTGGCATTCGGCCAGGCGCTTCTCCAGCCGCCGCAACTGCTGCCTGCCCGCCGCGGTCAACGAGATGATGTTGCGCCGACGGTCGGACGGGTCCGGGGCGCGCTCGACCAGCCTGCGCTCGGCGAGCTCGTTGACCGCCGCCACCATGTCGCTGAGGTGGATGCCGCTGCGGCGGCCCAGCGTGGCCTGGCTGGCGGGGCCGAACTCCTCAAGCGTCGCCAGCAGGCGGTAGTGGTAGCCGCGGGCCTGGGCGGCGGAGAACGCGTCGCCCACCAGGCGCTGCGCGTGGCCGGCGGTCTGGGTGAGCAGCCAGCTGGGCAGGCTCTCCCAGCTGGCGGGCGCACCCTCGGCTGGCTTCTCCATGTGACAACCCTAACAAATCGTTGGGCGCACTAACGGTATCGGTATCGTTAGTCGCGTAAACGTTAGTGCGCCAAACGAATCTCCCTGGAGTCAAGGCCATGATCGAACCGTTCCGCATCGACGTCCCCCAGGCTGCTCTCGACGACCTCGACGACCGGCTCGGTCGTACCCGGTGGCCCAACGAGGTCGCCGACGCCGGGTGGGACTACGGCTTCCCGCAGGCGCGGCTCAGGGAACTGGTCGAACACTGGCGCACCCGCTACGACTGGCGCGCGCAGGAGGCCCGGCTCAACGAGCTTCCGCACTTCACCACCGAGATCGACGGCCAGAACGTCCACTTCGTCCACGTCAGGTCGGCGAAGCCGGACGCGCTCGCGCTGATCCTCACCCACGGCTGGCCCGGCTCGTTCCTGGAGTTCCTCGACGTGATCGAGCCGCTGTCGCGCGACTTCCACCTGGTGATCCCGTCCATCCCGGGCTTCGGCTTCTCCGGGCCGACCCACGAGCGCGGCTGGGACGTCGTCCGGGTCGCGCGGGCCTGGGCCGAGCTGATGCGCCGTCTCGGCTACGAGCGCTACGGCGCGCAGGGCGGCGACTTCGGCTCGGGCATCTCGTTGGCGCTCGGCACGGTGGCACCCGAACGGGTCGTCGGGGTGCACGTCAACTACCTGCCGACCCGGCCGCTGCCGGACGCCGACATCCACCTGTCCGAGACGGACGAGGCCCGGCTGGACAAGGTCAGGCAGCTGATGGCGAACCGGCCGCCGTTCCAGGCGCTGCAGGCCGCCACCCCGCAGACCATCGGCTACGCGCTGACCGACTCGCCCGTCGGCCAGCTGGCCTGGATCGCCGAGCGCTTCGCGCAGTGGACGGACCCCCGCTCGCCCGTCAGTGACGAGCGGATGCTCACCGACGTCTCGCTGTACTGGCTGACCGCCACCGCGGCCTCCTCGGCGCGACTGCACCGCGAGGCCCCGCGTCGGATCGCGCCGTGCCCGGTGCCGGTGGGGGTGGCCGTGTTCCCGCACGACATCACGCAGTCGGTGCGACCGCTGGCCGAGCGGCTCTACGACATCCGGCACTGGTCGGAGTTCGAGCGCGGGGGCCACTTCGCCGCGATGGAGGTGCCGGAGCTGCTCGCCGAGGACGTCCGGGACTTCTTCCTGACCTCCCTCACCTGACACGAACGTGCCGGGGCTGCTCGCCCGAACGACGGACGAGCAGCCCCGGCGGGCACAGCTCAGTCGCCGGCCGGCGGCTCCAGCCGGCCCGTGGCGGCCAGGCCCCGGTACCAGTGGGCGCTGTCCTTCCAGATCCGCTCCTGCGTGTCGTAGTCGACGCGGATGATGCCGAAGCGCCGGTCGTAGCCCCACGCCCACTCGAAGTTGTCCAGCAGCGACCAGACGAAGTAGCCGCGCACGTCCGCGCCCGCGTCCATGGCCGCGCCGACCGCGTCGATGTGCCGGTACAGGTAGTCCAGCCGCCGCTCGTCGTGGACCCGGCCGTCGGGGGTGACCACGTCGTCGAACGCCGCGCCGTTCTCGGTGATCATCAGCGGCAGCCCGGGGTGTTCCCGGTGCAGCCGCAGCAGCAGCTCGGTCAGGCCGGCGGGCTCGATGTTCCAGCCCATCGCCGTGTACGGACCCGGCTGCGGCAGGAAGTCCACGTCGTCGGCGCCGACCCACGGCGTGTGCGCCGAGCTGCCGTGCCCGTCGTTGTCCGAGCGGGCCGAGACGCCGTCCCAGGCCCGCACCAGAGTGGTCGAGTAGTAGTTGACCCCGAGCACGTCCAGCGGCACCGCGATCGTGCGCTCGTCGCCGTCGCGCACGAACGACCAGTCGGTCACCTTCGCGGTGTCGGCGAGAAGGTCCGCCGGGTACGCCCCGTCGAGCAGCGGCCCGAGGAACGCCCGGTTGGCCAGCGCGTCGATGCGGCGCACCGCGTCGGCGTCGGCCGCCGAGCCCGACGCCGGCCGGACCACGTGCAGGTTCAGCGTCACCGACAGCTCCGCCGCCGGCGCCAGCTCGCGCACCACCCGGCCGGCGAGGCCGTGGGCGAGGTTGAGATGGTGTACGGCGGCCAGCGCCCCGGCCGGCTCGGTGCGGCCCGGCGCGTGCACCCCGGAGCCGTAGCCGAGGTACGCCGAGCACCACGGCTCGTTGAACGTCGTCCACGTGTGCACCCGGTCGCCGAGCGCCTCCACGATGCCGGCGGCGTACTCCTGGAACCGCAGCGCGGTGTCCCGCGCCGGCCAGCCGCCGGCGTCCTCCAGCTCCTGCGGCAGGTCCCAGTGGTACATGGTGGCCACCGGCCGCACGCCCCGCTCCAGCAGCCCGTCGACGAGCCGGGAGTAGAAGTCCAGCCCGGCCCGGTTGAACGCACCGGAGCCGCCGGGCTGCACCCGGGGCCAGGAGATCGAGAACCGGTACGCCGACAGCCCCAGCTCGGCGATGTGCCCCAGGTCCTCGCGCCAGCGGTGGTAGTGGTCGGCGGCCACGTCGCCGGTGTCGCCGTTGAGGGTGCGGCCGGGGGTGTGGCTGTAGGTGTCCCAGATCGACGGGCCCCGCCCGTCCTCGGTGGCCCCGCCCTCGATCTGGTACGACGCCGTCGCCGAGCCCCACACGAAGCCCTCGGGAAACACTCGCGTCACCGGTTCGCCCCCGTCCCCAGCACGTCGCCGCCCGGCGACCCCGATCCCACCACGTCACAGTCGTAGCCGGACGACGCGCCGGCCACCACGTCCACGGCGGCCGTCCCGCCGTCGTACCGCACCTCGAACTCGGCCCCCGGCCCGCCGCCGGGCGAGGGGATCCGCACCCGGGTCCGCTGGCCCTCGACGGGCGCGAACAGCCGCAGCCGCACGCCGTCGGCCCACTCGTAGTCGGGCCGGTCGTGCGTCGCGCCGAACGGGATCACCGCACCGGGGCGGGCGAGCACCGGCAGGCTGTCGTAGCCGTGCTTCTCGGTCACCCACGCCGGCCCGGTGAGCTGCGCGCCGCTGACCAGGTTGGTCCAGGTGCCGGCGGGCACGTAGTAGGTGACCTCCCCGTCGGCGCTCATCACGGGCGCGACCAGCACGTCCGGGCCGAGCATGTACTGCCGGTCGAGGTACGCGGCCATCGGGTCGTCCGGGAACTCCACGATCATCGGCCGCATCACCGGCACCCCGTCGCGGTGCGCCTCCTCGGCCGCCGCCGCCAGGTAGGGCATGAGGCTCAGCTTGAGCCGGGTGAAGTGGCGCAGCACCTCCACGGCCTCGTCGTCGTACGCCCACGGCACCCGGTACGAGCCGGAGCCGTGTAGCCGCGAGTGCGAGGAGAGCAGCCCGAACGCGATCCACCGCTTGAACACGGCCGGGTCGGGGGTGCCCTCGAAGCCGCCGATGTCGTGGCTCCAGTAGCCGAACCCGGACGCCGACAGCGACAGCCCGCCGCGCAGCGACTCGGCCATCGCCACGAACGTCGACTCGCAGTCGCCGCCCCAGTGCACCGGGAACTGCTGCCCGCCGGCCGTGGCCGACCGGGCGAAGACGACCGCCTCGCCGACGCCGCGCTCGGCCTCCAGCAGCTCGAAGACGGCCTTGTTGTAGAGGTAGGCGTAGTAGTTGTGCATCCGCTGCGGGTCCGACCCGTCGTGCCAGACCACCTCGGTGGGGATGCGCTCGCCGAAGTCGGTCTTGAAGCAGTCGACGCCCATGTCGAGCAGCACCTTGAGCTTGCTGTTGAACCAGGCCACCGCGTCGGGGTTGGTGAAGTCGACGAGCGCCATGCCGGCCTGCCACTTGTCCCACTGCCAGACCGACCCGTCGGGGTTGCGCACCAGGTAGCCGGCCTGGCGGCCCTCCTCGAACAGGTAGGAGCGCTGGGCGATGTACGGGTTGATCCACACGCACACCTTCAGGCCGCGCTCGTGCAGCCGGCGCAGCATTCCCTCCGGGTCGGGGAAGGTCGCCGGGTCCCACACGAAGTCGACCCAGTGGAACTGCCGCATCCAGAAGCAGTCGAAGTGGAACACCGACAGCGGCAGGTCCCGCTCGGCCATCCCGTCGATGAACTCGGTGACGGTCTTCTCGTCGTACGAGGTGGTGAACGACGTCGACAGCCACAGCCCGTACGACCAGGCCGGGACGCGGGCCGGGCGGCCGGTGAGCGCGGTGTAGCGGCGCAGCACGTCCTTCGGGGTGGGCCCGTCGATCAGGTAGTAGGTCAGCGACTGCCCCTCGACGCTGAACTGGGCCTGCGAGACGACCTCCGAGCCGACCTCGAACGACACGTGCTCGGGGTGGTCGACGAAGACGCCGTAGCCGGCGCTGCTGAGATAGAACGGCACGTTCTTGTACGCCTGCTCGCTGGCGGTGCCGCCGTCGGCGTTCCAGATGTCGACGGTCTGGCCGTTCTTGACGAACGGGCCGAACCGCTCGCCGAGGCCGTAGATCGTCTCCCCGACGCCCAGCGCCAGCCGGTCGTGGACGAAGTGGCGGCCCTCGCCGTCGGTGACGACGCCGACGCTGCGCTCGGTGGACGAGGTGACCAGGCGGTCGCCGCGCAGGAAGTCGACCCGCCACCGGTCGACCAGCGTGACGCGGGCGGTCAGCTCGCCGGTGGTCAGGGCGGCGCTGACGCCGGTGACCTCGACGGCGACGGGGTGGTCGTCGCCGGCCGCGAGGGCGAAGCGCGGCTGCTTCGGCAGCCCTCCGCTGTGGTGCCCGACGGTCACGCCGATCACGCCGGGGGCGGGGGAGAAGAACTGCACGGTGACGACCGGGCGGTTGAGGGTGTCGCCCCGCCCGGTGATCTGACCGGTCGGCGCGAAGACGGTGAAGCCGCGTTCGTCCGGCTCCACCGATTCGACTGTGCCGGGGCGCAGCACCGTGACCCCCGGACGCAGTTGCCAGTACCCGTCGGTGAACTTCACTTCTCGGCTCCTACCGTGATGCCGCGGCTCAGCGTGCGCTGGAAGATGAGGAAGAACACGATCGCCGGGACGAGGCTGATCAGGGCCCCGGCGTTGGTGGTGGGGGCGTCCATCAGCCGGTCGCCCTGCAACGACGCGAGGGCCACCGGGATGGTCTGGGTCTGGTTGTCGATGAGCATCACCAGCGGGATGAGGAACTCGTTCCAGGTCCAGATGAAGAAGAAGACCAGCAGCACGGCGAGGGTGGGCCGGACGTTGGGCAGGACGACCCGCCACAGGATCGTCCACTTGCCCGACCCGTCCAGCGCCGCCGCCTCCAGCAGGCTCTTGGGGAACGTGCCGAGCACCGAGGCCAGCAGGTACGTGCCGAACGCGCTCTGGATGACCGTGAAGATGATGATCACGACGAGTCGGGTGTTGTAGAGGCCCACCTCCTTGGCGAAGTAGTAGAGCGGGTAGACCAGGGACTCCTGCGGCAGCATGTTGGCCAGCAGGAACGCCCCGACGATCCAGAGCCGGCCCCGGACCCGGCCGATGCCCAGCGCGTACGCGTTGAGCAGCGACACGGCGACCGCGAGCACCGCGACCGAGCCGGCGATGAGCGCGGAGTTCCACAGCTTCTGCGGGAAGTCGACCTGCGTCCAGTAGGTGCGCAGGCCCTGGGTGTAGAACTCCGACGGCCAGCTCAGCGGCCCGTCCGTGGAGTATTGCCCGGGCGCTTTGAACGCGTTGAGCAGCATGAACACGAACGGCACCAGCATGACCAGCGCGCCGACGGTGACCACGGCCAGCACGATCCAGCGGCCGACGCCCCGGTGGTGCCGGTCGGGCACCCGGGCGGACCGGCCGGTCTTCGCGGGGGCCTTCGTGGGGGTGAGGGTGACGGACATCAGGCGCTCCCGTCCCGTCGCTCGGCGCGGTGCTGCGCGCGGATGAACAGCAGCGCCACCACCACGATGATCAGCGTCAGCACGGTCGAGATCGCCGACCCGTACCCGACCTGGAGTTTCTTGAAGAACGTGTAGTACGCGAAGTACGACGGCACGTTGGTGGCGTTCTCGGGGCCGCCCCGGGTCAGCGCGTAGATCGGCCCGAACACCTTCATCGCGGCGATGGTGCAGGTGAGGGCGACGACGAACGTCTCCGGCCGGATCTGCGGCAGGGTGATCGCCCGGAACCGGCGGGCCCAGCCCGCGCCGTCGATCTCCGCCGCCTCGTACAACTCGGGGTCGACCCGCTGCAGCGCGGCCATGAACACGACCACCGGGTAGCCGATCTGCACCCAGATCATCACGCCCATGACCGCCGGCAGGGCGGTGTCGGGGTCGCCGAGCCAGTCGTGCGACAGCGCGCCCAGCCCGACGGCGTCGAGCAGCCCGTTGAGGGCCCCGTCGGGGCGCAGGATCCAGCCCCACACGATGCCGGCCACCACGACCGGCAGCACCTGCGGCAGGTAGAACGCGGCCCGCAGCGCGTTGGCGGTGCGCGGCTTGAAGCGCCGGCCGATGGTGTCGAACAGCACCGCCGCGAGCACCAGCCCGACGACGGTGGGCACCACGACCATCGCCACGATCATGGCGAGGGTGTTGCGGAACGACTGCCAGAAGACGGTGTCGTCGAGCAGGCGCCGGTAGTTCTCCAGCCCGACGAATGTCGGGTCGCCGATGCCGGACCAGCGGGTGAGCGAGAGATAGCCGGTGAACAGCAGCGGCCCGCCGATGACCAGCGCGAAGAGCACCGCGCCGGGCAGCAGGTAGAGCCAGTACCCCGCGTCGCCGCGGCGGCGGCGCGGGCCCCGGCGGCCCTTCGGGTCGGTGTCGCCCCGGCGTCGGGTGACGAGGGCGTCGGATGCAGCCATGATGGTCCCTCCGGTGCGCCGGCGGGCGCGTCGCGCAGGGCGCGCCCGCCGGGCGTCCTCGTCAGCCGCGCTTGATCTCCGCGACGCCCTCGTCGTACGGCTTGGCGATCGCGTCGAGCACCTGGTCGGGGGACTTCGACTGGTTGATCAGGCCCTGGAAGCCGGAGACCAGCACGTCGTAGTAGCCGGGGACCGGCCAGTCCGGGTAGAAGGCCAGGCCGTCGGTGGAGCTGATCGCGTTGAAGTTCTCGATCAGCTTCTTGTCCTTCGGGTCGGCGATCTTCGACGGGTCGGCCGACACCGGGACGCCGCCGTTGTTGCCGATCAGGGCCTGGATCTCCGGGCGCATGGTGATGTCGATGAAGTCGTACGCCAGGTCCTTGGCCTTGCTGGTCGCCGGGACCACCCAGATGTTGCCGGACGAGCCGGCGTGCAGCTTGTTGCCGGGGAACAGGAAGCTGTCCCAGTTGGCCTTCATCTCGGCCTTGAACCGGCCGTACCACCAACTCCCGGAGACGATCATCGGGGTCTTGCCGGCGATGAACGCCGTGCCCATGTCCTCGGCCTTGGCGCTGGCGGTGCCCTTGCCGACGTAGCCCTTCTTCACCCACTCGGCGAACGTGTCCGCGCCGTACTTGAGCGGGTCGGCCTTGAAGTCGACCGGGTTCTTGTAGAGCTGGTAGTTGTCGACGAACGCCCGGTCGGCCTTGGCGAGCGCGAGCTGGTAGAACAGCTGCCCGGCCGGGTACTCGGCGCCGGCGGTGCCCAGCGGGGTGATGCCCTTGGCGACGAACGTGTCCATCGCGGCGGTCATCTCGTCGAGCGTCGTCGGGACCTTGACGCCGTTGCGGTCGAACAGGTCCTTGTTGTAGTAGACCATCACGTACTCGCCGTAGTTGGGCACGCCGTACCAGTTGCCGGAGCCCATCACGCCCTTGTCGTCGTACTTGGCGGTGGTCTGCAGGCTCGGGCTGAGCGTCTTGTCCCAGCCCCGCTTGGTCGCCTCGGCCGTGAGATCGGTGAGCAGGCCCTGCTTGGACAGCAGGCCGGCGGTGGCGTTGCCCTTGTTGTACTCCATCACGTCCGGGCCCTCGGACGAGTTGATGATCATCCCGGCGTTCTGCTGGATCTGCTCGAACGCCTTGCGCTCGAAGCGCACCTCGACGCCCGGGTGCTCCTGCTTGAAGACCTCGATCGCCTTGTCCCACGCCACGCCCATGGCGCTGGTCTCGCCCTCGTAGTGCCAGAGCTTGAGCACCTTGGCGCCGCTGGCGCCCTCGTCGGCGTCGTCACCGCAGGCGGTCAGGGACGCCGCCGCGGCGACGGCCAGGGTCACCGCCGCGACGACTGTGCGGAATCGTTGCATTACCATTCTCCTCGTGAGTATCGAGCCGGTACTCCTCTAGGCCCGTCGTCGCGTGGCAGCGCGGCGGCGGGCTGTGTTCTTGCTCGTCGTGCCCGACGCCTCCGGGTCGGCCGCGTCGGCCTCGCCGGTGGTGTCCGGAGTCGGGCGACCGGGAGGGCCGCTGGATCCGCGGACCTCCAACGTGCACGGCAGCAGCTCCTGGTGGATCGGGGCGCTGTCGAGCTCCAGGTGGCGCAGCAGCGCCTCGACCGCGATGCGTCCCAGCGCCGAGCCGGGCGACGTCATCGCGGTCAGCGCGGGGGTGGCCAGCTCGGCGACCTGCGGCGAGGTGACCATGGAGACGACCGAGACGTCGTCGGGCACGGTGAGGCCCCGCCCGGCCAGCCCGCCGAGGATGCCGAACACGGCCCGCTCGTTCATGGCGAGCACGGCGGTCAGGTCGGGGGCCCGGTCGAACGCCGTGGCCAGGGCCGCCCGCCCGCCGGCCGCGCTGTCCTCGGCGGGGATCATCAGCGGCTCGACGCCGTGCTCGGCCATCGCCGCGGCGAACGCGTCGCGGGTGCGCAGCGCGGGGCCGTAGCCCTCGGCGATGGTCGCGGCGGAGTGGTTGACGTAGACGATCCGCCGGTGGCCCAGACCCACGAGGTGCGCGACGGCGTCGCGCACGGTGCGGTCGAAGTCGATGTCGACGTACGACAGGTCGGTGGTGTCGCCGGTGCGGCCGATGAGCACCAGCGGCACGCCCGCCTCCCGCAGCACGGCCACCCGGTCGTCGTCGAGCTGCACCTCCATCAGCAGCGCGCCGTCGAGCATCCGCTGGCTGGCCAGCCGCCGCAGGCCGTCGAGGTCGTCGGCGTCGACGGGGGAGAGCACCAGGTGGTAGCCCGCCGCGCTGGCCGCCGAGGCGGCGCCGGTGACGAAGGCCGTCTCGGTGGCGCCCAGGCCGCGGTCGTCGATCGGCAGGAGCAGCCCGAGGATGCGGCTGCGCCGGCTGGCCAGCCCCCGGGCCATCGCGTGCGGCTGGTAGTCCAGCTCCGCCATCGCGGCGCGGACCTTGTCCCGGGTGGCCTGGGAGATGGGCCGCGCGCCGGTCAGCACGTACGACACCGTGCTGACGGAGACCCGCGCGAGCCGGGCGACGTCGTGCATCGTGGCCATCGCGCACCTCCCTCGGCGGCCCGGCGGGCGGGGTCCCGACCTGCGTCGAAACGCCTAGTCGAAACGGTTAGTCGAAGCGTTTCGACAGACCGTAGGACACGTGTTACGAGGGCGTCAATAGCCGATGACAAAAATGGGTCGCCGGGCCGACCCGCGCCCGGGGGCGGCACAGCGCCGCGCTGGGGGGCGGGGTCGGCCCGGCGACGGGCGGAGCCTCAGATCTCGATGTTGAACTTGCGCAGCACCGACGGGGCGACCAGGCCCACCGCCGCGAGCACGGAGATCGCGGTCAGCACGCCGCGCAGCACGACCACCTCGGTCTTGCTGCCGGTGCGCAGCGCGATGCTGTTCGGCAGGCCGACCATCGTCCACATCCGGCGCTTGATCGGGATCGGCCACAGGATCGGCACCCCGGCCCGCGTGATCATGTCGCCGAGGATGTGCACGAAGCAGCCCACCCCGACGGCCAGCCCGATCAGCGGATACCCCCGGTCGCCGGGCAGGTTGGCGAACGTGTACCAGGCGGCGGCGGCCGAGGCCAGGGTCACGATCACCCAGCCGGCGCGCTCCGCCCACCGGTCGAACAGACCGCGCAGGGCCAGCCCGAACATGAAGAACAGGATGCCCACCACGGCCCACTTGCCGTACGCGGCGCACAGCGCGGTGGTGCCCCAGCCGACCAGCACGGTGAACGGGATCGTGTGGGTCAGGGTGCGGTGGCCGTTGTTGCGGCGCGGGTCCTTGCTCAGCTTGGTCGCGTAGTAGACGCCGAGGGAGATCTTCTCCATCACCTCGGCTACGAACAGGCTGACCACCCCGAACGTGCGGGCCACCGTGGCCCCGCCCTGGTTGCGGGTCACCTTGCCCGACAGGTCGAGGTCGGGGAAGAGCGCCCCACCGGCGCAGACCGCGGTGCCGACGGCGAGGGCCAGCGGCGACTGGTGGTAGTCGGCGAACTGGTCGAGCGCCCAGGAGCCGGTCAGCCACACCGCCGCGCCCGACAGTGCGTGGGACGGTCCCATCATGACGCCTCGCCCTCCCCAGGGTCTTGATCCACAAACTACGCCACTCTGGCAGAGTCGCCGCCGGGGAGCAATCACCTGGACGGTCCACACCGGACGGTGTCGCGGTCCGGGCGCGTGGGGCGGCCCCGCCGGCTCAGGCCGTGCCGCCGGCCCGGAAAGTGGACCGCATCGTCTCCCGCTCGGCCGCGCCGGCGTCCCACTCCACCTCGGGGCCGCTCCAGGCCAGCGACCACGAGCGGGTGCCGAACGGGATCAGCTGCGCCCCGCGCAGGCGCGCCCCCATCGGCGCGTCCCAGGTGCACTCCCACTCCGCCCCCCGGCCCGCCACCTCCGCCAGCCGGATCTTCGCGTACCGGGGGAGGGCGCCCGCCTCCTTCGCCCGGCGCTCGTTCGCGCGCAGCTGCTCCAGCGGGGCGGCGGCCGGGTCGTCCGCCGGGGAGACGGTCAGGATCCGTCGGGCCGACGGGTCCTGGAAACAGACCGCGTTCCCGTCCCGGTACTGCCGCCAGCCGGGCGGCAGGGCGAGCCGGAACCCGGCCGGGTCGGCGTACCAGGACCAGCCCGACGGCGGGCGCAGCGGCTCGTCCGGGGCCGGCGCGACGGTCGGGGGTGGCTCGCCGAACGGGTAGGGCCGCAGGCAGGGGAAGGGCGGGGGCGCGACACCCGCGCGCAGCGGCGGCACGATCGGTCCGGAGGTCGGCGGGCTCGGCGCGGCCCCCGGGGTGGCCGGTGGCGTCGCCTCGCGTCGGGTGTGGGGGCTGAACAACGCGAACACGACGAGGTGCGCGACCACCAGCGTGACCGCCACGCCGGACACGACCAGCGGCCAGCGCCGCCCGGCCGGCGCGGCGACGTCCGCCGGCCCGGCCGGCACGATGACGAACGGGACGTCGGCCGACACCGGGGCGGCCGGGCCGGCGGTGTCCGTCGGCGCGGTCGGCGTCGGCCCGTCCCGCGCCGGGCCCCTCCCCGCCGGCCTCCGGCCCGCCGTTGCGTCCCGCCCCGGCGGCCCGGCCGACCAGCCCGGCACGACCAGCCGGTCCGCCTCGGCGGGCCCGGCCGGGCCGTCCGGCGGGACCGCGTCCGGCGGAACCATCGTGGCCTGTGGGTCCACGGTGACGGGCGAGGGCTCGGCGCCCGGCGCGGCGGCCTGGGCCAGGCGGCGCTGCGTCTCCTCGTGGTCGATGCGCTGCCGTGGGTCCCGGCGCAGCAGGCCGACCAGGACCGGCCGCAGCGGCCCGGCGTGCGGGGCCGGGTCCGGCGGCCGGGTGGCCAGGGCGCTCAGCGTCGCCATCGCGGTGCTGCGGGCGTACGGGGACTTGCCCTCCACGGCCGCGTGCAGCGTCGCGCCGAGCGACCACATGTCGGCCTCCACGCTGGAGATCCCCTCGGCGGCCCGCTCCGGGGCGACGAACTGCGGGGAGCCGAGCACCAGCCCCGGCCGGGTCATCACCCCGTCCCCGCCGTCGAAGACGGCGAGCCCGAAGTCGGTGAGCATCACCCGCCCGTCGTGGGCGACGAGCACGTTGGCCGGCTTGACGTCGCGGTGCAGAACGCCGGCCTGGTGCGCGGCACGCAGCGCGGCCAGCAGCGCCAGCCCGATCGCCGCGGCCCGCCGCGGCGGCAGCGGCCCGGACGTGTCCAGGATGTGCTGCAACGACCGGGACGGCACGTACTCCATGATCAACCACGGGTCGCCGTCGACCGGCACCACGTCGTAGACCCGGACCACGTTGGGGTGGTTGAGCCGCGCCGTCGTGCGCGCCTCCCGCAGCGTGCGCAGGCGCAACTCGTCGAGCTCGTCGCCGGCCAGCACGGCCGGCGGGACGACCTGCTTGACCGCGACGTCGCGGTGCAGCATCTCGTCCCTGGCACGCCACACCTTGCCCATGCCGCCGCGACCCACGAGGTCGAGCAGGCGGTACCGGCCGCCGATCACTACCTGCTGCACCGTTCTCCTCACCGCTGGCGGACGTACACCATAGCCAGCGGATCGGCAGGGACCAATCGGACGACAGGTCGGCAACCCGTCAGCAGGCCGCGTGCCCGGCCGCCAGCAGGTTCCCCTCCGGGATGGCGATCCGGGGTCGACCCGCGCCCAGCCGGCTCGCCGCCCGCCGGGCCTGGAACGAACCGTGCTCGCGGCGGGCGGCGGCGTAGCTGCTCGCGGTGTGGGCGGCGATGGTCGCCCAGCCGTACCGCTCGCTGACCATCGTGCGCGCCCGGCGGGCCACCCGACGGGCGAAGACCTCGTCGCCGATGAGCCGGTCGACCGCGCCCGCCAGCGCGTCGGGGTCGCTGTGCGGGAACGTCACCCCGGTGACCCCGGGCTCGACGATCTCGGCGAGCCCGCCCGTCGAGGCGACGGCCAGGGGCGCGCCGGCCGCGGCGGCCTCCAGGGCGACCATGCCGAACGGCTCGTAGAGGCTCGGCACCACGGTCGCGTCGGTGGCGGCCAGCATGGCCGGGAGCTGGGTGGAGTCCAGGAAGCCGGCGAAGCGCACCGTGTCGCCCAGGTGCAGCCGGTGCGCCTGCTCCACCAGCTCCTGCCGGTACGGGCCGTCGCCGGCGATCACCACCCGCAGCCCCGGGTGCCGCTCGCGCAGGTACGGCACGGCGTGCATCAGGTGCTGCACGCCCTTCTCGTAGACGAGCCGGCCCGCGTACCCGACCAGGGGACCGTCACCGGCGAACCGGGCCCGCGCCGAGGCGACCGCCCGGGGCCGGGCCCGCCAGACCCGGTCGTCCACCCCGTTGGCCACCACGTCGACCCGGGCGGCCGGCACGTCGAACAGGCGGCCGATCTGGTCACGCATGTAGCCGGAGCAGGCGATCACCCGGGTCGACTCGCCGCTGATCCAGTGCTCGACGCCGTGGATGGTGCGGTTCATCTCCTCCGGCAGCCAGCCCTGGTGCCGGCCCGCCTCCGTCGCGTGGATCGTGGTCACCAGCGGCAGGTCCAGGTGCTCGGCGAGGGTGATCGCGGTGTGCGCGACGAGCCAGTCGTGGGCGTGGATGACGTCGTATGAGCCGGATTCGGTGGCGCGCAGGGCGGCGCGGGTGAGGGTGTGGTTGAAGGCCATGGTCCAGGCCAGGAGGCTGCCGGTGGCCAGGGGGAAGGCGACGGGGTCCTCGGCGGCGCGCAGGACGCGGACGCCGTCGGCGTACTCCTCCAGGGGTGCGCCGTCGGCGTGGCGGGTGACGACGGTGACCTCGTGGCCGGCGGCGGCGAGGGCGACGGAGAGGGCGTGCACGTGGCGGCCGAGGCCGCCGACGAGCACCGGCGGGTATTCCCAGGAGAGGATGAGCACCCGCTGGTGCCGGGCCGGGTTGATGTCGATCACTTCGGCGTCAGGTGACATGCGGCCCCCTTGGAATTGTCTCCGGCGCGCGGGCCGGCCGCACCCGTGGAAAACGGATGCCGCCGACCAGCCCTGGATCTCGGGCCCATCCTGCACCGGGCCGGATAACCAGCGGAGACGTCGCCGTTGCCGGGATGTAAAGCGCTACCGGCGGACCCGGAAGGGCCTACCGGCGCACCCGCCGGGCGCGTAGCACCTCCGCCACCGACCACGCCTGGAACGGGCAGCCCGTCGCCGCGTGCGGGGCCGCGCCGTCGGCCGTCTCGCTGACCGACCCCAGCCCGTGCTCGGTCAGGTGGGCCTCCACGCCGACGAACAGGTCGTCCACCGGCAGCTTCGCCCGGCGGGCCGCGTCCACGTACGGCCCGAGCAGCCACGGCCACACCGTGCCCTGGTGGTAGCCGCCGTCGCGCTCGGCCGGCCCGCCCCGGTGCCGGCCGGTGTAGCCGGGCTGGTCGGGGGCGAGGCTGCGCGGGCCCAGCGGCGTGAGCAGCCCGGCGGCGACCCGGCGCAGCGTCGGCTCGTCCGGCTCCAGCGGCGCGTACGGCAGCGACCAGGCCAGCAGCTGGTTGGGGCGCAGCAGGTCGTCGTCGTGGAACGGCGCGCCGCCCAGCGGGTACGCCGGCGCGGGCGCGTCCACCACGTCGTGCAGCCAGCCGACCGGGGACGGGAACCGCGCGGCGAACGACGCGGTGGCCCGGGCGTGCAGCCGCCACAGCTCGGCGGCGTCGCCGCCGGCCAGCTCCGTCAGCTCGGCGAGCCCCGCGAGCCCGTTGACCCACAGCGCGTTGATCTCCACCGGCTTGCCCGTGCGGGGGGTGACCGGCACCCCGTACACCCGGGCGTCCATCCAGGTCAGCGCCGTGCCCGGGGTGCCGCCCTGGGTGACCAGGCCGTCGGCCGGGTCGACGGCGATGCCGTACCGGGTGCCGGCCAGGTACGCGTCGACGATCCCGCGCAGCGCCGGCAGCAGCTCGTCGCCGAGGTCGGTGTCGCCGGTGACGGTGACGTGCCGGCTCACCGCGTGCAGGAACCACAGGGCGGCGTCGACCGTGTTGTATTCGACCCGCCCCGTGTCGGCCGTGTTGGCGAGCATCCCCTCCGACAGCGTCGCCGCGTACGCCCGCAGCAGCTCCCGGCCCTCGTCGGCCCGGTTCGCGCACAGGAACAACCCCTCGTACGAGGTCATGGTGTCCCGCGACCACGCGCCGAACCACGGGTAGCCGGCGACCACGTCCGGGCCGGCGGCGGTGCGCACGACGAACGCGTCGGCGGCCAGCGCGAGGGTGGCCTCGACCGCGTCCGCCGGCTCGGCCCGCGCCACCACCTGCCGGTTGCGCCGCCGCGCCGCCGCGACGACCTCCTCCGCCGGGGGCGGCGTGGCGGCCAGGTCGCCCGCCCAGGCCAGCACCGACACCGTGTCGCCGGGGCGCTCCAGCGCGCCGGAGAACCGCCCGGCGTGCCAGACGTCGTCGTCCGGGTGCAGGCCCCGGGCCGCCTCCTCGCGGTGGTGCACCCCGAGCCACCACTGCCCCTCGGGGGTCCAGTCCGGCCCGGCGAGGCGGAACGCGCCCTCCACCACCGCGCCGCCGTCCACCGGCTCGACCCGGGGCGCGGGGCCGTCGGCGCGCCGCTCGCCGTGCGCGTCGCGCCAGGTGCAGGCCGCCGACAGGTCGAGCCGGACCGGGCCGCCGGACACCAGCCGGTGCACCACCGCCACGCACGAGCGCCCGTACGCCATGGCCAGCTCGCGCTCGATGACCACGTCGCCGATCCGCCACCGCCAGCGCGGCAACCCGTCGGCGAGGTCGAAGCGCTCCAACAGTTCGAAGCCGCGCGGGTCGACGTCGCCGGAGGACCACTCGTGCGCGCCGAGGCGCAGCCGCGCCCCGGAGGGGAGGACGACCGCCGGATCGAGACTCACCAGTCCCACGTTCCGGGACGCCGGGGTGTGGCCGGCGACCACCAGCAACCCGTGGTAGCGGCGCGTGCGCAGCCCGCTCACGGTGCCCATGGCGTAGCCACCCAGGCCGTCCGGGACCAACCACTCCCTGGTGGCCCCACCCGTCAGCTCCCCGCACACCTGCGGACCGAAACGAATGTCGATCAACTTTCCTCCAGCGGCGGCGAGGTGTAACACGCCACGACGAGAATGGCCGCTGTGGTGAAGTACCCCGGCGGCACCGAAGATAGGCACGTGATCACCGACGCGCCTCCCTCCCATGCGCCCGCACCCGACGCCGAACGGCTCCGGCTCGCCCAGGCCGACTCCGGGGAGCAGGACTGGCGCGCATGGGGTCCCTATCTGTCCGAGCGGGCGTGGGGGACGGTACGGGAGGACTACAGCGAGCACGGCACGGCGTGGGACTACTTCCCCCACGACCACGCGCGGTCCAGAGCCTACCGCTGGAGCGAGGACGGCATGGCGGGCGTGTGCGACGACCGACAGACGTTCTGCTTCGCCCTCGCCCTGTGGAACGGCCGCGACCCGATCCTCAAGGAACGGATGTTCGGCCTCGGCGGCGACGGCGGCAACCACGGCGAGGACGCCAAGGAATACTGGTGGTACCTGGACTCCACGCCCACCCACTCGTGGATGCGCTGGCGCTACCACTACCCGCAGGCCGCCTTCCCGTACGACGAGCTGGTCGCCGTCAACGCGCTGCGCGGCCGCGACGACACCGAGTACGAGCTGGTCGACACGGGGATCTTCGACGACGACCGGTACTGGGCGGTCACCGTCGACTACGCCAAGGCGTCCCCGACGGACATGTGCATCGTGGTGACCGTCGCCAACCGGGGCGACACCGACGAGCGGCTGCACGTGCTGCCGTCGCTGTGGTTCCGCAACACGTGGGCGTGGGGCCTGCCCGGCGGGGACCGGGTGCCCCGGCTCGTCGGCTCCGCCGCCGGGGCCGGCGTCGGCGCCCGGCTCGTCGGCGAGCACTGGGTGCTCGGCCAGATCCTGCTGGAGGGCGACGGCGACCCGGTGCCGCTGCTCTGCGACAACGACACCAACGCCGAGCGGCTCTGGGGGCTGCCCGGCCGCTCGCCGTACCCGAAGGACGGCATCAACGACCACGTGGTGAACGGCGCGGCCACGGTCAACCCCGACCGTGAGGGCACCAAGGGGGCGCTGCACTACGTCCTCGACGTGCCGGCCGGCGGGCACCGGCAGATCCGGCTGCGGCTGACCCGCACCGCGCCGCCGCCCGGTGGGACGCCGCCGCCGGCCGCCGACCTGGCGGCCGGCTTCGACGCGGTGGTGTGGGCGCGGCGCGCCGAGGCGAACCGGTTCTTCGACGGCGTCATCCCGGCCGCCGCCACCGCCGACGAGGCCCTCGTCGCCCGGCAGGCCATCGCCGGGCTGATGTGGGGCAAGCAGTTCTACCACTTCGACGTGAAGCGGTGGCTGGAGGGCGACCCCGGCTCCACGCCCCCCGCCGGCCGCCGGCACGGGCGCAACAGCCACTGGTGGCACATGACCAGCTTCGACGTGATCTCCATGCCGGACCCGTGGGAATACCCCTGGTACGCGGCCTGGGACCTGGCCTTCCACTGCGTCAGCATCGCCCGCGTCGACCCCGGGTTCGCCAAGTCGCAGGTGCTGCTCCTGCTCCGCGAGTGGTACCTGCACCCCAACGGGCAGATCCCGGCGTACGAGTGGGCGTTCGGCGACGTGAACCCGCCCGTGCACGCCTGGGCCGCGCTGAAGGTCTTCGAGATCGACGGCTCCCGCGACCACGAGTTCCTGGCCCGCGTCATGCACAAGCTGCTGCTCAACTTCACCTGGTGGGTCAACCGCAAGGACACCGGCGGCAACAACGTCTTCGAGGGCGGCTTCCTCGGGCTGGACAACGTCGGCCCGTTCGACCGCTCGGCGGCGCTGCCGGTGGCCGGCACGCTGGAGCAGTCCGACGGCACGGGCTGGATGGCCATGTACGCGCTCAACCTGCTCGACATCGCCGTCGTGCTCGCCGAGCAGGACCGCACCTGGGTCGACACGGCCACCAAGTTCTTCGAGCACTTCGCCTACATCGCCGCCGCCGCGTACGACCAGGGGCTCTGGGACGACGAGGACGCGTTCTTCTACGACGTGCTGCGGCTGGCCGACGGCAGCCAGGTGCCGCTGAAGGTCCGCTCGGTGGTGGGGCTGCTGCCGCTGGCGGCGACCACCCGGCTCACCGCGCGTACGCTGCGCCGGCTGCCCGAGCTGGGGGCCCGCCTGCGCTGGTTCCTGACCCACCGCCCCGAGTACGCCGACGTGATCGGCGCCCGCCGCATCGGCCCGGACGGCCGCCAGCAGCGGCTGCTGACCATGGTCGGCCCGGAGAAGATCGTCCGGCTGCTGGCGCGGATGCTCGACACCGAGGAGTTCCTCTCCGAGTACGGCCTGCGCACGCTCAGCCGGGCCCACCTGGACAAGCCGTTCGCCGTCACCCTCGGCGGCCAGGAGTTCAGCGTCGGCTACGAGCCGGCCGAGTCGACCAGCGGCCTGTTCGGCGGCAACTCCAACTGGCGCGGCCCGATCTGGATGCCGACGAACTTTCTGCTGATCAGCGCCCTGCGCGACTACGCGGCGTTCTTCGGCGACGACCTCCAGGTGGAGTACCCGACCCGCTCGGGGGTGAAGCGGACCCTCGACGAGATCGCCGACGACCTCTCCACCCGGCTGATCTCGCTGTTCACCCGGGACGGCTGGGGGCGGCGGCCCATCTACGGCGCCGCCCAGCTCTTCCAGACCCACCCCGACTGGCGGGACCTGATCAGCTTCCCGGAGTACTTCCACGGCGACAACGGCGCGGGCCTGGGCGCGTGGCACCAGACGGGCTGGACGGCCCTGGTCGCCGACCTCATCCTCACCCTGCGCCACCGCCGGGGGGCCGACCCGGCGTGAAACGGGGTGCCCGCGCCGCGCCGGCGGCAGTACGGTGTCCCGGGCCAAGGGGAGGGGAGAGGCATGCGACAGGACACGTCGGGCCGGCGGGACGCGCAGGTGCTGGTCTTCGACGCCGACGACACGCTGTGGGAGAACAACGTCGTCTTCGAGCGGGTCATCGACGACTTCCTCGGCTGGCTGGACCATCCGACGCTGGACCGGGCGCAGATCCGTGCCATCCTCGACGACATCGAACGGGCCAACGCGGCCGTCCACGGCTACGGCAGCAAGGTCTTCCTGCGCAGCCTGGGCGAGTGCCTGGAGCGGCTGCGGCAGCGGCCCGCCTCCGCCGCGGAGCGCCGGGAGATCGACGCCCTGGCCGAGGCGCTGGTCAACCACCAGGTCGAGCTGATGCCCGGGGTGGCCGCGACGCTCGACGCGCTCGCCGAGCGGCACCGCCTGCTGCTGCTCACCAAGGGCGACCGGGAGGAGCAGCAGCGCAAGCTCGACGCGTCCGGGCTGCTGCACCACTTCCACGCCGCGCACATCGTGCGGGAGAAGAACGTCGACACCTACCGGTGGCTCGTCGGGGAGCACGGCTTCGACCCGGGGGCCGCCTGGATGATCGGCAACTCCCCGAAGTCGGACATCCTGCCGGCGCGGGCCGCCGGCATGTGGGCGGTGTTCATCCCCAACGAGAACACCTGGGTGCTGGAGGACGACGACCTCGACCCGACCGACCCGGGGGTGCTGCGGCTGGCCGCGTTCGGCGACCTGCTGCGGCACTTCTGAGGCTCCCGGCCGCCCGGCGTCGCCGCCCGACCGAGGCCGCGGGCCTGGCCCCGCGCCGGCCCGACCGGGGCTTGGGGCCGGCCGCGCCCGGGCCGACCGCGGGCCCGCCGGACGCACCCGCTCCCGAGGGGGAACAGCGCCCGCGCCGCTGCCCGTGTTACGCCCTCCTGCCGGATTTCGGCCTGGTCGGCAAACGCCGCCGTGGGCGGCCCGGACGGCTTGTACCGCCCCGGCCGCGCTGCCTAACCTGACCCGGCGTTCGCGGCTCCTCGGGGTGAGCCGGGAACGCGCCGAAGTCCGGCGGTGGCGCACCGTGGAGCTGAGTGCAGGCGGGCCGCATCGCCGCCGGTGGGCCTGGCGTGGGCGGCGTGTCCCGCCCGCGCGCCCACCGGCGGCGATCCGCTGCCACACCGGACGGCTGGTGGGTCAGGACCGGGGAGTTGCGGACCCGGTCCTGACCGTGCCGGCGGTCAGGAGACCTCGCCGCGCACGATCGCCACGGCCACCCGGCAGAACTCGTCCATGTCCGGCTGGAAGCCGGCCGCGATGTCGGGGTGCAGCCCGGCCCGGGTCTCGTCCAGCAGCCGCTGGCAGACCTGCTCGACCGGCTCGCCCGCGTAGCTCGACCGGACCCGTCCCGTGGCCGCCTGCAGGGCCGAGGTCAGCTGATCCTCCAGCGGGCCCCGCAGCTTCTGCTGCACGGGGTCGAGCCCGCTCGGATCGAGCGTGACATGTGGCTCCGACATCGGCGCTCCCTTCGTCGGCGTCCGCGGTACCCCACCGCGGACGTCGGTCAAACCACTGCCGGCACGGCGGCCACCCGCACCCGGTAGGAGAACTCCTCCGCCGGTTCCTCCAGGTACGACAGCCGGCGGATCTGCCGGTCGTCGGTGTAGAGGGCGACGTCGGCGAGGACCCCGAGGTGGGTCAGGCCGATGGTGGCGACCCTCTTCTTGTCCTGCAGCACCGCGCAGATGCCGCCGAGCAGGGTGCTGGCGTCGGAGGTGCGGTGCCCCGGCGGACACCGCAGGGTCAACTCCACCTCCACCGGCCCGCCCAACGGGGTCCAGCCGGTGCGCTGGGCCGCCGAGCAGGCCGCCAGGAGCAGGGCCCGGACCCTCGTCGCCTGCCGGTGGCCGGCGGCGAAGATGGACAGGGCTTCGGTCTTCACCGGGGGCAGGCCGCTCACCTCGAACGTCAGGGCGAGAGCGCGGGTGTCCTGCACGACGGCACCTCCTCGTCGTCAACGATCCTGCCCAACCGGTGGACCGGCAGCGGGGGGTTCGCTCGATTACCCACCGTTCGGGCAGGCGGGGATGGGCCGGAGGCGTATCGACTTCGACGGCGACGCGCTGGCAGTTGAGTCCGGGGGAACTCCCGGCAAACGCTAGTCGAACGGGCCGACCCCCGGTAGCCTCCCCGCGCACGTGTCCGATGCGCCGGACGGGCCGGGTCACCCGGGCATCGGCCCGGGCGGGGGCGTCAGCGGCGGCCGCGCTTGATCTCGTGGAACGCCGGGAGCCGCAGCAGCGGCAGCAGCGCGTCCCACACGGTCAGCGCGTCGTCGGTGCCGGGGACCTCGGTGAGGATCGGCCCGTGCAGGCCGCGCTCCACGCCGGGCACCATCAGCACCGGCGAGCCGATGTCCGGCCCCGCCGAGCCGTACGCCAGGGCGTGCGACCTGCGTACCGCCTCGTCCCACCGGTCGTCGTCGAGGGCCGGCGCGGCGGCGGCGAGCCCGGCCGCCGCGACGGCGTCGTCCACCAGCTTGTCCGACAGCGGGTTGCCCGCGTCGTGGGTGCGCCCGCCCAGCGCGGCGTAGAAGCGGCCGGCGTCGTCGTGGCGGCCCTCGGCGCGCAGCGCCTCCACCAGCCGCAGCGCCCGGCCGGAGGCGGCCATCGCCTCGGCGAACTGCGGCGGCACGTCACCCCCGTTGAGGATGGCCAGGCTGAACGCCCGCCACTCGACGGCCAGGCCGCGGGCGTCGGCCACGGCCACCAGCCAGCGCGAGGTGCGCCAGGTCCACGGGCAGGCCGGGTCGAAGAAGAAGGTGGCGTCCATCGGCCGAGCGTACGGCGCACCGACCCGCCCCGCAGCGCACCGTCGCGCCGGGCCTCCGTCGCCCGCCGCCCTCGTGCCGTCGCCCGCCGGTCACCGGGGGGACGAACCGGACGAACGGCGATCGTGGGTCGTGCGCGTTGCCGCCAGGTTTCGCGGCTTCGCAGGTCGGGCAGTGTTGCCCGCACGAAACGCCCGGGGTGGGCCGGTGTCCGGTCCGCTCCCGACCGTCTCGCCGTGCGCCGGGGCACGGGTGACCTCCCCGGCTCTTCGCCGAAGAGAGGGGGAGGGCGATGACAGATCCGGCCCGACATCGGCGCCGACCCGCCGCCCGGGCGGCGGCGGCCGCCACCGCGCTCGCGCTGGTCGCGCCGCTGGCCGCGTGCGGCTCCGGCGGCGACGGCGGCACGCCCACCATCAACCTGTACTACCCGCCCGAGCAGAACCTGCAGAAGGTCGTCGACGACTGCAACGCCCAGGCGCAGGGGCGCTACCGCATCGCCTACCGGGTGCTGCCGCGCCAGGCCGACGACCAGCGGGTGCAGCTGGTCCGCCGGCTCGCCGCCGGGGACACCGGGATGGACGTGCTCGGCCTCGACGTCACCTGGACGCAGGAGTTCGCCAGCGCCGACTGGATCCGGGAGTGGACCGGGCCGGACCGGGCCGAGGTGGAGGAGGGCACCCTCGCCGGGCCGCTGGACACCGCCCGCTACCAGGACAAGCTGTACGGGGCGCCGAAGAACACCAACGTCCAGCTCCTGTGGTACCGCACCGACCTGGTGTCGGACGCCCCGAAGACCTGGGACGACATGATCAGGCAGGCCCAGGACCTGAAGGCGCAGGGCAAGCCGTACCAGGTGCTCACCATGGGCGCCCAGTACGAGGGCCTCGTCGTCCTCTACAACACCCTCGCCGAGAGCGCGGGTGGCAAGATCCTCAGCGCCGACGGCAAGCAGGCGGTCATGGACGCCGGCACCGTCACCGCGCTCGACCAGCTCCGGCGCTTCGCCACGTCCGGCGTGACGTCGCCGTCGTTCAGCAACGCCACCGAGGACCCGGTCCGGCTGGAGTTCCAGTCCGGCAAGGGCGCGTTCCAGGTCAACTGGCCCTTCGTCTACCCGGCGCTGCAGGAGGCCGACCCGGAGCTGGCAAAGAAGGTCAGGTGGGCGCGCATCCCGGGGATCGACGCCGACACCCCCAGCAAGGTCACCATCGGCGGCGTCAACCTGGCCGTCAGCGCGTACTCGACGCACCCGGCGGAGTCCTTCGAGGCCGCCAAGTGCCTGCGCAACGCGAAGAACCAGAAGTTCTCCGCCGTCAACGACGGCGTGCCGCCCACCATCGAGCGGGTCTACGACGACCCGGAGATGGCCGAGGCGTACCCGATGAAGGAGACCATCCTGGAGGAGCTGAAGGAGCCGGCGACGCGCCCGCTGACCCCGGCCTACCAGAGCATCTCCACGGTGATGTCGGCGATCCTGTCGCCGCCGTCGGCGATCCGCCCCGAGCAGACCGCCGACGAGCTGCGCGACGCCATCGCCGACGCCCTCGAATCGAAGGGGGTGCTGCCGTGAGCGTCAACGCCACCCCGGTCGCGGCCGACGAGGCCGACACCGCCGGCCGGCGCGCCCCGGTCCCCGCCCAGCGGGCCGGCCGGCGGGCCACGGCCCCGCTGAGCGAGAACAAGCGGGCCGAACGGAAGCTCGGCTGGCTGCTCTGCGCCCCGGCCGCGCTGGTCATGGTGCTGGTCACCGCCTACCCGATCGGCTACTCGATCTGGCTGTCGTTGCAGCGTTACGACCTGCGCTTCCCCGACGAGCGGAAGTTCGTCGGGCTGGAGAACTACGCGACCGTGCTGACCAACGAGTTCTGGTGGACGGCGTTCGGGGTCACCATGCTGATCACCGTCGTCACCGTAGCCGTCGAGCTGGTCCTCGGCATGGGGCTGGCGCTGATCATGCACCGGACGCTGGTCGGTCGGGGCATCGTGCGCACCGCCGCGCTCATCCCGTACGGGATCGTCACGGTCGTCGCCGCGTTCTCCTGGCGGTACGCGTGGACGCCGGGCACCGGCTACCTGGCCAACCTGTTCGGCGACGGCGCGCCGCTGACCGAGCGGGCCAGCTCCCTGGCGATCATCATGCTCGCGGAGATCTGGAAGACCACCCCGTTCATGGCGCTGCTGCTGATGGCCGGCCTGGCCCTGGTGCCGGAGGACCTGCTCAAGGCGGCGTCCACCGACGGCGCGACCGCGTGGCAGCGGTTCACCAAGGTCATGCTGCCGGTGATGAAGCCGGCGATCCTGGTCGCCCTGCTGTTCCGCACGCTCGACGCGTTCCGGGTCTTCGACAACATCTACGTGCTCACCGCCGGCGGCAACGAGACCTCCTCGGTGTCGATGCTGGCCTACAACAACCTGATCCGGGGCCTCAACCTCGGCATCGGGTCCACGATGTCCGTGCTGATCTTCCTCACGGTGGCGGTCATCGCGTTCGTCTTCGTGAAGCTGTTCGGCACCGCTGCCCCCGGCAGCGACGACGGGGAGAGGCGCTGACATGGCCGACACCACCACGCGGGCGAAGCTGCGCTGGGGCCTGCTGGACGTCATCGTCGTCGTCTTCGCGCTGGTCCCGGTGCTCTGGATCGCCTCGCTGTCGTTCAAGACCCCGGCCACCCTCACCGACGGCAGGTTCTGGCCCCGGGAGTGGACGCTGGACAACTACCGGTCGATCTTCGACACCGACCAGTTCGTCCGCGCGCTGGTCAACTCGATCGGCATCGCCCTGATCGCCACGCTGGTCGCCGTGGTGCTCGGCGCCATGGCCGCGTACGCGATCTCCCGGCTGGACTTCCCCGGCAAGAAGCTGCTCGTCGGCGTCTCCCTGCTGATCGCGATGTTCCCGCAGGTGTCGCTGGTGTCGCCGTTGTTCGAGATCGAGCGGCAGCTCGGGCTCTTCGACACCTGGCCGGGGCTGATCCTGCCGTACATCACCTTCGCCCTGCCGCTGGCGATCTACACGCTGTCGGCGTTCTTCAAGCAGATCCCGTGGGACCTGGAGAAGGCGGCGAAGATGGACGGCGCCACCCAGGGCCAGGCGTTCCGGCGGGTCATCGCCCCGCTGGCCGCACCGGGGCTGTTCACCACGGCGATCCTGGTCTTCATCTTCTGCTGGAACGACTTCCTGTTCGCCATCACGCTCACCTCCACCGAGCGGGCCCGCACGGTGCCGGTGGCGCTGTCGTTCTTCACCGGCGAGTCGCAGTTCGAGGACCCCACCGGGGCCATCTGCGCCGCCGCCGTGGTGATCACCGTGCCGATCATCGCGTTCGTGCTCTTCTTCCAGCGCCGCATCGTCTCCGGCCTGACCTCCGGCGCAGTCAAGGGATAGGTGGTGTAGTGATGGCTGACATCGTGCTGGACAAGGTGAGCAAGTCGTTCCCCGACGGGACCGTGGCGGTGCAGGACGTCGACCTGGAGATCGCCGACGGCGAGTTCGTCATCCTGGTCGGCCCCTCCGGCTGCGGGAAGTCCACCACCCTCAACATGATCGCCGGGCTGGAGGACATCAGCTCCGGTGAGCTGCGCATCGGCGGCCAGCGGGTCAACGACAAGGCCCCCCGGGACCGGGACATCGCGATGGTGTTCCAGTCGTACGCGCTCTACCCCAACATGACCGTCCGGGAGAACATGGCGTTCCCGCTCAAGCTCGCCAAGCTCGACAAGGAGACGATCGACTCCAAGGTCGAGGAGGCGGCCAAGGTGCTGGAGCTGACCCCGCTGCTGGACCGCAAGCCGGCCAACCTCTCCGGGGGCCAGCGGCAGCGGGTGGCGATGGGCCGGGCGATCGTCCGCCAGCCCAAGGCGTTCCTGATGGACGAGCCGCTGTCCAACCTCGACGCGAAGCTGCGGGTGCAGATGCGCACGGTCGTGTCCCGGTTGCAGAAGCAACTCGGCACCACCACCGTCTACGTCACCCACGACCAGACCGAGGCGATGACCCTCGGCGACCGGGTGGTGATCATGCGGGGCGGCGCGATCCAGCAGGTCGGGCCGCCGCAGGAGCTCTACGACCACCCGCGCAACCTCTTCGTCGCCGGCTTCATCGGCTCCCCGTCGATGAACTTCCTGCACGCCGCCGTCGACGACGGGAAGCTGCGCACCGCGATCGGCGACGTGCCGATCGGCGACCGGATCCGCCGCGAGCTGGAGGCCGGCGACGCCCCGCGTGAGCTGATCCTCGGCATCCGCCCCGAGCACTTCGAGGACGCCGAGCTGGTCGACGACGACACCCGCCGCCGGGGCGCCGAGTTCACCGCGCCGGTCGACATCGTCGAGTCGATGGGCTCCGACAAGTACGTCTACTTCACGCTGGAGGGGGAGCGGGCCAGCGCCGCCGAGCTGGAGGAGCTGGCCGCCGACGCCGGGGCCGACTTCAGCGGCGGCGGGGCCAGCCTGGTCACCCGGCTGTCGGCCGAGTCGACCGTACGCGAGGGCGAGGACCGCCGGGTCTGGTTCAACCTGGAGAAGATCCACCTGTTCGACCCGTCCACGGGCCGGAACCTGACCCTGCACGAGGGGCGGTCGTCCGGGGCGCTGGCCGACTGACCACGCGCGGAGACCGGGCCGGCAGCGATTCCGCTGCCGGCCCGTGCGCTACGGGCGGGGCGCACACGGGCGCTGCGGCGCTCTCCCACACGCCACCCGTCCCGCCGCGCCCGCTCAGCGACGCGCGGAGGAGGAACCGCGTCGCAAGGGTGGCTGGCTCCGGGACACGACACGCCGACGCGACTGCACCACGACCGGCCAACGTTCGGTGTGAGAACGGGCGGCCGGTCAGGCCCACTCCACCGCCGGCGGGAGCCCGACGAACGCCGCGTACGCCGCCAGCGCCGCGTCCACCCGCTCCCGGGTGGCGGCGTCGAGGTCGACCAGCGGGCGCACCGCCACCTTGACCTTCGTCTTGCCCAGCGTCCGCTTCCAGGTGCCGGCCACCCGGCCGCCGCGCACCACCGTCGACTGGAACACCCCGTTGCCGCCGGGGATGATCGCCTGCTTGTGCTCCGGGGCGACCATCAGCGACCGGTCCTTGAAGCCCAGCAGGTATTCGTCGAAGCCGGGCAGGGCGTGCACGTCGTCGACCGGGGTGCGGGGCGCGTCGAGCAGGGCCGCGTCGGCCACCGCCTCGACGCCGTCGACCGTCACGCTGGTGAGCGCGTCACCGGCGGCGGCGATGCCCCGCTTCGCGTCGGTGGCGGTCAGGCCCGTCCAGCCGGCGAAGTCCTGCCGGGTGGTGGGGCCGTGGCTGCGGAAGTAGCGCAGGGCGAGGATGCCGAGGGCCTCGTCGCGGTCGGGGCGGTGCGGGTCGGGCACCCACTCGTCGAGCAGCGCGAACGTCTGCTCCGTGCCGACGTGCGGGGCGATGCAGGTGACGCCCTTCTGGGCCGCGTACCACAACAGGTGGTAGCCGCGCTGGCCGGTGGTGTCGATGCCGGCCGCGTTGAGGGTGGCCTGGCACTGCGACCGGGTCATCCGTGTCCCGCCGGCCAGCGCCTCGCCGAGCACGTCGGCGGCCCGGTCGGCCTCCGCCAGGCTGAGCCCGAGGACCGCCCGGCGGGGCCCGGCGGCGGCCAGGGTGCGCACGCCGGTGACGTCCAGCATCCAGCGGGCGTCGCGGGAGGGCACGAGGTGCACGGTGCCCCGCATCGGCCAGGTGCGCAGCGCCTCCCGCCGCTCCAGGGCCTCCTGCACGTCGGCCTGCGTCCAGCCGGGCAGCCGCAGGCCGAGCGACCACAGGCCGCTCGCCGCGTCCTGCGCCTGCATCGCGCCGAACCACTCGACGACCCCGGCCACGTCCTTGGGGCGGGCCGTGGGGTGGGGGCGCAGCAGCAGGGCGGTCATCCGCAGCGCGAGCGCCTCCGCGCCGGTCAGCTCAGCCGCGCCAACCGGTGCTTTCGCGCCGGGAGCCTGCCGCCGCCCGCCGCCCGCCGGTTCCCCCGCGCCGCCCGCCTGCTGCCGCACACCGCCCGCCGGTTTCCGCACACCTCTCGTCGCCACGTCTCACGCCGCCTTCCGTCCACCTCGACGGTCAGCATAGAACCGGTCACCGACACCCGCCGGACACGCGACCGGGCGGGCGGATCACCAGGGATCCACCCGCCCGGGGTCACGCCGTCCGGCAAAGGGTCACCGCCGGGGCGTCACGTCAGCGGCGGGAACGGGCCGACTGCGGGACGTCCGCCTCCACCTGCTCGCGGCGCAGCCGCTCGTCGACGGGCTGGTCCTCGACGACCTCGTCCTTGGTCAGCCGGACCCGCTCGACGGGGACCTGTTCCTTGCTGACCACCGGGTGCTCGGCGCGCAGCCGCAGCTCCTGCTGCTCGTCGCCGATCTCGGACCGCGCCCGCCGGTCGCCCGGTGCGATCGGCTCGCGCTCGACGCGCACCTCGTCGTGCTCGACGGGGACGGTGGTGTGCACGTCCTCGTCGACGACGTGCTTGCGTAGCCGCGCGGTTCCGGCCGGCTCGCTCTCGGTGCCCACCAGCAGCCGCTCCTCGGAGCGGGTCAGCTCCGGCCCCCGCGGGTAGCCGGCGGCCTGCTGGCGCGGCGGGGCCGGCGGGGTGGGCGGCTGAAGCTGGTAGTGCGCGTAGAGCTGGGTGAGCTGCTGGGCGTCCAGCGGCTCGTCGGTGCCCGACTCGACGCTGGGCGCGCCGCGCACGGTCGCCTTGTCGTACGGCAGGCTCAGCTTGTCCTGCTGCATCCGGGCCGACTGGAGCGGGGCCATCGACTCGTGGTGGCCCATCACCCCGGTGGCGACGCTGACCCAGGTCGGCTCGCCGGCGGCGTCGGCCCACACCTGGCCCACGCTGCCGATCTTCGCACCCGAGCGGTCCTGGACGTCCTGCCCGTACAGCGAGCGGATCTGCTGCTCGGTCAGTCGCATTGGCTCGTCCTTCCTCTCGTGGGTCACGACGTGGCTACCCGAGCCGCTCCGGAAGCATTCCGCGGCCCGGCCGTGGATAGGAGCGCCGGCGGCGGCCCGCGCGGGCGGCGCAGGGGTTCCGGCTAGGGTGGGCCTCGTGCTCCGTCAGGTCACCGGAATCCGGTACGTCACCCCGCTGCGCGAGGGCGGCTCGCTGCCCGGTGTGGTCGAGGCCGACGACCTGGGCACGTACGTGGCGAAGTTCTCCGGCGCGGGGCAGGGGCCGAAGGCGCTGGTCGCCGAGGTGATCTGCGGTGAGCTGGCCCGCCGGCTCGGGCTCGCGGTGCCCCGACTGGTGGTGCTGGACATCGACCCGGTCATCGGCCGGGCCGAGCCCGACCAGGAGGTGCAGGAGCTGCTGCGCGGCAGCGGCGGGCCGAACCTGGGGATGGACTTCCTGCCCGGCGCGCTGGGCTACGACCCGGTGGCGCACCCGGTCGACCCCGCCCTGGCCTCCCGGGTGCTCTGGTTCGACGCGTTCACCGAGAACGTCGACCGCAGCTGGCGCAACCCCAACCTGCTGATCTGGCACCGCGAGCTGTGGCTGATCGACCACGGCGCCTGCCTCTACTTCCACCACAACTGGCCGCGCGCCGAGGCGGCCGTGCGCCGGGCGTACCGGGCCGACGACCACGTGCTCGCCCCCTACGCGAGCCGGCTGGCCGAGGCCGACGCCGACCTCGCGCCCCGGGTCACCCCCGGGCTGCTCGCCGAGGTGCTGGCGCTGGTGCCGGACGCCTGGCTGGCCGGGCCCGACTTCGACTCCGCCGACGCGGCCCGCGCCGCGTACGCCGACCACCTCGCCCGCCGGGTGGCGCGCACCGCCGACTGGCTGCCGCAGGGGAGCGCCGCGTGAGAGAACCCTTCGAGTACGCGGTGATCCGGCTGGTGCCCCGGGTCGAGCGCGGCGAACGGATCAACGTCGGGGTGATCCTCTACTGCCAGGGGCGGGACTTCCTCGCGGCGCGTACCCATCTCGACGCCGACCGGGTCCGGGCGCTCGCGCCGGACGTGGACCTCGCCGAGGTGGCGGCGGCGCTGGGCTCCTGGGACCGGACGTGCGTCGGCGAGGGCCCGTCGGGGCGGATGCGGCGGGGCGAGCGGTTCCGCTGGCTGGCGGCCCCGCGCAGCACGATGATCCAGACCGGGCCGGTGCACACCGGGCTGACCGTCGACCCGGCGGCGGAACTCGACCGGCTGCTGGACGCCCTGGTCCGCTGACCACCCGGGCCCTTGGTCCGCGGGCGCGTCGGCCTGTTCCGCCGGACACGTCGGCCCCCTGATCGCGCTACGCCGGCCTCGTTGCCGACGGAGCGCGATCCCCCGTTCAGGTCGACCGGCACACCGGCGGCGGCACGGGCCGCCGGAGCCGGTGCGATCAGGATGGCGCTCGGCGGCCCGGCCGGGGCCGACCGGCCGTGGAACTTGCGCAAAACTTGAGCGAGCCGCCGCGGGCGGGGTCAGCCCCGCCGGGGCTGCGGGACGCGCACCGAGGCCATGCCGGCGGCGGTGGCGGCCTGGATGCCCAGGTCGGCGTCCTCGAAGACCAGGCAGGCCGCCGGCGGCACGCCCAGCAGCCGGGCGGCGAGCAGGAACGCCTCCGGGTCGGGCTTGGGCCGGGCGTAGTCGCCGGCGCAGACGAACGTGTCGAACCGGTCGAGGATGCCGAGCGCGCCGAGGGACGCCGTGACCGACTCCCGCGTGCTGCCGGAGACCACCGCGAAGGGCACCCGCCCGTGGGCGTCGTGGATGTGCCGCAGCACCCCGGGCACGCCGGTCGCCGTCGGCAGGAGCTCCTGGTAGAGCGCCTCCCGGCGGGCGGCGACGGCCTCCACCGGCATCGCCAGGCCGTGCCGGTCGTTGAGGTCGGCGACGATGTCGGCCACCGGCCGCCCGGCCCAGGCGTAGAAGAGGTCCTCGGGCAGGTCGCAGCCCCACTCGCCGAGGGCCCGCCGCCACGCCGTGTGGTGCTGGGGCATCGAGTCGACGATGGTGCCGTCGCAGTCGAACAGGTACGCCTGGAACTCGCCGTCGGGCAGGGGCAGGATCACCGCACCAGGCTATCGCCCGGCGGACCCGGGCGGTCCACCACGTTCACCGGTCGACGTTTGACGCCGCAAGCAACGGGTAGTCGCGGGAGCTGACCGGAGAACGAGGAGGACCCGATGGAGGGCCAGATCAAGGTCGCGGTGATCTACTACAGCGCGACCGGCATCACCTATCAGATGGCGCAGTCCGCGTGCGAGGCCGCCGGCGAGGCCGGCGCGGAGGTCCGGCTGCGCAAGGTGCGCGAGCTGGCACCCGACGAGGCGATCCGGTCCAACTCGGGCTGGCAGGCGCACCGCCTCGAAACCCAGGACGTCATGGAGGCCGAGCCGGACGACCTGTCCTGGGCCGACGTGGTGATCCTCGGGTCGCCCACCCGCTACGGCATGGTCGCCGCCCAGCTCAAGCAGTTCATCGACACCACCGGCCCGCTGTGGGCGCGCGGCGCGCTGGCGAACAAGGTCTACTCGGCGTTCACCTCGACGGCCACCTCGCACGGCGGGCAGGAGTCGACGCTGCTGTCGCTGCTCACCGTCTTCTACCACTGGGGCGGCGTCGTCGTCACCCCCGGCTACACCGACCCGAGCCAGTTCGTTGCCGGCAACCCGTACGGTGCCTCGCACACCAGCAACAACGGGGAGGTCCCGCCGGACCACGTGGCGCTGGCGGCCACCGCGCTGACCGCGAAGCGGGCGGTGCAGATCGGCGCGGCGCTGAAGCGGGGCCTGGCCGCCGGCTGACCTCCGGCGGCCGGCGCGCTCCTCACCCCTCGGCGCGGGCCACGGCCGGGGACCGGCCCGGCGGCACCGACAGCAGGTGGCCCAGCAGATCGGCCAGGACCGCCAGGCCGTCGCGGCTGAGCACCGACTCGGGGTGGAACTGCACCCCGGCGAAGCCGGGCCCGCGCAGCGCGTGCACCGCGCGGTCGACCGGGTCGCGGGCCAGCTCCACCGGCCCGTACGCGCTGGCGACCCGGTCGGCGGCGGCGACGGCCGTGAACGTGGAGTAGAACCCCACCCGGCGGCTCGTGCCGAACACGCTGACGTCGCGCTGCAACCCCTGGTACGGCGCATCGCGCCGGTGCAGCGGCAGCCCGAGCAGCCCGGCCAGCAGCTGGTGGCTCAGGCACACCGCGAGGGTCGGCGCGCCGGCCGCGAGCCGCCGGGCGAGCAGCCCGCGCAGGGCGGCCATCTTCGGCTGGTCCACGGCCCTCGGGTCGCCCGGGCCGGGGCCGGCGACCACCAGGTCGTACGCGTCGTCGCCGGCCGGCCGGTGCCAGGGCGTCACCTCGACGGCCAGCCCGAGGGCGCGCAGCTGGTGGGCGAGCATCCCGGTGAAGGTGTCCTCCCCGTCGACGATCAGCGCCCGCCGGCCGGCCAGCCCGGGCAGGGCCACCGCCCCCGGCGGGCGCTGGTCCAGCCAGAACCGGGCCAGCGGGGCGTTGCGGGCGGCCAGCGCGGCGCGTACCTGCGGGTCGTCGGCGAGCCGGGGCGCCGGGCCCGGCCCCGGGTCGGGGGCGTCCGGGCGCAACCCGAGGGCGGCCAGCACCCCGGCCGCCTTGGCGTGCGTCTCGGCCACCTCCCCGTCGGGCGTGGAGTGGCGCACCAGGGTCGCCCCGACCGGCACCCGCAGCTCCCCGTCGGGGGAGATCTCCGCCGTGCGGATCAGGATCGGCGCGTCCAGGGTCTGCCGGCCGGCCTCGTCGCGGCCCAGCAGGGCCAGCACCCCGGCGTAGTAGCGCCGCCCGGTGCGCTCGTGCCGGGCGATGACCCGGCAGGCGTTCTCCATCGGGCTGCCGGTGACCGTCGGGGCGAACATCGTCTCCCGCAGCACGTCCCGCACGTCGAGGCAGCTCTGCCCGGCGAGCAGGTACTCGGTGTGCGCCAAGTGGGACATCTCCTTGAGGTACGGGCCGACGACCTGCCCGCCGCGCTCGGCGACGGTGGCCATCATCTTCAGCTCCTCGTCGAGCACCATGTACAGCTCGTCGACCTCCTTCGGGTCGGTGAGGAAGCGCAGCAGCGACGCGGTGTCGGCCGTGCCGCCGTGCCGGAAGGTGCCGCTGATCGGGTTCATCATGACCAGGCCGTCGTCGACGCTGACGTGCCGCTCGGGGCTCGCCCCGACCAGGGTCCGGGTGCCGGTGTGCACCACGAACGTCCAGTACGCGCCCCGCTCGCGCAGCAGCAGCCGGCGCAGCGCGGCCAGGGCCGCGACCAGCGGGGAGCCCTGCACGGTGGCACGCATGGTGCGGTGGACGACGAAGTTCGCCCCCTCGCCCCGGCCGATCTCCTCGGCCAGCACCCGGGCGACGGTGTCGGCGTACTCGGTGTCGGCGATGTCGAACCCGGCGTCGGTGGTCACCACCGGCGCGTCGGGCAGGGCGGCGAGGACGTCGGCCAGGGGTAACCGCTCGTGCCCGGCGACCTGGAGGCACTCCAGCGGGGTCCCGTCGTCGACGCAGGCGAACCCGCGCTCGGTGACCTGCCGGTACGGCACCAGCGCCAGGGTGCGCGGTCCGGCCGGGCCGTCGGGCAGCGGGACGTCGGCGAGCCGGTCGACGGCGCGTACGGTGCCGGTGAACAGCTCCAGGTGGTCGGCGCCCTCGCGGCGGACGAGCGCGAAAGGGCCGGGGTCGACGCCGTCGGCGACGGCGGCGAGCAGGTCGTGCGGGCGGGTCATCGGGTTCTCCTGTGGTGGCCGGGCGGCGCCGCCGGTGGCGGCCCCGGGCCGGAAGGAGAACCGGCGGCCGCCTCGTGGGGCGGCCGCGTGGGAAGCTACGCGCGGGGGTGGGCCGCCGGGTCGGCGGGCCACCAGCAGGTCAGGTGCGCGGGCATGCCGTCACCCTACGCGCGCCGCCGCCGCCGGGGAACCCGATCCCGGGGTACGGGACCGGCCGCAGGCCACCGGCGACGACGTCGACCGCCGCGCTGACCCGGTGCCCGCCCGGTACGGTGAGCCACGATGAACATCCTCGCCCTCGACCTGGGCACCTCCTCGGTGCGCGGCCTCGTGCTGGACCCGGAGGCCGTGCCGCGTCCCGGTGCCCTCGCCCGCCGGAAGGTGCGCGTCACCGTCGACGACGACGGCGCGGGCACCCTGGACGCCCCGACCTACCTGGCCTGCCTCGCCGAGTGCCTCGACGAGCTGGCCGCCGGCGGGCACCTGCGCGACGTCGGACTGGTCGCCACCAGCGCCCAGTGGCACTCGGTGCTGCCGGTCGACCGGGCCGGCGAGCCACTGGGGCCGGTGCTCACCTGGCTCGACACCCGCCCCGAGCCCCCGGCGGGCGCGACCGGCCCGGCCGACGGGGCCGCGTTCCACCGGCGCACCGGCACCTGGTGGCACCGCTGCTACTGGTCGGTGCGGCTGCCGTGGCTGCGTGGGCGCGCCTCGACCCCGCCCGCCCGGTTCCTCGGCCTCGCCGAGTACGTGCTGGGCGGCCTGCTCGACGCCGCCCCGATGTCGGTCTCGCAGGCCTCCGGCACCGGCCTGCTCGACCTGCGCACCCTCACCTGGGACGCCGAGGCGTGCGAGCTGGCCGCCGCCGGCCCGGGGCAGCTTCCCGAGCTGGCTGGCGACGGCTGGCGGGGGCGGCTGCGCCCCGAGCACGCCCGCCGCTGGCCGCAGCTCGCCGAGGCGGCCTGGGCGGCGCCGGTGGGCGACGGGGCCGCCTCGAACGTCGGCTCCGGCGCGGTGGACCCGGGCCGGGCGGCGGTGACGGTCGGCACCTCGTCGGCCGTCCGGCTGGTCCAGGCGGTGCCGGCCGGGGCGGAACTGCCGCCGCTGCCCGACCGGCTGTGGCGCTACCGGGTCGACCACGACCACGTGGTCACCGGGGCCGCGTACTCCTCCGGGGGGAACCTGTTCGCCTGGGCGGACCGGGAGCTGCGGCTGCCCCGGGGCGCCGCGCTGGACGCCGCGCTGGCCCGGATCCCCCGGGGCGGTGGCGTCGCGGCGGACCCGCACTTCGGGGGCGACCGGCCGCCCGGTCACGCGCCGGCCGGCTCGGGCGGGCTGGGCGGGCTGAGCTTCGGCACCGACGCGGTCGACATCCTCGCCGGCCTGATGTCCGGGGTCTGCCGGCTGGTCGCGGCCGACCTCGTCGAGCTGGAGTCCACCGTGGGCGGCCCCGTCGAGGTGGTGCTGGGCGGCGGGGCGGTGGAGGCCTCCGCGTGGTGGCGGGAGTCGTTCGCCGACGTCCTCGCGCCCCGCCGCGTGTACCACCACCCCGACCCGGAGGTCGGCGCGACGGGCGCGGCCCGGGTGGCGCTGGGCCGGCTGGACGCGGCGGTGCCACTCGTGGCCATCGGCCGGACGGATGAGCCGCCCTCACCGACCCCGTCAGGACAGCGCCACCCTCGGTATCCTTCCTGAGGCCCGCCTCAGGTCAGCCCGTTGACACCGCCGTCGGGACTGGTTGGATGGACCCCGCTGTCCGGTGCGGCGGACGCGAGGGACCTAGGAGGCAGGTGTGGGCGCAGGTCCCGACCCGGCGCGAAACGGGGTGTCGAACCACCGTAGGCGCCGGTTCGACGTCCGCGTCGTGCCGCACCGCCGCCGATCGCCCCTGCGGCTGCGGGACTGGCGGATGGGCACCAAGCTCGCCACCGTCCTCGTCATCCCCTCCGTGGCGTTCCTGGTGCTGGCCGGCGTGCAGACCCAGGGCCTCGTCGGGCGCACCACCGAACTGAGCGACTTCGCCCGCCAGGTGGGCATCGGACGCCAGATCACCGACGTGGTGCACCAGCTCCAGCAGGAACGCGACCGCACCGCCGGCGAGCTGGCCGAGCTGCGCCGCAGCGGGGGCGGCGGTGCCGCCCGGGACGCCGCGATCGCCGCGCTGAAGCCGTTGCAGTCCAGCACCGACGCCGCCGTGCAGGAGCTGCGCCGGGCGGCCGGCCCGCTGGCCGACGCCGACGCCGCCTGGCAGGTGGCCTACTCGGCGGCGCTGGAGGCGTACGACCAGGTCGTCTACATCCGCGCGGCGGTGCCCCCGGCGGTGCTGGCCAGCGACACGATCCTCAGCAACTACCACCGGGCCGTCTCCGCCCTGCTGAACCTGCTCGCCCAGCCCTCGCCGGGGGAGGGCCGGCGGGCGCTCAACGAGGCGGTGCTGCGCTACGTCCAGCTCGCCCGGGTCAAGGAACTCTCCTCCCGGGTCCGCGCGGAGCTGTACGCCGCCGCCCGCGCCGGCCGGTACGGGGTGGAGGACCAGGTCGAGCTGACCGACCTGCGGGCGCAGCAGCTCACCGCCCTCGGCGCGTTCCGGGTCGCCGCCACCACCGAGCAGATCCGCCGCTACGACGCCGTCTCCGTCGACCCGGCGTTCACCGCCGCCGCGAAGCTGGAGGAGCAGAGCCTGCCCAGCGGCGGCGCGGAGCCGAAAGTGCTGCCCGCCCCGCAGTGGTGGGCGGCCAGCGAGCAGCGCCAGGAGCTGCTGCGACAACTGGAGGCCAGCGTCGTCGACGACGCGGTGGGCCGGGCCGACGAGGCCAGCGCCGGCCAGCTGCGCACCACCCTGCTGGTGGCCGGCGGGATCGTCGCGGTGCTGCTGGTGGCCCTGCTGATCTCGGTGCTGGTCGGGCGGACCATCGCCCGGTCGATGCGGCTGCTGCGCGGCCAGGCGCTGCGGATCGCCCAGATCGAGCTGCCCGACGCCCTCGACCGGCTCCGCCAGGTCACCGGCGGGGTGCCCGAGATCGAGGTGCCGGCGGCGGTCGTCCGCTCCCTCGACGAGGTCGGCGAGTTGGCCGAGGCGTTCGTCGCGGTGCACCGCAGCGCCGTCAGCGTCGCCGTGGAGCAGGCCACCATGCGCCGCAACGTCAACCTGATGTTCGTCAACCTCGCCCGGCGCAGCCAGGTCCTGGTGGAGCGGCAGCTGGAGCTGCTCGACGGCCTGGAACGGGAGGAGAGCGACCCCGACCAGCTGGAGAACCTGTTCAAGCTCGACCACCTCGCCGCCCGCATGCGCCGCAACGACGAGAGTCTGCTGGTGCTCGCCGGCAGCGAGTCGACCCGGCGGTGGAACCGTCCGGTGGCGCTGGGCGCGGTGCTGCTGGCCGCCAGCGCCGAGATCGAGCAGTACCAGCGGGTCCGCCACGAGCAGGTCGCCGACCTGCACGTCGTCGGGCACGTCATCGGCGACCTGGTGCACCTGTTCGCCGAGCTGCTGGAGAACGCCACCACGTTCTCCCGGCCGGACACCGCCGTGCTGGTCACCGCCCGGCCCGAGGGGCACGGCGCGGTGGTGGAGATCGTCGACCGGGGGCTGGGCATGGGCCCGGCCGCGCTCGCCGAGGCGAACGAGGTGCTGGCGACCCCGCCGGCGGCCGACGTGGCGGCGTCCGAGCGGATGGGCCTGTTCGTGGTCAGCCACCTGGCCGCCCGGCACGCGGTGGTCGTCCGCCTGCACTCCGCCCCCGACGGCCTCGTGGCCCGGGTGGGCATCCCGGCCCCCCTGCTCACCCCGGCCCCGCCGATGGTGGAGCTGGACCCGCCCGTGTCGCCACGGATGCTGACCACCACCCTGACCAACCTGCCCCGGGTGACCGCGCCCCTGGCAGACGACCCGGCCCCGGTGGCGGGCGGTCGGCCGCCGGGCGTCGCCGCCCAGGGCCCGGCTCGGCCGCCGGGCGTCGCCGTGCCGCCGGACCCGGCGGAACAGCCGGTGGCGGGCCGCCGGCCGCGCAGCGTCACCGTGCCCCGGCCCGGACGGCCGGTGCCGGTGCGGGCGGAGGACGTGCTCACCCCGGCCGCCGGCCCGGTCGCCCCCGCCGGGGGCGGCTGGTGGTCGCGGCAGGGCCCGGCGGCCGGCGCGGCGACGCCCGATGCCGCACCGCCCACGGTGCCGGTGACCGGGGGCGTCAACGAGCGCGGCCTGCCGGTCCGGGTGCCGATGGCCCAGCTCGCCGCCGTGACGCAGCCGGCCCGGCCGCAGGAGCCCGCTCCCCTGCACGACCCGGACCCGGAGGCCGTGGGCGGCATGCTGACGCGGCTCTACAGCGGCGTACGGCGGGCCGAGGCCGAGGAGACCACCGAGATTTTCCTGCCGCCGGCCGGCGGGCGCACCGAAGGGGGACATCAGTGATGACGTTGAGCCAGGAGGCACGGGACGTGAGCTGGCTGGTCAGCGCGTTCGCGCAACGGGTGCCCGGGGTGGCGCACGCCATCGTGGTCTCCTCGGACGGGCTGCTGGTCGCCGTCTCCGACCACCTGCCGCGCGACCACGCCGACAAGCTGGCCGCCGTGACCTCGGGGGTGATGAGCATCACCGCCGGCGCGGCGCAGATGTTCGACGGCGACATCGTCAAGCAGACCGTCGTGGAGATGGGCCGCGGCTACTTCCTGGTGATGCAGGTGCGCGACGGCTCGATCCTGGCCACGCTGGCCGCCGGGGACGCCGACATCGGCGTGGTTGGCTACGAGATGGCACGGCTGGCCAAGCAGGCCGGCGAGATGCTCACCCCGGCGCTACGCGCCGAACTCCAGCAGGCGCTGCCCCCGCTGGGCTGAGCGGCGCGACCGGGCGGGCCGGCGCCGGTTCGCCGCGACCCGGGGAACACCCGCCGGGCGGTGCGGAGCGACCGTGCCCGCCCGGCGGGGAGTTCCCGGCTAAAGGCCGTTGGCCCGGATCACCTCGCGGTACCACAGCGCGCTGCGCTTGGGCACCCGGCGCTGGGTGGCGTAGTCCACGTAGACCAGGCCCCAGCGCTGGTCGTACCCCTCCGCCCACTCGAAGTTGTCCAGCAGCGACCAGACGTGGTAGCTCTCCAGCGGCACCCCGTCGGTGACGGCGCGGTGCGCGGCGGCCATGTGGTCGCGCAGGAAGCTGATCCGGCCCGAGTCGTCGACGGTCCCGTCGGGGGAGAGGGTGTCCGCCTGCGGCAGGCCGTTCTCCGTGACGGTCAGCGGGATGGGGCCGTAGTCGCGGGTCACCCGGGTCAGGATGTCGTACATGCCGTCGGGGTAGATCTGCTGCCAGTCCGCCTGGGAGGTGGGCCAGCGGGTGACCGTGTCGCCGGTGGCGGTCAGGTAGTACGGGGTGTAGTACTGCACGGCGAGCAGGTCGATCGGCGCGGAGATGGTCTTCAGGTCGCCGTCGCGGATGCCGCGCGCCATCCGGCTGCCGGGCCCGAGGTCGGCCAGCACGTCCGCCGGGTAGCTGCCCTTGAGGATCGAGTCGAGGTAGAGCCGGTTCTCGTAGCCGTCGTAGAGGTGGCTGGCGCTGGCCGCCTCGGCGCTGTCGTCGGCCGGGTAGCAGGGGTGCAGGTTGAGGGCGGGGCCGATCCGGGCGGTGCTGTCGGTGGCCCGCAGCGTCTCCACGGCCAGCCCGTGCGCCAGCTGGAGGTGGTGGGCGACCAGGTAGGCCGCCTGCGGGTCCTGGAAGCCGGGGGCGTGGTGGCCGTGGAGGTAGCCGTTCTGCACCACGGTCTTCGGCTCGTTGATGGTCAGCCAGACCGGGACCCGGTCGCCGAGGCCGCGGAAGAGCACCTCGGCGTACTCGGCGAACCGGTAGGCGGTGTCGCGGTTCTCCCAGCCGCCGGCGTCCTGCAACGTCTGGGGCAGGTCCCAGTGGAACAGGGTGGCCATCGGCGAGATGCCGCGCTCGTGCAGGCCGTCGACGAGGCGACGGTAGAAGTCGAGACCCCGCTGGTTGGGTGTGCCGGTGCCGTCGGGCTGGATGCGCGGCCAGGAGATGGAGAACCGGTAGCTGCGCAGCCCCAGGTCGCGCATCAGGTCGAGGTCGTCGGCGTAGCGGTGGTAGTGGTCGGCGGCGATGTCGCCGGTGTCGCCGTTGCGGGTCCGGCCGGGGGTGCGACTGAAGGTGTCCCAGACCGACTCGCCCCGGCCGTCCTCCTTGGTCGCGCCCTCCACCTGGTACGCCGAGGTGGCCGCGCCCCAGCCGAAACCGGTCGGGAAGCGCAGGTCGCCCCGGGGCCCGCCGGTGGGGTCGGTGTCGGGGTCGGTGCCGGCGTCGCATCCGGTGGCCAGGCCGCCGGAGACGGCGGCGGTGGCGGCCGTGCCGCCCACGCGCAGGCCGGCGCCGGTGGCCCCGGCGGTGGCGGAGAGTGCGGCGCGGCTGAGTAGCCGCCGCCGGGTGAGCATCGACATGGGGCCTTCTCCTCGTGATGGGTGCCCACCGCCGCACGGCCGGGAGCGCTCCCAGCATAAGGCAGGCGGGGGCGGCCGAGCCCGCCTGTGGCGGGTCGGCTCTGTTGTGCGGGCTGGTCCGGCGCGTGGCCGGTCGCGCGAATGCGCTGGTGGGAGGCGATGTCGGGGCGTCGGTCGTGGCTGCGAGACGCCCGCCGGCTACGCCCATAGCGAGCGAGGCCGGCCGGGTGGCGTGACACGCCTGACCCGTCGGCCTCTTTTCCCATGGTGTCGGGGGGTTTAGTGTGGGGACGGGGGAGGGCAACCCCCGTCCCCACCTTTGTTTGCACACACGCACGAGCGGAATTGGCGTCCTGTCGTGCGTGTCGCGCGGGAGCCGGGCCACGCGAGTGGCTCTGGTTCCACCTCCCTCCATTGCCGGTGGGTGGTGGCTGGCGGCGGCGTCCGGGCTGGCCCGCCGTCAGCCTTCGGGCAATGTGCCGGGGACGTCGCGGGCACGACGCTCCCGGTCAACACCTTCTGTGACCTCCGTCGATGGAAGCGCTCCCATCGGCGATGCAGCGACTGTAACGCCCGTCACCGGTTTGTGAAAGCCCCAAAACGAGATCGAAACAAGTAGCTGCTCGTTCGTGGACTCTTCTTGTCGTGGGAGCGCTTCCATGCAAGACTGTCGAACACTGCGACGAGGAGCCAGCTCGCGTGAGTGCGGGTCGCCGAGGGCATCCGGTCATCCGGACGGCACCCCCAGGAGGGCCGCGGCGCGGTCGACCAGCGTCGACGCACCGCACCCGAAACCCCGACCGGGCCGGATCGACCACCATTCCCGAGCGCCTCCGTCCCCCCGTGCCCCTGCGCGCGTGGAGGCGCCCCGCCGGGGCCCCGCGGCCCCGGCCTGGTCCGAGGAGACACCGCGCACATGAGACTCATGGCAAGACGTCGCCGGACGGCGATGCTCGCCGCCACCACGCTGGTCATCGGCGGCATCGCCCTGCCGGCCGGCGCCGCGCAGGCCGCTCCGGCCTGCGACGTGGTCTACGCCACCAACGACTGGGGCAGCGGCTTCACCGGCAACGTCACCATCAAGAACCTGGGCGACGCGGTCAGCAGCTGGACGCTCAAGTGGACCTTCCCCAACAGCAGTCAGCGGGTGGTCCAGGGCTGGTCGGCCAAGTGGAGCCAGACCGGCAGCGAGGTGACCGCGACCAACGAGTCGTACAACGGCAGCCTCGGCACCGGGGCGTCGACCACCATCGGCTTCAACGGCAGCTACTCCGGCAGCAACCCGAAGCCCACGGCGTTCACCCTCAACGGCACCCCCTGCAACGGCACCCCGGCCAACAAGCCGCCGACGGTCTCCCTCGGCGTGCCGAGCGGGCCGTTCGAGGCGCCGGCGGACGTGCCGCTGACCGCCACGGCCAGCGACCCGGACGGGACGATCAGCAAGGTCGAGTTCTACCGCAACGGCCTGCTGGTCAACACCGACACCACCGCCCCGTACGGCTACACGCTGGAGGACCTGCCGGCCGGCAGCTACACCGTCCAGGCCAAGGCCTACGACAACGCCAACGGCATCGGCGTCGACGAGAAGGCGTTCACCGTCAGCGCGGCCTCCGGCCCCCGCCTGGTGGCCACCCCGTCCGCGGTCAGCGTGAGCGAGGGCGGCACCGCCACGTTCAACCTCAAGCTCAGCGCGGCCCCGACGGCCAGCGTCCCGGTGACCCTGACCCGCAGCGGTGACACCGACATCACCGTCACGCCGGCCTCGGCGACCCTCACCACGGCGAACTGGAACACCGGCGTCACCGTGACCGTGGCGGCGGCGGAGGACTCCGACACCGTCGGCGGCACCGCCACCGTCACCGCCTCCGGCACCGGCCTGGCCCCCCTGGCGATCACCGTCACCGAGGTCGACAACGACGTTCCGGGCGGGGACAACGCCTACGTCAAGAAGTTCCTCGACCAGTACGGCAAGATCAAGAACTCGGGCTACTTCAGCCCCGAGGGCGTGCCGTACCACTCGATCGAGACCCTGATCGTCGAGGCGCCCGACCACGGCCACGAGACCACCTCCGAGGCGTTCAGCTACTGGCTGTGGCTGGAGGCCTACTACGGCCGGGTGACCCAGAACTGGGCCCCGTTCAACAACGCGTGGACGGTGATGGAGAAGTACATCATCCCCACGCACGCCGACCAGCCCACCGCGGGCTCCGCCGGCACCCCGCAGTACGCCGCGGAGTACAACCTGCCCAGCCAGTACCCGTCGGCGCTGAACCCGAACATCTCGGTCGGCCAGGACCCGCTGCGCTCGGAGCTGCAGAGCACCTACGGCACCGGCGACATCTACGGCATGCACTGGCTGATGGACGTCGACAACACCTACGGCTTCGGCCGCTGCGGTGACGGCACCACCAAGCCGGCGTACATCAACACCTTCCAGCGGGGCACGCAGGAGTCGGTGTGGGAGACCATCCCGCAGCCGTCCTGCGACACCTTCAAGCACGGCGGGCAGTACGGCTACCTCGACCTGTTCGTCAAGGACACCGGCGCCCCCGCCAAGCAGTGGAAGTACACCAACGCCCCGGACGCCGACGCCCGCGCCGTGCAGGCCGCGTACTGGGCGCTGACCTGGGCCAAGGCGCAGGGCAAGCAGGCCGACGTCGCCGCCACCGTGGCCAAGGCCGCCAAGATGGGCGACTACCTGCGGTACGCGATGTACGACAAGTACTTCAAGAAGATCGGCAACTGCGTCGGGGCCAGCACCTGCCCCGCCGGCAGCGGCAAGGACTCGGCGCACTACCTGCTGTCCTGGTACTACGCCTGGGGCGGCGCGTACGACACCAGCCAGAACTGGTCGTGGCGGATCGGCTCCAGCCACAGCCACTTCGGTTACCAGAACCCGTTCGCGGCCTGGGCGATGACCAACGTCAACGAGCTGAAGCCGAAGTCTCCGACCGCGGTCGGCGACTGGCAGAAGAGCCTCGACCGGCAGCTGGAGTTCTACACCTGGCTCCAGTCCGCCGAGGGCGGCATCGCCGGTGGCGCCACCAACAGCTGGGACGGCAACTACGGCACCCCGCCGGCCGGCACCGCCACCTTCTACGGCATGTTCTACGACGTAGACCCGGTCTACAACGACCCGCCGTCGAACCAGTGGTTCGGCATGCAGGTCTGGTCGATGCAGCGCATCGCCGAGCTGTACCTGGAGACCGGCAACACCAAGGCCAAGGCGCTGCTCGACAAGTGGGTGCCGTGGGCGATCGCGAACACCACGCTGGGCACCAACTGGTCGGTCCCGTCCGAGCTGAAGTGGACGGGCCAGCCCGCCAACTGGAACCCGAGCAGCCCGGCGGCCAACACCGGCCTGCACGTCGAGGTCTCCTCCACGGGCCAGGACGTCGGCGTCACCGGCTCCCTCGCCCGGACCCTGATCGCGTACGCGGCGAAGTCCGGCAACACGGCGGCCAAGACCACCGGTAAGGGCCTGCTCGACGCCCTGTCCGCCTCCGCCGACAGCAAGGGTGTCTCGACGACGGAGAAGCGCGGCGACTACAAGCGCTTCGACGACGTCTACAACGCCGCCGACGGCCAGGGTCTCTACGTGCCCCCGGGCTGGACCGGGAAGATGCCCAACGGCGACGCCATCGCCGCCGGCAAGAGCTTCCTGGACATCCGGTCGTTCTACAAGAACGACCCGGACTGGCCGAAGGTGCAGGCGTACCTCGACGGCGGCCCCGAGCCGACGTTCAACTACCACCGGTTCTGGGCCCAGTCGGACATCGCCATGGCGTACGCCGACTACGGGATGCTGTTCCCGAACGGGTGACCCAACCCCTCCGGGTGGGCGGCGCGGCCCGTCCACCCGGAGCCCGACCGGGCCCGGGGGAACTATGAGCCCGGTCGGCGGACGGCCTGACTCCCACGGTCAGGCCGGGGCGGGCCGGCCGTCCGGTCAACGCAGCGGACCGGCCGGCCCGCCCCACCGCCCGAAGCTGAACTTGCCGCGAAAAAGCCCCGGAAAAAGTGACCGTCCAGGGATCACGTGACGGTCGCGGACGGAGTAACGTACGTCACCGGAGAGGCCGCTCCCCCCGTGGCGGCCTCTCCCTTTTTGTCCCCGCACCGGGCTCTGTCCCGGGCCCCGTCCCAGCCTCCGGCGCAGGGCCGGGCACGGTCACCGGGTGCCGCAGCCCCGGATGCCCGGCCGGCAGCGACCGGCGGATCACCAGCCAGCTCACCGCCAGCGCGGACGCCACCAGCGGCCAGGTCAGCGCCACCCGCGCCACCACCAGGGCCACCACCTGCCCGCCGAGGTAGAGCGGCACGAACACCGCCACCCGCAGCGCGTACGTCGCCGCCCACACCCAGCTGCCCCGCCCGTACGCCCGCAGCAGCGCCGGGTCGCGCCGCCACCGGCCCCGCTGCCGCAGCGCCACCCCCACGAGGACGCCCAGCAACGGCCAGCGGACCACGATGCTCACGGCCCAGGCGAGCGCGCTGGCCACGTTCGACAGCACCTGGACGAGGAAGAAGTCGGTGGCCCGCCCGGTGCGCAACGCGATCAGCGCGGCCACGCAGACCGCGAGCAGCCCGATCAGCACCGACCGTGGCCGGTCGCCCCGCCGCAGCCGCCACGCCGCCACCGCCGTGCCGGCCACCACGGCGGCGGCCACCCCGCCGACCAGTGAGTGACCGGTGGCCAGCCAACCGAGCGCGAACGCCACCGGCGGTGCGGTGGCGTCCACCGCACCGCGCCGCCCGCCGAGCAGGTCGGCGAGGGACTCGGGCCGGTCGGCCGGGGGCGACGGAACGGGGTGCGAAGGGCCTTCGGGCCCGGGTGCGGCGGTCACCGGCAACCTCCTGTACGTCCGCCCCAAACTAACCGCAGGGCCCCGGCGGGCCACCGGGGGACGCTCCGGCGAGTGCCGCTACGGTGTGCGGGTGCGCGCGACGGCGAGGGGTTGGACGGCGGTCTGGTTGGTCGTACTGGCCCTGGCCCAGACAGCCGCCTTCCTCGTCGTGTGGCGCGCCGCCCTGCACACCGAGCTCGGCCAGTGGCTCGACACGGTCGCCCTCACCGGCAACCAGATCGGCCAGGACCGCATCGCCGAGCCGGTGAACCGCATCCTCAACACGATGTCCGCGCTGTCGCTGCTGGCCGCGACGGCGATGATCGGCTTCATCGCGCTCATCCGGCGGCGGGTCGCCCTGGCCATCACGGCGACCCTGCTCATCGCCGGGGCGAACGTGAGCACCCAGCTGCTCAAACACTTCCTGGCCCGGCCCGACTTCGGCATCGACCCCGAGCGGTCGGCCGCCGGCAACAGCCTGCCCAGCGGGCACACCACCGTGGCCGCGTCGGTGGCCCTCGCGCTGATCCTGGTCCTCCCGCCCACGGTCCGGGTGCTCGGCGCATACCTCGGCACCGCGTACGCGGCCGTGGCCGGCGTGGCCACGCTCTCCGCCGGCTGGCACCGGCCCAGCGACGCCGTCGCGGCGTTCCTCGTCGTCGGCGTCTGGGCGGCGCTGGCCGGGCTGCTGCTCCTGGTCACCCAGCGGGAACAGGCCCAGGTGGAGCCCGCCGACGCGCACCGGGTCGCCGCCGTCGTGCTCGGCCTGGGCGGGGCGATCGCCGTGGTGGCCTCGGCGCTGGCCCTGTCCTGGCTGGTCGACCTGCCCCAACTCGACCCGGACGAGATGGGCCGGCGGTCGCTGTTCGTCGGCTACGCCGGCAGCGCCGCCGGCATCGCCGGGACGATGGCCGTGGTGGCGGCGCTGGTGCTCGCCGTCGTGCACCGCCTGGTGCCCCGCGTCAAGGGCTGACGGCGGAGGAGGGAACCGATGCGGACGACCCACGACACGGTGCGGGCGGCGTTCCGCGACGAGTGCACGGCGCTGGGCGACGTCCTGCGCGAGCTCACCCCCGCCGACCTGGACCGGCCCACCGACTGCCCGCCCTGGGCCGTACGCGACCTCGTCGCCCACGTCCACGCCGGCGCGGGCCGGCTCACCGGAATGCTCGCCGCCCCGGCCCCGCCCCGCGCCGAGGTGGACGCCGCCGGCTACTTCGGCGCGGCCAAGTTCGCCCCACAGGTCGACCGGGACCGGGTCGACAGCGCCCGCCGGCAGGCCCGCGAGGCGACCGGCCCGGCCGGGATCGCCGCCGCGTTCGACCGGGACTGGCGCGCGGCCGACGCGGCGGTGGCCCGCCAGAGCGTCGACCGGGTGGTCCGCACCCGGCACGGCGACGCGATGGCCCTGACCGAGTTCCTGGTGACCCGGGTGGTCGAGGTCGGCGTGCACGGCCTGGACCTGGCCGCCGCCCTGGGCCGCGAACCCTGGCTGACCCCGACCGCGGCCGAGGTCGTCGCGACGCTGCTGACCGGCGGCCGGGCCGTGCCGCCCGAACTCGGCTGGGACCGGTTGACGGTGCTCCGCAAGGCCACCGGCCGGGACCCGTTGACCGGCCGGGAGCGGACCGCGCTCGGGGCCGCCGGGTTGCGCCTGCTCGCCTTCGGCGGCTGACCCGTCGGGCACCCCGACTCCGTCGAGGTCGTCCGGGGGCACCCTGGGGGCCCGCCGGCCCGGCTCGCAGGCGGGGGTCAGAACGGCGGCGCGGGCTGCTCCGGCGGGCGGCCCCAGGCCCGCCGGGCGTCCGCCACCGCCACCGCCAGCAGCGCCAGGGCCGCCGCCGCGGCCGACACCAGCGTCGCCACGTGCAACAGCACCGGTACGGCCGCCAGCAGTGCCAGCGCCGCGATCCACCGCGATCGCGACACCCGGCCGAAGACCTCGTACTCGAAGCGGGCCCGGCCGGCCAGGAAGATCACCGGGCCGCCCACCACCATGGCGATCCAGGCCGCCGCCGGATGGCCCAACGGGTGCTCGATGGTCAGCTCGTAGCCGATCGCGGTGGCGGTCAGGCCGATCACCATCACCAGGTGGGTGTCGGCGGCGGACCGGCCGATGACCGCCGGCCGGGTCGCCTTCGCCACCGCCTCGGGCAGGATCTGCCCGGCCCGCTGGAAGTAGATCCGCCACAGCAGCACCGAGATCACGATGTCCGTGCCGAAGGCGACCGTCCGCGCCAGCCCGAACGGGTGGGCGCTGTACGCGAGCCCGACCACCAGGATCGTCTCGCCCAACGCGATCAGGAAGAACTGCTGGTAGCGCTCCGCGAGGTGCTCGCCGATCACCTGCCACCGGTTGACCCGGGAACGGCCCAGCCCGGGCACCGGCCAGCCGAACCGGGAGGCGAGGTACTCGCCGGCCAGCGCCGCCGCCCACAGCACGACCCGCGGGTTCGTGGGTAGGAACGCGCCGGTCAGCCAGAGCACCCCGAGGAACAGGTAGGTGATCAACATGCGCAGCTTCAGCTGGCGGTACTCGTGCTGGCCCAGCGCCACCAGCAGCAGCAGCGGCCGGGTCACCTGCGCCACCACGTACGCGGCGGCGAACGCCAACCCGCTCACCGTGAACGCGCGGGGGATCGCCACCCCCATCACCATGCTCGCCACCAGCGCGGTGACCACCACCGCCTGTAACCCGAAGTGGTACGGGTCGTACCGGCTGGTGGTCCACGCGGTGCCCTGCCACACCGACCAGAGCGCCAGCAGGAGCAGCAGTGTCTTCCCCGTGCCCGTGAACGGCGACCAGCCGCTCGTGCCGCCCGCCTCCACCGCCAGGTCCTCGAACGCCCGCGCCGACACGCGGGTCAGCGCGAAGACGTACACCAGGTCGAAGAACAGCTCCAGGAACGTGGCCCGGGTCGTACCCGCGGTCGCGGGCTGCAGGCCGCTCACCCAGCCCGGCGGGGGTGCGCGCCACCACCGGCCGGGCCGGTCCGCCCCGGCGGCCATGCTCAGCGGCTCCCGCCGTCGTACCGCTCCACCTGGCAGTCGTAGCACCCCGGCCCGCCGCCCCGGCCCGGTTCCCCCGGATCCGCCACGATCCGCCGCCCTTGCCGGGAGCGCGGGGCAGCGGGCAGGATCGACCGGTGACGAACCGATGGGGCATGACCGTGCCGCTGGGCGGCCTCCCGCTGGCCGACCACGCCGCCGCCTTCGCCACCCTGCACCGGGCCGGCTTCACCGACGTGTGGTCCTCCGAGGTCAACGGCGCCGACGCGTTCACCCCGCTGGCGCTGGCCGCCGCCTGGCAGCCGGAGCTGCGGCTCGGCACCGCCATCGCCCCCGCCTTCACCCGGGGCCCCGGCCTGCTCGCGATGAGCGCCGCCGCGCTGGCCGAGGCGGCCCCCGGCCGGTTCGCGCTCGGCATCGGCGCGTCCTCCCCGGTGGTGGTGGGCGACTGGAACGCCGTCGCCTTCGACGAACCGTTCAAACGCACCCGCGACGTGCTGCGCTTCCTGCGCGCCGCCCTGGCCGGGCAGACCGTCGACGGCGCGTACGACACCTTCGCCGTGCGCCGGTTCACCCTGGAACGGCCGCCGGCCGTGCCGCCGCCGCTGCTGCTGGCCGCCCTGCGCCCGGGCATGCTGCGGCTGGCCGCCGCCGAGGCCGACGGGGTGATCCTCAACTGGCTCGCCGCCGAGGACGTGCCCACCGCCGTCGCCGAGCTGGGCGGGCGGCCCGACGGGTTCGAGGTGGTCGCCCGGATCTTCGTCTGCCCCACCTCCGACGCCGGCCACGCCCGCGCCCTCGGCCGCCGGCTGATCACCACCTACCTGACGGTGCCCGCGTACGCGGCGTTCCACCGCTGGCTGGGCCGGGCGGAGATCCTCGACCCGGTGTGGCGGGCCTGGGCGGCCGGGGACCGGCGGGGCGCCGCAGCCGCCGTGCCCGACGAGGTCGTCGACGCGCTCGTGCTGCACGGCTCGCCCGAACAGTGCCGCGACCAGGTGCGCCGCTACGCCGACGCCGGAGTGGACGTACCCGTGCTGGCCCTGCTGCCCACCCCCGAGCTGGCCGCCGGCGGCCCGGCGGCCCTGGCCGACCTGATCGCCCGGCTCGGGCCGGTCGGGGGCGGGGAGCCGACGTGAACCTCACCGGCCGGGTGGCCGTGATCACCGGCGGTGCCGGCGGCATCGGCGCGGCCCTCGCCCACCGGTTCGCCGCCGAGGGCGCGGCGGCCGTCGTGGTGGCCGACCTCGACGCGGACGCCGCCCGTGCCGTCGCCGCCGCCGTCGGCCCGGTCGCCCACGCCGCCGGCCTCGACGTCACCGTGGAGGAGCAGGTCCGCGCGCTGGTGGCCGACACCGAGCGGCGGTACGGCCACATCGACCTGTTCTGCGCCAACGCCGGCGTCGCCACGGCGGCAGGGCTGGACGCCGCCGACGCCGACTGGGACCGGGCCTGGCGGGTCAACGTGCTCGCCCACGTCCACTCCACGCGGGCCGTGCTGCCCGGGATGCTGGCCCGGGGCCAGGGATACCTGCTGCACACCTGCTCGGCCGCCGGGCTGCTCACCGCCGTCGGCGACGCCCCGTACACCGCGACCAAGCACGCGGCGGTGGGCCTGGCCGAGTGGCTCGCCGTCACCTACCGGGACCAGGGCATCCGGGTCAGCGCGCTGTGCCCGCAGGGGGTGGACACGCCGATGCTCGCCGAAGGGCTGGCCACCGGGCACCTCGGAGCGCGGGTGATCGCCGCCTCCGGCGCGGTGCTGCACCCCGACCGGGTGGCCGACGCGGTGATCGCCGGACTGGCCGAGGAGCGGTTCCTCATCCTGCCCCACCCCGAGGTCGCGCAGCACGCCCTCCGCCGCGCGGAGGACCCGGACGGCTGGCAGGCCGGCCTCCGCAAACTGGTCCGCCGCCTCCGCGCCTGACTTGAGGGCCGCCGCGTCTCCGCGTGCCTCCGCGCCTGACTTCGCTCTCCGCGTGGGCCCGTGCCTGGCCCGGGTCTCCTCGTGGGCCCGGTCTTGATCGTGCTCGATCCGGGATCGAGTGGCCTCCACGCGACGCCGATGCCACTCGATCCATGCAGGAGCGCGATCTTGTCGCGGGCGGCGCGGGCCGGCTCCGCGCGGGTTCGGGCGCGGGTCCGGCCCGCGCTGCCCGTCGTCGCCCCTTCATTTCCGCGATCTTGCACTTGCGGACCGGGCATTACGGGGCGAAATAGACTTCCCGGGGGCCGCAAGTGCAAGATCGCCGGTGCGCGGTGCGCGGTGCGCGGTGCGCGGTGCGCGGTGCGCGGTGCGCGGAGCGCGGGCGGTCGGGTGGCGGGCGGGTCAGGGGCGCCAACGTAGCGGGCCAGGATGGATCGACCAGAGCAGCCGGCGCCACCAGGGGCGGGCGGCGCGCAGGGCGGCGACGTACTCGCCGGCCAGGGTGGCGGCCCGGTCCGCCTGCTCGTTGGCGGCAGCGCCCGGCGCGAAGGCGAGCCGGTTGAGCAGCCCGGCCAGCTCCGCCAGGTCGGGCGGCACGGCACTGGCGGTGGCCCGAGCCGTGCGCGTGACAGCCAAGGCTTCGCGGTCGGCCCCGGCGTCGCGGTCGACCAAGGCGTCACGCTCCTTCCCGGCTTCACGGTCGCTGCGGTCGGCCCGGGTGGCGCGGGCTTCGGCCAGGGCGGCGCGGGCCCGCTCCGCCACCTCCGTGGCGGCGAGGTCCCCGCCCACCGGCCGACCCGCCAGCCGCAGCGCGTCGGTCACCTCCCGCCAGGCGCCGGCTATCCGCTGGCCGGGGTCGCCCGTGGACAGCCGGCTCCTCGACCGCGCCCGACGCATCCCGGCCAGCGCCGCCAGCACCGCCCCCACCACCAGCAGCAGGCCGCCCGCGCCGCCACCGACCAGCACCGGCGTCGGCAGCCCGCCCGAGTCGACCGGGCGCGCCGGCCCCGCCTGCGGCGACGGCGCCTCCGTCGGCTCCGGGGTCGGCTCGGGCACCTCCGACGGCGGCGGGTCCTCCGGCACCGGACGGAAGTCCTCCTCCACCGGGCGCGGCTCGTCGTCCGGGCGGGGCAGCGGGTCGAACGCCACCCATCCGAGCCCGGAGAAGAGCACCTCCGGCCAGGCGAACGCGTCCGCCGCCCGCACCGGCCCGTTGCCGTTGGAGGAGAAGCCCACCACCACCCGCGTCGGCAAACCCGACAGCCGGCCCAGCACCGCGAACGCCGCCGCGAACTGCTCCGACGTGCCGCGCTGCCCGCCGCCGTTGCGCGGGCCGAAGAGGAAGAAGTTCAGATTCGGGTACGCATGCCCGCTCGGGGCGTCCGCCACCACCCGGTAGTGCTCGGCGAGGAACTGCTCGATCGCCGCCGCCCGCGCGTACGGGGCCCCGTTGTCCTCGGCGAGCTGGGCGGCGAGCCGGCGCACCGGGTCGGGCACCCCGTCGGCCACCCGCAGCACCCGGGCCACCTCCTCCCCGGCCGGCACGTCCGCCGTGGCGAGCAGGTTGTTGTCGGGCCGCTCCGCCGCCGAGGTGACCGTGTACCGCAGCCCCGGCGTCAGCCCCTCCGGCCGGATCAGCGTCCCCGTCAGCGGGTCGTACGCCACCCGGGCCCCGCCGATCGCACGCGGGGTGGCCACGGCCGGCAGCAGCCGCCCGCTCAGGTCCGCCACGGTGATCTCCTGCCGGACCGTCTCCACCGTCGCCCCCGGCTCGGGCTGCGTCGCCGGCAGGATCCGGCCGGCGTTGCGGTACGTCGCACCGACCCGCCAGGTCACCCCGTCGTAGTCGCTGAGCACCGCGAGCCGGATCCGCACCGACCGGCTGCCGGCAGCGTTCCCGGTGGCACCGGCCGGGCCGTCGGGGCGCTCGGTGGCCACGTCCAGCAGCTTCTGCCCCGGGTTCAACGCCCAGCCGGAGATGCGGATCAGCGGGTTCTCGTCCAGCGACTCCACCTGCGGCGGCTCCACGTACCGGCGCGGGTCCACCGGGCGTTCGTCGACCCGGCCCGCCACCACCGGCCCGACCACGGCCGCCAGCCCCACCACCACGACGAGGCCGGCGGCGGCGGTGGCGGCGAGGCGTACCCGAACGGCCGCCCGCACCCCCGGTGCCAGCCCGGCCGTCGGATCCGGGGCCGACGGGCCCGGCCGGCCGGCCGGCACCGCCAGCCCCAGCGCGGCGACCGCCGCGAACGCCACCGTGGGCCACACCGCCGGGTCCGCGTTCGGCCCCACCACGTACACCGCCCCGGCGTAGAGCAGCGCCGGAGGCAGGTAACCCAGCAGCACCCGGCCGGCCCGCAGCGCCACCTCCGCCCCCGCCAGCCCGGCCAGCCACGCCGCGACCAGCGGCACCAGCACCGTGTCCGGCGTCGGCTCCACCGGGATCATCGCGGTCAGCAGCCGGGGGATGCCGTTGCGGGCCGCGTCCGCCGCCACCTCGACCAGCGAGCCCGGCAGCCCCGCCGCGTCGGCCGACACCCGCAGCGACCACGCCGTGAAACCGGCCAGGCCCGCCACCGACAGCGGGGCGACCAGCCAGGACGGCAGCCGCCGGGCGACCACGCTCACCAGCACCGAACCGACCGCCGCGCCGACCACCAGCCGGGTCAGCAGCCCACCCGCGTACACCCGGCCGAGCACCACCCCGGTCAGCGCGACCATCGCGACCAGCGCGACCGGCAGCGGCGCCGCCCGCAGCGCCCGCCACACTCTCACCACCGGCGGACCCCGTCCCACTCGGCCGCGAACGCCGCCCCGTCGGCGGCGTCGACGACCACGATCCCCGTCGCGCCGGCCGGCGCCGGCTCCGTCGCCCCGAACACCCCCACCACCACCGACGGGTACGCCCCGCGCAGCGCACCGAGATGCCCCAGCTCGCCCCGGCCGCCCGGCCCGGTGAGGAAGACCAACGTGTCGCCGAGCCGGTCCCGGCGCAGCCGGGTCGCCGCCGCCCGCAACGCCGCCGTGGCGTCCCCGGTGTCCAGCCGGGCGGCGGCGAGCCGGTCCAGCGGCCCGATGCCCGCACCGGCGGCCTCCCCGGCCGGCCCCTCCGGCGTGGTCAGCCCCTCCGGCGCGACCAGCAGCAACGACACCGGCAGGTCGGCGCGCAGCGCCGCCGCGACCACCGACGCCGCCGCCTCGCACGCCGACTCGAACGACTCCGGATCCCGGCCCGGGTGGGCGGTCGCCCGGTTGTCCAGCAGCACCACGATCCGGGGCAGGCTGGTGTCGACGTTCTCCCGCACCATCAGCTCGCCCACCCGGGCGCTGGTGCGCCAGTGCACCCGGCGCAGCTCGTCGCCCACCACGTACTCCCGTAGCGAGTCGAAGGTGATCGAACCCTGCGGCACCCCGTCCACCCGGCCGTCGAGGCTGCGCCCCGCCCCCGTCGGCACCGCCGTCAGCGGGTGGATCCGCGGGTGCACCCACACCGGCACCACCGCCGAATACGACCGCGCCAGCGCCACCAGCCCCAACGGGTCGCGCCGGGTCACCCGCAGCGGACCGACCGGCACCACCCCCCGGCGGTCCGTCGGCACGTCGTAGTCGACCGTCGTGTCCCGCCCCGGCCGCAACCGCAGCACCGGCACCGGCACCGTCCGGTCACCGCACCGGTCCTCCGCGAGCAGGTTCGCCGCCCGCAGCCGCCCCGCGTTGCGCACCGTCAGCACCATCCGCGCCGGCTCGCCCCGCGACACCCGGTCCGGGTCCGCGCGCCGCGTCACCTCCAGCCGGGGCCGCCACAGCGCCACCAGCAGCGCGTAGCCCACCGCCCCTGCCGCCGCCACGCCCAGCAGCGTCAACTCCGGGTACGCGAACCGGAAACCGGCAGCGAGCAGCACCACCGCAGCCACGAGCAGCCCGGCACCCCGGGCGGTGATCCCCACGCCCCGCAGCCGCCTCAGCCCTGCACCAGGGGCGAGGCCGGGGCCGGGGCGACCTGGCCCGACGGCAGCGGCACCGGCACCGAGGCGACCGCCTGGCGCAGCACCTCGGCGGCGCTCACCCCGCGCACCTGCGCGTCGGAGGTGAGCAGCAGCCGGTGCGCGAACACCGGCTCGGCGAGGGCCTTCAGGTCCTCCGGCATGATCCAGCCCCGCCCGTCGATCAACGCGTACGCGCACGCCGCCCGGGTCAGCGCGATCACCCCCCGGGGACTCACCCCCACCCGCACCTGCGGGTGACCCCGCGTCGCGGCGGCCAGCCGGACCGCGTACGCGTACAACGGCTCGGCGATGTGCACCCGCTGGGCCATCCGCACCATCTCACCGACCGTGTCGGTGTCGGTGATCGCCGGCAGCGCCTCGGGGGAGCGGACCGTCGCCCCGCGCAGCACCTCCACCTCGACCGCCTCGTCGGGATACCCGACGGACAGCTTCACCAGGAACCGGTCGAGCTGCGCCTCCGGCAGCCGGTACGTGCCGTCCATCTCCACCGGGTTCTGCGTGGCCACCACCAGGAACGGCTGCGGCACCGGGTGCCGGACCCCGTCCACCGTGACCGTGCGCTCCTCCATCACCTCCAGCAGCGCCGACTGGGTCTTCGGCGACGCCCGGTTGATCTCGTCGGCGATGACGATGTTGGCGAACACCGGCCCCGGGTGGAACTCGAAACCCCGGGTGGCCTGGTTGAAGATGGTCACCCCCGACACGTCCGAGGGCAGCAGGTCCGGGGTGAACTGGATGCGCCGCCACCGCCCCTTCACCGTCGCGGCGATCGCCCGCGCGAGGGTGGTCTTGCCGACCCCCGGCACGTCCTCCAGCAGCACGTGCCCCTGCGCGAACAACGCCGTCAACGCCAGCCGGACCACCTGCGGCTTGCCCAGCACCACCGAGTTGACGTTCTCCGCCAGCCGGGCGGCGAGGGCCGCGAAGCCCTGCACCTCCGGCTGGGTGAGCGGTTCGTGCGTGTTCACGGCGGTGCTCCTTGCCTGGTGGCGCGGTCAGCAGGTCGGCAGGACGTTGATGTTGTCGCCGCCTTCGAGGTTGAGCCAGGCCCACGGGATGTAGTTCTTCCCCTCGAACTCGACCCGCACCCACCAGCTGCTCTGCTTCTGGTCGTTGTAGATCCAGGAGTCGACGTTCTCGCCCTGCCGCTTGCAGTACGCCTTCAACCGGGTGCCCGGTCTGGCCCAGCCGACCTGCTTGTCGTTGTCCTGCTGGGGAACAGAGAAGATCTCGTTGCCGTTGCGGCCGGCCACGTCCTTGTCGCAGTACGTCCGCTGGTCGCCGTCGGGACCGTTGTTGCACGTCGCGATCCCGTACAGCGGATCCGTGCTCTGCGCCCGCTTCGCCGTGCCCTCCCCGGCGGCGTTGCTGGCCGTCACCGTCGCCGTGTACGCCGTGCCCGGCGTCAGGCCCGGCACGGTCGCGCTGGCGCAGTTGCGCGCCGTGACCGGCTTCTCGCCCGGGACGCTGACCGTGCAGGTGGCCTGCCCGCCGCCGGCGTCCACCGTGAAGTTCACCGTGACCGCCGTGGCCGTCGCCGACGAACCGGTGACCGTGACCCGGGGCGGCGCCACCGTGCGGGCGTTGGCCGTCGCCGCCGCGCCCGGACCCGCCTCGTTGACCGCCTTCACCGTCACCGTGACGCTCTGCCCGTCGCCCAGGCCGTCCACGGTGGCCCGGGTGTCGGTCACCTCGCTGCTGCGGCCCCCCGCGTCCACCAGGTACTTCGTCACCGGCCGGCCGTTGGCCGCGGCCGGCGACCACTGCACCGCCACGGTGCCCGGCCGGTTCGCCACCGTCGTCGCCCGCAGGTCGACCGGCGCGCCGGGCGCGGCGAACGGCACCACGCTGTTGCTCACCGGGGAGGCCGCCGACCCGGCGCCCCTGTCGTTGACCGACACGACCGTGAACGCGTACTGCGTGCCGTAGTCCAGCTCGCCGGCCGGCACCACCAGCTCCGTCTTCGACGACTCGCCGGCCGGCGCGTTGGCGCCCGCCGAGTTCGCCGTCACCGCGTACTTCGCGATGGTGTTGCCCTGGCCGTTCGCCGCCGGCCACTTCACCAGGACCGTGCCGTCGGGCCGGGCCTCGGCCGTCACGCCCGACGGCGGATCCGGAACCGCCGCGGTCGGCGTCACCGGGTTGCTGGACCGCGCCGGGCCGTCACCCTTGGCGTTGACCGCGTGCACCGAGAACCGGTACGTCTCGCCGTTGGTCAGGCCCGTGACCTCCACCGACCGCTGGTTGGCACCCACCTCGCGGCGCTCGCCGGCACCCTCCACCACGTACCGGATGATCTCCGCACCGTTCGCGGCCGCCGGCCGCCAGCTCACCCGGGCCCGCGCGTTGCCGGCCGACGCGGTGACGCTGCGCGGCGCGCTCGGCTTGCCCACCTTCGGCTTCTTCGGCGGTGGCGGCGGCGGGGGCACCGGCGGCGGGTCGCCGCCGAGCACGTCGTTGGCGTACTTGTTGACCTCGCGCACCTGGTGCTTGTCGTCGACGACCCGGGCGGTCGACGAGTCCGGCGCGTTGATGAACAGCCGGTTCTCCCGCACCTCCAGCTCCAGCGGGCCGGTGGAACCCTTGCCGCCGATCGTGTCGACGAGCTGGCCGGAAGCGTCGAAGGAGTAGACGGTGCCCGTCGACTCGTCGGCGCAGTAGAAGCGGTCCGCCCACGCCACGGCCGGGCTGAGCTTGTCGCCCCGCCCCGGCACGGTGAACTGCCGCTCCTCGCCGCCCGCGCCGATCACGTGCACCTTCCGCTCGCCGGGGACGGTCACCGGCACCTTCGGCCCGCTCGTACGCGCCGGCAGCGACCCCGGACCGGCGATCGTCAGCGGCGTGCGGACCACCTCGCCGCGCTGCACCCGCACCAACGCGCCGGCCGTTCGGTCGAGCACCGCCACCCCGTCGTCCAGCGTGGACACCACCAGCTCGTGGCTGGGCTCCGCGACGTCGTACGTCTCGATCCTCTTCGGCGAGATGCCGCTTCCCGGCGGCGCGGCGGAGCCCGGCTCGGACGGCAGCTCCGCCGCCGTGACCGCCGAGACGGTGCCCTCGGCCGGCACGGCGACCCACAGCCGGCCCTCGCCGTCGAACGCCCCGCCGGTGATGCCCGGCGGGTAGTGCACCGGCTCGCCCACCGGGGCCAGGGAACGCGGGTCGAGCTGCCGGACGATGCCCTGCACGGCGTCCACCACGAACGCGGCATCCTCGTGCAGCGCCACGTTGACGCCCAGCCCGGGGGTGGTCCGGGTGGTGGCGGTGATCTGGAGGGTGGCCAGGTCCAGCGAGCTGACCTGCCCCGTGTTCAGGTCGCGCAGGACCAGCAGCCGGTCGGTCTGGACGACCTGCACCGGGTGCCGCCGGGAGTCGGGCACCTCCACCCGCGTGTCCACCCGCGCCGTCACGCCGTTGACCCGCGCCAGCTCGCTGCGCGCCGCGCTCCACAGCCAACTGCTGGCGTCGTAGTTGGCCACCGCGTTGTCGGCGGCGCCCAACCCGAGGACGGTGAGCCCCATCGCGGCCAGCAGCGCGGACACCGTGCCGACGGTGACCAGGCCACCGCGCCAGCGCCGCCGGCGGGACGCACCCGGTTCCGTGCTCACGGCGTCGTCGATGATGGCCACAAGCGGCTGCCTCCCCGTGTCGTCGTGGCAGGTGACCGCCGTCCACCGGCGACCCTCCCGTGAGCCGGGTGCCATCATATGGCCACCCTGAGACAGGGGAAACCCGCACCGTCGGCCCGTGCGCACCCAGCGTGCATGCCATGTGGACGGTCGATCAGCGCGGTGTCGCGGTCCGCTCCCGCTGCGTGCACACCTGCCCGGACGTGGCGAACGCGTCGGTCGAGTACACGGCGAGCACCGTGAAGCAGTAGTCCACCCGGGCGTTCAGCCCGTTCACCGTGTAGCTGGTCTGCCCCGGGTCCACCGTGGCCATCACCCCCAGCTTCTGCCCGGCCCGGCCGCCGGCCACCATGAACGGCACCGCGCCGGCCGACGGGTCCGTCCAGGTCAGGGTGATCGTGCTGCTGTCGTCGCGCAGCTTCAGGTCACCCGGCGGCGGTCCGTCCACCGTCGGCCCGGCCGCCGCCGACGGCGGCGTCGCCTGCGTTGGCGGCGGCGCCCCGTCGCGGCCGAGCACCAGCACCGCGACGCCGACCATGACCACGAGCACGACCAGGGCCACCACCACGGCCACGACGACCAGCAGCCGGCCGCGCCCGGCCTGTTCCTCCTGGGGGTACGTCGTCTGCCACGCCTCGCGCGGGGACGGGTAACCGTCGTCGGCTTCCCGGCCGCCCCGCTCGGGCCACGCCGGCCCGCCCTGCCCCGGCTGCCCGTCCCACCCCTGTGCGACCGGACCGTGCTTGACCGGCCCGTGCTCGACCGGTGCGTGCCCGTGGCCGACCGGTCCCGGCTCGACCGCTCCCTGACCGGGCCACGGCGGCTGGTGGGGTCGAGCCGCCGGTCGGCGGTCCGGTGCCGGTGGCGGCACGGGCACGTCCGGCTGCGCTGCCCCGTGGCCCTGGCCGATCGGCCTCGATGGGTGCGTGCTCTCGGCGGGCGGGTGGCCCGCCCAGCCCGGTGCGGTGGACTCAGCTCCGATCGGGGCGGTGGGCTCAGCGTCGTCCCGGGCGGTGGGTTCCGCGCCGACCGGTTCGGCCGGCGACTGCGGCGGCGAGACCCTGCTCCAGGGCGGTGCGGTCATGCCCCACGGCGGAACGGGCGACCCGCTGACCGGAGTGCCGCTGACCGGGCTTGCACTGACCGGGGCGCTGCTGACTGGGCTTGCACTGACCGGGCTCCCACTGACCGGAGCGCCGCTGACGGGTCGACCATCGACCGGTGTTTCGCGCGCAGGCGGGGCGCTGGCGGGCGCGTCGCTCACGGGCCCGCTGACCGGCGAAGCGCCCACGGAAGGGCCCGCCCCGATCGCCGGGGCCGACGAGCTGTCGCCGCCCGGTCCGGTCGCCGCCCGGATGGCCTCCTGCCGGGCGGCCTCCTCCCGCAGCAGGGGGTCGATCTGCCGTACCTGGATGGTCGGCTCGTCCCAACCGCGAGCCGGGGCGGGCGGCGGCGACGGCTGCGGCCCCGGCTCGGCGGGCGCGCGCGGGCCCGGCGGAGCCGGCGCGGTGCGCGGTGTGGGCGGGACAGCCGGGACCGGAGCCTGCGAAGCGGGTGCCGGGCGACCACCCTCGGCCGCCGGCTGCGGTGCCCAGGCGGAAGCCGCGTCGGCCGGTGCGGGACCGCCGGCCCGCATCGTCTCCGGTTGCGCTTGTCGCGGTGCGACCGTCCCGCCGTGCGCGGCCGACACCGGCGGAGGCGGCACCGGCCCGCCCTGCCCTCCGGGCCCCGGCCGTGGGGGAGCCGGGATCCGTGGTGCCGGCGGAGCCGCCTGCGGAGCCCATGGCGAGACCGGCTGCGGCTGCGGCGCGTCGGTGCCGGATGCGGGCTTCGCCGCAGCCGTCGGGGGAGCGGCCACCGCCGGCACTGGCGGGACGCCCGGCACTGTCGCCGGGTGCGGCGGCTCCGACACGTGCCGGGTGGTGGCGGGCGCGGTGGACTCCGGCGACCGGGACGGCGCCGGGATCCGGGGCGGTGGCGGGGGCGGCGGCAGTTGCCGTGGCGGGGCGGACACCGGCAGTGGTGGCGGTGGCTGACGCGGGAACGCCGGCGGCACCGGGGGCCTGGTCGAATCGCGCGGCCCGGGGGTAACGGACGGACCGGGAGGAAGAGGCGGCGCCGTGCCCGCCCCCGCGCCCCCGAGGTAGTGCCGAGCCGCCTGCACCGCCGGGTGGTCCGCACCGAGCACGGCGGGACCGGCATCGGCCACCCGGGCGTAGTGGCGGCGGGCCTCGTGTCGGTTGCCCAGCTCCTCGGCGACCGAGGCGAGATCGAAGGAGAACGCGAGCATCAGCGGGTCCGCGGGATGCCACCGGCGCTCGCCGGCCGCGAGGGCCTCCTCCAGTACGCGTCGCGCGGCGGCCGGGTCGTCGGCCTCGCGATGCAGGCGGGCCAGCAGGTGGGCGGTGCCCAGGACCTCCGGATGGTCCTCGCCGAAGCTGGCCCTCAGCGGGTCGATCGCGTCGGCCAACAGCCGGCAGGCAGCCACGACGTCGCCGGCGGCGCGCAGCGCGAGCGCCCGGTGCTGGAGTGCGGCCAGGGGAGAGGGCTGTGACACGTCAGCCATGCTGCCCGGAGAGGGCGTCCCGACGCCACCCGCCGGGTCGGCCATGATCGTTCCAAGGCGCCCTCAAGGCCGGCCGTCGCCGCCTCTGAGCTGGGCGGACGTCGCGGCCCGAGGGTGATGTGCATGATCCACGTGCGCCGTGTAAAGTAAGCCCCCGTGCGGCCCACCGGGGCGGCCCGAGGGTGGTGAAATCCCCTCCGGTCGACACGGTAGGCTGAGCGAGTAGGTCCGGGTGGCGGAATGGCAGACGCGCTAGCTTGAGGTGCTAGTGCCCGTATAGGGCGTGGGGGTTCAAGTCCCCCCTCGGACACAACTTTGCGGCACCTGTGCCGTACCTGACGTACCGGTGGTCAAGCGCCATTGACCACGCGAATCTGATCTTCCCGACCACCTTCACCGGCCTCGTGCCGGCCGACGGTGGTGGTCGATGTGGCTGAGCCCGCGGTGGCTTCCGTCGTCCCTCCGGTCCTGCTTCCGGACCAGGGGCGCTCAGCTCGGACCGGCTCTGGTGGCCCGCTGCGTCGGGCGCCGTTACCGATGCCTGCACTCCCGCGGCAGCGCACCGAGGCGAGGATGTATCGCCTGGCTTCGGTCGACAGCAGTGGCCGGCTCCGTGATCGGTCGATCATCGGAGCAATGGGCTGGGAGCCCGGTGCCCGCCTGGACATCCGTCAAGGTGGTGGCGTCATCGCCGTGCGCTGCGACCCTCAGGGAGTCTTCACTGTCACCGGCCAGGGGCACCTGTTGCTGCCGTCCGCGGTACGGCACTGGTGCGGCCTCTCGGCGGGGGACCGTGTCCTACTGACCGCAGACCCCGCCGCGAACCTGCTCGTGGTGTACCCGCCGATGGCCTTGGACGAGATGATTGCCCAGGCCGAGCGGGCAGTGCTGGGTGGTGATCCGACATGAGCGCGAGCACGGCGAGCAAAGCGGAACTGGAGGCTGCCCGACTGCTGCTGTCGCGGATGGGCATCTCCCCAGCGGACCTGCAAGCAGCGGCGTCGGACCGTCCGCCGGCACCGACGTTCGCCGAGTACGTGCCGGTCGTGGCGGCTGCCGTCACCGCGGGCACACGGCGGGCGTACGGGTCGTACTGGAAGCGCGTGGTCGAGCAGTGGGGCGCGCGGCGCATTGACGAGCCGACGCCGTCGGAGATCGAGCGGTTTGCGGAGTACGTCAAGACGCATGTCGTGGCCCGGCGTAACGCCCGGGGTGGGCGCAGTGCGGCGGAGCATCTGATCGCGTCGTTGCGCTGCCTGTACCGGCGTGCGGTCGCCGACGGGCTTCTGTCGGAGGCGGACAACCCTGCGTTGAAGGTGGCGAAGCCGCGGCGGTTGCCGAGCACCCGGCGGGCGCTGGCGGACACTCGCCTCGCGGAGATCAACGAGGTCGCGGCGTCCACCGGTGACGACCCAGCGTTGGACAGTCTGCTGTTGCGGTTGCACACCGAGACGGCGTGCCGCCGGGGCGGGGCCCTAGCTTTGCGGCCGGTCGACCTGGACCCGGATCAGTGCCTCATCCTGCTGCGGGAGAAGGGCGAGACGGTGCGGTGGCAGCCGGTGTCGCCCACACTCATGCGGTACCTGCAGCGCCACGCCGAGCAGCGGCACGCAACGGAGGAGGGGCCGTTGTTCCGGTATCGCAGCGGGCAGCCGATTACCTACCGACGGTACGACCATCTCTGGGTGCGGATCGGTGAACACCTACCCTGGGTACATGCGCAGCAGATCAGCACCCACTGGCTGCGGCACACCACGTTGACGTGGGTGGAGCGGAATTTCGGCTACGCCATCGCCCGCGCCTATGCCGGACATTCGGGCAGCGGTGGTGAGGCCGGCACCACAGCCACCTACGTCCGCGCGACCATCCATGAGGTAGCTGCCGCGCTCGCAGCGCTG
>NZ_BBOL01000002.1:453742-891914 GCF_020884815.1 Micromonospora sp. NBRC 110038 | reverse complement strand
GTCTGCGGCCATTTTGTCGAACACTCCCACCGGTGCCGCCCGCCTCGGTAGCGTCGATCGGGGACCCGCCGTCGGCGGCGTTCCCCGCGACCGTGGCCGGAAACCCGTACGTGGCGTTCGCCTCCAGCGCTATTGGGACGCTCCGGCCGGGGTACCTGCCCACAGTTCGACCGGATCTGACCGCCGGGAGGCGGAGGCAGGAGTGGTCATGAAGATCGGAATCATCGGGTCGGGGCACATCGGTGGCACCCTCACCCGTCGGCTGAGCGCCCTGGGCCACGAGGTGACGGTCACCAACTCACGGGGACCGGAGTCCCTCGGGGACCTGGCGCGGGAGACCGGCGCGACCGCGGGAACCCTTGAGCAGGCCACCGACCAGGCCGAGGTGGTCGTGGTGGCCATCCCGCTGCGGGCGGTGCCGGAGCTGCCGGCCCGACTCTTCGAGGGCCGGATCGTGGTGGACGCCGACAACTACTACCCCCAACGGGACGGCGACATCGCCGAGCTGCTGGACCGCAGCCTCAGCTCCAGCCGGTGGACGGCCGAGCACCTCAAGGGCGCCCGGGTGGTGAAGGCGTTCAACAACATCCAGGCCCAGCACCTCATGGACAACGGCCGGCCGGCCGGCGCGGCCGACCGGATCGGGCTGCCGGTGGCCGGCGACGACGCCGACGCCAAGCGCGTCGTGATGGAGCTGGTGGACGCCCTGGGCTTCGACTCGGTCGACGCCGGCACCCTCGACGAGAGCTGGCGGCAGCAGCCGGACACGCCCGTGTACGGCACCGACCGCGACGCCGACGGCGTACGCCAGGGACTGGCCGACGCGAGGCCCTGAGCGCCCTTCCGGGCGGCCGGGCGTGTTTCGCGTACCCAATGGGATGCCCCGCCGGCGACGTGCCGGCGGGGCATCGGTGTGTCCGGGGCCCGGCGGACCTCAGTCGGTGGGGCCGCCGCAGACGTAGCGGGGCTCGGCAAGGTACCGCCAGGTGAACTTCTCCCGCTTGACCACCTTGCCGTCCTTCTTGATGACCCGGAAGGCGTCCTGGGTGAAGCCGTCGATGCCGTTGCTGGGGATGCACGACGGGCCGGGCTTGAGGTGGATGGTCTTCGGCTTGGTGACGTCCCGGCGGGGGCCGTACTCCGTCTTGACGCTGTCGTAGATCTTCGTGCTCCAGATCGACACGGTCACCGAGCTGGCGGTGGTCGAGGTGTCGATGAGGACGCCGTACTTCGTGTTGTTGCGGAACTTGAAGTCGAGGTTCGGCCAGAAGATCGTCGACTCGATGACCGGTGGGTACCGGCTGAACCAGTAGGAGTGCGGCTTGTGCTCGACGTCCTCCAGGCCCGCGTAGTAGGTGGCGTTGAACAGGGTGGTCGTGAACTGGGAGGTGCCCCCGCCCACGCCGGGGACGAGCTTGCCGTCGAGGATCACCGGGGCGTCCCGGTAGCCCTGGGCGTAGCCGCGCTCGCCGGTGTGGCCGTTGAGGGAGAACGTCTCGCCGGGCAGCACGACCGTCCCGTCGACGTCCTTGGCGATCTGGACGATGTTCTGGCTGCGGGGCGAGGAGAGGCCGCCGGTGAAGTGGGTGGTGAACCGGGAGACCCGTTCGACGATACCCAGCCCGGCCAGCTTCTCGGTGGTCAGTTTCGGCTGGGTCTCCTTGAGCCGGCCGGTGACCTTCCGGTCGTCGGTGCGGGGCAGGACGGCGAGCAGGTCGCGGCTGAGCGCGGCGCTGTCGAGCTGCTGGCCGGGTCGCCCGTCGACCGGCTTCGGCTTGCCCCCGGTGACCGTCATCCGGGCGTCGCGGGGCTCGGTCTCGATGGCGTCGAGCTTGTCGCCGAGGGCGGCCCGCAGCCGCTTCACGTCGACGCGGGGGGTCAGCTTCCCGGCGTCGTCGGCGGTGAAGCGCAGGCTCCGGGCGATGGCGGCGGGCGGGATGGTGACGGAACCCTTGTCGGTGTCGAGGGTGACGGGGGCGGCGACGGCGGGGCGGGCCAGCTCGGCGACGAGCTTGTCGACCTCCTCGGCGCTGGTCGCCGGCGTGTTCTCCACCAGCGGCACGGTCACCGGCTGACCGGAGAGCCAGCCGTCGCGGACCGCCTGGGCCGAGCGCTGCGGGTCGAGCGCGAGGCCGGACCTGGGGCGTACCGGCTTGGGGGTGGTGCCGGTGAAGATGATGGCCGGCACGGTCCACTCGCGGGTCTGGTCGCCGGCCGCCTTGCGCAGGGCCGCGTCGAGCCGGGCGGCGTCGACGGTCACCACCGGGGCGACGGCGCGCGAGCCGACGAGGCGGCTCACCGGGTGCGCCTGGGCCTTCGCCGCCGCGTCCACGGTCGCTTCGACGTCCACCGCGAGCCCCACGTCGGCGGGGGCGAACTCCAGGCTCTTCTCGCCGACCGTCACCCGCAGCGGGGTGCTCGGGGTGCCCGCCCGCTCCAGCTCCGCGCGTAGCTCGCGGATCGCGTCGGTGCGGCTGCGTCCGCCCAGCTCGGTGCCGAGCACGGTCGTGCCGCGCGGGACGTCGCCGGCGTACGCGTAGGCGCCCACCCCGCCGACGGTGGCCAGGACGGCGGTGCCGACGCCGGCGGCGAGCAGGACCCGCAGTCGGCGGCTGCGGCGGGCCGGCCCGGTGCCGGTTGTGGCCGCTGTGGCTGCCGGTGCGACGGGGTCCGGCTCGTCGACCGGCCAGCTCACCGCGGTCACCTTGACGGTCGGCCGGTCGTCGGCGGGCGGTCGTGTTTCGCCGTACAGAGTCACAGCAACCTCGATCGGTACGTACCACGTGGGAGCCTCTCCCACCCGGGAGACACCTACGGTAACCAACGGCGGGGCCGTCCGGCAGTCTGCGTCCCCGGCCGTGTCCGGGCAGCGTGTCGGCGTCCGGCGCACCGGCTGTCCGTCGGGCTGCGCGGGCTGGTCATGCGGGATTTCCACACCGGTATCGCCGTCGGGGTGATCGATGGATCACTCTCAGCGGTCTGGCAGGTTCCCGTTACCAAAAAGTTACCGGCGGGTATCACGGCTACATCGCGTGAGTCTCGCCGCGTCGCCTGTCGCACTCGGCCCGGTTTGTCCGGTGGGGCGTCGAGGCGGGCGTTGACCGAAGGTGACCATAACCGATCTTGGTGGCGCGGGCGAGTTACCCGCCGGTAGCAAGGGTCTTGTGACCTGGGTCGCTTCGCGGCAGCATCCAATCCGCACGCTGCGCGCACCGTCCGGCCAGCGGATCGCAGCAGCCACCGCAGCTTCCCCCACCCCCGAGCCGCGATCCCGCGCTCGGTGACCCCCGTTCGAGGAGGACCTCGTGAAGGATTCGGAAGACCGTCTGGAGCAGGGCGGCACCCGTTGGCGGCGGTTCGCCGCGATGATGGTGCCCGCGACCGCCGTCGCCGGTGCCATCGTCTTCGGCATGGCCAACGGCGCGATCGCGGCGTCGTTCGCCGTCTCCGGCCAGACCTTCAAGGTCGGCGCCTCGAAGCTGGAGGGCACCGGCTTCAAGCAGTACGGCGGGTTCGTCAAGGAGAAGGACGGCACCGCCCACCCGGTGGCGGTGTCCGAGATCGCGGACGCCAAGCTCTACGACCTGTGCCAGTCGGTGAAGATCCCCGACCTGCCGATCGTGCTCACCATCAACGCCGGTGGCGGCGGCAACCCGGCCACCGCCAAGGGCCTGCTGATCGACATGGACTCCCTGGGCGGCGACGCCGAGTTCAAGAACATCAAGATCGGCCGGGACGCCACCGACCTCAACGAGGGGGCCACCGCGAAGTCGTTCGGCCAGAGCGCCGACAGCGTGACCATCACCGACCTGGAGCAGGTGGCCCGCTCCACCAGCGCCGCGATCTTCACCCTCAACGGGCTGAAGCTCAAGGTCAACGTGGGTGCCGCCGCCAAGGAATGCTTCTGAGCCAGCCACCGGGCCCGTGGGGGGTGCCCTCCACGGGCCCCGGCCCTCCCTCGTCACCAGTGAGCACCGCCAGGAGGAGTACGTGACGACCGCCAACCCGCAGCACGCCCAGCCGGGCCGGGTCAGTCAGGCGTGGCGCAACTTCCGCCGCTGGCGTCGGGCCCGCCCCTTCTGGGGCGGCCTGTTCACCGCGCTGGCCGGGCTGGAGATCTTCTCCACCACCCAGATGAGCCTCAGCGGCCTGAGCTTCCAGATGGGGCCGACCGGCTTCCTGTCCTGGCTGATCCCGGTGATCCTGGTGGCCTGCGGGATGCTGATGTGGTTCAGCCCGCAGCAGCGGATGTTCTACGCGATCGTCGGCGCGGTGACCGCCGTGTTCTCGCTCATCGGGGTCAACCTCGGCGGCTTCTTCGTCGGCCTGCTGCTCGGCATGGTCGGCAGCGCCCTCGGCTTCGCCTGGGTGCCCGCCCGTCGACCGGCCGCCGCGCCGGCCGGGTCCGGCCCGGTCGGAACCGCGGTCGAGGGCCCGGCCGGAACCGCGACCGAGGGGCCGACCGACGCCGACGCCGACCGCGCCGGCGAGGCGGCGCTGGTCGACGAGCTGATGCCCCGCGCGCAGCACCCCGACGACGTCACCGGCCCGCTCACCGACACCCTGCCGCCGCCCCGCAACCCGCTGCGCGAGGCGCTGCCCGCCGACGCCGCACCCCCGCTGCGGGAGTCACCGGCCGCCGGCTCGGGCGACGACAGCACCCAGGTGCTGCCGAGGGTCGGGGCGGACGGCCGCCCGCAGCCCCAGCCGGCCGAGGACGGCCCGGGCCGGCGCGGAACGCACCGGGACCCGAGGCTGCTGGCGATCACCCTGGTGCTGCTCAGCGTCTCGGCCGCCGGGGCGCTGGCGCTGCGCGACCAGGCCCCGGTGCAGGCCGCCCCCGCCGCCCCGTGCCCCACCCCGTCCGCCACCCGCCCGGCCGAGCCCGAGCCGTCGGCGTCCCGCCCGGCCAGCAGGAGCCCCAGCCCCACACCCAGCCCGAGTGCGGAGAAGACCGCCGGGGGCAACGTGCTCACCGACATCATCGACGGCATCGGCGACCTGTTCACCGGTGGCGACGACGACGCCGAGCCGGCCGCGAGCCCGGAGCCGACGGGCACCGCGCCCACCACCGGCGCACCGACGGCCACCGCCCGGCCGACCGCTTCGGCGAAGCCGACCCCGGCCGCGTCGGCCAGCCCCGACAAGCCCGGCGACGGGTGCGCCACCCCCGAGCCCACCGAGCCCGCCGAGGTCGAGCCCGGCGAGCCGCTGCCCAGGATCGCCCCCGAGCCGGGCCAGCCCCGGGTGGCGGCGAAGCCGTCGAAGCTCACCGGCTCGAAGGTCACCATGACCGGGCTGCGCTTCGAGGGGATCGTCGACCTGCCGACCGGCGACGGCACGCTCAAGACGCTGAAGTTCAGCATGGCCAAGAGCGTCACCGACGACTTCCAGCTCCTGGCTGACGGCCCCGGCGGCCGGAGCCAGCGGTACGTCACGGACCGGCTGACCGTCCAGGGCGACGTGGCGTTCTACGCCACCCGGTTCGTCGGGCGGCTGCTCGGCATCAAGATCACGCTCACGCCCGACCTGCCGTTCCCCGACGGCATCCCGATCACCTCGCCGATCCCGATCACCTTCACCGACCCGGTGATCGACCTCGCGTACGTCCAGTGCGACGTCCTCACCGGAAAGCCGGCGCTGAAGCTCGACCTCGCCTGAGCCGCCCCCGACGCGACGGCCGGGGCCACACCCCCGGGCCCCGGCCGTCGTCCGTGCGGGAACTCAGAGGCGGGCGAGCGCCCGGCGCAGCGGGTCGAGGCCCAGCGCCCCCAGGTCCAACGCCTGCCGGTGGAACTCCCGCAGGTCGAAGTCGGCGCCCTTGCGGGCCTTCGCGTCCTCCCGGGCCTGGAGCCAGATCCGCTCCCCGACCTTGTACGAGGGGGCCTGCCCCGGCCAGCCCAGATAGCGGTTCAGCTCGAAGCGCAGGTTCTCGTCGGGCACCCGGCAGTGCGCCCGCATGAACTCCCAGCCCAGCTCCGGGGTCCACCGCTCGCCCGGGTGGAAGTCGAACGGGTTGTCCTTCGGGATCTCCAGCTCCAGGTGCATGCCGATGTCGACGATCACCCGGGCGGCGCGGAACGCCTGCCCGTCGAGCATGCCGAGCTTGTCGCCCGGGTCCTCCAGGTAGCCCAGCTCGTCCATCAGCCGCTCGGAGTAGAGCGCCCAGCCCTCGCCGTGCCCGGAGACCCAGCACAGCAGCCGCTGCCAGCGGTTGAGCAGGTCGGCCCGGACGGCGGTCTGCGCGACCTGGAGATGGTGACCCGGCACGCCCTCGTGGTAGACGGTGGTCACCTCGCGCCAGGTGGAGAAGTCGGTGACGCCCTGCGGCACCGCCCACCACATCCGCCCCGGCCGGGAGAAGTCCTCGCTCGGGCCCGTGTAGTAGATCGCGCCGTCGCTGGTCGGGGCGAGGCAGCACTCGATGCGGCGCACCTGCTCCGGGATGTCGAAGTGGGTGCCGTGCAGGTCGCTGATCGCCTTGTCGGCCAGCGCCTGCATCCAGTCCCGGAACGCCTCCTTGCCCTGGATGGTGCGCGCCGGGTCGGCGTCCAGCGCGGCCACGGCCTCGTCGATCGTCGCGCCCGGCCCGACGATCCGCGCGGCCACCGTCCGCATGTCGGCCTCCAGCCGGGCCAGCTCCGCGAACCCCCAGGCGTACGTCTCGTCGAGGTCGACGCGCGCGCCGAGGAAGTACTGCGAGGCCAGCGCGTACCGCTCCCGGCCGGCGGCCTGCTTGTCGCGCCCCAGCGGGGCCAGTTCGTCGCGCAGGAACTGGCCGAACCCGGCGGTGGCGGCGGTGGCCGCCGCCGCGCCCCGGCGCAGCTCCGCCCCGAGCGTGCCGTCGACGCCGAGCCGCTCCACCAGGCCGTGGAAGAAGTTGTCGCCGCTCGGGTCCGCCCAGACGTCGCACTGCTTGGCGACCTCGACGAGCTGCGCCTTCGAGCTGACCCGGCCCGCGCCGGCCGCCTCGCGCAGCGTCGTCTTGTAGCCCTCCAGGGTGCCCGCGAACCGGTTGAGCCGGGCCGCGATGTTGGCCTGCGCCTCCTCGCCCTCGGTGGGCATCAGGTCGAAGACCATGCGGATGTCGTGCAGCCCGCTGGCGATGACGTTGACCTCGCTGGTCGTCTCACCCGCCTCGTACCGGGCGAGGTCCAGGCCGAGCCGCTCCTGCATGGCCTCCCTGGCCGTCCGCTCCGACTCGGAATCGGGCTCGGTCACGTCGAGGTCGGCCAGCGTGCGTCGGGTCAGCTCCGCCCGGGCCGCGTAGCCCTCCGGCGACAGGTCGTCGAGCTGGTCGTCGTGTCCGGCGATGCCGACGTAGGTCGCGCCGACGGGGCTCAGCGGCGCCCAGTCGGCGACGTACCGGTCGGCGAGGTCATCGATTCGTCCCACGGGGTGACACTACGCGACCGGGCCGGGCGGTTGTCGAGCGTGATTGCCGTGTTCAGGGCAGCAGCTCGGCCGGGTCGAAGTCGATCGGGAACGGCGCGTCGGCCCGCAGCCGCTCCCCGCTGACCGCCCGCGCGACGGTGTCGGGGCCGCCGGGCCGGTGCAGGGCGAGCAGCCGCACGTCGACCCGCGCCGGATCACGGGTGAGTCGTACCCGCATGAACCAGGGCACGCCGCCCTCGGCGCAGCGACGCGGCCGGTCCACGGCGGCCGGCCCCGGATTGTCGTCGGAGGAGACCTCCACCGCGAGTTCGCAGTGGCCGGCCGGCACCCAGCGGTCCTCCTCGTCCGTCGCCGGCAAGGTGTGCAGCACGGTGACGTCCGGCTGGATCCACAGGCCCGGGCTGACGGTCAGGTTGACCCGGCCGAGGACGTGCCGGCCGGCGGCCTCGGCGGCGGGGGCGAGCAGGCAGCCGAGGCTGACCATCGCGAAGCTCTCGCTGGCCCGCAGGAACGGACTGATCACCAGCCGACCGGCGACGCACTCGTGGCGGGCGCCGGCCAGTTCCCTGACGGGGAGGTATCGCTCCGCGAGCGCGGTCGTCCAGCACCCGGACAGCTCCACGAGCGGATCGAACTCCTGCGACGGCAGCACCGGCGTCACCCCCGACCGTGATCAACGAGGATGCCGTCGTGGCGTTGCTGTGGTGGTGGACACGGTGGCCGGAAACCGCGCGACACCGTCGCACCCCTGCGGCAGAGTGTCAGGGGTGACACCCGATACCACCCCTGACAGGTCGGCGCTGCGCAGCTGGCTGCCCGGCTTCCTCGCGCTCGCCGCGATCTGGGGCGCCAGCTTCCTGTTCATCAAGGTCGGCGTCCGCGAGCTGCACCCGCTGCACCTCACCCTCTACCGGGTCGCCGCCGGTGCGCTGACCCTGCTCGTCGCGCTCGCGCTGCTGCGCGACCGGCTGCCCCGCGAGCCCCGGATCTGGGCCCACCAGTTCGTGGTCGCCGCGCTGGGCGTGGCCGTGCCGTTCACCCTCTTCGGCTACGGCGAGCAGCGGATCGAGTCGATGCTCGCCGGGATCTGGAACGCCACCACGCCGCTGATCGTGCTGCCGATGGCGGTGCTGGTGTTCCGCACCGAGCGGCTGACCACCCGCAAGGCGGTCGGGCTGGGGCTCGGCTTCGCCGGGGTGCTCGTGGTGCTCGGCGTCTGGGCGGGCGTCGGCGGGGCCCACTTCACCGGTCAGCTCATGTGCTTCGGCGCGGCGGCCTGCTACGGCTTCGCCATCCCGTACCAGAAGCGGTTCGTCGCGGGCAGCGCCGACTCCGGCCTCTCGCTCTCGGCGACCCAGCTCCTGCTGGCGACCGCGCAGCTCGCCGTGGTCGGCCCGCTGGTGGCGGGCGTGCCGCCGCTGCCCACCGACCTGTCGCCCGGCGCGCTGGCCAGCGTGCTCGCGCTGGGCGCGCTCGGCACCGGCCTGGCCTTCGTGATCAACCTGCGCAACATCCGGGTGGCGGGGGCGAGCACCGCCTCCACGGTGACCTACCTCGTGCCGATCTTCGCCGTGCTGATCGGGGCGCTGGCGCTCGACGAGCGGCTCACCTGGCACCAGCCGGTGGGCGCGCTGATCGTGCTGGCCGGGGTCGCGGTGACCCAGGGCCTGCTCGGCCGGCGCGGGCGGGCCCGCGCGGTCGACGTCGCCCCGCCGGCCGCCCCGGTCGCCGCCCGCTGATCCCGGCACCCACCGGTTCGGCGCGGGCCGGTCAGCCCCGGGCCCACGCCACGAGGCGCTCCGCCGGCCAGGTGTTGACCACCCGGTCGGCGGGGACGCCGCACAGGGCCGCCCGCTCGCAGCCGAACCGCTGCCAGTCGAGCTGGCCGGGGGCGTGCGCGTCCGTGTCGATAGCGAACCGGCAGCCCGCCTCCAGCGCCCGCCGGATCAGCCGCTTCGGCGGGTCCTGCCGCTCCGGCCGCGAGTTGATCTCGACGGCCACGTCGTGCTCGGCGCACGCGGCGAAGACGGCGTCCGCGTCGAAGTCGCTCTCGGCCCGGGTACGCGGCCGGTGCGCCCGGTCGCCCGGCCCCCGCACGCCGGCCGGGCGCGACGACACCATCCGGCCGGTGCAGTGGCCCAGGATGTCCAGGTGCGGGTTGGCGATCGCCGCCAGCATCCGCCGGGTCATCCGGGCCCGCTCGTCGTTGAGCCCGCTGTGCACCGAGCCGACGACCACGTCGAGGCGGGCCAGCAGCTCCTCCTCCTGGTCCAGCGAGCCGTCGGCGAGGATGTCGACCTCGATGCCGGTGAGGATGCGGAACCCCTCGGGCAGCGCCTCGTTCACCGCCGCCACGTGGTCGAGCTGGCGGCGCAGCCGGTCCGCCGTGAGCCCCCGGGCCACCTTCAGCCGGGGCGAGTGGTCGGTCAGCACGACGTACTCGTGGCCCAGCTCGACCGCCGCGAGCGCCATCTCCTCGATGGGCGAGCCGCCGTCGGACCAGTCGGAGTGGGTGTGGCAGTCGCCGCGCAGCGCCTCGCGCAGCGCCGTGGCCGCGGCGTCCAGGTCGGTGCCCTCCGTGGCGACGAGCCGGCGCAGGTAGACCGGCTCCTCACCGGCCAGCGACTCGGCGACGCAGCGGGCGGTGACGTCGCCGACGCCGGCCATCTCGGTGAGCCTGCCGGAGCGGGCCCGCTCGGCCAGCTCCGCCGCCGGCAGCGCGGCCAGGGCCGCCGCCGCCGACCGGAACGCCCGCACCCGGTAGGTCGCCTCGTTGGCCCGCTCCAGCAGGAACGCGATCCGGCGCAGGTCGGCGATGGGGTCCCGGTCGGTCATGCCCTGCAACCTACGCGCCCGCGCCGCCGGTCGGGGTACGACCGGCGGCGCGGGGTGGTGCGTCAGTGCGGACCGGTCAGGAGTACGGCAGCTTCACGACCGACTGGTTGCCGAGGCCGAGGGTGCTGGGGCTGCCGCCGATCGCCGACCAGACCTCCACCTTCACGGTGCCGTTGGCGAGGTTGCCGAGGGTGCCGCTGCTGGAGTGCAGCCCGGCGGCCTGGGTGTAGTGCTCGTACCCGGGGACCGGGTCGGTGGCGAAGTAGCGGTAGGTCTCCACCCGTTCCCAGCTCCCGTTGCCGGTGAGGTCGTAGGAGAGCCGCACCTGCACCCCGTTGCCGACGGCGGTGCCGGCGTCGAGGAACAGGTCGAACGCGGTCTGCCCGCCGGCGTACGCGAGGTTGAGGCCGGTCGCGGTGAACACCTGGGCGTTGGTCGGGGTGCCGTCGTGGTTGCCGTTCGCCGCCGCCACCGTCGTGGTGCCCGCGCCGCCGGCCGCACCGAAACCGCCCCCGGCGAGCAGGTAGCGCGTCGGCGAGCTGGCCGGCGGCGTGGCGGTCGGCGACGGGCTCGGGCTGGTGGGCGTCGGCGACGGGCTGGTGGTCGGCGTGGGGCTCGGGGTGCCCGTCGGCGGCACGCCCCCGGCGGCGTTACCGCCGCTCCACGTGTACGCCCCGGTGGTGGCCGTCTTCCCGGCCCCCACGGTGAGCGTGGTGCCGTCGGAGAACCGCACCGTGATGGGCGCGGCGGTGATGTTCGACGCCACGTACGTCCGCGCCCCGTTGCGGGTGAAGACGGCGCTCAGCGGGTGGTTCGCGCTGACCGTGGTGTCGACCGTGCCGAGCGCGGCGAGGTTGCGGATCCAGTGGAAGGTGTGTGCGCGGCTCTCCCCCTCCTCCGGCGTGTACCCGGGGTTGGCCCGCAGGTTCGACAGCGCCGTGGCGGGGTCGCCGAGCGCCTGGAACTGCCAGAGGATGTCCTGCCACACCGTCGGCTGCCCGTTGTTGTTGCGCACCAGTTCGGCGTAGTTGGTGCGCACGTACGCGGGGTCGTAGCCGAGGTAGAGGTGGCCGCCGGTGACGGGCAGCAGGTTGATGCCCTGGATCATCTCCGGCTCGGCGCTGAACCAGGTGGCGTACGCGCCGCCGTCGCCCCAGACCATGCCGACCGTCGAGTGCTCGAACCCGGCCGGGAAGTTCTCGTCGGCGTGGTCGAACCAGTATTCCTGGATCGCCGCCGCCTGCGTCGTGTAGAGGAAGATGCCGGCGTCGCGGACGGCCGTGTCGCCGGTGGCCTGACCCCACTGGATCAGGGCGTTGGCGAAGTTCATCCCCTCCGACGAGGACTCCTGGTTGTTGCCCGCCCCGAACGAGCCGTGCCCGGAGGCCCAGTCGTGGCCGGCGTAGATGTCGAAGTCCCGCAGGTACGGGAACCGGGTGTCGGCGCGGTCGTAGTTGTCGGCGTCGCGGATGAGCAGGTCCACCATGCCGCCGTAGCGGGCGTCGGTGGCCCACTGCGGGTCGAACTTGGCCAGGGTGGCCGCCGCGGCGATGAAGTAGCCGTAGTGGAAGTGGTGGTCGTTGAGTTCCTGGTCGGACCCGTAGGAGGCCGGGTAGCCGATCAGGGTGCCCCAGTTCTGGTCGTAGTAGAAGACCTTCGCCGTCTTGCCCGGCGAGGCGGTGAACCAGTCGGTGAGGGTGCTCCGGATGGCGTTCAGCGCGCTGTCGCGGGTGGTGGTGTCGTCGACGAGGTCGGCCACCTCGGCGATCCGGGCGGCCCGGCCGAGGCCCTTGCCCGTCCAGTACGTGTCGCCACCGCGCTGGTCCATCGGGTTGCCCCGCACGGCGGCGAGCTGGTCGCGCAGGGTGGCCAGGTCGGCACCGGAGCCGTCGCCCACGGCCGGCAGCTCGGGCAGCACCCCGTGGTAGGTCATCGCGGTGCGGAACTGGGTGACGCCGGTGAGGACCTTCATCCGGCCGCGCGCCGACGGGTACGTCTGGGCGATCGGCGTGGAGCCGGTCAGCGCCCTCCACTGGTGCGGGTAGAGGCTCACCACGGTCTGCGTGGCGGTGCCCTCCCGGGGCGTGGTGGTGAACGCGTACGTGGTGGTCAGGCGGCTGGCCGCCTGGTCGTACGCGTACGAGACGCGGGTGCCGGTGACGTGGGCGTGCGCGTACCGGCCGTAGGTGGTGGCGAGGCTGGTGCGCTCGGCGGCGGTGCTGCCGGCGGTGGTGGGCAGCAGGGCGACGGAGAAGTAGCCCTTGCCCGCGAGGGTGGACGAGATCCGGCCCCCGCTGACCGTCCAGCTCGCGCCGCTCGGCGCGTACGCGACGTAGTCGTGGCCGGCGACGGTGAAGCCGATGGTGGCGCCGCTGTTGGACCAGACGGTCGGGGTGCTGTTGGCGTTGACGACGGCGTCGCCGCCGGTGGCCTGGAAGTAGGCGAACGGCAGGCCGTGGCCGATGGTGGCGCGCAGGGTACGCGCGCCGTCGCTCCAGTACGGGGTGACGGTCCAGTCGGTCCAGCCGGCGACCTTCACCGTCGGCGCGGCGAGCCCGGCGACGCCGACGCGGATGTCCTGCGTGTACGGGTAGTGGAACTCGCCGACGCCGGTGGCCGTGCCGCTGATCGCCGGGGTCGAGTTGGCCGAGAAGCCCAGGCCGTCGGTGAACGTGTCGTAGGACAGCGGGTGGGCGTGCAGCGGCTCGCTGTAGGCGCAGTCGGTGCGCTTCCACAGCAGCGACGACCACCAGTCGTTGGTGGGCACGGCACCGGCGGGGGCGTCGGCGGTGACGTGCTGCCGGGGGTTGGTGGAGAGCTGCCCGCAGCCGGAGGGCAGCGGGCCGACGGGCGTGGTGGTGTAACTGCCCGCCCCGACGGACGCGGCCTGGGCGGGGGCCGTGTTGACGGCCACGGCGAGGCCGCCGGTGGCGAGGGCGAGGACGGTGGACGAGACGAGGGCCCAGAGGCGGCGGCGGTGTGGTGTGGGAGGTGTCACGGGTTCCTCCATCGCGCGGGTGCGCCGGACCGGCCGGCGTCGGCGCTTGGTCGGGATTGGGGAGGTTCGTTACCTGTGAGAGCGCTCTCTCATGCCGGGACGTTAACCGGTGTTCGAGACGTCCGTCAATGTGTGCGACCGGTTGAGCCGGGATGTCGCGATTGGACCGTCCCTGGTCCCGCTCCCACGCCCCGCTCAGCCGCCCCGGGCCGAGCCTCCCGTGCGGACCGTCAGCCGCCTCCGCCGCCGCTCTTCGGGGCCTTCGGGCAACCGTGCTCCCGACGCCACGCGGCGACCTCGGCGGCCGGCTCCCGGTTGCCGCCCCGCCGCCACGAGTCGAGATAGCGGGCCGGCCAGACCACCCCGCGCCGGATCCACCAGTCGCCCCGGCCCGAACACTGCGGGGAGAGCCCGAAGTGCAGGTGGCAGACGTTGTTGGCGTTGCCCGTGCGGCCCACCCGGCCGAGCTGCTTCCCGGCCCGCACCCGCGTGCCGGCGTCGATCCCGTCGGCGATCGCGCTCAGGTGCGAGCCGTAGTAGCGCACCCCGTCGTCGCCCAGCAGCGACACCGACAGGCCGCCGTTGTAGGGACCCAGCGGCCCCCGCTTGTCGAACCGGTCCACCCGGCTCACTTCCAGGACCGTCCCGTCGGTCACCGCCACCACCGGCTCGCCGCAGTCGGCGAAGATGTCCGTCCCCGGATAGGCGGAGTGGGTCGGGTGGTAGGCGACGTTGCCCGCGCGCACCGGGAAGACGTGCCGCAGGCCGGTGCGGGTCGGGCTGGGCGACGCCGCCGGCCGGGTGCTCGCAGCCGGGGTGACCGGCGGCGCCGACGGGCCGACCGGCGTCCCGGCCGGCTGCCCGCCGGTGACCATCCCGGTCGGTGCCACCCAGCCGGCCCCGGGCGTCCGGTTCGGCGGCGGCGCGCCGCAGCCGGCGGCCAGCACCGGCGCGAGCAGCAGCAGAACCGGGTACGCCGCGCGCGGGCGACGCCGACGCGGGAAGCGCGAGGACATCCGCCCATCCTGACAGAACCGATACGGTGGGGAGGGTACGGTCCGGGGTGTCCACCCCGCGCCCTGCGGCAACCGGCGGACGGAGTGCGGTGATGACCTGGCAGCCGGCCCACCCCGACTGGGCCGACCCGGAGCAGCCGGCCCACCCCGGCTCGCGTACCCCGTCGGGGCTCTTCCCCTCCGGGCCGCCGTCGCGGCCCACCTGGCGCGAACCGCACCCGGTGACCGGGTCGGCGGTCGCCTCCGGGGCGGCCGTCACCGCCGCGTGGCTCGTGCTGTTCGCCCTCCTCGGCCGCGACGTCCCCACGTACGCCTGGTGGACGGTCGTCGCCGGCGGGCTGGCCTGGCTGGCCGCCCTGGCGCTGGCCCGCCACGGCGACCGCGGCGTCGCCACCGGCGTCGCGATCGTCACCGCCGGCGGCTGGAGCGTCGCCGCCGCCGTGGTGGCCGTGACCTGGGCGACGACGGGCGACTGGCCCCTGTGGTGACGGGCCCCGCGCGGCGGGACCGGCCGGCCCGCGCTGCCACCCTCGGTCGCCAGCCGGCTGCGCACCGAATCCCGTCTTGACGTACCCGCTTCGACGGCGCACTCTCGGCGGTATGGCCTGGACCACCCCGCGGCTCGACCCCGAGCGGAGCCGCCGCCGCCTCCAGATCCTCGCCGAGCTGGCGGGGGCCAGAGCGGGACGCGAGCGGGAACGGCCCCAACGCGCGCGCACCGAACGGCTGCGGCAGCTCATCGCCACCCGACGCCGGGTCGCGGGCTGACGGCCCCGGCCGCCCGCCGCACTTTCCACAGGAATGACCGGCCCTTCGGGGCGTTGACCGGTCGCCTGCCGACCCGACCGGTTAACGTGCACGCGTAACGAGTCGGCGTGCTGTGCCGAGGCAAACTTGGGGGAACCGTGTCGTACTTCGCTGCCGCCGTGGTGCGCGACGGAGGCGGCTGGACCGCCGCAGAGGTGAACCTGCGCGGGGCCACCGACGTCGACGAGGTCGCCGACCGGCTGCGGGACGTCGAGCCCGACGCCGACCTGTCGCTGCTCTTCGTCGAGGCCGACGACGCCTACCTGGTCATCCTGCGCCTCGACGAGGGCGAGGACCTGCGGGTGTTCGGCTCCGACTCCGCGTACGCCGAGGAGTCCCGGCTCGGCGCCCTGCTGGTCGGCGACCTCAAGGGGTCGGTCACCGGCTTCGACGACACCGAGGAGCCCCGGCCGAGCGCCGGCACCGGCGACGACGACAGCGAGCAGCCCGCCGTCGACCCGGAGGCGGACCCGGTCGGCGACGCCGACCTCCTCGCCGACCTCGGCATCCCCGCGCAGCGGCTGCTGCGCCTCTGCGCCCACGAGGGCATGCTCCCGGCCGACGTGACCGCCGAGGTGTGCCAGGTCCTCGGCTGCGCCGACGAGGTCGAGGAGCTGCGTGGCGTCTGAGCCGGCGGACGCCACCGACCCGGCGCTGGAGGGCGTACGGCCGGGACAGCCGACCCCGGGCGCGGTCCGGCGGTTCGGGCCGGGCGCCGACGAGGGCCTGGCCGAACTGGGACTTGCCGGCCCGGACGGCGGGGATCTCGGCGGCGCGGGCCTGGGCGGGACCGGCCTGGGTGGAGCCGGCCGTCGGCAGCGGCACGAGCTGTGGATGCGGCGCGCCCTCCAGGTCGCGGTCACCGGCCCCGCTCCGGCCCGCGCCGACGCGTCGGCCGACGGGGTGGCTCGCGTCGGTGCGGCGGTCGACGCGGCCCGCCCTGGTGAGGTCGCCGACGACGTGCCGGTCGGTGCCGTCGTCTACGGCCCGGACGGCACCGAGCTGGCCGCCGGGCGCAACGAGCGGGAGCTGACCGGGGACCCGACCGCGCACGCGGAGGTGCTGGCGCTGCGCCGGGCCGCCGAACGCCTGGGCCGGTGGCGGCTGGACGACTGCACCCTCGTGGTGACGCTGGAACCCTGCACGATGTGCGCCGGGGCCATCGTGCTCGCCCGCGTCGCGGCCGTCGTCTTCGGGGCCTGGGAGCCCAAGACCGGGGCCGCCGGCTCGCTCTGGGACGTCCTGCGCGACCGGCGGCTCAACCACCGCCCCGAGGTCTACGGCGGGGTGCTGGAGGCGGAGAACTCCGCCGTCCTGCGCGCCTTCTTCCGCTGACCCGGTAACGGGCTGACCCGGGCGAGATCGTGCTCGATCCGGGATGCAGTGGCCTCGGCGATGCCTCGATGCCACTCGATCCCCGATCGAGCACGATCTTCCGGTGGGATCACCGGGCCGGGCGTCAGGCGATCGCCGTGTCCAAGCCGATCTCGACCATCTGGGAGAACGTCTGCTCGCGCTCCTCCGACGTGGTCTTCTCGCCGGTCTTGATGTGGTCGCTGACGGTGAGGAGGGTCAGCGCGCGGGCGCGGAACCGCGCGGCGATCGTGTAGAGCGCCGCCGACTCCATCTCCACCGCCAGGACGCCGTAGTCGGCGAGGCTGTCGTAGAGGTCCGGCCGGTCGGTGTAGAAGGCGTCCGCCGCCAGGATCGGGCCCACCCGCATGGTGATGCCGCGCCGCTCGGCCACCTCGACCGACGTACGCAGCAGCCCGAAGTCGGCGACCGGGGCGTAGTCGATCAGCCCGGCGAAGCGCATCCGGTTCATGTTGGAGTCGGTGGACGAGCCGATGGCGGCCACCACGTCCCGCAGCTTCAGTTCCTTGGTCAGCGCCCCGCAGGAGCCGACCCGGATCAGGGTCTTCACGCCGTACTCGTTGATCAGCTCGTGGGCGTAGATCGAGGCGGACGGCATGCCCATGCCCGAGCCCTGGACGGACACCTCCACCCCGTTCCAGCGGCCGGTGAAGCCCAGCATGCCCCGGACCGTCGAGTAGCACCTGGCGTCCTCGAGGTAGGTCTCCGCGATCCACTTGGCCCGCAGCGGGTCGCCCGGCATCAGGACCCGCTCGGCGATCTCTCCCGGCTTCGCGCCGATGTGCGTACTCATGGCAAAGATCCTGCCAGGCCGACCGGGGGGATACCGGTTCGGCATCCGGTCCCGGTGTCCTGTACCCTCGTCGGCGGTGGCGTGTCCGAGTGGCCTAAGGAGCACGCCTCGAAAGCGTGTGAGGGTTTACGCCCTCCGCGGGTTCAAATCCCGCCGCCACCGCTCGTGACAAGCGAGAACGCCCGGTCGGTCCAAGAGGACCAGCCGGGCGTTCCGCATTCCGCTCCGCTCGGGTCAGCCCTTGATCGAGTTGGGCACCACGGGGACGGTCACCGACGTGCCCGCGTTCGCGGTGACGTCCGGCACCAGGATCGTGGTGATCTCGATCTCGGGGCGCTGGGTGCGCTTGGCGATGCTGTCCGTCTCGCGCTGCACGGGGCAGAACGGCAGCTCCGGCCAGAACTTGGCGAAGACCTCCCACGCGGCGGTCTCCTGCCGACGCAGCTTCTCGACCTCGATGCCGTCGTACTCGCCCTCGCCGATGTCCGGCAGGGCCGCCTCGTCGAACGCCTTTGCCAGCAGGACGACCGTGTCGTCGTAGCGGTTGGGGTTCACGGACCGGCCGAGTCCCCAGTCGTCACGCGTCCGGCGCAGCCGCTCCCGGTCCTCGTTGCTGATCTTCTTGTCCTGCTGCTCGCCGACGAGCAGACCCCCCTCGTCCTTCCCCGTCCACCAGCTCGCGTAGTAGGTGCCCTGGTAGCCCTGGCACAGGTAGCGGTTGCCGTTCGGGTGGACTTCCAACAGGAAGGTGTGCACGGACGGGAACGAACAGTCGAGGAGCAGGATCTGCCCCTCCTGCGGCACCTTCCGGAGCAGCTTCAGCAAATCCTTCCCGGCACCCGAGCCGACCTTCTCCCGCGTCCCCGCTTCGATGCCGTCGGCGCAGGTGGGGTGCTTCTTCCTCAGCTCGGCCAGAATGTTCTCCGCCGTCTTACCGCAGTTGGCCCAGTTGACGCTGCCCATCGCCATCTTGAACAGGCCCTCGTTGCGGGACTGCACGATGGTCGTGTTCTTCTCACCCAGGAAGCCGCCGGTCTTCACCCGCATCTGCGCCGCCCGCACGGCCTGCGGCCAGGAGGGGAAGGACTCCTTGCCCGCGGGGCCGGACCAGGCGATGAGCTGCGCCAGGATGGCCTGTCGTTCGTGTTCCGCCAATTCCTCACCGGTCGTCTGCTGATACTGGCCGAACGCCTGCTCGATCTGCTCGGCATAGGGGTCGAGCGCGCCCGTGACGCTCAGGTCCGGAATCGGATTCTTGGCGATGGTCAGCAACATCTGCTCCTCGGCGTGATCGTCGACGTCGGAACGACGCCGACACCGAGACGATGCCGCAGAGGAAGATGCGCTGCTGTCCGAGATCCGCGGCTCTGTTATCCGCAATCCGATCTCACGGGCGGGAGAGCATCTGGGCGTCGGACTTCGTCAGCCGGTCGGCGAAGAACTCCAGCAACTCCCGGTGGACGAAGATGTAGCCGTCGCCGACGTCCCGCAGGAACAGGCACTGCACGGCGTAGTCGAGGAACGGCCGCAGCGGGCGGGGCACGACGCCGTCGCGGGCGAGCCGCCGGCGGACCAGCCACTGCTCGGTGAGCGGCCCGAGCGCGACGGCCACCAGCAGGTACGACGCGGCGAACGCTCCGACGACCGCCCCGTACCGGAGGCCGTCGGCACCGGTACGGGCCAGGCCGACGGGCAGCCCGCCGAGGGCGCCGGTGACGACGCCCAGCAACGGCGCGCCGGTCGCGGCGAAGCGGAGCCGCTGCCGCAGGGCGGGGCTCGGGATCTCGCGGCGCGGCGCGCCGCCGGGCGGGCCGATCAGGTAGAGGTCGAACAGCATGGCGCGGGTGAAGGCCAGGGCGAGCAGGGTGGCCAGCAGCATCCCGAACCAGTGCGCGAAGTCGGCGAGCAGGCCCGGCCAGCCGCGCAGCCCGTCGGTGAGGCCGAAGGCCAGCCCGACCAGGAGGGCCGCGGCCACGGCCGCCCACCCGACGCCGACGTTGCCGGCCACGTCGCGTAGCTCGTCGGCGGTGTCGGTCACCCAGTTGACCCGCATGGGCCGCCGATCCTCCGGCCGGCGTTCCCGGGAGGCGATCAGTTCGAGGTCGTCGTACTCGTCGCGGACCAGGGCGAGCAGGGTCAGCGTCGCGGCTGCCAGCCCCACCACGAGGCCGGGCCAACCGATCAGGGCAGCCCCGAGCAGGGTGACCACCCCGCCCACGGCGACGCCGGCCAGCGCCCGGCTGAGCAGGTCGGCGCTGCGCCCGGCCCAGAACGGCGACCAGGTCGGGGCGACCAGGTCCAGCACGAAGATGGTCTGCTGCCGCTTCCGCAACTGGTGGCCGAGCACCGTCAGATACTGGACGGCCTGCTCCGGCCGGTACGCCGGGTGCGGGCGGTGCCGCAGCATCGTCTCGACGTACCGGGCGAAGAGGCGGGTGCGGCGACCGCCGGGGCCGTCGGTCGGGCCGGGACCGTCGGCGTAGGCCAGGCCCATGATGGCGAGCAGCAGGGGCGACCCGGTGAACTCCCACAGGCCCTCGTCAGCGGCGAGGGCGGCCCGCAGGCCGGCGAGGGCGGGCCCGGAGCGGTCCAGGTACCGCTCGATCTGCGGCCGGGTCAGCGGCTGGATCGTCACCGTGCCGTAGACGGGCAGGCCGGCGCGGAGCTCCCGGTATTCCGACTCGCGGCAGCAGACCGCGAGCGGGGTGAGCGGCTGCCGGGCGTGGAACACGGCGATCGCCGCCGCGCACTCGTCGCGGCGGGCCGCGACGACCTCGTCGAGGCCGTCGAGCAGGGGCAGGACCGCACCGGCCTCGATCCACGCGGTCGCCTGCCGGGACGGGATGCCGTAGCGCTCGGTCAGCTCGGCGGCGAGCCACTGCTCCAGCGGCAGGCGTCGGGTGGCCCACGACGACAGGTTCAGCACCACCGGGATGGGGGCGTCCGGGTCGCGTCCGGCCGCGTCGACCAGTTCCCGGGCGAGCTCCAGCAGGGTGGTCGTCTTGCCGGAGCCGGGCGCACCGAGGATCACCACGGCGCGGTCGAGCCGCTCGAAGAGGCCGGCCACGGACGCGCCCTGGTCGAGGACGCCGGTGAAGCCGTCGCGGTGGGTGGCCCGCAGCGTCCACGGGTACCGCCGGTCGTCGGCCGACGCGGTGACGCCGAGCTGGATCCGGGCCTCCTGGTGCAGGGAACGGTCCAGCACGCTGCTGATCCAGTACCGGCGTACCCGGTCGAGCAGGACCCGGCGGGCGTGCGCGGCGGCCACGCCGGTCACCGGAGCGGACTCGCGGGCCCGCCGGATCTCGACCACCATCACCGCCACGACCACCACGGCGAGCGCCGGCCAGGCGAGCCACAGGTGCGGCGTCCACCCGTCGGGCAGCGCCCCGGTGGCGACGTTGGTGACGACGCCCAGCAGGGTCACGCAGACCACCGAGAGGACGACCGTGGTTACCCGACGCATGCGTCGTCTCTACCGTCCAGCCCGCGTCCGCACAACCCATGATCGGGTACGCGCCGGTCAGGCCGCCTGCGGACGATGGAGCCCCCGACGCGGCAGGGGCCGCAGCCCCGGTTCAGCAGGGGCCGTAGCCCTCGACGAAGAGCCGGCGGGCCCAGTCGGCGTACCCGGCGATGATCTTCCGGACCGTGCGGCCGTCGTGCAGGAAGAGGTACGCGCGGTCGCCGCTGCGCGCCAGCAGCCCGTCGAACCGGTACGTCCGTCGTGGAGCGTCGAGCGGGCTGACCGACCGGTAGCGGGCCCGGACCTCCTCGACCGGCGTGCCGACGCCGATGCCCTGCGGGGTGCGGACGTTGATCCGCTCCGCCGTGGGGACCGGGTCGTCGAGCCAGAGCAGCACCAGCCGGTCGTCGACGAAGATCGGGCTGACCGCGCCGTGGCCGGCGAGCGTGGGCCCGCACGCGTCCACGTCGGACGCCAGCATCCCGCGTCGCGCCAGCTCCTCCTCGGTGTCGCCGAACTCGACGTCGGTCAGGCCGTTGAGGTCGACGACCTCGTCGGCGGCCTCGTCGACGGCCGACCGGCCGGCGTCGGGCGGCGGGCCGGGCGGGCGCGCGTCGCCCCCGGCATCGACCGGCCCGTGTGGACGTACGCCGCTGCCGGCGATCGAGGCAGCCGCGAGCAGTGTCGCAATAAAAACGAATTGTCGCAATTTCATGGAATCCCCCAGTCCACAACGGGCCCGGGGCGCTCAGGTTGCTGCCGATCGCCGGATTCCCCGAATTCCCACTCCTCGGCCAGCTCGTCCCAGTAGTCGGCGCTCAGTCCGCGCCGCCCGTGCGCCAGCCAGCCGGCGGTGTTGCGCTCCAGGTGCAGGCCCAGCTCGGCGAACGGGTCGAGCCACCGCCCCGGCTCCGCGCCGATGCGGGTCAGTGCCGCGTTCAGCGGCCACTGCCCGCGCGGGGCGTCCAACACGTCGTCGAAGTGCGGCCCCCAGCTCACCGCGCCGCCGAGCCACACCACCGACGCCTGCCGGCCGAGGCCCCCCGAGAACTCCGCCTCCAGGTACGCCACCGGCCCCGACCGCGACCACCCGGCGAACAGCCCCGCCAGGGCCGGCGACAGCACCAGCTCGAACGGCTGCTCCGGGCCGGGCTCCCCGGCGGCGAAGTCCGGCAGCGCCCCGGTCAGCTCCTCCACGAGCTGCGGGGTGACCGGCAGCAGCGCGAAGTCCTGCCGCAGCGCGGCGAGCACCGCGTGGTCCAGGTCGGCGGTCCGCTCGCGGAGCAGCTCGACATCGGCCACCACCGCGCTGAGCTGGTAACTCATCGGACCCTCCGCCGTCCACAGGCTGTGGATAGAACATGTGTACGACCGGGGACGGTGTGCCGGCGCTGCCCCGGACCGTACCGAACGCACCCCCTGCCGACGCCGGGCCGGGGCGGGCGTGGAAGAAGGGCCGGCCCCGGGCGGGGCCGGCCCTTCCTCCAGCGCGGGAGGTACCCGGATCAGTAGAACGAGCCGCCGCTCTGCGGCCCGGCGATGCGCAGGCCGAAGCGCTGCGGCCAGGCGCGGTCGGTGCGCAGCGACGCGCCGCTCCACGAGGTCGTCTGCGGCACGAGCCCGCCGCTGGACCCGAGGAACGAGGCGATCGACCCCGACGGGTAGCCCGCCGTGTCCGACGCCACCTCCTCCCCGGTCGACGCCACGACGGCGTCCAGCGCGCCGGTGCCGTCGAGGTTCAGCAGCGCGACGGAGGCGCCGAACTTGTCCCCGCGCTCGGCCGAGCCCGGCACCACCGAGTGGTTCTGGTCGAAGCCCTGCGCCCCGGTGCCCGTGAGGCCCGAGGAAGAGCCCTTCAGCAGGGTGATCATGCCGGCGCTGTCCGTCGAGCCGATGTCCTCGCCGGGCACGCCGACCAGCACGTCCGCCTTGCCGTCGCCGGTCACGTCGCCGACCGCGAGCGAGCCGCCGAAGCGGTCCTCGGCCTCCGGATCGCCCGGCACGCCCGCCGTGCGCTGCGTAATGATCTTCACGGCGCTGGCGGACAGGCCGCCGGACCGGCCCGTGAACGCGGCGATGAGCCCGCCGGTGATGTCCGGGGTCTGCGCGCTGGGCGCGCCCGCGATCACCTCGCCCAGCCCGTCGCCGTTCACGTCGCCGATCGCCAGGGTCTCGCCCAGGTACCAGGCGATCGTGAACTCGTCGCCCGTCGCCGGGTGCACCGCCGCGCCGGTCACCGACGTCGCGCCCGTGGTCGACACGCCGCTCGCCGAGCCCCACATCAGGGTGACCATGCCGCTGCCGTTCCAGGACGTGCCGTCGTTCTCGTGCGGTGCGCCGATGACCAGGTCCGCGTACTTGTTGTTGTTGACCTTGCCGATCGCCAGCGAGAAGCCGAAGTGGTCGTTGCGCTCGGCCGAGCCCGGCACCGCCGCCTGGTCCTGCTGGAGATACTGGGAGCCGGTGGCCGTGAGCCCAGCCGACCCGCCGAACAGGACGTAGACCGAACCGGCGTCCGCCTTGTCCCCGATCGCCTCCCCGTACGCGCCGATCGCCAGGTCGTCGCGGCCGTCCCCGTTGATGTCGCCGGTAGCGAGCGCGCCACCGAACCGGTCGTAGCTTTCCGGCTCGCCCTGCACGTTCGGCGAACTCTGGTTGAAGTGGCCCGCCGCGCCGACCACCAGGCCCGAGGCGCTGCCCGGGATGACCCAGACCCCGCCCGCGTGGGTCTTGTTGCGCGGGTCCACCTCGTCCGAGTCGCCGATCACCAGGTCGTCGTAGCCGTCGCCGTTGAAGTCGCCCGCCGCCAGCGCGGTGCCGAAGCAGCCGCACCCGCCCTCCGACGACAGGACGCCGAAGAAGTAGTCGACCTGCGGCGCCGACGAGTAGCGCACGACCACCACGCCGGTCGGGTACTGGGGCAGACTGGTCTCGAAGGGGTCACCCGAGGCCGCCAGGTCGTCGCGGCCGTCGCCGTCGAAGTCGGACCGGGTGGCACCCGTCCCCTTCACCGGGGTCACCGCCTTCGCCACCCGGTGATACTGGAGGGCGATGCCCTCCCGGGTGATGGTGCCGAACTCGTCGGCCGCCCGCGCGGGCGCACCGATTGTCAGCCCGGCCACCACAGCCAGGGCGGACACGCCTGCCGCTGTTCTTGTTGTGCGACGTGTTGTCTTTCGACGCAACACGGAACCCCCGCTCGTTGTTGGACGCCCCGACACGCTAGGGGGATAGATCAACGGCCATAACCAGGCGAACGGGCAGGTCAGCCGCCGACCGGGCAGCCCACCCGGCCGAACGGCCGACCCGGCCCGTCACTTGAGGTCGTCCTGGCGTGGGTGGCACTGTCAGACACGCACTCCCAGCTCGTCGGCCAGTCGCAGCACGTCGAGGCTCGCCGCCGGTGAACGGCGCAGGAGAGCCGCCAGCAGTTCGTGGCCGAGGGGGCGGTTGCGGATCTCCGCTGGTGCAGCGCGCTCCGCACTCACCAGTGTCTTGCCCGCTCTGACGAGGTCACCCGCCCCTAGATATCCGCGTGCGGCCTCCACCAGGTAGTCCGCACGGCGCTCCGGCGGCAGCCCTCGGAACGCGGCATGCTCGACGAGCTGCTGATGCTCGACCCGATCGACGCCCCGGCCGAGCGCGATCGCCGCCGTGATCCGAGCCAGTTCGACAGTGATCGGGCCGAAGGCCGTCCAGTAGTGGTTCTGGCCGTCGTCGACGATTGCCGCCGCCTCGCCGGCTTGGCCGATCAGCTCGGCGGCGCAAGCGACGTGCCCGAGGGTGGCTGCGCCCAGGGCGGCAGTGATGAGCAGCGTCCCGTGCACCGACAGGTGGTCGGCCGGGGCGTCCAAGGGATCCGGCCCGGCGATCTGATGCGCCAGGGCGATGGTGACCTCCATCGCGTGGCGGGCCTGCCCCTGGCTGAGTAGCGCGTATCCGAGCTGGGCTGCGCAGACGCCCGTGAGGAGATGATCGTCGGCGTCTTGGCTGGCGGTCAACGCCCGGTCCGCAGCCAGCCAGGCCAGGTCCGCCGGACCCACCTTGCGCATCACAGCCGACGTGATCTGGTACGCCTCGGCCAGGCGCTGTGCCGCCTCCGCCACGTCGGGGTTGGCCGCCCGGACCTGCTGCGCGTCGAGCAGCAGCCGCGGCAGCGACCGGACCAGCTCGGCGTACCGTGCATGCTGGTAGGACAGCCAGGCATGGTTGACGGCCTTGCCCAGGTCACCGATGGTGAGCCTCGGTTGGGCCTGCCCGAGCCGGGCCGGTCCCCACCGACTCAGCGCGCCCCGGACCGCGTCGATCCTGGCCGCGTCCAGCCACTCTCCGGTGCGCTTCCGCTCGGCGTTCTCGCCGAGCAGCAGCCGCAGTTCGATCCCAAGAGCATCGGCAACGGTCTGGAGAGTGCTGAGCTTGTCCAGCGCACGGGCACCCCGCTCGACCTTGTCCACCCAGCTCTTCGACTTGCCGAGGGTGTCGGCGAACTGCTGCTGCGACATGTTCCGCCGGCTGCGCCAGTAGGCGACCCGGCGGCCTATGGGCAGCTCATCCACCGTGCACGCTCGCCGGGTTGGCCACCGACTGGGCGACGACCCGTGCCGAATTGGCGTTCGCCCACGGCCAGCATCGCATCGGGGTGCCACAGATCGGGCAGCGGCCCTCGCGCTGCCGGTGGGCCTCCAACTCGCGCTGCCACCACGGTTCGGCCGGTGCGTCGGCGGCGGTCACCGCTCTGTTGCCGCGTCGCAGAGTGCCTCGACCCGGACGAAGAGTTCCAGGCACCAGGGATGTGGGCACACAGGGTCGAGTCGGCAGTCGACACCGTGGCCACGCAGCCGCACCCACCCGGGGAGGCCGGCCGGTTCGTCACCGACTTCCACCACCACGACGTTGGCGTCGGTGTCGCAGAGCTGCCCGGCGTGAGTGGCCCAGCCACCGGCGGGCAGGGACATCCGGGCACCGGCCGTGAGCGTGGTCTTCCATCCGTCTCGCACTCAGCGCTCCAATCACCAGAGAGGTTTTGCGTACGCAAAGTCATTACCGAGTGTGAGTGGGATCGGACTGGCCCGTCAAGCCTTCGCGTACGCATACTGGGACCGCGAGCTACGGAGGGGAGGCGCGAACCGTGTCGATGGGATACCGCCAGATTGCCGCCGCGCTGCGCGCGGCGATCGAAGGCGGCGACCACCCGCCGGGGTCCCGACTGCCGACTGAGCACGACCTGGCGGCGCGGTACGAGGTGTCACGCGAGACCGTCCGCCGGGCACTCGCCCAGTTGAAGACTCTTGGCCTGGTGACCACCGCGACCAGCCAGGGCACCGTCGTGGCGCATCCGCCGGTGCGGCTGACCCTCGCGCACTACGCCGGTGCCGTGGATCCGCAGCGCGAGGGCCACACCCTTGGCCCGTGGGAGACGGCGTGCGCGCAGCAGGGCGTTCCGGCCACCGTGGAGGTGACCGGCGTCGACCGGCTGCCGGCACCGGCCGCCGTGGCCGCGCGCCTCGGCGTACCGGAGGGCGCGGAGGTCATCCGTCGTGGCCGGCGCATGTTCGCCGGTGGTGATCTGGCGCAGCTTCAGGAGTCGTGGGTGCCGGCGGCGATCGCTGCGGGCACCCCGCTGGAGCAGCCAGGGAAGCTGGTCGGCGGGCTGTACGCGGCGCTGACCGCCGCCGGAGTGGTGCTCGCGACCGCCAGCGAGGAGGTGAGCGGCCGGCTGCCGACGGCGGCCGAACAGGAGGCGCTGGGGCTGCCAGAGGCCGCATCGGTGCTGGAGGTGTGGCGGGTGACCCGGGACCGGGCCGGTAGGGCGGTGGAGGTGCTCCACTCGGTGTCGGACGCACGGCGGGTGGCACGGGCGTACGACAGCCTACCTATCGGATAAGCCTGCACAGGGAGAGGCCGGAAAGGCCGCCTGAAGTCAGTTCTCGTGGGTCCGACCGCATCTCCTGGCATTTCAGCCAGCAGGCTGGTCAGACTCATTGCGGTCGCGACCCCTACGAGCGAAGATGTTGGTGGTCCTGCCTTCAACGGGCATTTCAGAAGTAAAAAGTAGGGCAATTGCTGCGCTGATTATGGCGGCTTGAACTGCCCCTGTCCCCGCTTCGCTGGGGTCTACCATGGGAATCCGAGGGTAAGCAAGGCCAAATGCGCCCAAGGCTACTGCGGGCACTAGGCGGCGAGTGATTCCCAGCGCCCGTAACCAGAAACTCCGCCGGGTGTTTCCGCTATCTTTCTGCCAGCCCTTGGAGCACAGGGATTCAATATCTTTCGTCATTTCCTCGAGGATGTGGTCGACCTCATGTGGCGCTAGGGCGTCAAATAGTCCTCGTTCATGCTCCTTAAGTCGGTGCGAGAGTGCTTCTGATCTACCGCGATATAAATTCCTGTCCGAAGTGCTTCCGCCGTAGCTCCTAATGCAGCGATCGACCTCCGCGATAATCTCGCCTCGCTGGAATCGAATGCTCGAAGCGATCCGCCTCTTTGTTGATCTCTTTCGAAACTCCGACCTGTGCTGTTCGATGAGTGACATCAATCGTAGGTACGATTCGATTCCGATGTGCGCAGGCGGTGGATAACCGTTGAACCGTCGACTGAGAATCTCGCCGGGCGATCTAAATCCTGTCAATTGACCCCATAAATCGAGAAGGGTGTTGCAGGTGGCATACAACGCGATAGCCACTACTAGTGTGCTCGCGGTGTGCGCGGCCTGAATCTTGTTGACTGCGGTCAGATCCAGCCGTTCTACTGAGGCCCTCAGTAGTGCACTCCCATCCCCGCGGATGATCCACCACGCCGCAGAGGTGGTAGCCCCCAGCCCTGCGAAACTCCCGAAAAGCGGGATGAATGAGAGCGGAGGAATGCGGGAGATCGATCCAATGAAGAAATTGAGAAGCGCCCACAAGGCGGGCGCCGAAACGCCAATGCCGGCAATTGTTAGCAAGGAGAGGGTCGTGTTGCTTAAAGATGCGGAGAGAGGTGGTATTAGAATAGCTAAGCCGATGCTGGAGTATGCGCCGATGTAAAAGAGTGCCGTCCTGAAAATCCACCTGTTGTGGACGGCTGACTGTACGGCAACGCTGCGTATAGTGAGAGCCGTAGTTCTCGAAGGTCCGCCAGTGCGAGCGCTGTGCCGGCGGACGGTATTAATCCAACTGTGGTGTAGAACCCGAGCGAGGGGAAGTGCTTGGAATGATGGCCAGTGCTTTGTCTGGAGCCAGAGATCAACCGCCACAGGCTTCAGAGAAGCCGTTGCATCTTCCCAGAATTCGACGAAAGTCGCAACCAGCCTCCGGCGCATGCCTTAGATGCTAGCGTCTTCTCTCGCCCCCGAGAACTGCTGTCGGTGACGCTGTGTGACTACTGCTGGTTGGCGGGTTGCGCTGAGATTCTGTCTATCATCAGACACTTCTGCCAGCTTGGGTTTGGGATTGATTGCCAAGCCGAGTAGAAAATCTTTTACCGGGCTTCGAAATTTCATGTGGGTATTGCCTGAAGAGTCGGTCGAGTACCGTTCCTTTCGGGTGGCGGCGAGTTGGCCGCACCCAGCCAAGCCGGGGGGCGGGGCATGGCCAGTGGATCTTGGGCGGTAGTCGTTCACCGCTGACGGAAGGTGCCCAGGGTTTGGGGTGCCCGTGAGCGGGGCGTCGGGGACTGCCCGTAAGCGCGGCGGTGCTGGAGGCGCGGCGGGGGCAACCTGCGAACGACGGAGGGCCGGTCCCCGTGGGGCCGGCCCTGTCGTCCGTGCTGCTCAGGTGAGCGGAGGATACGAGATTCGAACTCGTGAGGGTGTTAACCCAACACGCTTTCCAAGCGTGCGCCCTAGGCCTCTAGGCGAATCCTCCGTGGGACAGGATACAGGTCCCCCGCGCCCCGGCCACCCCACCACCCCCCGAAGATCGACCGGGCGTCGGGTAGGGTGGGTGTCACCTCCCGTGCGGCGGTATCTCGTGAACCTCCCCAGGGCCGGAAGGCAGCAAGGATAAGCGAGCTCTGCCGGGTGCACGGGAGGCCTTTTTGTCTCCCGGCACCGGTACGGTACGCCGCAGGCCAGGTGCCGGCCAGAGGGCGGGCCGGGGCACGGGGTGGTGGGTGGTCACCCGCGCCCGACCGGCGCAGAATGGCTCGGTCGAGAGGAGGCGGGACGCGTGACACTGGCGCTCTACCGCAAGTACCGGCCGCGCACCTTCGCCGAGGTCATCGGCCAGGAGCACGTCACCGAGCCGCTGTCGCAGGCGCTGCGCAGCGGGCGGCTCAACCACGCCTACCTCTTCTCTGGGCCGCGCGGCTGCGGCAAGACCTCCAGCGCCCGCATCCTGGCCCGTTCGCTCAACTGCGAGCAGGGCCCGACGCCGGAGCCGTGCGGGCAGTGTGACTCGTGCCGCTCGCTGGCCACCGACGGGTCCGGCTCGATCGACGTCATCGAGATCGACGCGGCCAGCCACGGCGGCGTCGACGACGCCCGCGAGCTGCGCGAGAAGGCGTTCTTCGCGCCGGCCCGCAGCCGGTTCAAGATCTACGTCATCGACGAGGCGCACATGGTCTCGTCGGCCGGCTTCAACGCCCTGCTCAAGCTGGTCGAGGAGCCCCCGGAGTACGTCAAGTTCATCTTCGCCACCACCGAGCCGGAGAAGGTCCTCGGCACGATCAAGTCGCGGACCCACCACTACCCGTTCCGGCTGATCCCGCCGAAGACGCTGCGCCCCTACCTCGAACAGCTCTGCGAGGCCGAGGGGGTGACCGTCGACCCGGCGGTCTTCCCGCTGGTGGTGCGCGCGGGCGGCGGCAGCGCCCGCGACAGCCTCTCCGTGCTCGACCAGCTCATCGCGGGCGCGGGCCCGGAGGGGGTCACCTATCCCCGGGCCGCCGCGCTGCTCGGCGTCACCGACTCGGGGCTGCTCGACGAGATGTGCGACGCCCTCGCGGCCGGCGACGGCGCGGCGGCGTACGCGACCGTGGACCGGGTGGCCGAGGCCGGGCACGATGCGCGCCGCTTCGCCTCCGACCTGCTGGAGCGCCTGCGCGACCTGATCGTCCTCCAGCAGGTGCCCGACGCCGCCGGGAAGGGCCTGATCGACGGCCCTGCCGACCAGATCGAGCGGATGACCGCGCAGGCGCAGCGGCTCGGCGCGGCGACCCTGTCCCGGTGCGCCGACATCGTGCACGACGGCCTGGTGGCCATGCGCGGCACGACCGCGCCCCGGCTGCTGCTGGAGCTGATCTGCGCCCGCATGCTGCTGCCGGGCGCGGACGACTCCACCGGCGGCCTGCTCCAGCGCCTGGAGCGGATGGAGCGCCGGCTCACCCTGGGTGCCGTCGATCTGCCGCCGGCCGCCGCCGGCTCCGCGCCGGTCGCCACCGCCCCGGCGGTACGCCCCGAGCCGACCACCCCGCCTGCGGCGGCTGCCGCGCACCCGGCGCCGGCTGCGGCGTCCGCCGCCCCGGCGGCTGCCCCGGTTCCGTTAGCCGCCCCGCCGTCCGTGGCCGCCGCGGCGGCGGCCACGGTGTCCGCAGGCCCCGCCCCGGCCGTGCCCCGGCGGGAGGTCCCGCCGGAGGCGGTGATGCCCGACCCGGCGACCCCCGCCCCGCCCCGCCCCGGCGCGGCTGCGGCGGGTGCCCTGGACGCCGTCGCAGTGCGCCGGTCCTGGCCCGAGGTGGTCGGCAAGGTCAACCGGACCAACAAGCGGATCGCGGCGCTGATGCGCGACGCGGTCGTCCGGGAACTGGACGGCGACGCGCTGGTGCTGACGGTCAAGTCGACGGTGCTGGCGAAGATGATGTCCGACCACGCGGCGGTGCTGACCGACGCGCTCTACGAGGAGTTCGGCGGGCGCTGGCAGATCCGCTGCGAGGTCTCCGGCGAGCGGGGTGGCGCGTCGCTGGGCGGCGGCTCCCGGGGGCCCGCCCCCGCCCCGCCCCGCCCCGCCCCGGCCCCGCCCGTGCCCCCCGCATCCGCGGCCCACGCGCCCGCCACGAACGCCCGCCCGTCGACCGGTGCCGCGCCGGGACCCACCGGAGGTGGCGGTGTCGCCCCGGCCGGCGGTGCCGCCGGCGCTGACGAGGAATGGCCCGAGCCGGCCCGCCCCGGCGGGGCCGCCGCTCCCGCCGCGAGCGCCCCGGCCGGGGACGACTGGCCGGAGGCGGCCCGCCCGGGTGGCTCCGCCCCCGCCGCGCCGCCGGCCACGGCCCCGCCCGGCGGGCCCACCCCGGCCGCCGCCGCCCCGGCGACGTCGCCCAACGGCACCGCCCACGGCGCTGCGGGCAACGGTGCCGCTCCGGCGACGCCGGCCAACGGTGCCGCCGCGCGTGGTGCCGCCCCCGCCGCGCCGGCCAACGGCGCCGCTCCGGGCGGCAGGGCTCCCGCTGCCGGCAGCGGGCTCGCCGCCGCGCGGGCTGCGGCGGCCGGCCGGGGCGCGCGTACCCAGAACGGGGCCCGCAAGACCGCGGACGCCGACTGGGCGGGCGAGCCGCCCTACGACCCGGACTACGACGGGCCGGTGCGCGGCGGTGGCCGCCCGGGCCCGGCGGCGTCGGCCGCCCCGACCTACGAGGGTTTCGACCCGGGCGACGAGCCGCTCGACGAGGTGATCGACGAGCGGACGGCCCGGCAGTCCAGCGAGGAGCAGGCGGTGCAGCTGCTCCGGGAGGCGTTCGGCGCGGAGAAGATCGACGAGGTGGACGCCCGCTGACGCGGGCGTCGCCCGTGCCAGGCGACAGTCCGCGCCCCGGTTAGGCTGGGCGCGGTCGAGCAGACGAGTGCGAGAAGGAGCCATCCGTGCGCCCAGGTGGACAGCCGAACATGCAGCAGATGCTGAAGCAGGCGCAGAAGATGCAGCAGCAGATCGCCAAGGCCCAGGCCGAGCTTGCCGAGGCCGAGCTGACCGGCACCGCCGGGGGTGGCCTGGTCGCCGTGACGGTCTCCGGCTCCGGCGACGTCAAGAGCATCAAGATCGACCCGAAGGCGGTCGACCCGGAGGACGTGGAGACGCTGGAGGACCTGGTGGTCGCCGCGCTGCACAACGCCGCCGAGGCGGCCCGGGCGCTGACGGAGCAGAAGATGGGCCCGGTCGCGGGCGGGATGGGCGGCCTCGGCCTGCCCGGCTTCTGAGCCGGCCGACGCAGATGTACGAAGGTGCCATCCAGGACCTGATCGACGAGCTGGGGCGGCTGCCGGGCGTGGGCCCGAAGAGCGCGCAGCGGATCGCCTTCCACGTCCTGTCGGCCGACCCGGCCGACATCAACCGGCTGGCCGGCGCGCTGCGCAAGGTCAAGGACCTGGTGCGCTTCTGCACCACCTGCTACAACGTCGCCGAGTCCGAGCAGTGCCGGATCTGCCGCGACCCGCGCCGCAGCGACGAGGTGCTCTGCGTGGTCGAGGAGCCCAAGGACGTCGTGGCGATCGAGCGCACGGGTGAGTTCCGGGGCCGCTACCACGTGCTCGGCGGCGCGATCAACCCGCTGGAGGGGATCGGGCCGGACAACCTGCGCATCCGCGAGCTGATGACCCGGCTGGGCGGCGGCGCGGTGCGCGAGCTGATCCTGGCCACCGACCCGAACACCGAGGGCGAGGCGACGGCGACGTACCTGGCGCTGATGGTCAAGCCGATGGGCATCTCGGTGACCCGGCTGGCCAGCGGCCTGCCGGTGGGCGGCGACCTGGAGTACGCCGACGAGATCACCCTCGGCCGCGCGTTCGAGGGGCGCCGGGCGGTCTGACACCAGGTGCCCCCAGGGGCAGGGGCGACGTAACAGTTTGGCATCGTGGTTTCGGATCGTTCGGCGAGACGTGCCGTTCACCTTCGATTCTTCGGTCGTCTAGCGGCTGGGACACGATCCGATACCAACCCGTACCGAGCCAGTTTCGGGGCGGTCCGCCCGGGGGCTATGGTCACGCCCATCGGTGACCCCTGTCACCACGTTGTCCGTACCCCCAAGGACGAGGTGAAGCACCCATGCGTGCACCCAGGCCGAAGGTCGCTGTCGCGGCCGTCGCGGTCGCGGCCCTCGCGGTAGCAGGCTGCGCCGAGAGCAACCGCGATGACAACTCCGGCGGTAGCAAGAAGGACACCATGGTCTTCGGCGTGGCCGGCGACCCGAAGGTCCTCGACCCCAGCTTCGCCAGCGACGGCGAGTCGCTGCGCGTGGCGCGCCAGGTCTTCGAGACGCTGGTCCGGCCGGAGGAGGGTGGCACGAAGGTCACCCCGGGGCTGGCCGAGTCCTGGACCCCGGACGCCGCCGGCACCACGTGGACGTTCAAGCTGCGCTCCGGCGTGAAGTTCCACGACGGCACCGACTTCAACGCCGAGGCCGTCTGCGCCAACTTCGACCGCTGGTACAACGCGAAGGGTCTCATGCAGAGCCCCGACGTGACCGCGTACTGGCAGGACGTCATGGGCGGCTTCGCCAAGAACGAGGACCCGGAGCTGCCGCCGAGCCTCTTCAAGTCCTGCACCGCCAAGGACGCCACCACCGTGGACCTGGCGTTCACCCGGGTCTCCAGCAAGATCCCGGCCGCGCTGATGCTGCCCTCGTTCTCGATCCACAGCCCGAAGGCGCTCCAGCAGTACGACGCCAGCAACGTCGGCGGCACCGCCGAGGACATCAAGTACCCGCCGTACGCGACGGAGCACCCGACCGGCACCGGCCCGTTCAAGTTCAAGTCCTGGGACGTCGCCAACAAGACGCTCACCATCGAGCGCAACGACGACTACTACGGCACCAAGGCCAAGCTGAAGACCCTGATCTTCAAGACCATCTCCGACGAGAACGCGCGCAAGCAGGCGCTGCGCTCCGGCGACATCCAGGGGTACGACCTGGTCGGCCCGGCCGACGTCGAGCCGCTGAAGACCGAGGGCTTCAACGTCCTCACCCGCCCGGCGTTCAACGTCCTCTACCTGGCCATCAACCAGAAGGGGAACCCGAAGCTCGCCGACCTCAAGGTCCGGCAGGCGATCGCGCACGCGCTCAACCGGCAGGCGCTGGTCGACTCGAAGCTGCCCCCGGGCGCGAAGGTCGCGCTGAACTTCATGCCCGACACCGTCGAGGGCTTCAACGGCGACGTCACCAAGTACGACTACAACCCGGAGAAGGCCAAGGCGCTGCTGGCCGAGGCCGGCGCGTCGAACCTGACGCTGAAGTTCCACTACCCGACCGAGGTCACCCGGCCGTACATGCCGAACCCGAAGGACATCTTCGAGCTGCTCTCGGCGGACCTCAAGGCGGTCGGCATCAACGTCGAGGCCATCCCGCTGAAGTGGAGCCCCGACTACCTGAACGCCACCACCTCCGGCACCAAGCACGACCTGCACTTCCTCGGCTGGACCGGTGACTACGGCGACGCCTACAACTTCATCGGCACCTTCTTCGACCGGCCGAAGGACGAGTGGGGCTTCACCAACGCCCAGCTCTTCGCCCAGTTCAAGGACGCGGACACCACCGCCGACCAGGCGGCCCGGGTGGAGAAGTACAAGGCCCTCAACAAGGCGATCATGGACCTGCTGCCGGGTGTGCCGATCTCGCACTCGCCGCCGGCGATCGTGTTCGGCAAGGACGTGACCGGGATCAAGGCGAGCCCGCTCACCGACGAGCGGTTCTCGACCGGCGAGTTCAAGTCCTGACCTGACGCAAGGACCACGGGCGGGCGCCGTTACCCACGGCGCCCGCCCGCAGCCCTCCGTACCCCTTTCGAGGCCGCCGTGTTCCGGTTCATCGTCAGACGCCTGCTCCAGCTGATACCGACGCTGTTCGGGCTCTCCCTCCTGTTGTTCATCTGGCTCCGGCGGCTGCCCGGCGGCCCCGAGACCGCCATCCTCGGCGAGCGCGGCACCCCGGAGATGCGCGCCGCCATCCGCCGCAACCTCGGCCTCGACGAGCCGATCCTGATCCAGTACGGCCGGTTCGTCCGGCGACTGATCAAACTGGACCTGGGCACCTCGACCTCCACCAAGCGCCCGGTCGTCACCGAGTTCTTCGAGCGGTTCCCCGGCACCGTCGAGCTGACCGTGATGGCCATGATCATCGCCATCGGCATCGGCATCCCGCTGGGCTACCTGGCCGCCCGCCGCCGGGGCCGGCTGTTCGACCACCTGTCGGTCGGCGGCTCGCTGATCGGCATCTGCATCCCGGTGTTCTTCCTCGCGTACGTGCTCAAGGCCCTCTTCTCGGAGAACCTCGGCTGGTTCCCGTCCAGCGGCCGGCAGGACCCGACCCTCGGGGCGACCCGGATCACCAACTTCTTCGTCCTCGACGGGCTGATGACCCGGGAGTGGGACGCCGCCGCCGACGCCCTCTGGCACCTGGTGCTGCCGGGCCTCGCGCTGGCGAGCATCCCCCTGGCGATCATCGTCCGGATCACCCGGGCCAGCGTGCTGGAGGTCCTCAACGAGGACTTCGTCCGCACCGCCGAGGCCAAGGGCCTGACCGAGTCGACGGTCCGCCGCCGGCACGTGCTGCGCAACGCCATGCTCCCCGTGGTCACCTCGATCGGCCTGCTCACCGGCGGCCTGCTCTCCGGCGCGGTGCTGACCGAGACCGTCTTCGCCTTCAGCGGGATCGGGGCGTTCGTCGCCGAGGCGATCAGCCAGCGCGACTATCCCGTGCTGATGGGCTTCATCCTGATCATCGCGGTGGTGTACGTGCTGGTGAACCTCCTCGTGGACCTCTCCTACAGCGTGATCGACCCGAGGGTGAGGGTGCGATGACGATCAGCACCGGCAAGAAGCGCGAGAAGATCGACCGGCTCGCCGAGCTGGCCGCCCGGGACGACGAGCGCGGCGTGAGCCTCTGGCGGGAGGCGTTCCGCCGGCTGCGGCGCAACCCGGCCGCGATCGTCGGCGCGGTCATCCTGGCCCTGTTCCTGCTGATCGCGATCGTCGGCCCGTTCCTCGTCCCCTACCCGGCCGACGCCCAGCTGTGGAAGGGCGAGATCCGGGACAACATCGGCTACTTCCCGGGCCCCCGGGCCGACAACTGGTTCGGCGTCGACCACATCGGCCGCGACGAGTTCAGCCGCATGATCGTCGGTGCCCGGCAGACGCTGTTCGTCGGCGTGGTCTCCACGCTGATCGGCCTGGCCGTCGGGTCGCTCATCGGCGGCATCGCCGGGGCCAGCGCCGGCCTCGGCGGCAAGTGGGGCCGGGCCGTCGACAACACCCTCATGCGCTTCGTCGACATGCTGCTGGCCATGCCGAGCCTGCTGCTGGCCATCAGCATCGCCGCGCTGCTCGGCGCGGGCCTCACCACCGTCATGATCGCGGTCGGCGTGGTCTCCGTGCCGGTCTTCGCCCGGCTGCTGCGCGGGTCGATGATCTCCCAGTCGAACAGCGACTACGTGCTCGCCGCGACGTCGCTGGGCGTGCGGAAGCCGAAGATCGCCCTGACCCACGTGGTGCCGAACTCGCTCGCCCCCGTCATCGTCCAGGCGACGCTGACCCTGGCCACCGCGATCATCGAGGCCGCGGCGCTGTCGTTCCTCGGCCTGGGCAACAACGACGCATCCATCCCCGAGTGGGGCGTGATGCTCGCCGACGCGCAGCGCTACCTCGACGCCGCGCCCCGGCTCGCCATCCTGCCCGCCCTCGCCATCATCGTCACCGCGCTCGGCTTCACCCTGCTCGGCGAGGCGATGCGCGAGGCCCTCGACCCGAAGCTGCGGAAGTAGGTCGGCTGTCGTGTGTGCAGCGCGAGGAGTGAGCTTGCGAGCCCCGCAGTCGCAAACGGAAGGCCGATAATGGCACTGCTCGAAGTGGACGACCTCTCCGTCACCTTCGCCCGGCGCGGTCAGCGCACCGTGCACGCCGTCGACGGGGTCTCCTTCTCCGTCGACGCGGGCGAGGTGGTCGGCCTCGTCGGCGAGTCCGGCTGCGGCAAGAGCGTCACGTCGCTGGCGATCATGGGTCTGCTGCCCAGGCAGCCCGGCCTGCGGGTCGGCGGCAGGGCCGTCTTCGACGGCACGGACCTGCTCCAGCTCGACGACCGGTCCCGGCGCGACATCCGGGGCCGGGACGTCGCGATGATCTTCCAGGATCCGCTCTCCTCGCTGAACCCGGTCATCCCGATCGGGCTCCAGGTGACCGAGGTGCTCACCCGGCACCGGGGGATGAAGGGGGAGGCGGCCCAGAAGGAGGCCGCCGACCTGCTCGACCGGGTCGGCATCCCCGACCCGCGCCGCCGGCTCAAGGAATACCCGCACCAGCTCTCCGGCGGCATGCGGCAGCGGGCCCTGATCGCCATGGCGGTGGCCTGCCAGCCCCGGCTGCTCATCGCCGACGAGCCGACCACCGCGCTCGACGTCACCATCCAGGCGCAGATCCTGGAGCTGCTCAAGGAACTGGTCCGGGACTCCGGCACCGCGCTCGTGATGATCACCCACGACCTGGGGGTGGTCGCCGGCATGTGCGACACGATCAACGTGCTGTACGCCGGCCGGGTGGTGGAGACGGCCCGCCGCCGCCCGCTGTTCCGCGAGCCGCGGCACCCGTACACCGTGGGGTTGCTCGGCTCGGTGCCGCGCCTGGACGCCGGGCGCGGCGAACGGCTCAACCCCATCCCCGGCTCCGTGCGGGACGTGCTGGCCTGGCCGGACGGCTGCGCCTTCGCCCCGCGCTGCACCCGCCGGGTCGACGAGTGCGTGGGGGCGCCGCCGGAGCTGACGCTCACCTACGACGGCCGCAGCTACCGGTGCGTCAACCCGGCCCCGGTCCCCGGCACGCCGCCCCCGGCGGCGACCGGTGCCGGCGCGCCGGCCCCCGCCACCGACGCGACCGGCGGCCCGGTGCCCGCACCGCGCGAGGAGGAGAAGCCGTGACCGAGAGCGACATCCTCGTCGAGGTCCGCGACCTGAAGGTGCACTTCCCGATCAAGCGGGGGCTGATCCTCGACCGGGTCGTCGGCCACGTGAAGGCCGTCGACGGCGTCGACCTGAGCATCCCGCGCGGCAAGACGTACGGGCTGGTCGGCGAGTCCGGCTGCGGCAAGTCCACGCTCGGCCGGGCGCTGCTCCAGCTCACCCCGCCCACCGGCGGCGAGGTCCGCTTCGACGGCGTCGAGCTGACCACCCTGGCGGCGGGGAAGCTGCGCACCATGCGCCGCCGGATGCAGATGATCTTCCAGGACCCGATGTCGAGCCTCGACCCCCGGCAGAACGTCGAGTCGATCCTCACCGAGGGGTTGCAGACCCACGGCATCGGCACCGACCGGGACGACCGGCGGCGGATCATCGGCGAGACCCTCGACGCCGTCGGGCTGCCCCGGTGGGCGCTGTCCCGCTACCCGCACGAGTTCTCCGGCGGCCAGCGGCAGCGCATCGGCATCGCCCGGGCCCTCGTGCTCGGCCCCGAGCTGATCGTCGCCGACGAGCCCGTCTCCGCCCTGGACGTCTCCATCCAGGCCCAGGTGGTGAACCTGCTCGACGAGCTCCAGGACAACCTCGGCCTGACGTACCTGGTGATCGCGCACGACCTCGCCGTGGTCAAGCACATCTCCGACGTCGTCGGCGTCATGTACCTGGGCGCGCTGGTCGAGGAGGCGCCGAGCGACCGGCTCTACAGTGAGCCGCTGCACCCGTACACGCGGGCGCTCATGTCGGCCGTGCCCGTGCCGGACCCGGACGTCGAGGACCGGCGGGAACGCATCCTGCTCGCCGGTGACCTGCCCTCGCCGGCCAACCCGCCGTCGGGCTGCCGCTTCCACACCCGCTGCCCGTGGGCCCAGCCGACCCGCTGCGCCGACGAGCGGCCGGCGCTGCGGGAGATCGGCGGCAGCCGGGTCGCCTGCCACTTTGCGGAGCGGATCGCCAGCGGCGAGCTGCGCCCGCACAAGGTGAGCGCCCAGATCGTGCGGCCCGAGGGCGAGGGCGAGGACCCGGCGGTCGTCTCGGCCCCCACGGAACCCGGCTCCTACGTCTGAGGTGCAAGGAAGGGCCCCCTGTCAACGCTTGCTGTATGGCAGGGGACCCTTCCTGACATCTGCGGGCGGTCAGCCCTCCGGGCGGTCGAGCAGGCCGACGGCGATCGTGTGCACGGCGTCCAGCCCGGCCGGGTCGGCCAACGGAGCCCGCCCGCCGGTGACGGCGTACCACTCGTCGGCCTCCCGGTACTGCACGCGCAGGGCGACCTGGCCGTCGGCGTACTCGGTGCGCAGGGTCAGCTCGCCGGTCACCACGCCGACCTCGTCGGTCATCACGCCGCCGGGGCCGGGCACGATGTCGGCCGTACGGCTCGACGCCCCGCCCCCGGGAGCGCCCGCGTCCGGGGCCTGCCCCGGTGCCGGTGCCGCCCCGGCCTCGCCCGTCACGGCTTGCTCGCCCATGTGCAGCCCCCCAACATGTCGGACAGGGCGGCCTTCTCGGCACTGGTCACCGTCAGCCGCCAGTGGTGCTTCACCGTCACCCAGTCCTCGGCGTACTGGCACCAGTACGACCGGTTCGCCGGTTTCCACTGCGACGGATCCTGGTCACCCTTGGACCGGTTGGAGGACGCCGAAACGGCGATGAGCTGCGGTCGCGTGAGATCGTTGGCGAAGTCGCCCCGCTTGGCGTCGTCCCACTCGTCGGCACCCGAGCGCCACGCGTTGGCCAGCGGGACCGTGTGGTCGATGTCCACGTCGGAGGGGTCGGTGAACGTCCGGCCGTCGTACACGCTCTCCCAGCGGCCCGCGACCACGTTGCAGCCGGAGAACCGGATGTCCTTGCCGTCCCGCTTCAGCACGCTGTCGCGTACGTCGCAGTTCTTGCCGGTGTCCCGCCAGTGCGGGAAGCGGCTGCGGCTGTAGCCCTTCATCGACCCCGCGCTCGCCACGGTGAGCTGGTCGAGCATCTGCCCGACGTTGCCCCCGCCGCCGCTGGGCGCGGCCTCCGGCTCGTCGACCACCTCGCAGCCGGCGGTCGCGACGGCCAGCGCCACGGCGAGCGCGGCGACCACGGCCGCGCGACGTCCTGATCTGGTACGCACAGACGACACCTCTCCAGCTTGCGGGCTCCCGGCGATTGCGCACAGTACCCCGGCACCGTTTCCATGATTCGTGGCGTCCGGCAAATCGGCCGGAGGAACACTGGTACCCGTGACCGCACCCACACCGCCCCACGCGCCCGCGCTCCGGATGGGCACCCCCGCCGGCCGGGGCACCCTGCTCGCCGCCATCCTCGCCTCCGGCATGGTCTTCCTGGACAGCACGGTGGTCAACGTCGCGCTGCCCCGCCTCGGTGCGGACCTCGGCGCCACCGTGGCCGGTCTCCAGTGGACCGTCAACGGCTACCTGTTGATGCTGGCCGCGTTCGTGCTGCTCGGCGGGGCGCTGGGCGACCGCTTCGGGCGGCGGCGGGTCTTCCTCCTCGGGGTGGTCTGGTTCGCCGTCGCCTCTGCGCTGTGCGGCCTGGCCCAGGGCACCGGCTGGCTGGTCGCGGCCCGGTTCCTCCAAGGGGCCGGCGGCGCGCTGCTCACCCCCGGCTCGCTGTCGGTGCTCCAGTCCAGCTTCCACCCCGACGACCGGGGCCGGGCCATCGGCACCTGGTCCGGGCTCGCCGGGGTCTCCACCGCGCTCGGCCCGTTCGTCGGCGGCTGGCTGATCGACGCCCTGTCCTGGCGGTGGATCTTCTTCATCAACCTGCCGCTGGCCGTGCCGGTGGTCCTCGCCGCGCTGCGCTGGGCACCCGAGAGCCGCGACGTCGACGCCTCGCGTACCGGATCGGGCCGGCGACGGTTCGACGTGGCCGGCGCGCTGCTCGGCGCGCTCGGCCTCGGTGGCGTGACGTACGCCCTGATCGACGCACCGGCCCGCGGGGTGACCTCGCTGCCGGTGCTGGCGTCGGTGCTGGTCGGCGTGCTCGCCGCCGTGGCGTTCGTGCTGGTGGAACGCCGCCGGGGCGACACCGCGATGCTGCCCACCGGCCTGTTCGGCAGCCGGCTCTTCTCGGTGCTGAACGTCTTCACGGTGGTGGTGTACGCGGCCCTCGGCGGGTTCACCTTCTTCCTCTCCGTCTACCTGCAGAACGTCGTCGGCTGGTCGGCCATGCTCACCGGCCTGGCCACCGTGCCGATGACGGTGCTGCTGCTGGTCGGCTCGTCGCGGGCCGGCGCGCTGTCGGCCCGGATCGGGCCCCGGCTGCCGCTGACGATCGGGCCGGTCGTGGCCGCGCTCGGCCTGCTGCTGCTGCGCGGGGTGTCCCCGGGCGCGTCGTACTGGACGGACGTGCTGCCCGGGGTGACCCTCTTCGGCCTCGGCCTCACCCTCGTGGTGGCCCCGCTGACCGCCTCGGTGCTGGCCGCCGTCGCGGACCGGTTCGCCGGGGTGGCCAGCGGGTTCAACAACGCCGCGTCGCGGGCCGGCGGCCTGCTCGCGGTGGCCGCGCTGCCGCTGCTGGTCGGGCTGAGCGGCACCGGGTACGAGCAGGCAGCGGCGCTGACCGACGCGTTCCGGGGGGCGATGCTCTGGTGCGCGGGCGGGCTGCTGGCGGGCGCGGCGATGGCCGGCCTGCTGATCCACCGCCCCAGGTGAGCGGCAGCGCCCATGGGGAAGGGCCCCCTGCTACGCGGAAAGCGTCAACAGGGGGCCCTTCCTCGCACCTCAGGCGCGGGCGCGGTTGACGGCGCTGGTGACCGCCTTCACGGAGGCGGTGACGATGTTCGCGTCCACCCCGACGCCCCACACCGTGCGACCGTCCACCTCGCACTCGACGTACGCGGCGGCCTGCGCGTCGCCGCCGGAGGAGAGCGCGTGCTCGTGGTAGTCGAGCACCCGTACCGCCACGCCCACCGACTCCAGCGCGTTGACGTACGCGTCGATGGGGCCGTTGCCGACGGCGGTCAGCGACCGGGTGTCCGACCCGCCGACGCCGACCCGGGCCTCGATCTCGACCTTGCCGTCGACGGTGCCGATGGCGTAGCCGGCCAGCGTCAGCGCCGGGTCGCTCTGGTGGTCGACCAGGTAGTGCCCGGCGAAGATGTCCCACATGGTGCCGGGGTCGACCTCGCCGCCGCCGTGGTCGGTGACCTGCTGGACCACGCCGGAGAACTCGATCTGCAGGCGGCGGGGCAGGTCGAGCTGGTGCTCGCTCTTCATGATGTACGCGACGCCGCCCTTGCCGGACTGCGAGTTGACCCGGATGACCGCCTCGTAGGTGCGGCCCAGGTCCTTCGGGTCGACCGGCAGGTAGGGCACGGCCCAGGCGAACTCGTCGACCGGCACCCCGGCCGCCGCCGCGTCGGCGTGCAGGGCGTCGAAGCCCTTCTTGATGGCGTCCTGGTGGGAGCCGGAGAAGGCGGTGTAGACCAGGTCGCCCGCGTACGGGTGGCGTTCGTGCACCGGCAGCTGGTTGCAGTACTCGACGGCCCGCTTGATCTCGTCGATGTTCGAGAAGTCGATCATCGGGTCGATGCCCTGGGAGAACAGGTTGAGCCCCAGCGTCACCAGGTCGACGTTGCCCGTGCGCTCGCCGTTGCCGAACAGGCAGCCCTCGATCCGGTCCGCGCCGGCCAGCAGGCCCAGCTCGGCGGCGGCCACGCCGGTGCCCCGGTCGTTGTGCGGGTGCAGGCTCAGCACCAGGCTGTCGCGGCGGGGCAGGCGACGGTGCATCCACTCGATCGAGTCGGCGTACACGTTGGGGGTGGCCATCTCGACGGTCGCCGGCAGGTTGATGATCAGCTTGCGGTCCGGGGTCGGGTCGATCACCTCGATCACCGCCGAGCAGACCTGGAGCGCGTACTCCAGCTCGGTGCCCGTGTACGACTCCGGAGAGTATTCGTAGTAGATCTCCGTGTCGGGGGTGTGGATCTCCGCGTACTTCTGGCAGAGCCGCGCGCCGCTGGTGGCGATGTCGGTGATGCCGTCCCGGTCCAGGCCGAAGACCACCCGACGCTGGAGCGTGGAGGTCGAGTTGTAGAAGTGCACGATGGCCCGCTTCGCGCCGCGCAGCGACTCGAACGTCCGGTCGATCAGGTGCTCCCGGCACTGGGTGAGCACCTGGATGGTCACGTCGTCGGGGATCAGGTCCTGCTCGATGAGCTGCCGGACGAAGTCGTAGTCGGTCTGGCTAGCCGACGGGAAGCCGACCTCGATCTCCTTGTAGCCCATCTGCACCAGCAGCTGGAACATCCGGCGCTTGCGCTCGGGGGACATCGGGTCGATCAGGGCCTGGTTGCCGTCGCGCAGGTCCACGGCGCACCAGCGGGGCGCGGCCTCGACGTGCCGCGTCGGCCAGGTGCGGTCGGGCAGGTCGATCCGGAACTGCTGCTGGTAGGGCTGGTAACGGTGGTACGGCATCCGGCTGGGGCGCTGCCGGGCGAAGGGATCAGCGTCGGTGTCGGAGGTGGTGGCGGGTTGAGCCATGGCGGAGTGTTCCCCCTGAGTCAGGTGGCGTCAGCAATCGGAAGGCCGGCGACGGTGCGGCAGCGGCGGCTGGGCCGGTGCGGCGACGGTGCCGGGGCCGGCGCGGGGCGCCGACGGGAGGTTCGGATCTGCTGGACGGCGCGCTTCGACTCCGCGACGAGGTGCCGGCCGGTCAGGCCTCGTCGCGGCGACCAAGGAGAAGGTACGCCCGCCACATGACAGAGTGACCCTACGTGATGGGACGGGGGGTGGGAAGGCCGGTCCGCAGATTGAGACGGGAGTCGCAGCCGGCGGACATTCCTGCTGCTCCGACGCGGCGACCCCCGGCCGCGAGCGACCGGTGGCCGTCCCAGCTCGGCGTCACGCTCGGCCCCGCATCCGGCGCAGCTCAGCGCAGCAGCAGGTCGGCCAGGGGCCGGCGGCGGCGCAGGCCGACCTCCTGTTCCCGCAGCGCGGCGGGCAGGCTGGACGGGTCGCCGAGCCGGCCCACCGCCGCCACCACCAGCGGGCGGACACCGGCCGGCAGGTCCAGGTCGGCGGCGAGCCCGGCGTGGTCGAAGCCGGCGATCTGGCGCACGTAGAGCCCGAGCGCGGTGGCCTGCACGGTCAGGTGGGCCACCGCCTGGCCCAGGTCGTACGCCGCGCCGGTGCCGGCGTCGCGGGCGGCACCGCCGCCCGCGCCGGTGCCGGCGGCGAGGTGGGCGCCGAGCAGCAGGGCGGCGGCGTGCCGGGCCCACGGCTGGTCGTCCTCGGGCAGGTTGACCAGGATGCGTTTCCAGGTCTCGTCGTCCCGGTGGCCGAGGGCGAACCGCCACGGCTGGCCGTTGTCCGCCGAGGGTGCCCAGCGGGCCGCCTCCAGCAGCGAGGCGGCCTCGTCGGCGGTCAGCGTGGCGGCGGGGTCGAACGCCCGGGGGCTCCAGCGGAACGCGAGCAGCGGGGTCAGGTCAGCCATGGATCAAGCATGCCGTATCGGACTTTTCACCCCGCCCACGGGTTGGGCGAATGTGGCCGGAGCCACCCGTAACGGACAGTCGTTCAGGGCGTTGCCGTGCCCGACGGCGTCTCCGCCGAGGACTCCGCCGAGGGCTCCGGCGCGGCGACGCCGAGCGGCTCGCCGTCGGTGACCGGGCCGGCCAGCTGCACCGTCGCGGGCCCCGGGCCGGCCGGCCCGGCCAGGACGAGCGTGCCGCCGGTGGTCCGCACCGCCGTCGGGGTGCCGTCCGGGGCGTAGCAGTAGATGCCGACGTCCAGCGGGGCGTTCAGCGAGGCCGAGGTGGTGTCGACCGAGTAACAGGACCCGCTCGCGCCCTGCGGCGGCCGGGCCGGGGAGACCGCGAGCGGGGCCCGCCGGTCGGTGAGCACCTCCAGCCAGTCGGTGAACGGGTGCTGCACCCGGGGGTCCAGCCGGTGCGGGACGGTGTCCGTCGGGTCGCCGAGGCGTACGCAGCTCGCCGGCTCCGGCCGGCCCGCCGACGGCAGGCCGCACTGGTAGAGCCCGTCGGCCGTGGCGGCGAGCGACACGTCCGCCGTGCCGCCCAGCGCCCCGCCCGGCACGTCCACCCGCCAGGTGCCGTCGGCGGCGCTGGTCACCACGATCGAGCGGTCGGAACCGGTGCCGTCGGCCAGGGTGTAGCGGGCGGTGAAGCTCCGGTCCTGGGCCGCCGCGGCCAGGGCGGCCAACTCGTCGCGGGCGGCGTCGGCGGCGGCGGGCGCGGGGTCGGTGGGCGTCGGCGGGGCCGGCGCGGGGGCCGGATCGTCGGCGCAGGCGGCGAGCAGGGCCGGCAGGACGGCGAGCGCCGCGACGCCGGTCAGCCGCCGGGCCGCGCGGAGGTGGGCGTGCACCGGGTCATTCTGCGGTGCGCGGGCCGCGCCCGGGACCCCGCCGACGCCGTTGCGTGGGCGTGTCGCGTACCCGTCGGCGGGCTGGTGAGGGCGCGGCCCGGCCGGTCGGGCGGGCCGGATGGTGGGATCACCCGACCCGGCCTTCCGGGCCGCCGGATACCCTGATGGGGTCTGACAAGGTGCCACCGGCTGGTTGCCGGCGGTGCGACACGCTCGAAGGACGCGGGGAGGGAGTGCACCGTCGTGGCACTCGTGGTGCAGAAGTACGGCGGATCCTCCGTCGCCAACGCCGAGCGGATCAAGCGGGTGGCCGAGCGCATCGTCGCCGCCCGCAAGGCCGGCGACGACGTGGTCGTGGTGGTCTCCGCCATGGGCGACACCACCGACGAGCTGCTCGACCTGGCCAACCAGGTGAGCCCGCTGCCGCCGGGCCGCGAGCTGGACATGCTGCTCACCGCCGGGGAGCGGATCTCCATGGCGCTGCTCGCCATGGCCATCCACAACCTGGGGTACGAAGCCCGCTCGTTCACCGGCTCGCAGGCCGGCGTGATCACCACCTCCGTGCACGGCAAGGCGCGGATCATCGACGTCACCCCGGGGCGGCTCAAGGGCGCGCTCGACGAGGGCGCGGTGGTCATCGTCGCCGGCTTCCAGGGCGTCTCGCAGGACACGAAGGACGTCACCACGCTGGGCCGGGGCGGCTCGGACACCACGGCCGTGGCGCTCGCCGCCGCGCTGCACGCCGACGTCTGCGAGATCTACACCGACGTCGACGGCATCTTCACCGCCGACCCCCGGATCGTGCCGAACGCCCGGCACATCCGCCACGTCACCTACGAGGAGATGCTGGAGCTGGCCGCCTGCGGCGCGAAGGTGCTGCACCTGCGCAGCGTCGAGTACGCGCGCCGCGCGGGGCTGCCGATCCACGTCCGCTCGTCATACTCGACCAACACCGGCACGATGGTCACCGGATCGATGGAGGACCTTGCTGTGGAACAGGCACTGATCACCGGCGTCGCCCACGACCGCAGCGAGGCGAAGATCACGATCGTCGGGGTGCCGGACGAGCCGGGCGCCGCCGCGCGGATCTTCGACACCGTCGCCAGCGCCGAGATCAACATCGACATGATCGTGCAGAACGTCTCCACCGAGGGCACCGGCCGCACGGACATCTCGTTCACCCTGCCCAAGACCGACGGCCCGACCGCCATGGCCGCGCTCAGCAAGATCCAGGAGCCGGTCAAGTTCAAGGGCCTGCTCTACGACGACCACGTCGGCAAGGTCTCGCTCATCGGCGCGGGGATGCGGTCGCACCCGGGCGTCGCGGCCGGCTTCTTCGCCGCCCTCGGCGCTGCCGGCGTCAACATCGAGATGATCTCCACCTCCGAGATCCGGGTCTCCGTGGTCTGCCGGGACACCGACCTCGACAAGGCCGTCCGGGCCATCCACGACGCCTTCGAGCTGGGCGGCGACACCGAGGCCGTCGTGTACGCGGGGACCGGGCGGTAACGCCGTGCCGGCGCGGCCCACCCTCGCCGTGGTCGGGGCGACCGGTGCCGTCGGCACCGTCATGTGCGAGCTGCTGTCGTCGCGGCGCGACGTGTGGGGCGAGATCCGGCTGATCGCCTCCGAGCGGTCGGTCGGGCGGCGGGTGCGCTGCCGGGGCGAGGAGCTGACCGTCGGGGCGCTCACCCCGGAGGCGTTCGACGGCGTCGACGTGGCCATGTTCGACGTGCCCGACGACGTCTCCGCCGAGTGGGCTCCGGTCGCGGTGTCCCGGGGCGCGGTGGCGGTCGACAACTCCGGCGCGTTCCGGATGGACCGCGACGTCCCGCTGGTCGTCCCCGAGATCAACCCCGAGCAGGTGCGCAACCGGCCGAGGGGGATCGTCGCCAACGCCAACTGCACCACCCTCGCGATGATCGTGGCGATCGCCCCGCTGCACCGCGAGTACGGGCTGCGCGAGCTGGTCCTGGCGTCCTACCAGGCGGTCTCCGGGGCGGGGCAGGCCGGGGTGGACGCGCTGCACCTCCAGCTCGGCAAGATCGCCGGGGACCGGGTGCTCGGCTCCCGCCCCGGCGACGTGCGGCAGGCGGTCGGCGACGAGCTGGGGCCGTTCCCCGCCCCGCTGGCGCTCAACGTGGTGCCCTGGGCCGGCTCGCTCGCCGACGGCGGGTGGTCGTCCGAGGAGCTGAAGATGCGCAACGAGTCGCGCAAGATCCTCGGCCTGCCCGACCTGAAGGTCTCCGCGACCTGCGTACGGGTGCCGGTGGTGACCGGCCACTCCGTGGCCGTGCACGCCGTTTTCGCCACCGAGGTCGACGCGGAGGGCGCCCGGGAGGCGCTGCGCAACGCCCCCGGCGTGATCCTGGTCGACGATCCGGCCGCAGGCGAGTTCCCGATGCCGATCGACGCCGTGGGCACCGACCCGTCCTGGGTCGGCCGCATCCGCCGCGCCGTCGACGACCCGCGCGCCCTCGACCTCTTCGTCACCGGCGACAACCTGCGCAAGGGCGCGGCCCTCAACACCGCCCAGATCGGCGAGCTGCTGGCCAAGGAGCTGACCGCCCGCTGACGCCCTCCCGGTGAGGCGGCCGCTCAGGCGGCGGCCAGGCGTACGCCGTCGCGCCCCTGGCGCTTGACCGCGTAGAGGGCCTGGTCGGCGCGGCGCAGGGTCTGCTCGGGCGACTCGCCCGGCCGGGGCAGGGCGACGCCGACGCTGATCGTGCGGCCGGTGCCCCGGGCCGCCTCGGCCAGCCGCTCGGCGATGCGTACCGCCTCCTCGGGGCGGTTCACCTCGATCACGGCGACGAACTCGTCCCCGCCGATCCGGTACAGCTCGTCGCCCTGACGCAGCGCCGCCTCCAGCGCTCGGGCCAGCCCCACCAGCAGCCGGTCCCCGGCCTGGTGGCCGTACGTGTCGTTGACCGCCTTGAAGCCGTCCACGTCGATGGCCAGCAGCGCCGTACGCCCCGGGGTTGCCCGCGCGATCCGCTGCCCGAACGGCCCGGTGTGCCGCAGCCCGGTCAGCGGGTCGGAGCTGGCCTGCTCGCGCAGCCGCGCCAGCGTACGCAGCCGGTCCAGGCACGTCCACGCCTGCCCGGCGAGCAGCTCCATCAGGTTGACCGTCGTCGGGTCGGGCCGCAGCAGCCGCTCGTCGGCGACCAGCAGCACCCCGCCGCCGTCGGGCGGCCCGACGGGCACCGCCACCAGGGTGCGCACCCCGGCGTCGGCGAGCGGCCGATATTCCTCCGTGGGCGGGTGCCCCGCCTCGCCCAGGGTGTAGCCGGCGCCGTGCCGGTGGGCGCGGGTCACCATCCGGTGCAGGGCCGGCGCGCCCGCCTCGGTCAGCTCGGCCCGGATGCGGGACTCCAGCTCGCCCGGTGCCCCGGTGGGCGCGCCCAGCCGGGGGCCCCTCCCGCCGCCGGACAGCAGCAGCACGGCCGCGGAGAGGGTGGAGACCTCCCGGGCCGCGCAGATGGCCGCCGTCATCAGGTCCCACTCGGTGGGGGCGGCGGTCAGCGCGGCGGCGTGCCGCAGCAGCTTCTCGCTGCGGGTCTCGGCGGGCGGGCCGCCCAGTGCGGTGATCCGGGCGCCGAGCCGGGCGGCCACGCGTTCGGCGGTCTCCCGCCACGCGTCCAGCTCGACCGGGCCGGACCACTGGAGGTCGAGCACCCCGATCGGCCGACCCGCCGGGTCGAGGACCGGCACGCAGACCTCGGCGGTCACGTCGGGGCGTACCGGGAGGTAGTCGGGGTCGGCGGCCACGTCCGCGACGGTGGCGGGCTCGCCGGAGGCGTACACCCGGCCGACGACGCCGGCCTTCGGCGGGACGGTGGCGAAGACCTGCCACGCGCCGGTGGCGGCGACGCAGCGCAGCCGGTCGCGCACCTGGAGCAGCACGGAGATCGTGGCCGGCGCGTACCGGGCCAGCGCGGTGACGGTCCACTGGCACGCCTCGACGGCGGTCGACGCCATCGGCAGGCGGACCGTGACGTCCCGGACGACCCGGTGGTGATCTACGCGCACGTGGTTCCTGACAGGGGAGGGAAGCGGCCCGACCAAGCGTACTCACCGCAGCTCAGCAGGCTGCCACCAAGATCATTTACTTCGTACACATGTGCTATCCACAGGCTGTGGACGCGGCCTGTGGACGGGGCCGTGGGCCGAGGGCGGCGGCGATAGCCTGAAGACACCGGTCGACCTGGAGGCACGCGATGCTCATCGCCCAGCTCAGCGACACCCACCTCACCACCGGTCCGCTCGCCGCCGAGCCCGCCGCCGCGCTGCACCGGGCGCTCGGCCGGGTGCTCGGCCTGCGCCCCCGACCCGACCACGTCGTCATCACCGGCGACCTCACCGAGCACGGCAGCCCCGAGGAGTACGTCGCGCTGCGCGACCTGATCGCCCGGTTCCCGGTGCCGGTGCACCTCGTCGCCGGCAACCACGACGACCGCGAGTCGCTGCTCGACATCTTCGGCGGCACCCCGCACCTCGGCGGCGGCTACCTCCCCCACTACGCCGTCGAGCAGCCCGACGCGACCATCGTCGTGCTCGACTCCGTCAGCCCCGGCGAGCCGGCGGGCCGGCTCGGCCCCGAGCAACTGGCCTGGCTCGACGAGACGCTCGCCCGCCGGCCCGGGCTGCCCGCCGTCGTCTGCCTGCACCACCCGCCCGTCCCGGTGGGCCTGCCCTACCTCGACGGCATGCGCCTGCTCGACGGCGACGACCTCGCCACGGTGGTGGCCGCCCACCCGCACGTCGTCCGGGTCGTCGCCGGGCACGTGCACCGCCCCGTCACGGTCGGCTTCGCCGGCACGGTGCTGACCACCGCGCCGAGCACCTGGCGGCAGTCGTCGCTCACCCTCGACGAGGGCGACGAGATGGGATACGCCCTCGAACCCACCGCCTTCCTGCTGCACCTCGTCGCCGACGGCGGCTGCGTCACCCACACCGTGCAGGTGAGCCACGCGGCGGCCCGCACCGGCGCGTACTGACGTGCGCGAACTTCTTTGGTACGTCGCCTACGGCTCGAACATGCACGCCGACCGGCTCGGCTGGTATCTGGGCGGGGGCCGGCCGCCGGGCGGGCTGCGGACGTACCCCGGATGTCGGGACTGCCGGCCGCCCCGCCGGTCGGCGGCGGTGCTGGTGCCCGGCGGCATCTACTTCGCAGGGGAGTCCCGGGCCTGGACCGGTGGGATGGCCTTCTACGATCCGGGGCTGCCCGGCACGGCGGCGGCGCGGGCCTGGCTGCTCACCCGGGAACAGTTCGCCGACGTCGCCGCGCAGGAGATGTACCGGGAGCCCGGCGCCGACCTCGACCTGATCGGCGTCGCGGTCGCCCACGGCCGGGCCACCCTCGGCCCGGGGCGCTACGAGACGCTGCTGTGCACCGGGCTCCGCGACGGCGTGCCGATGCTGACCTTCACCGCACCGTGGCGGGCGGCGGACGTCGAGTGGACCGCGCCCGCCCCCGGGTACCTCGCGATGCTCGCCGCCGGCCTGCGCGAGGCGCACGGCTGGGAGCCGGCACGCATCGCCGGCTACCTGGCGGGCCGCCCCGGCGTCGCCGACCGCTGGGACCCTCGGGCCGTCGACTCGTTGGTGGCGGCCACACTCGCCGGGTGAGGCTCGCCCGCCCGGGACGTGCCCCGGTACTGCCGTTCGCGTCACGCTGCGTCGCCGTTCGCCCCGTGTTCTCCCGCCGTTCGCGTCACGCTGCGTCGCCGTTCGCGCGGTCCCTCGGCACCGTTCGGCCGCGATCGGTGGGCCCTGCGGGCGTAGTTGCCGGCGCGGGTGTCGAACCATCCACAGTGGCCGTCCGACGCCGATAGCCTCTGCTCACGTTCCGCGCCGGCACCCGTCGAGGGCCGGCCGTCAGCATGTGGGGGATCGTGTTGAAGAAGAGGCTGACCGGCATCGCCGTCGCTCTCGCCGTCACCGTCGGTGGCTCGCTCACCCTGGCCGCGCCCGCGCAGGCCGCCACCCCGGCGATCCAGATCACCAAGGCCTACTACAACTCGCCGGGCACCGACGACCGGTCGAACAGCAGCCTGAACGCCGAGTACGTGAAGCTGACCAACCGCAAGACCACGACCGTCAACCTCAAGTCGTGGACGCTGCGCGACAAGTCGAGCCACATCTACACGTTCACCAGCGACTTCAAGCTCGCCGCCGGGGCCAGCGTCACCATCCACACCGGCAAGGGCACCAACACCTCGACCCACCGGTACTGGGGGTCGGGCGCGTACATCTGGAACAACAGCGGCGACACGGCGTACGTGCGCGACACGGCGGGCAAGACCATCGACTCCTGCTCGTGGGGGAGCAGCGGCAGCTACACCAACTGCTGACGCTGTCTGTTGGTCGGCCGGCTCTCATGAGGGGGGAGCCGGCCGCCAGCGGCAGACCCTCCCGGCGCTGCGCGGGCACGTGCCGCTTGGCGGGGTCAGACCCTTCGGGCGCTGCGGGGGCACGTGCCGTTTGGCAAGATCGTGCTCGATCCCGGATCGAGTGGCCTCGGTCCCGGCTCGGAGGCCACTCGATCCCGGATCGAGCACGATCTCGAACGGTGGCCTCCCGCCGGGCCGGGCTCGGCGCGCCGTACGCCGGGTGGGTCTGCCATCCTGGGAGCGATGACGACGACCTGGCGACACCTGCCCGCGCCGGCCCGCGAGATCGCCCGGGCAGCCACCGACGCCGTGGCCGCCGCCCGGGTCCGGGACACCGAGGCGTACGACGAGGCGGTCGACCGGCTCGCCGGGGCGGACCGGTCCGGGCTGGTCCTCGGCGCGGTGGTCCGCCTGCTGCTGGAGGAGACCCACCCCGACGGGCTGGACGGCGACGACGTCCGGCAGGTGCTGGAATCGTGCGTGCGGGGCGCGGCGAGCTGGCGGCCGGACGTCGACCCGCACGTGGTGCTGGTGCTGCTGGCCGGCGCGCTCGGCGTGTACGACCCGGGCGACGACCCCACCCCGCCCGATCCGGCCGCGCTGGCCCGGCACGCGCCGCTGCTCCTCGCCCACCTGCTGACCGCGGACGCTTCGGAAGGGCCTCCGGCTGCGCCGGACCGGCCGCTCGACGGCCTGCTGACCGCCGCGTTCGCCGAGATCCGGCGCACCGAGCTGAACGACTGAGGCGTACGCGTGCTGCTCCGGGACGTCGACACCGGCGACGTCGGCGCGTACCGAAGGATGCTGCTCGACCTCTAAGTCATCCTCGATCATCCGTCATTCGAGGTTTCGCGAAGCGTTCACCTGCGGGTTCTGGTTGTGGGAATGTCGTCTGTGTCTATATACATGGAAGACGATGCATCCCGCCTACCCGGACGGAGCACCATGAACCGCACGCCGCGCATGGCCGCGACCACCCTCGCCGCCGCCCTCGTCGCCACCATCGGCCTGGCCGACCCCGCCTGGGCCGCCAGCTACTCCGCGCCCCTGCAGACCGCCGTCGCGGCCCTGCCGGTGGCCACCGAGATCCGCACCGGCTACAGCCGGGACCTCTTCCCGCACTGGATCGACGCCGACGGCGACGGCTGCAACACCCGCAACGAGGTGCTGCTCGCCGAGGCGGTCTCCGCGCCCACGATCAGCGGAACCTGCACGCTCTCCGGCGGACGCTGGTACTCCTACTACGACAACGCCTACTGGACCGCCACTGGTGACGTCGACATCGACCACATGGTGCCGCTCGCCGAGGCGTGGGACTCCGGCGCCCGCAACTGGTCCACCAGCCGCCGCCAGGCGTACGCCAACGACCTGGGCGACTCCCGCCCGCTGGTCGCGGTGACCGACAACGTCAACCAGTCCAAGGGCGATCAGGACCCGGCCACCTGGATGCCGTCGTACAGCTCCGCCCGCTGCCGCTACGTCAACGAGTGGGTGGCCACCAAGACCCGCTGGCGGCTCACCGTCGACACGGCCGAGAAGGACGCCCTGACGAGCTGGGCCAGCTCCTGCCCCAACGTCACCATCTCGGTGACGTACGCGTACTGAGCCACTGCCGTACGGTCGTGCACCCCGGCAGAACATCATCAGAGTGGCCGGCTCATGACGTCGGCATCTGTGATCGTTTCCGGGTTTCGAAGGCTGCGGCTGTTCGGGCGATCCGAAACAGCCTCGGAGTGCCCTGCCCCTCTGATTCCGAGACAGGGCACTCACTGGTGAGCCGTTACTGCACGAGCTTGTGTAGCCTGCTTGCGACGACCAGGCCGGTCAGAACGAGAGTTACGACGCCGGCAGCGATGCCCAGGGCGATCCCCGCGCCCGTGCCGATCGCTGACCCTGTCTGCATCCCTACGGTCAGACCGGTGACCGTTGCGGCCAGTAGACCCACGCTTGCCGTTACCAGCAAGATCAGTAGGTCTCGCTGGGCCAACAGGTACTGCTCGTGATGGTTGTCGGGCATTAGCCCCCCTTGATGGATCGATGTGTGCATCGTCTCGGACTCCAAGGTCTTTCGCGCCGTGCATGCACCCGTTGGTTACCGCCTGAGAGTGCGACGCTCAAGGCCTTGGCATGTGGTTGAACGACCCGGACCGCCTTTGGCAGCGGCACGGGTCAACCTTTTGGCCTCAAAACCATCTGGCATCCCATGATTTGCAACGTATGCCCGCTTTCGTGGCTTCCGATCTCGGAGTGTGGAAGACGGAAGGATTCTCTTCCGGGACTGCGCAGGTGAGCTGCGGTTCACCTGAAAGGGCTAGAAGCTGGCGAGATCAAGCCGATCCCTTGTCTGATTCTCATCGTTTAAACAGGTGAGAAGTGAGTCGGTTGTCTAGATGGATCGGCGCACGTCTCGGACAGGACGACCCTCTGTTACCGCAGGGGGTCGTTCGTCCCTGGCGAGCGTCCCAGGTTCTCGTGCCAGTGCTGGTGGCCGTGTCGAACCCGCTCGGTCGCAGCATCCGGTGATGAGCCGGTCACGATCCAGATATCACGCGTCCAGTCACCTGTCGGTGGGGGCGGGACACCGTTCGGACGTAGGCGGACAGGTGACCGGTTCCGGGCAGCGATAGAACGCGCACGGCTCGGGTGGTGCCGGCCTTGGGCTGCGTCAGTCGGGGGCTCGTCACCGGTTCCTCACGGAACCGGGGGGTGAGGTGCGGGGCGTGGGCATCGGGCATCCGCCACGCTGAACCGGTACGCGCGCACTCGACCAGCGGAGGTGACCGCCGGGTGCAGGCGTCGTTTGCTGCCTCCCGACCAGCACTGATCGGCAGGCAGGCCGGTCGGATCGGGTGTCATCCGAGGTCATCCGGTGTGCTGGGGGTCGTCCCGGTCCGGTATGGCTGGCTGGGTTGCTGTTCTCCGCTGCTGTACTTCCTCGGCGGTGTCGATGACGTCGCGGGCGGCTGCGGCCACGGTGCATCCCGACGTCCGGCAGATCGGGCAACGCCCGTCGCTGCCGGGTTGGTGGTCGCGGAGGATCTTGCGGGCGGTGAGGGCCAGCCGGTTGCGGATCTGGGCCAGGGAGACGACCGCTTCGTGGGCGTTGCCGAGGTCGAGGGCGGCGGCGACCCGGGCCGTCGACACGGCTGCCTGGGTCCGCCCGTAGGCGCGGAGCGCCTAGCCGAGTTGCACGGTGGCGGCGGCCACCAGGATGGGATCGCCGGTGGCGGTGAGCATGGCCCGGTCGGCGGCCAGCCAGGCAAGCTCGGCCTCACCCAGCTTCGTCAGCAGCGACGCGGTCACCCGGTACGCCTCCACCAGTGTCGCCCGCGCCTGCTCAGGGTCGTCGGCGTGCGCGCGCTGCGCGCCGGCCAACAGCTCCGGGACCATCGCGGTCACCCGCGCGTACCGGGCGTACTGGAAGCTGACCCACGTGTGGGCAGCATCCCGCGCGAGTTGATCCGCCGGCACCACGGCACGGTTGGTGACCGAGTGACCCACCGCGATGTCGTACGTCGACAGGGCCTCCCGGACCTGTTCGACGCCCTCGACCCGCCCGGTCACGTCGGCGGGCTGGGTGTCCCGGCCCAGCAGCACCGCCGCGCCGATCCGCAGCACGGCGGCGATGTCGTGGAGGGTCGAGACCCGGTCGAGGGACCGGACGCCCCGCTCGACCTTGTCCACCCAGCTCTTGGACTTGCCGAGCCGATCGGCGAACACCTGCTGCGACAACTGCCGTCGCCCCCGCCAGTGCGCCACCCGCCGGCCCACCGGCAACAGCTCAAGGCCGTTCACGACGCCACCGCCGGTCGGGCACCGCCCGGGTGGTCTCCTCGGCCGGTATACGTTCCTGCTCGGCCTGCGCCAGGATCCGCCGTCGGGCAGCTTCCCGTTCCGTCTGCTGGATCTGCTCACCCCTGCTGCCCTCGACTGGACCGGTGTCGCCCATTCCCCACCTCCGCTGGTAGGGGCGCGACGGCGTGCTCGTGGAAGGACCAACACCGCCGCGCCCGGCTCCGGGCGGGTCTCGGCGCTCTGGCGTGTTCGCGTCGATCCCGCCCTCGCTCACAGCATTGAGTGATCGGGCGGTTGCTCAAAGGTGTCGGGTGTCCGCTGGGCGGGTCGGCTGTCCTCTGTCAGCCGGCGGGCCGGTATGCCTCGTACACCTCGCGCAGCGCCGACGCCTCTGCCGTGTCGGTCTGCTCGACCCTTCGCAGCACCTCGCGCGCCCGCCACCAGTTCGACGGTGCCACCCGCCCGGAACGGATCGCCTCGGCGGCGACCGCGCTTGCCTCATCGGGCTGATCGGCAGCGACCAAGGCCAGGGCCAGGTCGAGGCGGGCAGACGCGGACCGCCGTGGCCTGTCGCCCCCGTCACCGCGCGGGTCCAACTCCGCCAACGCCACCCGGGCCACCTGCTCGGCAGCCGGGTCACCCGCCCACGACAACGTCGTCGCCGTGTACGCCAGCGCCTTCGTCGGGTCGTACCGGTAGTGGTGCTCGGCTCGCTCCGGCACGGGCAGGTTCGCGGTCAACCGCTCCAGGCGGTCCAGCGCTTCACGGGTCCGCCGCACGTCACCCACCCGGGCCAACCCCCGGCGCCTCCTGCGCCGTCGCCTGGATGTGCGCCGAGCTGCCCCGAGGTGCCAGCTGTTGGGCCTGCTGAGACAGGTCGATAGCCTGCCGATGCTCACCCTGGGTGAGCCGGTCCCACGCCCGGGTCTCCAGACACCACGCCTGAATCTCCGCATGCTCGGCATGTTCGGCGAGCGCCGCAGCAGCGACCAGGTGCGCGCCGGCTGCGGAACGCTGCCGAAGGTCGATGTGCACCGTCGCACGCAGCACGGTCAACCACCCGCCGGCAACGACCAGCCGCCGCCGCTGCACCAGGGTTCCCCGGCCATCCAGCAGCCGGCCCACGTACGCCAGGTGCCGGCGCACCATCGGCAGCAGGTCTGCCGGCGGGGTCGTCGCGTACGCGCTCGCCAGGCCGTCGACGCTGGCCTCGATCCGGGCGAGCGTCTCGGCGCTCACATCGCTGGCCCGCACCCGGGCAAGCAACTCGTCGGCCTCAGCATCATGGTCGACAGGCTGACCAACCAGCCGCGCGAGCGCACCGCCAGCCTGAAGAACCTCATCGAGATGCCGGGCCGTCTCGGGCGTCGGAGCCTTGGCACCCGTCTCCAGATCATGGAGGTGGCTCTTGCCCCGGTGCGCGAGCTGCCCGAGCGCCCGCAGCGACAGGCCCCGGTCGGCACGCAGAGCCCGCATCCGAGCCCCGAAACGCGGATCGACGTGCGACACAACGGCGCTCCCAGCCGGAATGACGAACCCGCTCAGCTTTAGTCAGCGGACAACCACTACTGACGGTACATCGAGACTGATGGAAAGTAGCGACCGCCGCTCGCGGACCCGGCCGGTCACCGCTTGACGACGATTAATGGTGTCCTGTGCGTCCTGGTGCCCCCGACGCCGACGCGAGGGAGTAGCGCTCGCATCCCGGCCGGGCCCTCACCGTGCGCCCCAGGCAACGCCTCCTAGGCGCACTGCTCGACCGCCGCCCAGCCGACGAGGACCCCACACCGACCCCCGTTGGGGGTGCGGACACAGGCTGTCGGCCGCTGCCAACCGGTGGCGGCCCTCGTCAACGAGCAGGTTCCGGACGTTGTCGGTTCGTGTTCCGCGTCGGACCGACCTAGGCGTTGGAGCGGCTCCATACTCTTGTCCCGACGCTAATAAAGCTAGCACGGGCGTAGGACATTCGGTATCGGTCGACAGACTGATTACAAGCTCACCGCAATCTCGCTAGATTCGCCGAGCTAATCAACGGGGGAAGGATCCGAAGTCTGTGCAGGCTCTACAGGGTCAAAAGAACGGTCACGCTTCCAGACGAGGCTCGGCCGACGATCAAGCGCAAAAGCCATCGATGCTGGTCCGACGAGGGCTGATTCCCGATACGCGTTCGCAACGGGTTCTCGCTCTGGCAACGTTCGTCAACATGATCGGCAGCGGCGTCTTTATGGTCAGCGCCGCGCTTTTCTTCACCCGTGTCGTTGGACTTCCATTGGCTCAAGTCGGTCTCGGAATGGGCATCGCGGCTGCCGTTGGCCTTTTTGCTGGCGTGCCGGTCGGGCATCTCGCTGACCGACGAGGGCCACGAGAGATCTATCTCTGGATGCTGGTCATTCAGGGCGCGGCGATGGCGGCGCTGGTACTCGTCCAGTCGTTCTGGTTGGTCTTGGTGGTGCTCTGTATGGGGGAACTCGCTCGCTCAGCGGGGGGTGCGGCGCGCGGTCCGCTGGTTCGCGGAATCGGCGGTGCTGACCTCACCAGATACCGCGCTTATCTACGCTCGATCGCAAATCTCGCCGGAAGCTGCGCCGCCGTGGCTGCTGGCTTCGCCGTGCAGTACGACACACGTCCGGCTTACCTGGCCCTGGTGCTGGGTAATGCGCTCAGTTTCGTGGCCAGTGCCGCCATCATTGCAGCGCTGCCGTCGCTACCGCCCGTGCCCGCGCCGCAAATAGCCAGCCCGTGGGAGGTGCTGAAGGACCGGGCGTATGTTGCCGTCACCGTGCTCGACGGCATCATGTCGATTCACCACCAGGTACTGCTCTTCGCACTGCCACTCTGGATCGTCGGGCACACCGACGCACCCCGATGGCTGATCGGCGGGGCAGCACTGGTCAACACCGCCTTAGTGGTCCTGCTCCAAGTCAGGGCTAGCCGAGGGGTCGATGACAGGGCCACCGCCGGGAAAGCCATGCGGCGTTCGGGCGTGGCGTTCTTCGTCGGCATGGCCGCGATGGCCGCAGCGGCAGGACTTCCCTCACGACTTGCGCTCACAGGCATCGTCGTCGGCATCATCGTCCACACGATCGGTGAACTGTGGCATACGGCCGGCTCGCTGGAACTCCGATTCAGCCTCGCTCCTGCCCACGCCCAAGGGCAGTACATGGGACTGTTCGGGTTCGGGGCCGGCCTGGCGAACGTGATCGCCCCCACCGTACTGGCACTCTTCTGCATCGCCTGGGGAGTCCCTGGTTGGCTCCTGCTCGGCGGGGTGTTCGTCGTGGCGGGTCTGCTGACGCCGTACGTCGTGCGGTGGGCGGAGCAGACGCGCCCGTACGCGAAGCAGCCCGCGTAGCTGGGCTCCCACCGCCACCACCCGGACGCCACCCGCGACGCCCTCAAGCGCCTCGGCGAGAGCCTGCGCTGACCGCTGCTGTACTCCACTGCTGTACAAAGCACCAGAGGGCACATCCTTCGAAAGGATGTGCCCTCTGACCTCTGTCGGGGTGGCCGGATTCGAACCGACGACCTCTTCGTCCCGAACGAAGCGCGCTACCAAGCTGCGCCACACCCCGAGGCGTGCGGACAAATACTAGCCCACCCGCCCCGATGGTCAAACTCGGTACCCCCACCGCCCCGCCGGGCCCCCGGTGCGCCCCCGGCCGATGTCGTAGACGGCTCAGCTCCCTAGCGCTCCGAGCAGCCCTGTCGTCCCGGAGCGGCCGCACCCGGCGGCTTCCGCGCCCGCCCCGACCGCGCCCGCCGCGCCTCCGCGAAGGGCGGCGGGCACGCCCGGGACGGCGGCCCGAGGCGGCGTACGTCACACTCGCCGCCACCCGCAGGGCGGCGGGGAGCGTCAGCGGGGGATCAGGGTGAGGATGCTCGCCTCGGGCCGGCAGGCGAACCGCACCGGGGCGGTCGGATGGGTGCCCAGGCCGGCCGAGACGTGCAGCCAGGCGTCCGACTCCGGCCAGCGGTGCAGGCCCTTCGCCATCGACCGGGGCAGCCCGCAGTTGGTCACCAGCGCCCCGAAGCCCGGCACGCAGACCTGCCCGCCGTGGGTGTGGCCGGCCAGCAGCAGCTCGAAGCCGTCGGCGGCCATCTCGTCGAGCACGGCCGGCTCGGGGGAGTGGGACAGCGCGATCGACAGCTCCGCCGCTGCCGAGACGGGGCCGGCGACGGAGTGGTAGTCGTCCCGCGCGATGTGCGGGTCGTCGACGCCGACCAGCTCGATCAGTCGCCCGCCCGCCTTGAGCGTCGTCCGGGCGTTGTTCAGGTCCGCCCAGCCGGCGCCGGTGAAGACGTCGCGCAGCTCGTCGTACGGCAGCTCGGCGCCCTCGCTGTATTCCCGGTCGGGCAGGAAGTAGCTGAACGGGTTCTTCAGCACCGGCCCGGTGTAGTCGTTCGAGCCGAACACGAAGGCCCCCGGGAAGTCCAGCAGCGGCGCGAGGGCGCGCAGCACGCCGGGCACCGCGCCCGGGTGGGCCATGTTGTCGCCGGTGACGACGACGAGGTCCGGGTCGAGCGCGGCCAGCGACGCCACCCAGTCCTGCTTGCGCCGCTGTTCGGGCATCATGTGCAGGTCCGACAGGTGCAGCACGCGCAGCGGCTCGGTGTCGGCCGGCAGCACCGGCACGTCGAACCGGCGCAGGGTGAACAGGTTGCGCTCGACGAGTGACGCGTACGCCAGGGTTGCCGCCCCGGCCGCGACGGTGCCCACGCCGAGTCGGAATAGTGTGCGCTTTCGCATGCCGTTCAGGGTAGTTTCACCGGTCATGAGCACGCTGAAGGACCGCCTCACCGCCGACATGCGCGCCGCCCTGAAGGCGCGCGACGAGCTGACCACCTCCACCCTGCGGATGGCCTTGGCGGCCGTCGGCACGGCCGAGGTCGCCGGCAAGGCCAAGCGCGAGCTCACCGACGACGAGGTGCTCGCGGTGCTGACCAAGGAGGCGAAGAAGCGGCGCGAGGCCGCGACCGCCTTCGCGGACGCCGGGCGCGCCGAGCAGGCCGCGAAGGAGAGCGCCGAGGGCGAGGTGCTGGACCGGTACCTGCCGAAGCAGCTCTCCGACGACGAGCTGGCCGAGCTGGTCGCGGGGGCGCTCGCCGCCGGCGGCTTCACCGGCAAGGCGCAGATGGGCCCGGCGATGAAGGCGGCCCAGGCCGCGGTGGCCGGCCGGGCCGAGGGGGGCCGGGTGGCCGCCGAGGTACGCCGCCAGCTCGGCCTCTGACGCGGGTGCCGGCGAGCGGGGAAACCGGCGGGGCAGGCCGTCCCCTCCGTCGGCGACGGCGTCTGACGCGCCTGGCTGGCGTGGGCGTCGTCGGCCTGCTGCTGGTCAGCGGCCCGTGGCTCTGGACGAAGATCGCCGCGCACGGCCACGTGCACGGCGAGGCCGACGCGCCGTCCGCCGACGTCGTCATCGTGCTGGGCACCGAGGTGGCGGCCGACCGGCGTCGTCCCGCCGACCGGCTGGCCGGTCGCCTGGAGACCGCTGCCGCGCTCGTGCGCGACGGGCGGGCCCGAGTGGTCCTCGTGTCCGGCGACGGTGGCGGCGCGTCCGGCGACGAGCCGACGGTGATGACGTCGTACCTGGTCGAGCTCGGCGTGGATCCCGGGCGGGTGGTGGCCGACCCGTTCGGGCTGGACACCTACGACAGCTGCGCCCGGGCCCGCGAGGTGTACGGGGTGACCCGGGCGCTGATCGTCACCCAGTCCTACCACCTGTCGCGGGCGGTGACGTTGTGCCGCGGTCTCGGCGTCGACGTGGACGGGGTGGCCGCCCGGTGTGCGGGCTGCCCGGCGGCCCTGCTCGCCGAAAAGGCGGTCCGTGACTACTTCGCCAGCGGGAAGGCGGCGTGGGACGCGGTCAGCGGGCGGCCGCCGGCGGTCCGCTCACCCGTCGACCCCGCCGTCCGGGACGCGCTGGCGCTCGGCTGACCGCCCGGCAGGCGGGCCAACGAGAACGGGCGGGCACCCCGGTTGAGGGGTGCCCGCCCGTCGTCACACGGGGTGCGGGTGCGGCCCGGTCAGCCGTTGCGACCCGGTCGGCCGCCCTGGCCGGGTGGGTTGCCCGGGCCGGGCCCGCCACCGGTGCCGCCGTTGGCCGGCGGGCTGGCGGGGGTGCCGCCGCTGCCGCTGCTGACCTCGATGACCACCACGCCGCCCTTGATGGTGCGCCCGTTCGGGCTGGTGCCGGCGGCCTGGCCGGCCGCGCAGCTCGACGGCACCTTGGCCGAGGAGACCACCGGGTCGAAGCCGGCGCCCCGCAGCCGGTCCTTCGCGGTTTCGACGTCCACGCACTTCACGTCGGGGATCGACCGCTGGTCACCCTCCATGATCTTGCCGCTGGGCGGGGTGAACTCGATGCCCTTCTTGCCCTTCATGGCGTCGCGCAGCGTCTCGTACACCGGGGGGTTGATGCCCGTCGGGGTGTCGTGGCCCATCTGCTGGTTGGTCTGCGGCCAGTCCGGGTCGGCCATGATGCCGGCGACCGAGTACTGCTTGGTCATCGCGACCAGCGACGAGGTCTTCTCCGAGTCGGTGGTGCCGGACTTGCCGGCCACCGGCTTGCCGACGATGCCCCGAACGTTGGGAGCGGTGGCACCGGTGCACTTGGAGGTGGACGACCGGTCGCCGACCGGGCAGCGGGCCGCGTCCACGGCCGCGCGGGCGACCTGGGTGCTGATCCGCTGCTCGCAGCGCGGGTTGGCGACGTCGAGCTTCTTGCCGTCCGGGCCCTTGATCTCCTGCACCGGGATCGGCTCGCAGTACTTACCGTCGGCCGCGAGGGTCGCGTACGCGTTGGCCAGGTCCAGCGGGGTGGTGGCCGACACGCCGAGGGTGAACGCGCCCCACTGGTGCGCCGCCTCCTTGTTGTTGGCGAAGTCCGCGTCCTCGGTCGAGCGGAACTGGATGCCCAGCTTCTGCGCCGCCTTGACCACGTTCTCCGCGCCGACCTGCTGCTGGAGCGGGACGAAGTAGGTGTTCACCGAGCGGCCGAACGCGCTCCACATGTTGTGCACGCCGGCCATCGACTCGACGGAGTTGGTCGGGCAGTAGTAAGGGCCCTGGCAGGCGGCCGGGCTGCTGGGACTGATGATGTATTCCGACTTGAACTGCTTCGGCGAGTTGATCGTGTAGCTGAGCGGGATGCCCTTCTCCAGCGCGGCCACGATCGTGAAGATCTTGAACGTCGAGCCGGCCTGGTATCCCTTGATGTCGCCGCCGCCGGAGAGCAGCGGGTTCACCGTGTTGGGGTAGTTGCCCCGGATGCCCTTGCTGCGCTTGCGCGGGTCGCTGTTCAGCTTGTTCTGCGGCTTCTTCGGATCGTCGATCTTGAAGTTGCGGTTCACCGAGAGCGCGCGGACCCGGCCGGTGCCCGGCTCGACGACCGCGACCATCCGGGCCGCCTTGCTGTTGACGCCCAGGTTCTTGCGGACCGCCTTGTCGGCGCCGTTCTGCGCCTGCGCGTCGAGGCTGGTGACGATCGTGTAGCCGCCGCTCTTGAGCCGCCGCTCCCGGTCGTACGAGGTCGAGCCGAACGTCTCCTGCTGCATCCACCAGCGGTAGAAGTAGTCGCAGAAGAAGCCCCACTCCTTCTTGTTGGTGGCGACGCAGCCGTTCGGGGTGGTCTTGTCCTTGATCACCATCTTGGTGGCCTTGGCCGCGTCACCCTCCTGCTGGGTGATCGCGCCGATCTTGACCATGTTGTCGATCACGTAGTTGCGCCGGTCCAGGGCGAGCGGGTACCCGGTCTTGGTGGTCGGGTCGTTCGTGCTCGGGGCCTTCACCATGCCGGCGAGCATGGCCGCTTCCTCGATCTTGAGCTTGCTCGGCGGCTTGCCGAAGTAGACCTGGCTGGCGGCGTAGATGCCGTACGCGCCGTTGCCGAAGGAGGCGAGGTTGAGATAGCGGGTGAGGATCTCGTCCTTGGAGAACTCCTTGTCGACCTGGAGGGCCAGCCGCATCTCGCGCAGCTTGCGGGCGCTGGTGTCCTCGGTCGCGGCGACGACGTCGGCCGGGTGGGTGGCCGAGTAGGCGATGGCCAGCCGGACGTACTGCATCGTCAGCGTCGACGCGCCCTGCTGGGAGTTCGCGCCGGACTGGTTGTTGACGAACGCCCGGGCGACGCCGTTGAGGTCGACGCCGTTGTGCTTGTAGAAGTCGTGATCCTCGGCGGCGATGATCGCCTTCGGCATGTACGGCGACATGTCGCCGAACTTCACGTCGCGCCGGTTCTCGTCGTACATGGTCGCGAGCGGCGTCTTGGCGTCGGAGGCGAGCAGGTAGCTGATCTGCGGCGCGCGGCCCACCGTCAGCTCCTTGGGCAGCGCCCCGAAGGTCTCAGCGCCGGCCTTGGCGGCCAGCCCGGACATCGCCACCGCGGGGAAGGCCGCCGCCGCGACCACCACGCCGGCCAGCAGGCCACAGACGAGCAGCGATGCGGCGTTGGTCAGCACATTATGGTCACGTTTCCGCATCCAGGTCACCTCGACAGGGTACGCGAGTAGGGAACGAGGGGCGCTGGGGCGTCTTTTCCCCATTTCCTGCGCGCGCCGACCTCGTTGTGCTAAACGCACGAGCCCTGGTGCGGGGTTGCGCGGATCCGCGATGAGTCTCCACCGATCGGAGGAGCGGCGCAGCGTTTTCACGTACTGCGGTCGGGTAGACGGGGGCCGAAGGCCCGGGAAGCCGGGAGTGTCCGTAATGATGGATTTTGCCGACAACGTTGCGTAATCATCCAACTACAGAGCATGATGGTTGGGGTGACAGCCACACGTCGTCCGTGCCGCCCTGGGGAGGCCGGCCGGACGACCGGGGGGATTCGACGGCTGGTCGCGCGAAGTCGGTAGGTACTGCAAGGGGGGACGTGTACACATGGGCATGATCACTGACTGGCCGTCACTGGCGGCGTGTCAGAACGGGGACCCGGACGCGCTGTTCGTACAGGGCGCTGAACAGAACGTGGCGAAGCGGATCTGCCGGAGCTGCCCAGTTCGGTACGAGTGCCTGGCCGACGCGCTCGACAACCGGATCGAGTTCGGGGTCTGGGGCGGCATGACCGAGCGGGAACGCCGGGCCCTGCTGCGCCGGCACCCCCAGGTCGCCAGCTGGCGGAAGATGTTCGAGGCGGCCATGAAGAAGAACGCGAAGGACAAGTCCGGCAAGGACAAGGTCCTCGTCCCGACCGGCTGACGGCCGGTCAGGCAGGCCAGGGCCGGCCGATCGCGGGCCGGCTCACGGCCGGCTGATCGCCGCGCCGATCGTCCGCAGCCCGTCGACGTCGTGCACGTCGGCGGGCTGCGCCGTCACCGACACCGCCGGCACCTGCGGGAACGCCTCGGTGAACCGGGCCGCCACCCGCTGCTCGCGCTGCGCCTGCTGGACCAGCGCGGCGTGCGCCCGCAGCACGTCGACCGTGCCGTCGTGCCCGCCGGCCTCGGCCAGCCGCTGCGCGGCGGCCAGGCACGCCTCGGCGTCCAGCGCCGGCACCGTCGGCTCGTGCACCCGGTTGAGCACCAGCCCGGCCAGCGGCATCCGCTCGGAGTGCAGCCGACCGGCGAAGTAGGCCGCCTCCCGGACCGCGTCGGGCTCCGGGGCCGCGACCAGCAGGAAGGCCGTCTCCCGCGCCTGGAGGATCCGGTACGTCTGCTCGGCCCGCTGCCGGAAGCCGCCGAACATCGAGTCCAGCGCCGCCACGAAGCCGGACAGGTCGGTGAGCAGCTGCGCGCCGAGCACCTTCTGCACCACCTTCGAGAACATCCCGAAGCTCGCGGTGACGAGGCTGAACATGCTGCGGCCCCCGCTGCGCGCCGGAGCCAGCAGCAGCCGCAGCATCCGGCCGTCGAGGAACCGGGAGAGCCGGGCCGGGGCGTCCAGGAAGTCCAGCGCCGAGCGGGACGGCGGGGTGTCCACCACGATCAGGTCCCACTCGCCCCGGGCGTGCAGCTGGCCCAGCTTCTCCATCGCCATGTATTCCTGCGTGCCGGCGAACGTCGAGCTCATCGCCTGGTAGAACGGGTTGGCGAAGATCTCCTGCGCCTTCGCCGGGTCGGTGTGCTGGAGCACCACGTCGTCGAACGTGCGCTTCATGTCCAGCATCATGGCGTGCAGCTCGCCGCCGCTGGCCTCCACGTCGATGCCCTTGACCTGGCGGGGCGTGTTGTCCAGCTCGGTCAGGCCCAGCGACTGGGCCAGCCGGCGGGCCGGGTCGATGGTGAGCACCACCGTGCGCCGGCCGTGCTGCTCGGCGGCGCGCAACGCGAGCGCGGCGGCGGTGGTCGTCTTGCCCACCCCGCCCGCCCCGCAGCACACCACGATCCGCACGCCCGGGTCGGCGAGGATCTGGTCGACGTCCAGCTGCGGCGCCGCGGCTTCGGAAGGCACCAATCGAGCGTATCGGGCTGAGCGCGGTCTCCGCGCCGTGCCGGCCGCCAGTGTGAGTCAATCCGCCCGCACGAGCGCCCGGGACAGCTCCGCCAGCCCCGCCCGGTCCACCCCTTCGGGCAGCAGCGGCAGCTCGGTCAGGGGCAGCCCCAGCTCGGCCAGGTCGCCGCGCAGCGAGTCCTCCAGCTCCCGGCGGACCCGCTGGTCCCGGGCCTCGGCGGCGAGCCCGGCGACGGTGTCCCGGTCGGCCGGCAGCCCGGCGGCGAGCAGGCCGCGCCGCAGCTCGGCGGCGGTCACCGGCCGGCCGGCGGGCAGCGGGGGACGGGCCGCGTTGACGATCACCCGCCCCACCGGGAAGCCGAGCTGGGTCAGCTCGGCGACGGCGTCCACCGTCTCCTGGACCGGCATCTCCTCCAGCAGCGTCACCACGTGCACCGCGGTCATCGGGGAGCGCAGCAGCGCGGCGACCCCCTCGCTCTGGGTCTTGATCGGGCCGACCTTGGCGAGCCGGGCCGTCTCCGCCGTGACGTTGAGGAACCGGCCGATCCGCCCGGTCGGTGGGGCGTCCAGCACCACCGCGTCGTACGCCCGGCGTTGGCCGGCCTTGCGGGTCGTCGCCTCCTTGACCTTGCCGGTGAGCAGCACGTCCCGCAGGCCGGGGGCGATGGTGGTGGCGAAGTCGATCGCGCCGAGCTTGCGCAGCGCCCGGCCGGCCGCGCCGAGCTTGTAGAACATGTCGAGGTATTCCAGCAGGGCCTCCTCGGCGTCCACCGCGAGGGCCCGCACCTCCCCGCCGCCGGGGGCGTCGGTGAGGTGCCGCTCGGCGTACGGCAGCGGTTCGGTGCCGAAGAGCTGGGCGATGCCCTGCCGCCCCTCGACCTCGACCAGCAGGGTGCGCCGGCCGTCGGCGGCCAGCGCCAGGGCCAGCGCCGCCGCCACGCTGGTCTTGCCGGTGCCGCCCTTGCCGGTCACGACGTTCAGGCGCGCCGGCCACTGCGTGGGGGCCGGGTCGGCCGGCCGCTCAGCTGCTCGCACCCGTCGAGCCTATCCACCCGGCCGGTGCCCCTCGGTCGGGTCGTCCGGTCAGGCGATCTCGCAGACCCACCAGCCGGTCTTCTGCACCACCGTGAAGCGGAGGTCCTGGTCGGCGACCTTCTCGTCGGAGGTCGTCATGGTCACCCTGGTGGTGACGGTGGCCCGGTCGCCGGTCTGGTTGTCCACCTTCGGGCTGGTCCAGCGGAACCGGGCGTCGGAGTACTGCTCGGCGTACCGCTTCAGCTCCGTGACCTTGGCGGTGATCTTCCGGTCGTCGCGGGCGGCGGCGCAGACGTAGCCGGCCGCCTTGCGGGCGTCCCGCTCCCGGTAGACGGCGGTGAGGAAGTTTTCCACGGCGACCGCCGGCTCCTTCGCGCCCTCGCCGCTCTCCGTGCTGCGCAGGGTGAAGAACGCGGCGGCACCGCCACCGCCGCAGAGCAGCAGCGCCAGGACCGCCACGATCGAGGCGACGAGCACGCCCCGCCGCTGCTTCGGCGCGACCGGGGCATGGTAGGGCGGGTATCCCGGTGGGGGCGGCGGGATCGCGCCTGCCCCCGGGCCCGACGGGCCGCCGAAGGGGGTGGGCTGGGCCGTCGGGGCGCCGAACGGCGCGGGTCCGGCCGGGGCGCCGAACGGGCCGGTGCCGGCCGGGGCGGGGGAGACCGGCCCGACGGGTGGGCCGGGCGTGTGGTCGCCGGAGGGCGGACCGCTGGGCGATCCGGTGGCGCCGCCGTTGGGCGGTTGGGTCATGTCGGTCCCCCGGGGGTGCGGCGCGTCGTCGTCCCGGTGGGACGCGAGCGCTGGTCGAGCGAAGGCGGGTGCGGAGGCGGCCGGGCCCGCGTGACCCGTCCGACGGGAAGGGTAACGGTGAACCCGGCCCAGGGTGGGGCCCCGGGCGGCCCGACCGACACGTCGATCACGGAAGCACGTTCGGCGCCATCCAGTACCGGACCGCAATCTGTCGCATATGTGACTTTCGGTGCCTGATCATGCGCGTCCCGTTGTCCCTGTCCGAAAACGGTCCTACGTTCGTGCCGACGCGGGGGCGGATCGGCGGATGGCCCGAGCCGGATGGTGACGACGTGATCAGGTGCGAGGCCCGGAGGCAGTAATGCGCGACACCGACAACATCTCCCGAGCCCAGTTCCCGCCGCAGACCGGTTGCGCCCGGCGCGCCGGGGCCGGCCCCGCCGGCGAGGACGGCCCGGTCACCGGCCTGCCGTTCAACGAGCGTTCCTACCGCCGGCTCACCGACCCGGGGGAGATGCTGCGCACGCTCAGCCGGCCCGCCGAGCGCCCCCGCGACGAGGAGGAGACCGGCTACGTCATCCACCTGCCGATCCGGGTGCCCGACCTGGCGACGGCGACCGCGCTGGCCGGGCGCGTGGCGGTCTCGCTCGGCTTCCTGCCCGAGCTGGACGCCGGGGAGACCACCGTCTCGACGGCCGACGACCAGAACAACCGGCACCGGGTCTTCTGCGACCTGCTGCTGCCGGACCGGTCGCGCTGCCCCCAGCGGTACGACCACGAGGGCCCCTGTGGCGAGCCGCCGATCGCCCCGGAGCAGCGTCCCGCGCCGGGCGGTCCCGCCGGATCGTAGGCTGGGGGCCGAAACAGTCGCCGCCTCCTAGGGAGCCCCGCACCGATGCAGAAGTGGGAATACTCGACCGTCCCGCTGCTGGTCCACGCGACCAAGCAGATCCTCGACAACTGGGGCGAGGACGGCTGGGAACTCGTCTCCGTGGTCCCCGGCCCCAACCCGGAGCAGCTCGTCGCGTACCTCAAGCGGCCGAAGGCGTGAGCGGCGTGGGCAACGGGCCGCACGCGAAGCTCGCCGAGCTCGGGTTGACGCTGCCCGAGGTGGTGCCCCCGGTGGCCAGCTACGTGCCGGCCGTGCAGTCCGGGCAGCACGTCTTCGTCTCCGGTCAGCTCCCGATGGCCGACGGCAAGCTGCTGGCCACCGGCAAGGTCGGCGCGGGGGTCTCCGCCGAGCAGGCCAAGGACCTGGCGCAGCGGTGCGCGCTGAACGGCCTCGCCGCCATCGACGCGCTGGTCGGCCTGGAGAACGTGGTCAAGGTCGTCAAGGTGACCGGCTTCGTGGCGAGCGCCCCCGGTTTCACCGGCCAGCCCGGCGTGATCAACGGCGCGTCCGACCTGTTCGGCGCGGTCTTCGGTGAGGCGGGCCGGCACGCTCGTTCCGCGGTGGGCGTCTCGGAACTCCCGCTGGACGCCCCGGTAGAGGTCGAGCTGATCGTCGAGGTCGCCTGACCCGCACCCCACCCCCGCGATCTTGCACTTCGGGCCCTGGGCGAAAGCCGCGTAGAGGCACGAAACCCGGGCCGCAAGTGCAAGATCGCGGGGAGTGGCGGGGGGAGTCGTACGATCGCTGGCATGACCGGGCACATCACGGCGGCCGTGGCCGCGCTGGCTGACGAGCTGCCGGGATGGGTGACCCTGCTGCGGGCACCGAACCCGGGGCCGATGACCCTCGACGGCACCAACACCTGGGTGCTGCGGGCCGGGCCCGGCGAACCCGCGCTGGTCGTCGACCCGGGGCCCGCCGACGACGGTCACCTGGCGGCGATCGCCGCCCACACCCCGGTCGCCACGGTGCTGATCACCCACGGGCACCCCGACCACACCGAGGGCTCGCCCCGGCTGCGCGAGCTGCTCGGCGGAGCGCCCGTGCGGGCCGTCGACCCCGCACACAGCCACGGCGGTCCGCCGCTGGCCGCCGACGCCGTCCTGCACGCCGCCGGCCTCACCGTGCGGGCGCTGCCCGCCCCCGGGCACACCGCCGACTCCGTCTGCTTCCTCGTCGAGCGCGGCGACGAGCGGGTGGTGCTCACCGGCGACACCATCCTCGGGCGGGGCACCACCGTCGTCGCCCACCCCGACGGGCAGCTCGGGGCATACTTCGACAGCCTGGAGCTGCTCTCGACGTACCGGGGGATCCCGGCGCTGCCCGGCCACGGCCCGGCGCTGGCCGACTGCGGCGTCGCCGCCGAGTTCTACCTCGCCCACCGCCGCGCCCGGCTCGACCAGGTGCGGCAGGCGGTCGCCGAGGGCGCGCGGACCGCGCCCGAGGTGGTGGCCCGGGTGTACGCGGACGTCGACCGGTCGCTGTGGTGGGCGGCCGAGTGGTCGGTCCGCGCGCAGCTGGACTACCTGGGGGTGCCCCCCGAACCGGCGGACCGGCCGTGACCTGCCCCGTCTGCGGGACGGTCGCCGTACCGGGGGCCCGGTTCTGCCACAACTGCGGAGCCGCGCTGCCGGCCGCCGCCACGCTGCCCGCCGCCGAACGGCGGGTCGTCACCGTGCTCTTCGGTGACCTGTCCGACTTCACCTCCTGGTCGGAGGACCTCGACCCGGAACGCGTCGGCGCGGTCACCGACCGGGTGCTCGCCGCCCTCGCCGGGGCCGTCAAGACGTTCGGCGGGCACGTCGACAAGCTCACCGGCGACGGGATCATGGCCGTCTTCGGCGCGCCCGTCGCCCACGAGGACGACGCCGAGCGGGCCGTCCGCGCCGCCCTGTCCATGCAGCGGGCCGTGCGCCGGGTGCTCGACGACGAGCGGGGCGGCGGCGCGCCGCTCGGCCTGCGCGTCGGCCTCAACACCGGCGACGTCATCGCCGGCATCCAGGCGGCCATCGAATACACGGTCATCGGCGACACCGTGAACACCGCCGCCCGGCTCGCCGACGCCGCCGCCGTCGGCGCCGTCTACGCCGGGGCGCGCACCTCCGCCGCCACCCGGCACGTGGCGTCCTGGCGGGCACTGCGCCCGCTGCGGCTCAAGGGCAAGCGGGAACCCGTCGAGGCGTACGAGCTGCTCGGCCTCCTCGACGCCCCCGGCACCCGATCCGGCCTCGGCGACGAGGCGCCGTTCGTCGGCCGGGAGACCGAGATCGGCCGGGTCGCCGGCCGGCTCGCCGAGGTCATCGACCGGGGTGAGCCCCGGGTGCTGCTGATGACCGCCGAGGCGGGCATCGGCAAGTCCCGGTTCGCCGCCGAGGTCGAACGCCTCGCCGCCGGCTACGACGTCGGCGCCGGCCGGTACGCCGCGCACACCGGCGCCCGGGTGCTGTCCGTGCGCTGCGCCGCGTTCGGCGAACGCCGCCGGCTCGCGCCCCTCGCCGACCTGGTCCGCGCCGCCGTCGGCCTGCCCAACGACGCGGCCACCGCGCTCACCCGGCCCGCCGTCGAGGAGCGGCTGCGCCGGCTCAACCAGCGCATCGGCCGGCTCGGCGACGACGCCCCGCCGGTCGCCGCCGACCAGCTGCTGGCCCTGCTCGGGTACGCCGACCTGCCCGCCGGCAGCCCGGCCGACCAGGGCGAGTGGGGCGGCGGCGCGCAGCAGCCCGCCGACGCCGACGCCGTGCCCAACGCGGTCGCCGACCTGCTCAGCGCCCTGGCCGCCGAGGCGCCGCTGGTGGTGCTCGTCGACGACCTGCACGACGCCACCACCGAGACGATCCGCGCCCTCGGGGTCACCCTGTCCCGCATCGCCGGCCCGGTGCTGGTGCTGCTGCTCGGCCGCCCCGAGCTGGTCCGCACCGCCGGCGCGCTGACCCGGGTCGCCGACGCCGAGGTGCACGCCCTGCCCCCGCTGCGCGGCGCCGACGCGGCCCGGCTGCTCACCAGCTATCTCGGCGGCGGGAAGCTGCCGCAGCCCGACGCCGACCGGCTGCTCGCCACCGCCCAGGGCAACCCGTTCTACCTCGCCGAGCTGGTCACCCTGCTCATGGAGCGGGGCGCGCTGACCGCCGTGGCCGACCGGTCCGCCCCGGCCAACTCCGGCTGGCGGCTCGCCCCCGGCTCGCTGGGCAGCCGGCTGCTCTCCCGCGACCTCGCCGCCGTGCTCGCCGCGCGCATCGACGCGCTGCCGCCGGACGCCCGGTCGGTGCTGCGCGACGCCGCCGTCGTCGGCGACACCGTGCCCGACGGCGCGCTGGAAGCGCTGCGCGAGCAGCGCGCCGGGCGGGACGGCCGACCGGCCGCCGTGGTCGCCGTCGAGCTGGACCGGGCCGTCGAGGAACTGCTGCAACGCCGGATGCTGCACCGCACCCGCACCGGGTACGCGTTCGCCACCCCACTGATGCGGGAGGCCGCGTACTCCGGGGTGAGCAAGGCCGAGCTGGCCGAGCGGCACGCGGCGCTGGCCCGGTGGGCCGCCCCCGACGGGTCGGCCGCGCCGGGCGGGTTCACCGACACCGCCCGGGACGCGTTCGTCGCCGAGCACGTCGAGCGGGCCGCCGCGCTCGCCGACGCCGTCAAGCTGCGCCCGGACGCGCCGGCCCGCACCGTCGCGCCGCTGGGCGTGGCTGCGCTGGGCCGGGCCGCCCGCCGGTCCCTGCAGGCCGGGGAGCCGGCCGCCGCCGTCGAGTACGCCGAACGCGCCGCCGAGCTGGCCCGCGACGGGCTGCCCGCCGCCGACCGGGTGGTGCACGCCCGCGCGCTGCTCCAGGTCGGCCGGCCCGGTGACGCGCTCGCCTACGCCGAGAAGATCGCCGCCAACGCCGGGGACGACGCGGGCACCCGGGCCAGCGCCCTGCTGCTCGCCGGGCAGGCCCACCAGACCCTCGGCGACCAGGGCCGGGCCGTGGCCTGCTGGCAGGAGGCGTTGCAGGTGGCCGGCGTCGGCGGGCTGCCCAACCTGCGCGCCTCGGCGATGCGCCGGCTCGGCATGGCCGACTTCATCGCCGGTCGGCTCGGCCAGGCCAGCAGCCGGCTCGCCGCGTCGTACCAGGTCAGCCTCACCGCTCAGGACCGGCGCGGCCAGGCGTGGTCGTTGCAGAACCTGGCCTGGGTAACCACCACCCGCGGCGACTTCGCCGGCACCGACGCCGTGCTGGGCCGGGCCGCCCGGCTCTTCGCCGAGCTGAAGGACCCGTACGGGCGGGCGTGGCTGCGCGGCACCACCGCGTTCGCCCGGCTGCTCGCCGGCCGGCTGCGCGAGGCACGCCGGCTGGCGCGGGTCTTCCTGCCGTTCGGGGAGCGGGTCGGCGAGGCGTGGGCCGTCGGCACGCTGCGCGCCGTCGAGGCGTTCGCCGGGGCGGAGCTGGGCGAGCTGAGCGAGGCCGACGGGGCGGCCCGCCGGGCGTACCGGGACTTCGCCGAGGTCTCCGACGACTGGGGGCGGGGCTTCGCCCTGGTGGCGCGGGGGGTGGTCGCCCGAGGGCTGGGCGAGCCGGAGCACGCCGCCGACCTGCTCGCCGACGCCATGTCGTACGCCGAGCGGACCTCGCACCCGCTGCTCACCGGGATGGCCGGCACGCTGCGCGGCTTCGTGGCGCTGGACCTGGGCGACTGCGAGACCGCCGAACGGTCGGCGCGGGCCGTGCTGACCGCCGTCGAGCCGCACAACCCGCAGGCCCCCGCCCAGGTGGGCCCCCGGGTGCTGCTGGCGACCGCCCGGCTCGCCGCCGGTGACCCGGCGACCGCCGTGGGGCTGCTCGCCCCGGTGGCCACCGCCGCCGCGAACGCGCCCTCGCTGCTGTTCTCCCGCCAGCAGACCATGGCCCGGTACGCTTCCGCGTTGCTCGCCCACGGCCAGCTCGACCAGGCGCTGGACTGGGCGCACCGGGCCGTGGCCGTCCCCGCCGAGGACGTGCGCAGCCAGGTGATCGCCGTGAGCGTGCTGGCCGAGGCGCTGGCCGCCTGCGGGCGTCCCGCCGAGGCGCTGGCCAGGGCCGAGGAGGCGGTGCGCCTGGCGTACGCGACGGAGCAGCGCAGCGAACGGCTCGCGGCGGACGCGCTGCGCGTGCGCCTGCGGGGGTAGGGCGGCGATCCTGTCGGTTCCGCCGATGCGGGTGTCGGCGGTAGCGACTACGGTGGCATCCCATGAGGCGGTCCACTGTGGGGCCGCCGTGCCCGTCCCCGGGAGGCGTGATGAGGCTGCCCCGCTCCAGTGCCGGCTGGACGATCGCGGTCTTCGGCGTCCTGGCGCTGCTGATGGGCGCGCTCGGGCTGCTCTGGCCGGAGGCGCAGCTGCGCATGCTCGGCTTCGAGGTGCCGCAGAGCCGGGCCGCCGGGGACTACACCGGCACGTTCCTGACGGCGTCGGCGATGGCGTCGTTCAACATGGGGGTCTACTACCTGCTGGCCACGGCCACCGAGTGGCGGGCCTTCTACCGGTTCACGGTCGTCTTCCGGCTGGTCACGTTCACCGTCTTCACCATCGTGGTGCTCGCCGACGTCGCGCCGGGGCGGTTCTTCATGGTGGCGCTCTGGGAGGGCCTGGGCGCGGTCGCCACCGCCGTGGCGCTGCACCTGGACGCCCGCCGTGCGGCCGCCGCGCCGGACGCGGCGGAGCCCGGGCGGCGGGTGCCGGCGGCGGCGGACAGCGGGCGTCCGGCAGCCGCGTCGGCGGACGGCGCCTCCCGGTCTGCGGGCGCGGACCGCTGAGTCACCGGACCGGTTAGGTATTTTCGAGCAGTGACCGACACCCCGCCCGGCGCCCTGCGGCTGCCCATCGTGCCTGGTCTGACCGATCTGGAGGTATTTGCCCGGGGAGGGTACGCGACCGTCTACCGGGCCACCCAGATCTCCGTCGGGCGGGAGGTCGCGGTCAAGGTCGAGAACCGCACCCTGGACAACGAGCGGGACCAGGCCCGGTTCCTGCGCGAGGCGCGGGCCGCCGGGAGGATGTCGTCCCACCCACACGTGGTGGACCTCTTCGACGTCGGCGTCACCGTCGACCGGCACCCCTACCTGATCATGGAGCTGTGCGACGGGTCGTACGCCGAACGGATGCGCACCTCGCCCCTGGGCCCGGCGGAGACCCGCGACCTCGGCGTCAAGATCGCCGATGCGCTGGCCCACTCGCACGCCAACGGCGTCCTGCACCGCGACGTCAAGCCGGCGAACATCCTGCACTCCCACTTCAACCCGGCGGTGCTGGCCGACTTCGGGCTCGCGGTGCTGGCCGAGGTGCGCGACCCGACGGTGACCCTGGAGGTGCTCACCCCCGCCTACGCGCCGCCGGAGATGTTCAACCACAGCCCGCCGTCGCCGGCCGTCGACGTCTACGCGCTCTGCGCCACCCTCTACGCCGTCATGTTCGGCCGGCCGCCCCGCTGGCAGTCCGAGCGCAGTCCCAGCCTCGTCACCGTGCTGGAGATGTTCCACCAGCCGATCCCCGGGCTGCCCGGGGTGCCGGAGGAACTGGTCGACGTGCTGCGGGCCGGCATGTCCAACGACCCGGGGGCCCGCCCGTCCGCCATCGAGCTGCGCGGCCTGCTCGCCGCCCTGCCGCTGGACCCGGTCAGCGCGCCCGTCAGCGGCGCCCCGGTCTCCGGTGGCCCCACGTCCGGCGGCCCGACGGGCACCACCACCGGCAGCCCGTCCACGTCCGGGGGCCTCTACGGCACCAGCCAGCCGGGAGTCACCGGCGGCCCGTCCACCTCCGGCGGCCTCTACGGCACCGGCCAGCCGGGCCGCGCCGCCCCGCGCCCCCCGGTGGACCACGACCATCCCACCGAGCCGGTGACGTCCGGGCGTCGCTGGCGGCGACGCTGGTTCCTCGGCGGCGCCGGGGCACTCGCGCTGGCCGCCTCGGCGAGCGCCGGGGCCTGGGTCGCCGGCAGCGCGCCGGCCACGCCGACGCCCACCCCCGTCGTCACGGTGGGCGGCACGACGACCGCCAGCAGGTGGGGGGCCCTGCCGGGCTGCGTCTCCGGGTCGGCGGGCCCGGCCGAGCTGCCGGCGGGCGCGCGGTGCGTCGCCGAGTTGCAGTGCTACGGGCCGATGCGGGTGCGCGGCACCCGGGCGGACGCGCCCCGACTGCCCTGCGACGGCCGGCACACCTGGGAGGCATACGCCGAGGGCGAGCTGCCCGCCGCCCTGGTCGACGCCGCGCACGACGAGGTGGCCGCCGACCCGCAGGTGCGCCAGGTGTGCAGCCCGGTGACGTTCCGGCTGACCAGCGGGATCGCGTACACCAGCGGTTGGCGGCTGGAGGTGCTGCCGCCGGCGGCGGACGGCCCGGACCGGACGTTCCGGTGCCTGGCCGGGCGCGGCGTCGACGGGCTGTACGAGCCCACCCTCACCGGTCGCTGAACCCGTTCGCGCCCTGGCGGCGTTCCCGCATGGCCCGCAGGTCGCGGCTGTCCAGCGCCTCCAGGGTGTCGGCGTCGACGTCGCTGAGCCGGGCCACGGGTTGCCCCGACCACTGCGCCGGCTCGTCGCCCCCGCGTTCGCGGGCCTCCTCGCGGCGGTGCCGCCCCTCCGTCACCGACACCCCGGCGATCATCACGAGCAGGACGCAGAGCAGGGCGAGCACCACCGCCACGATGCTGCGCGGCTGCCACCAGACCAGCGCCACCAGCAGGGCGACCGCCGCCAGCGACGCGGCGACCGCCACGACGGGCACGTCGGGCCGAGGGATTCGGGTCACCCGTCAAGGATGGCGGAGCCGGCCGCCCTGTCAACCGCCGCCCCCCGGTCACCGGCCCTGCGGGCCGCCCGCCCCGCCGGCCCGTCCGAGCTGCCGACGCCCGCCCGTCGCGGCGGCGCTCGCTCCCCAGTGGACGGGTGACGGCGCAGCGTCGAAGCGGCGAAATTCGTTACATCAGTCGGGGAAACGACCCTTTGCTGGGCATTTTCCGGGCGGTGTTCGTTGGCCTCGGTCCCTAGAGTGACGGGGGTCGGGGATGCCCCGACACGTCCTGTTCCCCACCGGAAGGCAGCCGAATGCCACGCACAACCCGGTCTCTCGCCGCAGCAGGAATCGCGGGGATCGTCCTCGCCGGAACGGCCGTCGCGCCGGCCGGCGCGGCACCGACCACCGCCGGCTTCGGTCGTCCGGCCACCTCGGACCGGACCGACCCCGTCGAGGCCAGGCGCGTCGACAGCGTGCCGACGCCGAAGCTCGACTGGTACGCCTGCTACGGCACCGCCGAGTGCGCCACCGTGCAGCTCCCGCTCGACTACGACAAGCCGAAGGGCGCCACCACCGAGGTGGCCGTGCTGCGGGTCAAGGCGCGCGACCAGAAGAACCGGATCGGCAGCCTCTTCGTCAACCCGGGCGGCCCCGGCGGCTCCGGCACCGACCTGGCGCTCGCCGCGCCGTACTTCCTCGGCGACGACCTGCTCGACCGGTTCGACATCGTCGGCGTCGACCCGCGCGGCGTCGCCGCCAGCGAGAACGTCAAGTGCTTCCCGTCGGTCAAGGAGCAGACCAAGGCGTACGCCGGGCTGAACGTGGCCTTCCCGTGGACGAAGGCCGAGGAGCAGGCGTACGTCGCCTCGTCGAAGGCGATCGGCAAGGCGTGCTCCAGCACCGGCAAGCCGCTCACCGGCGCCATGTCGACATCCGAGGTCGCCCGGGACATGGAGGTGCTGCGCCGGGCCGTCGGTGACAAGAAGCTGAGCTACCTCGGCTTCAGCTACGGCACCGCCCTCGGGCAGTACTACGCCAACATGTTCCCCGACCGGGTCCGGGCCGTCGTCGTCGACGGCGTGCTCAACCCGAACGCGTGGGTGGGGCAGGGCAAGGCCCGCAACCAGCTCCAGGAGACCCGGCTGGCCAGCGCCGACGGCGCGTACGCGGCGCTTCGGGAGATCCTGAAGCGCTGCGCCTCCGCCGGCCCGCAGGCATGCCCGCTCGCCGCCGGTGACCCCGTCGCCGCCGTCGAGACCGTGGCGAAGCGGCTGCGCAAGAAGCCGCTGGTCATCGAGGACCCGGACACCGGGGAGACGTACCCGGTCAGCTACGCCGACTACGTCGGCGCGATGCTCAGCGGGCTCTACTCGCCCTACGGCTACTCGGACATCGTCGGCATCACCGCCGACCTGCTGGTGCTCACCGACCCGGCGACGGCCACGGCGGCCCGCCGCGCCGAGGCCCGCACGGCGCTCGCCCACCGCGCCGCCACCGCCGCGACCCAGCAGGCCCGCCGCGGGTACGACTTCCCGTACAACAACAGCCTGGAGACCTTCCTCGGGGTGGACTGCACCGACGCGTACCACCCGAAGGACGCCGGCTCCTGGCCGGCGCTGGCCGCGAAGGAGGACGCGCGGGCGCCCTACTTCGGCCGGCTCTGGGCCTGGGCCACCTCGCCGTGCGCCCGCAACACCTGGACGGTGCGCGACGAGGACGCCTACACGGGGTCGTTCGACAAGCGCACCAGCGCACCGGTGCTGGTGGTCGGCAACTACTGGGACCCGGCGACCAACTACCAGGGCGCGGTCACGTCGGCGGCGCTGCTGCCGAACAGCCGCCTGCTCAGCAGCGACAACTGGGGCCACACCGCCTACGGCACCTCGGCGTGCGCGACCGGCGCCATCGAGGCGTACCTGATCAAGGGGACGCTGCCGGCCAAGGGCAAGGTCTGCGTCGGCGACGTCCAGCCCTTCGCCGAGCCGGCCGCCGGTGCGGCCGGCGACCGGGTCGCCGCGACCAAGGACGACCTGGCCCGGCGGGCCGCGCCGGCCCGGGGCGAGCCGAAGCGGCTGCCCCCGGTGGTCGCCCCGCTGCCGGCGGTCGGCACGCTGACCGTCCGCTGAGGACACCCGGGGGCACGGCGGGCGATCGGGCGCCCGCCGTGCCCCCGGGCCCGTCGGACGGGTGACCACGGTAATGGATCCCTTTGGCTACTGTCGGTGTCCCGCAGTTGCACGGGTCAGCGAGGTCGCCGATGAACCAGTTCCTCACCCGGTCCCGGGTCCGCTCCGTCGCCACCACCCTGGCAGTCGCGCTGACCCTGCTGCTCGCGGCTGCCGCCGGCTGCGACAGCCGGCAGGAGCCCCGGATCCCGTCCGTCAACGACAAGCTGCGCGAGACGCACATCTACGGCCAGCCGACGATCAGGATCGGCGTCTCCACGGTCGGCCCGCTGATGGGCGAGCTGCGCGACGGCACCTACGCCGGCTTCGACGTCGAGATCGCCCGGTACATCGCCGCCCAGCTCGGCTACGCGGGCGACCACCGGATCGAGTGGGTGCCGGTGTCCACGGAGGACCGCATCCCCGCCCTCCAGGGCGGGTCGGTCGACCTGGTGGTCTCCACCTTCTCGATGACCGAGGAGCGCGCGAAGCTGGTCAGCTTCGCCGGCCCGTACCTGGTGACGACCCAGGAGGCGATGGTCCCCAACCGGCTCCGGGACAGCATCCGTACGATCGAGGACCTGCGCGACCCCCGCTACAAGGTCTGCACCAGCGGCGGCTCGACCACCGAGGCCGAGCTGGGCAGGCACCAGATCCGGGTGTTCGTGGTCAAGGAGGTCGGCGACTGCGTCGAGGGCATCCTCGCGGGACGGTACGACGCGGTCAGCTCCGACGAGACCATCCTCGCCGGGTTCCTCTCCCGGCACCCGAAGGACTTCACGGTCGTCGACATGCCCTTCGGCACCAGCGAGCAGATCGGCGTCGGGGTGCCGATCAGCGACCCGGCGCTGCGCGACCTCGTCGCGTTCTTCCTCGACAAGAGCTACCAGCAGGGGCGCAGCGGGCAGAGCAGTCCCTGGCTCACCGCGTACCACCGGACCCTCGGGCCGTGGCTGCGACAGCCGAAGACCCAGCCGCCGACGCTGGACGTCCCGGAGCTGGTCGACTTCGACGACAAGGTCCGCCCCTCATGACCGCGCCGGTGGCCACCGGAGGCGACGACGTGCACGCACCGGGCTCCGGCGCGGCCGAGCGCCGGGCCCGCGCCAGCCAGTCGTTCTGGGCGGTCGTGGTGGCCGTGCCCGCCGTCTTCTCGGTGCTGCGGCTCGGCGTGGAGGCCGGCGGCGAACTCCAGACCACCCTGCTGCTGGTCGCCAACGTCGGGCCGGTCAACCTGCTCGCCGGGTTCCTCACCACGGCCGCCCGACTGCTCGCCACCGGGCTGGTCGCGGTGTTCGCCCTCGGCGCGGTGCTCGGCGTCAGCGTCGACCGGCTGCCCGGCCACCGCCGCCCGCTCTTCGCCCGCTGGGCGGAACTCACCCCGACCTGGTTCGTGTTGACCAGCTTCCTGCTCGCCCTGACCACCTGGCAGATCCTCTACCTGCCGCTGCTGCTGCCCGCGTTCGCCGCCGCGTTCCAGCTCCGCCCCGAGCGCCTGCACGAGCTGGCCGCGGCGCGGGTGCTGATCGTCGCGGCCCTGCTCGGCGGCTGGCTGTTCCTGCTCGCACCGACCCTGCTCGACGCCTGGCAGCAGGGCGAACCGCTGGTCGTGGCGCTCTTCGTCGTGCCGCCGGTGCTCGCGCTCGCCATCGCCGGCCCGCTGCCCGGCGCGGTGATCCGGCCGCTGGCCTCGATCACCCAGGCCGCCGTGCTGGCCATGCTGGTCTGGGCGGCGCTGCCGGTGATCAGCACGCCGGTGCTGCCGCTGACCGTCACCACCGTGCAGACCGCGCCCGACACCACGGAGGACGTGCGCGGCCACGTCGTCGTCGTGGACGACGTGAGCATGGTGTTGCTCCAGGAGCACGGCGGCGTCCGGTACGTGCCGATCGACCAGGTGAAGGCGCAGGTGCTCTGCCCGAGCGAGGGGGAGCTGCCCCGGCACCGGCTGCGGGTGCGCGACTTCCACGTGGAGGACTCGCTGCTGGAGGCGCTGGGGCGGCGGGTCCGCCCGGTACACCGCATCGACGCTGCCTGCCGGGTCACCGGCTGACCCCCCAGTTTGCTGGCCGAGGCGACGCCACTGCGGACCCCTGGACTCGCCGGGCGGCGATCACGGTATGTGATAGCTGCGCGGCCCGGGTCCGCTGAGCGGTTGATCTGACTCTTCGTCACGTTCCTTCGACCTCGCTGGGCGCCTCCCGTCCCCTTTGCTCTGCACCCCTATCCGCAACACCTGTCATGAGCTGGTTCTAGGCGAGAACGAGAACGCAGGAGGATGTGACGGCGGGTTGCGCTGCGTGATCCGTTGCGTAGGTGGGTGCAGAGCAAAGGGGCTCGCTGGGGTGGTGGCGTCGGGTGAGATGGTTGCGCTGCGTCACGCCTCGGTGGGGAACAGCGGGTGTGGGAGCGCCCGTCGCCAGTGTCGAAAGTGGTCGCGGGGAGTTGCGGAGAATGTGCGCAGCGTAGGCATACTGGGCGTTCCGGTTCGCGACGGCCGGGGAGCCGGCCGCCCTGCCACCGAGGAGTTCTCATGCTTCTACGTCGTACCGTCGGGCTGATCGTCACGGGTAGCCTCGCCGCCGCCGCGCTCCTGGCCCCGGCCACGCCGGCGGTCGCGGCCGTGACCTCCGGCGCGGTCTTCAACAACCCGACGGTGGCCAGTCAGCAGTACGCCATCGTCGAGCACGTGCAGCGGCTGATCCAGGGTGCCGCCTCCGGGTCCACGATCCGGGTGGCGATGTACCACTTCACGCTCACCCGGGTGTCGAACGACCTGTCGGCCGCGTACGACCGGGGGGTGAACGTGCGGGTCGTGGTCGACAGCCAGTCCCGCTCCTACCCGGCGGTGACGGGCCTGATCGCCAAGCTCGGGACGAACCGGGCCGCCGCCTCCTGGGTGACCGTCTGCACCACCGACCGGGCTTGCATCGGCAACCTGGGCACGCCGATCATGCACAACAAGTTCTTCCTGTTCTCCGACACCCTCGGGTCGACGAACGTCCTGGTGCAGAGCTCGGCCAACCTGACCAACGACAACGCCGAGCGGTACTGGAACAACGCGGTCACGATCGTCGGCAACACCGCCGTCTACAACTCCTACGTCACCTACCACGGTGACCTCGCCGCGCAGGTGAAGAACAACGACTACTACCGGACGACGTCCAGCGGCACCGCGAAGTCCTACTTCTTCCCCCGCGCCGGCACCACCCAGGACACCGACACGATCTACAACATGCTCAACGAGAACGTCACCTGCGAGGGGAACACCTCGACGGGCACCGAGACCGGCCGCACGATCATCCGCATCGGCATGTGGCACTTCAGCCGCAACCCGATCGCGACCAAGCTGCGCGAGCTGGCCGACCAGAAGTGCTGGGTGGAGGTCGTCTACACCGAGACCGACACCGACGTGCGCAACATCCTCTCCGGGCACGACCGGATCAAGCTGTACCAGATCACCGGCGACTACATCGTGCACTCGAAGTACATGCTCATCGAGGGAACGTACGACGGGCAGAAGGACACCAAGTGGGCGGTGACCGGCAGCCACAACTACTCCAACGCCGCGCTCCGCGAGAACGACGAGGCGCTGCTGCGGATCCAGTCGGCGACCATCCACGACCAGTACCGCTCGAACTTCTGGAGCCTGCGCGACGCCGCCGTGCCGGTGAGCTGACCGCGCCGGACGACGTACCCCGGGATCCGGCTGACCGGGCTACATTCCGATCATGGCGGAATACGACGGATCAGCCCCCGGGGTACGCGAGCTGACGGCACTGACCCTGAGCAAGATCTCGGTCGGGCCGGGCGACAACAACTGCTACCTGCTGCGCTGCCGCGCAACGGGTGCGCAGTTGATGGTGGACGCGGCGAACGAGCCGGAACGGCTGTTGGAGTTGTGCGGCGGGCGGCTCGACGCGGTGGTGACCACCCACGATCACTGGGACCACTGGGAGAACGGCCTGCCCGACGTCGTGTCGGCGACCGGGGCGCGCACCTACGCCGGCGCACCCGACGTGGACGGCATCACGGTCCCGACCGACGTACCCGTGGAAGACGGCGACGTCATCCGCTGCGGCGAGATCTCCCTCGAGGTCATCCGGCTGACGGGCCACACGCCCGGCGGCGTCGCCCTGCTGTACGACGATCCGGCCTGCCACCCGCACCTGTTCACCGGCGACTCGCTCTTCCCCGGCGGAGTCGGCAACACCTTCGGCAAGGCCGACGACTTCGCTTCGCTGTTCACCGACGTCAAGACGAAGGTCTTCGACCGGCTGCCGGACGACACGTGGGTCTACCCGGGCCACGGCCGGGACACGACGCTGGGCGCGGAGCGCCCGTCGCTGGAGGAGTGGCGCACCCGCGGTTGGTGACGTCAGCCCTGGCCGACGCCGCAGGCCACCGACTGCAGCCGAATCTTGGTACGAAAGCGCCCCCAGAGGGGCCCTTCCGTACCAAGATTGCCAGCGAGATCCGGGGTCAGCAGGCCTGGCGCTGGCCCGTGTAGTGGACGCCGGCGCGGCCGATCACGGTCTCGTCGCCCAGTCCGGTGTTCGCGCCGCGCGCGATGTAGCACGAGTACCGGTGCTGGTTGATCACCTCAAGGTGCACGTGGGCGCCGCTGTCGCCGTTGACCTGGTAGCAACTCGAATAGCGGAACCGGCCGGTCTCGCCGAGCTTGGTCCACGGCCCCACCGTCGCGCCCACGGCGATGCCACCGGGCTTGTTGTTGACGTGCATGACGTCCGCGCGGGCGAGGACCTGACCGGTCGTGGTGTCCCGCGCCTCCAGGCCGATGCGGTAGCCGCCGTCGGCGAGGTTGCCCGTGGCGCAGCCCGGCCGGACGGTCACGACCGTGACGGCGACCGGGTGGCCGGACGCGGTCTTGGAGCCGAAGGGGGAGACGATGGTGCCACCGGGGTTGCGGTAGATGTCCACCGCCCAGTCGTTGGTGTAGCCCCAGTTGCCGAAGACGATGTGGTGGGAGGCGGGGCCGGATTCCCCGAAGCGGTCCCAGGTCGAGGAGTCCTGGATCGGCGGGTAGACGCTGACCCAGTCGCCGTCCGGGTGGGCGCTGGCGGCGGTGGCCGGCGCGACGGCGGCACCGAGCGCGAGGACGACGGCTGCTGCCGTACGGGCGAACCTGAGGTGCATCGTTCCTCCGGGGTCTCCTGGCGAGGCGGGCAGGACCGGTCCGGCAACCGGTGGGCAGCGGCGGACCGGCGATGTCCAGCGATGCTATACCTGTCGATCTATCGATTTCTTGCCCTGCCTCGCGACGCTCTGCCCCCTACGTCGTGATCAAGAGAAGAGCGTCAAAGTTGATCTCGTCGATGACACAAACCTCTTGATCACCGAGGCGGGACGAGACGGTGGGCCGGCGGCGGCGCAGGATTCAGTAGGACTTGTCCTGGCCTAGGACGTGCTGGGCGACGAAGTTGAGGATCATCTCCCTGCTCACCGGGGCGATCCTTCCCGCCCGCACCGCGCCCAGCAGCGTCGCCACGCCGTACTCCGTGGTCATGCCCGCGCCGCCCAGCGCCTGCACCGCCGTGTCGACCGCGAGCGCGGCGGCCTCGCCGGAGGCGTACTTGGCCATGTTGCCGGAGACGCCGGCCTCCAGGTCGCGCCCCGCGTCGTACAGGGTGGCCGCCTTGTAGATCATGAGACGGGCCAGTTCCACCTGCACGGCCGCGTGCGCGAGCGGGTGCGCCACGCCCTGGTGGGTGCCGATGCTCCGGCCGCCCCACACCTTGCGGGTGGCCGTGTACTCGCTGGCGCGCTCGATCGCGTACCGGCCGGTGCCGACGCCCATCGCGGCCACCGTGATGCGCTCGGGGTTGAGCCCGGCGAACAGGGCGGGCAGGCCGGCGTCGAGCGACCCGCCGACCAGGGCGTCGGCGGGCAACCGCACGTCGTCGAGGTAGAGCATGAACTGGTTCTCCGGGGAGACGATCTCCATGTCCAGCTTGGACCGGGTCAGCCCGGGGGCGTCGGTCGGCACCAGGAACAGCGCCGGCTTGAGCTTGCCGGTCGCCGCGTCCTCGGTGCGGGCCACCACCAGCACGTACTGCGCCTCGTCGACGCCCGAGATGTAGCACTTGCGGCCGGTCAGCAGCCAGTCGTCGCCGTCGCGGCGGGCCACCGTGCCGAGCCGGTGGAAGTTGGATCCGGCCTCCGGTTCGGTGATCGCGAAGACCACCTTCAGCGTGCCGTCGGCCATGGCGGGCAGGAACCGTTGGCGCTGCTCCTCGGTGCCGTGCCTGCTGACGATCGTGGCGACGATGGCGGGGGAGACCACGAGCAGCAGCAGGGGGCAGCCGGCGGCGGCCAGCTCCTCGCAGACGATGGCCAGCTCGGTGATGCCGCCGCCCCCGCCGCCGTACCCGGTGGGGATGTTGACGCCGAGGTAGCCGAGCCGGGCGGCCTCCTCCCACAGCTCGGTGGTGTGCCCGCCGGCCTTCGCCTTCTCCACGAAGTAGCCGTGACCGTACTTTCGGCCCAGCGCCCGGACGGCGTCGCGGAGCTGCTCCTGCTCGTCGGTGAGGTCGAAGTTCATGACGTTGTCTCCTCGGGGGTGGTGACGACGGCCAGCACGGCGCCGGTGTCGACCTGGCCGCCGGCCGGCACCGGCAGCTCGGCGACCACGCCGTCGGCGGGGGCGAGCACGGGGTGTTCGAGCTTCATCGCCTCCAGGGTCAGCAGCAGGTCACCGGCGGCGACCCGCTGGCCGACCTCGACGTGCACCCGGGTCACCGCGCCGGGCAGCGGCGCGAGCAGCGACCCGGCCGCCAGCTCCGCCGTGGGCAGGGGGAAGCGCGGCAGCTCGGTGAGGCTCGCCGCCCCGTCCGGGCCGTCCACAAAGACCTGCGACCCCACCCGGTGTACGGAGTACGCGCGCCGCACGCCGTCGACGTCGAGGACCACCCGGTCCGGGGCGGCGGCGACCAGCACCACGCTGGGCGGGAGGGAAGGGGCGGCGGGCGGCCCCGAGCCCTCGGCGGGCGAAACCGAGCCGCCGGCCGACACCACCCAGTCGGCGAGTGCGCCGGTGCGGTCCAGTCGGTAGCGGACCTCGATCCCGTCGCCGTTCGGCACCGCGTACCGGGTGACCTGCGGGAACGCCGGCACGTTGCGCCAGCCGGAGGGGAGCCCGGCGAGCACCGGGGCCGCCGCCCGACGCGCCGCGGCCGAGGCGAGCGCGGCGGCGAGGGCGGCCAGCGGCAACTCGTCGGCCGGCAGCAGCGGGGCGAACACGTCGGGGTGCCGGTCGAGGAAGCCCGTGTCCACCTCGGCCGCCCCGAACGCGGGGCTGCGCAGCACCCGGACCAGCAGGTCCCGGTTGGTGGTCACCCCGTGCAGCTCGGCGCGGGCCAGCGCGCCGGCCAGCAGCCGGGTCGCCTCCGCCCGGGTCGGCGCCCAGGCGACCAGCTTCGCCAGCATCGAGTCGTAGTGCACGCCGACCGTCGAGCCGTCCGCCACGCCCGAGTCGAGGCGCAGCCCCTTCGTCGGGGCGAACTCGCCCGCCACCTGCGGCACCGCGAACCGGTGCAGGACGCCCGTCGCCGGCCGGTGGTCGCGCGCCGGGTCCTCGGCGCACAGGCGTACCTCGATGGCGTGGCCGTCGGGCGGCGGGGTCGCCGCCAGCGGCAGTGGCCCGCCCTCGGCGACCAGCAGTTGCAGGCGCACCAGGTCCAGCTCGGTGACCGCCTCGGTGACCGGGTGTTCCACCTGGAGGCGGGTGTTCATCTCCAGGAAGAAGAACTGCCCGTCCGGGGCGAGCAGGAACTCGACCGTGCCCGCGCCGACGTACCCGACCGCGCGGGCGGCGGCGACGGCCGCGGCGTGCAGCCGCTGCCGCACCCCGTCCGGCAGGACCGCCGGGGCCTCCTCGACGATCTTCTGGTGCCGGCGCTGGATCGAGCAGTCCCGCTCGCCCAGCGCCACGACCGTGCCGTGGGTGTCGCCGAAGACCTGCACCTCGACGTGCCGGCCCCGCTCGACGTACCGCTCGACGAAGACCGTGTCGTCGCCGAACGCCGCCGCCGCCTCCCGCCGCGCCGAAGCGACGGCCTCGGCGAGGCCGGCCGGGTCGGCGACGATCCGCATGCCGCGCCCGCCGCCCCCGGCGGACGCCTTGACCAGGACCGGGAAGTCGGTGATCTCGTCGGGATCGGTCCAGGTGGGCAGCATCGGCACGCCCGCGTCGGCCAGCAGCGCCTTCGCCGCCACCTTGTCACCCATCGCGGCGATCGCCTTCGCGGGCGGGCCCACCCAGGTCAGGCCCGCGTCGGTCACCGCCGCCGCGAACTCGGCGTTCTCGGCGAGGAAGCCGTAGCCGGGGTGCACGGCGTCCGCGCCGGTGCGGCGGGCCGCGTCCAGGATGAGGTCGACCCGCAGGTACGTCTCGGCGGGCGCGTTCCCCGGCAGGCGTACGGCGAGGTCGGCCTCGGCGACGAACGGCGCGTCGGCGTCGGCGTCGGAGTGCACGGCGACCGTGGCGACGCCGAGCGCCCGGCAGGTGGCGAGGACGCGCCGGGCGATCTCGCCCCGGTTCGCGACCAGCAGACGGGTGATCATGAAAGCAGCCCCCTACATCCGGAAGACGCCGAAGCCGGCCGCGCCCTTGACAGGTCCACTGTGGATCGCCGACAGGCAGAGCCCGAGGACGGTACGGGTGTCCCGGGGGTCGATCACCCCGTCGTCGTAGAGCCGGCCCGAGAGGAACAGCGCCCCCGACTGGGACTCGATCTGCTGCTCGACCATCATCCGCATGGCGGCGTCGGAGTCCTCGTCGAACTCCTGCCCCCGGGCGGCGGCGGCCTGCCGGGCCACGATCGACAGCACGCCGGCCAACTGCGCCGGCCCCATCACCGCCGACTTCGCGTTCGGCCAGGTGAACAGGAACCTCGGCTCGTACGCCCGCCCGCACATGCCGTAGTTGCCGGCCCCGTACGAGGCCCCCAGGTTGACCGTCAGGTGCGGCACCTTCGAGTTCGACACCGCGTTGATCATCAGCGCGCCGTGCTTGATGATGCCGCGCTGCTCGTACTCCGTGCCGACCATGTAGCCGGTGGTGTTCTGCAGGAAGACCAGCGGGGTGTCGGCCGCGTTGGCGAGCTGGATGAACTGGGCCGCCTTCTGCGCCTCCTCGCTGAACAGCACGCCCCGGGCGTTGGCGAGCACCCCGACCGGGTAGCCGTGCAGCTCGCCCCACCCGGTGACCAGCGCCGTCCCGTACGCGGGCTTGAACTCGTCGAACTCGCTGCCGTCGAGCACCCGGGCCAGCACCTCGCGCGGGTCGAACGGCACCTTCAGGTCGGCGCTGACGACGCCGAGCAGCTCCTCCGGGTCGTGCTTCGGCGGCGCGGGGAACGCGGTGCGCGGCGGCGGGCCCTGCTTGCGCCGGTTGAGCCGGCGGACGCACTGCCGGGCCAGCCGGATTCCGTCCCGCTCGTCGGACGCGAGGAAGTCGGCCAGGCCCGACCTGGTGGCGTGCATGGCCGCGCCGCCGAGGGACTCGTCGTCGGTGACCTCGCCCGTCGCCATCCGCACCAGCGGCGGCCCGGCCAGGTAGACCTGCGACCGGTCCCGGATCATGATCACGTGGTCGGACATCCCGGGCACGTACGCGCCGCCGGCCGTGGCGTTGCCGAACACCACGCTGACCGTGGGAATGCCCTCGGCCGAGAGCCGGGTCAGGTCGCGGAACACCCGCCCGCCCGGGATGAAGATCTCCGCCTGGGTGGGCAGGTCCGCCCCGGCGCTCTCCACCAGGTTGACCATCGGCAGCCGGTTGGCCAGGGCGATCTCCCCGGCCCGCCGGGTCTTCGCCAGCGACCACGGGTTGACCGCGCCGCCGCGTACCGTCGGATCGTTGGCCACGACCAGGCACTCCACGCCCTCGACGACGCCGATCCCGGTGACCACGCTGGCCCCGACGGGAAAGTCCGTCCCGTACGCGGCGACCGGCGACAGCTCCAGGAACGGGCTGTCCGGGTCGAGCAGCAGCTCGATCCGCTCCCGGGGCAGCAGCTTGCCGCGCTGGTGGTGGCGGGCCACGTACTTCGCGCCGCCGCCCGCGCGGGCGGTGTCGAGGGCCGCCTCCAGCTCGGCGAGCCGCTCCAGCAGGGCCTCCCGGTTGGCCCGGAAGGCCGGCGCGGCCGGGTCGAGCGTGCTGTCCAGTGTGGTCACCGCCCCATCTCCTCCGTCGGCAGGTCGACGACGCGGGAGCGCAGCAGCTCGCCCAGCGCCTTCGCCTGCGGGTCGAACCGGGTCGACGCGGCCACGCCCTGCCCGAGCAGCCCCCGGATCACGAAGTTCACCGCGCGCAGGTTCGGCAGCTCGTGCCGTTCGACGGTCAGCGGGGCGGTCTCCGGCAGCAGCTCGGCCAGCCGTTCGACGGTCAGCCAGTGGCGCAGCCACGCCCAGGTCGCGTCGGTACGCGCCCAGACGCCCAGGTTCGCGTCGCCGCCCTTGTCGCCGGAGCGCGCCCCGACCACCTCGCCCAGCGCCCCCCGCCGCGTGCGCTGAGGCTGCGGCTGCTCCGCGCGCTGCGGGTGCAAGGAAGGGCCCCCTGTTGACGCATCCTGTTGCACAGGGGGCCCCTGCAAGCACGTCACCGGCGGGGGAGCGACCGGCACCCGCTCGCCCGACGGCAGGACGGCCACGTGCTCCACCGCGTCCTGCGGCACGGCGTCGGCGGTGAACACCCCGTACGGGGTCGCGTCGCCGGGCAGGGTGGTCAGCGTGCAGCCCGGGTAGGAGGCCAGTGCCAGCTCCACGGCGGCGGCCGAGAACGCCCGCCCGGCCCGCGCCTTGTCGCCGTCCCGCAGGTGTACGTGCAGCAGCGCGCTCGCCGCCTCCGTGTCGCTCGCGTCCGGGTGGTCGGTACGGGCCAGCACGAACTCCAGCCCCGCCGGGCCGACCGCCGCCTCCAGTTGGCCCCGGACCAGGGCCGCCTTCGCCGGGATGTCCAGCCCACACAGGACGAACGTCATCGAGTTGCGGAACCCGCCGAGGCTGTTCACCCCCACCTTGAGGGTGGGCGGCGGGGGCGTGCCCCGGACCCCGGCGACGCGCACCCGGTCCGGCCCGTCGGCGGTCAGCTCGACCGTGTCCAGCCGGGTCACCACGTCCGGGCCCAGGTAGTCGGGGCCGCCCACCTCGTACAACAGCTGGGCGGTGACCGTCTCCACGGTGACCGCGCCGCCCGTGCCCGGGTGCTTCGTGACGACCGAGGAGCCGTCCGGGTGGATCTCGACGATCGGGAAGCCGGGGCGGTGCCCGCCGTCGGGCAGCTCGGTGAAGAAGCTGAAGTTGCCGCCGGTGACCTGCGCCCCGCACTCGATGAGGTGCCCGGCCACGGTCGCCCCGGCCAGCGCGTCGAGGTCGCCGCGCCCCCAGCCGTACCGGGCGATGGCCGGCCCGACCGCCAGGGAGGCGTCGGTGACCCGGCCGGTCACCACGACGTCCGCCCCGGCGTCGAGGCACGCGGCGATCCCGAAGGCACCCAGGTACGCGTTCGCGGTCAGCGCGTCGGGGCGGGGCAGGGCGTCGCCCTCGACGTACCCGATGCGGGCGGTGAGGCCGAGCCGGTCGGCGAGCGACCCGATCGCGGCGGCCAAACCGGCCGGGTTCAACCCGCCGGCGTTGGTCACGATCCGCACCCCGCGCTCCAGCGCCGTGCCGAGGCACCCCTCAAGCTGACGCAGGAACGTCTTCGCATACCCCAGGGCGGGGTCGCGCAGCCGGTCCCGGCCGAGGATCAGCATGGTCAGCTCGGCCAGGTAGTCGCCGGTCAGCACGTCCAGCTCGCCACCGTCGAGCATCTCCCGCCACGCGGTGGCCCGGTCGCCGTAGAAGCCGGACGCGTTGCCGACCCGCAGCGGCGCGCTCACGCGGCGACTGCGCAGGTTCGTAAGGTCGACCATCATGCCTCCAGTGGGCCGGTGGGGCGGGCCGGTCAGGGGGTGAGCAGGGTGGCGAGCTGGCGCTTCCAGGTGGTGAGCAGGGCGGCACGGCGGGCCGAGTCGTCGCTGAGCAGGTTGGCCACCCCGAGCCCGCGCAGCAGGTCGAGGGTCGCCTGCACGGCCTCGCGGACGCCGGGGCGGCGCTCGTCGACGCCGAGCAGCGCCACGGTCAGCCGGTGCATCTCCCGGCCGACCTGCCGTTCGAGGGGGACCAGGGCGGCGCGCAGCTCGGCGTCGGTGCGGGCGGCGACCCAGAGTTCGAGAGCGGCCACGAAGAGCGGGCCGGTGAACGCCGCGCCGAGCAGGTCGATCACCCGGTCGAGCCGTTGCGGCCCGGCGGGCAGCGCCTCGGCCTCGGTGCGCAGCTCGTCGGCCCGGCGCTGGGCCAGGTGCGCGACGGCGGCGGTGACCAGGGCGGCCTTCGTGGGGTAGTGGTGCAGCTGCGCACCCCGGGACACCCCGGCCCGGGTCGCGACGACCGTGGTGGTCGTGCCGGACCAGCCGTGCTCGACCAGGCACTCGACGGTCGCCTCCAGCAGCCGGGCCCGGGTGGCGCGGCTGCGCTCCTGCTGCGGGACGCGGGTCGGTGCGGCGGTCACCCGGTCAGCGTGCCGCCGCCAAAACAAACAGTCAAGCCTGACTTTTTTGTGCGCCGGATGGGGCCCGCCGGTCGGGATGCGCGCGTGGCGGGTGTCGTCCGCGCGCCAGGGGGCTGATGTGGTCCGCGCCCGCTAGGGAGCTGATGTCGCAGACGACTCACTGGCCGGGCGCCGGGCGATGTCGTAGACGACTCAGCTCCCTAGTGTGCCGCGCGGATGCCGTCTTGGGCGGGACCGGCGGGGTGCCGTCGCGGGGTCGGGTCAGCGACAGCCGTCGGGTCGGCGACCGTCGCGGGGTCGGGTCAGCGGCCGTCGCGGGGGGCGAAGACGGCCAGCGCCTCGGCGTCGCTGTACCGGGAACGCAGGTACTCGTCGGCCCAGCCGGCGGCGTCGGGGAAGCCGGACTCCGTTGCCACCCGCGCGCACGCCGCGTCGACGTCGAACGCGGTGCGCCGTAGCTGCACCCCCGGCCCGAGCAGCGCCCAGTCCGCCCCCGGCCCGCCGTACGGCATGCCGACGCTGCCCGCGTTGACCACCAGGCGCCGGTCGACCAGCCGGGCGAACGGCATGTGGGTGTGCCCGCAGACCACGGTCCGGACCTCGGCCGGCACGTCGGCGAAGACCTCGGCCCAGCGGGAAAGCCGGGAGTCCACGAGGACGACCTCCTCGTCGTCGCGGGGCGTGGCGTGGCAGAACAGCACCTCGCCCAGCCCCGCGACCGGCAGGGTCACCGCCGTCGGAAGCGCCGCCAGCCGGGCGACCTGGTCGTCGCGGAGCTGCCCCGCGGCCCAGTTCGACACCTCGTCCACGGCCGGCCGCCCGGCCCGCGCCTCGACCAGTTCCCGGTCGGCGTTGCCGCCCACCCAGCGGACCCGGTCGCCGAGCCCGGCGAGCAGGTCCAGCACCTCGACGGGCTGGGGGCCGGCCGCGATGTCGCCGGTGAGCACGATCAGGTCGGCGGCGGCCACGTCCGGCTCGGCCAGCACCGCCTCCAGCGGGGGCAGCGCGCCGTGGACGTCGGAGAGGACAGCGACCCGTTCCAGCATCTTCCCACGGTGACCCGGCCCGGTCGGGAGGTCCAGGGATTCTCCGCCGGGCAGAACCCGACCGGCGCGCGCGGGTGGGAGCGGTCAGACGCGGGCGCGGCGGGCCAGGCGCTCCGGGTCCAGGATGATGATGCTCTTGCCGTCGAGCCGCAGCCAGCCGCGCGAGGCGAAGTCGGCGAGCGCCTTGTTGACGGTCTCCCGGGAGGCGCCGACGAGCTGGGCGATCTCCTCCTGGGTCAGGTCGTGGGTCACCCGCAGCACGCCGCCGTCGCGGGTGCCGAAGCGCCCGGCCATCTGGAGCAGGTTCTTCGCGACCCGGCCGGGCACGTCGGTGAAGATCAGGTCGGCCAGCGAGTCGTTCGTCCGACGCAGCCTGCGGGCCAGCACCCGCAGCAGCTGCTCGGCGATCTCGGGCCGGTTGTTGAGCCACGGGCGCAGGGCCTGCTTGCGCAGGCGCACGAGGCGGGTGTCGGTCACCGCGGTGGCCGTCGCCGTGCGGGGGCCGGGGTCGAACAGCGACAGCTCGCCGACCATGTCCGACGGGCCCATCACGGCGATCAGGTTCTGCCGGCCGTCCGCCGCCCGGCGACCGACCTTGATCTTGCCGGACAGGAGGATGTAGAGACTGTCGCCGGGCTCGCCCTCGTTGAACACGACCTCGCCCTTGCGGACCTCGATCGTCTCCATCTCCTTGGCGAGCGCCTCGGCAGCCTCCGGGTCGACTCCCTGGAAGATCCCGCTGCGAGCCAGTACCTCGTCCATCGCGCACCTCCGCCTGCGCGTGCCGTCTTCTCGGCCGGGCCGCCGTCCGCTGATCCCTCGCGCGAGGCCAGTCTAGGCGCACGTGAGCGGTAATCAGAGCCGCACCCCTGGGAAACCCCTGGTCCCCCTCGCCGCGCCCGGGACGTAGGGTCGGCGGCGTGCTGACCGAGCCGACCCTGACCAGCCGCCACGAGGACGGCCGGGACGTCCCGCTGCTCGTGTGGCGCGCCGACCGGCCGTTACTGACCGTCAGCTCCGCGCCACTCGGCGGCGGGATCGGCGTACGGCACTGGGTGGTCAACGCGACCGTGCCCATGTCGTACCACCGGGACGACCCGGCCGACCACCTGGCCGAGCTGGCCGAGCAGCTCGGCCTCGACGGGCCCGGCGTCGGCCTGCTGACCGGCGTCGACGTCGCCGAGGTGGTCGCCCGCGTCGACTCCGCGGTGCGGGTCTGGGCGACCGTCGGGCTGGGCACCCCCGTCCAGGCCGCCGCGCCCGACCCCGCCGTCGCCACGCCCGCGCCCGCCCCGGCCCGGTGCGCCGCGTCCGCCCACCGGGTCGGCACGGTCAACATCGTGGTCGAGGTGCCCGCCCGGCTCGGCGACGCGGCCCTGGTCAACGCGGTGGCGACCGCGACCGAGGCGAAGGCACAGGCGATCCGGGAGCTGGGGCTCGCGGCCACCGGCACCCCCACCGACGCCGTCACCGTGCTCTGCCCGGCCGACGGCGAGCCGTCCGCCTACGGCGGGCCCCGCTCCGCGTGGGGCGCCCCGCTGGCCCGCGCGGTGCACGCCGCCGTGCTCGCCGGCGGGGCCGGGACCGTGGTCCCCTGGTCCGAACGGCGCACGGCCTGATTTTTCGGCCGATCGGCCATCGTCACCGCGTATCTCGCCCGGTAGCGTCGCGGGCGATGTATTCTCCCGCCCGCCCTGGCCCCCGTCCCCGCCTGCCCCGCGCCGGTGCCGCCCGCCCGCGCCGCCGCACAGCGCTCGCCCTCGGCGTGCTGCTCGGCACGCTGCTCGCCGGCTGCGCCGAGACGACCGACGCGCCCACCTGGCAGCCCGGCACCCGGGCCGGCGCGACCGGCACCGCCTCCCCGGCCCCCTCCGGCGACACCCCTGAGGGCAAGGTCGAGAGTGTGTCGCTCTCGGCCACCGGCGACATCATCATGGGCAACGCGCCGAACCGCCTCCCGCCGAACGGCGGCAAGGGCTTCTTCGACTCGGTGCAGAAGGCGCTCGCGGCCGACCTGGTGATGGGCAACCTGGAGGAGCCGCTCACCGTCGACACCGGCACCGGCAAGTGCGGGGCCAACTCGACCCGCTGCTTCCAGTTCCGCGCCCCGCCGGAGTACGCCGCGCACCTGCGCGACGGCGGGTTCGAGCTGCTCAACCAGGCCAACAACCACGGCTACGACTACGGCCCCAAGGGCTACCGCAACACCCAGGCCGCGCTGGAGAAGTACGACCTGGCGCACACCGGGGCGCCCGACCAGATCACCGTGGTCGAGGTCGAGGGCGTCAAGATCGCCGTCGCCGGCTTCTCGTCGTACGTCTGGTCCAACAGCCTGGTCGACATCGACGCCGCCAGCGCGGTGATTAAGAAGGCGGCCACCATGGCCGACCTCGTCGTGGTGCAGGTGCACATGGGCGGCGAGGGCGCGGACAAGACCCGGGTGCGCCCGGGCACCGAGATGTTCCTCGGCGAGAACCGGGGCGACCCGATCAAGTTCTCCCACGCCATGATCGACGCGGGGGCGGACCTGGTCGTCGGCCACGGCCCGCACGTGCTGCGCGGCATGGAGTTCTACCAGGGCCGGCTGATCGCCTACAGCCTCGGCAACTTCGCCGGCGGCGGCAACTCGCTGAGCAACAACGGCCGGCTCGGCTGGGGCGGCGTGCTCAAGGTGTCGCTGAAGCCGGACGGCAGCTTCGCCGGCGGCTCGTTCACCTCGACGTACATGAACTCGATCGGCAAGCCGACCATGGACCCGGACGACCGGGGCCTCGGCCTGGTCCGGGAGCTGAGTCGGCTGGACTTCCCGAAGAGCGGCGCCCGCCTCGACGACGAGGGCCGGATCACCGAGCCGTAGCCGGCGCCCGGCCACCCGGTCGCCGGGCGCGGCCGGGCCGCGTGGCTCGGCGGGCCGTCACCGGGTCGACGTAGGCTTTCCGTCGTGACCACCAGTCCCCCCGCAGCCAACGAGACCGACCTCGGCCGCACGCGTCGCGCCCGGAAGATCCACCGGGTGCTCACCCAGACGCACCCCGACGCCCACTGCGAGCTGGACCACACCAATCCGCTGGAGCTGGCCGTCGCCACCATCCTGTCCGCCCAGTGCACGGACAAGAAGGTCAACGAGGTCACCCCGAAGCTGTTCACCCGCTACCCGACGGCCGCCGACTACGCCGGGGCGGACCGGGCCGAGCTGGAGGAGCTGATCCGGCCCACCGGCTTCTACCGCAACAAGACCAACTCGCTGATCCGGCTGGGCCAGGCCCTCGTCGAGCGGTACGACGGGCAGGTCCCCGGCAAGCTCGACGACCTGGTGACGCTGCCCGGGATGGGCCGCAAGACCGCCAACGTCATCCTCGGCAACGCCTTCGGCGTCCCCGGCATCACCGTCGACACGCACTTCCAGCGGCTGGTGCACCGCTGGCGGCTGACCGCCGAGACCGACCCGGTGAAGATCGAGCACGCGATCGGCGCGATGTTCCCGAAGCGCGACTGGACGATGCTGTCGCACCGGATCATCTTCCACGGCCGGCGGGTCTGCCACGCCAAGAAGCCGGCCTGCGGCGCGTGCACGCTGGTGAAGCTCTGCCCGTCGTACGGGACGGGGCCGACGGAGCCCGCGCCGGCCGCGAAGCTGCTCAAGGGGCCCCGGGCGCGGGACCTGGCCGTCGCGGCGGGCGTCGACCCGGAGCTGGTGCCGCAGCAGGCGGTCGCCGCGGAGGCGCCGTGACGCACCGCTCCACCGCCCGGCGTCGGCCGTCCATCCCGGCGTCACGGTTGGCCCTGCGCCGGCCGGCGGCCCCACGTCTGCTGGCCGCCCTGCTCCTGCCGCTCGCGCTGCTCGTCGCCGCCTGCACGGCGACCCCGGCCGAGGAGAAGACGGCCGAGCCCCGGCGGAACACCCGGCCGTCGCCGTTCGCCGCCTGCGCGACCCTGACCGTGCCGCCCCCCTCGGCCGCGCCCACCCCCGCCGGGTCCGGCGGGCCGGAGCTGCCCGAGCTGACCCTGCCCTGCTTCACCGGCGGCGACCTCGTCGCCCTGCGGGACGTGCGCGGGCCGGCCGTGGTCAACCTGTGGGCGTCCTGGTGCCCGCCCTGCCGCAAGGAACTGCCCGCGTTCCAGCGGCTCAGCGAGCGCGCGGACGGCAGGCTCCAGGTGATCGGGGTGAACACCCGCGACAGCCGGGACGCCGCCCAGTCGATCGGCGAGGACTTCGGCGTGCGCTTCCCCGTCCTGTTCGACCAGGGCGAGAGCCTGCGCCGGGCGCTCAACCGCAACGCCGTCCCGCTGACCGTGCTCGTCGGCGCGGACGGCCGCATCCGGCACGTCGACACCTCCGGCGCGCTGGACGACGCCCGGCTCGCCGCGCTGGTCCGCGAACACCTCGGCGTGGTGGTGCCGGCGTGAGCCGTACGCCGCCGCCCTGGATGCAGCCCCTGCTGTCCCGGCTCGGCTCCGCCCGCGCCGAGGACTTCACCCGGATCGCCACCCCGGCCAGCGGCGGGCGGGAGAGCGCCGTGCTGGTGCTCCTCGGCGAGGAGCCCGGGGCAGGCCCGGACGTGCTGGTCCTGCAACGCGCCGCCACCCTGCGCAACCACGCCGGGCAGCCGGCGTTCCCCGGCGGGGCGGCCGACCCGGGCGACGCCGACTCGGCCGCCACCGCCCTGCGCGAGGCCAACGAGGAGGTCGACCTCGACCCGGCCAGCGTCACCGTCCTCGCCGAGCTGCCGAGGCTGTGGATCCCGGTCAGCGACTTCGTGGTGACCCCCGTGCTCGGCTGGTGGCACCGGCCGCACCCGGTGCACCCCCGGGAGCCGGCCGAGGTCGCGCACGTCGCCCGACTGCCGGTCGCCGAGCTGGTCGCCCCCGAGAACCGGCTGCGGGTACGCCACCCGAGCGGCTGGGTCGGCCCGGCCTTCTCGGTGCGCGGCATGCTGGTCTGGGGGTTCACGGCCGGGGTGCTCGCCGCCCTGCTGGAGATGGGCGGGTGGACCCGCCCCTGGCCGGACGACCGGGTCGTCGACCTGCCGCCGGCCGGGGCCGCCCCGGCGCCCTCCGCCGGCACCGACGCCGCCGACGAGATGGCCGGACCGCTGGCCTGACCGCCGGCGCGGCGGCGGGACGCTGACCGGACCGTCACGTTCCGCGAGCGGTGGGCACCCGGCGGGCCCGCTGCCCGTACCCTTGGGGCGTGTCCGCCGTGGATCTCGTTCTGCTCCTGCTCATGCTCGTGTTCGCGATCAGCGGATACCGTCAGGGCTTCGTCATCGGGGTGCTGTCGTTCTCCGGGTTCTTCCTGGGCGCGCTCATCGGTCTACAGGTCGGCCCGCTGCTGGCCCGCCAGTTCACCGACAGCGGCACCCGGGTGCTGATCTCCCTCGTCGCCGTGTTCGGGCTGGCCGTGGTGGGGCAGGCGCTGGCCGGCTGGCTCGGCTCGCACCTGCGCCAGACCATCACCAGCGACATCGCCAAGCGGGCCGACGACATCGGCGGGGCGGTCGTCTCGCTCTTCGCCGTCATGCTGGTCGCCTGGCTGGTGGCCGTGCCGCTGGGCTCGTCCTCGCTGCCCTGGCTGGCCTCCTCGGTGCGCAACAGCGCGCTGCTCACCGTCGTCGACCGGGTGCTGCCCGACCAGGCGCAGGAGTTGTCCACCGCACTGCGGGACACCGTCGACACCAACGGCTTCCCGGACGTCTTCGGCGACCTCGCGCCCACCCGGGCCCGGCAGGTCGAGCCGCCCGACCCGGCGCTCGCCGGCTCCCAGGTGGTGGCCGACGGCCGGCGTGCGGTGGTCAAGGTGCTGGGCTCCGCGCCGAGCTGCGCGCGCCGCATCGAGGGTTCCGGCTTCGTGTACGCCGACGACCGGGTGATGACCAACGCGCACGTGGTGGCCGGCACCCGGTCGGTGGCGGTCGAGCTGAACGGCGACCGGTACGACGGGGAGGTCGTCGTCTACGACCCGGACCGGGACCTGGCCGTGCTGCGGGTGCCGGGGCTGCCCGGCCCGTCCCTGCGGTTTGCCGCCGGCAACGCGGGCAGCGGGGCGGACGCGATCGTGCTGGGCTTCCCGCTCGACGGGCCGTACAACGCCCAGTCGGCGCGGATCCGGGACGTCGACCGGATCACCGGCCCGGACATCTACTCCTCCGGCGACGTGACCCGGGAGATCTACACGATCCGGGCGCTGGTGCGCAGCGGCAACTCGGGCGGGCCGCTGCTCTCCTCGAACGGCCTGGTGCTCGGGGTGATCTTCGCTGCGGCGGCGGACGACCCGAACACCGGCTTCGCGGTGACGGCGGCCGAGGCCCGCCCGGTCGCCCTGGCCGGCGCCGAGCGGACCCGCCCGGTCGGCACCGGCGAGTGCACCTGAGCGGCAGGGGCGCTGCCGCCCCCGGCGGCCGGCTCGGTCGCCCGGCTCAGGCGGTCGGGACCCGGCCCGGCCGTCCGGCTCAGGCCGTCGGGACCCGGGCCGGCCGTCCGACCGTGGGCAGCTTCTCCCGGCTCCACCGCACCCCCCGGTCCAGCACCGCCCGCGCCATGATCACCACGCACGTGCCGCCGTTGAGGAACGACGCCAGCACGTCGCTCGGGTGGTGCATGCCCCGGTACATCCGGGTCAGGGCGACACCGACCGGCACCAGGACGAGCAGCGCCCACCAGGCGACCTTCGCCGGGGTGCTCCGCGCCCGCAGCGCCAGCAGCACCGCGATGCCGACGTAGAGCGCCACGGCGGCCGACGTGTGCCCGGACGGGAAGCTGGACGTCGGCGGGGACACGTCCATGTGCTCGACCGCCGGGCGGCGGCGGTCGATGGCCATCGTGGTCAGCAGGAACACCAGCGCCTGGGCGCTGACCGCCGCGCACAGGAACAGCGGCTCCCGCCAGCGGTGCAGCACCAGCCGCAGGACCACCGCCACGATCGCGGTGACCAGCACGATCAGCTGGGTGCTGGCCAGCGTGCTGAACACCAGCGAGACGTTGTTCCAGCCGGCGGTCCGGTCGGCGGCCAGCTCACGGTTGACCGCGTCCTCCACCGTGAGCGGCCAGGTGTGCGCGAAGACCCGGGTGACGAGGACGCCGAGCAGCACCATGACGGAGAGCAGCAGGGCCACCGGCAGCAGCACCCGCCTGGCTGCCTGACCCACCAGTTCGGACATGGCCCGCCCAGTACCCGCGCGGGCCGCCCGCTACGCCTGCCCCCGGGCCGGGCGGGGCCGCTCCACCCCGTCGGCCGGTTCGGCCCCGTCGGCGGGCTCCGCCCCGTCGGCCAGTTCCGGCTCGACGCCTTCCGTGGTGGCGGGGCGCGCGGACCGGTGACCGGCCCGGGTGCGCCAGGTGCGGAAGGCGGCGGTGGTGGCGGCCACCGTCGCCACGCCCAGCAGCCAGCCGGCGACCACGTCGCTCGTGTAGTGCACGCCGAGCGCCAGCCGGCTCACCCCGGTCAGCACCGTCACCACGACGGCGGCGACCCAGAGCGCCCACCGCAGGGCGGGCCGCCGCCGGGCGTACGGGAGGAAGACCAGCAGCAGCACCCCGGCGGCGAGGGCCGCGTTCAGCGCGTGCCCGGAGGGGAACGAGTATCCGGCGGCCCGGGCGACCGGGTCCAGCAGGTCGGGCCGGTCCCGGCCCACCAGCAGCTTGAGCAGCGCGCCGAGCAGGCCGCCCGCCGCCATCGTGGTGACCGCCCACCAGGCCAGCCGCGGCGCGCGCCGGGCGAACAACCAGACCACCACGGCGAGTACGGCGACCCGCAGCGGCCCGGGACCGAACACGTTCGTCCACACGGTCATGAACCACACCCAGCCCGGGTGGCCGACGGCGTAGCCGTGCAGGTCGTGCGCGACCGCGGCGTCCAGCCGGTGCAGCGGCGGCCAGGAGCCCAGCACCAGCAGGGCGAGCAGGGCGAACGGCACCAGGACCAGGAAGACGGCGGTCGCGGCGAGGGTGAGCCGCAGCCCCAGCGAACGGTCGGGGTCGAGCCGGCGGGCCCGCCACGACGGCGACGCGTGGACGTGGGTGCGCTGACCGGACGTGCTCATGCCCGGCATCCCTACCCAGCGGGACGCCGGATCAGACCGGCAGGGCCGGGAATCGGGCAGGCCGGGCACGGAACCGGGCCGCGCCGCCGGGATGCGGTCAACGGCTGCGCTGGCGCAGCCGGCGGACCACCAGCGCGGCCCCGGCGACCAGGGCGGCGAGGAGGACCACGCCCGCCCAGAGCCGATGCGGGCCGGCGTCGTCGCGGCCGCCGGCCGGCTGGGCCGTCCAGCGGGTGTGCTGGCGGGGCGCGGTGAAGCCGAGCGGGTCCCCGCCGGCACCCGCGACCGGGGCGTCCTGCTCGGCGCCGGGCGCCGGGCCGAAGCCCACGACGCCGGGGGAGGACTGGTCGTCGAGCGGGTTGCGCCCCACCGGTGGCACGTCGGCGGTGAGCGCGGCGACCGGGTCGACCAGGCCGTACCCGAAGCGGTCGTCCCGGCCGGTGGGCCCGATGTCCCGGGCGGTGCTGATCAGCCGGTTGACCACCTCACCGGCGGACATCTGCGGCCAGCGGGCCCGGATCAGCGCGGCGGCCGCGGCCACCAGCGGCGACGCGAAGCTGGTGCCCTGCACCCGCCAGTAGCCGCTGCCGGGCCGGGCCCCGACCAGGCCGGTCGCCGGGGCGGTGAGGACCGTGGCGCGGCCGGTGATCGACCCGGACCACAGGTTGTCGCTGGCCCGTTCCAGGCCGGCGACGGCGATCACGCCCGGCTCCCGCGCCGGATACCAGACGTTGGTGTCGGAGGAGGCGGCGACGTTGCCGGTGCAGGCGACCACCACCACGTCGCGGGCGAACGCGTAGTCCAGCGCCGCAGCCAGGGCCGGGCTGTCGCCGCTGCCGCCGAGCGACAGGTTGATCACCCGGGCGCCGTTGTCGACGGCCCACCGGACGCCCCGGGCGACGATCAGCGCGTCGTCGTAGCGGTTCTCGTCGTCGAGGACCCGCACCGGGAGGATCTTCGCGTCGGGGGCGAGGCCCACCGCCCCCCGCCGGTCGTCGTTGCGGCCGGCGATCAGGCCCGCCACCGTCGTGCCGTGCCCGACCGGGTCCGGCCCGTCGGTGTCGCCGTCGTCGACCAGGTCGATGCCCGGCAGCACCTGGCCGGCCAGGTCCGGGTGGGAACCGTCCACCCCGGAGTCGATCACGGCGACGACGACCCCGCGCCCGGTCGAGGTGCGCCAGGCCGTCGACGCCCGCAGCTCGTCGAGCTGCCACTGCTCGTCGCGGACCTGGTCGGCACGGGCCGGCGTGTCGACGGGGGACACCCGCCAGAACGAACCCGCCGACACCGGCGCGGCGAGCGGGGCGAACCCGGGCAGCGCGGTGGGGGGCGGTGCGGCGAGGGCCGCCGGCGGAACCGGGCCGACGAGCGACACCGCGAGCGCGGCGGTGCCCACCAGCGCGCGGCCGGTGAACCGTCGCGCGGTCGCGGGCCTGCCGTGCCGAACCCCAGTCACATTCCCAGCCATTCATCGCGGCGGACACATGCTGCTCGGAGATTACCGGTTCCCACCCCCGTCACGCGCCATTCCGGGGTCGGATCACCGGGTCGTCGGTGGGGCGGGCCCCTACGGCGGGGGAAGATGGGCCAGCTGCACCAGGCGTACGCCCTCGCGCCGGGTCACCAGCCGGGCCCGCCCCGGCGGGAGCGGCCCGGGCCGGACCTGCCCGACGATCGCCCCCTCGTCGGGGCTGCCGGCCATCACCAGCCCCGGGGTCGACAACTCCTTGAGCCGCTGGAGGAACTGGTCGTAGCCCCGGCCGGTGCCGCCGGCCCGGCGCGCCAGCACCAGGTGCAGGCCGATGTCCCGCGCCTGGGGGAGGTATTCCTCCAGGGCCCGCAGCGGGTTGACCGGCCCGCTGGCCACCAGGTCGTAGTCGTCGACCAGCACGAACAGCTCCGGCCCCGACCACCACGACCGCTGGCGCAGCTGCGCCGGGGTGACGTCCGGGCCGGGCAGCCGCAGCTGCATGTAACCGGCGGCGGACTCCACCAGTTCCGTGGTGCGGGCGGCGGCCGTGCCGTAGCCGATCCGGTGCTCGGTCTCGATCGCGCCGAGCAGGCTGCGCCGGTAGTCGACCAGGATCACCCGCGCCTGCTGCGGGGTGAACCGGCTGACGATGGTCGCCGCGAGGGCCCGCAGGAACGACGACTTGCCGCACTCGGCGTCGCCGAAGACCAGCAGGTGCGGCTCGGTGGCGAAGTCGAGCACCACCGGGCGCAGGTCCGCCTCGGCGATCCCCACCGGCAGCGCCAGCCCGGCCGTCGCGCCCAGGTCCAGCTCCGCGTACGGCAGCACGGGCGGGAGCAGCCGGACCGGGGGCGCCGCCGGCCCGTCCCACGCCCCGGCGACCGCCTTGACCAGGGTCGCCGTGTCGCCCCCGGGCTCGGCCAGCCGGGGCAGGGCGGTGAGGAAGTGCAGGCTCTCGCCCGTCATGCCCCGCCCGGGCGTCTTGTCGGGGACGGTCGTCGCCGCCGCGCGGCGCACCAGCAGCGAGTCCGACGGGTCGCCGAGGCGCAGCTCCACGCGGGAGCCGAACAGGTCCCGGATCGCCGGGCGGTAGTCCGTCCAGCGGAGCGCGGTGGCCACCACGTGCACCCCGTACGACAGGCCCCGGGTGGCCAGCTCGGTGACCAGCGGCTCCAGGTCGTCGTACTCGCTGCGCAGCGTGTTCCAGCCGTCCACCACCAGGAACACGTCGCCGAAGGGGTCGGTGACGGGCTGCCCGGCGGCGGCGAGGGCGGCCCGTCGCTGCCGGTACGCGGCCATCGACTCCACCCCCAGCTCGGCGAAGCGGCGCTCCCGGTCGACCAGCACGGTGACCAGCTCCCCGACGGTGCGCCGCACCGCGGTCTGGTCGGTGCGGCCGGACACCCCGCCCACGTGCGGCAGGTCGCGCAGCGCGGTCAGCCCGCCACCGCCGAAGTCCAGGCAGTAGACCTGCGCCTCGACGGGCGTGTGGGTCAACGCCAGCGCGCACACCAGGGCGCGCAGCAGGCCCGACTTGCCGCTCTGCGGGCCACCGACCACGCCGACGTGCCCCGCCGACCCGCCGAGGGTGAGCCAGAGCAGGTCCCGCCGCTGCTCGAACGGCTTGTCGACGACGGCCACCGGCACCTGGAGCGCGCCGTGCAGCTCCGGGTTGGCGAAGGTCAGCCCGCGCGCCGGGTCGACGCCGACCGGGCCGAGCAGCTCGTCGAGGGTGGGCGCGGCGTCCAGCGGCGGCAGCCACACCTGGTGCGCGGGCGGGCCCTGCCCGGCCAGCCGCCCCACCAGCACGTCGAGCAGGCTGTCCCGGCCGGCGTCGTCCTCGGCGGTCGCCGTCAGCGCCGGGGTGGGCGGCTCCGGCACCGGCACCACGTGGGTGGTGAAGGTCAGCAGGCGGGGCGCGCCGGACCCGCCCGGACCCGTCGCGCCGCCCCGCCGCCGCAGCGGCCCCGAGACGTACGCGGCCTTGAAGCGCATCAGCGGCTCGGTGCCGAAGCGCAGGTAGCCGTGGCCCGGCGAGCGGGGCAGCTCGTGCGCGTCCGGCACCCCGAGCACCGTCCGGGACTCCAGGGCCGAGAAGGTCCGCAAACCGATCCGGTACGACAGGTGGGTGTCCAGCCCGCGCAGCCGCCCCTCCTCCAGCCGCTGGCTGGCCAGCAGCAGGTGCACCCCTAGCGACCGGCCCAGCCGGCCGATCTGCACGAACAGGTCGATGAAGTCGGGCTTGGCCGACAGCAGCTCGGAGAACTCGTCGCAGACCAGCAGCAGCGACGGCAGCGGGGCCAGCGGCGTGCCGGCCGCCCGCGCCCGCTCGTAGTCGCGCAGGCTGGCGTAGTTGCCGGCCCGGCGCAGCAGCTCCTGGCGGCGCATCAGCTCCCCGTTGATCGCGTCGACCATCCGGTCGACCAGCGGCAGCGCGTCGGCCAGGTTGGTGATCACCGCGGCGGTGTGCGGGAGCCGGTCGAAGGAGGCGAACGTGGCCCCGCCCTTGAAGTCGACCAGGACGAAGTTGAGCTGCTCGGAGCTGTGCGTGGCGGCCAGCCCGAGGACCAGGGTGCGCAGCAGCTCGGACTTGCCGGAGCCGGTGGCCCCGATCAGCAGCCCGTGCGGGCCCATCCCGTCCTGCGCGGACTCCTTGAGGTCCAGCTCGATCGCGCCGCCGTCGGCGCCCACCCCGATCGGCACCCGCAGCCGGTCGCGCGCCGACCGGGGCGCCCAGCCCTGCTCGGCCGTGAAGCCCTCCGGGTCGCCGATGCCGAGCAGCTCGGGCAGGCCCAGCTCGGCGTTGACCGGGGCGTCCGGCCCGCGTACGGCGGTGGCGAGCCGCAGCGGGGCGAGCCGGCGGGCGACCGCCTCGGCGTCGGCGGGCGCCAGCCGGTCGGGGGTGCCCACCTCGGCGTGCCCGTCGGCGGAGTGCGAGTGCAGCCGGCCGCCGCGCAGGTCGAGCAGGAGGGCGTACCGGTCGAGCAGCCGGGGCGGCGGGGTGTCCAGGTCGACCACGGTGACCGCGTCGATGCCGCCGTCGCCGACGAGGTCGGTGGCGCCGGTGAGGTCGCCGCCGTCGAGCACCACCACGACGTGCGGCCCGTCGGTCGCCGGGCCGGACGGACTGAACCGGGACCGGCTGGCCAGCACCTCGTCGAGGAGCCGTTCCAGCTCGACGGCGGAGCTGGTGACCAGCCGGACGGGGCCGACGGCGTCGGTGCGGGTGGGGTGGTGCGCGTGCGGCAGCCACTTCACCCACTCCCACAGCGCCCGCCGCTCGGGGCCGGCGCAGACGGCGATCAGCAGCTCGTCGGGGGCGTGGAACACCGCGAGCTGGGTGAGCAGCGCCCGGGCCAGCGCCTGCGCGTCGGGCGACCCGGTGCCGGGGCGGATGCCCGCCTCCGCGCCCTCCCGGGACGCCCCGCCGCGCACGAAGACCCGGGCGAAGCTGCGCAGCGACAGGGCCACCGGCAGATCGGGCACCACCGCGTACGCGTCGAGGAACCGCCGCAGCGCCCCGGCGGTCATCGGCTCCAGCTCCTCCAGCGGGCGGGTGACCGGGCCGACCAGCGGGGTGGCCAGGGTCTGCGGGCCGACGCCCACCCGCACCACGGCGAAGTCCGGGTCGCCGGGCCGGCGCTCCCACACGCGGTGGCTGTCGACGGTGGACCACAGCCGGCCCGGGTCGGGGTGGCGGTAGTGCAGCCCGGCCCGCTGCCGCTCGGCGGTCTGCCGGACCCGGCGGCGCAGCGTGCCCAGGTGCCGCAGGTATTCCCGGCGGGCGGCCATCATCTCCGACTTCTTCGGGGTGCCGGAGGCGCTGCCCCACGAGGTGACCAGCATGGCCAGGGAGGAGAGCCCGAACATCCCGCCGACCACGTACGAGTACGCCCCGCCGCCCCGGCCGAACATCATCGCCATCGCGACCGACCCGCCCAGCATGGGCAGCACCATCAGCGCCTGCTGCCAGCGGCCGCCGGTGACGGCGGGGATCTCCGGCGGGGCCTCGACGGGCAGCTCGCCGACCGGGATCTCCGGTGCCGGCCGCCGGGGTGGTCGCTTGATGACGACGGTGGACACTCGGCCTCCCCACAGCGCTCGGTAACCCGAGCCTGGCTCATCGTAGGTAAAGTCCTGTCGTCCGCGCAGCCACCGTCCCCCCTCGATATGGAGATGCGCCGATGACAGTCGGGTTGGCCCGGGTCACGATCAGCGCCCCCCAGCGCCGGGTCGACGTCGCCCTGCCCGAGCAGGTCCCCCTGGCCGAGCTGCTGCCCGAGGTGCTCCGGCACGCCGGCGAGGGGCTGGCCGACGACGGCGAACGGCACGGCGGCTGGGTGCTGCGCCGCACCGACGGGGCGGTCCTGGCCACCGCCCAGGCGCTGCTGCCGCAGGGGGTCCGCGACGGCGACGTGCTGCACCTGGTGCCGGCCCGCGCGCAGTGGCCCGAGCTGGAGTACGACGACGTGGTCGAGGCGATCGTCGACGGGGCCCGCCGCCGGGGTGCCGCCTGGTCGCCGGCCGCCACAAGGTGCGCCGCCCTGGCCGGGGCGGCCGTGCCGCTCGGCGTGGGGCTGCTCGCCGCCCTCGCCGCCGGCCCGGGGCCCGGGGCCGGCTGGCCCGTCGCGGTCGCGGTGGCGCTGCTGCTCACCCTCGCCGGGGCGGTCGCCTCCCGCGCGTACGGCGACGGGGCCACCGGCGCGACCCTCGGCGGCTATGCCCTGCCGTACGCGTTCGCCGCCGGCGCCCTCGCGGTCAGCTCCGGCGACCCGGTCGGCCCGGTCGCGCCGCTGCCCTGGCTGGGCGCCCCCGAGCTGCTGGCCGGCGCGGTGGCGCTGCTGCTGGTGGCGGTGCTCGGCCTGCTCGGGGTGGCCAGTCGGGTGCGGGTCTTCGTGGCCGGCGCGACCGTCGGCGCGGGCGGGGCGCTCGCCGCCCTCGGCGGGCTGACGCTGACCGCCGGGGGTGCCGCGGCGGTGCTGCTCTGCGCCCTGGTCTTCGCGCTCGGCGCGCTGCCGCTGCTGGCCATCCGGCTGGGCAAGATGCCGCTGCCGCCGATCACCCTGCCGGGCGACGACGGCCCCGGCGCGGACGCCGCCCGGGACCTGCCGGACCGGGCCCGGGTGCACGCGGCGGTGGCCCGCACCGAGGAGATGCTCACCGGGATGCTGCTCGGGCACGCCGTGCTGGTGGCCGGGGCGGCGGTGGTGCTGGTGACGGCGGGCGGCGTGGCCGGGCGGCTGCTGGTCGCCGTGGTCTGCGCGGTGCTGCTGCTGCGCACGCGGCTGTTCGTGGCGGTCCGCCACCGGGTGCCGCCGGTCGTCGCCGGGCTGGCGGGGGCCGTCCTGCTCGGCGGGGTGCTCGCCGTGGGCTCCGGGTCGGCGGGTCGGCTGGCGCTGGCCGTCGGCGGGCTGGCCGTCGCCCTGCTCGCCGTGGCGGCCGGCACCACGTACGCGCGGCGGCCCGCCTCCCCGTATCTGGGCCGGGCGGCCGACCTGGTGGACACGGCGCTGGTGGTGTCCGTGGTGCCGGCGGCCTGCGCGGTGCTCGACCTGTACGAGCGGGCCCGGGGGCTGCTCGGTTGAGCGGCTCCCGGGCCCGTCGGCGTGGGTGGGGTCAGTGGATGGTCTCGCCGCGCTCCTCGGCCTCCTTGGCCCGCCGGTACGACGCGCGGATCTCGGCCTCCGCCTCGACGCGACCGACCCAGGTCGCGCCCTCGACCGACTTGCCGGGCTCCAGGTCCTTGTACACCTCGAAGAAGTGCTGGATCTCCAGCCGGTCGAACTCGCCCAGGTGGTGGATGTCGCGCAGGTGCTCCTGGCGCGGGTCCTCGTAGGGCACGCAGAGGACCTTGTCGTCGCCGCCCTTCTCGTCGGTCATCCGGAACATGCCGATGGTGCGGCAGCGGATCAGGCAGCCCGGGAACGTCGGCTCGGGGACCAGCACCAGCGCGTCCAGCGGGTCGCCGTCCTCGCCCAGGGTGCCCTCGATGAACCCGTAGTCCGCCGGATACTGCGTGGACGTGAAGAGGGTGCGGTCCAGCCTGATCCGGCCGGTCGCGTGGTCCACCTCGTACTTGTTGCGGTGACCCTTGGGGATCTCAACCGTGACGTCGAAATCCATTTCCCACGCTCCCTCGTTTGCCCACGCTGGCTGACGGAACCAAGTGGCGGCGCCCCCGAGCAGGTGAATGCCCACCTGCCCGCTCCGGCCGCCGCATAGTGTTCGGACCGAAGTAGTGTCACCCAAGCTGTTTTCCGCACGGGGAGGAGGGGGTCGTGGGGAGGGAAGATTCACACTACCGCCCGCAGGGGGTTGACGGGCGGAAGAAGCCGCGCCCGGGGTCCGGGAGCGCGACCGGCCGGGTGCCGGTGCCCGAGGCGCACGTCCCGCGTGCCCAGGAGCCGGCCGTGGACGACTTCGATCCGGAGGCCACCGCCCCGATCGTGGGGTCCGGCGAGCCGGTGTGGCGGCCCCCGGACGCCGACCGCTCCCCGGAACTCGTCGCGACCCCCGCCCCCGCCGCGCCGGCCGTCCCCGGCGGGTCGGAGCCGGCCGCCGCGTCGGCCCCGCCCACGCCCGGCGGTCCCGGTGACCCGCCGGCCGGCCCCCCGCCGGGGTACGACCCGTCGCCCGCCCGCCGACGCCGCCTCCCGCTGGCCGTGCTCGCCGTGGTGCTGCTGTTCGCCCTGGTCGGCGCCGGCCTGGCGGTGGTCCGGCCCGGCCCGGTCGCCGGCTGGCTCGGCGACGGCAAGGACACCTCCCGGGCCGACGCCGAGGTCGTCGAGCCGGATCCGACCCCGGTCCTCGCCGGTCCGGACGCGCACGCCCCGGAGCCCACCGCCGACGGGGTGAAGGCCGCGATCGAGCCGCTGCTGGCCGCCCCGGAGCTGGGCGACCGGGTGAACGTCTCCGTGTCCGACGTGACGACCGGCCGGTCGCTCTACTCGCGGGGCGGCGACGACGCCACGGTGCCCGCCTCGGTGACCAAGCTGGCGACCGCGGTGACCGTGCTGGCCGCCCGCGGCCCCGACCACCGTGTGCCGACCCGGGCGGTGGCCGGCGCGGCACCGGGCGAGGTGGTGCTCGTCGGCGGCGGCGACCCGACCCTCGCGGTCGACGGCGACGGCTTCTATCCCGGCGCGGCCCGCCTCGACGACCTGGCCGAGCAGGTCAGGAAGGCCCTCGGCGGCACCGTGCCGACCCGGGTCACCGTCGACTCCTCGCTCTTCCCCGGCCCGGTCTACGGGCCCGGCTGGGACGCCGACATCCCGACCGGCGGGTTCGGCGCGGCGATCAGCGCGCTGATGACCGACGGCGCGCGGGTGGACCCGGTGGCGGCGAAGAAGAACTTCGAGGCGAGCCACGGCTGGGCGCAGCGCAGCCCCCAGCCGGACCTCGCCGCCGGCCGCGCCTTCGCCCGGCTGCTGGGGCTCTCCGGCGCCGCCGCCGAGGTCAAGCGGGGCACCGCGCCGGCCTCCGGCGGCGAGTCGACCGGCGCGGCCCCGGCCCCCGGCGCCGAGCTGGGCAAGGTCGAGTCCCCGCCGATGATCCGGCTGGTCGACATGATGATCACCGACAGCGACAACGTGATCGCCGAGGCGCTCGCCCGGCAGGTGGCGCTGGCCCGGGACCAGCCGGCGTCCTTCGCCGGCGGCGCGGCGGCGATGGACATCGTCCTCGGCGAGCTGGGCCTGCCCGCCGACGAGATCACCCTCTCCGACGCCAGCGGGCTGTCCCGCAGCGACCGGATCAGCCCCTCCCTGCTGACCGACCTGATCGCCATCGCCGGCGACGGCTCCCACCCGGAGCTCGGCAGCATCTTCGGCGGCCTGCCGGTGGCCGGCTGGTCGGGCACCCTCGACGGGCGGTACCGGTCGGACGGCACGACGGCCGGGGCCGGCGTGGTCCGCGCCAAGACCGGCACGCTGACCGGGGTGCACGCCATCGCCGGGCTGGTCACCACGGCCGACGGGCGGCTGCTCACCTTCGCCGTGCTCGCCGACAAGGCCCCGGCGGGCAGCCTCGACGACACCCGCCGCGCCCTCGACCGCGTCACGTCCGCCCTGGCCCGCTGCGGCTGCCGCTGACCGGTCCGCGGTGGTATGTCCTCCGATCACCGAAAGGTGGGGGTGTTCCGGCGCGGGTACGGTGGGTGCATGGCGCAGTTCGTGGACTGGGATCTGGCCGCCGCGACGGCGGGGGCCCTGGGCAAGTCGGGGCCCCGGGTGTCGTACGCCGAGGCCACCGAGGTGGTCTCCGAGCTGCGGCGGCTGACCGACGAGGCGGCCGGGCACGTGGCCGACTACACGGGGCTGCGGTCCCAGGTGGTCCACCCGCCCGTGCGGGTGGTGGACCGCCGGGACTGGGCGGCCACCAACATCGCCGGGCTGCGGGAGGTGATCACCCCACTGGTCAGCCGGCTCTCCGGCGACAAGCGGCCGGGCCCGCTCACCGAGGCGGTCGGCTCCCGGCTCACCGGAGTGCAGGCCGGCACCGTGCTGGCGTACCTGTCCGGCCGGGTCCTCGGCCAGTACGAGGTCTTCTCCGGCGACCCCGGCCAGCTGCTGCTCGTCGCGCCGAACATCGTCGAGGTGGAGCGGAAGCTCGGGGCCGACCCGCGCGACTTCCGGCTCTGGGTCTGCCTGCACGAGGTCACCCACCGCACCCAGTTCACGGCCGTGCCCTGGATACGGGCCTACTTCCTCGGCGAGGTGCAGGCGTTCGTGGACGCCTCGCAGGGCGGCGAGCACCTGCTGGAGCGGCTGCGCCGGGGTGTCGCCACCCTCTCCGACGCGGTGAAGGACCCGGACAGCCGGGCCAGCGTGCTGGACATCGTGCAGACCCCCGCCCAGCGGGCCGTGCTCGACCGGCTCACCGCGCTGATGACCCTGCTGGAGGGGCACGCCGAGTTCGTCATGGACGGCGTCGGCCCGCAGGTCATCCCCAGCGTCGAGTCGATCCGGGCCGCGTTCAACCGGCGCCGGGAGACCGGCAACCCGCTGGAGAAGGCGATCCGCCGGCTGCTCGGCGTCGAGGTCAAGATGCGCCAGTACGCCGAGGGCCGCAAGTTCGTCCACGGCGTCGTCGAGCGCGTCGGCATGGAGGGCTTCAACAAGATCTTCGGTTCCCCGCTGACCCTGCCCCGGCTCGACGAGCTGGGCGACCCCGACGCGTGGGTGGCCCGGGTGCACGGACCGGCCGGCACCCCGACCGCCGGCTGACCGTACGCCGATGCCCGCGCTCGCCCCGGCGGTCGCCGCCGTCCGGCTCGCGGTCCGCCGCGCGCTGACCGGGCTGCCCGGGGCCGGGCCGGTGCTCGTCGCCTGCTCGGGCGGGGCCGACTCGCTGGCACTGGCCGCCGCCGCCGCGTTCGTCGCGCCCCGGCTGGGCCGCCCGGTCGGCCTCGTCACCGTCGACCACGCGCTGCAGGCCGGCTCCGACCGGCGGGCCGCCGACGTCGCGGCCTGGGCCGCCGGGGCCGGCTTCGCGCCGGCCGAGGCGGTACGCGTCGACGTCGCCGGCCGCCCCGGCGGCCCCGAGGCGGCGGCCCGCGAGGCGCGCTACCAGGCGCTCGCCGAGGCGGCCCGGCGGCACGGGGCCGCTGCCCTGCTCACCGGGCACACCCGCGACGACCAGGCCGAGACGGTGCTGCTGGCGCTGGCCCGGGGCGCCGGCCCGCGCGGGCTGGCCGGGATGCCGCCCCGGCGGGACCTGGCCGGGGTGCCGCTGCTGCGGCCCCTGCTCGACGTGAGCCGCGAGCAGACCCGCAAGGCGTGCGCCGCGCTCGGCCTCACCCCGTGGGAGGACCCGCACAACGCCGACCCGTCGTACGCCCGGGCCCGGGTCCGGGCCGACGCGCTGCCCGCGCTGGTCCGCGCCCTCGGCCCCGGGGTGGTGGACAACCTGGCCCGGACCGCCCGCCTGGCGGCCGCCGACGCGGCGGCCCTCGACGAGCTGGCCGCCGCCGCCCTGCCCGCGACCTCGTCGGCCGGCAGCTCGTCCGCCGTCGACGGTCCGGCCGGCGTGCGGGCCCCAGGCGGCGGGCTGGTGGTGGCGGCGCTGGCCGGGCTCGCCCCGGCCGTGCGGACCCGGGTGTTGCACGCCTGGGCCCGGGAGCTGGGCGCGTCGCCGGCCGCGCTGTCGCACTGGCACGTCGAGGCGCTCGACGCCCTGGTCACCGCCTGGCACGGACAGGGCGACGTCCATCTGCCCGGCGGCCTGCGGGTGGCCCGCCGCGCGGGCCGGTTGACCGCGGCCGGCCCGGCCGGCTGACCGACGTCGCGCCGGCTGCGCCCACGCCGCCGCCCCGGCCGGCTCGGGTGATCGACTCCGTGCCGGCGACATGGGGGCTTCCGGCTCACGGTGACCCCGCCAGGTCGCCGGCCTGGAGTGGAGCACGCTGGAGGCTCAGGAGGCGGCGACGCGGTCGCGGAAGGTGGTGCGGTAGGCGTGCGGGGTGGTGCCGACCCGCCGGGCGAAGTGGTGCCGCAGCGCCGCAGCGTCGCCGAAGCCGGACCGGCCGGCCACGCTCTCCACGCTCAGCGCGGTCTCCTCCAGCAGCCGCCGGGCCAGCAGCACCCGCTGGTTGGTCAGCCAGTCGTGCGGGGTGGTGCCGGTCTCGGCGCGGAACCGGCGGGCGAAGGTGCGCGGCGTCATCCCGGCGCGGGCGGCGAGCTCGTCGACGGTGACCGGCCGGTCGAGGTGACCCACCAGCCACGCCAGGACCGGCTCCAGGGTGGGCGCCTCGGGGGCCTTCGGGATGGGTGCCTCGACGTACTGTGATTGGCCGCCGTCGCGGTGCGGCGGGACGACCATCCGGCGGGCGAGTCGGGTGGCGATTGCCGACCCGTGCTCGTGGCGCACCAGGTGCAGGCAGGCGTCGATGCCGGCGGCCGTGCCGGCGCCGGTGAGCAGGCGGCCGTCGGCCACGTAGAGCGAGTCGCAGCGGACCCTGGCCCGGGGGTGGCGGCGCTGCAGTTCGTCGACGTGCCGCCAGTGGGTGGTGCACTCCCGGTCGTCGAGCAGCCCCGCCGCGCCGAGCACGAACGCGCCGGTACAGACGCTGAGCACGTACGCGCCGCGCGCGTGCGCCCGGCGCAGCGCCGCCAGCACCTCGGGCGGTGCGACCGCGCCGTCGTGCCCGGGGACCGCCACGAGGTCGGCGTCCTCGACCGGCGTCAGGTCCGCGTTCGGGGTGACGAGGAAGCCGGAGGAGGTACGCACCGGAGCGCCGTCGGCGGCGCAGACGTCGAACCGGTAGCCGGGGAAGCCGTCGTCGGTGCGGTCGGTGCCGAACACCTCGGCGAACACGCCCAGCTCGAACGGGACCACCTGGTCCATCATGACGACGGCGACGGAACGGAGCATGTGACGAGGGTAACCGCTCGGGTGGCAGGAAATCGAGGTGCAGTGGCGTTCCTGCCACTGTCCCGCCGCCCGGCGGGGGCGCAGACTTGGGTCAAGTCCGGTGCGCACCGGCGGCGAAAGCATCCCAAAGCCTGCGAAAGCGAGCGCCGCCATGGAATCCCTGTTGCTCCTGCTCTTCCTGCTCTTCCTGGCCGCCGCCTCGGCGGCCGGCCTCACCGCCGACACCCGGGACTCGGCGGACTGGAAGCCCACCGACGGCGGCCGCCGGTGGCGGTCCCGCACCTGCTGACCTGATTGCTGTCGGTATGCGCGAGAAATGCCAGGCGGGGCCGGCCCCGAAAGAGGCGGCCCCGCCGACGGCGGACATCCGGCGTACGGCAGGCTAGGAGCCATGGCTGACGGCTCCTGGTACGACGCCGACATCGACCACGTGATCATTTCCGAGGCGCAGATCCGCGAGAAGACCGCAGAGCTGGCCAAGCAGGTGTCGGCGGATCACGCCGACGTCGACGGGCTGCTGCTCGTCTGCGTGCTCAAGGGCGCGGTCATGTTCATGGCCGACTTCGCGCGGGCGCTCGGCCGGCAGGGCCCCCCGGTCGAGCTGGACTTCATGGCGATCTCCTCGTACGGCCAGGGCACCACCTCCTCCGGCGTGGTGCGCATCCTCAAGGACCTGGACCGGGACATCGCCGGCCGGCACGTGGTGGTCGTGGAGGACATCGTCGACTCCGGCCTCACCCTGTCCTGGCTGCTGCGCTACCTGGAGTCGCGGTCGGCGGCCAGCGTCGAGGTCGTCGCCCTGTTCCGCAAGCCGGAGGCGATCAAGGTCCCGGTGCCGGTGAAGTACGTCGGGTTCGACATCCCGACCGAGTTCGTCGTCGGCTACGGCCTCGACTTCGGCGAGCGCTACCGCGAGCTGCCCTACGTCGGCGTGCTCAAGCCCGAGGTCTACGCCCGCGCCTGACCGACGGGCGCGGCGCGGTGCCCGTCAAGCGGACGTTCAGCGCACTCTCAGCTGATCGGACTACGGTAGAGGCCGGTGGTGTGGACGCACCCTCCACGTCCGACCCCTCGACCCGCGTGACCGGGCGGTCGGGTGGCCGGGCGGGGAAACCACGCCACGCCGGCTGAAACCCGGTTCGCCTTACGCGTAACTGCTGGCCTCGCAAGGCCACATGTCGCGCACACGGTGTACCGTCGAGTGACCGTGACGCGGCAGTGACGCGTCCCGGGGTCGAGGCCGGCCCGCACGGCGGCTCCGGCCGCCGCCGCGGCGGCGACAGCCATTCAGACGGTCAGGACGTCGATCAGGAGGATGCGGGCGTCTCGGCGCTCGACAACAGCATGGAACGTACGCGTTTCTTCCGCCGACCGGTGGTCTGGATCATCCTGGTCATCCTCGGCGCCGTTGTGCTCAGTCAGCTGTTCACCGCTGGTCCCAGCTACCACCGCGTGGACACTTCCGTTGCGCTCGACCAGCTGCACACCGCCAAGATCAAGAAGGCGGTCTTCCAGGACAAGGAGCAGACGCTCCAGCTGGACCTGGAGAACAAGACCAAGTTCGGTGACACCACCACCGACCGGATCGAGGCCCAGTTCCCGTACGAGGTCGGTGACGAGGTCTGGAACGACGTCCTCGCGGCCAAGGCGGCGAACCGGATCACCGGCCCGGCCGACACCAAGGTGTCGTCCGACAGCGTCTGGGTGAGCCTGCTGGTCAACCTGCTGCCCATCGCGCTGCTCGTGCTCCTGCTGCTGTTCTTCATGTCGCAGATGCAGGGCGGCGGCTCCCGGGTGCTCAACTTCGGCAAGTCCAAGGCGAAGATGATCACCAAGGACACCCCGAAGACGACCTTCGCGGACGTCGCGGGCGCCGAGGAGGCCGTCGAGGAGCTGCACGAGATCAAGGACTTCCTGCAGAACCCGGCGAAATACCAGGCCCTGGGCGCGAAGATCCCGAAGGGCGTGCTGCTCTTCGGCCCGCCCGGCACCGGTAAGACGCTGCTCGCCCGCGCCGTCGCCGGCGAGGCGGGGGTGCCGTTCTACTCGATCTCCGGCTCCGACTTCGTCGAGATGTTCGTGGGTGTCGGCGCGAGCCGGGTCCGCGACCTGTTCGAGCAGGCCAAGTCCAACGCCCCGGCGATCGTCTTCGTCGACGAGATCGACGCCGTCGGCCGCCACCGCGGCGCCGGCATGGGCGGCGGCCACGACGAACGCGAGCAGACCCTCAACCAGCTCCTCGTCGAGATGGACGGCTTCGACACCAAGGGCGGGGTCATCCTGATCGCCGCCACCAACCGGCCGGACATCCTCGACCCGGCGCTGCTGCGCCCCGGCCGCTTCGACCGGCAGATCCCGGTGGACGCCCCCGACATGGAGGGCCGCAAGGCCATCCTGCGGGTGCACGCCAAGGGCAAGCCGTTCACCCCCGACGTCGACCTCGACTCGGTGGCCCGGCGCACCCCGGGCTTCAGCGGCGCCGACCTGGCCAATGTGATCAACGAGGCCGCGCTGCTCACCGCCCGCAAGGACCAGCGGGCGATCACCAACGACTCCCTGGAGGAGTCGATCGACCGGGTCATCGCCGGCCCGCAGCGCCGCACCCGGGTGATGAGCGACCAGGAGAAGAAGATCACCGCGTACCACGAGGGTGGGCACGCGCTGGTCGCCTGGGCGCTGCCGCACGCCGCACCGGTGCACAAGGTGACGATCCTGTCGCGTGGCCGCTCGCTGGGCCACACGCTGGTCCTGCCGACGGAAGACAAGTACACCCAGACCCGCGCCGAGATGGTCGACACCCTGGCGTACGCGCTGGGCGGCCGGGCCGCCGAGGAGCTGGTCTTCCACGAGCCGACCACCGGCGCCGGCAACGACATCGAGAAGGCCACCGGGCTGGCCCGCGCGATGATCACCCAGTACGGCATGAGCTCCAAGCTCGGTGCGATCAAGTACGGCACCAGCGGCGACGAGCCGTTCCTCGGCCGCAACATGGGCCACGAGCGGGACTACTCCGACGCGGTGGCCGCCGAGATCGACAACGAGATGCGGGCGCTGATCGAGCTGGCCCACGACGAGGCCTGGGAGATCCTGGTGGAATACCGGGACGTCCTGGACAACATCGTCCTGGAACTGATCGAGAAGGAGACCCTCTCCACCGCCGACATGGCCCGGATCTGCGCCCGCGTGGTGAAGCGCCCGCCGATGGCCCCCTACAACGGCTTCGGCAAGCGTCAGCCCTCCACCGAGCCCCCGGTCCTCACGCCGACCGAGAAGGAGGCGCTCAAGGCGCAGGCCCAGGCCGACGGTGCCTCCGTCGGCGGCGGCCTGCCGGGCTCCAACAACTCGGACGGTACGCACTGAGCACCGACCCGACGCCCGGTCACGAGGCACCGATCCCGAGTGCCTCGTCGACCGAGCCCGACACCGACGGTCTGGACTACCTCGCCGCGCGGCTGGTCAACGGTAAGTTGACCGGTCGCCCGGTCGAGGAGTCCGTCGACCTGGCCCGCATCGAGAAAGCCGTACGCGAGATCCTCATCGCCGTCGGCGAGGATCCCGACCGCGACGGTCTCGTGAAGACCCCGGCCCGGGTCGCCCGCGCGTACGCCGAGCTCTTCGCCGGCCTGCGGGTCGACCCGGCGCAGGTGCTCAGCACCACCTTCGAGGCCAACCACGAGGAGCTGGTGCTCGTCCGCGACATCGATGTGATGAGCCTCTGCGAGCACCACCTGCTCCCGTTCCGGGGCAGCGCGCACATCGGCTACATCCCCGGGCCGGACGGCCGGATCACCGGCCTGTCCAAGCTCGCCCGGCTCGTCGAGGTCTTCGCCCGCCGTCCCCAGGTGCAGGAGCGGCTCACCTCGCAGATCGCCGACCTGCTGATGAGCAGCCTCGCCCCGCGCGGCGTCGTGGTCGTGCTCGAATGCGAGCACATGTGCATGGCCATGCGCGGCATCCAGAAGTCCGGAGCGAAGACCATCACCTCCGCGGTACGCGGCGTGCTCCAGCACGACGCCAAGTCCCGCGCCGAGGCGATGGCCCTGATCATCCCCCGCTGACCGGCGGGGCAATCCGACGCCGGGGCGACCACGCGGTCGCCCCGGCGTCGTCGTACCCGGCCCCTGGCCGCGCGGCCGGTCACGGCCCTGTTGGTCAACCGGCCAGCATCGCCAGCACGAGCCCGGCGGTGGTCAACACAGCCGGGACGAGACACACCAGGACCCCCCACCGGGGCGTCCGGTCCACCGGGCTGCCGGCCGGGGCACCGGCCCGCCCGCCCGGAGCGGAGGGCACGGCACCACCGCCGGTCAGCACGGCCGGGTCGCCCGCCGGGCGGACCGGGGCCGCACCGTGCGCCGCTGCCCCACCGGCGGGCCGTTCGGCGTTCCGTCCGGCGTGGTGTGCCGCCGCCGTCCCCGAGGTCTCGCCGAAGAGGCGGCCCACGCCGATCCAGCCCACGACGAAGGCGGCCGCAGGCATCGGGAGCCCGCACACCAGGGCCACCACGCTCGCCGGACCGGGACCCGTCGTCGCGTACAGCAGCACCTGAAGCAGCGGAACGACCAGCGCGAGCGGCCCGTAGACCAGCAGGTTGCGCAGCCGTGGCGGCCAGGTCCCCGCACCGGTCCGGCCGCGCCCGGCCAACAGGCCGTCCGCCCCGTCCGCCCACTCCCGCGCCGCGCGCAGGGCCGTCGACACCGCCGTCGGCCCGCCGACCATCTCCCGGGCCGCCTCGCTCAACTCCGGCGGCGACGGCGCCAACACGATCGGGGGTACGCCCAACTCGCGCAGCCGGGACCGCTGTGGTGCCAGCCGCTCGCGTACCCCGGTCAGCTCCTCGCGGGCGGCCTGCACCGCCCGGGCCTGCTCTGTCGCGGCGGTCGCCGCGCCCCGGCGTACCCCGTCGAGCTGGCGGGCGGCGGCGACGTACTCCGTCCACGCCGCGGCGCCGTCGACGGCGGGCACCGGGTCGACGCCGGTCCGCTGCCGGACCGGCCCCGCAGCCGGCGGCGCGGCGACGACGCTGATCGACTCCCGGCTCACTCGCCCTCCCCGTCGTCGGTCCCTGCCGTGGCACCGGCGGCCCCCGTCGCGGTGCCGCCTTCCGTCGGGGTGCCGCCTCCCGGCGTGGTGTCGGCTTCCGTCGGGGGGCCCGTCGACGGCGGAGCGTCACCGCCCGGACCGGCGAACGGCACCAGCAGGACGCCCCGCTCGTCCGGGCCGTCCCAGAGCATCGCCCGGCCCGGCCGGGGACGCCACTGCACCGGACGCCCGAACAGCGCCGCGAGCTGGGCTCCCGGCACGTCCACCGCGACCACGGCGGCCAGCTTGTCGAGATCGTCCTCGGCCCGGGCCATCGCCGTGAACGGCGGCACCGTGCGCCACCAGCCGAGCAGATGCCGGCCGGCGGGCGGGCCGTCCCGCAGCAGGACCCGCAGCCGGTCCGCCAGCAGCTCGTGAACGGCGGCCGGGTCGGCCGGCCGATCGCGCGTGTCAGGCCCGTTCGCCGGCCGCTCGTTGGCGGCGCGCCGGTCCGTCGGCCGCCCCTGCGGGGCAGGCCCGTCAGCCGGTCGCTCCTGCGAGGCGACCCTGTCCAACCCGAAGACCACGAGGTAACCGGGTTCCTCGGCGTCGACGGCGGCGAGCAGTCCCGGCAGGTCGACACGCTCCACCCGGTGCTGGCCGGCGAGGTCCGCCGCGAGGGAGTCCGCCACCGGTGCCGCCTCGGCGGCGAGTGCGGCCACCACGAACCGTCCCGTGCCCGGTGGGTGGTGCGCCGCGACACTACGGGCCGCGGTGGCCAACAGGGCGACCGCCTCCGCCCCCGGGCCGAGGACGGCCAGATTGCGGCCGGCACCCGCGCCCAGCGGCACCATGACCGTCGACCGGGACAGATCCACCGCCCGCCCCAGCAGAGCCACCGGTCCCCGAGCCCGTCCCGCGAAGGCCGCCCGGTAGTGCGGATCGTTACGCAACGACGGGCGCGCCCAACCGGCGAAGACGACCGGCGGAGCCGACCGCTCCGGACGGGCCGTCCAGAGCCTGCGCCGCAGCTCCCCGATCGTCTCCGGAGCCTCGTGCGGGTCGGGGAAGCGGACCATCCGCTCGTGCCCCCGGGTGGCACCCCGGGGACCGCCCAGGCCGCCCGCAGTGTTCACCACCGCACTGCCCACCGGCAGCCCGGCCGCGGCGTCGTTGCTCGGCTCCAACACCGGACCGCCGCCGGCCAGCGCCACCCGCACCGGGAACTGCCCGAGCATCGAGTCGCGGGTCGTCGGCCCGCCGGCGATCCCGAGACCGCCCTCCCCGGCCAGGACCAGGTGCACGCCGTACGCCCGACCGGAGCGGGCCAGGGCGTCCAGCCGGGCGACCGCGTCGGTGGCCAGCCGGTCCCGCTCGGCCAACAGGAGCGGAAGATTGTCGATCACGCAGACCACCCGGGGCAGGGCCTGGTGCTCACGCAGGCCGGCGAACCGCTGCCCACCGGCGCGCTGGCCGGCCTCCTCCCGGCGACGGGCCTCCGCCGTCAGCTCGTCGAGGAGGTCCAGCACGTACTCCCGGTCGGCGGCCATCCCCGCCGACCGCACCTGCGGCACCCAGGACCGGTCCCGCTCGGTCTGCAGGAACTCCGCGAACGACTCGCCGTCACCCAGGTCGGCCAGGTGCAGGACCAACTCGTCCGGGCCGTACCGGGCGGAGAGGCCGAGCAGCACGTTGCTGAGGAACGCGGCACGATCCGCCCCGGACCGCCCGCTGACCAGCCAGTGCGGGGTCAGCTCGGTGAATCCCACGGTCACCGGACGACCACCCGCGTCCCCGACCGTGGTGGAGACGCCCTCCGCGGAGCCCACCGCCCACAGTGGCGCGGTCGGGTCGGGCAGCAGGTCGGCCAGGCTGAGCCGGGAACCGGCCTCGATCTCCGTGGCCAGCCGTCGGCACACGGCGTCGACCAGCTCCGACGGCGGATCGTCGTCGACGAAGACGGGGGAGTTCAGCCCGCCGGGTGGCTCCGCCCCCGGACCCGCCAGGGAACTACCCGGCGGGTCACCCAGCAGCGCGTACGCGTTGCGCATGGCCAGGGGGGTGGCCTGCGGCAGGGGAGCCCGGGTCGCGTACGGGCCGGCCGGTGGCCAGCCGGCCACGATCAGGTGCAGGCCGGCAGCCCGACCCCGCGCCGCCAGCGCCTCGACCCGATCCAGATCGGCCGGACCCGTCGCCTCCGGCCACCCGGCCACGACCAGCAGCAGCGTACGGTCGTGCCGGCGCGGCCGGCCACTGCCCGGCGACACCCACTGCTCCGCCTCGGTGAGCACGGCCCGCAGCCCGGCGACGTCCGTGGCCGGCGGGGGCAGCAGGCCGGCGTCCGCGAGCCCGGCGAACGGGGCGAACGTGCCATCCGGTGGTGCAGCCCGTCCGGTGCCGGTGCCGCTGGTGTCGGTGGTCGCGGCCGGGCTCGCGCCTGTACCGCTGGTCGTGGCCGTGCGCGCGGCGGTGGCGGTGCTCGGTCCTGCGCCGGGCACCGTGTTCGTTCGCGCGCCGGTCGCGGTGCCGACGGTGGTGGTGCTGATGCTTGCGGCGCCGGTCCCGTCGACGACGCGGACCAGCAGGCAACCGGCGGGCGTGCCCGCCAGCAGGCGCAGCAGCACGGCCCGGAGCAGCCCCGCCACTCGTGGATCCCGGGCGTCGCTGTCGATCGTCAGATGGCCGGTGCCGAGCAGCGGCACGAGGGCGGGGAAGCGTGCGTCGTCCAGCGGCGCCGCCATGCCCACCCGGACGAACGGCGGTGGACCCTCGCCCGAAGGGGCCGCCACGGTGAGCGTCTCCAGTGACGCCCCCGCCCAGCCCGGTGCGAGCAGAGCCGCCGTGGACCGCAGCCGGTCCGCCAACTCGTACTGGCGGCGCTGGTCGGCCGGCGCGGGCCGGATCTCGTCGAGGATGGCGGCCGCCGCGGCGGCCGTCGCCTCCGCCCTGCGGTGCAGGGCAGCGGCGCGGTTGGTGCGTGTCCTCGGACCGAACACCGCGTCCACCCCCTCGTCCCGAGGTTGGGAACCCCTCCCCGAGCAGTGACGGTATCCCAGGTCCCGCCCGTCCTCAGGGATGCGGCACGGCGGGTGCGCCGGAGATGTCCATGACCGGTCGGATTCTCACCGCTGGGGGTCGTCCTGTCACGATCCGCTGCATCCTGGGCATTGGGTACGAGGCGTCCAGCCGATAGCCTCAAGGGGTGGAATCAGTGCAGCCCCCCGCCGGTTCCCAGGTCTCCCGCGTACCGGCGCAGCGGACCCCGCCGGAGCAGTTGGTGCCCCCGTCGGGGACACCGACGCCGGCACGTCGGCCGGGGCGGGTGCGGACCATCATCACGGTGGTGGCCGGGGTGCTCGGGTTGCTGCTCGTCGGCGGCGGTATCACCGCCTTCGTGCTGTACGACCGCGCGACCAGACCGGATCGCAGCGCCCCGGACGTGGTGGTCGACAACTATCTGCGTGCGTTCCTTGTCGACCGCAACGACATCAAGGCCGACCAGTTCACCTGCTCGCAAAGCACCCTTGAGATGGTTAGAGGGCTCCGCAGTGAGATCGAACAACGCGAAGCTCGCTTCGATGTCGATGTTCGGATTAGTTGGGGAGCGTTGACCCGCACGAGGACGGCTGATGGTGAATCGGTCGAGACGACGTTGACGATCTCAAGCTCAGCCAACGGCCAACCTCGTAGTAGCCGTCGGGAAGCTTGGACTTTCCAGGTCAGCGACGAAGCGGATGGCTGGCGTGTTTGTGATGCGCGCAAGGCCGGTTAGGACTCATTCGATCCAGAGGAGATGGACCGGAACCTCCAGGGTGGTGGGCGGCTGGCCTCGCCAGGCCCAGCGATACCACTCCAGTTCCGGCGTGACCCGAACGCAGATGTCCCCCTCGGCCCCCGAGTAGGTCTCGGTCACCGCGCGGAGGTCCCGCTGCTCACCGGAATCGGCTACGTGCACGACCCGGCGTCCCGTGACAGCGCCGGCCTCGAAGACGGGAGCCGGTGCCCGATGGGTCGGCGCGTCCAGGGAGACCAGGTTGACGCTGGAGACCCCGACCGGCGGGACGCTCGGCCGGTTTCCCAGGGTCTCGACCCACACCCGCTCGACCGGCACCAGCGGGGCAAAGACCTCGACCTGCTCGGACTCCGCGCGGTACCACTCCTGCTCGGGAATGACCGGCACGTACGTCCGGCTGTTTTGCACCACGCGTTCGTCGGCGCGCAGGTCGCCGCGCCAGCCGAGACCGGGCAGCCCGACCAGCACCCGCCGTCCCCGCAGTTCGACCCGTCCGGTCGCGGGCACGATCTCGACCGGCCTGGGTGGCTGGGGTGCCCAGTCAGGCTGGTCGGCGAAGGGGTCGGGAAGTGGCCCGGTCATGCGTACCGGAGTCCTACGCCTTGCCGTTCAGCGGCGCGCCCCGGTCCCGCATGAAGGGCACCGGGTTGACGGCACCACGACTGGACCGGTCCCCGTCGAGGTGTACCTCGAAGTGCAGGTGCGGGCCGGACGAGTTTCCGCTGCTCCCGACCTCACCGATCACCTCACCGGCCTTGACCAGTTGGCCGGGGACAACCCGAGGCTTGACGATCATGTGGCAGTACCGGGTCACGTAGCCGCCGGCGTGCAGTACGTCGACGAACCAGCCACACCCACCCTTGCCCGGATAGCCGTCCACATCGCAGCTCAGTTGGCCGTTGTTGGCAGGGTCGCAGCGGGCGACCAGCACCCGGCCCGTTGCCGCCACGCGGATCAGGGTGCGCTTCGGCGCAGCGATGTCCACCCCGTTGTGCCGGGGGCGACTGGCCGTCCGGAATCCGGAGCCGACGCCCCCCGGAATCGGCGCCGTCCAACCCGAGGCGGCGATCTGGCCGCGGGAGGCGGCATTGCAGATGCTGCGCTGAGCCACCTGCACCGTGCGGGCCGCCCCGCCGGCGAGCGCGTCGACGATCTTGCTGGCCAGTTCCTCGTGCTTTGCGTAGGCGTCGGGGAAGGCGCTCACCTGCACCCGCTGGGCGGCCCTGGTCAGCGAGAGCTGCTCCCATCCCGGGACCTTCACCAGCTTCTCGTAGAACTTGCGTGACGAGTAGGACGGATCCTGCAACTGCTCGGGAGACCCCCAGCCCTGGCTGGGACGCTGCTGGAACAGGCCCACCGAGTCGTGGTCGTTGCGGCTGCCCAGGTGGGGGAGGTTACGTAGGCCGGACTCCTGCATGGCGGTCGCGACGGCGATCACCCACCCGCGAGGCGGGACCTTCATGTCCGAGCCGACCTTGATGATGACCGCGGCGTTGCGGATCTGGCTCTCCCCGTACTGTGCGAAGCGAGGCATCTTGCCGGAGACCTTGACCTGGTGGGACGAGCCGCAGGCGGACTGGGCCTCTGGGGAAAGATCGTCGCTGCCGCCGCTCAGTTCGGTGAGGAAGAACGCCGCGGTCCCTCCGGTGCAACAGAGCAGCGCGAGCGTGGCGGTCAGTGCTACGGCCAGCGCGCCGAGCCGCAGCTTGCGCCGCGGGTTGTTGCTGTCTCCCGTTTGCTCGCTCATGTCCGCTCCCAGTCCACAGCGTCGACCAGCCACTGCCCCTCGGGGGCAATCAGTTCCAGGCGCAGCCGCCCGGTGTCGAGCGGAACCAACACCTCGACGAAGCGTTCCGTCCGCGGGCGGAGGCTCGCTTCGCCGGCCGTTCGTTCCGCCGGAACACCCGCCGGATCGGCGCCCGAAAGCTTCTCGGTGAGCTCCGGGGTGGAGAGCGGGCGCAGGGCCTCGTGCCACTCGTCCGCGCTGTTCCCGCGGCCACCGAGCCACGCGGCGACGAACCGGTCCGCGATCTGCTCGGGGGTCGGTGCGCCGGGGCGGGTCACCGGCGTCGGGGGCGCGGTGCCGCCGAGTACGCCGTCGTCACCGGAGGTCGGGTCGACGGTGGTGATCGGCTGCCGGGGCCGACTGCTCAGCCCTGCCGCCGGGTCCCCCGGACCGGACGCCAGCCGGGCGGCACCGATCACGCCGAAGACCAGAACCCCGATGGCCAGCGCGATGCCCAGGCGGGACCGCAACACCCGAGTGAAGAGGAACTCCACCACGCGTCGCATGGCCCTCACCGCGCTTCGGTGCGGATCCGCGGTGCGGAAGGCCGGGGCGTGGCCGGCTCGGCGGTGCCAGGCCGGTAGATGACGAAGGACGGGTTCTCCGCCGGAACGTCCGGCTCGGTCCAGGTCGAAGGCTGACGGCGTCGTGGTCGGGGCGCGGCGGGCCGCGCGGGGCTGCGTTGTTCCGGCACGGTGGCCTCGTCGGGACGTTCGCGTCCGTCGGGCCGCTGCCGCTCCGCGGCGTTCGCGTTGCCGACGGCGGCGTGGCTCGGGTCCTCGTGCCGGGCCTCGGGCCGCAGAGTCGTCCGCTCGACCGTCGCGCCGCGCTTCCGGGCCAGGGCCGGCTCGTTCGTGCCACCAGGCTCGGCCACGTCGAGCCTCGCAGCGGTGCGCATGTCCCGGAAGAACCGGCGGTGCCACGATCCCGCAGAGCTGACGGCCTCGCTGCTGTCCTTGCCGCCGAGCTGGGTGATCCGCCGGTACGGCCGCAGCAGCAGCCAGCCGACCACCCCGCAGAGCCAGACGAGCACCACCTGGAGCCAGCCCGCCAGGGTCGCCGTGCTCATGATCAGATCCACGGCGAAGAGGTAGATGGCGGCCCCGGTGCCGAAGATGGCGATGTTGAACACGGCGGCGACGACGGCGTTGGCCAGCCGGCGCAGCCCGGCGCTCGCCGGGCGCATCAGCCCAATCGTGCCGAGGATCGGCGCCGCGATCACCGCCCACCGGAAGATGAGGAAGCCCAACAGCACCAGCAGCGACGCGGTGAGGTCGAACATCGCGAAGAGCAGCGCGGCGAGCACGGCGATGAAGCCCGAGCCGACCCGGTCCATGTCCCGAAGGCCCTGGAGGTACTCGTACGCCTCCCGATCCTCGTTCTTGATCTGCTCCGCGACCCGGGCCCACTGCTGCTGCTTGGCGGAGATGGTCGTGTCCCGGGTCGCCGGATTGGCCCGGATCTTCTCCGTCTCCTCCCAGGACAGCGACTTGGCGTCGTAGAGCGCCGGTCCATACTTCTTGGCGGTCTCGCTGTCTGCCGATCCGAGCACCCCGCGCAGCCAGTTGCGGTAGAGCATGGACTCGGTCGCGGTGTCACTGGCCCGCACGGCAGGAGGCCGATTGTCCTTACACGCGGCGGGATCGGGATCATCGCACTGTTCAGGCGGGGTGTCCCGCGTCGCTGGCCCGACGGCGTCGTGGACCACGCCGAGGGTGGTGACGAGCGTGCCGTCGGCGATGTTCGCGGACTTCACGGGCCACGCGGCGAGGGCGGTCACCGCCACCATCACCAGCAGGGCCCAGCCGGCGGTGGTCATGGCGTTGCTCATGTCGGACTGGCGAGACCGCCAGAGCAGGTAGAGCCCCACCACGCAGAGCGTGATGATGCCGAAGACGCTGAACACCTTCTGGTAGACGGCCTTGGTGGCCTGCTCCACCAGGGGGTCGGCCCAGGCCCACATCGACCGGGGATCCCAGGCCCGCTCCCGCAGCGCGTTCGAGCCGCCGATGATCGCGGTGGCGATCATGAACTCGCCGTTCGCCACCGTGGTGGTGAACTTGTAGTCCGGATGGATCACCGCGGAGGCGCAACCGCCGGGCAGGTCGTAGGTCGGGAAGCTGTATCCGGCGTATCCGTAGTCGCTGTAGAGCCCCTTGGGGCCGGGCAGCTTGGCGGAGTCGGGGCGGGCGGCGAACCAGCCGGCGAGCCCCGAGTCGGGTGCGGAGGGGACCGGGGCGTTGCGGCACTCCACCTGGTCCTTGCTGACCGCGCCCAGCTTGCCGACGCAGGTGCGGAAGTCCGCCTGCCATTCCTGGGTGCTGCACAGGTCAGCCTTGGCCTGCGCGGTCGGCAGGGCGGCGTACGCCGCGTCGCCGCCCACGACCGGCCAGGAGACCGTGGCGCCGGCGAGTACGCCGAGCGCGAGCAGGAACGCCGCTATTCGGGCCCGGCCCCTCGCCATGTCACGCCTCCAGGTCCGCGATGGTCGGCAGTTGGCCCGCTGCCGCGGCGACCGCGGCGGGGGTGGTGTCCAGGTGGTCCAGCAGCCCGTCGACGTACGACACGTCCACCCGGACCTTCTGCACCCGCCCGTCGACGTCGCGCATGACGAACTCGCGGAAGCCGAGCCGGGTGGCGGAGGTGGCGTCCGCTGTGGAGAGGGAGGCCAGTGTCGCCTCGTACCCGTCGTTGACGGGGACGCGGAGCAGCCGCAGCGCCTCGGAGGCGATCTCGGTGTCCTCGGCGATGCGGCCGACGAACACGGTGGAGACGAGGTTCTGCACGTCGAGGCCGAGGATGTCGCGCGGGTTCTGCGAGGCCACCAGCGCGGCGAGGTTCCATTTGCGGGAGTCGCGGGCGAGGCGCACGAGGAACGACCGGCCGGAGCGCCAGCCCTCCATGAAGTGCGCCTCGTCCAGGCCGACCAGCTTCCTGGAGGACATCGACCCGCCGTAGCAGCGCCGCACCGCGAGCCGGTGAGCGGTGTGCAGCATGGGCAGCGCGAGCGCCTCCTCGGCCGACCAGTACTCGCGTTCGATCTTGAGGTCGGGCAGTCGCAGCCCGGCCATGGTGATCACGGTCAGTGCCGCGTCGGCGCCGAGCAGCCCCTCCGGCGGGCGGCCGAAGAAGAGCATGGCCAGCGGCATCTCGGCGGTGTCGAGCAGCAGGTTCGCCAGTTCCTTGCCGGCGTCGTCGTCGAGTTGACCGAGGCAGGCGACCACGTCGTCCAGGGTGGACGTCTCCTCGGCCGGCACCTGCCGGACCGCGTGCCGGAACAGGGTGGCGGTGGACGCCTCCCGGGCCACCTGCGGCGGCACCAGCATCATGCAGATGTCCTGCACCAGCATGCGCCGCTCGGCGCGGGCGTTGGAGACCGCGATCTCGAACTCCCGGTCGCCGGCCGCACCGGCGCTGAACTCGCTGCGCAGCGGCGTCGGGATGAGCGCGTACGGCGCCAGCGTCCCCTGCTCGGACCCGGTGAGGTTGAGCACCCGCGAGTATGGTCGCAGCTCCGGCATGCTGCACAGCCGGGCCAGCGGGCCGGACGGGTCGAGCAGGGTCACCTGCACCCCGCGCCGGGCGGCCAGGTAGCCCAGCGCGCCGAGCAGGGTCGACTTGCCGCCGCCGGGCTCGGCGACGAAGACCGCGAGCCCGGAGCGTTCCCGCACCTCCATCGGGAAGTGCAGGTCGAGGAAGACCGGCCGGCGGCAGGTGCCGGCGGTACGCCCGATCAGGTCGCCCCGCCGGTCGCCGACGGTGGACGCGGCCTGTGGGAGCGCGGCGGCGAGCAGGTTGACCGGCATCCGCCGGACGTAGCCGGTGTTGGCGATCGGCTCGCCGGGGATGAACTCGCGGGCCAGCCAGTCCTGGTTCTTCGGGTGCTGCAACGACACGCGCAGTTCCCGGGAGTAGAGCTGGATCAGCCGGCGGGCCCGCTCCAGGCACTCCTCCCGGGTGCGGCCGCCGACGGCGATGCGGTGCCAGCCGTGGGCCCGGGCGGAGTCGACCGGCAGGCCGGTGGTCATCTCGTCGCCGATGACCAGCGCCCGCTTGGCCAGCCGCTCCAGCTCGGGCGGGGCGTCGATGCCGTGCTCGGCGTAGTCGAGCTGCTGGGAGCGGATCATCCGCAGCCGGTGTTCGAGGTTGCGGAAGGAGTCACCGGAGCCGAGGATGTCGACCCGGGTGGAGATCTCCATCGGCCAGGGCAGCCGCTCGTGGAAGTGCAGCCAGGGCTCGTGCCGCTCGGGGATCTCCAGCGGCTCCATCCGGCCGACGGCGAGCACGGCCACGTGCCGCTCCTCGCCGGTCATCCGGTTGACCAGCTTGACCGTCGACCCGTACGGGGTGCGGTACCGCTCCACCTGCTCGGTGAGGGCGAGCAGGTCGCCGCGTTCCCACCGGCCGTTGGTGACGGGGGAGAGGGCGCCGGGCGGGGCCATGCAGAGCGCCACCGAGCGGTAGAGCAGCCACTCCAGCTCCTGGGCCGTGACCCGCCGGCCGCGCATGCCGAACGCCCCCAGCACCTCGTCGAACTGCTCGACGGTGCGGCCGAGCTTGCGGCGTTCGCCCTCGGCGACGCCGCGGCCGAAGGTGCGCAGGAGCCGTTCGGTGAGCGAGTCGCCGAGGGAGCGTCGGGCGAAGGTCACCCCGAGGTACGTCTGCCCCTCGGCGTGGTTGACGGACAGCAGGTGTCGCTGGGCGGCCACCAGGTGGTCGCCCCAGCCGGTGGTGCCCGGCACGTCCGGCAGCGGGGACGCGGTGTGCGCGTCGATGGTGCGGGCCCACTCGTCGGCCGGGAACGGGCGGGTGGTGCGGCGCAGGTGCAGCCGGAAGCCGGCGAGGCCGGCGTACTGCTCCGAGATCGCGGCGAGCAGGGCCTCCCGCTCGGCGTCGGGCCGGAACGCCCAGCGCACCTCGGGCAGCCAGTACCACGCCGTGACGGTGTTGGGGGTGAAGGTCAGGTGGCCGGCGATCTCGGTGATGGCCAGCTCGACCGACGGGTCACGGTCCCCGAACTTGATCTTCGGCGGCTTCACCTGCCGCGCGGGGCGGGCGGGCTTCGCGGGCTTGGCCGGCTTGGCGGGTTTGCCGGCCCGCTCCCGCCGTTCGGCCGTCCGCTGCCGGGGTGCCGTCACCTCGCGGCCGGCCGAGGGCTGCGCTGGCTCCGCCGCCGGGCGTGCCGGTCGGTCCGGCTCCCAGCCCCGGGGCGCTGCCTCGGCGTTGCGCTGCGGGGACGAGACGGAACCGCGCTGCGGGGACGGCGTGGCACCGCGCTGCGGGGCGTGCGCGTCCTCCCGCCGTGCCGACGGCTCGGCGTCCCGCTGCGGGGACCGCTCGGGTTCCCGGCGTGCGGGCGGCTCGGCGTCCTGCCAGCCGTACGTCTCGTCGTCGGGGTCGGTGGGCGGCGCGACCACGACCGGGGGTGGCGGCAGGTCGGGCGCGGGCGCCGGTCGCGCCGCCGGCAGCCGCTCGACGTGCTGCTGGGGGACCCGGGGCCGGCCGTGCGGCGTGGGGGCGGCGGGGGGCCGTTCGGCGGGGGCCGGCGGGATCTCGGCCCGTGCGGGCGGGGCCGCGACGGCCGGCGGCTGGTGCGGGATCGGGGGGTGCTCGCGGGCCGTGGGTCGGGGCGGCGCGGGCAGCGCGGGCCGGGGCACCGGGTGGGCGCCGCCGAAGAGGTCGAGGAACGGCGAGTCGATGTCGGCGCTGTCGGCGACCATCGGCGGGCTCGGCTCGGGGCCGGCCGGCACGGGGCGCCCGGGCGTGGGTCGGGGTGCCTGGAAGACGCCGACGCGGCCGTGGCCGGGGGTGGTGGCCAGGGCGGGGTCGAGGGCGACCTCGTCCAGATCCTCGTCCGGAGGGTAGTCGAACGAGCGCGCACGGTTACCGTGCGTGGCCGCGTGACGTCCTGCCGGGGAACCCGGCGTGGAAGAGCGACTCATGCCACCGCCTCATCCGCGTGCTGCTTCGGCCCGATCGGCGTACGCCCGGTCATGCCAGTTCCTCCCGGATCCTGATCCGGCTCGCCACCAGGCGCGGATCGCGCTGCTCGGCGGCCGACTCCCGGGTGCGCCGCCAGTCGGTCAGCGCGGTGCGGATCACCATGCGCGCGGGCCGGTCGGGGTCGACGTACCGGAAGATGAACGAGGTGCTCACGATGGCGAGCGCGATCTCCCAGGCGGGAAAGAGCTCGACCTGCAACGTGAACAGCCAGTGGATGAACATGTAGAGGGGTACGAGCAGCATGAACACGCCGTACTGGGCGTACGGCAGGTGGACGGGCAGGGTGTAGCCGGGCGGCCCGAGGTAGACCAGGCGGGCCCGGTAGATGTCGTCGTCGGTGCGCAGCCGCATCTGCCCGGGCCTATTCGAAGATCAGGTCGATCAGGTAATCACCGACGAAGAAGAGTGTGGCCGCTCCGGCGATGAAGGCCAGCCCGACGATCGCGATGGCGGAGCTGGTCAGGACCTTGGAGATCTCGCCGCGGCTGGCCCGGCCGATGAAGATGACGCCGAGCACGGCCAGCAGGATCGGCGCGATCTTGCTGGCGAAGAACGTGACGACGCTGTTGGTGTCGATGCCCTTGGGTGCCGGCTCGGCGAGTGGAGTCGACGCCAGGGTGTGGAGCGCGTGGGTGACGCCGGACGACGTCGCCTCCATGAGCTCGATGGCGATCACTGGAACCTCCCCATGTTGCGGCCGGCAAAGCCGCGGCGGTGCGGTAGGCGAGCTTGGCGGGATGGTGCTCACTCTGCGCAGTGTCGGCGACCCTGCGTTCGTCACCCACCACGCGGAGTAGTGAGCTTTGGGGGGATTTTTCCCGCTTCGGCCCTCCCTCCAGGCTTCGCCGTCTCGCTGCTGGGCAATTCCAAAGGGTACGGGCCGCCCCCCTTTGCGACAAGCCGCGAAGAGTCGGCCCGGAACGACCCGGACGACCGATCGTACACTCGTTCTAATTGCCATGTCAGGGGTGTCGCCGGCGGGGCGCACCGGGCTGCCGGAGCCCACCGCCACGACCGGTACCGTGCAGTCGTGACCGATCTGGTACGGACTCGGACCCCGGTGGTGATGGGCGTCCTCAACGTCACGCCCGACTCCTTCTCGGACGGCGGCCGATACGCCGATCTCGACGCCGCCGTCGCACACGGGGTGCGACTTAAGGAGGAGGGCGCGCACCTGGTCGACGTCGGCGGCGAGTCCACCCGTCCGGGGGCCGACCGGGTGGACGCCGCCACCGAGGCAGCCCGGGTGCTGCCGGTGGTCCGGGAGCTCGCCGCCACCGGCGTCGCGGTCAGCATCGACACCAGCCGGGCCCGGGTGGCCGAGGCCGCCCTCGCGGCCGGGGCGGCGGTGGTCAACGACGTGTCCGGCGGGCTGGCCGACCCGGACATGGCCCGGGTGGTCCGCGACGCCGGCTGCCCCTGGGTGCTCATGCACTGGCGCGGGCACTCGCGCGGCATGAGCGCGCTGGCCCACTACACCGACGTGGTGACCGACGTGCGGGCCGAGCTGGCCGAGCGGGTCGACGCGGCCCTGGCCGCCGGGGTGACCGCCGACCGCATCGTCATCGACCCCGGGCTCGGCTTCGCCAAGACCGCCGAGCACAACTGGCAGCTCACCGCCCGCCTGCCCGAGCTGCTGGAGCTCGGGCTCCCGCTGCTGTTCGGGGCGAGCCGCAAGTCGTACCTGGGCCGGCTGCTCGCCGCCGCCGACGGCACCCCCCGGCCGACCGCCGGCCGGGAGACCGCCACCGCCGCGACCAGCCTGCTCGCGGTCGCGGCCGGGGCCTGGGGGGTACGCGTGCACGACGTGCTCGGCACCGTCGACGCCCTGGCGGTCTGGCGGGCCAGCGGCAGTCCGCGCCTCGCGCCCGCCCGCGAGGGTGGGCGGGCGGCCGGCAGGGGCCCGAGGGCGACGGCAGGAGTCGGAAGTCCGACGGAGGGGGAACGGTGACCGACCGGATCACGCTGACGGGCCTGCGGGCGCACGGCCGGCACGGCGTCTACGACTTCGAGCGGGAGCGGGGGCAGGAGTTCGTCGTCGACGCCGTCCTCGAACTCGACCTCGCGCCCGCCGCCCGTTCCGACGAGGTGACCGACACGGTGCACTACGGGGAGCTGGCCGACCGGCTGGTCGCGGTGCTGACCGGCGAGCCGGTGAACCTGATCGAGACGCTCGCCGACCGGCTGCTCGCGATCTGCCTGGCCGATGACCGGGTGACGCGCGCGACGGTCACCGTGCACAAGCCGGAGGCGCCCGTGCCGCACGCCTTCACCGACGTCGCCGTCACCATGACCAGGACGCGGACCGACCCCCCACCGGCCGCACCGGACGGGGGTGCGGCGTGACCCGCGCCCTGCTCTCCCTCGGCAGCAACCTCGGCGACCGGGCGGCCCACCTGCGCTCGGCGGTCGACTGCCTCGGCGAGGCGGTGCTGCTGGTCTCGGGCGTCTACGAGACCCCGCCGTGGGGCGACGCGGACCAGCCCGCGTACCTCAACGCGGTGGTGCTGGTCGAGGACTTGGCGGCGGCCCCCCGGGACTGGCTGGCGCGGGCCCGGGCAGCCGAGCGGCGGGCCGGCCGCGAGCGCGACCCGGCGCGCCGCTTCGGCCCCCGCACCCTCGACGTCGACGTCGTCGCCGTCTGGGACGACGCCGGCGAGCCGGTGGTCAGCGACGACCCGGAGCTGACCCTCCCGCACCCCCGGGCCCACCTGCGGGCGTTCGTGCTCCGGCCGTGGATCGACATCCAGCCGTACGGGCGGCTGCCCGGGCACGGCTGGCTGACCGACCTGCTCAACGCCGAACCGGTGGCCGGCGACGCCCTGGAACTGAGCCCCCGACCGGATCTGGCGTTAGAGTCGTCGGCATGAGCCAGTGGAGCCGGCCGGCATGACCCAGGCGCAGTCCCGACCGCCGGGCGGGTCGGATCCCGACCGCTCCAGGATGGGCCCCACCCGGATCTCCACCCTGGTCGTCGCCGGCCTGGCCGCCGCGGCGGTGGCCTGGCTGCTGATCAGCACCCTCTACGGCGGCTTCCCGCGGCTGCCCTGGCTGCCGGTGGTCACGCTGGCCGCGTTGGCGGTGCTGGAGGCGTACGCGGCGGTCAACACCCGCAGCCGGATCGAGCGCCGGCCGGGGCGCGACCCGGTCAATCCGCTGCTGGTGGCCCGGTTCGTGGTGCTGGCGAAGGCGTCCGCCCTGGCCGGGGCGATCTTCGCCGGCTGGTGCGCCGGGCTGACCGGGTGGCTCTTCGTCGAGCCCACCCGGGCCGCCGCAGAGGACCGCCCGGCCGCCGGTGCCGGCCTGCTCGCGGCACTCGCCCTGGTGGCCGCCGCGCTGTGGCTGGAGCGGTCCTGCCGGGTGCCGGAGCGGCCCGAGGACGAGCGTGACGCCGACCGGCGGGAGGGCGGCCCGGGTCAGCGCTGAACACGGGGGGTTACGCCCGGAGCGGCGCGCAGGTACCGTGCCTGGCGACCGGAGAGCAACGGCCGCCCCGGTCCGCCCGGGTCGGACCCTGCGGCCGTGACCTGGGGAGGGCACGCGTCATGGGGCACGAGGATCCGGGCCGGCACAACCCCGTGGAGCCCTCGTCGGGCGTGCCCGCGTCGGTGCTGGAGAACGTCTTCGACGACCCGGCCCACGGCGAGCCGGGCCGCGACCGGGTCGCCGTGCACGTCGTCTGGGAACTGCTGCTGGCCGCGGCCCTCGCCGTACTGACCTGGCTGCTGTGGCAGGCCGAGCCGGCCGCGCTGCGTGACGACGGGCTGCGGTCCCTGCTGGTCGACGTGGTGGCGCTGGGGCTGCTCGTGCTGGCGGCCGGGCTGACCCTGCGGACCTCGGCCGTGAACCTGGCGGTCGGCCCGGTGGCGGTCGCCGCCGCCCTGCACGTCGCCGAGCAGGGCGACCGCGGGGTCGAGGTCGCGCTGGGCCACGCCGTGGCGGTGGCCGCCGTCGGCGGGCTGGCCGTGGGGCTCGCCGTGGTGCTGCTGCACGTGCCCGGCTGGGCGGCGAGCCTGGCCGGCGCGGCCGGCGTGGTGGTCTACATCCAGCAGCGCCCCGCGCCGGTGCTGGTGCAGGGCGGGTACGACCCCCGGGACACCGCGTTCTACCTCTTCGCCGGCTTCGCCGCCGTGGCCGTCCTCGGCGGACTGTTCGGGGCCATCCGCCCGGTGCGCCGCCTGATCGGCCGGTTCCGCCCGGTGGCCGATCCGGCCCGCCGCCGGGGCGGGGTGGCGGCCACCATCGTCGTGTTCGCCTTCGTCCTCTCCACGGTGTTCGCCGCGCTCGCCGGCATCCTGTTCGCCAGCAACGGCGACGGGCCCGTCGTCCCCACCGAGGGGCTGGGCTGGACGACGCTCGCCGTCGGCATCGCGCTGCTCGGCGGCACGAGCGCGTACGGCCGGCGGGGCGCGATCTTCGGCACGCTGCTCGCCGTCAGCCTCGTCGTGGTCCTGCGGGCCTGGCTGGACGCCGAGGGCTGGATCGTGAGCCGGTGGGCGGTCGGCGGGGTGGCCCTCGGCGTCGGGCTGGTGGTCACCCGGCTGGTCGAGACGTACGGGCGGCCCCGGACGGCGGGCGCGGACCCGGAGCCGGTCCCCCGGGGCGACGGCACGATCAGCTCCGGCTGGTCGGTGCCCCGGCCGGCGCCGGTGGGCGACTGGCCCCCGGCCCTGCCCACCCGCACCGACGACACCCCGACCGACCCCTGGGACGCGTCGCGCTGGGACGACCGCCCGCCGCGCTGGGACGCTGGCGACCGCTGACCTGCACGAGTAGGGGGCGGCGGCGCGCCGCCGGTGATCTCGCCGGTTAGGCTCGGCGGCATGACCGAGACACCTTCCACCGGCACCGGCGGGCACACGTTCGACGAGTTGGACGCGCTCTCCACGGAGGAGCTGCGGGAGCGGGCGTTCGCGACGGCCCGGGAGCGGCGCGACGTCGGGTTCTTCTGGTCGGTGCTGCGCCACCTGCCGAACGCCGACGAGGCCGCCGCGCTGGACGGCGCGCCGAACTCCGTCGGCCCGACCATCGACGAGGCGGCGGCGCTGTGGCGGGAGCTCACCGGGCACGGCTACGAGGAGTCCGCGCCGCTGCTGCGGGCCAAGTTCATCGACTACCTGATGAAGCACTGACCGGAGCGCGGTCACCGTGGTCCGCAGGTTTGCCCGCCGGGGCGCGCCGGGAACTGGTCGCCTCATGGCCGCCATCAACCGCTCGGGTGTCACCAGCCGGTCGGGCCCCGTCAGCCGGTACGGGACCGCGGCCGGCACCGGCACCCTCGCGGTGCTGCTGCTCGTCGCGGTCTGCGGCAGCCCGCTGTACGTCGGCTGGGCCGAGGACCACACCGACCCCGAGTCTGCCGGCGGCTGGTTCCTGCGGCTGCTGGCCTGGCCGGCGTGGCGGTTCGGCTCCGGCGACTCGGGGCAGGGCGTGCTCGCCACCGACCTGCGCGCCATCCTGCTGGTGGTCCTGGCGGCGGCCCTGCTCTACCTGCTGCCCGCGTCCCAGGTGGCCCGGGTGCAGGGGTCGGTGAGCCAGTTCTTCTCCGGCTGGGGCGCGTACGTGCTGGCCGCCGGCCTGGCCGCGCTGCTGAGCACGCTGCTCGGGCCGGCCCCGTCGCTGCTCGCCGCGCTGCAGGCCGCCGGCACCGGGGCCGGGTACGGCTTCCTCTCCGGCTGGATCATCGGCACGGCGAGCCTCGGCGGCCGGGCCTGACCGCCGCTGCGCAGCCCCGCCGCCCCGCCTGACTCAGGCCGTCTCCCGGCCGGCGCCCAGCGCGCGTTCCCGGGTGAGCACGCCGGCCGGCCCGCCGTCGGCGGTCACCAGCACCCGGTCCGCACCGGAGGTCAGCATCACCGCGAGCGCGTCGTACGCCGACGTGCCCAGCGCGACCTGCGGCAGCCCGGCCGGGTCGGCGGGGGCCGGCTCCAGCGCCTCCCGGGTGACCGGGGTGACCGCCAGCGCCCGGATGCCCCGGTCCGCGCCGACGAAGTCCCGGACGAACTCGGAGGCGGGCGCGGCGAGCAGGGCCGCCGGGGTGTCGTACTGCTCCAGCCGGCCGCCCTGGGAGAGCACGGCGATCCGGTCGCCGAGCCGGACGGCCTCGTCGAGGTCGTGGGTGACCAGCACGATGGTCTTGCGCACCTCGGCCTGGAGGCGCAGGAACTCCTCCTGCAGCCGGGTCCGCACGATCGGGTCGACCGCCGAGAACGGCTCGTCCATCAGCAGCACCACCGGGTCGGCGGCGAGCGCGCGGGCCACCCCGACCCGCTGCCGCTGCCCGCCGGAGAGCTCGTGCGGGTAGCGCCGGCCGAACCGGCCCGGGTCGAGCCCCACCAGCTCCAGCAGTTCCTCGCTGCGGCGGCGGATCCGGTCCCGGGGCCAGCCGAGCAGCCGGGGGACGGTGCCGACGTTGGCCACGACCGTCTGGTGGGGGAACAGGCCCACGTTCTGGATGACGTACCCGATGCGGCGGCGCAGCGCGACCGGGTCGACGCGGGTCACGTCCTCGTCGCCGAGCAGGATCCGGCCGGCGGTCGGCTCGATCAGCCGGTTGATCATGCGTAGCACGGTCGACTTGCCGCAGCCGGACGGCCCGATCAGCACCACCAGCTCGCCGGCCGGCACCCGCAGGCTCAGCTCGCGGACCGCCTCGGTGCCGTCCGGGTACCGCTTGCCGATGCCCTCCAGCGCGATGGCCGCCGCGGGGGTTCCGGCCGCCTCGGGTCCGGCGGCGCTCCGGGTGTTCGGGGTAACGTCCACGCATGTCCTTCCGCCTGAGCTACCGGGCCGACCCGAGTAACCCGTGGTTCTCCTGGCAGTACGTGCGGGACAACTCTGACACGATCGTCGCCGCGCTGCGCGACCACGCCTCCCTGACCGCCCGGGCCGTGCTGATCGCCGCCCTGGTGGCCCTGCCGCTCGCGGTGGCGGCCCACTGGTTCCGCCCCCTCGCCGGCCCGATCCTCGCGTTCACCGGGGTGCTCTACACGATCCCGTCGCTGGCCCTGTTCGCGTTCCTCGCGCCCTACCTCGGGATCGGGGCGGTGACGGTGCTCAGCGTGGTGGTGCTGTACGCGCTGCTGGTCATCGTCCGCAACGCCGTCGCCGGGCTGAGCCAGGTGCCGCCCGAGGTCCGCGAGGCGGCGGAGGGGATGGGGTACGGCCGGTGGGGCCGGCTGCTGCGGATCGAGCTGCCGCTGGCGCTGCCCGGCATCCTCACCGGCCTGCGGCTGGCCACCGTGTCGACCGTGGCGCTGGTGACCGTCGGCGTGGTGGTCGGCCGGGGCGGGCTGGGCCAGCTCATCTTCGCCGGCTTCCAGAACAACTTCTACAAGGCCGAGATCATGACCGGCACGCTGCTCTGCGTCCTGCTCGCCCTGGTGCTGGACCTGGTCCTCGCCGGGCTCGGCCGGGCGGTCACCCCCTGGCTGCGCGGGAGGGCCCGGTGAGCAACCCGGTCGGCCAGGCGGTGCTCTGGCTCAACGACCCGCTGAACTGGACCAACCCGGGCGGCATCCTCGACCGGCTCGGCGAACACCTCGGCATGTCGGCCGCGGCCGTGCTGCTCGGCTGCCTGGTGGCCTGGCCGGTCGGGCTGTGGCTCGGGCACACCGGTCGGGGCGGCGGGCTGGTCGTGCTGGTGTCCAACGTCACCCTGGCGATCCCCACCCTGGCCCTGCTGACCATCCTGCCGCTGACCTTCCTCGGGTTCGGCCGGCCCGCCGTGGTGGTCGCGCTGGCCGTGTTCGCGGTGCCGCCGCTGCTGGCCAACGCGTACACGGGGGTGCGGCAGACCGACCCGGAGGCCCGGGACGCGGCGCGCGGGATGGGGCTGTCGGGCGGGCAGGTGCTGCGCCGGGTGGAGCTGCCGCTGGCGGTGCCGTACCTGGCCGCCGGGTTCCGTACGGCGGCGGTGCAGGTGGTGGCGACGGCCGCGCTGGCCTCGTTCGTCAACGGCGGCGGGCTGGGCCAGATCATCCGGGCCGGCTTCGGCCTGGACATCGCCGCCGGTGGCGGGCAGATCATCGCGGGCGGTCTGCTGGTGGCGGGGCTGGCGATGCTGGTCGAGCTGGTGTTGGCCCTGGTCGAGCGGCTGGTCACCCCGCGCCCGCTGCGCCCGGCGCGGCGGCGGGCCAACCGCCGGGCCGCCGACGCCGTCGCCGGGAGCTGACGGCCCGGGTCACGCTCGGGTGACGATCCGGTGACGAACCTCGCCTCGGGTTGTCGGTCCCGGCGGGCAGGATGTTGGGTGGAAGATCGCGGGCGACGACAGGAGATCGTCCGTCGGACACGCGGCCGGCCCGGAGGGTCGCGCCGGGACACGGAAGGCGGGCTTGATGCGCGCACGTACACGGCTGGCCATCGGCGCGGTCGGCGCCCTCGCGGCGGCCGGTTTCCTCACCGGCTGCGGCGACGCCGGCTCCTCCGGCACCGAGGCCCCGCAGCAGGGGGCGTCGGGGGCGGGTTGCGCCCCGGTGGCCGGTGACCAGCTTGTCGTCCTCGCCGACGACAAGAAGCTCCAGAACACCGACAACGTCATCCCGGCGGTCAACGCCAAGGCGGCCACCCCGGAGCTGCTCGCGGCGCTGGACAAGGTCTCCGCCGCGCTGGACACGCCGAAGCTGATCGCGCTCAACAAGGCCGTCGACGTCGACCGCAAGACCAGCAAGGTCGCCGCCGAGGAGTTCGTCACGGCCAACAACGTCACCCAGGGCATCGCCAAGGGGTCGGGCGGCACGATCGTCGTCGGCGCCGGCAACTTCACCGAGAGCCAGACCATCGCCGAGCTGTACCGCATCGCGCTCACCGCCGCCGGCTACCAGGTCAAGGTGCAGCAGATCGGCAACCGGGAGCTCTACGAGCCGGCCCTGGAGAAGGGCGAGATCCAGGTCGTCCCCGAGTACGCGGCGACCATGGCCGAGTTCCTCAACACGAAGGCCAACGGCAAGGACGCCCAGCCGGTCTCCTCGCCGGAGCTGGACAAGACCGTCGCCGCCCTCAAGGCCGCCGGCGAGAAGGCCGGCATCGCCTTCGGCACGCCGTCCGCCGCCCAGGACCAGAACGCGTTCGCCGTCACCAAGGCGTTCGCCGACAAGTACGGGGTGAGCACGCTGTCCGACCTGGCGGCGAAGTGCTCCGGCAGCGCGACCGTGCTGGCCGGCCCGCCGGAGTGCCCGCAGCGTCCGAAGTGCCAGGCGGGTCTGGTGGAGGTCTACGACTTCAAGGCCGGCTCGTTCAGCTCGCTGGACGCGGGCGGCCCGCAGACCAAGAACGCCCTGAAGACGGGGAGCGCCAGCGTCGGCCTCGTCTTCTCGTCCGACGGGGCGCTCGCGGCCAGCTGACCCGCCCACCGGTCGCCGGTGTCCCCACCGGGCCCCGGCGACCGGTGCTGGCAGGGCGTTCCCAGTAGGCGGAACTCTCGGTAGGCTGCACATCCATGCCCGCCCCGGTTGCCGCCACCGACAGGCGTGATCCCCGACTGCTGTCCGTGCTGTTCTGGATCGGCGTGGCGCTGGCCCCCGTCGCGGCGCTGATCCTGCTGGTCGCCGACGGCAACGGCCCGCTGCGGTTCGCCGCCGTGCTGGCGATCGTCGCCGTGGTGCTGATCGGCCTGTCGATCGCGCTGCGCGCCGACGGCGACGGCGGGCACGGCGAGGCCGAGGAGCTGCGGGACGAGATCGACCAGCTGGGCCGGGAGCTGCGCGGCGAGATCGCGGCCGCCGCCCAGCGCGGCAACCAGGCGCTCGATGCGTCCCAGCGGGCCCAGGAACAGGTCGGCGCGCTGCGTCGCCGGCTGGACGCCGCGGCGGCCGGGATCGCCGCCGACCCCGAGCCGCCGGCTGCGCAGTCGGCGGGCACGCAGCCGGCGGGTGCGGGCCGGGCCCGGGTCGCGCCCGCCGAGACGTACGCCGACGCCGGCCCGCCCGGCGACGCCGACGCGGCCCCGGCGGGCCTGTTCCGTGCGCCCGCCCGCCCGGACGACGCGTCCCCCGGCCACCGCCCCCGGCCGACCCCACGCCACGGCGCGGACGGCCCGCCCCGACCGGGCGTCTACGGCGGCGACCGTCCGGCCCAGCCGGGCGTCTACGGCGGCGACCGTCCCGCCCAGCCGGGCGTCTACGGCGCGTCGGCCCGCCCGGCCGAGCCGGGCATCCGGGTGCCGCAGCCGGCCGCCCCCGACCCCGCGCCGGCCCCGGCCGCCGCCCCGGCCCCGCGCCCGGTCGGCATGGTCCGGCACACGGAGACCGTGCACGTCACCACCCGGCACACCGTCGTCGACGGGCCGGACCCGGCAACGGGCGGCTACGGCGGCTACGGCGGCGAGCGCTGGTCACCGGCTCCCGGAGGTTACGGCGACGGGTGGTCCCCGGCTGCGGACGACCGGTGGTCACCGCCTTCCCCGGAGCGGTCGTGGGCCGGCGGCCGACGACCGGCGACCGGCGAACCGGAGGGCCGGTCGTGGGCCGGGCACGCCGACCCGGCCGCCCACGTGCGGGGTGCCGACGCCCACCGGGACCCTGCCCAGGTCGACCCGGAGCCGTTCGACGACCGCGCCTGGGCGCGGCAGCCGCCCTCCCGGGACGAGCCGGCCCACGCCCCCCGCCCCCAGGCTTGGAGCGCGCCCGTGCAGCCGGAGGCGCGGGGCGTCTACGGCGGTGTGCCGGCCGGCGGCGGCGCGGCGGGTCGGTACGAGGCGGACCGCGCCCCCGCGTCCTCGCCCGCGCCCGCCGCCTCGGGCCAGTGGTCCGAGGCGGAGGCCGGCGACCGGTGGGCGGAGGTACGCGACGACGACCGGGGCCGGGAGGTCCGGGTCGGTGAGCGCCGGGCCACGGCGCACGCCGACGCGACCGGCAGCGGATACCGGGTGGAGGACCGCTGGGCGGCGGTCCGGCAGGGCGACCCCCACCCGGAGGGAGGCCCGGTGGACCGCTGGTGGGACGCCGCCGCTGCCGGACCGGGGACCGACCGGTCGGGCGGTTGGCCGGACGCGGACCGCAGCGGCGCGGGCCCGGACGGTCGGCCCGGCCGCGCGGAGCCGGGCAGCGGCACGGACTGGGACCGCGGGACGTGGTCGGAGCCGGCCTCCCCGGCGCTGCCGGCGGGCGGCGTGCCGGTGCCGGCGCAGTGGCGGCCGCCGGCACCGCGTGACGCGTGGTCGGCCGAGCCGGCACAGCGCGAGGCCCCGGCGGCCGGGTGGCGACCGCCGGCCCAACGCGAGGCACCGCCGGCGGAGCAGTGGGGCGCGGCGGAACCCGAGCCGGCCCGGCCCAGCCGGCACCAGCGCGCCGACGGGCAGCGGTACGGGTACCCGCCCCGCGACGAGACGCCCCGCGCCGGCGCTGCCCGCCCGGCCGACCACTGGCGCTGACCGGCGGCACGGGCCGGTCAGGACCGGGCGACCCGTTACTTGTCGATGTCTCCCACCACGAAGAACATCGAGCCGAGGATCGCGATCAGGTCCGGCACCAGGCACCCCGGCAGCAGGGTGGCCAGCGCCTGCACGTTCGCGTACGACGCGGTGCGCAGCTTCAGCCGCCACGGCGTCTTCTCGCCCCGCGACACCAGGTAGTAGCCGTTGATGCCGAGCGGGTTCTCCGTCCACGCGTACGTGTGCCCCTCGGGGGCCTTCACCACCTTCGGCAGCCGGGTGTTCACCGGCCCGGTGAGCCGGTCCACCCGCTCCAGGCACCGCTCGGCGAGGTCGAGCGAGACGTACACCTGGTCGAGCAGCACCTCGAACCGGGCGTGGCAGTCCCCGGCGGTCTTCGTCACCACCGGCACGTCGAGCTGGTCGTAGGCCAGGTACGGCTCGTCGCGGCGCAGGTCCAGGTCGAGCCCGGAGGCGCGGGCGACGGGCCCGGACGCGCCGAACGCGGCGGCGTCGGCGGCCGACAGCACGCCCACCCCGACGGTGCGGGCCAGGAAGATCTCGTTGCGCCGGATCAGGTTGTCCAGGTCCGGCAGGCGGCGGCGCACCTCGCCGATGGCGGCGCGGGCCCGGCCGGTCCAGCCCGCCGGCACCTCCTCCTTGAGCCCGCCGACCCGGTTGAACATGTAGTGGATCCGGCCGCCGGAGACCTCCTCCATGACCGCCTGGATGGTCTCCCGCTCCCGGAACGCGTAGAAGACCGGGGTGATCGCGCCGATCTCCAGCGGGTAGGACCCGAGGAACATCAGGTGGTTGAGCACCCGGTTCAGCTCGGCCAGGGCCATCCGCAGCCAGGTGGCCCGCTCGGGCACCTCCATGCCCATGAGCCGCTCGACGGCGAGCACCACGCCCAGCTCGTTGGAGAACGCCGACAGCCAGTCGTGCCGGTTGGCGAGCACGATGATCTGCCGGTAGTCGCGCACCTCGAACAGCTTCTCCGCGCCCCGGTGCATGTACCCGACGATCGGTTCGGCGGCGACCACCCGTTCCCCGTCGAGCACCAGCCTGAGCCGCAGCACGCCGTGCGTGGAGGGGTGCTGCGGGCCGATGTTGAGCACCATGTCGGTGCCGAGCTGCTCGCCGCCGGCCCCGGTGCCGACGGTCAGCTCGCGCAGGTCACCGGTGTCCGTGGTCATGCCCGTCATCGTGCCATGAGCGCATCGACGGCGACGCCGACCGGCTGGAGCAGCCACCAGTGCCCGCCGAGCCCGGCCGGGTCGGTCAGCTCGGCCACCGCCGACGCGGCGGCGAGCGCCCGCACGTAGCCGGCCGGGTCGGTGCCGGCCAGGCTCAGCGGCGGTCGCCCGCCGTCGGCCCCGAGCGCCCGCAGCGCCTCCCGCTGCGACACCAGGGTGTACGCGCACCCGGCGACCCGCTCACCGGCGGCGGCGACGGAATCCATGGCCACGTGGGCGGTGACGTCGCACGACCCGTCCGGCACCGGCGGCACCTGCCGCCCGCCCCGGTATCCGGTCAGCGTCCCGCCCACCGGCCGCGCCTGACGCAGGTGCCCGTAGTCCACGCCCAGCGCCACCCCCCGCCGCAGGCGCCCCACGACCCCGGCCCAGGCCAGATCCCGCCCCCGCCCCACCTCAACCCGCCCCCCGTACTCGGTGATCAAGAGGTTTGCGTCAGGTTCGGGCCCTTCCGCTGACGCAAACCTCTTGATCACCGGGCCTGGGGTGGGGGTGGGGGTGGGGTGGGTGGGGTGCCAGTGGGTCAGCCAGGTGTGGTCCTCATCGGTCAGTGGGGGGCCTGGGGTCTCCTCGCCCGTGCTCGGGTTCACCAGCTGGTAGCGCCAGCCGGTTTCGGTGGGGACGGCCACATCGACGGGGACGTTGTCCAGCCATTCGGTGGCCAACAGCAGGCCGGTGATTCCCGTCGGGGTCTCGGTCGTCCAGCCGATGGCCGGAGGCAGGTCCGGCGGGCGGGGGGCCAGTTCCACGGCCGTGAGGCGCAGGCGGCTGCTGAGGGACCCGGCCGCCTCGTCGGCCAGGGTGGCCAGGGCGCGCAGCAGCTCGCCCCGGCCGGCGCCCACGTCCACGATGTCGAACGGCGTGGGGAACCCGAGGGCGGCGTCGAGCCGCGTGACGAGCCGGAACACCGCCGCCGCGAACGCCGGGGAGGCGTGCGCGCTCGTGCGGAAGTGACCGGCCGGGCCCGCCCCGGCGACGAAGAAGCCCGCCGGCCCGTACAGGGCACGTTCCATCGCGTCCCGCCAGCGCAGTGCCGTGGAGTTCATCCCGCGTTCAGGGTCCGTCACCGTGCCGACCCTACGGTCTGCGGGCATGAGACGAATCGCGATCCCCGCGCTGGTGGCCGTACCGCTGCTGCTGGCCGCCTCCGGTGCCGCCGCCGCCCCCGCCCGGGACGACGCGCTGCGCGCGGTGCGGGCGGTGGCCGAGACCCCCAGCCTGTACGACGACGAAGCCGGCGGCGACGCCGACGCCGACGACCCCGCGATCTGGGTGCACCCGACCGACCGGGCCGGCAGCCTCGTGATCGCCACCGCCAAGAACGGCGGCCTGCGGGTCTACGACCTGGCCGCCCGCGAGCGGCAGGCGATCGCCACCCCGCCCGCCCCGGGCCCCGACGACGAGTCCGGCCGGTTCAACAACGTCGACCTGGTGGCCGGGTTCCGGCTCGGCGGGCAGCGGGTCGACCTGGCGGTGGTCACCGACCGGGGGCGCGACCAGCTCCGGTTCTACCGGATCGACCCGGCGACCCGGCTGCTCACCGACGTGACCGCGCCGGGCGTGCCGTACGCGTTCAGCCGGGACCAGGCCGAGGTCGACGTGCAGCGCACCGCGTACGGGCTGGGCACCTACGTCGACCCGGCCGGTGCCGCGTACGCGGTGGTGAGCCGGCGCAGCACCCCGGAGGTGGGGGTGTTCCGGCTGGTCGAGCGCGCCGGGCGGGTCACCTACCGGCCGGTGGACCGGCTGACGCTGCCGTCGGCGTTCACCCTGCCCGACGGCACCGCCTGGTCGCCGTGCACCGACCCGGGCGACGGCCCGCAGGTGGAGGGGACCGTGGTGGACCCGGACACCGGCGTGGTGCACCTGGCGCAGGAGAAGGTGGGCCTGTGGCGGACCCGGCTCGCGGGCGGCCGGTTCGCCGGGGCTCCGAAGCTGGTCGAGCGGGTCCGCGAGTACGGCGTGCCGGCGGCGTTCGACCCGGCGGAGGACGACTGCGTGACCGACTACCCGGCCGACCCCGGGTTCGGCGGTCGGATCGCGCAGGACGTGGAGGGGCTGACGATCTACCGGACGGGCCGCCTGACCGGCACCCTGGTCGTCTCCGCGCAGGGCGACGACACGTTCCACACGTACGACCGGCGCACCGGCCGCCCGACGGGCCGCTTCGCGGTGGTCGACGGCGCGGTGGACGGCTCGCAGGAGTGCGACGGCGCGGCGGTGACCGCGACCCCGCTGCCGGGCTTCCCCGGCGGGCTGCTGGTGGTGCACGACGGCCGGAACACCCCGGAGACCCCGGGCGGGGACGGCGAGGCACGCCCGGACACCGACTTCAAGTTCGTCGACGCCGGCTTCCTGCGCGGCCGGTGACCGTGGCCGGGCCGGGCCGCCGTGGCACCCTGCGGCGGCCCGGCCCGCGCCGGCGGTGAAGGTTTTCACACCTTCTTGTTGCGACCTCTTCACCGCGGCGCATACTTGCCATCGACCGGTACCCCCTTCGAGGACTGGATCGTTGCCATGAGCGCACCGCTGCGCCCGCGTCCGGCCGCCCCCGCGCGGGCCGTCGCACCCTCGGGCGGCGCCACACTCTCCTTTCCCCGCGTGCTGACCGTCGGCGTCCTCGGCGCCGGCCGGGTCGGCGCCGTGCTGGGCGCGGCGCTCGCCGCCGCCGGGCACCGGGTGGTCGCCGCCTCCGGCGTCTCCGGGGCGACCAAGGCCCGCATCGCCCTGCTGCTGCCCGACGCCGCCAACCGTTCCGCCACCTCCGTGGCCCGTGCCGCGACCGACCTGCTGCTGGTCGCCGTGCCCGACGACGAGCTCGCGGCGGTGGTGGCCGGCCTCGCCGAGACCGGGGCGCTGCGCCCCGGCCAGGTGGTCGCGCACACCTCGGGCGCGCACGGGCTGGGCGTCCTCGCCCCCGCCGCCGCCGTCGGGGCCCGCCCGCTGGCCCTGCACCCGGCGATGACCTTCACCGGTACGCCCGACGATCTCGGCCGGCTCGCCGGCATCTCGTACGGCGTGACCGCGCCGGCCGAGCTGCGCCCGCTGGCCGCCCGGCTGGTGGCCGACCTCGGCGGGGTGCCCGAGTGGGTGGGGGAGGCCGACCGCCCGCTCTACCACGCGGCGCTGGCGCACGGCGCCAACCACCTGGTGACCCTGGTCAACGAGGCGGCCGACCGGCTGCGCGACGCCGGGGTGGGCCAGCCGGAGAAGGTGCTCGCCCCGCTGCTGCGGGCGGCGCTGGAGAACGCCCTGCGCCTCGGCGACGACGCGCTGACCGGCCCGGTGTCCCGGGGCGACGCCGGCACCGTACGCCGGCACCTGGAGCGGCTGGCGGCGACCGCGCCCGAGTCGGTCGCGGCCTACCTGGCCCTGGCCCGGCGCACGGCGGACCGGGCCATCGCGTCGGGCCGGCTGCGCCCGGCGGACGCCGCGCCGCTGCTCGACGTGCTCGGCGGGACCCGACGAGAGGTGAGGCACGCATGACGGAGCTGGTGCGGACCCGCGCGGAGCTGGCGAAGGCGCGCGCCGCCCTGACCGGCACCGTCGGCGTGGTGATGACCATGGGCGCGCTGCACGCCGGCCACGAGACGCTGCTGCGCGCCGCCCGGGAGCGGGCCGACCACGTGCTGGTGACGATCTTCGTGAACCCGCTCCAGTTCGGGCCGAACGAGGACTTCGACCGCTACCCGCGCACCCTGGAGGCGGACCTGGAGGTCTGCCGGCGGGCCGGTGCCGACGTGGTCTTCGCGCCGGACCGGGGCGAGGTGTACCCGTACGGCGAGCCCCTCGTGCGGGTGGACCCGGGTCGGCTCGCCGACGACCTGGAGGGCCTGAGCCGGCCCGGCTTCTTCCACGGGGTGCTCACCGTGGTGCTGAAGCTGTTCCACCTCACCCGCCCCGACCTGGCGTTCTTCGGCGAGAAGGACTACCAGCAGCTCACCCTGGTGCGGCGGATGGCCCGGGACTTCGACGTGCCCGTCGAGGTGGTCGGCGTGCCGACCGTGCGGGAGCCGGACGGGCTGGCCCTGTCCAGCCGTAACCGCTACCTCTCGCCCCCCGAGCGGGAGGCCGCGCTGACCCTGTCCGCCGCGCTGCGGGCCGGCGCGGCGGCAGCCGACCGGGGCGAGCCCGGCGGCGAGGTGCTGGCCGCCGTGCACCGGGCGCTGGGCGACGGCCCGCCCGGGGTCGAGGTCGACTACGTGGCGCTCACCGACGCCGACCTGGAACCCGGGCCGCCCCCCGGGCCGGCCCGGCTGCTGATCGCGGCCAGGGTCGGCACCACCCGCCTGATCGACAACGTGGCGATCCGGCTCGCCCCCCGACCCTGACCCGTCCTCCCGCCCCGCGAAAGGCAAGGCACCCCGATGTTCCGCACCATGCTCAAGTCGAAGATCCACCGGGCCACGGTGACCCAGGCCGACCTGCACTACGTGGGCTCGGTGACCGTGGACGAGGACCTGCTCGACGCGGCCGACCTGCTCCCCGGCGAGCAGGTGGCGATCGTGGACGTCACCAACGGCGCCCGGCTGGAGACGTACGTGATCCCCGGCGAGCGGGGCAGCGGCGTGATCGGCATCAACGGCGCCGCCGCCCACCTCGTGCACCCGGGCGACCTGGTCATCCTGATCTCGTACGGGCAGTTCGACGACGCCGAGGCGCGGGCGTACCGGCCCCGGGTGGTGCACGTCGACGCCGACAACCGGGTGGTCGAGCTGGGCGCCGACCCGGCCGCGGCCGCCCCGGGCACCGCCGGCGACCCGGTTCCGAGCCCGCTGGCCGTCGTCGGCTGACCCGGGCCGCCCCGGCCGGATCCCCGCCGCCCGCGCCGCCGGGCGTCCGGGTCGACCCCCGCAGTCGACGCGGATGTCTGCCCGTACGCGGTATGTCACCGATGGTCATCCCTGGATACTCTTGGGTCCCGTCGCGAGCTGGTGGTTGGGGAGGCCCGATGCGTCGTGCGTTGACGAGCGTGTGCGCCGCCCTGGTCACGGCGGTCGTGCTGGCCGGCTGTGGGGGCCAGGCGGGCCTCGACGGCGACCTCACCGACGACTGGGCCGCCCCGCGGCCGGCGGGCCCGTTCACCCCGGCCGCCGAGGTCTGCCAGGTGGCCGACTTCGTCGACGTGCTGCCCCTGTCGGCGTACGCGCCGGTCGACTGCGCGCTGCCGCACCGGGTGGAGACCGTGCACGTCGGCGCGTTCCCGGCCGACCGGGCCGCCCCGCCCGGCAGCGGCTCGCCCGAGCTGCGCGCCCCGTTCGCCGACTGCGACACGAAGGCCACCGCGTACGTGGGGGACGACTGGCGGGCCGGCCGGCTCCGGCTGGCCGTGGCGGTGCCGTCGAAGACGGGCTGGACGTCCGGGGCCCGCTGGTACCGCTGCGACCTGACCGAGGTCAGCACCGCCGAGGCGGGCGCGACGCCGGTCACCCGCACCGGCAGCCTGCGGGACGCCCTGAAGGGGCCCTCCCCGCTGCGGCTGGGCTGCCAGCGCAGCGACAACGTCGGGCGGCGCGGCGCGCAGGTGCTGAAGCCGGTGGAGTGCGCCACCCGGCACGACGCCGAGTTCGTCGGGGTGTGGAAGGCGCCGGACAAGCCGTACCCAACCCGGGACGCCGACTGGCTTCCCTTCTACACCGGCTGCCGCACCGTCCTGGCCCGGTACGCGGGGGTGCCGGACGACGACGACCTGCGCTACCGCAGCGGCCTGGTGGTGCGCCCGCCGGGCGCGGGGCGCTGGCGGGTCGGCGACCGGGGGGTCCGCTGCTACCTGTGGCTCAGCGACCGCACGGTGACCGCCTCCCTGAAGGGCGCGGGCCCGGCCGGCCTCCCAATCCGGACGAAGTGACCGCCGCCCCGTCGGCCGGGCGCGGCGACGCCCCCCGCCCGACCCGGACGCAGGGCACGCCGGGCGCCCGGGGTAGCCCAAACCACTCGTCCCGCCCCCGCCGCCCGAGGTGAACGGCGTTCGGGTTGACTGTGCTCATGGACCTACCGACCGTCGACCTGCCCGTCCTGCCGACGATGCTGGCCGCGCCCGCGCCCGGTTGGGTGGAGACCACCGACGTGATCGTGGTCGGCTCCGGGGTGGCCGGGCTGACCGCCGCGCTGCACCTGCGCGAGGCCGGCCTGCACGTCACCGTGGTCACCAAGGTCAACATCGACGACGGCTCGACCCGCTGGGCCCAGGGCGGCATCGCCGCCGTGCTCGACCCGGCGGACACCCCGGCCGCGCACGCCTTCGACACCGAGGTCGCCGGGGTGGGGCTGTGCGACCCCGCCGCCGTGCGGGTGCTGGTGGAGGAGGGGCCGACCCGGCTGCGGGAGCTGATGCGCATCGGCGCGGAGTTCGACCGCCACCCCGACGGCTCGCTCATGCTCACCCGGGAGGGCGGGCACCGGGCCGACCGGATCGTGCACGCCGGCGGGGACGCCACCGGCGCGGAGGTGCAGCGGGCCCTGCACGCGGCGGTCCGCCGCGACCCGTGGATCCGGCTGGTCGAACACGCCCTCGTGCTCGACCTGCTGCGCGCCCCCGGCGACGGGCCCGGCGGGCTCGGCCCGGCCTGCGGGATCACCCTGCACGTGCTCGGCGAGGGCAGCGAGGACGGCGTCGGCGCGCTGCTGGCCCGCGCGGTGGTGCTCGCCACCGGCGGGATGGGGCAGGTCTTCTCCGCCACCACCAATCCGGCCGTCTCCACCGGCGACGGCGTGGCGCTGGCCATGCGGGCCGGCGCGGCGGTCACCGACGTGGAGTTCGTCCAGTTCCACCCCACGGCGCTGATCACCCCGGCCGGCGCCGGCGTGCCGGGGGCCGGCCGGGCGCAGCAGCCGCTCGTCTCCGAGGCGCTGCGCGGCGAGGGCGCGCACCTCGTCGACGGCGACGGCAAGCGGTTCATGGTCGGCCAGCACGAGCTGGCGGAACTGGCCCCCCGGGACGTGGTGGCCAAGGGCATCCACCGGGTCATGCTGGCCACCGGCGCCGACCACGTCTACCTCGACGCCCGGCACCTCGGCGGCGACTTCCTGGCCGGGCGCTTCCCGACCATCGTCGCCTCCTGCCTGGCCATCGGCGTCGACCCGGCCACCGACCTGATCCCGGTCGCCCCGGCCGCCCACTACGCCTCGGGCGGCGTCCGCACGGACCTGCGCGGTCGCACCTCCATCCCCGGCCTGTACGCCTGCGGCGAGGTGGCCTGCACGGGCGTGCACGGCGCGAACCGGCTGGCCAGCAACTCGCTGCTGGAGGGGCTGGTGTTCTCCCGCCGGATCGCCGAGGACATCGCCGCCGGCCTGCCCGAGCAGGCCCGGCCCGCCGAGGGCGGCGCGTGGGCCGGCGGGGGCGGCTGGGTGGTGCCCGCCGAGGGGACGCCCGCGCTGCAACGGGCGATGACCCGGGGCGCCGGGGTGCTGCGCTCGGCGGACACGCTCGCCGCCACCGCCACGGAGCTGGGCGAGCTGGGTTCCGGCCGGGGCACCCCGCGCACCGCCGACTGGGAGGCCACGAACCTGATCACGGTGGCGTCGGCGCTGGTCGCCGCCGCGTACGCCCGCCAGGAGACCCGGGGTTGCCACTGGCGGGAAGACCACCCGACGGCGGACGAGCGGTGGCGGGGCCACCTGGTCGCCGAGGTCGGGGCGCAGGGCAGGCTGACGTCTCGCTGGGAGGCTGGAGAGCGATGAGGGACACGACGGAGCAGGCGCTGCGGGCGGCCGGGCTGGACCCGGCCGAGGTACGGCGGGTGCTCGTCACCGCGTTCGCCGAGGACCTCGGCCCGGACTTCCTCGACGTCACCAGCGTCGCCACGATCCCGGCGACCCAGACCGACACGGCCGACCTGGTCGCCCGCGCCGACGGGGTGGTCGCGGGGCTGGCCGTGGCGGCCGCCGCGTTCGAGCTGGCCGCCGAGGTGACCGGCTTCCCGGCCGGCCCCGGTGCCGGGCCGGCTGCCGGCGCGAAGGCGGGCGGTGGCCGTACCGTCGAGGTGTCGGTCGTGGCCCACGACGGGCAGCGGGTGGCCCGCGGCGACGTGCTGGCGACGGTGGCCGGGCCGACCCGGCTGCTGCTCACCGCCGAGCGCACGGCGCTCAACCTGCTCTGCCGGATGTCCGGGGTGGCCACCCACACCCGGGCCTGGGCGGACGCGCTGGCCGGCACGAAGGCGACCGTGCTGGACACCCGCAAGACCACCCCGGGCCTGCGGGCGCTGGAGAAGTACGCGGTGCGGGCCGGCGGCGGCACCAACAAGCGGATGGGCCTGTACGACGTCGCCATGATCAAGGACAACCACAAGTTCGCGGCCGGCGGTGTCGCGGCGGCCTACCGGCGGGTCCGGGAGGTCTTCCCCGGCGTGGCGGTGCAGGTGGAGGTGGACACCCTCGCCGAGGCGCTGGAGGCCGTGGAGGCGGGCGCCGACTTCCTGCTGCTGGACAACATGACCCCGGCGACGCTGCGCGAGGTGGTGGCCGCGGTGGGGGACCGGGCGGAGCTGGAGGCGACCGGCGGGCTGACCCTCGACGTGGTGGCGGAGTACGGGGCGACCGGCGTGGACTACCTCTCGGTCGGCGCGCTGACGCACTCCTCGCCGATCCTGGACGTCGCGCTGGACCTGCGCCCCCGGTGAACCTCCGCGCGTCTAGGCTGCGTGCGTGCTGCTCTGCATCGACATCGGAAACACCAACACCGTGCTGGCGACCTTCGACGGCGACAAGCTGGTGCACTCCTGGCGGATCAAGACCGACGCCCGTTCCACGGCGGACGAGCTCGGGCTGATGTTCCGGGGGCTGCTCGCCGGTGACGCCGTGGAGATCACCGGGGTGGCCGCCTGCTCGACGGTGCCGGCCGCGCTGCGCTCGCTGCGGACGATGCTCGCCCGCTACTACGCCGACCTGCCGAGCGTCATCGTCGAGCCGGGGGTACGCACCGGCGTGCAACTGGCGATCGACAACCCGAAGGAGGTCGGCTCCGACCGGGTGGTCAACACGCTCGCGGCGTACACGCTGTTCGGCGGGCCGTCGATCGTGGTCGACTTCGGCACCACCACCAACTTCGACGTGATCAGCGGCCGGGGGGAGTTCCTCGGCGGCGCGTTCGCCCCCGGCATCGAGATCTCCTTCGACGCGCTCGCGGCCCGCGCCGCCCAGCTGCGCAAGGTGGAGGCGGCCAAGCCACGCTCGGTGATCGGCAAGAACACCGTCGAGTGTCTCCAGTCGGGGCTCTACTTCGGCTTCGCCGGGCAGGTCGACCGGATCGTCGAGCGGATGACCGAGGAGCTGGGCGAGGTGCGGGCGGTGATCGCCACCGGGGGGCTGGCGTCGGTGGTGATCGGCGAGTGCCGCACCATCACCCACCACGAGCCGATGATCACTCTCATCGGCCTGCGCATGGTCTACGACCGCAACGTGTGAGGTGCAAGGAAGGGCCCCCTGTCAACGCTTTCGGTAGAGAAGGGCACCCCTCTCACCCCGTACCCGTTGGGGCGGCGGCCGCGCCGAACGACAGGGCTTCGGTGGGGTCGGTCATGGCGGGAGGTTATCCCGTAACGGCCGCCAGAGCCCTTGAGTACGCTCGGCCCTGACCCCGCCGAAACTCCTTAGCTGAGGAAGCGTGCCGTGACCGAGCAGAACACCGTGCCAGTCGACCCCGCCGACGACCTTCCCGAGCAGATGAAGGTCCGCCGGGAGAAGCGGGACCGGATGCTCGCCGAGGGCGTCGAGCCGTACCCCGTCGGGTTCGCCCGGACCGACACCCTGGCCGAGGTCCGCGCGCGTTACGCCGACCTGCCCACCGACACCGCCACGGGCGACCGGGTCTCGGTCACCGGCCGGGTGATCTTCGTACGGAACACCGGCAAGCTCTGCTTCGCGACGTTGCGGGACGGCGACGGCACCGAACTCCAGGCGATGCTCTCCCTCGACCGGGTCGGGGCGGAGCGGCTGGACGACTGGAAGCGCCTCGTCGACCTGGGCGACCACGTCGGGGTGACCGGCGAGGTGATCACCAGCCGGCGCGGCGAGCTGTCGGTGCTGGCCGAGCAGTGGGCGATCACCGCGAAGGCGCTGCGCCCGCTGCCGGTGGCGCACAAGCCGCTCAGCGAGGAGGCCCGGGTCCGCCAGCGCTACGTCGACCTGATCGTCCGCCCGCAGGCGCGGCAGATGGTGCGTACGCGGGCCGCTGCCGTGCGGAGCCTGCGCGACTGCCTCCACGGGCAGGGCTTCGTCGAGGTGGAGACGCCGATGCTCCAGTTGCTGCACGGCGGTGCGGCGGCCCGGCCATTCGTGACCCACAGCAATGCGTTGAGCACCGATCTGTATCTGCGAATCGCACCGGAACTGTTTCTCAAGCGCGCCGTGGTCGGCGGCGTCGATCGGGTGTTCGAGATCAACCGTAACTTCCGTAATGAGGGCGTCGACTCTTCGCACTCGCCCGAGTTCGCGATGCTGGAGGCCTACGAGGCGTACGGCGACTACGACACGATGGCGTCGCTGACCCGTAATCTGGTGCAGGAGGCCGCGATCGCGGTCGGCGGCTCGACCGTGGTGACGCACGCGGATGGCCGCGAGTTCGATCTGGGCGGCGAGTGGCGCTCCGTGACGCTCTTCGGGGTGCTTTCGGAGGCGCTCGGTGAAGAGGTCACCGTCCGCACCGAGCGGGCCCGCCTCGTCGAGTACGCCGACAAGGTCGGCCTGGCCGTCGACCCGAAGTGGGGGCCGGGCAAGCTCGCCGAGGAGCTGTTCGAGGAACTGGTCGTGCCGGGGCTCCAGGCGCCGACGTTCGTGCGGGACTACCCGGAGGAGACCAGCCCGCTGACCCGGGCCCACCGCAGCGAGCCGGGGCTGGCCGAGAAGTGGGACCTCTACGTCCTCGGGTTCGAGCTGGGCACCGCGTACTCGGAGCTGGTCGACCCGGTCGTGCAGCGGGAGCGGCTCGTCGCCCAGGCCCAGCTCGCGGCGCGCGGCGACGACGAGGCCATGCGGCTCGACGAGGACTTTCTCCGGGCCATGGAGTACGGAATGCCCCCGGCCGGCGGCATGGGAATGGGAATCGACCGGCTGTTGATGGCGCTGACGGGCCTGGGAATTCGGGAAACCATCCTCTTCCCGTTGGTCCGCGCGGAGTAGCCGACCGGCCACACCGCTAGGGGCAGTTACCGCATCCTATTGACGAGGCAAGCATCGGGCGGGTTATTGTGCTCTCAGTTTGCAGGATCACCCTGCTCGAAAGGAATGTGGGACGTGGCCAAGCAGATCATTCACAAGCTGGTCGATGACCTGGACGGCGGGGACGCTGACGAGACCGTCAAGTTCGCGCTCGACGGCGTTCAGTACGAGATCGACCTGTCCGCCACGAACGCCGAGAAATTGCGGGAGGTTTTCTCGCCCTACGTCGCCAACGGCACCAAGGTGGGCCGGGGCGGCGTGGTGGTCGGCGGGCGGGCTGCGCGCGGCCGGGGCGGCGCCACCGCCGACCGTGAGCAGAACAAGGCGATCCGGGCGTGGGCCAAGCGGGAGGGCAAGGAGATCTCCGACCGGGGGCGCATCCCCCAGGAGATCGTCGACGAGTTCCACGCGAAGCGCTGAGCGCCGAGGCGGTCCCGGGTGACCGCCGCAGTCGCCGGGTGCGACAAGGCCCTCGGCGGGACAACCCCGACACGGGCGACACCGACGCCGGACCGGAGCACACCTCCGGGCCGGCGTCGCCGTGTCACCCCGCCGGGAAGAACCCGCTCCGCCGCGGCGTTGTCCACAACCGGTGGAAAACTCGTCCACAGCCTGTGGACAACCGGCCGTCGGCCTGGTCCGCTCGTCGGCCCGGCCGAACCGCCGCCCGACCCGGGTCTCCGGAGGGCGGCTGCGGGCCCGCGGGGAGGCCCGCAGCCGGGTCCCACCGCCCGTCCGAATTTCGCTCTGCGCGTACACGCGGAGACCCCGGAACACGCCCTGAGCGCGGACGGTTGGCTAAAACGACGCGTACCGGACCCCCGCGGAGGACACACGACCTCAGCGGAGTCGGTCCGCGGCGATAGAGTAATGAGGCAAGGACGCCCGTCCCGGACGTCCGCGCACCGGCCCCGCCGAGATCTGACCATCAAGGCGCACGGCACGTGAGGAGCACGAGGGCATGTTCGAGCGGTTCACCGACCGAGCGCGACGGGTTGTCGTCCTGGCCCAGGAAGAGGCCCGGATGCTCAACCACAACTACATCGGTACGGAGCACATCCTGCTGGGCCTGATCCACGAGGGTGAGGGTGTCGCGGCGAAGGCCCTGGAGAGTCTGGGGATCTCGCTGGAGGGTGTGCGTCAGCAGGTCGAGGAGATCATCGGTCAGGGCCAGCAGGCGCCGAGCGGGCACATCCCGTTCACGCCGCGGGCGAAGAAGGTCCTGGAGCTGTCGCTGCGCGAGGCGCTGCAGCTCGGCCACAACTACATCGGCACGGAGCACATCCTGCTCGGCCTGATCCGCGAGGGCGAGGGCGTCGCCGCCCAGGTCCTGGTGAAGCTCGGGGCCGACCTCAACCGGGTCCGCCAGCAGGTGATCCAGCTCCTCTCCGGCTACCAGGGCAAGGAGCCCGCGGCGGCCGGCACGACGACGGGCGAGGCCGCGCCGTCGACCAGCCTGGTGCTGGACCAGTTCGGTCGGAACCTGACCCAGGCTGCCCGCGAGGGCAAGCTCGACCCGGTCATCGGGCGGGAGAAGGAGATCGAGCGGGTCATGCAGGTGCTGTCCCGCCGCACCAAGAACAACCCGGTGCTGATTGGTGAGCCCGGCGTCGGCAAGACCGCCGTCGTGGAGGGCCTGTCCCAGAAGATCATCAAGGGCGAGGTCCCGGAGACGCTGAAGGACAAGCAGCTCTACACCCTCGACCTGGGCGCGCTGGTCGCCGGCTCCCGCTACCGGGGTGACTTCGAGGAGCGCCTGAAGAAGGTGCTCAAGGAGATCCGCACCCGGGGCGACATCATCCTGTTCATCGACGAGATTCACACCCTCGTCGGCGCGGGCGCGGCGGAGGGCGCGATCGACGCGGCGTCGATCCTCAAGCCGATGCTGGCCCGTGGCGAGCTGCAGACCATCGGCGCCACGACGCTCGACGAATACCGCAAGCACCTGGAGAAGGACGCCGCCTTGGAGCGGCGGTTCCAGCCGATCCAGGTGGGTGAGCCGTCCCTGGCGCACACGATCGAGATCCTGAAGGGCCTGCGCGACCGGTACGAGGCGCACCACCGCGTCTCGATCACCGACGCCGCCCTCGTGGCCGCCGCAACTCTGGCCGATAGATACATCTCCGACCGCTTCCTGCCGGACAAGGCGATCGACCTGATCGACGAGGCGGGCGCGCGGATGCGGATCCGCCGGATGACCGCGCCGCCGGACCTGCGGGACTTCGACGAGCGCATCGCGCAGGTGCGCCGCGACAAGGAGTCCGCGATCGACGCGCAGGACTTCGAGCGCGCCGCGCAGCTCCGCGACAAGGAGAAGCAGCTGCTGGGCCAGAAGGCGCAGCGGGAGAAGGAGTGGAAGGCCGGCGACCTCGACGTCGTCAGCGAGGTCGACGACGAGCAGATCGCCGAGGTCCTGGGCAACTGGACCGGCATCCCGGTCTACAAGCTGACCGAGGAGGAGACCTCCCGCCTGCTCCGCATGGAGGACGAGCTGCACAAGCGCGTCATCGGCCAGGAGGACGCGGTCAAGGCCGTCTCGAAGGCCATCCGGCGCACCCGGGCCGGCCTGAAGGACCCGAAGCGCCCGTCCGGCTCGTTCATCTTCGCCGGCCCGTCCGGCGTGGGTAAGACCGAGCTGTCCAAGGCGCTCGCGGAGTTCCTGTTCGGCAGCGAGGACGCCCTCATCCAGCTCGACATGTCCGAGTTCCACGACCGGTACACGGTGTCCCGGCTCGTCGGTGCCCCTCCCGGCTACGTCGGGTACGACGAGGGCGGGCAGCTGACCGAGAAGGTGCGGCGTCGGCCGTTCTCCGTGGTCCTCTTCGACGAGATCGAGAAGGCCCACCCGGACGTCTTCAACACCCTCCTCCAGATCCTGGAGGACGGGCGGCTGACCGACGGCCAGGGCCGGATCGTGGACTTCAAGAACACGGTCATCATCCTGACCACCAACCTCGGCACCCGGGACGTCGCCAAGGCCGTGTCGCTGGGCTTCCAGGCGTCGGAGGACTCGGAGTCCAACTACGACCGGATGAAGCAGAAGGTCAACGACGAGCTGAAGCAGCACTTCCGGCCGGAGTTCCTCAACCGGATCGACGACACCATCGTGTTCCACCAGCTGCGGCAGACCGAGATCCTCTCGATCGTGGACATCATGATCGCCCGGATCGAGACCCAGCTGCGCAACAAGGACATGGGGCTGGAGCTGACCGACAACGCCAAGAAGTACCTGGCGAAGAAGGGCTTCGACCCGGTCCTGGGCGCGCGGCCGCTGCGGCGCACGATCCAGCGCGACATCGAGGACAACCTGTCCGAGCGGATCCTGTTCAACGAGTTGACCCCCGGCCAGATCGTCGTGGTCGACTGCGAGGGCGACCCGGAGGACATCGACAAGTCCAAGCTGGTGTTCCGCGGCTCGGACCGACCCGCCGAGGTCCCCGACGCCGTCCCCGCCGAGCTGGGCGGCACCGAGGCCGCCTGAGCCGAGGGGCGGCACGGCAGCGGCAGCACGACAGCACGACGAGGAGCAGCGCGGCAGCGCGGCGACGAGTAGCACGACAGCGCGAGGCGACGGCCCGGCGGCGAGAGCCGCCGGGCCGTCGCCCGTTCCCCCGGGAGCGTGGATGCCGGGGATATGGGGGCATCAGGGGGCCCGGAAGCCGCCATGTCGGCGACATGGCGCCCCCGTCCCGGCGAGGCGGACCCCAACGGCCCGGGGCGGGTGCGCAGCCGGGCTGGGCGGGACCCGGGCCTGGTCGGGTCAGGCGTCCAGGGCCGGGGCCGGGATCGCCGGGCCGTCACCCGCGAGGCGGAACGACTCCCCACCGGCCGGTTCCACCAGGCCGTCGGTGACCAGCCCCGCCAGCGCCCGGGAGCGCTGCACGTCGTCGGTCCAGACCTGGTCCAGCCGTTGGCGCGGCACGGGCCCGCTGGACTCCCGCAGCACCGCCAGCAGCAGCCCGCGGACCTGGCGGTCCGTGCCCGCGTACCGCTGGGGACGCCGCGTCGGGCCGGCCGGCGCCGCCTGGCCGGAGGCCCGCCAGGCGCAGATCGACTCCACCGGGCAGACCGCGCACCGGGGCGACCGGGCGGTGCAGACGACGGCCCCCAGCTCCATGAACGCGGCGCTGGCCAGGGCGGCCTCGGCCGGCTCCGCCGGCAGCAGTTCCTCGGTGGCCACCAGGTCGGCGGGGCGGGTGGCCGGGCCGGCGTCCGGCTCCCCGGCGACCGCCCGGCTGACCACCCGCCGCACGTTGGTGTCCACCACCGGGTGCCGCTGCCCGTACGCGAAGGCGGCCACCGCCCGCGCCGTGTACGTGCCGACCCCCGGCAGGGCGAGCAGCTGCTCCAGCCGGTCCGGCACCTCGCCGCCGTGCCGCTCGACGATCGCCACCGCGCAGTCGTGCAGCCGCATCGCCCGGCGCGGGTAGCCCAGCCTTCCCCACATCCGGATCGCCTCGGCGGGCGGGTCGGCGGCGAGCGCGGCGGGCGTGGGCCAGCGGGCCAGCCACGCCTCGTACGCCGGCAGCACCCGCACCACGGGCGTCTGCTGGAGCATGACCTCGCTGACCAGGATCGCCCACGCGCCCACGCCGGGCACCCGCCACGGCAGGTCGCGGGCGTTGCGCTCGTACCACCGGCTGACGAGGGTGGCGAAGGTGTGCTCGGACATCGCGCCGTCGATCATGTCACGGGCCGCCTTCCCGCAGGTTGGGCGGGCCGGGCGGGGCGACGCGGAGGCCGCCCCCCGATCGGGCAGAATGCCCGGATGAGCGAGCTCGCGATCACCGTCATCGGCCGGGACCGGCCCGGCATCGTGGCCGACGTCGCCGAGGTGCTCGCCCGGCTGGGCGCGAACCTCACCGACTCCACCATGACCCGGCTGCGGGGCCATTTCGCGATGACCCTGATCTGTGTGGGCCCGGCCGCCGCCGACGTCGAGGCCGCGCTGGCCCCGCTCGCCGCCGACGGCCAGCTCCTGGCCACCGTACGGGCGGTCGCCCCCGACGGCGCGACCGCGCCGACCGGTGAGCCGTACGTGCTGGCGGTGCACGGCGCGGACCGGATGGGCATCGTCGCGGCGATGACGCGGGTCCTGACCGACGCGGGCGGCAACGTCACCGACCTGAGCACCCGGCTGACCGGCTCCCTCTACGTGGTGGTGGCGGAGGTCGACCTGCCGCCGGGCACCTTCGACGAGGTGGCCGGCCGGCTGGCGCGTACCGCCGCGGAGTTGGGCGTGGGGGTCAGCCTCCGCCCGGCGGACACGGACCTGCTGTGACGACGGAGTACGCGGGCCTCGCCGGCTGGACACCGGCGGCGCTGCCGGTGCCGGGGGAGGTGCGCCCGGTGGTGTCCGCCCCCGACCCGGTGCTCAGCCGGCCGGGGCCGGAGGTGGATCCGACCTCGGACGAGGTGGTCCGCCTGGCCGCCGACCTGATCGCCACGATGCGGGTCTCACCGGGTTGCGTGGGCCTCGCCGCCCCGCAGGTCGGCGTGGGCGCGCAGGTGTTCGCGGTGGACGTCACCGGTCACCCGAAGGCGCTCACCGTGCACGGCACGTTCGTCCTGTGCAACGCCCGGGTGGTGGAGGCGACCCGGTGGAAGAGCGGCCGGGAGGGCTGCATGTCGGTGCCCGACCTCACCGGCGACGTCAAGCGGGCCAGCCGCCTGGTCGTCGAGGGGCTGCTGCCGGGCACCGGGGCGCCGGTGCGGCTGGTCACCGACGGCTTCGAGGCGCGCGCCTTGCAGCACGAGATCGACCACTGTCTCGGCCTGCTCTTCCTGGACCGGGTGGCCGGGGCGCACGCGATCTACCAGCGCAAGGTCTACCAGTGACCGGTCCCGGCACCGCCGGGCCGGGTGCCGCTGCGGGCGGGACCGCCGTCCCCGGCGGGGTGTCGCTGTCGTGAGTGGAGGGTCGTCACGGTGAGCCGAGGGTGCTCCGGCGCGTCGCGCCCGACGACGGTGCGTCGCGCCGCTACGGTGGGGGCATCATGCGTCTGACGGTCGGCCCCCTGCCACCCGCCGTGTACTGGCGGCGTCGCGCCGTCGTACTTGGAGCGGGCCTTCTCTTCCTGATTGTCCTGCTCTATTCCTGTAATGGCGCGGGCAACACCGGCACCACGCCGCAGTCGAAGTCGACCCCGACTCCGACGGCGACCCCGGGTGCGGGCGACCCGTCGGCGGTGCCCGACCCGAGCGGCTCGGTGCTGACGCCGCAGACCGGCCTGCCGCCCGGCGGGTCGGACGACCCGGGCAGCGACCCGGGCTCGTCGGGGGGCGACGAGGGCGGGTCGAACGGCGGCCCCTCCGGCGGCGACGGCGCTCCGGCCGGGCCCGGTGCGGACGCCGGGACGTGCACCGACGCGGAGATCTCGGTGACGCCGGTGGTGCTGCCGACGTCGGCGCAGCAGGGCACCGTGGTCAGCCTCCAGCTCAAGATCAAGAACAAGTCGGACCGCACCTGCAGCCGCGACGTGGGCGCGGACTTCCAGGAGCTGTTCGTCAAGTCGGGCGCGGAGAAGGTCTGGTCCTCCGACACCTGCGGCAACGTCAAGGGCTCGGACGTGCAGTCGTTCACGCCCGGCTTCGAGCGGTCGTACCAGGTGGACTGGAACGGGCGGGACACCAGCCGCTGCAAGGACGGGCTCGCCAACGGCCCGTTCCCGCCGGCCGGGGCGTACCAGGTCTTCGGGCGGCTCGACACCAAGCTCAGCTCGCCGGTGAAGCTCACCATCACCGGCTGACGGCCCGCCCCGCCGCCGAGGCGGTTCCGACGCCCGGCACCCGGCGGCTCGGTTCCGCTGCCGCCGGGCGTCGGGCGCGTCAGACGTAGCGTTCGAGGATGGAGGCCTCGGCGAGCCGGGACAGCCCCTCCCGGACGCCGCGGGCGCGGGCGTCGCCGACGCCCTCGACGGCCTGCAGGTCCTCCACGGTGGCCCCGAGCAGCCGCTGGAGGCTGCCGAAGTGCAGCACCAGCCGGTCGACGATGGCCACCGGCAGCCGGGGGACCTTCGCCAGCAGCCGGAAGCCGCGCGGGCTGACCGCCGCGTCCAGCGCGTCGGAGGCAGCCGGGTAGCCGATGGCCTTCGCCACCGCGACCAGGTCGATCAGCTCGGTGGCGCCCAGCAGGTCCAGCTCCACCAGCGCCTCGTCGAGCGTGCGGGACTTGCGGCCGGCGGGCAGGTAGTCGCGGATGACCAGGGTGCGGTCGGCGTCCACGCCGGCCATCAGCTCGTCGAGCTGCAGCGCCAGGAGGCGACCGTCGGTGCCGAGCTCCACCACGTAGCCGGCGATCTCGTCGGCGATCCGGCGGACCATCTCCAGCCGCTGCACGACCGCCACCGCGTCCCGGACCGTCACCAGGTCCTCGATCTCCAGGGCGGAGAGGGTGCCGGAAACCTCGTCGAGACGCAGCTTGTAGCGCTCCAGGGTGGCCAGGGCCTGGTTGGCCCGGGACAGGATGGCCGCCGAGTCGTCCAGCACGTGCCGCTGGCCGTTGACGTAGAGGCTGATGATCCGCATCGACTGGCTGACGGAGATGACCGGGTAGCCGGTCTGCCGGGCCACCCGCTCGGCGGTGCGGTGCCGGGTGCCGGACTCCTCGGTCGGGATCGACGGGTCCGGCATCAGGTGCACCGCCGCCCGGACGATGCGGGTGCCGTCGCTGGACAGCACCACCGCGCCGTCCATCTTGCACAGCTCCCGCACCCGGGTCGCCGAGAACTCCACGTCGAGGGGGAAGCCGCCGGTGCACAGCCCCTCGACGACCTTGTCGTAGCCTAGGACGATCAGCGCGCCCGTGCGGCCACGCAGGATCCGCTCCAGGCCGTCACGCAGCGCGGTGCCGGGGGCCATGAGGGCGAGATTGGCCCGCAGCGGATCACCGCTCGCGCCGCCGACACTCCCGGTCACGCTGACGCTGATCGGACGGGCGGGCGAGCCCACGGCACCGGTGCGGGCGTGGGGTGTCGCGCCGGCGGTTTTGCTGGCATCGCGGTCGATCGGCACGCGCACAGTCTACGGACTGGCGTGCGGTGGGTGCTGTCGTGGTTACTGTGATGTGTCACGATGCCCCCTGTCGACCGTGTCGGGAGGCCCGCCGCGCTTGTCCGGAATCGCACCGGCGGTCCGACCCGACGGCCACCGTCGGTCACTCCGCCGATGCGCGGGCGGCACACTGGAGCGCCGAGCGCACGTCGGTGACCTCCATCACGCGCATGTTCTCGGGGCCCGCCCCGGCGCTCTCCGGGCCGCATCCCGGCGGCACGAGGGCCACCCGGAAGCCGAGCCGGGCCGCCTCGGCGAGCCGGCGGGGCACCGCGCCGACCCGGCGCACCTCGCCGGTGAGGCCCACCTCGCCGATCGCCACCAGGTGCGGGTTGATGGCGAGGTTGAGACCGCCGGAGGCGACCGCGAGGGCCACCGCCAGGTCGGCGGCCGGCTCCACCACCCGGATGCCCCCGACGGTGGCCGCGAAGACCTCCCGGTCGTGCAGGGTCAGCCGCTCGGCGCGGCGCTGGAGCACCGCCAGCACCATCGCCAGCCGGGCCCCGTCCAGCCCCGACACGGTGCGCCGGGGCGAGCCCGCCACGGTCGCCCCGATCAGCGCCTGGACCTCGGTGACCAGGGCCCGCCGCCCCTCCATCGCCACCGTGACGCAGGTGCCCGGCACCGGCTCCGAGTAGCGGGTGAGGAACAGCCCGGACGGGTCGGCGAGGCTGCTGATGCCGCCCTCGTGCATCTCGAAGCAGCCGACCTCGTCGGCGGCGCCGAACCGGTTCTTCACGCCGCGCACCATCCGCAGCGACGAGTGCTTGTCGCCCTCGAAGTGCAGCACCACGTCGACCAGGTGCTCCAGCACCCGGGGCCCGGCCACCTGGCCGTCCTTGGTGACGTGGCCGACCAGGACGGTGGCGACCCCCCGCTCCTTGGCCACGGCGACCAGGGCGGCGGTGACCGCCCGCACCTGGGTCACCCCGCCGGGCACCCCCTCGGTGCCGGCGGTGGAGATGGTCTGCACCGAGTCGAGCACCAGCAGCCCCGGCTTCACCGCGTCGAGGTGGCCGAGGACCGCGCCGAGGTCGCTCTCGGCGGCCAGCCAGAGCTGGTCGTGCAGGGCGTTCATCCGCTCGGCGCGCAACCGCACCTGGCTGACCGACTCCTCGCCGCTGACCACCAGCGACGGGCTGCCGGCGGTGGCCGCCCACTGCTGGGCGACGTCGAGCAGCAACGTGGACTTGCCGACCCCCGGCTCGCCGGCGAGCAGCACCACCGCGCCGGGCACCAGGCCGCCGCCGAGCACCCGGTCGAGCTCGCTCACGCCGGTGGGGCGGGCCTTGGCCGGTGCGGCGCTGATGGTGGCGATCGGCCGGGCCGGCTCGGCCGGCATCCGGGAGCTGACCACCCGCCCGGAGACGGTCGGGCCGGTCACCGTGCACTCGACCACCGAGCCCCACTCGCCGCACTCGGGGCAGCGCCCCACCCACTTGGGCGGCTGGTGACCGCAGGCGTCGCACTCGTAGGCGGGGCGGGGCTCACGGGCGGCCCGGCCGCGCGGGGTCGCCCTGGAGGGTGTCGATCGGGGCGTCGTCACACCGGAACGTTAGTCCCCCCGTACGACGAAGCACCGCCGGCGTGGCGGGTGCCACGCCGGCGGTGCGGTCGAGCTGTTACCGGTCGGCGGTCAGCCGCCGTGGCCGGAGCCCTCGGTGCCGCCCTCCGCGCCGTGCGCGCCCTCGCGCTGCACGATCTGGGACGGCTGCGGGAGCGGGGTCAACGGGACGCCGACCGGGGCCGGGGTGCTGACGGTGTTGCCGTTGCCGAAGTCGAAGGTCAGGTTGACCTGCTGGCCGGCGAGCAGCGCCTGGTTGAGGCCGACGAGCTGGAGCGACCGGCCACCCTGCACGTTGAGCTGGACGTAGCCGAGGGCGGGGATCTCGAACCGGGCCGGCTCCCCGGCCGGGGCCGACGGGCTCGGCGAGGCGGACGGGCCCTCCGACGCGCCCTCGGACGGCGAGGCCGACCCGGACGGCGAAGCGGACCCGGACGGCGACGCGGACCCCGAGGGCGAGGCGCTCTCCGACGGCGACTCGCTGGCCGACGCGGACGGGCTGGCCGAGGTGGCCGCGCCGCCGCTGATCACGATCTCCCGTGCGCTGTCCGTGGTGACGGTCACCGTCACCGGGCTCTGCGTGTCGTTGTAGAGCACCGCGTTGACGGCGGCGTTCGCGCCGGCCTGGTAGCCACCGGCGCCCGGGTACTCCACGTAGAGCCCGCGCACCTTGTAGGCGTTGTCCGAGGTCTGGATGTTGACGCCCTGGACCGACGGCTCCTTGTTGGCGGTCTCGGCCACCTGGCCGGCGCCGCAGCCGGTCGCCAGCAGGCCGGTCGCCGCCGCCACGCCGGACAGCAGCAGGGCCGCCCGCCGGGAACCCCTGATCGAGCGCGTCACGTCGGTCCTCCTCGTCACGATCCCCACCCGGCCGTCGCCGGGCACGGTGGCCATACCCGCGCAGACCGGCTTCAGGGTAGTTGGGGTTGATCGGGAGCCGCACGCCGACCCGGCACCACCACCTTCCCGGGCACTCAGAGCACCCGGCCGCCGGTGACCAGCAGCACCACGTCGATCAGGGCCACCAGCAGCACGGCCCGGAACGCGGCCACCCCCCGGTCGCCGGAGCGGCGGGCGTTGCGGCCGGCGTACCAGGTCAGGGGCGGGACCAGCGCGGCGGTCGCGACCGCCGACAGCCCGAACCACGACGGCGGCCCGGGCGGCCCGGCGACCAGGGTGACGGTCGCGGCGAGCAGCAGCGCGGCGGCGGCCACCCGGCTGCCGGCCGCGCCGAGCCGGTGCGGCAGCCCCCGCACCCCGGTCCGGGCGTCGTCGGCCAGGTCGGGCAGCACGTTGGCGAAGTGCGCGCCGGCACCCAGCAGAGCGGCGGCGGCCACCAGCCAGGCCGGCGGGCCGGGGGCGCCGGGCAGCGCGAGCACCACGAAGGCGGGCAGCGCGCCGAACGACACCGCGTAGGGCAGCACGGAGAACGGCGTCGACTTCAGCGGCCAGTTGTAGGCCAGGGCGGAGACCAGGGCCACGGTCGCCCAGACCGCCGCCGTGCGGTTGGTCGTCGCCGCCGCGAGCAGCACCGTGGCCAGGGCCGCGGCCCGCGTCGCCAGCCCCACCGCGCGCCGGCTCACCGCGCCGGCGGCGACCGGCTTGTCGGTACGCCCCACCGCCGCGTCCCGGTCGGCGTCCAGGTGGTCGTTGGACCAGCCGACGGCGAGCTGGCTGGCGAGCACCGTGAGCGCCACCGCGGCGACCCCGGACGCACGGTGCCCCACCCCCACGGCGAGCAGCCCCGCCACCACGGTCACCGCCGCAGCCGGCTCCGGGTGACTTGCCCTGAGCAGCCCTAACACCGTCGTCGCCATATGGGAAGTCTGGTCGTTACCGTCCGGTCGTGCCACGCTCGGTGCCATGCGTGACGGATCGTCCCCGGTGTCCGACCGGCCGCGCGTGCTGCCGCCGAACGATCCCCGGCAGTACGACGACCTGGCCGACGAGTGGTGGCGTCCCGACGGGGCGTTCGCGATGCTGCACTGGCTCGCCCGCGCCCGGGCGGCCCTGGTGCCGCCGGCCACCCGGCCCGACGCCCTCCTGGTCGACCTGGGCTGCGGCGCCGGCCTGCTCGCCCCGCACGTGGCGGGCAAGGGCTACCGGCACGTCGGCGTCGACCTCACCCGATCCGCCCTGGCCCAGGCCGCCGCGCACGGGGTGACCCCGGTCAACGGCGACGCCACCGCCGTGCCGCTGGCCGACGGCTGCGCCGACGTGGTGGCCGCCGGTGAGCTGCTGGAACACGTGCCGGACTGGCGGGCCGCCGTGGCGGAGGCGTGCCGGCTGCTGCGGCCGGGCGGCCTGCTGGTGCTGGACACGCTCAACGACACCGCGCTGAGCCGGCTGGTCGCGGTGGAGATCGGCGAGCGGCTGCCGACGGTGCCCCGGGGCATCCACGATCCACGGTTGTTCGTGGACGACCGGGAGTTGATCGCCGAGTGCGCCCGGCACGGCGTCGAGCTGCGGGTCCGGGGCGTCCGGCCGGAGGTGGGCGGCACCCTGCGCTGGCTGGTCCGCCGGCTGCGGGCCGCCCGCCGGCCGCCGCTGGGCGGCGGCCTGTCGCCGTCGGGCGGGCGGGAGCCCCGGATCAGGCCGGCCTGGTCGACGGCGGTGCTCTACCAGGGGCGCGGCGTCCGGCGCGGATAGCCGGGCGCGCGCCGGGGTACAGGTGAGGCCGGACCGCGACAGCTCCGCCTCTCGTTGGTGACGACGTGGGGTACGCGAACGAGAGGTGGGGAACGTGGCCGTACCGGTGATCGCGGGTCTGGGCACGGCGCAGCCGCCGGGGGCCACGCAGGACGAGCTCTGGTCGGGCTTCTTCGCCGGCCACTTCCCCGACGCCACCCGGGCGCTCGCGCAGCGGATCTTCGCCAACTCCGGCGTGACGCGGCGGCAGGCGGCGGTCAACCCGCTGCTGGAGGACGTCTCGGACTGGCCGACGGAGCGCCGGATGCGCCGCTACCAGGTCGAGGCGCTGCCGCTGGGCAAGGAGGCGGTCGGCCGGGCGCTCACCGCCGCCGGCCTGGACGCCGGGGACGTCGGCATGTTCATCGTCTGCTCGTGCACCGGGTACGCCACGCCCGGCCTGGACATCCTGCTCGCCCGGGACCTGGGCATGGCCCCGCACACCCAGCGGATGGTCGTCGGCCACATGGGCTGCTACGCGGCCCTGCCGGGGCTCGGCGCGGCCGGGGACTTCGTCACCGCCCGGCAACGGCCGGCGCTGCTGCTCTGCGCGGAGCTGACCAGCCTGCACATCCAGCCCGCGACGGCCCGGCTGGACACCCAGCAGATCGTCTCCCACGCCCTCTTCTCGGACGCCGCCGTCGCCGCCGTGGTCGTCCCCGGCGGCCGGGGGTACGCGCTGCGCGAGGTCACCGCCATCACCGACACGTCCACGGCGGACCACATGACCTGGGACGTCACCGACACCGGCTTCCGGATGGGGCTGTCCCCGAAGGTCCCGCAGGTGCTCTCCCGCCACGTCCGGGGCCTGGTCGACGGCCTGCTGGCCCGGCACGGCGCGACGCTGTCGGAGGTGGGCGGCTGGGCGGTGCACCCGGGCGGCCCGCGCATCCTGGACGTGGTGGAGCGCGAGCTGGCGCTGCCGCCGCAGGCGCTGGACGCGGCCCGCGCCACCCTGGACGCCCACGGCAACTGCTCCTCGGCGACGGTCATGCTGATCCTGGACCGGCTCCTGCGGGCGCAACGCCCGGCCGAGCGGATCCTGATGCTCGCCTTCGGCCCCGGCCTGACCCTCTACGCCGCCCTCCTGGACCACACCCCCTGATCCACCCCGCCCCTCCCCACCCCGGCCTCGCTTCGGTGATCAAGAGAAAAGTGTCAAAGTTGATCTCGACGATGACGCAAAGCTCTTGATCACCGAGCCGAGCGGGGGTGGGGCGGGGGGTTAGGCTCGGCGGTGTGGGTGGGGCGGGGGATGTCTGGGTGGATCGGCTGCGGGGCGGGGTGCTGGCCGGGCTGGCCGTGCTCCTCGTGGTCGCCGGCGGCGCGTGGTGGCGGGGTGCGGCTCCCCGGATCGACCCGACGGGCGGGCCGGACCGTTCGTCCGCCGTGGATCCTGTAGACGCTGTGGACTCCGTGCCAACGGGTCGGGAAACGGGTCGGGTCGTCCCCGGTGACAGTCCCCATGTCGTCGTCGATTCGGCGAACGGTCGGGTGATCTTCAGGTCCCCGCGCCGGGCCGTCGTCCTCGACGGACCCACCGGGCAGGTGCTGGCCGACGATGCCAGCGGGTCCGTCCCCTACGACCGGGGCGGCGACCTCGGTGGGTTCGGCACCCTGTGGCAGGCCCGGCTGACCCTGCGCCCCGGCATGCCGCCGCAGCAGCGTGCCGTTCCCGCCGCCGGGTCCCGGCCCCACCTGCTGCAGGCCCGGTGCACCGGCCCGGGAGAGCTGCTGCTGGTGGCCTTCCCCTTTGGTCAACGCGAGAGCCACCGGGTGGCGTGCGACGGCTCGTCCGCCACCGTGCTGCTGGACGGCGGGAAGAAGCTCCGCTTCGTCCTTGCCGTGTCCGGCGACGCCCCGGTCGTGGTCGATGCCCGGCTGGCGGCCCTGGCCTTCTGAGCCACCGCCCGTTCCTCCTGATCAGGTGCCGAGGCGGGCCAGGTCGGCGCGGTAGTCCTCGGCGGAGCGCAGCTCCGGCACCACCCGGACCAGCACGCCGGCGCGGTCGACCAGCAGCGCGGTGGCCGCCCCGGGCTGCGCCGGCAGCCGCAGGAAGGTGCGCAGGCCGCCGGCCGGGTCGGCGAGCGGGCGTACGGTCGCGGTGGCCGACGCCGGGGTGGCGTGGACCGTGCGGCCACCCTCCACGGTGACCACGGTCACGCCGGGCGGGGCGAGCGCCGCGGCCTCGGCGACCCGCTCGGGGCAGGGGCAGGCGTCCACCAGGATGATCACGGCGGGCGTGAGGCCGCGCAGCGAGACGGCCGAGTTCCCGGCGTCGACCAGGTCCAGCGCCGGCAGCGCCCGGCCGCTCAGGTCGGTCGCCGTCGGGTACGGCACGACGGTGGGGCGGTCGCCGCCCCGGGGCGACCGGGGCCAGGTGACGGCGAACAGGCCGGCGAGGGTGATCAGCAGCGTGACCAGCAGGACGAGCAGCGGCAGCCGCAGCGGTGGCCGGCCGCCGGGGCGGGGGAGCAGGCCGAGGCGGCGACGCCAGCGGGTCTGGTTGGCCTGGCGGCGCAGCTCGCGGCGGACCCGTGCCGCCTCCTCCGCGAGCGCGGACGGGTCGTCCGGCACGACGATGCGGCCCCACTCCGGTGGCAGACCGGGGAGGCCGTCGGCGGAGCCCTGGCCCTCTGCGTCGGGCATGCCCATCGGACCCCCTGCAACCGTCTCGGCGCGCGGACAGTGTTGTGCCTCCAGGGTCCCGCACCGCCGGGTCCTCCCGCTACACCTGGGCGCGGCTGGCGCGACCGGGATACCATGGGAACAGCGCATAGCCCGAGAAATCCACGCTCCGATCACCCGCGTCGGGGTGTCATCTGCCAATCACGGAGCGTGTTCAGACCATCGGTTTGGCCTCCTGTCAAGCTGAAGAAATACCTCTCACAGGGCCCCTGAGCTGCGCCAACGGTCAGGACAGCGGTGGGACATCGGTGCCTGAGCGTGTTACCCTAGACACAGCGAAAGGGGTTTCGAACCTATGGTTTTCAGTGTCGGCGAGACCGTTGTTTACCCCCACCACGGGGCCGCACTCATCGAGGCAATCGAGACTCGGGTCATCAAGGGCGAGCCCAAGCAGTACCTCGTCCTGAGGGTCGCGCAGGGTGACCTGACGGTCCGGGTGCCCGCTGAGAACGCCGAGATCGTGGGTGTGCGCGAGGTGGTCGGCGAAGAGGGCCTGGGCAAGGTCTTCGACGTCCTCCGGGCTCCGCACACCGAGGAGCCGACCAACTGGTCGCGGCGTTACAAGGCGAATCTGGAGAAGCTGGCCTCCGGCAACCCGCTGAAGGTGGCCGAGGTCGTGCGCGACCTGTGGCGCCGGGAGCGGGAGCGGGGCCTGTCGGCGGGCGAGAAGCGCATGCTCGCCAAGGCGCGGGACATTCTCGTCGGCGAGGTCGCGCTGGCCGAGAAGAGCACCAAGGACGAGGCGGAGACGCTGCTCGACAAGGTGCTGACCGAGGCCTGATCCGCACCTGATCATCGACCACCCCGCAGCAGCAGAATCCGAGGACCGCGACGTGACCGCGCAGCTCAATCCGCGCGGTGACGTCGCGGTCCTCGTGCCTGCGGCCGGTGCCGGCGTACGCCTGGGCCCGGGCGCGCCCAAGGCCCTGCGCCCCCTTGCCGGTGAGCCGCTGCTCGTGCACGCCGTGCGCCGGATCGCCGCCGCCGCGTCCGTGCACACGATCGTGGTGGCCGCCCCGGCGGCCGAGGTCGACGCGGTCCGCGACCTGCTGACCCCGGTCGCCCCGGTGACGGTCGTCCCCGGCGGGGCGGAACGCCAGGCGTCCGTGGCCGCCGCGCTGGCCGCCGTCCCCGCCGGCCCGGAGATCATCCTGGTGCACGACGCGGCCCGCGCGCTCACCCCGCCCGAGCTGGTCGAGTCCGTCGCCGCGGCGGTCCGCTCCGGGCACGACGCGGTGATCCCCGTCCTCCCGGTCGTCGACACGATCAAGGAGGTCGGCCCGGGCGAGGTGGTCCTCGGCACGGTCGACCGGTCCGCCCTGCGTGCCGTGCAGACCCCGCAGGGCTTCCGCCGCGCGGTGCTGACCGCCGCCCACGAGGCGGCCGGCGACCCGCTCACCGACGACGCGGGCCTCGTCGAGAAGCAGGGCGTGCCGGTGGTCTGCGTCCCCGGCTCCGAGCACGCCCTCAAGGTCACCCGCCCGTTCGACCTCGCGCTGGCCGAGCACCTGCTGGCCGGCGGCGCGTGACGCGTACCCTCGGTTCATGATCGTTCCTCGGGTGGCCATCGGCACCGACGTGCACGCCTTCGAGGCGGGCCGACCCTGCTGGCTGGCCGGCCTGCTCTGGCCCGACCAGGACGGCCTGGCCGGGCACTCCGACGCCGACGTGGTCGCGCACGCCGCCTGCAACGCGCTGCTCTCCGCCGCCGGCCTCGGCGACCTCGGCGCCAACTTCGGCGTGGCCGAGCCCGAATGGGCGGGCGCGCCCGGGGTGGCGCTGCTCACCGAGACCGCCCGCCGGGTCCGGGCGGCCGGCTTCGAGATCGGCAACGTCTCCGTGCAGGTCGTCGGTAACCGGCCGAAGATCGGGCCGCGTCGCGCCGAGGCGGAGGCGGTGCTCTCCGAGGCGGTCGGTGCGCCGGTGACCGTCTCCGCCGCCACCACCGACGGGCTCGGCTTCACCGGGCGCGGTGAAGGGCTCGCCGGCATCGCGGTGGCCCTGGTCCACCCGGTCCCGCCCGCGTAGGGTCGCCCGATGCCGAGCGACGCCACCGCCGAGGGGTACCTCCAGCGCGCCCAACTCCTGGCCGACCTCGGCCGGTACGACGAGGCCGCCGGGGAGGTCGGCCTCGCCCTCGCCCTGGAGCCGGCGAACGCCGACGCGCTGACCACCCTCGCCCGGGTGCACCTGGCCGCCGGCCGCCCCGTCGAGGCGCGCGCCGCCGCCGAGGCGGCCCTGGCCCTCGCGCCGGACACCGTCGCCCCGCTCGTCGCCCGGGGGCTGGCCCTGGTCGAGCAGGGCGAGTACGCCGAGGCGGCCGGCACCGCGGGCCGGTTGCTCGCCGCGGCCGCCGATGACGCGTACGCCCAGCGCAGCGCCGCCGCGATCCTGTCCGGCTCCCGCAACGGGCAGCCGGCCCTCAACGCCGCCTGGCGGGGCGTCGAGCTGGCCCCGGAGGAGTCCCAGGCGCACCTGGTGCTCGCCCTCGTCGCCGCCCGGCTGCGGCTGTACGACCTGGCCGAGCGGGCGTACCGGGAGGCGCTGCGGCTCGACCCGGAGCTGGACCGGGCCGGCGACGAGCCGGGGATCGTCCGGCTGGAACGACGCTGGTACGCGGCGGCGCTCGCGGAGCTGGCGGAGAGCGTGCCGGCCGTCCAGGCGGCCCCGGTCGCGCCCGACAGGCCCCGGGGCGTCGTCGACGACCTGCGCCGGCTCGTGCTGTACGGGGCGGGCTGGACCCTCGTGGGTGCCGTGCTGGTGGCGGTCGCGGCGGCCGGGACGTCGTCGTCCGGCCCGTCGAGGTTCCTCGCGGTGCTGGTGGCGGTGAGCGGGGCGGTGCTGGGCTGGTTGCTCGCGGCGCGGGTGCCCGGGCTGACCCGTACGGTGCTGCCGGGGCTGCTGCGCTCGGACCGCTCGCTGGCCCTGGCGGTGTACGCGGTGGCCGCCGGGCCTCTGCTGTTGCTGCTCTATGCGGTGGTGGGGACGCCGTGGCCGCTGGTTCTCGCGATCGCGGTGGCCGCGGTGGGGGAGTTGGCGGTGTTCTCCCGGACGGTGCGCTGAACGTCGTCCTGATGCTTCCAAGGCGCGTTCGTTGCGGTGCGTTGTGGTGGGGGTTCGCCGGGGCCCGCCCGCTCCGGGCGGTCAGGCTTGATCCCTGCGCGGGCGGGCCCCGGCGAACCCCTGACGTGGTCGCTGTCCGCCCCCGCTAGCCCGTGGCGAGGGCGGTCAGGCGGTCTGTCGAGATGCAGGAGGTCAGGCAGCGTTCCTTGGCGTCGTTGGTGAGCTGGGCCGTCCAGGTGGTGAAGCCACCGTCGCCGAGCTCGACGGGCTCGCCGCCGGGCGTCGCGGTGATCCGCAGCGCGGCGTCGACGTAGTAGCCCCGGCCGCGGGTGCGCTCGGGTTCCTCGGCGAGCGGCACGCCGCCCGCCGCGAGGGCGGGCCGGACCGTGTCGTCGAGGCGTTCCCGCAGCACGGGGGAGTCGAGGACGGTGAACCGCAGCGTCGGCGCGGCCGACGGCGCCAGGCGGGCGAGGACCCGCTGCCAGTAGCCGAGGTGCAGCGTCAGCAGCCGGGCCTCGGTGCGGCCCGAGCCGGTGTCGCGGGCGCTGGACACCAGCGCGAAGAGCCGGAAGTGCGCCTGCATCCCCGCGCCGAACCGCTGCGCCCGCAGCACCCGGTGGCTGGCCGCGAGGTGCACCGCGCCCCGCCCCTTCCCGCGTCGCCGCCGGTCGGCGGCCTCGACCGCCAGCGCGTTGGTGGGGTCGCTGACGACCTCCACCGGGCGGATGGTCGTGACGATGCGGTCCTGGCTGCCCGGGCCGACCGCCGCGCAGGTGCCCAGCGGCGCGACGGGGGACAGCTCCACGCCTGCCACCTCGGCGGGCAGCAGCTCCCACAGCAGCGCCTGCACGGCGGCGCTCGCGCGTGGGTCGCCGTCGGCGGGGCGGACGAACCGGTCGTCCCGCCAGCGGCGCAGCACCTCGGCGGGCCGCACCCGCGCGGCCCGCGTCCGGGCCAGGGAGAGCAGGAGCGTGGTCAGGTCCGCCGCCGGCAGGGCTTCCAAGGTCTCGCGTACGTCGCCGGGCAGCGCCGCCCACACCCGCCGCTCGGCGTCCGACATCCTGGCACCGCTCATCCGGTCACGATGGTCGATGCGGGGCGGCCGGTCCACCGAGTTACGCGGGCGGCCCGCCCGCGTCGGGTTCCTGCCGGGAGCTGTCGTATGCCTGGCGGGAGCTGCGGACGTGGTCGTGGTGGCGCATCGACCAGTGCAGCAGGCCGGTGAGCGGGTCGGTGAGGCTGCTGCCCTCGTCGGTGAGGGCGTAGTCGACCCGGGGCGGCACGCACGGGTGCACGGTGCGGGTGACCAGTCCGTCGCGTTCCAGGTTGCGCAGGGTGTGGGTCAGCATCCGTCGGCTGATGCCCTCGGTGGCGCGCTGGAGGTCGCTGAACCGGCGCGGGCCACCGCGCAGCAGCACCACGACGATCACCGTCCAGCGGTCGCCGATGCGGTCGAGGGTGTCGCGGAGCGGGCAGTGCTCGCGCATCGCCTCCGTCACCCGGACGTCGGGCGGGAGGGCCAGCTCCTGGGCCAGCCGGGCACCCGGCGGGGGCGTCGTCATCGGTTACTCCGGTGTGCCTGAGGCAGGCAGATGTGCCGTCTTCCGCGATCGATCCTCGCTGTCCAGGATGGGGGCGGCAACCGCCTTTCCCATGGCGGGCGAGGCCACGTTCGTGAACGGAGCGGGATCAGATGATCGTTGGGGTGACGGGGGCGTCCGGTGGGCTCGGCGGGCGTACGGTGCGGATGCTGGCCGGGGCGGGGCACCGGGTCGTGGCGCTGACCCGCGATCCGGGCGCGGCCCTGGCCGGGGCGGGCCGGGCGGCACCGGAGCGCGTCGAGGCACGGCGGGTCGACTTCGACGAGCCGGCCGGTCTCCCGGCGGCCCTCGCCGGGATCGACCGGCTGCTGATCGTGAGCACGGACGCCTGGGAGCCCGCGCGGCGGATCGCCCAGCACCGGGCGGCGATCGACGCGGCGGTGGCCGCCGGGGTGGGGCACGTCGTCTACACCTCCCTGGTGGCTTGCGACGGGCCGCCGGATCTGCTCAACGCCGCCCACCGGGCCACCGAGGAACAGCTGCGCGGCTGCGGGCTCCCGTGGACGATCCTGCGCAACGCCATCTACGCCTCGGGTGTCGCGGAGCTGCTGGCCCCCGCCGTGTCCACCGGGCGGCACGTGACGAACGCCGGGGACGGCGCGGTGGCGTACGTGGCCCGGGACGACTGCGCGGCCGTGGCCGCCGCCGTGCTGACCGCCGGGCCGGAGCCGGCCGGTGGCCTCGCGGGGCGGACGCTCGACGTGACCGGCCCCGAGGCCCTCACCGCCGCCCACCTGGCCGGCCTGCTCGGGGGGCGCCTCGGTCGGCCCGTCGAGGTCGTCCACCTCGACGACGACGCCTACCGGGACCGGCTGGTCGGGGCGGGGACCCCGGAGCCGGTGGCGGCGGCGCTCGTCGCCCTCGGGCAGGCCGTCCGGTCGGGGCGGTACGGGCGGGTCTCGACGACGGTGCCGGAGCTGACCGGCGGGCCCGCCCGCCGGGTCGATGCCTCCGTGGTGGTGGCGTCCTAGCCGGCCGGAGGGGCAGCGGGCCGGGCCCAGGTCCAGGCGTACGCGGGGTCCTCGCACTCGTCCGCCGCGGCGCACAGGTCGAGGGGGCGGAACGTGTCGACCATGACGGCCAGCTCGTCGAAGAAGTCGACGCCGATCGAGCGCTCGGCCGCGCCGGGCTGGGGGCCGTGGGTGAAGCCGGACGGGTGCAGGGAGATGGAGCCCTGCCCGATGCCGGAGCCGCGCCGGGCCTCGTAGTTGCCGCCGGTGTAGAACAGCATCTCGTCGGAGTCGACGTTGTGGTGGTTGTAGGGCACCGGGATGGCGTCGGGGTGGTAGTCGACCTTGCGGGGCACGAACGAGCAGATCACGAAGTTGGGGCCCTGGAACGTCTGGTGCACGGGCGGCGGCTGGTGGATGCGGCCGGTGATCGGCTCGAAGTCGTGGATGGAGAACGCCCACGGGTAGAGGTGGCCGTCCCAGCCGACGACGTCGAACGGGTGGTGGGCGTAGACGTACCTCGTCCAGCCGCGCCGGTGCCGGACCAGGACCTCGACGTCGGAGCCGTCGACGAGCAGCGGGGCGTCCGGCCCCCGGACGTCGCGCTCGCAGTAGGGCGAGTGCTCCAGGAACTGGCCGCGCACCGACAGGTAGCGCTTGGGCGGGCCGACGTGCCCGGCGGCCTCGACGGCCAGCAGTCGGGCCGGCTCGTCGCCGGTGGGGACGAGGCGGTGGATGGTCGACGTCGGGATGATCACGTAGTCGCCGGCCACCGCGTCGAGCGCGCCGAACGGTGACTCGACCCGCAGCGACCCGGACTCCAGGTAGAGGCAGTGGTCGCCGGTGGCGTCGCGGAACAGCGGGGACGGCCGGTCGGCCGACACGTACGCGATGCGCACGTCGTCGTTGGCGAGCAGGTAGCGCCGGCCGAGGATCGGGTCGGCCCCGGTGTGGTCGAGCTGGTGGGTGCGCAGGTGGCGGGGCTTGAGCGGCAGGTTGGGCACGCGGGTGACGGCCGGCGGGTCGTACGCCTCGGCGGCGACGATCGCGGTGGGGGCGTGCCGGTGGTAGAGCAGGGACGAGTCGGCGGAGAAGCCCTCCTGGCCCATCAGCTCCTCGGCGTAGAGGGTGCCGTCGGGCTGGCGGAACTGGGTGTGCCGCTTGCGGGGCACCTCGCCGACGCTGCGGTAGTACGGCATGTCGCCTCCCGATTCGTCGCGTTCACCCGAGCATGGGCGCGTTCACCGGTCATCGTCCCGTTCACCGGCCGCTGGCGTCCGATAGTCGGACGCTGTTGTCCGTTCCTTGTAGCGTCCCGTAAGTTCTTGTTCCGTGTCAACGCACGTGCCACACCTCCTCGCCGGCCTCGTCGACGACGCCGCCGTCTTCCCGCCCGGCAGCGCGGCGCTGCCCGACGCGCTCGCTGCGCACCGCCGGCACCGCGACTCCTGGTACGCCGACCTGGTCGGCCCGCTGCTCGTGCCCGCCTCGGCGGTCGTCTCCGGCGAGCTGGCCGCAACTCTGGCCGGCGGGCCGGGCAGGTCGGCCGGAGCGCCGGGCGGCCCGGCCGACCCCGCCGCGCCGGGCGGCGACAGCGCCGGAGGCCGCCTCGTGGTCGGGCTGATCGGCGACACCGGGATCGACGGGCTGCCCGCCGCGCTGGCCGCCCTGCCGGCCGGCGTCACCGCCCGCCAGGTCGAGGTGGCCGTCGCCAAGCGCGGCGAGGACCCCCTGCCCGGCCTGACCGCGCTGCTGGGCCTGGCCGGGCGGTCCGGCGGGGTCGACGTCCACGCCGAGCTGCCGCTGACGTTCGGGCTGATGGGGGCGCTCGACGCGGTCGCCGCCGCCCGCGCCGACGGGGTGCCGGTCGCGGCGAAGTTCCGCACCGGCGGGCTGGCCGCCGAGCTGTTCCCCACCCCGGTCGAGCTGGCCGCCGTGATCTGCGCCTGCCGGGACCGGGCGCTGCCGTTCAAGCTGACCGCCGGGCTGCACCACGCCGTGCGGCACCGCGACCCGGAGACCGGCTTCACCCACCACGGCTTCGGCAACGTGCTCGCCGCGACCCTCGCCGCCGCCGACGGGGCCGAGGTGGACGAGGTGGCCGCCGTGCTCGCCACCACCGACCCGGTGCCGCTGGTCGAGCGGGCCCGGGCCGCCCGCGCCGCCGACCGGCCGCTGTGGGTGGGGTACGGCTCGTGCAGCATCACCGAACCACTGACCGACCTGATCCGGCTGGGCCTGGTCGACGCAGGACACGACGTGAACGGGGGAGACGAGGCATGACCTGGGTGACGGGTGTCGAGGGCTCGGCGTACGGGGTGCGCAACCTGCCGTACGGGGTGTTCCGCTCCGGCGGCGGCGACCCCCGCGTCGGCGTACGGATCGGGGAGTTCGTGCTCGACCTGGGCGCGGCCGAGGCGGCCGGGCTGGTGCTGGCCGCCGGCGCGCTGGGCCGGTCCACCCTCAACGCGTTCCTGGCGCTGGGGCGGCCGCAGTGGACCGCCGTCCGGCAGCGGGTGACCGAGCTGCTCACCGACTCCACCCACCGGCCGGCCGTCGAGCCGCTGCTGGTGCCGCTGGCCGAGGCCGAGCTGCTGCTGCCGTTCGAGGTGGCCGACTACGTCGACTTCTACTCCTCCGAGCACCACGCGGGCAACGTCGGGCAGATCTTCCGCCCCGGCCAGCCGCCGCTGTTGCCCAACTGGAAGCACCTGCCGATCGGCTACCACGGCCGGGCCGGCACGGTGGTGGTGTCCGGCACGCCGATCGTCCGCCCCACCGGGCAGCGGGCCACCCCGGACGGGCCGGTCTGCGGGCCGTCCGTGCGCCTCGACATCGAGGCCGAGGTGGGCTTCGTCGTCGGCGTGCCCAGCGCGCTCGGCGAGCCGGTCGGAGTGGCCGACTTCGCCGACCACGTCTTCGGGGTGGTGCTGGTCAACGACTGGTCGGCGCGGGACATCCAGGCCTGGGAGTACCAGCCGCTCGGCCCGTTCCTCGGCAAGTCCTTCGCGACCTCCGTGTCGGCCTGGGTGACCCCGCTGGACGCGCTCGCCGACGCGTTCGTGCCCGCGCCCGAGCAGGACCCGCCGGTCGCGGAGTACCTGCGGGACGTGCCGCACGTGGGGCTGGACCTGCGGCTGGCCGTGGAGTGGAACGGCGAGCGGGTCAGCGAGCCGCCGTTCGCCACCATGTACTGGACGCCCGCCCAGCAGCTGGCGCACCTCACCGTCAACGGCGCGTCCCTGCGCACTGGCGACCTGTACGCCTCCGGCACCGTCTCCGGCCCCCGGCGGGACCAGGTCGGCTCGTTCCTGGAGCTGACCTGGGGCGGCGCGGAGCCGGTCACGGTCGGCGGCGCGGAGCGCACCTTCCTGGCCGACGGCGACACGGTCACCGTCACCGCCACCGCGCCGGGCCCCGACGGCACCACGATCGCCCTCGGCGAGGTGACCGGCACCATCCGCCCCGCCCGCTGACAGCCAGAGATCCCGGTCGCACATCAGGTGCGACCGGTGCCTGACCCCGCTCGTTGATCGAGCCGGGTTCCCCGCGTGGCGGAACCCGGCCGGCGGCTCCGGGTGGTGCCGCCCGGCCGTCGTGGGACGTCCCAACGGAGTGGAGGCAATCAACATGATCGATCTTGCGGGTGCCGTCTGGCGCACCAGCAGCCGCTCGAACGACCAGGGGCTGTGCGTCGAGGTGGCGGACAACCTCGTCAGCAGCGCCGGAGTCGTCGCCGTACGCGACTCCAAGGACCCGGCGGGTCCGGCGCTGACCGTCAGCCCGCCGGGCTGGACCGCGTTCGTCGACGCGATCCGGGTCGGGCGTTTCCTGGCCTGACCCTGACCCCGGGGTGCCCAGTCACCCCCGGATCGGCCACCAGCGGCGGAACTTCCGCCGCTGGGGCCCCACCGCGCGCTCACCCGCCGTACCGTGGACGACACGGGAGGTGTCATGTCGACGGTCACGGTCACCGAGTTCATCGAGGCGCCCGCCGTCGACCTCTGGCGGCTCCTCGTCGACCTGCCGGTCCGCGCCGACTGGCTCCGCACGGTCGGCGGGGTCGAGCTGCTCACCCCCGGCCCGCTCGCCCCCGGCACGGCCTGGCGGGAGACCCGCACCCGGCCGGACGGGGGCACCCAGGCCGAGGAGTTCGTCGTGGTGGAGTGCGTTCCGCCCCGGCGGCTGGTGCTCGCCTCGCCGGGCATCGGCGTGTCCTACCGCACCACCTGGGTCCTGCGCACCGTCCAGCGCCGCCGCCGGGCCTGCACCGCCGTCACCGTCGCGCAGGAGGCGGTCGCCACGGCACCGTACGGTCGGGTGCTGGCCCTGCTCTTCGGCGGCCTGGCCGCCCGCACGGTCGAGGGCACCTTCCGCCGCGACCTCGCCGACCTCTCCCGCGCCGCCCACCCACCGACCCAGGCCGAGGCGGCCTGAAAGCGCGCCGGGCCGGTGCGCCGGGCCGGGTGCCGGCCGGCACCGGAGCGGGCCGGCCTCGGTAGGGTGCCGGGCGGAGGTGCGGCATGACTGTGGCGAAGGGACGGCGGGGCGTCGCGATGACACTCGCGGCGCTGGTCGGCGTCGCGGCGGTCGCCTTCGTGGTCCACCGGGTGCTCGCGCCGGCCGAGGTGGAGACCCCCGCCCGCGCCGCCTACCCGGCCACGGCCACCCCGGCGATCGGCGTGGTGGGCCGGCTGCCGGCGGCCCCGCTGATCGTGGACGGCCGGCTCCGCGTCTACGCCGCCACCCGCCAGGTGTACGCCGACCAGCCCGCCGACTCCCGCAACCGGGTCAGCCCGTACTGGTCGTACCGGCGCTGGCCGGCGGAGGTCAGCGGGGTGGTGGCGGACGCGACCACGGTCGTCAGCCGCTGGTCGGACGGGAAGCTGGTGGCGCTGGACGCGCGTACCGGACGGGTGGCCTGGCAGTCCGACGGCCCGGAGCCCGCCGCCGGCTGGACCGCCCGCCGCACCGGGGCCGGCACCGTGTGGGCCCCGCCGGGGCTGTTCCTCGCCCGCGCCGCCGACGGCCGGCCCGTGCTGGTGGTCGCCGGCCCGCAGCGGGTCGCCGGCTTCGCGCTCGCCGACGGCCGGCGGCTCTGGTCGGCCGACGTGGACGGCGGATGCCGGGACGACGTCGCCACCACGTCGGCGGGGCGGCTCGTCACCGTCGACCGGTGCGCCACCCCGGTGGCCGTCGAGTTCCGCGACGTGGCCACCGGCACGCCGACGACCCGCCTGACGCCGGCCGGGGCCACCGCCGACCTGACCGTCACCCCGGTGGGCTGCGTGAGCATCCGCTCCCGGTGCCGGGGCCTGCACGCCGAGGGCTTCGCCGACGGGGCGGGCCGCGGCTGGCTGGTCGGCGCCGCCGATCCGGTCGCCGCCCCGGCCCTGGACCAGGCCGGGTCGGAGCTGGACGGCGACCGGGTCGTCGGCACGGCCGGCGGGGTGGTGACCGCGCGGTCGGCCCGCACCGGCGAGGAACTGTGGCGTCGCGCCGACCTCGGCCCGGCCCGGATCCTGGCCGTCCAGCCCGGCCGGGTGCACCTGCTCACCGAGACCCGGGACCTGGTCACCCTCGACCCGAGGACCGGCGCGCAGCGCTCCCGCTTCCGGCTGGAGGTGGGCCGCGACGGCATCGGCTGGGCCGCCGGCCTGGCGTACGCGGGCGGCGGCTACGTGGCGGTGGAGCGGCTGCGCGAGCCGGTCGCCCCGGACGCCGACGACCAGCGCTACTTCCTGATGTCCGAGCCGGTGCTGCTCGCCGCCACCTGAGCGACGGGGCGGCACCGGCTCGGGCCGGTCGGGTCAGGCCAGGGCCGGGTCGGGTCAGGCCAGGGCGGACTCCGCGACGGCGAGGAACGCGTCGTTCTCGGCCGGGGTGCCGATGGTGACCCGCACCCCGTCGCCCGGGAACGGCCGCACGATCACGCCGCGCGCCTCGCACGCCTTGCCGAACCCGACCGCCCGGTCGCCCAGCGGCAGCCACACGAAGTTGGCCTGGCTGGCCGGCACGTCCGGGACGAACTTGCGCAGCGCCTCGGTGACCCGGTCCCGCTCGGCGACGACCAGCGCGCAGCGCCGCTGCACCTCGTCGGCCTGCGCGAGGGCGGCGAGCGCCCCGGCCTGGGCGGCCATGCTGGTGGAGAACGGGGTGACCACCTTGCGCACGGCGGCGGCCACCTCGGGCGCGGCGACGAGGAAGCCGATCCGCAGGCCCGCCAGCCCCCACGCCTTCGACAGGGTGCGCAGCACGACCACGTTCGGCCGGTCGAGGTAGGTCAGGCCGTCCGGCACCTCGGCGTCGGTGACGAACTCCCGGTACGCCTCGTCGATGACCACCAGCACGTCCTCGCCGACGGCGTCGAGGAACCGGTCCAGCTCCGCCTTGCGTACGGCGGTGCCGGTCGGGTTGTTGGGGTTGCAGACCAGCACCATCCTGGTCCGGTCGGTCACCGCCGCGGCCATCGCGTCGAGGTCGTGCCCGTGCCCGGCGTCGTTGGGCACCCGCACGCTGGTCGCGCCGCTGGTGGCCGCGATGATCGGGTACGCCTCGAACGACCGCCACGAGTAGAGCAGCTCGTCGCCGGGCAGGCAGGTGGCCCGCACCAGGTGCTCGGCCAGCGCCACCGACCCGCAGCCCGTGGCGATTCGGTCGGGGTGCACCCCGTGCCGCTCGGCGAGCGCCTGGCGCAGCGCCACCACGCCCATGTCCGGGTACCGGTGCGAGCCGGCGACCGCCTCGGCGACCGCCTCCACCACGCCGGGCAGCGGCCCGTAGGGCACCTCGTTGCTGGCCAGCTTGATCGCCTCCGGCAGGCCCAGCTCGCGGGCCAGGTCGGCGGGGCTGCGGCCGGGCACGTAGTTGGGCAGCGCGTCGAGGTCGGCGCGGGTCAGCCGCAGCGGCGGCTCGTGACGTCCGGTGTCGGTCATGGGTTGTCTCCCGAAGGGGTGGCGGGGGCGGCGGGGTCGTCGGACGGCTTGGCGGTGCCGTCGGCCGGCTTGGTGGTGCGGGGAGGGAGCCGGACCACCACGGTCTGCGCGCGCTTGTCGTGCAGCGCCTGCCGCAGCGGGTGGTCGAACAGCGGCGACACGGCGTCGACGAGCTGGAGCAGCAGGCCGAAGCCGCAGCAGTACCAGAGCAGGGTGGGCAGGCCCAGCGTGCTCCACCGGCGCAGCGCCCGCCCGAAGCCGAGCGGCTGGTCGGCCTCGACCGGCACGGCCCGTACGCCGAGCAGCCGCTTGCCGAGGGTCTGCCCGTTGCCGGCCATCGCGGGCACCTCGTACGCGAACCAGAGGGCGGTGGCGATCAGCAGGATGGCGACCTGGAGCCCGCCGGCCTGCTCGCCGGGCTGCGGCAGCCCGTCGGTGGACGTGTCGCCGGCCATGCTCCGGCGCAGCACCTCCCGGAAGTAGGGGGTGACCTCCTCGACGTACCGGTAGACGAACCAGCCGTTGACGACGGCGTTGAGCAGGAACACCGCGCCGAAGTCGATCAACCGGGCGACGAACCGGGCGCCGAAGGAGGCCAGCGGCAGCCCGTGCGGGCGGGGCACCGGCGGACGCCCCGGCCACCCCGGGTACGCCCACCCGGGCGGGTACCCCTGCCCAGGTGCCGACGGCTGGCCGGGAAACCCGCCGGGCAGGCCGTACTGCGGGCCGCCGACGGGTCCCGGCTGCTGGCCGGGGTGCGGCGGCTGCCCGGGCTGCCCCGGGAACGGGGGCTGGCCGGACCCCGGCCAGCCGGGGAACGGGCCCGGGGCGGGCGGCGCGCCAGGCCCACCGGCCGAAGCGGGGACGCTGCCGGTGGTCGTCGGCGCGGCCGGACCGCCCTGGCCGGGGGCGGGGCTGGCCGGCGGCGGGGGCTCGACCGGGGGCGGCCCCTCCGGCGGGGTGGCGTCGACGGGGATCGGCGCGCCGATCCAGCCCTCACCGTCCCAGTACCTCCTGGTGTCGGGATCGGCGGGGTCGACGTACCAGCCTGGTTGCACGCTCACGGAGCAACCTTAACGACGACCGTCCGGGCGAACTTGTCGTGGAGGCACTGCTGCCAGGGCTTGTCCCCGAGCTGCCAGAACCCGTCGAGGTAGTTGAACCCGGGCACCACCGTGGCGGCGACGAACTGCACGAGGTAGCGCCGCCCGGCCATGCCGCGGTCGAGCGTCCGGGTCGGGTCGAGCGGGACGACCCGGAGCTTCATCACCTTCTTGCCCAGCGTCTGCCCGGACCGGAGCAGGTATTCGACGTGGTAGAGCCAGTAGAGCCCGAGCATCAGCACGACCAGCCCCAGCTCGGCCAGGAGCAGCGGCAGCACGAGGTCGGTCAGGAACGACTTGGGTTGGTATCCGAGGAGTTGGTCGACCGGCTCGGTCCGGGTGAACTGGTCGAACACGGTGAACCAGACGTACACCATTGCCGGCAGGAACAGCGTCAGGCCGACCAGGCCGGCGACGACGCTGTCGATCAGGAAGGCCAGCAGGCGGTCGCCGAAGCTGGCCAGCGGCTGCCCGCCGGGGCCGACCGGCACCGGCGGGCGCCCGGGGCGCGGCGGGGCCCACCCGGCCGGTGGTGGGGCGTAACCGCCCGGCGGGGTCCACGCTCCCGGCGGGGCCCAACCGCCGGGCGGGGCGTAGCCGGTGGGGCCGGGCTGCGCCGGGACGGCGTACCCCTGCGGGGCGGCGGGCGGCGCGACGCCACCGGCGGGCGGCTGCCCGCCGGCCGGCGGCGTCGGGTACGTCGGAGGCTGGGTCACGCTCGACAGTGTCGCAGGTGACTACAGGTTGCCCCGCTTCTCCTGCTCCCGCTCGATCGCCTCGAACAGGGCCTTGAAGTTGCCCTTGCCGAAGCCGAGCGAGCCGTGCCGCTCGATCAGCTCGAAGAACACGGTCGGGCGGTCCTGCACCGGCTTGGTGAAGATCTGCAGCAGGTAGCCGTCCTCGTCCCGGTCGACCAGGATCTTGCGGGCCTTCAGCTCCTCGATCGGCACCCGTACCCGGCCGATCCGGGCGCGCAGCTCCGGGTCGTCGTAGTACGAGTCCGGGGTGTCCAGGAACTCGACGCCGGCCGCGCGCATCGCGTCGACGCTGGCCAGGATGTCGTTGGTGGCCACGGCGATGTGCTGGGCCCCCGGGCCCTGGTAGAACTCCAGGTACTCGTCGATCTGCGACTTCTTGCGGGCCACGGCCGGCTCGTTGAGCGGGAACTTGACCTTGCGGGTGCCGTTGGCGACGACCTTGCTCATCAGCGCCGAGTAGTCGGTGGCGATGTCGTCGCCGACGAACTCCGCCATGTTGGAGAAGCCCATCACCCGCTTGTAGAAGTCGACCCACTCGTCCATCCGGCCCAGCTCCACGTTGCCGACCACGTGGTCGACGGCCTGGAAGAAGCGCTTCGGCTGGAGGCCGGCGTCGATCATCGGCTGCCGGTCCACGATCGGGCCCCGGGCCACGAAGCCGGGCAGGAACGGCCCGGTGTAGCGGGACCGGTCGACCAGGGTGTGCCGGGTGTCGCCGTACGCGTCGATGACCGCGAACCGGACCGTGCCGTGCTCGTCGCTCAGGTCGGTGGGCGCGGTGCGGCCCGTCGCGCCTTGGGCGACGGCGTGGGCGTACGCGGCGTCGACGTCGGGCACCTCCAGCGCGATGTCCACCACGCCGTCGCTGTGCTTCGTCACGTGCTCCGCGCCCGGGGCGTCGGGGCGCACCGCGCCGGTCAGCACGAACCGGGCCGAACCGCTGGTCAGCACGTACTCGGCGTAGTCGCGGAAGCCCTGCTCCGGCCCCCGGTACGCCACGCAGGTCATGCCGAACGCCGTCGAGTAGTAGTGCGCCGCCTGCTTGGCGTTGCCGACCATGAAGTGGACGTAGTCGAGCGCCTTCACCGGGAACGGGTCGCGGCTGATGTCGTGGTCGACGGCGCCGACGAGCCGGTCGACGTCGATCTCCTCGGTGGGCTTGGGTCGGTCGATCGCCTGGGTCACGGTGGCCTCCCTCGCGTACCGGCCGGCCTCGTGGGCCGCCGTGGGCTGGTTGTCCAGGAAGCATCGCCGGAACGGATTCGGTTGGGCAACAGTCGCGGTTAGCCCTGGTCAGGTTGCGCATTCGGTATGGTGTCGACCCGTGACCGCTGTGCAGGATGTCCAGCTCGACGAGCTGGACGCGCGACTGATCGAACTCTTCGCCGAGGAACCCCGGATCGGGGTGCTGGAGTGCTCCCGGCGGCTCGGGGTGGCCCGGGGCACCGTCCAGGCCCGCCTCGACAAGCTCGTCGACCGGGGGGTGATCGGCGGTTTCGGGCCGGACATCTCCCCGGCCGCGATCGGCTTCGCGGTGACCAGCTTCGTCACCCTGGAGATCAGTCAGCGGCTCGGGCACGACCCGGTGACCGCCCACCTCGCGGCGATCCCCGAGGTGCTGGAGGCACACACCATCACCGGCTCCAGCGACCTGCTCTGCCGGATCGTCGCCCGCTCCAACGCCGACCTCCAGCGGGTGATCGACCAGATCGTGGCGTACGAGGGGATCCGGCGGGCGTCGACGATCATCGCGCTCGCCCAGCAGATCCCGTACCGGACGCTCCCCCTGGTCCGCTCCGCCGCCCGGGGAGAAGGAAGGGCCCCCTCCTAACGCCTTTGGTAGAGGAAGGGCCCCTTTTAACACGCCGGTCACCGAGAAAGCGGCGCGACACGGCCACGCGGGCGCTCGGGGCGGCGGTGATCGTCGTTACCGTGTCCGGTGTGGCGAAGGTGGGCGGCCTCAGGATGCGTGGCTGGTTCCTGCTCGGCCTCGTCACGGTGGTCGTCCTCGCCGTGGCCGGGGTGTGGAACCCGTGGCCGGGCGTGTGGGACTGGGTCGACCGCAGCGAGCCCATCTCCGAGCCCGACGTCATCTGGCAGCAGCGCGTCGGCGGCACCCCGAAGAGCGTCACCATCGCCGGCGACACCGTGATCGTCGAGCAGCGCACCCGGGTCGAGGCGCGCAGCCTCGCCACCGGCGCGCAGCTGTGGGACCGCAAGGCCGACTGGGCCGCCGTGGCCGGCGGGGACCGCGACCCCGTCGTCGCCGTGGGCAAGCTCCTGGTCAAGGGGTACGAGGTGCTCGACCCCACCACCGGCGCGACCCGCCGCCGCGACGGCGACGCGGTGGCCGTGTGGACGTACCGGAACCTGCTGCTCGACGCCCACTGCGTCGAGGCGACCGACTGCACGCTCAGCGCCTGGGACCCGCGCGGCACCGCGCCGCTGTGGACGGCGTTCCTGCCCGGCGTCAGCACCGGCCTCTTCGCCGACAACCCCGACCTGCTCGGCACCCGCCGGCTCACCGCCAACCGGATCGACGCCGGGGCGGCCGGGCCGGAGCCGGTGCCGCCGCTGCTCGGCTTCCCCGTCGACGGCCGGGTGCACGTGGTGGACACCGCCACCGGCCGGGTGCTCCAGAACGTCGAGCCGGGCCGCGACGAGCGGCTCGCCGTGGTCGGCGGCCGGATGCTGCGGATCAGCGCGGTCGGCCGGGACGGCGCGTGCGCGTTCACCCTCACCGCGCACGACCCGACCACCGGCAAGCAGGTGTGGCGGCGCACCGGGATCAACCTGCGCACCGCCGACAGCGCCGGCTGCGTGCAGCGGGAGGACCCGCAGGGCGCGCGGAACGTGCTGATCGGCGTGGCCCCGGATGGCCGCGAGGCGGTCATCGACGGGTACGACGGGCGGCTGCTCCAGGTCAACGACGAGGGGCAGAAGCTGATCGCCGTGGACGACCGGTACGCGCTGCTGCGCACCGCCGACAAGCGCTCCATCGTCGCCCGGGAGCTGGGCGCGGACCGCACCCGGTGGACCCGGCCCACCGGCGAGAAGAACGGCGCGACGCTCACCCCGTACGCGGCGGTGCTCACGCAGGAGAAGCCGAACCGGCTGATCGCGCTGGACCCGCGTACCGGAAAGGAGCTGTTGGTGCTGCGGACCTCGGCCAACGCCCTGGCCGTGGGCCCGGCGGGCATGGTCATCGGCGAGGGCCGCGAGATCGGGTACGTCCGCTTCGGCGCGGGCGGCAGCGGGACCGCGCCCGGCGGCGACGCCGGGGTGCCCGGCCCCGGCAGCAGCGGCGGCGACCCCGGCGGCGACGCGCCGGGCAGCGGCGACGGGCCGGCCGACGAGGACCGCTGCGGCCCGAAGCGTGAGCTGTGCTGAGCGCCCGGCGAACGTGGCGCTGAGCGCCGCCCGGCGGGGCCGCCGAGAGCGGTGTGGAGAGCGAGGTCCCTTCAGGCACCCGTCGGGTGCGAGCGATCGACCGGTCTGCCCTAGGCTTTCCGCTCATGAGCAGTGCCGCCGCGTTCTCCTACGCTCCCTTGCTGCCGACCGGTGCCGACCAGACCGAGTATCGCCTGGTCACCGACGAGGGTGTCGACGTCGTCAACGGTCCGGGCGGGCGCCGGTTCCTCACCGTGGAGCCGGCCGCGCTGACCGCGCTGACCGCCGAGGCGATGCACGACATCGCCCACTTCCTGCGCCCCGCCCACCTGGCCCAGCTCCGGGCGATCATCGACGACCCGGCGGCCTCGCCGAACGACCGGTTCGTCGCGCTGGACCTGCTGCGCAACGCGAACATCGCGGCCGGCGGGGTGCTGCCGATGTGCCAGGACACCGGCACCGCCATCGTGATGGGCAAGCGCGGCCGGCACGTGCTCACCGACGGCGGCGACGCGGAGGCGATCTCCCGGGGCGTCTACCAGGCGTACACGAAGCTCAACCTGCGCTACTCGCAGCTCGCCCCGCTGACGATGTGGGAGGAGCGCAACACGGGCAGCAACCTGCCGGCGCAGGTGGAGCTCTACGCCGAGGACCCGGACGGGCACCCCGACGCGTACAAGTTCCTGTTCATGGCCAAGGGCGGCGGGTCGGCCAACAAGTCGTACCTCTACCAGGAGACCAAGGCGCTGCTGAACCCGACGCGGATGATGCAGTTCCTGGAGGAGAAGCTGCGGCTCATCGGCACCGCCGCCTGCCCGCCGTACCACCTGGCGATCGTCATCGGCGGCACCAGCGCCGAGTACGCCCTCAAGACCGCCAAGTACGCCTCCGCCAAATACCTGGACGCCCTGCCGACGCAGGGCTCGATGACCGCGCACGGCTTCCGCGACCTGGAGCTGGAGGCGGAGGTGCTGGAGCTGACCCGCAACTTCGGCATCGGGGCGCAGTTCGGCGGGCGCTACTTCTGCCACGACGTGCGGGTCGTCCGGCTGCCCCGGCACGGCGCGTCGTGCCCGGTGGCGATCGCCGTGTCCTGCTCCGCCGACCGGCAGGCCGTCGCCAAGATCACCCCGTCGGGCGTGTGGCTGGAGCGCCTCGAAACCGACCCGGCGCGCTACCTGCCCGACGTCACCGACGAGACCCTCGACGCCGAGCAGGTGGTGCGCGTCGACCTCAACCGGCCGATGGCCGAGATCCGCGCCGAGCTGTCGAAGTACCCGGTGAAGACCCGGCTGTCGCTGACCGGCCCGCTCGTCGTCGCCCGGGACATCGCGCACGCCAAGATCGCCGAGCGCCTCGACGCGGGCGAGCCGATGCCGCAGTACCTGCGCGACCACGCCGTCTACTACGCCGGCCCGGCCAAGACCCCCGAGGGGTACGCCTCCGGCTCGTTCGGCCCGACCACCGCCGGCCGGATGGACGCGTACGTGGAGAAGTTCCAGGCGGCCGGCGGCTCGATGGTGATGCTCGCCAAGGGCAACCGGTCCGCCCAGGTGACCCGCTCCTGCCAGCAGCACGGCGGCTTCTACCTCGGCTCCATCGGCGGCCCCGCTGCCCGCCTCGCCCAGGACTGCATCCGGCACGTCGAGGTCCTCGAATACGCGGAGCTGGGCATGGAGGCGGTCTGGAAGATCGAGGTGGAGGACTTCCCGGCCTTCATCGTCGTCGACGACAAGGGCAACGACTTCTTCGCCGAGGTCACCAAGCCGGTCCTCACCGTCGGCCGCCGCTGACCGTCCCCGGGAGACGTGAAGGGGGCACCGGGCCTGCGCCTGGTGCCCCCTTCGACCTATCCGTCGGATCAGCTCGGGTCGATGAAGATGTTGTAGTACGCCGGGCCGGAGACGACCCCCGCCGCCGTGCGGCTGCGCACCGTCAGGCTGTGGCCGTACGGCGAGTCCGCCGCCCAGCTCACCCGGGCCGTGCCATCCGCGCCGGCCGCGACGGTGGCCTCCGCCCCGTCGTCGAACGAGTACACGAACTCCGTGGTGCCCGGCAGCTGGGCGGTGAGCACGAACTCGCCGGTCTGCCCGACCACGGCACCGCCCTGCCAGCCGAACACGTCCGAGGTGACCAGCGGGCTCTGCGGATCGACCCGGAACGAGTAGTACTGCGCGTCCGTGGTCACCCCGGCGGCCGTCCGCGCCCGCACCCGCAGCTCGACCCAGCCGCCGTACTCGTTGTCGTACGCCGACGGCGTCCACTCGACGCTGGCGGTGCCGTCCGCGTTCGCCGCCACCGTCCGCTCCGGCTCGTCGCGGAACTGGTAGACGTACGAGGTGACGCCGGTGACCGAGGGGTGCGGGGCGAAGGTGAAGGTGCCCGGCACGCCCGGCCCGCCGCCGGTCGTGTTGCGCGGGTACGCCTCGGACGCCACGGTCGGCGCGACCGAGGCGGGGTAGAACGCCAGGCCGATCGGCTCGGACTCCACCCCGGCGCTGGTCCGGCTGAACACCTCGATCGTGTGGTACCCGGCGTCGGCCGGCGTGTACGAGACGGTCGCCCTGCCGTCCGCGCCCGCCCGGACGGTCCGCTCGTCGCCACGGTCGAACGCGTAGACGTACTCGGTGACGTCGGCCATCGCCGGGGCGAACGTGAAGCTGCCCTCGGTGCCGGCCGGCGCGCCCGGCGTCCCGTCGAACGGCCAGTCCTCCGAGGTGACGAACGGGGCGGTGCGCACGGAGAACGGGTATCCGGCGTCGCCGGAGAGCACGCCGTCGCGGGTGCGGCTGCGCACGTGCAGCGTGTTGTCGACCGCCGTCGGGGTGACGGTCACCGTGGCCGCCCCGGCGGCGTCCGCCGCCACGGTCCGCTCGGTGCCGCCGTTGAGCGACCACACGTACTCGACCACGTCGGTCATGTTCGGCGCGAACGTGAACTCGCGCGGCTGCCCGAGCCAGCCGTCGGGGTTGCCGTCGGTGACCGTCGGCGCGGTGTTGCGCACCCAGAACTCGTACCGGGTCTGCGGCGAGCGGTTGCCCGTGCGGTCCACGGCCTGCACGTTGAGCCAGTCCGGGCCGTACTCGTCGGGGGCGTAGCTGACCGTGGCGGTGCCGCCGGGGCCGGCGGCGACGTAGGTGGTGAGGCCCGAGCGGCCGTACCAGAATCCGACGACGTCGTCGGCGGCGCTGGTGAAGGTGAAGTCACCGGCGATCCCCGGGCCGCCGTGGCCGGGGAAGCTCCGGTCGGACGGGTAGTCGGTGGAGACCACCGTGGGCGCGGGCGGGCGGGTGGTGTCGACGGTGAAGCGGCACTCCGGCGACCAGGCGGAGGCGGCGCGCTCGTCGGCGGCGCGGACCGCGAAGGCGTACGTGCCGCCGTCGACCAGCAGGCCGCCGGGCACCGTGTACTGGATCGTGGCCGGGGCGTACCAGGCGGAGGAGGTCCACTCGGTGCGCTCGGCGGGGCGGTCCACCGGCCACCAGGCGAAGGTGGCCTGCACCCGGTCCCCGGCGTACGGCTCCAGCTTGTCCGGGTCGGTCACCTCGGCGGTGAGGACCGGCGTGGTGGTGCCGACCAGCAGCCCGTCGGCGCAGGCCCGGCCCGCGACGGTCAGCTTGCCCGGCACGTCGGGCGCGGCGTTGGCCTCCAGCGAGACGCCCGGCTTCTTCATCCGTCGCCCGAAGTGCTTGTTGCCCTCGTCGTCGCCGGCGATCCGGGCCATCAGGGTGAGCGAGTCGCGGCCGTCGGCGACGGCCTGCCGGAACACCTCGGTGACGCCCAGCTCCAGGTAGCCGGCCGGGCAGGGCGCGGTGGGACCGACGTCGCCGACCTTCTCGCGTACGGCGGGTGCGGTGTTCCAGGTGGGCGGGGCGGCCGGGGTGTCGGTGCGCCACAGCTCCAGCTCGCGCGGCTTCGTGCAGTCGGCGACCGTCGACTCCCCGGTGACGACCTGGGCGGTGATGATCTCCTTGCCCCGGTACGGGGTGAGGTCGAAGGTGAAGTAGGCCCGCGAGGTGTGCTTCACCCCGTCGGCCTGCCACGTGCCGACGGGCACGTCGGCGGCGGTGGTGGGGAAGGCGAGGGCGGGCTGCCGGGCGTCGGTGTAGCTGACGCTGGTGGGCAGGACGTACCGGGTCACGCCGGCACTGGCCGGCGCGGCGGTCACGGCCAGCGCGCCGGAGGCGGCGAGCAGGCCGGCGAGGCCGATGGTGGTCACGCGGCGCGGTGTGCGCCGCGGGCGTCCGGGACGAACGCCGGTGGAACCCCCGTTGAACTGCACGTCAGGCCCTTTCGTGGAAGGCAACGATTCCATGATCTTAATTACGTGACTGGCTCCGCGCCTTCGACTTTCGGCCCGCCCGTCCGCCTGGGCGGGCGATCATCTGCGGGGCGGCGACGGCCGGGGCAGGATGGTATGCGTGACGACTCCAGAGGCAGCGGGCTACCGGATCGAACGCGACTCGATGGGCGAGGTGGAGGTGCCCGCCGAGGCGCTGTGGCGGGCGCAGACCCAGCGCGCGGTGCAGAACTTCCCGATCTCCGGCCGGGGCATCGAGCCGGCGCAGATCAAGGCCCTGGCCCAGATCAAGGGCGCGGCGGCGCAGGTCAACGGCGAGCTGGGCGTGATCGACGCGGAGGTGGCCGCCGCGATCGCCACCGCCGCCGCACACGTGGCCGACGGCGGCTACGACGACCAGTTCCCCATCGACGTGTTCCAGACCGGCTCGGGGACCTCGTCCAACATGAACACGAACGAGGTCATCGCCACCCTGGCCAGCCGGGAGCTGGGCCGGGACGTGCACCCGAACGACGACGTCAACGCCTCGCAGTCCAGCAACGACGTCTTCCCGTCGTCCATCCACCTGGCGGCGACGCAGTTCATCGTCGAGGACCTGATCCCGTCCCTGACCCACCTCGCCGGTGCGCTGGAGACCAAGTCGGCCGAGTTCGAGACCGTGGTCAAGGCCGGCCGCACCCACCTGATGGACGCCACGCCCGTCACCCTCGGCCAGGAGTTCGGCGGGTACGCCGCCCAGGTCCGCTACGGCGTCGAGCGGCTGGAGACGGCGCTGCCCCGGCTGGCCGAGCTGCCGCTGGGCGGCACCGCCGTCGGCACCGGCATCAACACGCCGCTCGGCTTCGCTGCGGCCGTGATCGCCAAGCTGCGCGAGTCCACCGGCCTGCCCCTGAGCGAGGCGCGCAACCACTTCGAGGCGCAGGGCGCACGGGACGCGCTGGTGGAGACGTCCGGGCAGCTCCGCACCATCGCCGTCGGCCTCTACAAGATCGCCAACGACATCCGGTGGATGGGCTCCGGCCCCCGGGCCGGCCTGCGCGAGCTGCGCATCCCCGACCTCCAGCCCGGCTCGTCGATCATGCCGGGCAAGGTGAACCCGGTGGTCGCCGAGGCCGTGCGGCAGGTCTGCGCCCAGGTGATCGGCAACGACGCGGCGGTCGGCTTCGCCGGGTCGCAGGGCGACTTCGAGCTGAACGTCATGCTCCCGGTGATGGCCCGCAACCTGCTGGAATCCATCAAGCTGCTGGCCGCGTCGAGCCGCCTGCTCGCCGACCGCTGCGTGGCCGGCCTGGTCGCGAACGCCGACGTCTGTCTCGCGTACGCCGAGGGCTCGCCGTCGATCGTCACCCCCCTCAACCGCCACCTCGGGTACGACGAGGCCGCCTCGATCGCCAAGGAGGCGCTGGCCAAGGAGATGGCGATCCGGGACGTGGTGATCGCCCGGGGGCACGTGGCCAACGGCAAGCTCACCGCCGAGCAGCTCGACGAGGCCCTCGACCTGCTCCGGATGACCCACCCCTGACGCTCGCCCGTCGGATCACGCCCGGTCCGCGTGCCCAGCCGTGCGCGTACTCCCTGCGGGGCGTGAGCCGGGCGACCGCGTACGGCCGGGGCGCGGCGCAGGCCCGGCGCAGCCGGAGCGGCCGAAGCGCCGCGTGCGGGGACGATCGGACGGCGAGCCAGGAAGTCCTCTACGGAGACCGCCAGCCCCGGGTCGTCGCGGTGGCCGACGAGCCCGAGAATCTGCGTCGTCTCCAGCGAGCCGGGGAAGCTACCCTCGGCGCGGCGTTGCCCCCGCAGGAGTCGATCGATCGGTTGAGGGAAGTGGCGGAGTCATGGAGTTGATGGGTGCCCATTGGCGGAAGAGCAGCCGCAGCGGGTCGAACGACCAGTGTGTGGAGGTGGCGACGGATCTTCCCGGGGTGGTCGGGGTGCGGGACAGCAAGGACCGTTCGGGGCCGGTGCTGACCATCGACGCGCACGCGTGGCGGGCCTTCGTCGCGGCGGTCCCCCGCTGACCGGCCACACGGTGCCCGGACCGGAGGTCCTGGACCGCCTCGCCCAGGAGCGGATCGTCTGGCTGTGCACGGTGCGGCCGAACGGTTCGCCGCACGTCACGCCGGTCTGGTTCCTGTTCCGAGGCGACGAGTGGTGGATCTGGACACAGGAGCGGAACCGCAAGGTCCGTAACATCGTCGTCGATCCCCGGGTGTCGCTGGCGCTGCCTGACGGCAAGTTCCCGGTCGTCGCCGAGGGCGCGGCCGTGATCGTGCGCCAGCCGTTCCCCGAGTGGGTCGACGACGGGTTCCGCCGCAAGTACGACTGGGACGTCACCGCCCCGGCCGGGCCCGCCGGGGAGAACGTCTTGATCCGGGTCCCCGTCACCCGCTGGCTGATGGCCGGCAGTGCCTCGTGACCGCCGGTCGGCCGGTTGATCGACTTCATGTCGGCGACATGGCGGTATCCGGCGGGTCGGGATACCGCCACCCGCCCGACATGATCTTCAGCGTGAAGGGGGTGACGGGGGTGACGGGGGTCGACGGGTCCCGGGCGGTCCTGCTGGAGACGGGGCGGCTGCGGCTGCGCCGGTTCACGGAGGCCGATGCCGACGCCCTGACGGAGCTGGACTCGGACCCGGAGGTCATGCGCTACCTGACCGGTGGCCAGCCGACCCCGGCCGACGTGGTCCGGGGCGAGCTGCTGCCCCGCCTCCTGGCCGGGTACGACCGGTGCCCCGGCCTGGGCCGGTGGGCCGCCGTCGACCGGGCGACGGAGACATTCCTGGGCTGGTTCGCCCTGGACGCCCCGGCGGCGGAGCCCTCGCCCGGGGCCGCCGCCCCGCAGGCAGGCGTGCGGCCCGAGGCAGGTCCCCCGGCGGCGGAGCCCGTGCCCGGGGCCGCCCCGCAGGCAGGCCTGTGGCCCGGGGCGGGTGCCTCGAGAGCGGAGCCCGTGCCCGGGGCGGATGCCCCGCATGCAGGCCCCCTGCCCGGGCCGGCAGCGGGGGCAGCACCACCGGCGGCTGCACCACCGGCTGGGGCGCAACCGGCGGGGGCGCAACCGGCGGCGGTACCACCGGGGACGCAGGCCGAGTTGGGGTACCGGCTGCGGCGGGCGGCGTGGGGGCGCGGCCTGGCCACCGAGGGGTCCCGTGCCCTGCTCCGGTACGCGTTCGCCACCGTCGGCCTGGCCCGGGTGTGGGCGCAGACGATGGCGGTCAACACGCCCTCCCGCCGGGTGATGGAGAAGGCCGGACTGCGGTACGTGCGCACGTTCCACCTCGACTGGGACGACCCGATCGAGGGCACCGAGCACGGCGAGGTCGAGTACGAGCTGCTCCGCGCGGAGTGGGCGGCGCGCGAGGCCGGTTGATCGACGTCATGTCGGGCAGGTGGCGGTATCCGGCGGGTCGGGATACCACCACCCGCCCGACATGATGTTCAGCCCAGCGGGGATACCGCCACGTCGCCGACATGGCGGCGCGGCCCCGGGTCAGGACCGGGCGGCGGCCCGGCGGGCCCGGTAGGCGGTGACCGCCGCTCGGTTGCCGCACCCGGCGTCGCAGTATCGGCGGGACCGGTTCTTGGACAGGTCGACCAGCACGTTGTCGCAGTCCGGATGGTCGCACACGCGCAGCCGGCTCAGCTCGTCTCCGCGTACCAGGTCGGCGAGGGCCATCGCGGCCTCGACGGCCATCCGGGTGGGCAGCGGCGCGTCCCTGGGCACGGCGTGCAGGTGGTACGGCTCGTCGTCGTGGCGGATGAGCTGCGGCAGCGCCCCGGCGTCGCGCAGCAGCGCGTTGACGGTGGTGACGACCTCGTCGGTGTCGGCGTACCAGATCCGGCGCAGCCGGAGGCGCAGGTCCCGGACGGCCCGCAGCTCCGCCTCGGTGCGTTCGTGCCGGCCGGTCCAGCCGTGCGTGGCGAGGAACGCGTCCAGGGCCGCCACGTCGGGCAGCGCCTCGCCGTGGCTGCCCCCGGTGTTGACCAGCGCGGCGGCGGCGATCAGCGCGGGCTCGGTGTCATGGGCGAAAAGCAACTTGACTCCTGTCGGCCGACCGACCTAGCGTCATGAGCATAAAGCTACTTGACTCATGACGTCCCGAGGAGAGTCGATGCGTCAACGACCCACCGGCGTCGGTCTCGGCCTGGCGCTGCTGTCGGCCGTCACCTTCGCCACCTCGGGCACCTTCGCCCGTTCGCTGATCGAGGCCGGGTGGTCCGCGGAGGCCGTGGTGATCGCCCGGGTCGGCAGCGCGGCCGCCGTCCTCGCGGTGCCGGCGGTGCTGGCCCTGCGCGGCCGGTGGGACGTGCTGCGGCGCAACCTCGCCTCCGTGGGCGCGTTCGGGCTGCTCGCCGTCGCCCTGGCGCAGGCGTGCTTCTTCAACGCCGTGCGCTACCTCCCGGTCGGGGTGGCGCTGCTGCTGGAATACCTGGGCATCATCCTCGTGGTCGGCTGGATGTGGGCGGTCCACGGGCAGCGCCCGCGCCGGCTGACCGTGGCCGGGTCGGTGGCCGCGCTCGCCGGCCTCCCCGCCGTGCTGGACGTGACCGGCGGCGGTCGCCTCGACCCGGCCGGCGTGCTCTGGGGGCTGGGCGCGGCCGTCGGCCTCGCCGGCTACTTCGTGATCGCCGGGCGACTCGACGACGGCCTGCCGTCGGTGGCGATGGCCAGCGCCGGCATGGGCGTCGGTGCGGCGGCCCTGCTCGTGCTCGGCCTCGCCGGGGCGCTGCCGCTGCGGGCCACCTTCGGCGAGGTGACCTTCGCGGGGCAGCGCACGAGCTGGCTGGTGCCCATCGCCGGCCTCTCGCTGGTCGCGGCGGTCGTCGCGTACCTGACCGGGATCGCGGCGGCCCGGATCCTCGGGGCCCGGCTGTCGTCGTTCGTCGGGCTGACCGAGGTCATGTTCGCGGTGCTCGTCGCCTGGCTGGTGCTGGGCGAGCTGCCGACCGTGGTGCAGCTGCTCGGCGGCGCCCTGATCGTCGCCGGGGTCGCCCTGGTCCGCGTCGACGAACTGCGTGAGGCGCGGGCCCTCGGCCGGTCGCCCGCCCGCCCCGCCGAACCCGCCCTCGCGGCCGAGGCATGACCATCCGCCATCGCGCCGTCCGGGCCGGCAGCCGGCACCCGGTCGGGGTCGGCCGGGCCCGTGCCGGCGCGCCCAGCTCGGGGGAACAGGGCCGACGTGGCCCGGGAGCCGGCTCGGTGGCACCCTTGCCGGCATGCTGACCCACGTCGTGTTCGACGCCGACGAGACCCTGCTCGACCTGCGCCCGGCGGTCACCGGCGGGCTGGAGGCCGTACTCGAGGAGATGCGGCGGCTGACCCCGGCGGCGGCCGAGGTCACCCTCGCGGACCTGGAGTCGGACTGGGGTGCGGTCTTCGGGGCGTTGAGCGCCGCGCCGGTCAACGAGATCCGGCGGGCCGCGCTGGCCCGGTCGCTGGCCCGGGCCGGCCTCGACGCACACCTCGACGACCTCGCGGCGCTCTTCTTCGCCCGGCGCTTCGCGCTCACCCGGCCGTTCCCCGACGCGCTGCCCGCGCTCGCCGCCCTGCGCCCGCGCTACACCCTGGGTTACGCCACCAACGGCAACAGCCGCGCCGAACGCTGCGGGCTCACCGGCGAGTTCACCTTCGAGGTGTACGCGCACGAGAACGGCCTGCCGAAGAAGCCCGCCCCCGAGTTCTTCGCCGCCGTGGTCGAGGCCGCCGGGGTGCCCCCGCGTCAGATCGTGTACGTCGGCGACTCGCCGAGCCACGACGTCGTCGCGCCGCTGCGGGCCGGGATGCGGGCGGTGTGGCTCAACCGGGGTGGGCTGCCCCGCCCGGAGGGCGTGCCGGCCGACGCGGAGGTGTCCACGCTGGCCGCCCTGCCGGACGTGCTCGACCGGTACGCCCGGGTCGAACTGAGCGGCGCGTAGGCCGCCCGGCCGGCGGGCCGCGAGCCCGCCCCGCCGGCCGGCCCGTCGGCGCTGGATGACAGCGGGCCGACGAAAGCCTGATTGCCGTGTAATACGGACTCCCATCTAGCGGAACGCTCCCCGGTGGTATGGGATGGCTGCCACGTCCCTCAACGAGAGGATCTGATGTGGTGAGCAAGCGCTTCACCGCCGGTGCCGTCGCAACCGCAACGGCGTTGGCACTCACGGTGACCGGCGTGGTGGGCCCGGCCAATGCCGAGCCGACCGTGACCCGGGAGTTCACCGTCGTGGCGGAGTCCGGCGTCTCCGCCGACGCGGCGATCGCCGCGATCAAGGCCGCCGGTGGCACGGTCGTGTCCCGCACCGACGAGGTCGGCCTGTACCAGGTCACCAGCGACCGCGCCGACTTCGCCAGCCGGGCCGCCGCGAACGCCGCCCTGCTCGGCGCGGCCGAGAAGAAGGCCATCGGCCGCAAGCCGAAGCTCGACCGGGTCGAGCAGGAGAACCTCCTCGCCCAGGCCAAGGCCAAGGCGAAGGGCGCCCCCGCCAAGCGGGGCGCGAAGCTGGACCCGCTGGACGACAAGCTCTGGGGCCTGGGCATGATCCGGGCCGACAAGGCGCGCAAGGTGGAGCCGGGCGACCGCCGGGTCACCGTCGGCGTCCTCGACACCGGCCTCGACGCCAGCAACCCCGACCTGGCGGCGAACTTCAGCTGGTCACTGTCGCGCAACTTCGCCCCCGACATCCCCGAGGTCGACGGCCCGTGCGAGGTGGCGAGCTGCCTCGACCCGGTCGGCACCGACGACGGCGGGCACGGCACCCACGTCGCCGGGACCATCGGCGCCGCCGCCGACGGCTTCGGGCTCTCCGGCGTCGCCCCGAACGTGACCCTGGTCGAGCTCAAGGGCGGCCAGGACTCCGGCTACTTCTTCCTCGACCCGGTCGTCAACGCCCTGGTCCACGCCGGCAAGGCCGGCCTCGACGTGGTCAACATGTCGTTCTACGTCGACCCGTGGCTCTACAACTGCACGGCCAACCCGGCCGACTCGCCTGAGGCCCAGGCCGAGCAGCGGGCGACCATCGAGGCCATGACGCGGGCGCTCAACTACGCGCACCGCAAGGGCGTCACCCTGGTCGGCTCGCTCGGCAACAACCACGAGGACCTAGGCGCTCCGCGCACCGACTTCTCCAGCCCCGACTACGGCGCCGACCCGTACGAGCGGCCGATCGACAACGCGAGCTGCTGGGACTTCCCGGTGGAGGGCCCGCACGTGATCGGCGTGTCGGCGGTCGGCCCGTCCGGCAAGAAGGCCGACTACTCGAACTACGGCACCGAGCAGATCGCCGTGGCCGCGCCGGGCGGCTGGTTCCGCGACGGCTACGGCACCGACACCTACCGCCTCGACTCCAACATGATCCTCTCCGCGTACCCGAAGCACGTCCTCCAGGAGGAGGGCTCCGTCGACGAGAACGGCAACATCGTCGCCGGCTTCGAGGAGTCGGTGTTTAAGGAGTGCAAGGCCAACGGCGACTGCGGCTACTACACCTACCTGCAGGGCACCTCGATGGCGTCGCCGCACGTCAGCGGCGTCGCCGCGCTGATCGTCAGCAAGTACGGCAAGAAGGTCAAGGGCGGTCTGGGCATGGACCCGGACAAGGTGGAGCGGCAGCTCTACCGCACCGCCGCCGAGCGCGCCTGCCCGGAGCCCCGGCTGCAGACCTACACCAACGAGGGCCGTCCGGCCGAGTTCGACGCCTTCTGCGCCGGTAGCTCGACGTTCAACGGCTTCTACGGTCACGGCATCATCGACGCGTACGCCGCGGTGACGACCCGCATGTGACATCCCGGATCCTCTCCGGCTGGGCCCGGGCGACCACGGTCGCCCGGGCCCTCGCGCGTTTCCGGCTGCGGGCGTAGCTGGCGTCGCTCGTGTTGCGGGCGTCGCCGGGGTTCCGGGCGTCGCTGGCGTTGCGCGTGTTGCGGGCCTCGCTGGCGTTGCGCCATGTCGGCGACATGGCGGGGTCCAGGGGCCTGGGATGGCACGTTGTCGCCGACATGGCAGCGCAACCCCCGGCCCCGCCGCGCCCCGGCTCAGGCCCAGGCACAGGCCCGTTCGGGGCCAGGCTGCCGGGTTGGGGCGGGTCATCGCCGCCAGCCTCGGGACACCAGGGCGGCGCGCACCTCGCGGACCACCGCCGGGAAATCCCGGTGGAGGCGGCGGCTGGTCACGTGCAGCACGACCCAGCCCGCCCCGACGAGGTGGTTGAGCCGCTGGCGGTCGCGGTGCAGCTGCTCGGCGTCGGCGTGCCAGTGCCCGTCGTACTCGACGGCGACCCGGAAGGCCGGCCAGGCCAGGTCTGGGTGCAGGACCAGGCCCGACGCCAGCCGAACCGGGTGCTGGGTCACCGGGCGGGGCAGGCCGGCGAGCACCAGCCGCAACCGCAGCTGTGACTCCGGTGGCGACTGCGCGCCGCCGTCGGCGAGCCCGAACACCCAGCGGGCGCGCCGCCCGCCCGGCCGGTCGGCGTTGTGCTCGGTGACCGCCGTCAGGTCATCCCAGGTGACCAGCCCTCGGCCGAGCAGGCTGTCGACGATCGGCACCGCTTCGAACGGCTCCAGCCACACGGCCGTCTCCCATGCGGCCTGGGCCGGCTGCGTCCACCGCAGGGACCCGACACCGGCGGCGGTCCCGTCGATGATGCCCAGCCCGGCGGCGGTCCTCTCGACGGCTCCCTGGCCGGCGGTGGCGGGACCGGAGGCCGGGTCGGCGGCGGCTCCCGCCGCACCCGTCCGGCTGCCGGCTGGGTGGTCGTCGAGCGTCCGGTCGCCACCCGCCCGGCCGTCGAGTGTCCGGCCGTCGCCCGCCCGGGTGGCCGGGCCGCCACCCACTGGCAAGAGCGCCGGAGCAGCGCCGAGAGTGTGCACCCGGATGCCGGGCTGTGAGTCGATCCGGGCCGACCGGGGGACGAGCACATGCACGTCGTCGGTGAACGAGGCGGCGTGTTCGACGCCGAGCAGGTAGGCCGCCGACGGGCCGGCGAGCACCGCCTCGGGCGGCAACCGCAGCACGGCGGCGCGGCAGGCCAGGCCGTGGTCTCGGTGGAGTCGGGCGTCGGCGTACACGTCCTGACGCAGGCGCAGCCAGGACGCGCCGCGGAGCTGGTGCCGGCTGAGCAGCCCGAGCCGGACGGCCTCCGAGCCGCGGAAGACCTGCCGGGCCAGGGCAGCGGGGCGGGAAGGTTGTGGGGGCATGTCGACCAGCGTCACCGCCCCGGTACGCCCAGCGACACCCCTGTGGACAACCGGCCACCTCGCCGGCTCCCCACCCTGTGGATAACCGCCCGACCCGCCCTCGAATGTGCTAGCGGGGACGCGATGTCGGCAAGGTGGGGGTATCCGGCGGCGGGGATACCGCCATGTCGCCGACATGCCGGGCCCACCAGCCCAGCCGGCCCGCCCCACATGCCGGGCCCAGCCAGACCGGCCCAGCCTGACCAGGGCGGGCCGGGTCGAGCGGGCCGGATCGGGCCTGCGTCAGGGGGCCAGCGCCGCGCTGATCGCCGCCGCTGCCGCGAGCACCTGCTCGCCGACCGACTCCGGGTCCAGCGGGGCCAGCGCCACCACGCCGACGCTCGCCTCCAGCCCCGGCACGCCGAGCACCGGCGCGGCCACGCCGTACGCCCCGGGCTGCAACTCGCCGCTGGTGCTCACCGGGCCGGCGGATCCCGTGCGGGCGGCGAGGATGGCCCGCCCGGCCGCCCCCCGCTCCAGCGGATGCCGCGTCCCGGTCCGGTACGCCACGTGCAGCGACGTCCAGCTCGGCTCCACCACCGCCAGGGCGACCCCCTCGCCGCCCTCGACGACGGTCAGGTGCGCGGTCGCGCCGGCCTGCTCGGCGAGCCGCCGCAGGGCGGGCAGCGCCCCCTCGGCGAGCAGCGGCTGGGCCCTCCTGGCCAGGTGCAGCACGCCTGCGCCGAGCCGCAGCCGGCCGTCGCCGTCGCGGCGCACCATGCCGTGCCCGCTGAGCGCCCCGACCAGCCGGTAGACGGCCGCCCGGCCGATGCCGAGTCGGTTGGCCGCCTCGGTGACGGTCAGCCCGCCCGGTGCGTCGGCGACCAGGTGCAGCAGCCGCAGCCCCCGATCCAGCGTCTGAGCTGTCTCACCACCGCGCTCACCACCGCGCGTGCCGTCGTCGGTCCGGGTCGTCGTGCGCTCCTGCCGCGCCGCCTCATCCACGAGGGGCAGCGTACGACCCGGCACGGGACGAACCGGGAACGCGGGGCGGCGGACGACCCGGCGCGGGGCGAAGCGGCAACGCGCGGACGGCTACCCTGGAGCCGTGACGCTACGCCTGTATGACACCGCCACCCGATCGGTGCGGGACTTCGTCCCGCGGGAAGCCGGCAAGGTGGGGGTCTACCTGTGTGGTCTCACGCTCCAGGGTCCCCCGCACATCGGCCACCTCCGCTCCGGCGTCAACTACGACGTGCTGCGCCGCTGGCTGCTGGCCCGGGGGTTCGAGGTGCGGTTCATCCGCAACCTGACCGACATCGACGACAAGATCCTGGTGAAGGCCTGCGAGCAGGACCGGCCGTTCTGGTCGATCGCGTACGCCAACGAGCGGGCCCTGACCGCCGCCTACCGGTCGCTGAACGTGTTGCCGCCGACGTACGAGCCGCGGGCCACCGGGCACATCCCCGAGATGCACGAGCTGATCGCGAAGCTGATCGACACCGGGCACGCCTACCCGGCCACCGACGGCTCGGGCGACGTCTACTTCGACGTGGCGTCCTGGCCGGCCTACGGCGCGCTGTCCGGGCAGTCGCCCGACGCGATGCAGGCCGCCGACGACGCCCCGGAGCGGGGCAAGCGCGACCCGCGCGACTTCGCCCTGTGGAAGGGCGCGAAGCCCGACGAGCCGGCCGACGCCTACTGGCCGTCGCCGTGGGGGCGGGGGCGGCCCGGCTGGCACATCGAGTGCTCGGCGATGTGCTGGCGCTACCTCGGCGAAGAGTTCGACATCCACGGCGGCGGGCTCGACCTGACCTTCCCGCACCACGAGAACGAGATCGCCCAGTCGCAGGCGGCGGGCCTGCCGTTCGCCCGTTACTGGGTGCACCACGGGCTGCTCGGCATCGGCGGGGCGAAGATGGGCAAGTCGCTCGGCAACGCCCTCGACCTGGCGTACGTCGCCTCGCTCGGGGTGCGCCCGATCGAGCTGCGCTACTACTACGCGGCGGCGCACTACCGGTCGCACATCGACTACACCGAGGATTCGCTGCGCGAGTGGGCCAGCGGCTTCCGGCGGATCGAGGGATTCGTCCAGCGGGCCGCCGAGCGGGTCGGCCCCGGCGGGCTCGGCGAGCTGCCGGCCGGCTTCGTCGCCGCCATGGACGACGACCTGAACACCTCGGCCGCGCTCGCGGTCCTCCAGGAGGTGCTCCGGGAGGGCAACACCGCCCTGGCCGCCGGCGACGATGTGACCGTCCGCACGGCGCTCGGCTCCGCGCGGGCGATGCTGGATATCCTCGGGATCGACCCCCTCGACGAGGCCTGGACCGGCGGCGGCCGCGCGGACGACCTGCGCGGCGTGGTCGACTCACTGGTCGCGCTGGCCCTGGAGCAGCGCGCGCAGGCCCGCAGCCGCAAGGACTGGGCGGCCGCGGACGCCGTCCGCGACCAGCTCAAGCTGGCCGGCGTGGTGGTCGAGGACACCCCCCAGGGCCCCCGTTGGACTATTGGAGAGCAGGACTGATGGCCGGCAACTCGCAGCGCCGTGGCCGGCGACTGACGTCGAAGGCAGGTGCCCCCAAGGGCTCCGGTGGCAAGAACAAGGACGCCCTCGCGGGCCGGGGCAAGACCCTGCCCGCCGACGAGCGCCCCTGGCACAAGGCCTACTCGGGCACCGAGAAGCTGCCCCAGCGCACCGCCTGGAAGCAGGACAAGGAGCGCCGGGCGGCGGCCGAGGAGGGGCGCACCCCGAAGGTCGGCAAGCCGGGCACCAAGGACACCACCTGGGGCCGGGGCGGCGGCCGGGGGGTGCCGACCCTGCGGGGCGGCGCCGGCGGCCGGGGCGGCAAGCCGGCCGCCCGCAGCGGGCCCCGGGTCGCGCCGGGCCGCAAGTCCAACCCGGCGAAGGACAGCCCGGAGCTGCTGGTCGGGCGCAACCCGGTGCTGGAGTCGCTGCGCGCCCAGGTGCCGGCCACCGCGCTCTACACGGCCCACGGCATCGAGATCGACGACCGGGTCACCGAGATCGTCCGCACCGCCGCCGACCGGGGCATCGCCATCCTGGAGATCAGCCGGGCCGAGCTGGACCGGATGACCGGCGGGGTGCTGCACCAGGGCATCGGCCTCCAGGTGCCGCCGTTCGCGTACGAGCCGTTCGAGGATTTGGTGGCGGCCGCGCTGGAGCAGACGGCCCCGCTGCTGGTGGCCCTCGACGGGGTCACCGACCCGCGCAACCTCGGCGCGGTGATCCGGTCCGCCGCGGCGTTCGGCGCGCAGGGCGTGTTCGTGCCGGAGCGGCGGGCCGCCGGGATCACCGCGACCGCCTGGCGCACCAGCGCGGGCGCGGCGGCGCGGGTGCCCGTCGCCCAGGTCACCAACCTGACCCGGTCGCTGAAGGCGTGCCAGGACGCCGGGTTCATGGTCGTCGGCCTGGACGCCGACGGCGACACCGACCTGTACGACCTGGAGGCCGCCGTCGGCCCGCTGGTCGTGGTCGTCGGCTCCGAGGGGCGCGGGCTGTCCCGGCTGGTCGGCGAGACCTGCGACCTGACGGTGAGCATCCCGATGGTCTCCGAGGTGGAGTCGCTCAACGCCAGTGTCGCCGCCGCGGTCACCCTCGCCGAGGTGGCCCGCCGCCGGGCCGCGGAGTCCTGACCCACCGCACCCGACCGACGCGCCGGGCCGTCCCCGCACCAGGGGGGCGGCCCGGCGTGCGTCCGGCTCCGGCAGGCGTACGCGAAGGGGGCGGCCCGCCACCCGGCGGACCGCCCCCTCCCGTGCTGCTGCGTCAGATCCGCTTGCCGGTGGCGGCGTTGAAGACGTGGGTACGCCCGGCGCGCGGCTTGACGAACACGGTGTCACCCATGTTCGGCATGGTGCGCCGGTCGGTGCGGACCACGAAGCGCTCGTTGTGGCCCTCCAGCGCGGCGTGGCCGTAGACGTTCGCGTCGGAGCCCAGGTCCTCGACCAGCTCGACCACGACGGGCATGCCGCCCTCGGTGGGGCTGACCAGGTCGCAGTCCTCCGGGCGGAACCCGACGGTGACCTTGTTGTTGCCGCCCTCGGCGCGGGCCGCCTCGGCCTGCTCGCGGGTCAGCGGGATGTTCATCTCGGCGAACGCCGCGCCCTGCTCGCTGAACGGGACGGTCTTGATGTTCATGGCGGGGGAGCCCATGAAGCCCGCGACGAAGACGTTGGCCGGGGTGTCGTAGAGCGCCCGGGGGGTGTCCACCTGCTGGAGGACGCCGTCGAGCATGACCGCCACCCGGTGACCCATGGTCATGGCCTCGACCTGGTCGTGGGTGACGTAGACGGTGGTGATGCCGAGCTTCGCCTGCAGCGACGCGATCTGGGTACGGGTCTGCACCCGGAGTTTGGCGTCGAGGTTCGACAGCGGCTCGTCCATGAGGAAGACCTGCGGCTCGCGGACGATCGCCCGGCCCATCGCGACCCGCTGGCGCTGACCGCCGGAGAGGGCCTTCGGCTTGCGGCTGAGGTACTCCTCCAGCTGGAGCAGCCCGGCCGCCTCCTTCACCCGCCGGTCGATCTCGTCCTTGGGGGTCTTGCGCAGCTTGAGCGCGAATGCCATGTTCTCGTACACCGACATGTGCGGGTAGAGGGCGTAGTTCTGGAAGACCATCGCGATGTCGCGGGCCTTCGGCGGCAGGTGGGTGACGTCGCGGTCGTCGATGTAGATCGCGCCGTCGTCGACGTCCTCCAGGCCGGCGAGCATGCGCAGGCTGGTGGACTTGCCGCAACCGGAGGGGCCGACCAGGACCAGGAACTCGCCGTCCCCGATCTGGAGGTCGAGCTGGTTCACTGCGGGACGCTCGGTGCCCGCGTAGATGCGGGACGCCTTCGCGTAGGTGACCGTAGCCATGCTGGAGCGCTTCCTTTCACCGGCAGGAACGTGCCGGACGATCCGAGTGAAGGAGCGACCGGCGTCGTGTGACGCCGGCCATCGGGCGACACGCCGGGCAGCCGGGGCCACCGGAAGTGTCATCCGTGTCACTGCACGGTAAACGCCTTTTCGTATCCTGCCAAGACATGAAGCATCGGGTGGGACGGACGGCATACGCATTCCGGTCAGTCGGGCACAGCCGGGCATCAATCTCCGCGCGGTTTCGCCGGGCCGGCGACGAACGGTCGCCTCCCGGTTCGGAAAGATTGCGTTTTCCGTGCTCGGAGGGGCTGCCGAGGGGGATGTTCGCAGCTCTGTCGCTTATGCTGACCACGCACGATGCGCCCCTGTAGCTCAGCTGGCCAGAGCACTCGCCTTGTAAGCGAGATGTCGCCGGTTCGATCCCGGCCGGGGGCTCCAGTCCCACAAGGCGGTTCCGGCGTCCTGCCGGGCCGTCCCGGTGGCGTGACAGCAACGGCGACCGTAGCGCGACGGGGGTGGGATGAGCCGCGCCGTGGAGGAGTCCAACCGGGCGATGCTGCGCGCCCGCGACGCCATGGACCGGTCGTACGCCCAGCCGTTGGACATCCCCGCCCTGGCGCGGATCGCGCACGTCTCGCCGGCGCACTTCATCCGCACCTTCCGGGCCACCTTCGGCGAGACCCCGCACCGCTACCTGCAACGTCGTCGGGTCGAGCGGGCCATGTACCTGCTGACCCAGACCGACCGGGACGTCACCGACGTCTGCTTCGCGGTGGGGTTCGCCAGCCTCGGGACGTTCAGCCGGACGTTCCACCGGATCGTCGGCGAGCCGCCGACGGCGTACCGGCGGGGCCGGGCACCGGCGGACGTGCCCGCCTGCTTCGCCAAGGCCTGGACGCGACCCAGCAGTTTTGGATAAGCAGCAGGTCAGGGCGGTCGCATAGCGTTCCGGGCATGACGATGAACGCGATCAGCCGCTCCCAGATCTACGTGCTCGACCAGGACGAGGCGCTCGACTTCTACGTGGGCAAGCTCGGCATGGAGGTCAACACCGACGCCGATCTCGGCTTCATGCGTTGGCTGACGGTGAACCTGCCGGGCGACCCGGAGCGGGAGATCCTGCTGGAGAAGCCGGGGCCGCCGGCCCTCGACCCGGCGACGGCCGAGCAGGTGCGGGAGCTGCTCACCAAGGGCGCGCTGGGCGGCTACCTCTTCATGACCACCGACGACGCGCAGAAGACGTACGAGGACCTGGTCGGCAAGGGCGTGGAGATCACCGACGAGCCGACCGAGCGCCCGTACGGCATCGACTTCGGCATCCGGGACCCGTTCGGCAACAAGATCCGTATCGGGCAGATGTTCCCGCGCGGCTGAGCCCGTTCCCGTGTCGGCCGGGCCGGCGGGCGGCGGGCGCGCGGGTTAGCATCGCGCCTCCCGACCGGTGAGGTGACGATGGCGAGCCGCCTGCTCTTCCTGGCCCGGCACGGCGAGCAGGACCGGCCCGCCGACGGGCAGGACGGGCCCGACGGCGCTTCGGGCGACCCGCCGGAGGTCGGCCTCTCCGCCCGGGGCCGGCGGCAGGCGGAGTTGCTCGGCGAGCGGCTGCGCGAGGTGCCGTTCGCCGCCGTCCACCACGGGCCGCTGCCCCGGGCCGCGCAGACCGCCGGGCTGGTCGCCCGGTCGCTGCCCGGTGTCCCGGTGTACGCCACCGAACTGGCCGGCGACCACCTGCCGCACGACACCGACCCGGCGGGCCTGCCCCCGGCGTACGCGAGGCTCCTGGCCGCCTACTCGCCGGCCGAGCGGGTCGACGGGCCGCGGCTGACGGCGGCGGCCGTGGCCCGGTTCGCCGCCGTGCCGGCCGACGGCGACGACCGGGTCCTGGTGGTCACCCACACCTTCCTGATCGCCTGGCTGGTGCGGCACGCGCTGGACGCGCCGCCGGGGCGCTGGCTCGGGCTGGGCCACCACAACGCCGGCCTGACCGTGATCCGTTACCACTCGGTCGGCCCGGCGACCCTGGTCGCGGTCAACGACGTGTCCCACCTGCCGCCGGACCTGCGGGCCACCGGCCTCCCGGCGGCCTACCGCTTCTGATCCCCCGGCGGGGCGTCGTCGCCGGCGATGACCTCCACCCCGGGTCAGCGGGCGGCCGTGAGCACGAACTCGGCCAGCGCCGCCGCGGCCGGCGGCGGCGTGCCCGCGACCGGGCAGTCGGTCCAGTCGACCGTGGCGCCGCCGACGCTGACCTGGTATTCGAAGGCGTCGCCGCAGCGGCCGTCGGAGTCGTCCGTGCCGCCCTCGGCGATCCGGGGGGCGGCGGCGAGCTGCCGCAGCCGGTCGAGGTCGGCCCCGGTGAACCGGCCGGTCCGCCGTGCGCCGGCCCGGTCGACGGCCGTCCACCGGCCGTCCGGCTCGACGGTGACGGTGTCGTCCAGCCCGCCGTAGCCGCCGGAGCGCCGCACGACCACGCGGTCGGCGGCCACCGGGGCGGCGGTGCCGGTGGTCGCCGGGCCTCCGGTGGACCCCGCCGGGCCGGTGGTCGGCGCGTCCGGGGCGGGCGTCGGGCCGGTGACGCCGGAGGGGGCCGACGTGGGGGTGCCCGGGTCGCCGGCGGAGCATCCGACCGACGCCAGCGACGCGGTGACGGCGGCGGCGACGAGGACGGCGCGGAGGAGAGTCGATCTCATATTGGTGGGACGTGTCCGGACTCGACCCGGTTCCGTCACCTGCCGTTACTCATCCGTTCGGCCAGTGTTGGGGTCGGAAAGCGTTCCCACCCTTCCCCTCCCGTTCATGTGTCTCTATATCTACATGCGTGACTACCCCCGTCACATCTTCTTGCCAGGAGGGCACGTGAAGAAAACCCTCGCCGCTGCGAGCGCAGCGCTGCTGACCGGCGGCCTGCTCGCCTGCGTCACCACCACGGCGCAAGCGGCACCCCCCGCCGCCCCCACCCCGGACGCCGCCGCCGCGGCCCGTGCCGACTCGGTCCTGCGCGCCAACCCCGGTGCCGTGCAGGGGACCGGCGCGGAGGCCTACCAGGTCGTCCGCACCAAGGTGGACGGCAGCGGTGCCTCACACACCCGCTACACCCGCACCTACCACGGCCTGCGCGTCTACGGCGGTGACTTCGTCATCCACGCCACCGCGAACGGCCAGTACGCCGGGGCCTCCGTGGGCCTCGCCGCCCCGCTGACCCTCGGCACCAGCCCGAAGGTCACCTCCGCCAAGGCCAAGGCCGCCGCGCGCAAGGAGTTCTCCGGCTCGCTCACCGCCGTGGGCACCCCGGAGCTCTTCGTCGACGCCAGCTCCGGCAAGGGCCGCCTGGCCTGGGAGACCGTCGTCACCGGCTGGAAGGCCGACAAGCAGACCCCGTCGAAGCTGCACGTGATCACCGACGCCGTCACCGGCGCGCTCATCGGCTCGTACGACGAGATCGAGTCGGTCGCCGGCAGCGGAACCGGCATCTACACCGGCGCGGTCGCCATCGACACCACGCTCTCCGGCAGCACCTACCAGATGATCGACCCGGTGCGCGGCAACGGCACCACCTGCGACATGAACAACGGCACGTCGACCTGCACCACCTTCACCGACGCCGACAACGTCTGGGGCACCGGCGCCAACAGCAACCGGCAGTCGGCCGCCGTGGACGCCCACTTCGGGGCCGCCAAGACGTTCGACTACTTCAAGAACGTGCACGGCCGCAACGGCATCTTCGGCAACGGCGCGGGTGTGCCGAGCCGGGTGCACTACGGCAACAACTACGTCAACGCCTTCTGGGACGGCTCCCGGATGACCTACGGCGACGGGTCCAGCAACTCCCGTCCGCTGGTCTCCCTCGACGTGGCCGGCCACGAGATGAGCCACGGCGTCACCGAGGCCGTCGCCGGCCTGGTCTACTCCGGCGAGTCCGGCGGCCTGAACGAGGCCACCAGCGACATCTTCGGCAACATGGTGGAGTTCTACGCCGCCGCGCCGAGCGACCCGGGCGACTACCAGGTCGGTGAGAAGATCAACATCAACGGCAACGGCACGCCGCTGCGCTACATGTACAACCCGTCGCTGGACGGCTCGTCCGACTCGTGCTGGTCGACCAGCACCAAGAACAAGGACGTGCACTACTCCTCCGGCGTCGGCAACCACTTCTACTTCAACCTCGCCGAGGGCACCGGCGCGACCGCGTACGGCACCTCGCCCGTCTGCGGCTCCGCCCCGGCGGTCACCGGCATCGGCCGGGCCAAGGCCGAGAAGATCTGGTTCCGCGCGCTCGACGTGTACTTCACCTCCAACACGTCGTACGTCAACACCAGCAACCCGGCGAACACCGCGCGGGCGTACAGCCTGAGGGCGGCCACCGACCTGTACGGCAGCTGCTCCACGGAGTACAAGGCCGTCCAGGCGGCGTGGACCGCGGTGAACGTGGCCGGCAGCGACGCGCCCTGCTCGTCGACCGGTAACGACTTCTCCGTCACGCTCTCGCCGACCTCCGGCTCGGTCACCGCCGGCGGCTCCGCCAGCACCAGCGTGGCCACCGCCACCACCAGCGGCACCGCGCAGACCGTCGCGCTTTTCGCGTCCGGCCTGCCCTCCGGCGCGACCGCGTCGTTCAGCCCGGCCTCGGTGACCTCGGGCGCGTCGTCCACCCTCACCATCGCCACCAGCGCCAGCACCCCGGCGGGCACCTACACCGTCACGGTGACCGGCACCGGCACCTCGATCAACCACACGGCCACCTACACGCTGACCGTGAGCAGCGTCGGCGGCGGCTGCACCGGCGCGGGCCAGAAGCTCGGCAACGCCGGCTTCGAGTCCGGCAACACGGTGTGGACGGCCTCCTCCGGCGTCATCGCCCAGCACGGCACCAGCCAGCCGGCCCGCACCGGCACCTACAGCGCCTGGCTCAACGGGCGCGCCACCAGCAACACCGAGACGCTGTCCCAGTCGGTGAGCCTGCCGGCGGGCTGCAGCTCGTACAACTTCAGCTTCTGGCTGCACATCGACTCGGCCGAGAGCACCACGAGCACCCAGTACGACAAGCTCTCCGTGCAGGTGCTCAACTCGTCCGGGACGGTGCTGGCGACCCTGGCCACGTACTCGAACCTGAACAAGGCCACCGGGTACTCGCTGAAGTCGTTCTCGCTGGCGGCGTACGCCGGCCAGACCGTCACCCTGAAGTTCACCGGCACCGAGGACTTCTCGCTCCAGACGTCCTTCGTCGTCGACGACACCGCGGTCGACGTCGCCTGACGTAGCCGTACCTCTCCCGGCCCGGCGGCCACCCCACTCGGGTGGCCGCCGGGCCCACGTCGTTATCGTCGAGGGGTGGTGGCGGTGCCGGACGCGGAGCTGACCGTCGGGACGACCGGCCCGGTGGCCACGATCGTGATCTCCAATCCGGGGCGGCGCAACGCGATGACCCGGGCGATGTGGCGGCGGCTGCCGGTGCTGCTGGACCGGTTGGAGGCCGACGAGCGGATCCGCGCGCTGGTGCTCACCGGCGCGGCCGGCACGTTCTGCGCCGGCGCCGACCTCGGTGACCTCGACGAGCTGCTCGACGCCGGTGACGCCAGCATCGCCGTCGCCGCCGAGGAGCGGCTCGCCGCCTTCGCCCGGCCGACCGTCGCCGCGATCGAGGGTGCCTGCGTCGGGGGCGGCTGCCAGCTCGCGGTGGCCTGCGACCTGCGGCTCGCCGCCGCCGACGCCCGGTTCGGGGTGCCGCCGGCCCGGCTCGGCCTGGTCTATCCCGCGCCCACCACCCGGCGGCTGGCCCGGCTGGTCGGCCCGTCGGCCGCGAAGCACCTGCTCTTCACCGCCGAGCTGATCGACGCCGAGCGGGCCCTGCGGATCGGCCTGGTCGACGAGGTGCTGCCGCCGGACGGGCTCGCCGCCCGGGTGGCGGCGCTCACCGCCACGATCGCCGAGCGCTCCCGGCTCACCGTCGCCGCCGCGAAGGAGATCGTCGACGACCGGGCCGACGCGGAACGGATCGCCTGGTGGCACGGGCAGGTCCGGGACAGCGGGGAGGCCCGGGAGGGGGTGGCGGCCGCCAACGGGCGCCGGGCGCCCCGGTTCGGCTGGGCCCCGCCCGCCGCCGACGGACCGTCCACACCGGAACGCCCGGCACCCGGGCCCTGACCTGCCCGATCGGGTTTTCTCGATGATCGGTTGGTGTGACGGGGCCCATACTGGCACGCTGTGCCGGTGCAGATCGATCAATTCCTCAACGGCCGGTACCGCCTGGGAGATCGCATCGGCAAGGGCGGCACGGCGGTGGTCCACCGGGCGTACGACGAGCTGTTGGAACGCGAGGTGGCGGTCAAGGTCCTGCTCGGTTCGGACCGGGCCGCCCGCCGACGCATCCGCGCCGAGGCGAAGGCCGCCGCCCGGCTCTCGCACCCGAACGTCACCAACGTGTACGACTACGGCGAGGCGCTGACCCACACCGGAGAGCCCGCGCCGTACGTCGTGATGGAGCTGCTGCGTGGTCCCACCCTGGCCCGGCGGCTCGACGACGGACCGCTGCCGGCGGTGGAGGGGCTGCGGATCTGCGCGGAGGTCGCCGCCGCGCTCGCCGCGGCGCACGCGCGGGGTCTGGTGCACCGCGACGTCAAGCCGGCCAACGTCGTGCTCACGCCGTCCGGGGCGAAGGTGGTCGACTTCGGCACGGCTGCCGCCGTCGGCCAGCCGGAGATCGACTTCGACGGCAAGCTGCTGGGCACCCCCTCGTACCTGGCACCGGAGCGGCTCGACGCCGGGGAGGTGGTGCCCGCCTCCGACGTCTACGCGCTCGGGCTGCTCGTCCACCTTGTGCTCACCGACGAGCTGCCCTGGGAGACCGACACCCCCACCCAGATGCTGCGGGCCCACGTCTACGTCGAGCCGAGGCCCCTGCCGCCGGTCGACGGCGTTCCCGCCGAGGTGGCCGAGCTGTGCCGGCGCTGCCTCGCCAAGGACCCGGCCGCCCGGCCGTCCGCCGAGGAGGCGGCGGCGCGGCTGGCGGCGGTGGTCACCCGGATGCGGGCCGCCGAGGCGGCCCGGCCCGAGCCGACCGCTGCCGCCGCCGGTGACGGCCCGGCCGGCGGCGGTGCCGACCGGTCCGGCGGTGCCGGTCGGTCCGGTGCCGCGGGCGGGGGCGGGGCGGAGGCCGGCTCCGGCGACGCGCCGCGCGGGCCGGCACCGCGCCCCGCGCCCCGTCGGGATCCGGCCCGGCGGCGGTACCGGGCCCTGCTCGTGGTCGCCGCCGCGCTGGTCATCGCCGTGGCGACCGCCGGCTCACTCGCCGACTCGTCCCGCCCGCACCGGTCCGGCGCGGCCGGTCCGACCGGGTCGCCGGTGCCCTCCGCCGACGAGGTCGTCGCCCCCGTCGGCGAGGTCCGGCCCACCGGCGACGTCGGCGTCCCCGCCGGGGACGACGGCTCGCCGCGCCCCGGCGACCCCGCCCGCAGCCCCGCCCCGGGCGGCGGGGCCCCGGGCCCGTCGGCCCCCGGGGGGTCGGGCAGGTCGCCGTCGGCGGCCCCGTCCCCCTCCACCTCCGCGTCGTCGTCCGCCCCGGACTCCGGCGAGGACCCGGCCGAGCCGGCCCCCGCCGAGCCGCCGACGGTCGCGGTGCGCGCGAGCGGCGGCATCGTCCGGGTCTCCTGCACGGGCCAGAGTGCGGCGGTGACGTCGACCGTGCCGGCGGACGGCTACCAGGTCGAGGAGTACGTGCCGGGCCCCACCCGGGAGGTCCGCGTCGTGCTCGGCTCCGCCGCCCACGCCAGCGACGTCCGGGCGAGCTGCGCCAACGGCAAGGTGGTGCCGAGGGTACGCGAGACCGAGCGCTGACCCGGCCCGCGGTGTCACGGCCTGAGGTTGCCCGGCCGGGGCCGGCGGGTGCCGCGCCGGGGCGTACCCCCGACGCGGCCCCCCGTTCCCGCCGGCCGGCCGGCCACCGCCCCGCCAGCGACGCCCAGCTCGGTACGGCCGGCTCGTGCCGCAGCGGCATGCCCGCCTCGGCCGGTGTCCGGTCGCCCTTGCGCTGGTTGCACGCGTAGCAGGCGGCGGTGGTGTTGCGCCAGGTGTTGCGGCCGCCGCGCGAGCGGGGCAGGACGTGGTCGACGGTGCTGGCCGGCCCGCCGCAGTAGGCGCAGCACCGGTCGTCGCGGCGCAGCACACCCGCCCGGGACCAGGCCGGGCCGGCGCTGAACCGCCAGCGGGTCACCACGTACCGGACGAGGCGGACCACCCGGGGGACCGGGAAGATCCCGATCACCCGGTCCGGCTCGGCCTCGTGGATCTCGGCGACCCGGCGGCAGAGCATCCGGATCGCGTGCTGGACGGTGACCCGGTGCAGCGGGCCGAGGTCGGCGTTGATGACGAGGACGGCGTCCACCGGGTCTCCTTCCAGGGGCGACGGTGGGTCGGGCCGGACAGCGAAGAGCCGCCCGGGTCCGGCGGGGACGGGCGGCTCGACGCGTGCGGAGGCGCGTCAGCCGGGCCACCCTTCCCGGGGCGGGGAGAATCGGCAACCGTCGACGGGCAGCGCCGACGACACGCCTCTGACGTGCGACAACGACATGACCTTCTCCCGGTTGGCTGGTTGACCTTGCGCGATCACGGTAGGTCGGCGGGGGTGAGGCCGGCAACGTATTTCGATCCTCCGGGGACCTGGTCCGGGTGGCGTGGCCGTCGGGTCCGGGCGGCGGCCCGCGCGTCGGCCAGCGGCCCGTCGACCCGGCCGGCCATCCGCACGGTCAGCTCCCCCTCCAGCAGCGGCCGGTTGACCTCCCCGGCGACGGCGAGGGTCGGCCCGGACACCGTCCGCCAGATCGCGGTCAGGCCGGCGCCGAGCCCGACCAGGGCGACGGCCGCGCGGGTGGTGGGGGAGCCGGCCGCCGCGGCGGCGCTCACCCCGACCACCGCGAACAGCACCACCAGCAGGGGTACGAGCACGGGCCAGAAGATCCCCCGGGCCGCCTGCACGACCAGCTTCCGGTCCCGAATGATCACGTTCCGGGCGACGACCGCGTAGTCCTCCTCGTCGAGCAGGTCGCGTGGGTGCAGCCCCCCGGTCAGCACGTTGCGCCACCGGTCGCCCTGGTTGCGCAGCTCGCGGGCCAACTCGTCGAGGCCGGCCTCGGCCGGGTCGCCCACCAGGGCTCGGGTGACCGCGTCGGCCCACGCCCGCAGCGACCGGCGCACGACGGCGGCCGAGTACGGCGGCAGCACGCTGGCCAGCTCGTCGAGCCACCGGCTGATCTCGTGCTGCCGGCCGGCGAAGCGCCACGGCACCTGCTCGGCCTCGCCGTGCCGGACGGTGTCGGCCAGCGACCGGCCGAGGCGGTACGCCAGCCCGACCCGGGGGTTGGCGGCCATGGCCCAGCGCAGCACGTCCACGTTGAGGTCGTCCAGGGCGAGCAGCAGCGCCGCCGTCTCCTCTCCCACCGGGGCCGGTGTCGTCTCGGCCGGCAGGGCCGCTGTCGCCTCCGCCGCCGTCGTGTCGGTCGGCGTGGCCGCCCGGGTGGCGGCGGTGGACGGCGCGGTGGCACCGGTGCCGGTCAGCTCGGCGATCTGGGCCAGCGCGACGTCGATCCCGTCGAGGTGCATCCGCAGCCGCCGCCGGCCGGACATCTCGGTGAGGTTGGTCAGCTTCGCCGGCGGCCCGCCCGGACGCCGCTGCGGCGCCGACAGGTCGGCCGTCTGCGCGTGGTGGTACGCGTCGGCCAGCCACCAGCCCAGCCGCAGGGCCGTCACGACGCAGCCCCGCTCGTCCCGGAGCCGCCCGGCCGCGTCGTCGCCCCGGCGACCGAACGGGTCGACGCCCGACCCGCCGTACGCGTCGCCGGCCCGGCCGCCGTAGGCGTCGCCGGGCGGCGGCCCGTCGGCCGCGTCGCCAGCGGCCGGTTCGCGTCCCGCGCCCCGCTGGTGCACCGTCGACACCCGTCGACACCCCCCGTCCGACCTCCCGGGTGGGCCCTGCCGGCCACCCGGGCACCCCTTCGAGCATATGCACCAATAGTTTGCTTTGTGGTCAATTGGGGTGCGGGGTCGGGACCTTCGGCGGTGCCGGAGGGGCCCTTCCGCACCACCCTCGGGATCGCCGGCGATCGATGCTGAAGGTGACCGAAGAAGCCGCGACCGCCGAGGTGTGACAGATGAAGGCCGAACCGAGGACCGCCCCGTCGACCGAGCTCGACGCCATGGTCGACGCCCTCGTCTCCGACGGGCTCAAGGCCCTGGCCGAGTACGACCGGTTCACCCAGGAGGAGATCGACCGGATCGTCCGCAAGGCGTCCGTGGCCGCCCTGGACCGGCACGCCGAACTCGCCCGCCTCGCCGTGACGGAGACCGGCCGGGGGGTCTTCGAGGACAAGGCCGTGAAGAACATCTTCGCCTGCGAGCACGTCACCCACAGCATGGCGCGGGTGCGGACCGTCGGGATCATCAGCCGCGACGAGATCGACGGCATCGTGGAGATCGCCGACCCGGTCGGCGTCGTCGCCGGCATCACCCCGGTCACCAACCCCACCTCGACCACCATCTTCAAGGCCCTGCTGGCGCTGAAGACCCGCAACCCGATCGTCTTCGCGTTCCACCCGTCGGCGCAGCGGTGCAGCGTGGAGGCGGCCCGCACGGTCCGCGACGCGGCCGTCGCGGCGGGCGCGCCCGAGCACTGCGTCCAGTGGATCGAGCAGCCGTCGGTCGAGGCGACCACCGCGCTCATGCACCACCCCGGCATCGCCACCATCCTCGCCACCGGCGGCAACGCGATGGTCCGCGCCGCGTACTCGGCGGGCAAACCGGCGCTCGGCGTCGGTGCGGGCAACGTGCCCGCGTACGTCGAGGCCAGCGCGAAGCTCAAGCGCGCCGTCAACGACATCGTGCTGTCCAAGGCGTTCGACAACGGCATGATCTGCGCCTCGGAGCAGGCGGTGATCCTCGACGAGGCCGTCGCCGACGCCGCGCTCGACGAGTTCCGGGCCCTGCACGCGTACGTGGCGTCGGCGCAGGACAAGGCGAAGCTGGAGGCGCTGCTGTTCCCCGCCGGCCGGCTCAACCCGGACGTCGTCGGGCGGTCGGCGGAGTGGATCGCCGAGCGGGCCGGCATCACCGTTCCGCCGCGTACCTCGATCATCCTGGCGGAGGTCGACCGCGTCGGCCCCGACGAGCCGCTGACCCGGGAGAAGCTCTGCCCGGTCCTCGCGGTGCTGCGCGCCCCGACCCGCGAGCAGGGCCTGCGGTATGCCGAGGAGATGGTCGAGTTCCACGGCCTCGGCCACAGCGCGGTGATCCACACCGAGGACGAGGCGCTGGTCGAGGAGTTCGGGCAGCGGGTCAAGGCCGTCCGGATCATCTGGAACTCGCCGGCCTCCCAGGGCGGCATCGGCGACATGTACAACGCCTTCCTGCCGTCGCTGACCCTCGGCTGCGGCAGCTACGGCCGCAACTCGGTGTCGAACAACGTCTCGGCGGTCAATCTGGTCAACATCAAGCGGATCGGCCGGCGGACCAACAACATGCAGTGGTTCAAGGTCCCGTCGAAGATCTACTTCGAGCCGAACGCGCTGCGGTACCTCGCCGAGATGCCCGACGTGCACCGGGTCACCGTCGTCACCGACGCCACCATGACCCGCCTCGGCTTCGTCGACCGGGTCAACCGGATCCTCCAGCGCCGCCCCGGCCACATCGCGCTCCAGATCATCGACGACGTCGAGCCCGAGCCCAGCGTGGAGACCGTCGACCGGGGCGCCGCCCTGATGCGCTCCTTCCAGCCGGACACGATCATCGCCCTCGGCGGCGGCTCGGCGATGGACGCCGCCAAGGTGATGTGGCTGCGCTACGAGCACCCCGAGGTGGTCTTCGACGACCTGCGGGAGAAGTTCTTCGACATCCGCAAGCGCGCCTTCGCCTTCCCCACCCTCGGTGAGAAGGCCCGGCTGGTCTGCGTGCCGACCACCTCGGGCACCGGGGCGGAGGTGACCCCGTTCGCGGTCATCACCGACCGCCGCACCGGCAAGAAGTACCCCCTCGCGGACTACGCGCTCACCCCGACCGTGGCGATCGTCGACCCGGTGCTGACCGCCAGCATGCCGCGCGCCATCGCCGCCGACAGCGGCTTCGACGCGCTCACCCACGCCATCGAGGCGTACGTGTCGGTCTACGCCAACGACTTCACCGACGGCCTGGCCCTGCACGCGATCCGGCTGGTCTTCGCCAACCTGGAGCGCTCGGTGACCGGCGGCGACGCGGGCCCCGCCGCGACCGGCGACGCCGCCGAGGCGCGGGAGCGGATGCACAACGCCGGCACCATCGCCGGGATGGCGTTCGGCAGCGCGTTCCTCGGCATCGTGCACGCCATGTCGCACACCCTCGGAGCGACCTTCCACATCGCCCACGGGCGCACCAACGCGGTGCTGCTGCCGCACGTCATCCGCTACAACGGCACCGTCCCGTCGAAGCTCTCCGGCTGGCCCAAGTACGAGAGCTACCGCGCGCCGGAGCGGTTCGCCGAGATCGCCCGGACGCTGGGCCTGCCGGCGGCCACCCCGGCCGAGGGCGTCGAGTCGCTGGCGGCGGCCGTGGAGCGGCTGCGCGACGCGGTCGGCATCGAGCCGTCGTTCGCCGCGATCGGGGTGGACGAGGCGGCGTTCGAGGCGGCCCTGCCGCAGCAGGCGCTCAACGCGTACGAGGACCAGTGCGCGCCGGCCAACCCCAGGATGCCGATGCTCGACGACATGCAGCAGCTCATGCGGGCGGCGTACCACGGCACGCGCTGGACCGCCTGACGCAACAGGGTGCCTTTCCTCACCGGCCGGCGAGGAGGCCGCGGGGGCGGATCGAGCGGACCGGTTCGGCCGCCCCGCCCTCGGCGCGCAGGATGTGGTTCGCGGCGACGATCCCCGTCGCCGCGGACCGCTCCATCAGGGCGCTCGGGAAGTCGGTGCGGATGCCGTCGCCGGCCAGGTAGAGCCCGTCGGCGTCGGTGCGTACCCCCGGCCGCCGGGCGTGACTGCCCGGGGTGAACGCGGGGGCCTGCGCCTCGACCCGGGCCCGCAGCTCACGCACCCGCAGCCGGGCCGCCTCCGGCCACAGCGCCGCCAGCTCGGCGCGCATCCGCTCGGCCAGCTCCTCGGCCGGCACGCCCGGCTCGCAGGCGTACGCGTGCAGCTCCAGCACCGAGCCGCCGGTGCGCTCCGCCCAGCGGCGCGACTCGTTCTCCAGCCGGTGGTAGAGCGTCACCGAGTCCAGGGTGGGCTGGCGGGACACCCCGCTGAACACCGCCCGCCCGGCGTCGACGTCCCCGTCGCACCAGTAGCGGGCCACCGCGTACGGCGGGCCGGGGGTGCCGAACGCGGGCATCGCCGCCACCAGCTCCGGTGCGGCCCCGGTCAGCACCGGCGAGGCGGCGACGAGGGCGGCCAGGGCCGGCGGGTCGACGGCGAGCACCACGTGCCCGGCCGGGTACGCCGTGCCGTCGGCGGCGCTCACCCGCCAGCCGTCGGGGGTGCGGTCCAGCCGGGTCGCGGCGACGCCGGTGCGTACCCGCCCGCCGTGGCGCTCGACGTGCCGGGCCAGCGGCTGCCAGATGGCGGTGCCGTAGTCCTCGTCGGGGCAGTCGAACGCCAGCCCCTCCGGGTTGCCGAGCAGATAGAAGTGGAACTGGGCGATCATCTCGGCCGCCGACATCTCCGCCTCGTGGTTGAAGAACGAGTGGGAGAAGACCTCGAACAGCATCGCCCGGGCCCGGTCGGGCAGCCGCAGCGAGTTCAGCAGCTCGTCGGCGGTCCTGTCGTCGAACTCGGCGTACGTGCGCACCGGGTCGTAGGTGAGCAGCGGCAGCGCCGCGTCCCGGTCCATCGCCCGCAGGTCGGCCAGGCGCAGGCTGGGGCTGCGCAGCAGCAGGGCGAGCAGGTTGGCCGGCGGTGCCGGCGGCAGCCGCCCGAACTCCTCCGTCGGCCAGTCGGCGCTCAGGATCGGGTAGCCGGGGATCGGCTTGAGGAACCGCAGCTCCGGGTCGACCCGGCGCAGGATCGACCGCCAGTTGTAGTACTGCCGGAAGAACGCGTGGAAGCCGTGCTCGTTGGCCTGGACGCCGTCGGCCAGCTCCTGCGGCCACGCGCCGAGCCGGCCGCCGAGGGTCGGGGCGGCCTCCAGCACGGTCACCCGCACCCCGCGCTCGGCGAGCACCACCGCCGCCGACATGCCGGCGATCCCGCCGCCGACGACCACGGCCTCCACCGGGCGCGGCACGCGGTGGGCGCCACCGCCGCCCGGGTCCACCACGTGCTGCCGTACGCCGATCAGCCGACCCACCACCTGAGACAGTGCCATGCGCCCAGTCTGCCCGAGGTGCGAGGAAGGGCCCGTCAGGGCGCGGGGCAGCGGCGCTCGCGGTCGGAGGCGGGCCAGACGTACTCCAGGTCGGGGTCGACGTCGCCGAAGATCGGGCGGTAGTGGTCCGGGTCCTTGCGCAGCAGCGACGAGCGGTGGCTGCGGTGCAGGTCGTCGCGGCCCAGCCACGGCGGCAGCTCACCGGCGTCGGCCAGCTCCGCCTGGGTGCGTACGGTGGTCACGCCGCAGGCAGCGGCGAGGTCGGCGACCAGCGTCGCCGCGCAGGTGTCGGCCCGCCCCGGCCCGCACCACACCGCGCAGACGTCCAGGCCGTAGCGGACCAGCGCCTCCTCGTACCCGGCCCACATCTTCACCGCCGGGTGGTTGCGCCAGCCGTACCCGGGTCGGGTCAGCCCGCGCAGCACCTGGATGGCCTCCACCCGCTGCTTGCCGAGCCGCCGGGTGTCCAGCGCCCGCGCGCTGGCCAGGAAGTCCGGGTACGGCAGGAACGTCTGCATGCCCCGCTCTACCCGTCCCCGGGCGCGACAATCGTTCCCGATGATCGTTCATGATCACGGGGCTGCGCGGGCTCCGCGCCGCTGACTACGATTCGGCGCATGGCGGAGCCCCTGCGCGACCGCGCGCGCCGCGCGACCGGCTGGCGGCTGCGGGTCAACGGGGAGACCCGGCCGCACTACGTCGTCTGCGGGTCGGATCCGTTGGCCTACTGGGTGGTACGGGCGCTGCTCGCCACCGAGCTGGACTCCGGCCGGGCGCGGATCACCCTGGTGGTGCCGGAGCGCCGCCGCTCCGACGGCCCCGACGGGCGCGACCTTCCCGGCCTCCACGTCGTCCGCGCCGACCGGCTCGACGAGGTGACGTTCCGGCGGGCCGGCCTGACCGGCGCGGACGGGCTGGCGCTGCTGCACCAGGACGACGTCGGCAACATGCACGCCGCGCTCTGCGCGCAGGAGGTGGAGCCCCGGCTGCGGCTGGTGGTACGCATGTTCAACACCAGCCTCGCCAACGGGCTGCGGCAGCTCTTCCCCGACTCGGCGGTGCTCTCCGACGCGTCCATGGCCGCCCCCGCGTTCGTGGCCGCCGCGCTCGGCGAGGTCGCCCCGACGCACTTCCGGCACGGCGGGCGCACCCTCTACGTGGCGCGTCGCGCCGACGTACGCGAGAAGGACGTCGTGTGCGGGGTGGCCGACACCCGGGATGCGGCCCGGCCGCAGGTCCTGCCCGCCGACGAGTCGACGGCCGACGTGGTGCTGGCCGAGGCGACCGGGCAGCCGCCCGGCACGGAGCTGGCCGCCCGCCGGCTGGTCCGGGCCCGCCGCCGGCGGCGGCCCGTCGCCGTGCTGCTGCGGGCGGTCCGCAGCTTCGCCACCCGCAAGATCGGGATCGCGGTGCTGGTGCTGCTGGCCGTGATCGCCGCGCTGGGCTGGCTCAACGCCCGCGCCGCGCACGTGGGCTGGGCCGACGCGCTCTACCTCACCCTGGTCACCACGCTCACCGGCGAGGACCCGGACGTCGCCAAGCCCGTCGCCGCGCAGATCATGCAGGTGGTGCTCAACCTGGCCGGGCTGGCGCTGATCCCGCTGATCACGGCCGTGGTCGTCGACGGGATCGTCAACGCCCGGCTGGCCCTGCACACCGGCCGGATCCAGCCCGCCCGGTCCGGGCACGTCGTGGTCGTCGGGCTGGGCAACATCGGCACCCGCGTCATGGCCCAGCTCAACGACTTCGGCGTCGAGGTGGTCGCCATCGACAAGGACCCGGACGCCCGGGGCGCGTCGCTGGCGCACCGGCTCGGCGTGCCGGTGGTGATCGGCGACGCCGGTCGGGAGGAGACGCTGCGGTCGGCGTCCGTCGAGACCTGCCAGGCCCTCGTGGTGGTCTCCACCGACGACGACGTCAACCTGCGGGCCGCGCTGAACGCGCGGGGGCTCACCCCCGACCTGCGGGTGGTGCTGCGCCTGTTCGACGGCGACTTCGCCGAGCGCGTCCAGAAGGCGTTCGGCATCGGCATCTCGCGCAGCGTGTCGTATCTCGCCGCGCCGTCGTTCGCCGCCGCGCTGCTGGACCGGGCGGTGATCGCCACCATCCCGGTGGGTCGGCACGCCCTTCTGGTCACCGAGGTCCAGGTGGTCGCCGGGTCGCCGCTGGACGGCAGCCCGCTGTCCGCCGTGGCCCAGCCCGGCGCGGTACGCCTGCTCGCGCACGCCCGCCCCGGCCAGAAGGCGGACTGGTCGGCCGACCCCCGCCTGGTGATCACGGCCGGGGACCGGCTGACCGTGGTGGCCCGCCGGGCGGGGCTGACCGCCCTGCTGCGCGAGACCACCCCGCCCGCCCCGGAGCCCCCGCCCGCCGCGCCGCCCGGCCCACCCCCGCCCCGCACGAGCGAGGAGTGATGGGGCAACTGCCCGACTGATCAGTGGTGTCGGGGGCGGAGGGCGTACCAGGCGGCGCCCAGGGCGAGCACGCCGAACCCGGCGAGCACGCTGGCCAGCGGCAGGCTGACCGCGAGCGCCACGCAGCCGACCAGCCCCAGCACGGCGAGCAGCCGCACCGGCAGCCGGCGGCCCGGGTCGCGGCCCAGGGTGAGCGCCGAGGCGTTGGTGATGGCGTAGTAGACCAGCACCGTGCAGCTGGAGAAGCCGATCGCCCCGCGTACGTCGCCGACGAGCACCACGACCGTGACCACGGCGGCCACCGCCAGCTCGGCCCGGTGCGGCACCCGGCGCACGGGGTGCACGGCGGCCAGGCCGTGCGGCACGTCCCGGCGGCGGGCCATCGCCAGCAGGGTCCGGCCCACCCCGGCGACCAGCGACAGCAGCACCCCGGTCACCGCCACGGTCGCCCCGGCCCGCACCACCCAGGCCAGGCCGGGCAGCCCGGCGGTCGTCACCACGTCGGCCAGGGGCGCGGCGGACGCGGCCAGCCGCCCGGGGCCGAGCACCCCGAGCGCCACCACCGCCAGCACCAGGTAGATCGCCAGCACCACGCCGAGCGCCAGCGGCACCGCCCGGGGGATCGTCCGCTCCGGGTCGCGCACCTCCTCGCCGAGGGTGGCGATTCGGGCGTACCCGGCGAAGGCGAAGAAGAGCAGCCCGGCGGCGGCCAGCACGCCGTGCGCGCCGGGGCTGCTGGAGGCGCCGGGCCCGGCGATCCGGCCCGCGTCGAAGCCGCCGCCGAGCAGACCGGCCCCCGCGACCAGGGCCAGCACCGCCAGCACCACGCCCACCAGGGCCTTCGTGGCCGTCGCGGTCTTGCCGATGCCGCGCAGGTTCACGGCGGTCACCGCCGCGACGGCGGCGACGGCGACGAACCGGGCGCGCCCCGGCCAGAGGTACGCCCCGATGGTCAACGCCATCGCCGCGCAGCTCGCCGTCTTGCCGACCACGAAGCCCCAGCCCGCCACGAAGCCGGCGAACGGGCCCAGCCGTTCCCGCCCGTAGACGTACGTGCCGCCGGACTCGGGGTAGCGGGCCGCGAGCCGGGCGGAGCTGGTCGCGTTGCAGAACGCCACGAACCCGGCGAGGGCCAGCGCCACCAGCAGGCCCGCGCCGCCGGCCGACGCCGCCGCCGGGGCGAAGACCACGAAGACGCCCGCGCCGAGCATCGACCCCAGACCGATGACCACCGCATCGCGTACGCCCAACCGCCGCGCCAGCCGCTCCATGACCCGGACCCTAGGGGGTCGAGGTGAACAGCGCGGGACGATCCCAGCCGCGCAGCAACCGACCGGGCAGCGGCAGGTCGTCCCACGGCACCCGGTGCAGCAGCCGGTCCAGCAGGAGGCCCAGCAGCAGCGCGGCCAGCCCGTCGGTGAGCCAGTGGTAGTTCAGGTAGGTCGTGGTGACCAGCAGGATCGCCGGGGGAGCGAACCGGATCAATCGGTGCGCCGTCGGGCGCAGCCGCCCGGCCGTCAGCGCGACGAGCAGCGCCGCGATGACCCCGTACCAGACGATCGCGTTCGCCACGTGCCCCGACGGGTACGACATCGCGTACGCCCCGGCCGGCAGGTCGTTGAAGATGCGCACCGCCTCCTCGGGCGGCAGGAACGGCGGTTTCACGCTGGCGGTCGGCGCGGCCCGGTCGGTCCACAGCTTCAGCGGCCCGATGGTCGCGGACGTCAGCAGGAAGGCCCCGCCCACCAGCAGGAACGGCCGCACCGAGCGGTGCCGCCACGCCACGGCCACCGCCAGCGCGCCGGAGATCGGCATGAGCAGCCAGCCGCCCTGCCCGAGCAGGTTGAACACCTGCGCGGTCCGGTAGAGCGGCACCGGGTCGTGGGCGAACGCCCAGCGGCTCACCGCGAGGTCGAGCCCGAGCAGGGCCCCCCGGGCCAGCGCGAGCGTGATGGTGACCAGTCCGGCGAGCAGGAGCGCGTCGCACCACCAGCCGGCCGGGCGTACGGGCCTGAGCTGCACTTTCCGCCGTACCGTCTGGGTTTCACGCACGCGACCACGCTACCGGGCCGCTGCGTGGCCGCTGTGGGGCGAGGCACGATGGGGTGCGCTCCGGCGGGGTGACGCGTCATGCTGGTCGGCGTGCGGATCACCTCTGCCCTCGTGGACCCGGCGCTGCTCGACCTTCCCTGGTCGACCCCGTTGGAGGAGTGGCCTGCCGAGCACCTGGTGGCGTTGCCGCAGGGCATCTCCCGGCACATCGTGCGCTTCGTGCGCCTCGGCGGGTACGTCTACGCGGTCAAGGAGACCGGCGAGCGGGTCGCCGAGCGGGAGTACGACCTGCTGCGGGCGCTGGAGCGGATCGACTTCCCGTCGGTGGAGGCGGTGGCGATCGTCGCCGACCGGCAGACCGACGACGGGGAGCCGCTGGACCCGGTGCTGATCACCCGGCACCTCCAGTTCTCGCTGCCCTACCGGGCGTTGTTCTCGCACACGCTGCGCCCCGAGACGATGGGCCGGCTGCTCGACGCGCTGGCCGCCCTGATCGTCCGGATGCACCTCACCGGCTTCTTCTGGGGCGACTGCTCGCTGTCGAACACGCTGTTCCGCCGGGACGCGGGCGCGTTCGCCGCGTACCTGGTGGACGCCGAGACGGGTGCCCTGCACAGCTCGCTGTCCAACGGCCAGCGCGGCGAGGACCTGGAGATCGCTAGGGTCAACATCTTCGGCGAGGCGCTCGACCTCCAGGCCGCGGGCCTGCTGCACGAGTCGATCGACCCGGAGGTGGTGTGCGAGGAGGTCGTGCAGCGCTACGAGCGGCTCTGGCACGAGATCACCTACGAGCAGCAGGTCGAGCGGAAGGCCCGGCACGACATCGAGCGCCGGATCCGCCGCCTCAACGAGCTGGGCTTCGACGTGGCGGAGGTGGCCCTGTCCACCCTCGGTGACGGGCGGTACCTGGTGCGGCCGAAGGTGGTCGACGCGGGCTACCACCACCGCCGGCTGCTCCGCCTCACCGGGCTGGACGCCGAGGAGAACCAGGCCCGCAAGCTGCTCAACGACCTCGACGCGTACCGGGCGGAGAGCGACCTGACCGACGAGCAGCAGGCGTCGCACCGCTGGCTCACCGAGGTCTTCGAGCCGGTGGTGCGGGCGGTGCCGGCGCACCTGCGGCGCAAGCTGGAGCCGCAGGAGCTGTTCGCGCAGATCATCGAGCACAAGTGGCTGCTCTCCGAGCGCGCCGGCCGGGACGTCGGCATGCGGCACGCGGTGCAGTCGTACCTGGCCGACGTGCTGGTGCACCGCCCCGACGAGCAGGCCGTCCTCGGCGTCGAGGTCGACGCCCTGCCCTGACCCGCCCGCCCTGCCCTGACCCGCCCGGACCCGCCCGCCTTGCCCTGCCCTGACCCGGCCGCCCTGCCCGGCAATGCCTCCTGCCGACGCTAGCGAGCTGATGTCGTGGATGGATCGGGTGGCCGTCGGTGGTCATCGGAAGCCGTCGGGGCCGCAGGCGTGCGTCGTGCAGGGGGTGCGAACGTGCGTTGTCCGGGGCCGCAGGCGTGCGTTGTCCGGGGTTGCGAGTGCGCGTCGCCGGGGTCGGAAGCGCGCGTCGTCGGGTGCGTGATGTCGTAGACGACTCAGCTCCCTAGCGCGCGTGGTGCGCCTGTCGGGTCGGCCGCGTCACCGCGCCGTCGGGCGTCACCGCGCCGACGGGGGTCACCCCACGCTGAGCCACCGCGCAGAGGCACCGCCGCGCCGACGTCACTCCATCCAGGAGCCGCCGCGCATCACCCGGACCACGTTCAGGTCGTCGTCGAGGACGACCAGGTCGGCGCGGAGGCCGACCTGGAGCGCGCCGACCCGGTCGCCGAGGCCGATGGCGCGGGCCGGGGTGGTGGCCACCATCCGGCAGGCGTCCGCCATCGGCACGCCCGCGTGCACGGCGTGCCGTAGGGCCGCGTCCATGGTGAGGGTGCTGCCGGCGATCGCCCCGTCGGCGGCCAGCCGGGCCACCCCGTCGGCGACGGTGACGGCCTGGCCGCCCAGCTCGTACTCGCCGTCGGGCATGCCGGCGGCGGACATCGCGTCGGTGATCAGCGCGGCCCGTTCGGGGCCGGCGGTGGCGGTGACGAAGGTGAGCATGCCGTCGTGCAGGTGCACCCCGTCGGCGACCAGCTCGCAGACCACGTTCGGGGCGTCCAGCAGGGCCACGACGGGGCCGGGCTCGCGGTGGTGCACCGGGCGCATGCCGTTGAACAGGTGGGTGCCGACGCTCGCGCCGGCCGCCACGGCGGCCCTGGTCTGGTCGTACGTGGCGTCGGTGTGGCCGACGGCGGCGACCACCCGGTGGGCGGTGAGCAGCTTGATCGCCTCCAGCGCCCCGTCCCGCTCGGGGGCCAGGGTGACCATCCGCACCGCGCTCCCGCCCAGCTCGATCAGCTCGGTCAGCTCGGCGACGGACGGGTCGCGGAGGAACTGCGGATTCTGCGCGCCGCACCGGGCCGCCGACAGGTACGGACCCTCGAAGTGGACGCCGGCCAGCGTGCCCTCCTCGACGAGCGGCCGGTACGCGGCGGTCGCCGCCCGCATCAGCTCGAACGGCGAGCTGACCAGGCTGGCCAGCAGGGTGGTGGTGCCGTGCCCCAGGTGGAAGGCCGCCGCCTGGCGGGCGGATCCGGCGTCGCCGGTGGTGAACGTGTGCCCGCCGCCGCCGTGGGTGTGCATGTCCACGAAGCCGGGGACGATCCAGTGCCCGTCGCGCACCGACGGGTACTCGGCGACGGCGGTGATCCGGTCGCCGTCGAGTTCCACGCAGCCCTGCCGGATCACGCCGGTCGGGGTCACCACCTTGCCGTTCACCCGCAGGGTCATCGCTTCTCCAGATGTGTGAGGCGTGCCGGTACAGATCAGCGGGCGTCGAGCGCCAGCAGGGCGGCGCCGAGGCAGCCGGCCTCGTCGCCGAGGGCCGCCGCGGCGAGGCGCGGCCGGCGGTGGAACGTCATCCGCTCGTGCAGCGCGGCGCGCAGCGGGTCGAACAGGCGGGGACCGGCCTGGGCGAGGCCGCCGCCGACCACGACGGCCTCCACGTCGTACAGGGACTGGCCGGTGGCGAGTCCGTCGGCCAGCGCCTCGACGGCCTCCGCCCATACCCGGGCGGCGGCGGGCTCCCCGGCGGCGGCCCGGTCGGCCACGTCGGCGGCGCTCGTGGGCGTGCCGGCCAGCCCACCGCCGGCCAGCCCACCGCCGGCCAGCCCACCGCCGCCCGCCGCGCCGGTCGGCCCCGTACCGGTCAATCCCGCGCCGGTGGCCTCCGCGTAGCGGCGGGCGATCGCCGAGGCGGAGGCGACGGCCTCCAGGCAGCCGTCGCGCCCGCAGCCGCAGCGCGGGCCGCCGGGGCGGACGAGGATGTGGCCGATCTCCCCGGCGGCGCCGTGCGCGCCGGTGGCGGCCACGCCGTCGACGACGTGGGCGGCGGCGATGCCGGTGCCGATCGCGACGAAGAGCACGTGCCCGGTGCCCCGGCCCGCGCCGAGCCGGGCCTCGGCGAGGCCGCCGACGCGTACGTCGTGGCCGAGCGCCGTGGGCAGCCCGAGCCGCGCCGCCGCCAGGTCCCGCAGGGGTACGTCCCGGAAGCCCACGTTCGCCGACCAGACCGCCACCCCGGCGGCCTCGTCGACGACGCCGGGCACGGCGATGCCCAGCGCGACGGGGTCGAGCCCGTCGGCGCGGGCCTTGCCGGCCAGCCCCTCGGCGACGTCGAGGATCGTCTCGACGACCGCGTCGGGGCCCCGGCCCGCGTCGGTGGGGTGCCGCTCGGTGTGGACGGTGCTGCCGTCCGGGCGGACCAGCGCGCACTTCATGCCGGTGCCGCCCACGTCCAGTGCGACGACGACGTCGGCGGGACCGGCGGCGTCGGCTGGGCTCACGCGAGGACCACGGAGCGGGTCAGGTGGCGGGGCGCGTCGGGGTCGAGGCCCCGGCTGGTGGACAGGGCGACGGCGAACCGCTGGGCGAGGATCAGGTCGGCCATCGGGTCGACCGGCGTACGCCCGGCGGCCCAGCTCGTGAGCACGGCGCGGCAGCCGTGGGTGCGGCTGTGCACGAAGGCGGCGCCGGTGGCGGCGACGTCCTCGGCGAGCCCTTCGGGGATGTCGCCGAACGCCCAGACCAGCCGGCCAGGCGCGGCCACCGAGATCGGGCCGTGCCGGTAGTCCATGGCCGGGTACGCCTCGGCCCAGAAGGTGGCCGCCTCGCGGCACTTGAGCGCGGCCTCCTGGGCCAGCCCGATCGTCCAGCCCCGGCCGAGGAAGGTGACCTGCTCGATGCGGGCCGGGTCGATCGGCAGCGGGGCCCGGACGGCGACCTCGGCGTCGGCGGAGAGCGCGGCCAGGTTGTCGCCGAGGTGGGCGCGGAGCAGGGCCAGGGCGGTGGTGGCGAAGCGGGTCTGCACCACGGAGCGTTCGTCGGCGAACGGCATGGCGACCACGGCGGAGGCGACGTCCACGGCGGGGGAGGCCGGGTCGCCGACGATGACGGTGGTGGGGAGCTGGCCGCGCAGCGCGGCGAGCAGCTCCAGCACCTCGGTGGTGGTGCCGGAGCGGGTGACGGCGATCAGCCGGTCGTAGCGGCGGCCCGTGGGGAACTCGGACGCCTGGAACGCATCGGTCTCGCCGTGGCCGGCGGCCTCGCGCAGCCCGGCGTACGCCGTCGCCATGAACCACGACGTGCCGCAACCGACGACGGCGACCCGCTCCCCGGGGAGCGGCAGGTGCTCGGCGACCGTGGGGGCCAGCAGCGCTGCCTCCCGCCAACAGTCGGGTTGACTCGCGATCTCCGCGTGCACGAACGCCATGAGAACTCCTCGCTGGGAGGTCGTGCGCAATACGGCGCAATACGGCCGCCTTTCGCGCGTTATTCTGCGCGAAACCTCGCGTCTCTGGCAACCGGGTCCCCGATCGCGCAGAGCGGAGTTTTGCACCTTGGTAGTTTCGCGCACTACTGTGCACGCAATCAATCACCCTTCGTGCAGTCAGTGGAGGCGCCGCAGTGGACCGGTACGCCCGATGGAACGCGCTGCTGGAGATGCTCACTGACAACGGGCGGGTGAGCGTGGAGGAGGCCGCCGGGCGGCTGGACGTCTCCCAGGCCACCATCCGCCGCGACTTCGACCAGCTCGCCCAGCAGCAGATGATCACCCGGACGCGGGGCGGCGCGGTCGCCAACGGCGTCTCCTACGACCTGCCGCTGCGCTACAAGACGGCCAAGCACTCGGCCGAGAAACAGCGGATCGGGGCCGCCGCCGCCGCGCTGGTCACCCCGGGCACCGTGGTCGGCCTCAACGGCGGCACCACCAGCACGGAGGTGGCCCGCGCGCTGGCCGTCCGGCCCGACCTGAACACCAGCGCCGAGGGCGCGCAGCTCACCGTCGTCACCAACGCGCTCAACATCGCCAACGAGCTGCTGGTGCGCTCCCGGATGAAGGTGGTGGTCGCCGGCGGCGTGGTGCGGCCCAAGTCGTTCGAGCTGGTCGGCCCGCTGGGCGGGGCGCTGCTGCGCGAGGTCACCCTGGACGTCGCCCTGCTCGGCGTGGACGCGATCGACCCGCAGCTCGGCGCCGCCGCCCACCACGAGGGCGAGGCGGCGATGAACAACCTGATGGTGGCCCGCGCCAAGCGGGTGGTGATCATCGCGGACTCGTCCAAGCTGGGCGGTCACGCGTTCGCCCGGATCTGCCCCGTCGAGCGGGTGGAGACGCTGGTCACCGACTCGGGCGCGAACCCTGAGCTGGTGGAGGCGTTCCGCGCGGCGGGCGTCCACGTCGTCATCGCCTGACGCGCCGGACTGCATACCGGGTATTGCTTCCCCCTGCATACCGCGTATGGTGTGCGTCGTCACCGACTCATCGGGGGAGGCGCAGCTTGTCAGCTGTCCTGGAAATAGAAGGTCTACGCAAGACGTACAAGAGCCGCCGCCGGGGGGTCCGACACGCCCTCGACGGCTTCGACATGCGGGTCGAGCAGGGGCAGGTGCACGGCTTCCTCGGCCCCAACGGCTCGGGCAAGACCACCACCCTGCGTACGCTGCTCGGGCTCATCCGGCCCAACGGCGGCCGGATGGCGATCCTCGGGCAGGAGGTGCCCGCCGCCCTGCCCGCCGTCGTCGGCCAGGTCGGCGCGATCGTCGAGAGCCCCCAGTTCTTCCCGCACTTCACCGCCCGCGACACCCTGTCGCTGCTGGCCGGGGCGGGCGAGGTGCCGCAGACCCGGGTCGACGAGGTGCTGGAGCTGGTCGGCCTGCGCGACCGGGCCGGCGAGCGGGTCAAGACGTACTCGCTCGGCATGAAGCAGCGCCTCGCGGTCGCCTCGGCACTGCTCAAGAACCCGAAGCTGCTCATCCTCGACGAGCCCGCCAACGGCCTCGACCCCGGCGGCATCCGGGAGATGCGCACGCTGACCCGGGACCTGGCCGCCTCCGGGATGACCGTGCTGCTGTCCAGCCACATCCTCGGCGAGATCCAGCTCATCTGCGACTCGGTCACCATCATCTCGCTCGGCCGGCGGGTCGCCTTCGGCCCGGTCGACCAGGTGCTCGCCGAGCACTCCGGCGGGGCCGTGCGGGTCCGGCTGGAGGCGGTCACCGACCTGCCGGCGGCGGCCGACGCGCTCAGCCGGGCTGGCGTGGCGGTCACCGCCCACCCCGACCACCTGATGCTCGCCGGCGTCGAGAAGCCGGCCCAGGTGAGCCGGATCCTCGCCGGCCAGGGCCTCTACGTCAGCGAGCTGGCCCCCGTCACGGTCGACCTGGAGAGCGTCTTCCTGGAGTTGACCTCGACCGCGCCCGTGCCGGGGCAGCACCGCCAGGTCGACCAGTCCACGAAGGTCGGTGACGCGGGTCAGCCCGGCACCGTCGGGGGAGGTTGGGGCGCATGAGCCTCTATCGCACGGAGCTGCGCCGGCTGGGCAAGCGGCGCTTCGCGCGCTGGGCTACGGTGCTCGGCCTGCTGGTGCTCGGGGCGGTCCTCGTCGGGGTCTTCTTCACCAACCAGAAGATCGGCCCCGAGCAGCAGGCCGCCGCCCAGCGGCAGGCCGAGCAGCAGTACCAGGAGCAGGTGCGCTGGGCCGAGCAGGAGCGCAAGGCCTGCGAGCAGGCCAAGGCGTCCGGTCAGGACCAGCAGCAGGAGGGCCGGTTCCCGCCGGACTGCGAGATGATCACTCCGCCGCCGCCGGAGAGCATCGAGGCGCGGTGGTTCCTGCCGTCGACGTTCGACTTCCGGGCGAGCTTCGAGGAGATGATCGTCACCTTCACCGCGATCCTGGCGCTGCTCGGGTTCGTGATCGGCGCCTCCTTCGTCGGCGCCGAGTGGAGCTCCGGCGGGATGATGAACCTGCTGCTGTGGCGACCGCAGCGGCTCACCGTGCTGCTGACCAAGCTGGCGGCGCTGCTCACCGGACTCGTCGCCGTGACCCTGGCCACCGCGACGCTCTGGACCGCCGGGTTCTGGGTCGTCGGCACGCTGCGCGGCACCACCGAGAAGATGACCTCCGGGGTGTGGCAGTCGTTCGCGCTGACCGGGCTGCGCGGGCTGGTGCTGATCGTGGTCGCGGCGACCATCGGGTTCGCGCTGGCCTCGCTGGGCCGGCACACCGCGATGGCCCTCGGCGGGGCGATCGGGGCCGTCGTGGTCGGCCAGTTCGGCCTGGGCATCGTGATGTCGATGGCGGGGGCGCGCTTCGTCGAGGCGTGGCTGCTGCCGACGTACGGGCTCGCCTGGATGACGAAGAAGGTCACCCTGGAGGACTGGAACGCCTGCAACGCCACGTACTACGGCGAGTGCAAGCCCGCTACCTTCGACCTGACCTGGCAGCACGCCTCGATCCTGTTCTCCGTCGCGCTGGTGGTCGTCCTCGGGGCGGCGCTGGTCAGCATGCGCCGGCGGGACGTCGCCTGAGCGGTGACACCGGGTGGCCCGGACCGCACCGCACGTCCGATGCGGTCCGGGTCCGCCCTGGTTAGGCTGGGGATCCCCCCGGCCGGCGCGGCTTCGCCGGCCCTTCACCCGCCCGCGTGAGGACCGCCATGCCGCCTGCCGACGCCGCCCCGGCCGACACCGACCGGCCCGAGCCGGCGCGCCCCGGCGGCCGGGAGGCGACGGGCACCCGGGAGGGCGTCACCGTCCCCCCACCCCGGTCCGCGCCGGACGCCGCCACCCCCGCCCCGGCCACCCGCGCCGAACCCGGCGCCGCCGAACCCGAACCCGAGCCCGGAGCGGACCCGGCCGAGCCGGTCGCCGCCGCCCCCGGCCTCACCGAGAGGGAACTGCGCATCCTCGCCTTCGAGCAGCAGTGGTGGCGGCACGCGGGGGCCAAGGAGCAGTCGATCCGGGACACCTTCGGCCTCTCCGCGACGCGCTACTACCAACTGCTCAACGGGCTGCTGGACAATCCGGCCGCGCTGGCCGCCGAGCCGGTCCTCGTCGGCCGGCTGCGCCGGTTGCGCTCGTCCCGGGCCCGCAACCGGCGGCGCTGACCCGACTCAGTCGGTCTCGTAGCTGCGCAGGCCGTTGCCGATGGCGAAGAACGTCGGTGCCCACTCCCCGATGAAGATGCCCCACCGGTCCGCCCGGGCCACCCCCGCCCGCTCCAGGTGCTTGGACAGGAACCAGCTGGTGAAGGACAGGCCGATACTGACGAAGCCGGCCAGGTAGGCGTGTTCCGCCTTGAGACCCGACTGGTGCAACCGTGCCAACATGCGATCCCCCTGTCGCCGTCGAACGGCACCCGGCCCGCCGGCCGGCGCACCGCGCAGGCCCGTTCCGGGTGGCCAAATCCGATCCTGACGCTACCCGTGGTGACCGGCCCGTATCGTCGAGTTCTGGTGCTCGGGCCGCACCGACCCGGGACGCCTCCCCGTCGGGTCAGCGCCGGATCACCGGAGGGGACGGTGCATACGGCCCGTCCGGTGGGTCAGGCGGGTGCCGGCGGAGGGAGCGGAGCATGGCGGCAGCGCACCGGGGCGTACCGGCCGGGGACGCCCGGCCCGGGCGGACCGTGACGGCCGGGCGGGCGACGACCCCGGCGGAGGCGGCGGCCGCGCCGGGCACCCGCGCCGGCTCGGCGGGGCCGACGATGCGGGTACGGTCGGCCTCCGCGCCGGCACCCGGCCGGGCCGTCAACGAGGACCTGGTCTTCCGCTTCGGCCCGCTGGTCGGCGTGCTGGACGGCGCGACCGTGCCCGAGGGCTTCGCCACCGGCTGCGTGCACTCCCCCGCCTGGTACGTCCGGCACCTCGCCGCCCGGATCGGGCTGGCCGCCGCCGCCCGGCCCGCAGCCACCCTGGCGAGCACCCTCGCTGCGGCGATCCTCGCGGTACGGGCCGACCACGGCACCGACTGCGACCTCGACCATCCCGGCACGCCCTCGTCGACCGTCTGCCTGCTGCGGGAGAGCGGTGGGGAGGCGGACTGGCTCGTGCTCTGCGACAGCCCGCTGGTGCTCGACGTCGGCGGCCGGGTGCGCGCCGTCACCGACGACCGGCTGGAGCACGCGGTGGCCGACCTGCGCCGCACGGCGTCCACCCTGCCCGCAGGCCCTGGCGACGACCCGGTCACCCGGTTCCGGCGGGCCGTCACGGTGCAGCGGGAGCGGATGAACCGCACGCACGGCTACTGGGTCGCCGCCGCCGACCCCGACGCCGCGTACCACGCGATCACCGGCACGGAGCCGCTGCGCGGCCCGGGGAGCCTGCGCCGGGCGGCCCTGCTCACCGACGGTGCCTCCTGCGTCGTCGAGCAGTTCGGGCTCCTCGACTGGGCCGGCCTGCTCGACCTGGTCGCCGCCGAGGGGCCCGGCGCGCTCCTCGACCGGGTCCGCGCCGCCGAGCGCGACCGGCCGGACCGGCTGCGCCGGCACAAGGCCACCGACGACGCCTCCGTCGTCCTCTGCGAGTTCGGCCCCGGTCGAGCCACCGCCGGCCCGCCGACCGGCTCGTAGCTGCTGCCGGACCGGTCGAGGGAGGCCAAAGGGTGGACTCGGGCGGGTGCGGGACGGCAGACTTCGGCACGTGACGGGAACGGTCCGGTTGGAGCCGGTGGACGAACGGAACCTGGAGCCGCTGCTCTCGGTGGCGGTCGCCGAGGCCGAGCCCGACGACGTGATGCCCCCGGTCGACGCGCCGGCCGGCTGGTCGCACGCCCGGCGGGAGGCGTTCCGGGACTACTACCGCACGGGCATGGCGGGCCTCGACGGCCCCACCCACACCGCCATGTACGCGGTCCTCGTCGGCGGCGAGGTGCTGGGCATGATCCGGATGACCCGCCGCGCCGAGCCGGGGACGGTGGAGACGGGCATCTGGCTCGGCCGCTCCGCCCGGGGCCAGGGCGTGGGCGCGGCGGCCCTGCGCGAGCTGCTCGACCTCGCGGCGGCGGCCGGGATGCACACGGTGGTGGCGGAGACCACCCGGGACAACTCCGGTGCCGTGTCGGTGCTCCGCAGGTGCGGCGCGAAGCTGATCGAGGACGGCGACGCCGTGCGCGCCGAGATCTCCCTCGACGCCATCCCGCCCGCCTTCTGACCCACCCGGCACCGTCCTGGCGGCGGCGCGAGCCTCAGCGCGCGTCGCGGGCCTGCGCGTACGCGGCCAGCCAGGCGACCTGGGCCGGGTCGAGCGACGGGCGGACCCGCTGCCGCGCCGTCTCGACGTGCCCCGCCGTGACCGTCGACGCGGTCAGCGACTCCCGCATCGCGGCGAGCGCCGCCTCCCGCACCAGCGCCGCGCAGTCCGCCGCCGAGAAGCCGTCCAGCCCGGCACCGAGCGCCGCGAGGTCGACGTCGTCGGCGAACGGGACGTTGCGGGCGGCGGCGCGCAGGATCTCTGCGCGGGCGTCCCCGTCGGGCGGCGGCACGTACACCAGCCGTTCCAGCCGGCCCGGGCGAAGCAACGCCGGGTCCACCAGGTCGGGGCGGTTGGTCGCGCCGACCACCACCACGTTGCGCAGCGACTCCACCCCGTCCAGTTCGGTGAGCAGGGCGGCCACCACCCGGTCGGTGGTGCCCCCGTCGCTGGCCTGGCCGCGTACGGGGGCGAGCGCGTCCACCTCGTCGAGGAAGACCAGCGTCGGGGCGGCCTCCCGGGCCCGGCGGAACAGCTCCCGGACCGCCCGCTCGCTCTCGCCGACCCACTTCGACAGCAGCTCCGCGCCCTTCACCGAGAGCACGTTGGCCCGCCCCGAGCCGGCGAGGGCGGTCACCAGGTACGTCTTCCCGCAGCCGGGCGGCCCGTAGAGCAGCACCCCGCGCGGCGGCTGCACGCCCAGCCGGGCGAACGTGTCCGGGTAGGTCAGCGGCCACAGCACCGACTCCGTCAGCGTCTGCTTGACCTCGACCATGTCCCCGACGTCGTCGAGGGTGACGTCCGCCAGCTCCAGCGTGGACCCGGCCATCGTCGTCGGCCGGACCACCTCCAGGGCGGCGGCGAAGTCGGCCATCGCCACCGTCGGCGCGTCGGCCGTCTTCTGCCGCAGCGCGGCCCGCACCCCGGCCTCCCGCACCAGCGCCGCCAGGTCGGCGGCGACGAACCCGGGGGTACGCCCGGCGACCTCGTCCAGCCGGACGTCCTCGGCCAGCGGCACCTGGCGGGTCAGCACGGTCAGCTGCTCCCGGCGCAGCGCCTGGTCGGGCAGTGGCACGGTGATCCGCAGCGACAGCAGGTCCGGGGCGCGCAGCCCCGGGTCGACGGCCTCGGGGCGGCTGGTCGTGCAGACCACGGCCACCCCGGCCCGGACGGTCTCGGCGAGCACCTGGCGGAACACCGTGGCCACCGGCCCGGCGTCGTCGGCCGGGGCGAGCGCCTCCACGTCGGTGACCAGCAGCACGGCGGGGCCGTCGCCGCGTACCTCGTCGGCGGCGGCGCGCAGCCGCCGGGCCGCCGCGTCGTTGGCGAGCGCGGCCAGCTCGGGTGCCCAGACCGGGCGGACCCGGGCGCCCACCCGGGCGGCGACCGCCCGGACCAGCGCGGACTTGCCCGACCCGGCCGGCCCGGCGACCAGCACCCCGAGCGACACGCCGGTGCCCAGCCGGCCCAGCACCTCCCGGTGGTGGAACCCGAGGTCGAGCAGTTCGGTCAGCTCCTGCGCCTGCGCCCGCAGCCCCGGCAGCTCGTCCACGGCGGGCGCGGCGTCCGCCCCGGCGTCGTCGCCGTCGGGGGCCTGCCCGTCGGGCCCGGTCTCCCCGGTCGTCGCGTCGGGCCCGGCCGCCGGACCGTTCCCGGTGGCGTGGCCGGGTGCGCCGGCGTGGGCGGGACCGGCCGAGCCGCCGGCCCGGGTGGCCGGCCCGTGCTCCCAGCCGACCACGGTGTCCATGGTGACCAGCGCGGCGACGTCCGGCTCGGCGGCGGCCACGGTGAGCAGGGTGCTCGTCCAGGCGTACCCGACGCTGCTGGACAGGCGGTGCCGGGCCGCCGCGACGAGGGCGCGCACCGAGGCGTCCGGCAGCACGTCCTGCGGCAGCAGGGACACGTCGTCGCCGACGGTGACGACCTTGCCGAGCAGCGCGAGGCGGAGCATCTCGGGGGAGACCGCGGCGGTGGCCTGCACCGGCCCGGTGAGGGTCACCCGGCGGGCCGGGACCACCGGTGCGGGGCTCACCGTGACCTGCCCGCCGTCGCGTTCGCCCAGGTTGCCCAGGAGCAGGTCGTCGGCGTAGAGCAGCGCCGTGCTCGCGGCGGGCCCGGCCGGCGCGACGATCCCGGCGGTCACCCGGCGGCCGGCGAGCCGCACCGGGTCGCCGGGGCGCAGCGCGAGCGCCGTCAACACCTCCGGGTGCAACCGCACCACGCCGCGCCGGCCGTCCAGCGCGGCCGGTCGCAGGCTGGCGACGAGGGTCAGTTCGGGTGCGGGTGCGGCCATCGCCCGAGGTTAGCCGCAAGGAAGGGCCCCCTGTTAACGCCTACGGTAGAGAGGGCTCCCCCTCTCACCCCGCGTCAGCGCGTGGGGTCGGTGCTGTCGAGCAGCGAGGGGTCGCGCCGGATCAGCTCCGCCAGCCGGGCCGCCGGGTCCACCTTCAGCCGGTCGGCGTCGGACGGCCACGCCGGCACGGCCTTCACCGTCAGCGGCCACACCGGAGGCGGTACGGTCGCGGCCTCCGCGCCGACGGTCAGCCGCCCGTTCGACCAGCCGACCCGCAGCGGGTACGCCTGCCCGTCGTGCTCCACGCGCAGCGCGACCGTCATGCCGGGGTGCGCCGCCACCACCCGGGCGACCGCCTCGGCCACCTCGTCGACCGGGTCCCGCCCGGCGGGGCCGGCGGGGTGGGCGAGGGCCGGCGCGGCGGGCAGGGCCGGTACGCCGCCCGGCCGGCGGGGCAGGGCGTCCGCCGGGTCCTGGTCGACGTCGCCCGCCGGCCGGGGGCGGGCGGCCGGGGCGGCGGCGTCTCCCGTCCCCGCGTCGGATCCCGCTCCGGCGTCGACCCGTACGGCCGGGGCGGGATCCTGTCGCGCCTCGGCCCGTGCGGCCGGCTCGCCCCAGCCGACCGGGTGGGCCGTGGCCTGCGCCGGGACGGTCGGAGTCGCCGGCTCCCGGCCGGGCTCGTCGCCCGGGTCGGCACCCCGGCGGCGGAGCGCCTCCTCACGCCGGGCGAGCCGGGCCAGTGTCTCGTCGAGATCACCTCTCATGTCGCCACCCCTTCCGCGTGTGGACCGAACCGGGCCGGTTCAGTCCCTCCTGTCCCGGGTGGCCCGGTCCAGCGCCCGGTCCAGGACGACCAGCAGGGCGTCCCGCACCGAGAGCCGGTCCCGGGCGTCGAACTGCACCAGGGGGACCTGGTCGGAGATGGCCAGGGCCCACCGGATCGAGGGGAGGTCCACGGCCAGCCGGCCGTCGAAGGCGTTTACCCCGACGACGAACGGCAGCCCGGCCCGCTCGAAGAAGTCGATCGCCGGATAGCAGTCGTCCAGCCGCGAGCTGTCCACCACCACCAGCGCGCCGAGCGCCCCCCGGGCCAGGTCGTCCCACATGAAGCCGAAGCGGTTCTGGCCCGGCGTGCCGAAGAGGTAGAGCTTGAGGCTGCGGTCGATCGTCACGCAGCCGAAGTCCATCGCCACCGTGGTGGTGGTCTTGCCCGACCGCGCGCCGGGGTCGTCGATGCCGATCCCGGCGCTGGTCATCTCCGCCTCGGTGGTCAGCGGCGCGATCTCCGAGATGGCCCCGACCGTGGTGGTCTTGCCCACGCCGAAGCCGCCCGCGACCAGGATCTTGACCGGGATCGGGGGCGCGGACCGGCCCGGGCCGGCGTTCGGCGTGCCGTGCCGCAGCCCGGCGGGCGGTGCCGGGGTGGTCGGCGGGGCGGCGCGTCCGCTGGCCGGCGTGGCACCCGCCGGGGTGCCGTAGCGGGCGGCGGCGCTGTTGGCGGAGAGCCCGCTCAGCGGGGCCGGCGGCCATTCAGGAGATCGCACGGAGTCCATCAATCACTCGCAGGATGATGTCGGGGTCAAGGGCGTCGTTGGCGGTGCTGACGTGCACGTCGAGGTGGCCGGCGGCCCGGAGGTCACCGACCAGGATCCGGGTGACGCCGAAGTGCAGCCGGGTCCGGGCCGAGATCTCCGCCACGGAGATCGGTTCTCCGCAGAGCGCGATGATCGCCTGGAGCTCGGGGGCGAGCCGGGATACCGGCCCCGCGCCCCGGAGGCCGGGACCGGGCCGGGCGGTCACCTGGGTCTCCAGGCTGATCGCCGGGTCCACCCCGGCCACCCTGCCGGAGGTGAGCACGAACGGGCGTGGCCCGGCCGGCAGGTGCGGGTCGGGGGCGTCGAGCCGGCCGGGAAGGTCGTTCGCCGGGCTGCCGGGCGGTCCGTCGCCAGGGCCGCCCGGGAAGCCGAGGGCGCCCCCCGGGTAGCCGGGGCCGCCACCGGGAAAGCCGGGAGCGCCGCCCGGGAAGCCGGTAGCGCCGTCGGGGAACCCGGAAGCGCCGCCCGGGCCGCCGGGGTACCCGGGGCCGCCCGGCAGGCCCGCCGACTCGCCCGGCCCGCCGTCGACCGGGGACTGCGCCCGCAGGTAGGGCCGGATCCGGACGACGGGTTCCGGATCCGGCCCGGTGCCGGCGACCTCCGGGCTCACTGCTGGACGGCGTTCTTCAGCTCGGCGATCAGTCGTGGGGTGAGGGCGCTGCCGGCCCGTCCGGCGAAGAGGGTCATCTCGTACGCCACGGTGCCGAGGTTCGCCGACCGGTCGGCCACCACCCCGAGCACCGATCCGGCGCTGATCGAGCTGATCAGCAGGTAGCCGTCGGCCATGTCGACGATGACCCGGTTCAGGCCGCCGAGGGCGTACCAGCTCGCCGCGCCGCCGGCGAGGCTCGTCATGCCGGAGACCACGGCGGCGAGGCGCTCGGCGTTGGACCGGTCCTTGATCGCCGACATGGCCATCAGCAGCCCGTCGGAGGAGACCGCGATCGCCTCCATCACGCCGGCGGTGCTGGACGTGAACGAGTCCAGCAGCCAGTTGAACGTGCGGGCCTCGGGGCTGAGGTCGGTGGGGTGCTGGTGCTCGACGTTCTCGTGCAGGTACGGGCTGGTCACCGTGTTGATCCCTCTTCGTAGCGGCGGTCAGGACGGGCTTCACGCAGCGCGCGGGCGACGCCCGCCTCGAACTGGTTGATCAGGTCGCGCACCTCTCCCGGGTCGCCGGGGTCGGACGGGGGAGCGGGCCTGGGTGGCGGGACGGCCAGGTTGGCACCGGGGACCCGACGGGTGAGCCGGGGAGGGTCGGTGAGCAGGGGAGCCGCCGCCGGGCCCGCAGCAGCCGGGGGAGCGGCCGTCGGGCGGGCCGACACCGGGGGAGCGACCGTCGGGCGAGCCGTCGTCGGTGGCGCCGCCGGGGGGTGCAGTTCGGCCCGGCGTACCCCCGCTTCGAACTCCTCGACCAGCGCGCGGGCGGCGGCCGGGTCGGCGGTGGTGGCGTCCACCGGGCCGACGACCGGGCTGGTGTGGGGCAGGCTCGCGCCGGGCACCCGCTGGCGGATGCCGGACGCGCCCCGCGCCGTCCCGCCGGGCTGCGGGGCGGATCCGGGCCGCAGCCCGGTCGGGAAGGAGGTGCCCCGGGACCGGGCCGGCAGGACCGGTGTGCCGCCGGCCCCGCCGACCGGACCGGCGGCACGGGACGACCGGACGGTGCCGGGGGCCGCCGGGGGAGCGGCGGCGCCGGGCTCGACCGGGGTGCCGCCGACGGTCGGCGGGGCGTCCAGGGTGGGGGCGCCTGCGCGCCCGTTCGTGGCGGCCGGCGGCTCCGCGACCGCCCCGAAGGCGTTCCAGGAGTCGCCCGACTCCATCGACCGGGTGGCGCGGCTGAGCAGCTCGCGGTCCACGCCGAGGGCCACGCCGAGCGCCACGGTCCCGTCCACCGGCTTGCCGGCCGGCCCGGGGTGGGGGGTGGCGGCGACGGCCAGCGGCCGGCCGGAACCGGTCGGCTGCGGGCGGCCGGACGCGCCCGGCCGGTCCGGCGCGGTCGTCCCGGTCGCCGGGGCCCCGGCCTGGCCGGCGGGCGGCACGACCAGCAGCGCCGACGGGATCTCCAGCCGGGCGGTGACCCCGCCGCCGGTGGTCGGGGCGAGGTCCACCGTCCACCCGTGCCGGCGGGCGAGCCGGCCCACCACGAAGAGGCCGAGCACCTCGGTCGGGGCGAGGTCGAGCCGCTCCCGGCGGGTGAGCCGGGCGTTCTCCTCGGCCAGTCGTTCCTCGGTCATTCCGATGCCGTGGTCCACCACGGACAACCGCATGCCGTGCCCGGTCGGCTCGGCCGTCACCACCACGCGGGTGTGCGGCGGGGAGAAGACGGTGGCGTTCTCCATCAGCTCGGCCAGCGCCAGCACCAGGTCACCCACGGTGGACGGCGCCGCCGACACCCCGGCCGTGACCTGCACGTCGACGCGGGTGTAGTCCTCGATCTCGCCGAGCGCGAGCCGGACCACGTCGGTCAGCGGCACCGGGGCCACGTGCCCGTCGGCGCCGGTCGAGCCGGAAAGCACCACGAGGCTGCCCGCGTTGCGGCGCAACCGGCTGGAGACGTGGTCCAGCCGGTAGAGGTGCTCCAGCCGCCCGGGGTCGGTCTCCTGCTGCTCCAGCCGGTCGATCAGGGCGATCTGCCGGCCCACCAGGTTCTGCGTACGACGCCCGACGTGCCCGAACATCTGCGCCACGTTGCGCCGGCCGGCGACCTGCCGCTCCACCAGCCGGGCGGCGGTGTGCTGCACACGCTCGAACGCGCGGGCCAGGTCACCGATCTCGTCGCGGCCCCGGACGTCGACCGGGTCGAGGCGGATCGGCGGGACGTTCTCGCTCTCGTCGTCGGCGACCCGCACCAGCTCCGCCTCGGCGGCCCGGGCGACCCGTTCGGCGGAGCGGGTGAGGCGGGTCAGCGGGCGGGCGACCAACCGGGCCACCGCCATGCTGAGCAGCACCACGAGGAGCATGACCAGGGCTGCCGTGACGCCGACCACCCAGGCGGCGACGAGCGCCCGCCGTTCCTCCGCGCGCACCTGCGTGGTGACGTCCGCGGCGATCTTCTTCTCCACGAACTGGCCGAGGGTGATCATCGACTGGACGGAGGGGAAGAGCGTGTCCAGGGGCACCGTGGCGATGGCGGCGACAGGGTCCTTCTCGCTGTCGACGATGAACGTCGGGCTGGTCCGGGCGGCCACCGCCGCGTCGTCCAGCAGGGCCAGCTCCAACTGCTCGGGGGTGACCAGGCTGCGGAACCGGTCGGTGTCCACGCTCAGCGCGGCCATGCAGGCGATGTAGCTGGCGACGGTCTTCGGGTCGCTGGTCGCCCTGACCAGGACGATCAGCGTGGCGCACGCGCCCAGGCTCTCGTCGGCGCGGAGCAGCCCGTCCAGGGCCAGCACCTGCTGACCGACGGGAGTGGTGGTGTCCACCTTCCAGGTCAGCCGCAGCGAGTCGATCAGCTCCACGGCGAGCGGGCCGAAGGCCTCCATGACCCGGGCCGGGGTGGCCCGGCCGGCGAGCACGGCGGCGCGCACGTCGGCGAGCCCCCGTACCTGGTCGAGGGCGAGCCTGACCCGGTCGGTGAGCTGGCCGCCCAGCTCGGCGCGGATGTCGGCGACCCGGTCGTCCACGGTGGCCGACTTCTGGATCACCTCGGTGCGGGACGCCCGGCCGAGCAGCAGACCGACGGAGAGCAGTCGCTCCTGCTGGAGGTCCTGGACCAGGCTGCCGACCCGGCTGGCCACCCGGACGGCCTCGGCGGTGTCCGCCGCCCGCCCGGCGGTGGCGACCCGGTCGAGGACGATCGGCACGGCGAGCCCGACCATGCTGAGCAGCGGGACGATCACCAGCAGGGCGAGCTTGCCCCGGATGCGGAGCCTAGCGAGCATCGAAGGGCCCCCACCGCTCGGCGCTGGCGGGGCGGCCCTGCCCGGCCGGCTGGAGCATCCGGGGCTCGACCGGGGCGAGCGTGCCGGCCGGGGCGGCCCCCCGGGGGTCGGCCGGGGCGTCCCAGCCGGCGTCGTCGGCCGGCGGGCCGGTGTCGCCGCCGGCCGGTCGGCGGTCCCGCCCGGTCGGTCGGTCGCGGCGGGCGGTGATCAGCAGCGCGCCGAGCGCGGCGAGCAGCAGGACGGCCAGGACGGTTGCCCCGGCGGCGAGCCGGCGGTCCCGGTCGAGCTGGTCGATCCGGTCGGTCAGCAGCGCGTCCAACTCGTCGAGGATGACGGGCTGGAGCTGCCTGGCGGCCTCCTGCGCGGCGGTGCGGGCGGCGATGAGGTTGGTGAGCGCGCGGGCGGTCGCCGCCTCGTCCTGCAGCCGGGCCGACGAGGTCGGGGCGGCGAGCGCGCCGAGCCGCTCGATGGAGCGCTGGTAGGTGTCCAGCGGGGCGAGCACGTTCGCGCCGAGCTTGGTGCTGTCCGTGCTGTCCACGGCCGCGCGCAGGTTGGTGATCAGGTCGTTGGCGGGGCTGATGGCGCTCGTCCACAGGGCGCCGAGCTGGGACACCATGGCGATGCGCTGGGCGTCGGGGAGTTCGGCGGCGACGGCGGCCAGGTCGCCGAGCCGGCCGGTCGCCACGAGCGATTCGGGCAGCTCGTCGCTGATCGCGTCCTGGAGGTAGAACGAGTCGGCCTGCCGGTCCCGGACCAGCCCCGAGGCCTCGCGTACCTTGCGGTGCAGGGCCAGCAGCAGGTCGGTGGCCTCGCCGTACGCGGCGAAGGTCGCCTGCGGGTCGGTCAGCCCCTTCTCGGGCAGGGCCTCCAGCTTGGCCCGCAGCCCGGTCCACCGCTCGTGGGTGCGCAGCTCGTCGCCGAGGCGGGAGTCGGCGGCGGCGACGTCCTCGACGGCCCGGCCGAGCGACTCCCGGGACACGGTCCGGCCGGCGACGGCGGCGGACTGCGCGTCGACCAGGGCGAGGGTGAGGGGGCCGAGGACGCGCAGGTACTCCACGCCGAGCCGCTCGCGGACGATGAGGTCGCGTTCCTCGCCGCTGTGGCGGCGCTGCTGGACGAAGAGGAACGCCACCGGGGCGAGGAGCGCCACCACGAGCACCAGCGGCAGGACGCGGCCGGTGCGGTTGGGCCGTCGGGGGCCCCGCTGCGCGGGGACGGTCATGGGTTCTCCTCCGGCGACGGCGGATACGGGCAGGTGCCGGGCCTGCCGAGCAGTCCCGTTCACCGGACCGGAAAACTAGCGGACCGGCACGGGCACGCAGAGCCGCCGGCCGGTCAGTTTTGCGTCACTACGAGCGATGTCACCTGGTGTCGACCGATGCGACACCCTCGGTGGCGACTGCCCGGAGGAGATGGCCTGATCGGGTGCGATTTCGGTCGAACATCGGAATTCACATGATCCGAATTCATCCCGCTGGGATGCGGCGGACGCTGCGCAAACGATCAAAACGGGTCGCCGATCGGCCGGGCCGGACGGACGTACGGAGGATCTCAGGGAACGCTCAGGATCCGCACCGTACCGTTGCCGCATGAGATCGCCGTTGTCGGCCGCACCGGTCCGACGGGCCCTGGCCACCCGCCCCCGCCGGATCGTCGCCGGTTCGGTGGCGGTCGTGCTGCTGGCCGCCGCCGTGCTCTGGGCGGCCCGGCCCGGCGAGGCCGGCTTCCGCGCCGAGCCCGCGATGATCACCGTGCGTTCCGGGCCGGCCGGCGACGAGCCGGTCGACCTGGACACCACCTTCTACCTGCCCGACGGCGCCTCGGCGGACCGCCGGGTGCCGGCGGTGCTGCTCGCGCACGGCTTCGGCGGCACCAAGGAGTCGGTCCGCTCCGACGCCGAGGAGCTGGCCGGCCAGGGCTACGCGGTGCTCGCCTGGACCGCGCGCGGCTTCGGCCGCAGCGGCGGCCAGATCCACCTGGACAGCCCCGACTACGAGGTGCGGGACGCGCAGCGGCTGCTGGACTGGCTGGCCGCCCGGCCCGAGGTGCGCACCGACGCCGCCGGCGACCCCCGGGTGGGGGTGGTCGGCGGCTCGTACGGCGGCGGCCTGGCCCTGCTGCTGGCGGCCCAGGACCAGCGGGTCGACGCGATCGTCCCCATGATCACCTGGAACGACCTGTCCCGCGCGTTCCTGCCGGAGAGCACCGGCGGGCCCGCCACCTCCGGCGTGTTCAAGAAGGGCTGGGCGGGGCTGTTCTTCGGCGGCGGCGGCAACGCCGGCTCCGGCCCGGCCGGACTCTCCGGCACCTCCGCCGCCCAGCCCGAGGGCAACCCGGCCTCGGCGGGGCCGCCGAGCCCGGCACCGGGCGCGGGGCCGGGCACCGGTTCGGGGCGCGCGCCGGCCGGGGCCGCCGACCCGTCCTGCGGCCGGTTCGCCGCCGACGTCTGCGCCGCGTACCTGCGGATCGCCACCACCGGGCGGGGCGACCAGGCGGCCGTGGACCTGCTCCGGCGGTCCAGCCCGGCCGGCGTGCTCGACCGGATCAAGGCGCCCACCCTGCTGGTGCAGGGCGAGGCCGACACCCTCTTCCCGCTCGCCGAGGCCGACGCCAACGCGCGTGGCATCGCCGCCGCCGGCACCCCGGTCCGGGTGGCCTGGTTCACCGGCGGCCACGACGGCGGCGACGGGCCGCGCAACGACTCCGACCGGGTGAAGTACCTGACCGTGCAGTGGCTCGACCACTACGTCAAGGGCGAGGGGGCGGCCCCCGGCGACGACTTCACGTACTCGCGGATCGCCGGTTTCGACGCCCTCGACCGTGGCCTGGTCGCCACCGGCTTCCGCACCACCGACTACCCGGGGCTGGCCGGCGACGCGCGCCGCGAGGTCGCGGTGACCGGCCCGGCCCAGCCGGTCGCCAACCCGCCCAACGGCAACCCGGCGGCCATCTCCTCCGTCCCGTTCGCCGGTGCGCTCGGCTCGCTGCTCGGCGGGGTGGCCGGCGACGTGCCCGGCCAGCACGCCCGGTTCGAGTCGGCCCCGCTGACCGAGGCGGTGGACGTGGCCGGGTCGCCGACGGTCACGCTGCGGGCCGCGTCGGCCAGCGGCGAGGCGGTGCTGTTCGTGAAGCTCTACGACGTCGACCCGCAGGGCGCGGCGACGCTGCCCAACGGGCTGGTCGCCCCGGTCCGGCTCACCGGCCTGCCGGCCGACATCGGGGCCGCGAAGCCGGTCACGGTCGCCCTGCCGGCGATCGTCCGCCGGGTCGAGGCCGGGCACCGGCTGCGGGTCGTGGTCGCGACGTCCGACCAGGCGTACACGACGCCGGCCGAGCCGGCGGTCTACACCGTGGCGGCCGGCGACGACCCGCTGGTGTTGCCGACCGTGGCCGGCGAGCCGATCCCCACCACGGCCGTCGTCTGGCGCTGGGTGCTGGCCGGGCTGCTGGCCGCCATCGCGGTCGGGCTCGTCGCGGTCGTCCTGGTCGCCCGCCGCCGGCACCGCCGCCAGGACAGCTCGGTGCATCCCGAGTACGCGGACACGCCGCTGGCCGTGCGCCAGCTCCGCAAGGAGTACGCCGACGGCTTCGTCGCCGTGTCGAACGTCGACTTCGAGGTGCACCCCGGCCAGGTCGTCGGCCTGCTCGGGCCCAACGGCGCGGGCAAGACCACCACCCTGCGGGTGCTGATGGGGCTGACCCAGCCCACCGCGGGCGAGATCTACGTCTTCGGCCGGCGGCTGGTGCCGGGCTCGCCGGTGCTGTCGCGCATCGGCGCGCTGGTCGAGGGCCCCGGCTTCCTGCCGCACCTGTCCGGCCTGGAGAACCTGAAGGCCTACTGGCGGGCCACCGGCCGGCCGTGGGCGGACGCGCACTTCGACGAGGCGCTGGAGATCGCCGGCCTGGGCGACTCGGTGCACCGGAAGACCCGCAAGTACAGCCACGGCATGCGGCAGCGCCTCGCCATCGCCCAGGCCATGCTCGGCCTGCCCGAGCTGCTGGTGCTCGACGAGCCGACGGACGGCCTGGACCCGCCGCAGATCGCGGAGATGCGTCGGGTGCTCCAGCGCTACGCCACCGACGGCCGGGCGGTGCTGGTCTCCAGCCACCTGCTCGCCGAGGTGGAACAGACCTGCACCCACGCGGTGGTGGTCAACAAGGGGCGGATCGTCGCGTCCGGCCCGGTGGAGGAGATCGTCGGCGAGTCGCCGAGCGTGCTGTTCGACGTGACCGACCCCGACGCGGCGCGCGACGTGCTGGGCCGGCTGGCCGGCGTGACCGTGCTGCCCGACGCCGAGGGCCAGCTGGTGGTGGACACCAACGGCACCGCCCGCAGCGAGGTGGTGGCCGAGCTGGTCCGGGCCGGGATCGGGGTGGACCGGGTGGTGCCGCGCCGCCGCCTGGAGGACGCGTTCCTCGCCCTGGTGGGCGAGAACTCTCGGGGAAGCGGGGACCGGTGATGGCGCAGTCGTCTTCCACGGTGGGCGCGGCGACCGGCTACCGGCCGTCGGCGACCCTGCCGTTCGCGGCGGAGTTCCGCCGGCAGGCGTCGCGGCGGCGCACCCAGCTCGCGCTCGGGTTCATGGTGCTGCTGCCGCTGATCGTGCTGGTCGCGTTCCAGTTCGACTCGGGCAACGACGACGACGGCGGCGGGGGCGAGTTCTCCAGCCTCGCCGACCTGGCCACCTCGGGTGGGCTCAACTTCACCCTGTTCTCGTTGCTGGTCTCGGCGTCGTTCCTGCTGGTCGTGGTGGTGGCCCTGTTCTGTGGCGACACGGTGGCCAGCGAGGCGAGCTGGGGCAGCCTGCGCTACCTGCTGGCCGTGCCGGTGCCCCGGGCCCGGCTGCTGGCGGTGAAGCTGCTGGTGGCGCTCGCGTACTCGGGGTTGGCCCTGCTGCTGCTCGCCGGCACCGCCCTGCTCGCGGGCACCCTCCGGTACGGCTGGGAGCCGCTGCGCAGCCAGGTCTCCGCCCAGCTCGACCCGGCGGAGGGGCTGCTGCGGTTGGCGGCTGTGCTCGGCTACCTGGCGGTCGTCCTGCTGGCGGTGGCCGGGCTCGCGTTCCTGCTCTCGGTCGTCACGGACGCGGCGCTCGGCGCGGTCGGCGGCGCGGTGCTGCTGTGGATCCTGTCCAGCATTCTCGACCAGATCACGGCGCTCGGCGGGATCCGGGCGTTCCTGCCCACCCACTACGCCAACGCCTGGCTGGGGCTGCTGTCGACGCCGGTGCAGACCGACGACCTGGTGCGCGGCTGCATTTCCGCGATCGCCTACGCCACCCTGTTCTGGTCGCTGGCCTTCTGGCGTTTCACCCGTAAGGACGTCACGAGCTGACGGCGGGGAGGGGCAGCTACCCGCCGTCGTGACCGATCGGACCCGGCGGGCAGCCGAGCGTCCATAACCGATCAGGCGTCCGTGGTCGATCGGGCCTGACGCTCGTCCTCCGTGACCGATCCTGCCTGGCGTGGAGGTCGCGTCGAGCCGGTGTGCTGGTGGTGACGCCCTGCGTCTCACATGCCGTGGGAGCGTTCCCACGGAGAGGGACAAGTATCGACCTTATCAAATTCTTACCGCATTCTAGCTGCATTGACTTCTGTCACTGGAGGTGTGGTATGAACATTGACCGACTTGGCGGTCCCGTCCTGTCCCTGTTCCGCATGGTGATTGGCCTGCTCTTCCTGTTCCACGGCCTGTCGTCGCTGTTCGGTGTCTTCGGCGGTGCGCGAGGAACCGGTCAGGCGGTTCCGCTCGGCACCTGGCCAGGCTGGTACGCGGCCCTGATCCAGGCCGTCTGCGGCGCGCTGGTGCTGGCCGGGCTGTTCACCCGACCCGCCGCGCTGCTCGCCTCGGGCTCGATGGCGTACGCGTACTTCGTGGTGCACCAGCCGGAGGGGCTGCTGCCGCTGCGCAACGGCGGCGAACTGTCCGCGCTGTTCTGCTGGTCGTTCGTGCTCATCGCGGTGCTCGGCCCCGGGACGTGGGCCGTCGACACCCTGCTGGGCCGCCGCCGGGAGCCGGCCGTCGCGGCGCCCGCCCCGAGCAAGCGCTCGGTGCCTGCCTGACCCGACCGCCCGCCCCGCGGCGCCCCGACCTTGGACAGTTGTCGTTCACGACAGACAGGAACTGTCCAAGAATCGCCAGGCGGCACCGCGGGGCGGGCGGAAATTCGTCCGGGGTGGCCGAGTGGCTCACCTCCGAGAGCGTGCCCCCGGTCCGGCCGGTGGAATGGTCAGATCCCCCCGCACACCCGCCAGCCGCCGCCTTCCTCGACCAGGATGAGGACCTGCTCCCGTCCGGCGGCGGTGACGGTCACCTCGGCCCGGGACTGGCTGCCGGTGCTGCTGCTCACCTCGGTGGCGGTGACCCGGTAGTTGCCCAGGGCCGGCTCGGCCGCCCGGGCCCGGGCGAACTCCTCCTCGGTCACCTGGCTGCGCAGCTCGTCGCAGAGCCGGGCGTACGCGGCCGGGTGGTCGCCGGCCCGCACGTCGTCGAGGTAGGCGGTCGCGGCGTCCCGGGCGGGCGCGGTCGCGCCCTGCACGGTGCGGAAGAACCAGACGCCGCTGGCGGTGAACGCGCCGGCGCAGCAGAGCAGCGCCACGACGGCGGCCACGATGATCACGGTACGGGTCGTCCGGCCGGTCTTGTGGGGCTTCGGGGGCGGCCCGGGCAGGCCGGGACTCTGGGGTGGCCCGGGCATGCCGGGCGACGGGGGGTAGGTCACGCCGTCAGGCTAGAAAGCGCAGGCCACCCGCCCTTCCGGAAGCCCCGCAAGCTGTCGCATTGAGTGGCGACGACAGTGCGGAGAGTGGCGATGTGACCAAGTCGGCACCCCCGATCCGGCCCATACGCTGGGAAGCTCGGGTGGCGGTCGCCGCGATCCGCCGTAGACTCGGCGGCACAACTGAATACCTCATCCAGAGGGGCAGAGGGATACGGCCCGACGAAGCCCCGGCAACCACCCGTGCGTTCGATGACGAGCCGCGCGGACAGGTGCCAATTCCGTCCCCGCCGCAGGGTGCGATGCGGGGAAAGATGAGAGGACCTCCTCGACATGACGTCGACCCTCGCCGCGCCCGGCATCGACACCACCGCCAGCCCCGCCCGCGCCCTGGTCTGCCGCGCCTGTTCGGCGCGCTACCCGCTCGCCGCGCAGCACGCCTGCTACGAGTGTTTCGGCCCCCTCGAAGTCGACTACGACGCGGCGGCCCTGGCCCGGGTCACCCGCGAGCAGATCGAGGCCGGCCCGCAGAACCTCTGGCGGTACGCCGCCCTCCTGCCCGCCGGCCAGGACCCGGCCACCCGGGTGACCGTGGACCCGGGGCTGACCCCGCTGGTCGCCGCCGGCAACCTCGCCGCCGAGCTGGGCATCACCGCCCCCCTCTGGGTCAAGGACGACAGCGCCAACCCCACCCACTCGTTCAAGGACCGGGTGGTGTCGGTGGCGCTCACCGCCGCCCGGGCGCTCGGCTTCACCCGGTTCGCCTGCGCGTCGACCGGCAACCTGGCCAACTCGGTCGCCGCCCACGCGGCCCGCGCCGGTGCCCCGTCGATCGTGTTCATCCCCAGCGACCTGGAGCCGGGCAAGGTGGTGACCACCGCCGTCTACGGCGGGGAGCTGGTCGCCATCGACGGCTCGTACGACGACGTGAACCGGCTCTGCGGCGAGCTGGTGGAGACCGACGAGTTCGAGGACACGGCCTTCGTCAACGTCAACGTCCGGCCCTACTACGCGGAGGGCTCCAAGACCCTCGGGTACGAGGTGGCCGAGCAGCTCGGCTGGCGGATCCCGGCCCAGGTGGTCATCCCGATGGCGAGCGGCGAGCTGCTCACCAAGATCGACAAGGCGTTCAGCGAGCTGGTCGAGATCGGCCTCGTCGAGGCCCCGGCCGGCGGCTGGAAGGTGTTCGGGGCACAGTCGGCCGGCTGCAACCCGATCGCGGCGGCCCTGCACGCCGACACCGACACCATCACCCCGGTCAAGCCGACCGGCATCGCCAAGTCGCTGAACATCGGCGACCCCGCCGCCGGCCTCTACGCGCTGGAGGCCGTGCGACGCACCGGCGGGTGGATGGAGTACGTCGACGACGACGAGATCCGCGCGGGCATCCGGCTGCTGGCCCGTACCACCGGGATCTTCGCCGAGACCGCCGGCGGGGTGACCGTGGCGGTGCTGCGCAAGCTGGTCGAGTCCGGCCGGCTCGACCCGACGGCGGAGACCGTCGTGTTCAACACCGGCGAGGGGCTCAAGACCATCGACGCCGTCGCCCCGCAGGTCGGCCCGACCCACCGGATCAAGCCCTCGCTGCGCGCCGCCCGCGACGCCGGCCTGCTCGGCTGAGTCCCCGTCCGGCCCGGGCCGCCGTGCCGGGTCGAGAGCTTGATCGACTCCGGGTCGGCGACATGGGGGCATCCGCCCGCCGGGACACCCCCATGTCGCCGACATCGCGCGCCTTCACGAAGGGCGCCGATCCGTCGGGTAACCGACGTTTTGCCCTCCGTACGCAAAAACCCGCCGCCGAGGACTTGACGGCAGGAACCGGACGGCGCAAGATGCTCCGTGCGGGAGGGCGTTTCGCCGTAGACTTTAAGTTCTTACGACCCAACGCCGGAGGCGTTGTGCGATCGTCCCTCCCGACCAACGTCCGATCGGGCCAGCGGAAAATTCGCTGGCCCGATCGTCTTTCCCCGGCCACCCTCGGCCCATGGGCATCACCATCACCCCGATCGACCCGGCGGACCAGGGCGCGGTCGACGCCGCGTACGGGATCCGGGCCGCCGCCGACCAGGCGGACGTCCCCGACTTCCCGCCGCTGTGCCGGCAGCGCTTCGAGGCGGCGGTCCGGCACCCGATGCCGGGCAACGTGCCGGTCTGGGCGCTGGCCCGGCTCGACGGCGCGCCGGCCGGCTACCTCGCCCTGGACCTGCCGCAGCTCGACAACACCGACAACGCCACCGTCGACCTGTTCGTGCACCCGGCGCACCGGCGGCGCGGGGTCGGCCGGGCCCTGCACGCGCACGGCGTGGAGCTGCTGCGCGAGCGGGGGCGCAAGCGGGTGATCGGCGCGACCGTCGCGGCCCTGCCCGGCGGGCCGGCGCGCGGCGGGGCCGGCGGGGCGTTCGCCGCCACCACGGGGGCGCGGGCGGTGCTCGCCGAGGTCCGCCGCCGCCTCGACACCACCCGGCTCGACCAGGCCGCGCTCGACGCGGCGCTGGCCGACGCCCGGTCCCGCGCCGCCGGCTACCGCACGGTCCGCTGGCAGGGCGCGGCTCCGCAGGAGTACGTCGCCGACGTCGCCCACCTCGACGGCCGGCTGATGGCCGACGCGCCCCTGGGCGAGATGGAGTGGGAGCCGGAGCGCGTCGACGTCGAGCGGATCCGGGGCGTCGAGCGGGCGTTGGACGCGCGGGGCCGCCGCCGCTACCACCACGGGGCGGTGCACGCCGCGTCCGGGCGGCTGGTCGCCTGGACGACGATCGACGTCGGCCCCAACGTGCCGTGGCACGCGTGGCAGCAGACCACCATCGTCGACCCGGCGCACCGGGGCCACCGGCTCGGGCTGCTCGTCAAGGTCGAGAACCTGCGGTACGCGCTCGCCCACGAGCCGGGACTGCGCGCGGTGGACACCTTCAACGCGCAGGCCAACACGTACATGATCGCCATCAACGAGGCGCTCGGGTTCCGCCCGGTCGACGCCTGGACCGACTGGCAGCTCACCCTCTGACCGCCGGCCGGCGGCGGGGTCGGCGGGCGGCCGGCGGCGTCCGCCGACCCTACTGCCCGCAGGCCGGCTGCGGCATGATGGCGGGCATGACGGAGACCCCGCATCCCGAGTACGACAAGCACGCCGACACCCTGCACCGGGCGCTGACCGCGATCACGGAGCGCGGGTACTGGTCCGCCTATCCCGAGTCACCCAGCCCCCGGGTCTACGGCGAGACCGCCGCCGCCGACGGCAAGGCCGCGTTCGAGGCGTACCTGAACGGCGACTTCCCGCTCGACCAGCCCGGCACCGGCGACCGGGTCGCCACCGAGGCCAGCCCCTTCGGGCTGGAGCTGAACGTGCGCTACCCGCACCCGGGCGCCGACGAGCTGGTGGCCGCCGCCTCCGCGGCCCTGCCCGCCTGGCGCGACGCCGGCCCGCAGGCCCGCGCGGGCATCTGCCTGGAGATCCTCGACCGGCTGCACAAGCACGTCTTCGAGCTGGCCAACGCGGTGCAGTTCACCAGCGGCCAGGCGTTCGTGATGGCCTTCCAGGCCGGCGGCGCGCACGCGCTGGACCGCGCCCTCGAAGCGGTCGCCTACGCGTACGCGGAGATGACCCGCCACCCGGGGACGGCCGGCTGGGAGAAGGCCGCCGGCAAGGGCGACCCGCTGCGGATGACCAAGACGTTCCACGTGGTGCCGCGCGGGGTGGCCCTGGTGATCGGCTGCAACACCTTCCCGACCTGGAACTCCTACCCCGGGCTGTTCGCCTCGCTGGTCACCGGCAACCCGGTGGTCGTCAAGCCGCACCCCCGCGCGGTGCTGCCGCTCGCGATCACCGTGAAGTACGCCCGCGAGGTGCTCGCCGAGGCCGGCTTCGACCCCAACCTGGTGCTGCTCGCCCCCGAGGCCCCCGGCGAGAAGCTCGCCACCACCCTCGCCCTGCACCCGGCCGTGAAGATCGTCGACTTCACCGGCTCCACCGAGTACGGCGACTGGCTGGAGGCCAACGCCCGGCAGGCGACGGTCTACACGGAGAAGGCCGGCCTGAACACGGTGGTGATCGACTCCACCGACGACTTCGCGGGGCTGTGCCGCAACCTCGGCTTCACGCTGACCCTCTACAGCGGCCAGATGTGCACCACCTCGCAGAACATCCTCATCCCCGCCGGGGGCATCGACACCGACCAGGGGCACAAGAGCTTCGACGAGGTGGCCGCCGGGATCGCCGCCGCCGTGGGCAAGCTCACCGCCGACCCGGCCCGGGGCGTCGAGCTGACCGGCGCGATCGTCAACGACGGGGTGCTGGAGCGCCTCGACGAGGTCACCAAGGTCGGGGCGGCGGTGCTGGAGTCGCGTACCGTCGAGCACCCCGCCTTCCCCGGCGCGGTGGTGCGGACGCCGACCATCGTCAAGCTGGCCGCCGCCGACACCGCGACGTACGGCCGGGAGTGGTTCGGGCCGATCTCGTTCGTGATCGCCACCGACTCCACCGCGCACAGCCTGGAGCTCCTGCGCGCCACCGTGGGCGAGTCCGGGGCGCTGACCGCCGCCGTCTACTCGACCGACCCGGCGGTGCTGGACGCGGCCGAGGCGGCGGCGATCGACGTCGGGGTGCACCTGTCGTGCAACCTGACCGGCGGCGTCTTCGTCAACCAGTCGGCGGCGTTCTCCGACTTCCACGGCAGCGGCGCCAACGCGGCGGCGAACGCGGCGCTGACCGACGGCGCGTACGTGGCGAACCGGTTCCGCATCGTCCAGAGCCGCCGCCCCGCCTGAGGTGCAAGAGGGGCCCCTTGTCAACGCCTTCTGTTGCACAGGGGCCCCTGCAGCACCTCCGCCTCAGGCCGGGCGGCGCATCTGCAGCTCGCGCAGGGCGGGGAGCCTCGGGTGCGGGACCCGCACGCCCGTGTCGACGAAGCCCAGCCTCCGGTACGCCCGGTGGGCGCGGTCGTTGCCGACGACGACCTCCAGCATCAGCTCCGGCCGACCGCACTCCCGGGACCAGGCGGCGACCCCCTCGATCAGCGCGGCGAGCAGCCCGGTGCCGCGCCGGGCCGGCGTGACGTAGACGGCGTAGACGACGGTGAGGCCGGGCTCGTCCGCCGAGACCGTCCCGCCGGCGTGCCCGAGGAGTCGCCCGGCGGGGCCGCCGGGCCGGTCCGCGCCGGGGTCGGCGACGAACTGGGCGGTGTGCCGGCCGCTGGCGACCGACGCGACGCGGGCCGCGTACTCGGCGTGCGGGCGGGCGGCGGCCTCCGCCAGGGTCTCCAGGAAGGCCAGCGGCGCGTCGGCGAGCATCTCCAGCCGCAGCGCCCGCATCCGGGCCGCGTCCGGCAGGGTCACCCGGCGTACGTCGGCTGCCCGTGCGGCGGTGTCGGCCGTCCCCGTCGGGGCGCTGCCCGGGTCGGTCGGCGGGCGGGAAACTGCTGTCATCCCGCATACCTATCGCAGTGATGGCCGCCTATGCAGTGCCGGGTTGAGGTCGGTCCGTTATAGCCCCATTTGTGGCCGTGCGCCATCGTCACTCCTCGTGTAGCGTGCGATTTCGGTCACTGGTTTCCCGGTCGGCGCAGACGGGTGAAACCGGTGTTCCCGGGGCCGCCGGTTCCGTCGGCGTACCCGCTCGTGGAAGGCCGCGCGACGTTAGGAAGTGCACCGTGGCACAGGGCACCGTGAAGTGGTTCAACGCCGAGAAGGGCTACGGCTTCATCGCCGTCGACGGCGGGCAGGACGTCTTCGTCCACTTCTCCGCCATCGAGATGGACGGCTACAAGGCGCTGGACGACGGGCAGCGCGTGGAGTTCGAGATCGCCCAGGGGCAGAAGGGGCCGCAGGCCGAGCGCGTACGCGTCGTCGCCTGACCGCCCGACCGCTGGGGCCCGCGGGCGGGCGGGCCGCCGGTGGCGGGCGGAGCGCGTCGTCCCCGGGCGGAGCGCGTCGCCCCGGGGCGGCGGAGGCGGGTCGGGCCAGGGAAGATCGTGAGCCGTTCCGGCGTCGCCGCTGAGGAGGGCCCATGTCCCAGCCACCCCCACCCGATCGATCCCACCCGGGGCCCGAGGGGCCGGCTGCGGTCGGTCCCCCGCCCGTCCGGCACCCCACCGGGTTCCCGGCCCACCCGGGCCAGCAGCCCTATCCCGGCCAGCAACTTCACCCCGGCCAGCAGCCCCACCCCGGCCCGGTGCTACCGCCGGCGCACGCCGTGCCGTACCCGCCGGGCCACCCGTTTCCGCCGGGCTACGCGGTGCCGTGGCCGCCGCCCGGCTACGACCCGGCGGACCCGCTGGTCACCCTGCCCGGGGAAGGGCTGAGCGGGTGGTTCTCCCGGTGCTCCGGCGCGCTGCGCCGCAGCTGGCGGCTGCTCGTGCCGGTCCTGGCCCTCACCCATGCCCTGCCGACGTTCCTGCTGCTGTTGGCGACCGTGCCGCTGTACCCGCTGCCGCCGCTGGAGCCCACCGCGCCCGGCGAGCCGCCGCCCCCGCTGCCCGACGGCTACCTCGGTGACCTCGGTGTCTTCCTCGCCGCGATGATCGGCCTCGGCTGCCTGCTCGGGTTCGTCGAGGCGGTCGGCTGGGCCGCCGGCACCCGCGTGGTGGCGCGGCAGGCCGCGGGCGAGCCGGCGTCGGTGGGCGACGCCCTGGCGTACGGCCTGCGCCGGGCCCCGGTGCTGTGGGGCTGGACGGTGGTCTACGTCCTGCTGATGCTGGTCGGATTCGTGCTGTGCTACCTGCCCGGCCTGTACGTGATGGCCGCGCTGAGCCTGTTCGGCCCCGTGCTGCTGTTCGAGGGCGGCGCCCCGCTCGGCCGGGCCCGGCAGATGTTCCACGCCCGCCTCGGGCCCGTGCTCGGGCGGATGGCGCTGGTCGGGTTCGCCGCCTCCCTCGCGTCCATGGTCGTGGCCCCGATCCAGGTCGCGACCGTCCTCTTCGCCGACCCGGCCGACGCCGCCTCGCTGGACGGCTGGAACGTCGCGTACGCCGTGGGCGCCGCCCTGGTCGCGGTGCCGGTGGCCCTGGTCTACCTGGTCGGCCTGGTCGTCACGTACGCCGAGCAGCGGGCGCACGAGGGTCCGGTTACCGCCGCCCGGCTGGCGGGTGAAATCGGCTGAACCGGTGGGCCGGGTCGCGCTGGTCAGGCGGGGTCGACCCGGCCCGTCCGCCGCATCGTGCTTGCACTCGGCAGGGCAGAGTGCTAAACAAGTCATTGGCACTCGCCTTGGGTGAGTGCCAATGGTCGGGACGGTGGGGCCACGGCCGCACGGCGGACATCCGTCGGGTGGCACATGGCCGGTCGTCGCGGGCTATCCGGCCCGGCCGAGGAGACGTCGTCGTCGCCAGGTGGCGACGTCCCAAGGTGCGTACACCAGGCGGCCCATCCGGGACACACACTCGGGTGGCCCGTGAGTGTCCAGGAGGACAACGCCGTATGGCCAAGATGATCGCGTTCGACGAAGAGGCTCGCCGCGGCCTCGAGCGGGGCATGAACCAGCTCGCCGACGCCGTGAAGGTGACCCTCGGCCCGAAGGGCCGCAACGTGGTGCTCGAGAAGAAGTGGGGTGCCCCCACCATCACCAACGATGGTGTGAGCATCGCCAAGGAGATCGAGCTCGAGGACCCGTACGAGAAGATCGGCGCCGAGCTGGTCAAGGAGGTCGCCAAGAAGACCGACGACGTGGCCGGTGACGGCACGACGACGGCGACCGTCCTGGCCCAGGCCCTGGTCCGCGAGGGCCTGCGCAACGTGGCCGCCGGCGCCAACCCGATGGCCCTGAAGCGGGGCATCGAGGCCGCCGTGGCCAGCGTCTCGGAGGAGCTGTCCAAGCTCGCCAAGGACGTCGAGACCAAGGAGCAGATCGCCTCCACCGCCTCCATCTCCGCCGGTGACAGCACCGTCGGCGAGATCATCGCCGAGGCGATGGACAAGGTCGGCAAGGAAGGCGTCATCACCGTCGAGGAGAGCAACACCTTCGGCCTGGAGCTCGAGCTCACCGAGGGCATGCGCTTCGACAAGGGCTACATCTCCGCGTACTTCATGACCGACCCGGAGCGCATGGAGGCCGTCTTCGACGAGCCCTACATCCTGATCGCCAACAGCAAGATCTCGTCGGTGAAGGACCTGCTCCCGATCCTGGAGAAGGTCATGCAGTCGGGCAAGCCGCTGCTGATCATCGCCGAGGACGTGGAGGGCGAGGCCCTGCCGACCCTGGTGGTCAACAAGGTCAAGGGCGTCTTCAAGTCCGCGGCCGTCAAGGCCCCCGGCTTCGGCGACCGCCGCAAGGCCATGCTGACCGACATCGCCATCCTCACCGGTGGTCAGGTCATCAGCGAGGAGCTCGGCCTCAAGCTGGAGGCCGCCGGCCTCGACATGCTGGGCCGCGCCCGCAAGGTCGTGGTGACCAAGGACGAGACCACCATCGTCGACGGTGCCGGCGACGCCGAGCAGATCCAGGGCCGGGTCAACCAGATCCGGGCCGAGATCGACAAGAGCGACTCCGACTACGACCGCGAGAAGCTGCAGGAGCGCCTGGCCAAGCTGGCCGGCGGTGTTGCGGTGATCAAGGTCGGCGCGGCCACCGAGGTCGAGCTGAAGGAGCGCAAGCACCGCATCGAGGACGCTGTCCGCAACGCGAAGGCCGCCGTCGAGGAGGGCATCGTCCCGGGTGGTGGCGTCGCGCTGGTGCAGGCCGGCAAGACCGCCTTCGACAAGCTGGACCTGACCGGCGACGAGGCCACCGGCGCGCAGATCGTCAAGATCGCGCTGGACGCCCCGCTGCGGCAGATCGCCGTCAACGCCGGCCTCGAGGGTGGCGTCGTCGTCGAGCGCGTCCGCAACCTGGACGCCGGCCACGGCCTCAACGCCGCCAGCGGCGAGTACGTGGACCTGCTGGCCGCCGGCATCATCGACCCGGCCAAGGTGACCCGGTCGGCGCTGCAGAACGCCTCGTCGATCGCGGCGCTCTTCCTCACCACCGAGGCCGTCGTCGCGGACAAGCCGGAGAAGACCCCGGCCGCCGCGGCTGGCCCGGGCGGCGGGGACATGGACTTCTGAGTCCAGCCCCACCCGAGTTCAGCTACACCGCACGTCGAAGGGGCGGGTCGCGTCAGCGGCCCGCCCCTTCCGCGTCGCGCCGGCCCACCACCGCCGGTGACCCCCACCTCGGCGACACGCCCGCCGACGGCTCTCACGTCGGCAGGGGCGGCTGGTCGCGTCGCCTCCCGGCCCGGCCGGACGGCCGGCGAATGCGGATCGGCTCGTCGACGCGGATCGGCTCGTCGACCAGGACCACCGGCTCCTCGGCCGCGAGCGCGTCGCCCCCGGCCATCTCCGCCAACTGCTCGGCGTCGCCGTAGTCCAGCCGGTCGAACGGCAGTTGCCCCGCGATCTCCTCGACCGGCACCCAGGCGGCGGGGCGCAGGTCGTCGGCCTGTGCGTCGTCCGTGGTCATCGCTGCCTCCTCACCTCGACGGTAGGTGGCCGTCGATGGCCGGGACGGCTGAACGGCGCTATCCGCCCCCGTGCCCGTTTCGCCCCTCAGCGCGCCGCGCTGACAGCGGCGTACGCGTCGACCAGGCCGGCCCCGGCGATGTTCGCGTCGCCGCCGCAGGCGTCCGCCGGCTTGCGGGAGGCGTACGTCGCCCCGGCCGGGACGGCGGTGTCACGCAGGATCCGGCGGGTGCGCTCCAGGTCCCCGATCAGCGCCGGGTTCGCCGACCACATCAGCGCCACCACGCCCGCGACCTGCGGGGCCGCCATCGACGTGCCGTCGAGGGTGGCGTACCCGCCGCCCGGCATCGCGGAGAGCACCCCCACGCCCGGGGCGACCACGTCCGGCTTCGCCGCGCCGGGCACCGGCCCCCGGCTGGAGAAGTCGGCGACCTGGCGGTCCCGGTCGGTCGCCCCGACGGTGAACACGTCCGGGTACGTCGCCGGCGGGTCCTCGATCGACCGGCAGTACGGCCCGGTGTTGCCGGCCGCCGCGACCACGAAGATGCCGGCCGCGTCCAGCGCGTCGGCCGCCGGCCGCAGCGCCGCCGGGTCGCAGCCCTCGATCGGCGGGCAGCCCCACGAGTTCGTCAGCACCTGCGGGGCCCGCTCCGGACGCCCGTCGGTGAACGGGTCGCCGCCCGCCGGGAACGGGGCCAGCATGAACTGGAGGCAGTCGAGGTAGCGCGCCGGGCTGCCGAGGTTGCGGTCCAGGTTGACGCAGCCGACCCAGCTCGCCCCGGGGGCCACCCCGATCCCGTCCCGCCCGACGGCGCTGCCCGTCGTGTGGGTGCCGTGGCCGCCCTGGTCGGTCGGCGCGCGGGTGCCGTCCCACGGGTCGTACCAGGAGTCGTCGCCGCCCCGGAAGCCGCCGGCCAGCGCCGGGTGCCGCCCGTCCACCCCGGAGTCGGAGCTGCCGACCACGATGCCGGCCCCGGTCACGCCGAGCTGCGACCAGACCCGGTCGGCGCGGAGCAGGGAGACGTTCCAGGCCGGCCCGGAGGGTGCCGGCTGATCGCCCCGGCTGGTCGGTGCCCCGGCCGGCAGCGGGCGCAGCCGCTGGCTCAGCAGCACCCGGTCCACCTCCGGGCGGCGCGACAACCAGGCCCGCACCGCCGGCCCGCCGTCCACCTCGATCGCGTTGACCAGGTAGTACGGCGTCGGGTCGAGCCCCAGCCGGGTCAGGTCGCGGCGCAGCCCCGCCTGGGTGCGCTCGGCCGTGGCCACCAGCCGCCGGTAGACCTCCCGGGCACGGGCGTCCCGGCCCGCCTGACCCGCCCCGCCGGCCGGCACGCCGCCCAGGTCGGCCTGCTCGCGCAGCACCACCAACAGCCGCTCGCCGTGCAGGCCGGGCTGGCCGGGGCCGAGGTAGACCAGCGCCGCCCCGGCGAGCAGCACCCCGGCGGTCGCCGCCGCCACCGGCCGGCTCGGCGCGCGGCCACGCGGGCGGGCCAGCAGCACGCCGTACGCGATCGCCAGGAGCGCGGCCACCGCGAGCCCGGCAGCGGCCGCGACCGCCACCCAGAACGGCACGTCCCGGGTGGCCGCCAGGAGCAGGGTGATCTCCTCCGGGTCGGCGAAGGCCAGCGGCCCGAACGCGGCGAGCCCGACCAGCCAGCGCACGGGCGCGGTGCCGGCGGACCCGCCGGCCCGCAGCGCGGGCGCCTGGAGGGCGGCCAGCGCGAAGCCGAGCGGCGGCAGGGTCAGCAGGGCGGGCAGCTGCGCGCCGGACTGCCCGGTGCCGGCGGCGAGCAGCAGCAGCGCCACCCCGGCCACCAGGCCGCCGACCAGCACCAGCCGCGCCGGCCGGTGCGGCGGCCCGCCCGCGAGGTGCGCCCAGAACCGGGCGTCGAGCAGCGCCCCGGCGAGGACGCCGACGGCCGCCGCGGCCGCCGCCGCGAGCCCGGTCTCCAGCAGCCCGCCGAGCGCGCCGAACCACGCCCAGGGCAGCAGCGTCGCCAGCCCGGCGGCCACCGCCAGCCAGGTCACGGCCGCCTGCGCCGCCGGTACGGTCCGGGGCGAACCGGCCGGGGCGGCGGGCCCGGCAGGCGCGTCGGGGTCGTGCGGCCGGTCGGGGTCGTGCGGCCGGTCGGGGTCGTGCGGCCGGTCGGGGTTGGCTGCCGGCGGCGTCGGCGCAGGGGCGGGCGCGGGGGCCGGCGCGGGGCCCCGGACCAGCCGGGGCAGCACCACGGCGAGCAGGACGGCCGTCGCCGCCAGCGCGGCCAGGTACGCCTCGTGGTGCACCGGCGGCAGGGCGCGCAGGCCGGTGAGCGCGCCGAGGGCGAGCAGCCCGGCGAGCCAGGCCCGGCCGGTGGCCCGGACCGCCCCGGAGCGGGGCAGCAGGGCCAGCAGCAGCGCCGGCACCGCGGCCAGCAGCACCGTCACGGCGGCGACCACCGGCCACAGCCAGACCACCCGGTCCAGGCCGGTGGCGAGCCGGACCTGGTCGGCCAGCCAGCCGACCAGCTCACCCGGCACGGCGACCGCGACCGTCCAGCACCCGACCAGCACCGCCGCCACCACGGGCCACGGGCCGGGGCGGGCCGGCGGGACGGCCATGGGCGGCGGAAAGGGACGACCTGCGTACGGACCGACCTCCATGCCCCGACAGTACGGCCGGATCACGACATGCCGCGTGGTGGCCACGGCGGTTACGGTGGACGGGTGCGTGACCCCAACGTCTCCCGAAGCGTCGCCGGCCAGCTCTCCCCGGCGCGCCGCGCCGCCGACCTGCGGCGACTGCGCGCCGAGCGGTTCGACGTCCTGGTGATCGGCGGCGGCGTCACCGGTGCCGGCGCGGCGCTGGACGCCGCCTCCCGGGGCCTGAAGGTGGCCCTCGTGGAGGCGCGCGACTTCGCCGCCGGCACCTCCAGCCGGTCCAGCAAGCTGATCCACGGCGGCCTGCGCTACCTGGAGCAGTTGGAGTTCCACCTGGTCCACGAGGCGCTCACCGAGCGGGGGCTGCTCGCCACCCGGCTCGCCCCGCACCTGGTCCGGCCGGTGCCGATCCTGGTCCCGCTGCCCGCCGGCAAGGGCGTGCGCGACCTGCCCGGCCGCACCTTCCGCCGCTCCTACTACGGCCTCGGCGTGGCCGCGTACGACGCGTTCGCCGGGCTGTTCGGGGGCGGGCGGGGGATGCCGCTGCACCGCCACCTCACCAGGGAGGGCGCGCGGCGGGTCTTCCCGAGCCTGCGGGCCGACGGCCTCGCCGGGGCGATCCGCTACTACGACGGGCAGGTCGACGACGCCCGGCTGGTGGTCACCCTGGCCCGCACCGCCGCCAGCCTGGGGGCGACGGTGGTCAGCAGCACCCGCGCCGTCGGCCTCGTCCGGCAGGCGCGCGAGGTGACCGGGGTCCGGGTCCGCGACCTGGAGGCGCCGACCGGCTCACCGGACGCCGAGTTCGAAGTACGCGCCCGCACCGTCGTCGCCGCGACCGGCGTGTGGACCGACGACATGTCGCGGATGCTCAACGACGTCGGGCTGCGCCGTGGGGTCCGGGTCCGGGCGTCGAAGGGGGTGCACCTCGTGGTGCCCCGCTCGGCGATCACCGGCGAGACGGGCCTGATCCTGCGCACCGCCACCAGCGTGTTGTTCGTCATCCCCTGGGGCGGGCACTGGATCATCGGCACCACCGACACCGACTGGCGGCTCGACCGGTCCCACCCGGCCGCCTCCGCCCGCGACATCGCCTACCTGCTGGAGCAGGTCAACACGGTGCTGGACCGGCCGCTGACCACCGACGACATCGAGGGCGTCTACGCCGGGCTACGGCCGCTGCTGGCCGGCGAGGCGGACTCCACCTCCAAGCTGTCCCGGGAACACGCGGTGGTCGAGCCCATGCTCGGGCTGCTGCTCGTCGCCGGGGGCAAGTACACGACGTACCGGGTGATGGCCTCCGACGTGGTGGACCGCGCGGCCCGCCGGCTCGGCGGGGTCCGCCCGTCCCGCACGGCCGACCTGCCGCTGCTCGGCGCCGACGGGTACGCCGCGATGTGGCGGGACCGGGCCGACCTGGCCCGCCGACACGGGGTGCCGGTCGGCGTGGTCGAGCACCTGCTGGAGCGCTACGGCACCCTCACCCTCGACCTGTTGGCGCTGGTCGACGCGGATCCGCTGCTCGCCTCCCCGCTGGCCGGCGCGCCGGAATACCTGGCGGCCGAGGTGACGTACGCGGCCCGCGCCGAGGGGGCGCTGCACCTGGAGGACGTGCTGACCCGGCGTACCCGGATCTCCTTCGAGACCGCCCACCGCGGCCTGGAGTCGGCCGAGCACACCGCCGAACTGATGGGCGCGGTGCTGGGCTGGGACGCGGCGACCCGGGCGCGTGAGGTCGCGCACTACCGGGCCCGGGTGGAGGCGGAGCGGGAGTCGCAGCTCATGCCGGACGACGCGACGGCGGACGCGGCCCGGCTCGGCGCGCCGGACGTGCGCGGCTTCGCGGCGGATCGGGGCGCCGACGGCGATCCGGTCGAACTCCCGTCGTCCCCCCGGTAGCCGAACCCTTACCGGAGGGCGGTCCACCCCTGTCCGGCCGCTCGGCCGGTACCCGACGGCACCATGATCGGGTACGTTCCGGCGCGTGATCCGCCCTTTCCGCGCGCGTTCGATCATCCCGTTGGCCGCCGGTGCCCTGCTCGTCGCGGCGCTCGCCGCCTGCTCGACGGTCGGACCGGTCCGCCGGGCCGGCACGGCGACCGCCCCGCCGCCCGACGGGTCGCCGGCATCACCGGCCGGTGGCGCGGCGGCCGGCGGGCCGGTACGGGTCGAACTGGTGCAGAAGCACGGCCAGGACGGCCCGGTGCGGACGCTGTCCGTCCAGCCCGACGGGCGGTGGGACTGCGCCAACTGCGCCGGCGACGACGTCCGGTCGTCCGGGCAGCTCGACCCCGAGCAGACGCAGCGGCTGCGCGCGCTGCTCACCGACGAGCGGCTGGCCGCCGAGACCGACAAGGCCCGGGGCTACCGGGTGAGCTGCATCGACGCCCTGACGTCCGTGCTGGTCACCGCGCCGGGCCCGATCACGATCGAAGACTGCCCGGGGGAGGAGCGGCCACCCCTGGGGTACGAGATCCTGCTGCTGCTCACCCAGGCCACCCCGGCGGAGGCCACCGCCTGACGGTCGGGCCCAGGATCGCGTCAGAACACCTTGCCGGGGTTGAACAGCCCCGTCGGGTCGAGCGCCGCCCTGATCGCCTGGTGCACCCGCACCCCGACCGGCCCGATCTCCCGGGCCAGCCAGTCCCGCTTGAGCAGCCCCACCCCGTGCTCGCCGGTGCAGGTGCCGCCCAGCTCCAGCCCGAGCCGCATGATCTCGTCGAACGCCCGCCGGCCCCGCTCCACGCTCGCCGGGTCGGCGCGGTCGACCACGATGTTCGGGTGCAGGTTGCCGTCGCCGGCGTGCCCCACCACCCCGATCGGCACGGCGCACTCCTCGGCGATGCGGGCCACCCCGTCCAGCAGCTCGGCGAGCGCCCCGCGCGGCACCGCCACGTCGTCGATGACCAGCCCGCCGTTGCCACCCGGGTACGTGTCGGCGGCGAACTTCTCCATCGCCGGGTGGGCCAGCCGGCGGGCCTGGAGCAGTGCCGCCGCCTCCACGGCGTCGGTGGCCGCGTAGACCTCGTCGGCACCGGCGGCCTCGCACACCTCGGCGATCCGCGCCAGGTCGTCGGCGGCCCGCGAACCGGTGTCCACGGCGGCCAGCAGCAGCGCCTGCGCGTCGGTGCGCAGCCCCATCGGCTGGTACGCCTCGATGGCCCGCAGGTGGGTGCGGTCGAGCAGCTCCAGCAGGCTCGGGGTGAGGCCCTTCGCGGCGATCTGCGCCACCGCCGTGCCGGCGTCCGCCGTCGAGTCGAAGACGGCGACCAGGGTGAGCGACTCCTCCGGGGCGGGCCGCAGCGCCACGGTCACCTCCGTGATCACCCCGAGGGTGCCCTCCGAGCCGACGAAGAGCCGCGTCAGGTCGTAGCCTGCGACGCCCTTGGCGGTGCGCCGCCCGGTGCGCAGCACCTCGCCGGAGGCGAGCACCACCTCCAGGCCGAGCACGTACTCGGTGGTCACGCCGTACTTGACGCAGCACATGCCGCCCGCGTTGGTGGCGACGTTGCCGCCGATCGTGGACGACTCCCAGGAGCCCGGGTCCGGCGGGTAGTAGAGCCCCTCCCGGCGCACCGCCCCGGCCAGTGTCGCGTTCACCACACCGGGCTGGACCACGGCGATCCGGGCCACCGGGTCGATCTCCAGGATCCGGTCCATCGCCACCGTGCTCAGCACGACCGCGCCGTCCACCGCGTTCGCCGCGCCGGCCAGCCCGGTCCGCGCCCCCTGCGGCACCACGGGTACGCCGTGCCGGGCCGCCGCCCGGACCACGCCGGCCACCTGCGCGGTGTCGCGGGGGCGGACCACCACCAGCGGCGTGCCCGAGGCGCACAGGTCGGCCTCGTCCCGCTCGTGCATCCGCAGCAGGTCGGGGTCGGTCAGGACGGCGGCGTCGCCGAGGAGGGCGCGCAGGTCAGCGAGGAGGGGGGATCCGGCCATGCAGGAGAGGCTAACCGGCGGCTAGGTTGGCGGCCATGCTGTATGTGGACCGGCCCGCCTGGCCGGCGCGCGGGCGCCTCTGGTCCCACCTGATCAGCGACGTCTCCCTCGCCGAGCTGCACGTCTTCGCCGAGACGCTGGGCGTGCCCCGGCGCGCGTTCGACCGGGACCACTACGACATCCCCGCCGAGCGGTACCGGATGGCGGTGCTCCTCGGCGCGCGGGTCGTCCCGAGCCGCGACCTGGTCCGCCTCCTGCGCGCGGCCGACCTCCGCCGCCCCAAGCACCTCCACCGCCCGGCTCCCCACCCCCGCCAGCCCTCGTGATCAAGAGAAATGCGTCAGGGTCGATCTCGACGATGACGCAAACCTCTTGATCACCGACCTCAGGGGCGGGGGCAGGGGGCGGGGTCAGGGGGCGGTGAGGGTGGTCAGTTCGCGGGTTAGGTTGGCGTGGGCCTGAGGGGTCCAGTGGGTGTGCAGGTGGGGGTGGCGGTAGAGGGTGGGCAGGGACAGGAGCTGGTCCAGGATCCTCGCGCGGCCCCGGCGGAAGTCGCCGTCCGGCACGTGCGCGTACTCCTGCCGGACGGCGGCTGCGTAGCGGTCGTACTCCTCGGGCGTCCCCGCCAGCACGGCCAGGTCGGCGTCGCAGAGCAGCGCCCCGTCGCGGTCGTCGGCGGCGACCGCGTGCCCGGCGGTGAGCAGCACCAGCCGGCGCACCTCGGCCACCGCCGCCGCCGGCACCCCGAGCCCGGTGAGCAGCCCCTCGGCGAGGTCGGCGCTGGCCCGCTCGTTGGCGTCACCGGCGGCGCGCGGGTCGTAGACCGCGTCGTGGCACCAGGCGGCGAGGCGGACCAGGTCCGGACGGTCGGCGAAGCCGGCGTACGCGTCGACCACGTCGAGGACGGCGGTCAGGTGCCGGACGGTGTGGTAGCGGCGGTGCGGCTCCCGCCAGCGGACCAGCAGCTCCTGCCCGGCGCGGGCCATGGCGGGGCCGTCGGGTGCGCCAGCCCCCCGGACCGCCGCCCGCCACCGGTCCACCAGGCCGGCACCCCGGTCGTCGTCCAGCGCTGTCACCCGGTCGAGTCTGCCGCAGCGGGCGAGGATTCACCGTCCCCGCCGCGGGTAGTCCCCGCCATGGCCGTGGCCCGGGACCGCCGACCCTCGCTGCTGCGGCGTGCCGGGATGCGCGACGGCGACGGCGACGTCGACGCGCCACGGATCGCGGCGGCCATGGAACAGCTGCGCCACCGGGGCAAGGCCACGCTGCACGACCGGCTGCACCGGGTGCGGATGGCGCTCGGGTTGGCCGTCCAGGCGGGGCTGGCCGCGGCGCTGGCCTGGATCGTCTCCCACGAGCTGCTGCACAACCCGCAGCCGGTCTTCGCGCCGATCTCGGCGGTCGGCACCCTCGCCGCGTCGGTCGGCCAACGGCTGCGGCGGACGGTCGAGCTGATCGTCGGGGTGGCGGTCGGGGTGTTCCTGGGCGACGTGCTGATCTATTTCCTGGGCACCGGCGGTTGGCAGCTCGGGATGGTGGTGACGGCGGCGATCCTGCTGACCATCTTCTTCGGCGCGAGCGTGGCGATCGTCATCCAGGCCGCCGCCACGGCCGTGCTGATCGTCACGCTCAGCCCGTCCACCGAGAACCTGGAGATACCGCGCTTCGTGGACGCGTTCGTCGGCGGCGGGATCGCGCTGGTGGTGACGGCGATCCTGCTGCCGCTGAACCCGCTGCGGGTGATCAACCGGGCCGCCCGGCCGGCGCTCGACCTGCTCGCCGACCAGCTCGACGTGGCCGCCGCCGCGCTGCGCGACCGCGACCGCGACAGCGCCCAACGTGCCCTGGAACGGCTCCGGGAGAACAAGGCGGAGCTGGCCACCTTCACGGAGGCGATCGAGGGCGCGAAGGAGACCAGCACCCTCTCCCCGGCCCGCTGGCACCGGCGCAGCGAGCTGACCCACTACGCCGACGCGGCCGAGCCCATCGACCGGGCGATGCGCAACAGCGGCACCCTGATCCGGCGCTCGGTCACCATGATCGAGGACGGCGAACCCGTGCCCGACCCCATGCCCGACGCGGTGGGCCACCTCGCCGAGGCGGTCCGCCTGCTCCGCCACGAGTTCGCCGTCGGGGCGGAGCCGGAGAAGGCCCGGGAACGGTCCCTACGGGCCGTCAGCGAGGCCGGCCGGGCGTACGAGCAGGGGGTCGGGTTCTCCGGCAGCGTGGTGGTCGCGCAGGTGCGGACCACCGCCAGCGACCTGCTGGTGGCCTCCGGCATCGAGCAGCAGGAGGCGAACCGGCTGGTCCGCGAGTCGTTCGGCGAGCAGGAGAAGCCGGCCCCGGAGGCGGGCGAAGGCGAGCCCGGCCCCCGGAGGTCGCCCGCCGCCCCGTCCGTCGGCTGAGCGGCCGGGGCGGGGCCGCGCTCGGCCCCGCCCCGGGCCGATCGGTTCAGCCCAGCTCGGCGAGGGCGGCCAGCAGGCGGTCGACGTCCCGCGCCGTGCTGCCCAGGCCCAGGCTCGCCCGCAGGGCGGTCGGCGGCAGGTCCGTCCGGCCGCTGCGGGCCGCCGCCTCGGCGAGCAGCCGCCGGGCCAGCGGGTGGGCGCAGAACAGCCCGTCGCGGACCCCGACGTCGTGCCGGGCCGCCAGCTCCGCCGCCACCTCGCCCGAGTCCCGGCCGGCGACGACGAACGAGACGATGCCCACCCGGGGCGCGTCCGGCCCGAAGGTACGCAGCTCCACCACGTGCGGCAGGGCGGCCAGGCCCTGCCGGAGCCGGGCCAGCAGGGCCTGCTCCCGGGCGTGCAGCGCGTCCCGGTCGGCGTCGGCGAGGGCCGCGCAGACCGCCGCGAGGGCGACCGCGCCGAGCAGGTTGGGGGTGCCCGCCTCGTGCCGGGCCGGGCCGGCGGCCCAGCGCACCTGGTGGGTGGCGTCCCCGACGTGGCTGGTCGCGCCTCCACCCGCCAGGTACGGCGGGGCCGCGTCCAGCCAGCAGCCCCGCCCGAGCAGCACGCCCGCGCCGAACGGCGCGTACAGCTTGTGCCCGGACACGGCCAGGTAGTCCACGCCGAGCGCGGCGACGTCGACCGGCGCGTGCGGGGCGAGCTGGGCGGCGTCCACGGCGATCCGGGCGGCGTGCCGGCGGGCGACGGCGGCCAGCTCGGCCACCGGCCAGCGTTCCCCGGTCACGTTGCTGGCCCCGGTGACCGCCACCAGCACCGGCGGGCCGGCGGGGCGTGCGCCGCCCGCCGCGCCCGCGGCCCCCGGCGTCGCGTCCCGGCGCAGCTCGGTCAGCGCCGCGTCCAGCGCCCGGACCGCCTCGCCCGGGCCGGCCGGCACGGGCAGCCGCACCGAGCCGCGCGGCCAGGGCAGCAGGTTGGCGTGGTGCTCCCCGGCGAACGTCACCACCGTCGTCCCGGCGGGCAGGGCGCGGGCCAGCAGGTTCAGCGCGTCCGTCGTGTTGCGGGTGAAGATCACGTGGTCGCCGGGCCGGGCGCCGAAGAAGTCGCCGACGGTCTGCCGGGCCCGCTCGTAGGCGAGGGTGCAGCGCCGCGACAGCGCGCCCGCGCCGCGGTGCACGCTGGCGTACCAGGGGAGCAGCTCGGCCACGGCGTCGGCCGCCGCCCGCGCGCACGGCGCGCTGGCCGCGTGGTCCAGGTTGGTCTGGCCCGGCACGCCGAGCACGTCGAGCGGCCGCGACGACGCCGGCGCGGTCCACGCGGGCAGCGGGGCGGGCGGGGGTACGAGGGTGACGGTCATGCCGACCTCCGGGGTCCGGGGACCCCGGGTGACGCCACCGGAGACGGGGTCCGCGCTTGCCCAGCGCCGGACGGGGCTGGGCCCGGTCATCACCCGGGGCACCCCACCGCGAACTCGACGAGGGTTGCCGGCCAGCAAGCCGGGGCTTGACGCTGGCGCTCGTGACCTGCCGACAGGATAACGGTCGGCGGATGCGCCCGGAACGGGCGGCGGGGGGTGACTACGCTGACAGAATGGCCGACACCCCACCCGGCGGCGCCCCGGTGCCGCCGTGGACCGCGCCCGACGTCCCCGCGCCGCCCGGCGGGTCCGCCCCCCGGATGCCGCTGCGTCGGCTGGGCTGGCGGCGGTTCCTGGTGCTGGCCCTGGTGGTGCTGCTGATCGCGGCGTGCGCGGTCTACATGCTCTTCGTGCTCGGCTCCAACCTCGGCGCGCAGGCGCTGCTGATCGGGGTGGTCGCCGCGATCCTGCCGGTGCCGGTGCTGGTCTCCTGCTTCCTGTGGCTCGACCGGTACGAGCCGGAGCCGCTGAAGTACCTGATCTTCTGCTTCGCGTGGGGCGCGTTCGTCTCGACGGCCGCCTCGCTGACCGTGAACGAGTTCTTCGCCGCCCGCTTCGCCGACTGGGGGCTGCCGAACGCCCTCACCGGCGTGCTGGTCGCCCCGTTCATCGAGGAGCTGACGAAGGCGCTCGGGCCCATCCTGCTGCTGATCTTCCGCCGCCGCGAGTGGTCCGGGATCACCGACGGCCTGGTCTACTGCGGGCTGTCGGCGGTCGGCTTCGCCATGGTGGAGAACATCCTCTACCTGGGCGGCTACGGCTACGCCTCCGGCGTCGACGAGTACGGCCCCGCCACCGGCGCGCGGCAGGTCATCGCGATCTTCATCGTCCGGATCCTGCTGTTCGGGTTCGCGCACCCGCTGTTCACCTCGATGACCGGGGTGGGGCTCGGCATCGCCGCCCGCACGGCCGACCGGCGGGTGCGGTTCCTCGCTCCGCTCGCGGGCCTGCTGCTGGCGATGATGCTGCACGGCACCTGGAACCTGCTGCCGTCGCTGGCCCAGGCCACCGGCCAGGCCATGATCGCCCTGTACGGCTACCTCGGCGTGATGGTGCCGATCTTCTTCGCCATGGTCGGGCTGGCCATCTGGCTGCGCGGCTGGGAGGGGCGGCTGACCGAGCGCACCCTGCCCGACTACGTGCGGGCCGGCTGGCTCACCCCGCCCGAGGTGGCGTCGCTGGGCAGCCTCGGCCGGCGGCACGCGGCCCGCACCTGGGCCCGCCGGGTGGCCGGCGACGCGGGCCTCAAGGCGATGCGGGGATACCAGTTCTCGGCCACCCGGCTGGCGCTGCTGCGCGACGGGATGCGCCGGGGGCTGGACCGCCGGCCCGCCGACCAGGAACGAACGATTCGGGAGGAACGGGAGCTGCTGGACGCGCTCACCGCGTACCGGGCGTTCTTCGTCGGCCGGGACCCGCAAACCCCCGTCGGCAGCTGGGACGGCCACCGCTACCACCTGCGGTTCCCCGACGGCTCGCAGCGCGCCGTCGACGCGCCGGACGAGCCGGTCGTGCCGATCCCCGTGGTGCTCGTCCCGCCGCCCCCGCCCCCGGTCCCGGCCCACCCGGCCGGCTACGGCCCGCCCGGCTGGCACGGCCCCCACCAGCCCACGCCCTGGCCGCCGCGCGCGGGCTGACGGCCCGCCGGCGTGGCTGGCCGGCCCGGCGGCGGGCGCGGGCGGCGTGGCCCGGCGGCTCGGTCAGGTCGTCAGGCCCGTGAGGAAGTCGCCCATGCCCTGGGCCATCGCCATCAGGCCCCCGCCGACCGACCGGCACACCTGCGCCGCACCGTCCGGCCGGAACGCCACGAAGTAGATCAGGAACGCGACGCCGCCCCAGAGGAACACCTTTTTCCAGAACACCGGCAGGCTCCCCTCCCCAGGGTGCTGGACGTGCCTGGCGTTCCCTTCGCGGACGGCCGCAAACGAAGCAGCCCCCGCCAGGCCGCGCACGGTGCGCCCGGGGGGAGGAGTGTCAGGATGGGGCCCTGCTATGCAGAAAGCGTTAGCAGGGGCCCTTCCTTACAGGTAGAGGCCGGTGGAGCCGGTGGTCTCCGCCTCGACGCGTTCGGCGGCCACGGCGTGCACGTCCCGCTCGCGCAGCAGCACGTACCCCCGGCCGTGCAGCTCGACCTCGGAGCGGTCGTCGGGGTCGAAGAGGACCCGGTCGCCGGAGACGATCGAGCGGACGTGGGGGCCCACGCCGACGGCGGTGGCCCAGGCGAGGCGCTTGCCGACGGCGGCGGTCGCCGGGATCACGATGCCGGCGGTGGAGCGGCGCTCACCCTCGCTCCCCTCCAACCGCACCAGCACCCGGTCGTGCAGCAGGCGGATCGGCAGGCCGGCGTCGAGGTTCTCATCGGCGGTCACGACGGAACGGTACCGCGTCCCCGCGGACCGGTCCGCTGGTGGTTACGGGGTTGCGGGCCGGGGCAATGTTGGCGCAACCGCCCTAGGCTGGGGCGGTCGGACGTATCCTGTCCCCCCTGTCGTCTGGGCGGGCGGGTTCTGCTGCGGGAGGTGCGCTTGAGCCGCTTCGAGCGGGTACGGGGACGGCTGCGCCGCGCGTACGAGTCGGGACGGGACGCGGTGCGGCAGGCCCGCGCCGACCCGACCGGGCGGGCCGACGTGACGGGCCGCCGGGCGCTGCCCGGCAGCATCGACGCGTCGGCCGAGGCCGGGGTGGCCTCGCCCCGATCGCCGGGGCCGGTGGCACCGCCGTCGGCGATCGTGGTCGGCGCCGAGCCGCCCGCCGCGCTGCACAACTCCACCTCCAGCCGCGACGACGCCGACGTGCCGCACGCGCTGCGCATCGCGGCCGCCTGGTCGTGGCGGCTGATCGTCATCGGCGTCGTGTTCTGGGCGCTGCTGAAGATCGTCGCCACCGTCAGCATCGTGATCATCCCGCTGGCCATCGCCATGCTGCTCTCGGCGCTGCTCGCGCCGGCCGTGGGCTGGCTGCTGCGGGCGCGCTTCCCCCGCTCGCTGGCGACGGCGGTGGTGCTGGTCGGCGGCCTGGCCGCCGTGGTCGGCACGTTGACGCTGGTGGTCAACGAGTTCATCAAGGGCGTGCCGGAGCTGAGCAAGAAGTCCTCCGAGGGCGTCCGGCAGATCCAGGACTGGCTCAAGACCGGCCCGCTGCACCTGTCGGACAGCCAGCTCGACCGGTACATCGAGGAGGCCCAGTCCTGGATCAACAACAACACCGAGCGGTTCACCAGCGGGGCGGTCTCCACGGCGGCGACCCTGGCCGAGGTGCTCACCGGCATCGTGCTGGTGCTCTTCGCCACGTTCTTCTTCCTGCGTGACGGCAGCCGGATCTGGCGGTTCCTGGTGCGGCTGCTGCCGGTGGCGGCCCGGTGGAAGGTCGACGACGCCGGCCGGGCGTCCTGGGAGACGCTGGGCGCCTACGTGCGGGCCACGGTGCTGGTCGCGTTCATCGACGCGGTCGGCATCGGCACGTTCCTTGTCGTCTTCGACATCCCGTTCGCGTTCCCGCTGGCGGCGCTGGTCTTCCTGGGGGCGTTCATCCCGATCGTCGGGGCCGCGCTCTCCGGCGGGGTCGCGGTGCTGGTGGCGCTGGTCGACAGCGGCCCGGTCACCGCCCTGATCATCCTCGGCGTGGTGATCGGCGTGCAGCAGGTCGAGGGGCATGTGCTCCAGCCGCTGATCATGGGCCGGGCGGTGGCCATCCACCCGCTCGCGGTGATCATCGGCATCGCGGCGGGCGTGGTGCTCGCCGGGATCACCGGCGCACTGGTCTCGGTGCCGCTGATCGCGGTGCTCAACACGGCCGTCCGCCGGCTCGCCGCGCGTACGGTGCCGGACACCCCGCCCGACGCCGTGGTGGTCGCCTCGCAGGCGCCCTGACCGGCCGGCGGGCAGACCGCCGACCGGGCCCCGTCACGACTTGCCGAGCCGCTCCAGCGCCCCCCGGGCCACCTCCGGGCGCGTCGTATACCAAAACGGGGGCAGCGAGCGGCGCAGGAACGGGCCGTAGCCCCGGGCCGTCTCCAGCCGCGAGTCGAGCACCGCGACCACGCCCCGGTCGCCGGTGGCCCGGATCAGCCGGCCCACGCCTTGGGCCAGCCGGACCGCCGCGATCGGCACGCTGACGGCGGAGAACCCGGAGCCTCCGCCCGCGTCGACGGCGGCGGCGCGGGCCGCCGCGAGCGGCTCGTCCGGCCGGGGGAACGGCAACCGGTCGATCACCACGAGCTGGCAGGAGTCGCCCGGCACGTCGACCCCCTGCCACAGCGACATCACGCCGAACAGGCAGCTCGACTGCTCCTCGCGGAACCGGCGCACCAGCAGCGGCAGCGCCTCCTCGCCCTGGAGCAGGACCGGCAGGTCGGTCTTCGCGCGCAGCAGCTCCGCCGCCTGCTGCGCGGCCCGCCGGGAGGAGAACAACCCGAGGGTACGCCCACCCAGCGCCCCGACCAGCGCCAGCAGCTCCTCGCCGGCCGCGTCGGGCAGCCCGGAGGCGGCGGGGCGGGGCAGGTGCGCCGCCACGTAGAGGATGCCCTGCCGGGCGTAGTCGAACGGGGAACCGACGTCGAGCGACCGCCAGCCCGGCCCCTCGGTGGCGGGCACGGTGCCGGTGGCGGGGCGGCTGCCCGGGGCGGCGGCCACCGGCGTCGCGCCGGCCGGGGCGTCGCCCCGGGCGGTGGCGGCGGCCAGCGCGGCGGCGGCCGGGGACGGCGGGGCGGGCGGCGGCGCCTCCAGCCCCAGCGCCCGGGCCACCGTGTCGAACCGGCCGCCCAGCGCCAGGGTCGCCGAGGTGGCGACGACGGTGCGCTCGTCGTACAGGTGGGTGGCGAGGGTGCCGGCGACCGACAGCGGGGCCACCACCAGGGCCCGGCGGCTGCCGTTGTCGGGCTTCTCCACCCACGCCACGTCGTGCTCGGACTCCTCCAGCAGCCGCTGGGCGGTGGCCGACAGCTCGTCGAGCACCGCCTTGGCCTGCTGCTTGCGGACCGGGTCGGGGTCGTCGGACTTGACGTCGCCGATCGCGTCGAGCGAGGCCCGGGTGGCGGCGTCGAGCAGCGTGCACGCCTCGCGCAGCGGGCCGGGCAGGCCGGCCGTGAGGCGACCGGCGGGCACCTCGGCCAGCCCGACGGCGAGCGCGTCGCCGGCCTCGGTGAGCCGCTCGGCGACCTCCGGGCGCAGCAGCGGCCGGGCCCGCCGGGTGGACCGGTCGATCAGCTCCGGCACCAGCTCGGCCTGGGCCGCCGAGGAGACCCGGTCGGCCAGCTCGTGCGCCTCGTCGATGATCAGCAGCTTGTGCGGCGGCACGATGTGCCGGCCGGCGATCATGTCGACGGCGAGCAGGCTGTGGTTGGTGACCACGATGTCGGCCTCCCGGGCGCGGGCCCGGGACGCCTCGGCGAAGCACTCCGCGCCGAACGGGCAGCGGGACGCCCCCACGCACTCCCGGGCCGGCATCGACACCAGCCGCCAGGCCAGGTCGTCGACGCCCGGGTCCAGCTCGTCGCGGTCGCCGGTGTCGGTCTCCATCGCCCAGTCGCGCAGCCGCTCGATCTGCTTGCCGAGCCGGCCCGCCTCGCCGAGCCACCTCCCGCCCCCGCCGCCCGCCCGGGGCTCGACGGCGTCGAACAGCGTGTCCGTCGGCTCCTCCTCCGTCGAGTTGTCCAGCCGGGCCAGGCACAGGTAGTGGTGGCGGCCCTTGAGCACGGCGAAGGTGGGCCGGCGGCCGAGCACCGGCTCTACCGCCTCGGCGAGCCGGGGCAGGTCGTGCTCGACGAGCTGGGACTGCAACGCCAGGGTCGCGGTGGAGACCACCACCGGGCCGTCCACGGTCAGGGCCGGGGCCAGGTAGCCCAGGGACTTGCCGGTGCCGGTGCCGGCCTGCACCAGCAGGTGCTCGCCGGAGGCCACGCACTCGGCGATCGCCGTGGCCATCTGCTGCTGGCCGGGGCGGGCCGCGCCGCCGGGGACCGCGCCGACCGCGGCGGCGAGCAGCTCACCGGCGTCGGCCCGCTTGCCGCGCCGCCGGGCGGAGGTGCGGGGGAGGGCGGAACCGGGAGCGGTGCGCGGCGGAGTCACCGTGCGAAGGTACCCGTCGCCGCCGACACCGGTCCGCCCCCGCCCCGCGTGGCGGGGTCACGGTACGGAATCTCCCGGCATCGATTCCGTTACTTCCCCCCGCGCGATCGGTGGGCGGAATCGACTAGGGTGCGACTCATGCCGAGCGACGTGGTCCGCGTGATCTACCGCAAGTACGACGGCAGCGCCCACCGCGACTACCCGGCCCGCCTCCTGACCACGGACGACCTCGGCGTGTGGCTCGGCGTCCCGGCCGGCACCGAGTCCGTCTACCATGGCCGGCCGTCGGTCGAGCAGATCCCCTTCGTGCTGCTGGTGCCGCACCACGCCTGGTGGACGTGCATGTTCAACCCGCCGCCGCGCACGAGCGAGGTCTACTGCGACATCGCCACCCCGGCCCGCTGGGAGGGCGACGACACCGTCCACCTGTTCGACCTCGACCTCGACGTGGTGCGCCGCCGGGGCACCGGTCTGGTCGAGCTGCGCGACGAGGACGAGTTCGCCGAGCACCGGGAGCAGTTCGGCTACCCCGACGACCTGGTGGCCGAGGCGGAGGCCGCCTCCCGGTGGCTGCTGGGCGTGCTCGGCGACGGCAGCGAGCCGTTCGCCACGGCGTACCGGAAGTGGCTGGCCCTGGTGGTCTGAGCCCGGGTCGCCCCCGGCCCGCCCCGGCCTCCGGCCGCCGCCGGCCCCCCGGCCCGTCACGGGTGCGGCGGCCCGTCGGCCTCCGGCCCGAGGCCGGGCACCCGGGTCAGCTTGTCGGGGTTGAGCTGGTTGAAGACGCCGGTGATCCGGTCGTCGTGCACGGCGAACGCGGTGACCAGGCGCAGCGGCCGACCGTCGGTGTGCACGGTCTCGAACTGCAGCCCGAGCGCGCCGTCCACCAGCACCGGCCGGGACCGCACCCGCGCGCCGTAGCGGCCCGCCCGCCCGAACAGGCCCAGGACGAACCGGCCCACCGCCTCGGCACCGGTGACCGGCCGCCGGGCCGCCGGGAAGTGCCCGCCGCCGTCGCCGATCAGCACCACGTCCGGGGCGAGCACCCGGACCAGTTCGGCCAGCTCGCCGGACTCGGTGGCCGCGACGAACGCGGCCACCACCCGCCGCTGCTCGGCCAGGTCGGCGGTGTGCCGGGGCGCGCCGGGCGCGGCGAGGGCCCGCCGGGCCCGCGAGGCGAGCTGCCGGGCGGCCACCGCCGTCGTGCCGAGCACCTCGGCGACCTCGTCGAACGGCACCGCGAACACGTCGTGCAGGACCAGGGCGACCCGCTGCTCGGGGCCGAGCCGCTCCAGCAGCACCAGCAGGGCCGTGCCGAGCCGGTCGGCCCGGACGGCGCGCTCGGCCGGGTCGGGCGCGAAGCCCTCGCCGTCCAGCGGCGTCACGACCGGCTCGGGCAGCCACTGCCCCGGGTACGTCTCCCGGCGCACCCGCGCGGAGCGCAGCACGTCCAGGCAGATCCGCCCGCAGGTGGTGGTGAGCCAGGCGGCCAGGTTGCCGACCTCCGCCCGCCTCGCCGGGTCGCCCAGCGCGCCGGAGCAGCGCAGCCAGGTCTCCTGCACGGCGTCCTCGGCCTCGCTGCGGCTGCCCAGCATCCGGTACGCCAGGGCGGTCAGCCGCCCCCGCTCCGCCTCGAACCCGTCGACCAGCTCCGTCACGACATCCACCTCCCGCGCGCATGATTCTCCCCACCCCTTGACGCGTCGGCGACCCCGAACGTGACACGGGCGCCCGACGGGCGGGAGTGGCCGGGGTGGGTGATGATCCAGTCATGAGCGGGTTCGATGGTGCGCGGTCAGACGCGGCCCACGCTGTCCGGGACGTCGTGCCGCCCGAGGGGGCGACGATGCGGGAGCTGCTGCGGGTGGGCGGGGGTGCCGTCGACCTGGCGGCGATCGACCCCCGGTCGACGCCGGGGCTGCCGGCGGTCGCCGCCGAGGGCGACGGGAGCCGCAAGGCGTGGGCGCGGGAGCAGGTGCGGCTGCTCGGCGCGGCCCTGGGGCGGCAGCAGGAGATGCTGTACGCCACCGCGCAGGCCGCCGCCGGCCCGGGCGCGCCCACCGGTGCTCCCACGGCGGCCGACGCCGCGCCGGGGCGGGGCCGACCCGACCGGGTGCTGCTGGTGCTCCAGGCCATGGACTGCGGCGGCAAGGACGGCACGATCCGGCGGGTGGCCGGGGCCATGAACCCGCTCGGGCTGCACATCCGCTCGTTCGGCCCGCCGACGGAGCGGGAGCGGCGGCACGACTTCCTGTGGCGGATCCGCCGGGCCCTGCCGCCGCCCGGGTACGTCGGGGTCTTCAACCGGTCGCACTACGAGGACGTGCTGATCGCCCGGGTGGAGTCGCTGGTGCCGGAGGCCACCTGGCGGGCCCGGTACGACGAGATCAACGCCTTCGAGCGGGAGCTGACCGGCTCCGGGGTGCGGTTGGTCAAGGTCATGCTGCACATCTCGCACGCCGAGCAGGGCGAGCGGCTGCTGGCGCGGCTGACCGACCCGACGAAGCACTGGAAGTACCACCCGAGCGACCTGGACTCCCGGGCCCGCTGGGGCGACTACCAGGCCGCGTACGCCGAGGCCCTGAGCCGGTGCGGCACGGACGCCGCGCCGTGGCACGTGGTGCCGGCCGACCGGAAGTGGTACCGCGACTGGGCGGTGGCCCACCTGCTGCGGGAGACGTTCGACGACCTGGATCTCGGGTATCCGCCGGCGGACTTCGACGTGGCGGCGGAGCGCAGCCGCCTGTGCGGCGCCTGACCCGGTGGTTGCGGGCCGGGTGACCGGTTCCAGGTGAACGACAGGTGAACGACCAGTAAATGGCGGCTGGCCAGGGGTGGGCCGACGAATTCGCGGCCCGGCCGTTTCCTAGCATTCCCGTTGCAGGCACCCCCGGGGCGTCCGCCACCCTTCCACCGACACGACGAGGTCCAGGCTGTGAAGTTTTCCTTCCGCCCCACCGAGGGCGCCTTCTACGAGCTCTTCACCAGGGCCGCGCAGAACCTGGTGCGGGGCACCGAGCTGCTCAACGAGCTGGCCCTGCCGGGCGTGGACGTGCAGTCGGTGAGCGAGCGGCTGACCGAGGTCGAGCACGACAGCGACCAGATCACCCACGATCTCTACAAGAAGATCAACTCCACCTTCATCACCCCGTTCGACCGGGAGGACATCTACCGGCTGGGGTCGCTGCTCGACGACGTGATGGACCACCTGGAGGCCGTGGGCAACCTGCTCTACCTCTACGGGCTGACCAAGCTGCCGGCGCTCCCGCGCGAGCTGCACGAGCTGGTCAACGTGCTGGACCAGCAGGCGAAGCTGACCGCCGAGGCGATGCCCCGGCTCAAGTCGATGAAGGATCTCGAGGACTACTGGATCGAGTGCAACCGGCTGGAGAACGATGGCGACCAGGCGTACCGGATGCTGCTGGTCCGCCTCTTCTCCGGCGAGTACGACGCTCTCACGGTGCTCAAGATGAAGGAGGTCGCCGACGAGCTGGAGGCCGCCTGCGACGCCTTCGAGCACGTGGCCAACACCGTCGAGACCATCGCGGTCAAGGAGTCCTGATCCTGTGAGTCCCGAACTCATCGCCGTGCTGGCGGTGATCGCGGTGGCCCTGGCGTTCGACTACACCAACGGCTTCCACGACGCCGCCAACGCGATCGCGACCAGCGTCTCCACCCGCGCCCTGACACCCCGGGTGGCGCTCGCCCTCGCCGCCGTCGGCAACTTCGTCGGCGCCCACTTCGGCGCCGGGGTCGCCAAGACCGTCGGCGACGGCCTCGTCACCCTGCCCACCGGCATCGCGAGCCTGGGGGTGGTCTTCGCCGGGGTGCTCGGCGCGATCGCCTGGAACCTGATCACCTGGTACTTCGGCCTGCCGTCGTCGTCCTCGCACGCGCTGTTCGGCGGCCTGGTCGGCGCGACCCTGCTGGCCACCGGCGGCGTCGTGCAGTGGGTCAACATCGGCGAGAAGGTGCTGCTGCCGATGGTGCTCTCGCCGATCGTCGGCCTGACGCTGGGCTACCTGCTGATGCTGGCGATCCTGTGGCTGTTCCGCAACGGGCAGCCGGGCAAGCTGAACCGGGGCTTCCGCTGGGCGCAGACCGCGTCGGCGGCGGCCATGTCCGTCGGCCACGGCATGCAGGACGCCGCGAAGACCATGGGCATCGTGGTCCTCGCCCTCTACACGGGCGGTTTCCAGGACGACAAGACCCACATCCCCGGCTGGGTGTTCTGGACGTCGGCGGCGATGCTGGCGGCCGGCACGTACGCCGGTGGCTGGCGGATCATCCGCACGCTCGGCCGCAAGATCATCGACCTGGGCCCGCCGGAGGGCTTCGCCGCCGAGACGGTGGCCAGCTCGGTGCTCTACTTCAACGCCCTGGTGCTCCACGCACCGATCTCCACCACCCACACGATCACCTCGGCGATCATGGGCGTGGGGGCGACGAAGCGGCTCTCCGCGGTGCGCTGGAACGTGGCCGGCAACATCGTGCTCGCCTGGATCATCACGTTCCCGGCGGCGGCGCTGATCGCCTGCGTCACCTACCTGCTGGTCCGTCCCCTCTTCGGCTGACCGCCCGGCGGCCCGCAGCGCCCCGCTGCCCGCCGCGCCCCGCAGCCCGGCGGTGAGGAAGGGCCCCCTGTACAACAGAACGCGTCAACAGGGGGCCCTTCCTTTCACTCACTTGTACTGCACGCCGATCTGCTCGCGGATCGCGTCCAGCAGGCCCATCACCTCAAGGGTGGCGGCGTGCGGCACCAGCGGGCTCTCCGTCAGCCCCGCCGCGAGGCAGCGCTGCACCTCGATCGCCTCGTACTGGTAGCCGCCGCCGGTCAGGTCGGCCGGGATCGTCTCCGGCTCCGCCCCGGCCCGGTGCAGCGTCGCCGACGGCGGCCGGAAGAACGGCGCGGGCAGGTCGATGCGTCCGGCGGTGCCGGTGATCGAGGCGACCAGCGGGCTGGCCCCGATCATGCCGCAGCTCAGCGTCGCCACGGCCCCCGAGTCGTAGCCGAACACGATGCCGGTGTTCTCGTCGACCCCCTCCGGGCCGATCTTCGCCCACGAGCGCACGTGCTGCGGGACGCCGAGCAGCAGGTGGGCCAGGCTGACCGGGTAGACGCCCAGGTCCAGCAGCGCGCCCCCGCCCAGCGCGCGGGCCCGCATCCGGCTCTCCGGCGCGAACGGCCCGGCCACCCCGAAGTCGGCCTGCACGCCGGTGACCTGCCCGATCGCCCCCTCGGCGAGCAGCTCGACCACCCGCAGGATCAGCGGGTTCGTGCGCATCCACATGGCCTCCATGAGGAAGACCCCCCGGGCGCGGGCCGCCTCGACCAGCTCGGTGCTGTCGGCCAGGTCGAGGGTGAACGGCTTCTCCACCAGCACCGCCCGGCCCGCCGCCAGGCAGATCATGGTGGCCTCGTGGTGCGCCGCGTGCGGGGTCGCCACGTAGATCGCGTCCACCTCGTCGTCGGCGGCCAGCTCCGCCCAGGAGCCGTACGCCCGTTGCGCGCCGTGCCTGTCGGCGAACGCCCGTGCCGCCTCCGGCGTCCGCGAGCCGACCGCGACCAGCTCGGCCCCCGGCACGTGCCGCAGGTCCTCGGCGAAGCGGCCGGCGATGTGGCCCGTGGCCAGAATGCCCCAACGTGTCATGCGCCCACGCTAGCCGGGCGCGAGCCGACCCCCCCACCGCCGCCGGACCGGCCGATCCATCCTGCGGGACTACGCTCGCGGCATGACGATCGACAGCCACGGTTTCCCCGCTCCGCCGGCCCTCGTCGAGCACGCCCGGCGGTTCCGCGCCGAGGGCGGCACGCCCGCGCGGCCCCGGGTCGCGGCCACCGTGCTGCTGCTGCGCCCGGCCGGCGACGACTTCGAGGTGTACGTCATCCGTCGCGTCGCCGCGATGGCCTTCGGCGGCGTGTACGCGTTCCCCGGCGGCGGGGTGGACCCGTCCGACTCGGCGGCGCACCTCGACTGGGCCGGACCCGAGCCGGCGGGCTGGGCCGGGCGGCTGGGCGTCGCGCCGGACGCCGCCCAGGCGGTGGTGTGCGCCGCCGCCCGCGAGGTCTTCGAGGAGTCCGGGGTGCTGCTGGCCGGGCCGGACCCCTCGACCGTGGTGGGCGACGTCAGCGGGGACGACTGGGAGTCCGCCCGGCAGGACCTGGAGGCCCGCCGGCGGGGCTTCGCCGACCTGCTCGCCGGGCGGGGGCTGACCCTCCGGTCGGACCTGCTGCTGCCGTGGAGCCGGTGGATCACCCCGGAGTTCGAGCCGCGCCGCTTCGACACGTACTTCTTCGTGGCCCTGCTGCCGACGGGGCAGCGGACCCGGGACGTCTCCGGCGAGGCCGACCACACCATGTGGGTACGCCCGACGGACGCCCTGGCCCGCGCGGAGGCCGGCGAGCTGACCATGCTGCCGCCGACCCTGGTGACGCTGGCCGAGGTGGCCGCCGCCGGCGACCTGGCCGGGGTGGCCCGCGCGTCGGCCACCCGCGACGCGGCGACGCCGATCACCCCCCGCCTGGACCTGCCGGCCGACGGCGAGCCCCGCTTCGTGCTCGGCTGAGCGCCCTTGACCTGGCGGCTGCTGGGTTAGGAAGGGCCCCTGTGCAACAGAAAGCGTTAACAGGGGGCCCTTCCTTGCACCTCAGCCGAAGCGGCCCGTGATGTAGTCCTCGGTCTTCTTCTGGCTCGGGTTGCTGAAGATCTTCTGGGTGTTGTCGTACTCGATGAGGCGGCCCGGGTCGCCGGTCTTCTCGATCGAGAAGAAGGCCGTGCGGTCGGAGACGCGGGCGGCCTGCTGCATGTTGTGCGTGACGATGATGATGGTGAACTTGTCCTTGAGCTGGAACATCAGGTCCTCGATCGCCAGCGTGGAGATCGGGTCCAGCGCCGAGCACGGCTCGTCCATCAGCACCACCTGCGGCTCGACGGCGATCGTGCGGGCGATGCAGAGCCGCTGCTGCTGGCCGCCGGACAGGCCCGCGCCCGGCTTGCCGAGGCGGTCCTTCACCTCGTTCCAGAGGTTCGCCGAGCGCAGCGAGTTCTCGGCCGCCTCGTCCAGGATGGACTTCTTGCGCACCCCGTTGAGCCGCAGCCCGGCCACCACGTTCTCGTAGATGCTCATGGTGGGGAACGGGTTGGGCCGCTGGAAGACCATGCCGATCATCCGGCGTACGGCGGTGACGTCCACGTCGCGGTCGTAGATGTTCTGCCCGTCGATGGTGAGGTCGCCCTCGACACGGGCGCCCGGCAGCACCTCGTGCATCCGGTTGATCGACCGCAGGAACGTCGACTTGCCGCAGCCGGACGGCCCGATGAGGGCGGTCACGGTCTTCGGCTCGACGGTCAGGTTGATGTTCTCGATCGCCTTGAAGCCGCCGTAGTAGGCGGTGACGTTGGTGGCGTCGACGCGCTTGGCCATGGTGGTGGTACCTCCGGGATTCATCGGCCGAGCCGGTTCCGGCGAGCCAGCAGCTTCGCCGCGATCGTCAGGATCAGCACGAGGGCGACCAGGGTCAGCGCCGCCGTCCACGCGCGGGCCGGGGCGTACTTCGACGCGTCGCCGGCCTGCTGGTAGACGAACAGGGACAGTGACGACTGGTTGTTCTCGAACGGGTTGAAGTTGATCGCCGCGCCGCCGCCGGCCACGAGCAGCACCGGCGCGGTCTCGCCGGCCGCCCGCGCGATGGCGAGCATGACGCCGGTGACGATGCCGGGCAGCGCGGTCGGGAGCACGACCCGCAGGATGGTCTTCCACTTCGGCACGCCGAGGGCGTACGCCCCCTCGCGCAGCGGCGCGGGGACGAGCCGCAGCATCTCCTCGGTGGAGCGGACGACGGTGGGCAGCATGAGCACGCTCAGCGCCAGAGCGGCGGCGAAGCCGGAGAAGCCCGGCCGGCCGTCGTTGAACACCGGCGAGACGACCAGCACCCAGAAGGCCAGCACGAACAGGCCGGAGACGATGGACGGAATGCCGGTCATCACGTCGACGAAGAACCGGATCGCGAACGCGAACCGGCCCCGGCCGTACTCGACGATGTAGATCGCGCAGAGGATGCCGAGCGGGACGGTGATCAGCGCGGCGATGCCGACCTGCTCCAGCGTCCCGACGATCGCGTGGTACGCGCCGCCGTTGGCGTCCCGGGCCCCGATGTTGTTCATCGAGGTGCCGAAGAAGTTGCCGTCGAGACGCTCGACGCCCTTGCTGACCAGCGTCCAGACCACGGAGGCCAGGGGCAGGACGGCCAGCACGAACGCGGAGTGGATCAGCGCGCTCCAGGTGCGGTTGCGGGCCGAGCGCCGCCCCTCGACGGCGTGCGCGGCGGCGAAGAGGCCGACCAGGTAGAGCAGGGCGGCGACGGCCACGACGAGCACGGGGCCGCCGATGCCGGTGCCGTACACGACGGCGGCGGCGACCGCGACGGCCCCGACGGCGATGGCCGGCGGGGCGTACTTCGGCAGCCGCTTCGCCCGGAGGGTGGCCGGCTGGGCCGGCGGCCGGGTGCGGTGGTTGGCGACGGTGGTGCTCATGCGGCCGACTCCGTGAACTCGCGGCGGCGGTAGATGATCGCCCGTGCCGTGATGTTGACGATCAGCGTGATGGTGAACAGCACCAGGCCGGAGGCGATGAGGGCGCCCCGCCCGGTGTCGTTCGCCTCGCCGAACGCGTTGGCGATGTTGGCGGCGATGGTGTTGCCGCCGTTCTGGATCAGGTTGAACGAGATGTTGAAGGTGATGCCGAGGGTCATCGCCAGCGCGATGGTCTCGCCGAGCGCGCGGCCGAGGCCGAGCATCACGGCGGCGATGATGCCGGGGCGGCCGTACGGGAGGACGGCGGTGCGGATCATCTCCCAGCGGGTCGCGCCGAGCGCGAGCGCCGCCTCCTCGTTGGCGGTCGGAGTCTGGAGGAACACCTCGCGCGAGAGCGAGGTGATGATCGGCAGCACCATAATCGCCAGCACCAGCGCGCCGAGCAGGACGGAGGCGCCGAACGGGCCGTCCCCGCCGAAGATCGGGAGCCAGCCGACGTGTGTGTTCAGCCAGACCGAGAAGTCTCGTACCGGGCTGGAGAAGACGTCCCGGCCCCAGAGTCCGAACACCACGCTGGGCACGGCGGCGAGCAGGTCGATCAGGAAGCCGAGCGCGGTGCCCAGCCGGCGCGGGGCGTAGTGCGACAGGTAGAGCGCGATGCCCAGCGCCACCGGCACCGCGATCAGCAGCGCCAGCGCCGAGCTGAGTACGGTGCCGAAGGCGAGGGCGCCGATGCCGAACTTCGGCTGCGTCTCGTTGGGTGCCCAGCCCTCGTACGTCCAGAAGTTCTCGGTGTTGGCGCTCAGGGCCGGCACCGCCTTGGCGATCAGGAAGACCGCGATGGCGGCGATGATCACCAGGACGGCGGTGCCGGCGGCCAGGGTCAGGCCGCGGAAGGCGCGTTCCGCGCCGAAGGCCCGCGCCCGGGGCAGGCCACCGCCGCCGCCGAGGCCGTCCCCGCCGGGGGTACGGGTGCTGACTGGTGCCTCGGCCACACGCGCCGAGGCACCGGCGGGTCGCCCGTGGCCCGAGGCCACGTGGATCCCGCCGGTGCCGGCGTCGGCCGAGCGGGGAGGGGTTTCACCCATCTGCTCGCTCGCTTCGAGTTGAGGGAGGTGTGGTGGTGTCGGGTCCGGTCAGGAGAGGTTCTTGACCGCGGCCTCGACCTTGGTGCGGACCGAGTCCGGCAGCGGGGCGTAGCCCAGCTCGGTCAGGGCCGACTGGCCCTCGGTGCTGGCGGCGTGGGCCAGGAAGCCCTTGATCAGCGGCAGCTTGTCGGCCGCGAGGCCCTTGCTGCAGACGATCTCGTAGGTCACCAGGACGATCGGGTACGCCCCGGCCTCCTTGGTGCTGTAGTCGACCGACATCTTCAGGTCGTCGCCCGTGCCCTCGACCGTGGCGCCGGCGATGGTCTTACCGGCCGACTCGGCGGTCAGCTCGGCGAACTCGCCCGCGCCGTTACCGATCTTGGCCATCTTCAGGCCGGCGTTCTCCGCGAACGACCACTCCATGTAGCCGATCGAGCCGTCGGCGCCCTTGACCCGGCTGGCCACGCCGTCCGAGCCCTTGGCGCCGGTGCCGCCCGGGGCCTTCCACGCCTTGGCGTTCTCGAAGGTCCAGTCCGCGGCCGAGGTCTTGGCCAGGAACTTGGTGAAGTTGTCGGTGGTGCCGGACTCGTCGGAGCGGTGCACCGTCTGGATGGTGGTCGACGGCAGCTTGGCGTCCGGGTTGTCGGCCTTGATCGCCGGGTCGTCCCACTTGGTGACCTTGCCCGCGAAGATCTTCGCGAGGGTGGCCGGCTTGAGCTGGAGGTTGTCCACGCCGCTGACGTTGTAGGCGACGGCGACCGGGCCGATCACCATCGGCAGGTGGATGGCCTGGCCGCCGGTGCACTTGGCGTCGGCCTGCGGCTGCTCCTCGGGCTTGAGGGCCGAGTCGGAGCCGGCGAAGTCGGCGGTGCCGGCGATGAACGCCTGGATGCCCGCGCCCGAGCCGGACGGCTCGTAGTTGATCGTGCTGCCGGCGCACTTCTGCTGGTACGCCTTGATCCACTCGGCCATGGCGTTCTTCTGGGCCGACGAGCCCTGCGCGTTCAGGGTGCCGGTGGCGCAGTCGGCCGCGGCGGTCGAGCCGGACGCGGAGGCGCCGCTGGCGGGCTCGTTGTTGTCCGAGCCGCATGCACTGAGACCGAGCACCGCAGTAAGAGCGAGGCAGGCGATAGTGCCGTGCCGCTGGAGCTTCACCTGAGGGGTTTCCCTTCACGTCTGGACGGGCCGTTCCCGGCTGGGTGGCCCGGGGGAGGGCCGGCGTGACCCGGCTGAACTGAAAGTTAGGAGGGCCAGGTAGCCGGATCGCCGGTCGCAAGTGAACGAGGAGTGAACAGGTGCGGCCGGGCGGGTGGCCGTGGGCTGAGGAAGGGTTGTCCATTTCGTGAACTCGCGGCCGACTATCGCTATTAATGCGATATATCCGGGCAGCCGTTATCGCGCCGATGCCGTGGTGTGACATCGCCGTGACGCGCGGAGCGAGGAGGGTGGAGCGTCAGCCGAGGTGGTAGTTGACGTGCGCGGACCAGCGGGCGAAGCCGGCCCGCTCGTAGAGGGCGACCGCCCCGGTGTTCGACTCGTCCACGTAGAGCATCACTCGGTCCAGCCCCCGGCGGCGCAGGTACGCCAGCCCGGCCGAGGTGAGCGCCTTGCCGAGCCCACCGCCGTGCGCGGCCGGGTCGACCCCGAGCACGTAGACCTCGCCGATGCCGGCCGCGCCGGGCCGGGAGTGCACCTTGGTCCAGTGGAAGCCGAGCAGCCGGCCGGTGTCCGCGGCGACGGCGAGCAGGAAACCGGCCGGATCGAACCACGGCTCGGCGAGGCGTACCCGCAGGTCGTCCGCCGTCCAGCGACCCTGCTCGGGGTGGCTGGCGAAGGCCCGGGCGTTGAGCGCGAGCCAGTCCGCGTCGTCCCGCCCCGGCACGAACGCGCGCAGCACCACCCCGTCGGGCAGGCGCGGCTCGGGCGGCGGGTCGGCCAACGGCCGGCGCAGCTGCCAGAGCACCCGGGCCCGGGTGAGGCCGAGGTCGACGCCCAGCGCGGCGGCGGACGGGTGGTCGCCGTGCGCCCACGCGCGTACCGGCCCGGTGGCGGCGGCGAGGGCCTCCCGGGCCAGCGCCCGGCCGGTGCCCCGCCGCCGGTGCGCGGGGTGCACGGCCAGCTCCACGCCGACGCCCCCGGCCGGATCGGTGGTGTCCAGGTGGGCGTACCCGGTCAGGGCGCCGTCCGGCGCGCGGGCCGTGAGGTGCACGGCCGGGGCGTGCGGGTCGCGCAGCCGCAGCAGCGTGTGCTCGTCGAACGGGTCGGCCCCGTCGGCGTCGCCCGCCGCGCGGGCCAGGGCCAGCACCTCGGCCACCTCGCCCGGCGTCAGCAGGTCGGCCCGGGTCACCCGGTCGGTCGTCGGCTCGGCGCTGCTCATCCGACCAACGGTAGCGGGGCCGCCGGCCGGGCGGGGCCGGCAGGCGTCGTCGCGTTCGGCGTGGGCCTGGGCGAGTTCCGCGGGGGTAGGCCCGGGCGCCGGCCGTCGGCTCAGGTGGCGCCCGTCGGCAGGGCCTCCAGCCGGAACCGGGCGGCCAGGTCCGGCAGGAGGCTGCGCAGCGCGTCCACCGTGCCCTGCCGGTTGCCGCCGGCGTCGTGCAGCAGCACGATCGAGCCCGGCTGTGCCTCGGCGGAGACGTCGTGGGCGATCCGGGTCGCCCCCGGGGCCTTCCAGTCCGACGGGTCGACGGTCCAGTGCAGGGGGACCAGCCCCAGCTCCTCGGCCACCGACACCACCGGGTACGTCCACGCGCCGCCCGGCTGGCGGTAGTAGGCGATCTCGGCGTCCGGCACGGCGGCCCGGATCGCCGCGTTGGTGCGCAGCAGGTCGGCCCGGATGACGTCGGTCGACCGCTTGCCGAGCAGCTCGTCGTGGTGCCAGGAGTGGTTGCACAGGGTGTGGCCGTCGGCCACGATCGCCTGGATCAGGTCGGGGTGGCTCTGCGCGTTCTCGCCGACCACGCAGAACGTGGCCGTGACGCCGTACTCCCGCAGCAGCGCCAGGACCTGCGGCGTGTACTGCGGGTCCGGCCCGTCGTCGAAGGTCAGCGCCACCTGCGCCGACCCGGTGGTGACCCGGGCGCCGAACAGGCCGTCGCCCCCGCTCTCCGGTGACTGCGCGGTCCCGCCGTCCTGACCGGCCTCGGTGGGCGCGGCGGGACCGTCGGCGGAGGAGGGCGGCGCCCCGCCCCGGCCGGGGCCGGTCTGCGCCGGCTGGTCGGCGAAGCTCGGGTCGTCCGCGCTCGCCGTGATCCCGGTGGCCTGCCGGGTCGGGCCGGGCACCATGCTGCGGCCCAGCGCGTACGCGGAGCCGAGCAGGGAGACCACCACGAGGGTGGCGAGCGCCACGAACCGCCCGGTCGCGTCGACGCGCATCAGTGATCGCCGCCGCTCGGTTGCGGGGGCCGGCCCCTCGTCGCCCCCGTGGTCATCGCACGCACCGTCGCCCCTTTCCTCGGCCACTTCGCCAGTCAGGATAAAACTGGCTAGTGGTGCAAAAGGGGCAAACCGGCAATCACGTGGCTCGGGCTGGCACCGGGCGGGTCAGTCGGGGACAGGGCCGGGCAGAAGCGGGATCGGGCGGTCAGACCGGAATCGGGGCGTGCTCCGACTCGGGCAGCGACCGCGACGGCGGCACGACGAACTTGTAGCCGACCTGCCGCACGGTGCCGATCATCGACTCGTACTCCGAGCCGAGCTTCGCCCGCAGCCGCCGCACGTGCACGTCCACGGTGCGGGTGCCGCCGAAGTAGTCGTAGCCCCAGACCTCGCGCAGCAGCTGGTCCCGGGTGAAGACCCGGCCCGGGTGCTGGGCCAGGAACTTCAACAGCTCGAACTCCTTGTACGTCAGGTCGAGCGGCCGGCCCTTGAGCTTCGCGGCGTACGTGTCGGGGTCGATGCTCAGCTCGCCGGCCCGGATCGAGCCGCCCGCCCCGGACGTGGCGTTGCTCAACCGGCCGACCGCAAGCCGCAGCCGCGCCTCCACCTCGGCCGGACCGGCGCTGGCGAGGATGACGTCGTCGACGCCCCAGTCCGCGTTCAGCGCGATCAGCCCGGCCTCGGTGACCACCGCGACCAGCGGCACACCGAGCCCGGTGGCGTGCAACATCCGGCAGGTCGCCCGGGCCTCGCTCAGCTCCGAACGCGCGTCCACGAGGACGGCGTCCGGGCTCGGGCCGGCAACCAGCGTGCGGACGTCGCGGGGCGCGGTGCGCACCGAGTGTGGCAGCAGGTCGAGCGCCGGCAGCACCACCGATGGTTCACCTGCGCGCGCAGTCACCAGCAGCAGGATCTCCACACGATCACCTCCGTCCCGGCGGCCCTCAAGGCCGCGCGCGACCAGCAGCACCCTGAGGCGGGGTGCGCTGAGAACTTGCGTGGGTCCCGGCGTCGCTGACGGGCGGGTAACGGCTTGAGCGTAACCGATCGCTCCGTCCGTGCCTCCAGGTCGTTTCCCGTTTGTCGGCCTTGCCCACGATCGCGCCGCAGGTTTTAACGTCGCGGAAACCGTGGCCACCGATCCGACACCCCGGTCTGGCACGATCAGGGCGTGTTTCCCTCGACCTCCTCCGAGGCCGGCCGGGACCCGTGGGCCGACGAGGCCCACCCTGGGCCGGCCGGTCGTGCGCACCCACCGGCCCCGCGCACCGGCCCGGACGTCGACGACGACGCCCCTCCGGCACGCCGTGGGCGGCCCCGCCGGCTGCGCCGGGGCGGCGAACCCGCCCGGCGTCCCGACGACGAGGCCGTCGAAGAGCTGGACGAGGAGGAGATCGAGCCGGTCGAAATACGCCGGCCGCTCGCCCTGACCGTCGCCGGGTTCGCCGCGCTGCTCGGCGTCGGCCTGGTGCTCGGCGCGCAGACCGCCGGTCCCGGGCACCGGCTGCCGTTCGCGCTCATCATCTTCGGCGTACAACTGATCTTCGTCCTGGCCTGGACGATGGCCATGCGCCCGCCCGCCCTGCTGCTGGTGGCGCTCACCAGCGCCGTGGTGGCCGCCGCCGCCGACACCGCCGCCGTGCGGTCCGACGTCGCCGGCCTCGCCCCGCTGGGCTACCTCGCGGCCGGGGGCTTCCTGCTCGGCGTGCTCGGTCAACTGGTCCGCCGGGTCGACCGCGTCCGGGTCACCGACTCGCTCGGCACCACGCTGCTGATCGTCGTCGGCGTGGTCGCGTTCGCCACGCTGATCGTGCTCAGCCGGATTCCGGCGGGCACTCAGGCGATCACCGTCTGCCTCACCGCCACCGGCGTCGCGCTGACCGTGGCCCGGATCACCGACGCGGTGCTGCCCTGGCCTCGGCTCGCCCCGCAGGTGCCCCGGGGCGCGGCCGGCGTCGTGATCGGCGCGATGGTCGGCACCCTCGCCAGCGCGGTCCTCGGCAGCTTCCTGGTCGGCTTCACCCCGACCAGCGGAGCGGTGATCGGCCTGGTCACCGCCGCCACCGCCGTGCTCGCCGACCTCGCCGTCGGATACGCGGAGGCGGGGCGCCTGATGGCCGGCGAGCCGCCGACCATGTGGGTCGCCCGGCACATGCAGGGCCCGCTCGGCGGCTTCGCCCTGGCCGCCCCGGCGGCGTACGCCATGTGCGTGCTGTTCCTCTGACCGGTCCTCGGGCCGCTCTCCGGCCGCTCCTCCGACCGTCCGAGGGGCGGCCGGCTGGTCGGACCGCGCGGCGCGACAGGCGGTTGGGGCTTTCCCGCTTCGGGTACTCTCCGGGGCGCCGCTCGGGCGGCACCGGTGCCAGGGGTGCGCCGGCACGACAGAAGGAGGCGGCGTGGCGACGGCCCACCCGGCGTACGAGGAACGTCCCCGGCGACGCGGGCGCAAGGTGCTCATCACGCTGCTGGTCCTGCTGCTGATCCTGGGCGGGCTGCTGGTCGCCGCCGACCGGGTCGCCGCCGGGGTGGCCGAACGGGCCATCACCGACCAGGTCAGCCAGGAGATCACCAAGCAGGGCGCCCAGTCCTCGCCGCCGGAGGTCGAGGTCGGCGGCTTCCCCTTCCTCACCCAGGTGCTCGACGGCAGGTACGAGCGGATCTCCATCCGGCTGCGCGACGTGCAGGGCTCGGTGAACGGCGACGCGGTGGCCCTGCCCGAACTCGACGTCGACGCCCGCAACGTGCGGGCCTCCCTGGAGACCCTGCGCACCCAGCAGGGCGACGTGGTCGCCGAGACCGTGAACGGCACCGGCACCATCACGTACGAGAGCCTGGCCGCGCTGCTCAACCGGCCCGGCCTGACCCTCGGCGAGCGCGACGGCCGGCTCGCCGTCACCGCCCCCGTCGACATCCTCGGGCAGAAGCTGACGCTCACCGGGACCGCCGACGTGACCGTCGGCAAGGAGGGCGCGATCTCGCTGCGCTTCAACGACGTCGACGCCGAGGGGCTGCCGAACATCCCGCTGGCCCGCACCCTGCTGAGCAACTACGCCAAGGACATCTCGATCGACGTCCCCCTGCCCGACCTGCCGTTCCAGCTCGCGGTGCGCGAGGTCAAGCCGCTGCCGCAGGGCCTGGCGGTGACCGCAGCCGCCAAGGACGTCCCGATCAACTCGGCCGGCTGACCGCCCGCGCCCGTCCGCACGGCGTGCGCCCGGCCGGCGACTGTCGGTCGGGACGGGCGTCCCGGATGCTGGTCGGGCCGGTGGCGGGATCCGGGATCGCTGGTAGTGTCCCTGCTCATGGGGACGCTCCTCACCAAACGGCGCGCGGTCGACCTGTGCCGCGTGGCCACCTGCCTGTGTCGCCCCGTCATCTGACGGCGGGGCTGTCCTCGGCCGCCTGACGGCGGCCACCGGCCACAGGGTCTGCGTACCCTCCCGGTTCTTCCCCCTGAACGCCCGGCAGCGGCGCCGTCGCACGAACCCGTGATCCCGTCCTTCCTCTGGGTCCCGCGCGGGGTGCGACAGCTACAGACTTCGTACTCGCGCAGGCTCACCATCCACCTCACCAGGGAGTGATCTGATGAGTCGCGACACCGCACTCGTCTCGGCCGAGTGGGCCGAGAAGAACATCGACGCCCCGGGCGTCGTCTTCGTCGAGGTCGACGAAGACACCTCGGCCTACGACACCGGCCACATCGCCGGCGCCATCAAGCTCGACTGGCGCACCGACCTGCAGGACCCGGTCCGCCGGGACTTCGTCAACAAGTCCCAGTTCGAGGCGCTGCTCTCCGAGCGCGGCATCTCCAACGACGACGTCGTCGTCCTGTACGGCGGCAACAACAACTGGTTCGCCGCGTACGCGTACTGGTACTTCAAGCTCTACGGCCACCGCGACGTCAAGCTGCTCGACGGCGGCCGCAAGAAGTGGGAGCTGGACGCCCGCCCGCTGGTGACCGACGCGGTGACCCGCCCGGCCACGCAGTACGTCGCGCAGGAGCCGGACACCTCGATCCGCGCCTTCCGCGACGAGGTCGTCGCCGCGATCGGCACCAAGAACCTGGTCGACGTGCGCAGCCCCGACGAGTTCGCCGGCCGGCTGCTCGCCCCCGCCCACCTCCCGCAGGAGCAGGCCCAGCGCGCCGGCCACATCCCCACCGCGATCAGCGTGCCGTGGTCCAAGGCGGCGAACGAGGACGGCACCTTCAAGTCCGACGACGAGCTGCGCAAGATCTACGCCGCGGCGGGCCTGGACGACAGCAAGGAGACCATCGCCTACTGCCGGATCGGCGAGCGCTCCTCGCACACCTGGTTCGTGCTCCAGGAGCTGCTCGGCCACGCCAACGTGAAGAACTACGACGGATCCTGGACCGAGTACGGCTCGCTGGTCGGCGTGCCGGTCGCGCTCGGCGACGAGCCCGGGGAGGCCTGAGCCATGACTGCTCCCACCGCTCCTACCGCTGCCGGGTGCGCCGCGCCCGACCAGGCCGCCCCGCTGCCGGCCAGCCTGGACCTGGAGAAGGAGACCGTCATCACCGGCGCCGTCCGGTCCGAGGCGGGCGACGCCGTCGCGGGCGCGTACGTTCGGCTGCTCGACTCGACCGGTGAGTTCACCGCCGAGGTGGTCACCTCGCCGGCCGGCCAGTTCCGGTTCTTCGCCGCCCCGGGCACCTGGACGCTGCGGGCGCTGTCCCGGCACGGCAACGGCGACACCACCGTGACGGCCGCGCGCGGCGTCAACGAGGTGACGGTCACCGTAGCGCCGTAAGGGCCCCTCCTAACACCTGCGCACCGCACGCGCATCGGCTCGGGCCGGTCGCCCCGCACAAGGGGTGACCGGCCCGAGCCGTGTCGGCTTCGGGAGCGCGTCACGACGTGCAGCCGCCGGCATGATCGACGCGGCGCACGCAGCGGCGTCGACCGCCGAGCCGCCGGTCGCAGAAGACCTGGTGCTGCGCGTCCGGCGCGCCCTCCTCGGACACCGTCGTCTCGCCGAGCACCAGCTCCGGCAGGAACGCCAGCGACCGGCCGATCGCGCGGGCCAGCAGCCGCGCCGCCGGCAGGTCGTCGGCGGCGACGGTCAGGTGTACGACGTACCGCTCGCGCCCGGTCGCGGCGGTCACCCCCGCACCACCCGGGGCCCGAACCGGGACTGCCAGTCGCGGAGCGCGCCCTTGATCCGCGCGTTCTCCTCCCGGGTACGGTCCAACTCGGCGTGCAGCGCGGCCAGCTCGTCAGCGATCCGGCGCAGGTAGCCGTCCACCTCGGCCGGGTCCAGCCCGCTGCGGCAGCGGCCGAACCGCTGCTGCCGCACCTGCGTGGCGCAGAGCGGCCGGTACGCCGTCGACCGGTGATGGTGGCCCGCGTTGTGCCGCCCCGGCGGCCCGGCCCGGCCGGTGGGGCGGGCGCTGGGCATGTTGACGGCGCGGTGGGCAACGGGCCGGCCGGCGGCGAGGCTGGTCGTTGGCCGGTTCGCCGCTGGGCGGCTGCTCGCGAGTTGGCTGGCCGTGGTTCGGGTGCTTGTGGGAGGGCTGGCCGTGGGTCGGGTGGTGGCGCGGTGTCGGGCCGGTGGGCGGCGGTCGGGTGGTCGCCCGGCTGTCGCCGAGCGGCCGGTTGCCGTCGACCGGTTCCGGCGGAACAGCCGCAGGAGCACGCGCACGATGAGGACCACCTCTCCGCAAGGGCAGCCGGCAACAGCGCCGCCGGGGAAGGCGGCCGGGACGGGCGTGTCCCTTCCGACTCCGACACCCGCCCCGACCGGGGGATGAGCCCTACTCGTTGCCACGCGAGGAGCGCTCATCGGCAAACTTAGTCACTGAAGTCGCGAAAGGCAACCTTCACCTGTTTGGTGTCTTCAGCTTGTTTCCCGCACTTGTCGCGTGATCGAATCGCAGGTGCCACGCGAGGAGTGTCATGCCTGCTTTGCCCGATTACTTCAAGATCGCTAACGAGATCATGTCGGATGTCCGGAGTGGTCGACTGAAACCGGGGGACAAGCTGCCCTCGATCGCCGAGCTGTGCGAGCTGCACAGGGTGAGTGCGTCGACGATCCGGCTGGTCTTCGTGCGCCTTGAGGCGCTGGAAGTGATCGACCGGCATCAGGGGAAAGGCGTTTTCGTCACCGATCCGGCGACCTGGCTGCGCAAGCCCTGACCGGGCGAGATCTTGGAAGATTTCGGCCCTCAGAGGGGCCATAAACTTCCAAGATCTCCTGTTCCGGCGCCGCCAGGCGCAGCCGGGGCGGGCGGGGCGAGACGGGGCGGGGTAGGGCGGGCATGATCGTGCTCGATCCGGGATCGAGTGGCCTCCCTGCGGAGCGATGCCACTCTTTCCCTGATCGAGCGCGATCTTGGACCCCGGCCGGGTGCGCCCGAACGGACGCCCCGAGCGGGCGCGAAGGGTGCTTACCCGTCCGACGCCTGTTCGGCGGCCCGCTGCACCCGGGCGCGGTGCTCGGCCCACCGGCTCGCGTCGGCGTACGGCAGGTTGTCGATGTCCCGCAGCAGCCCGGCGGTGCCGTCGATCGTCTCCCGGACGATGTCCGCGTGCCCGGCGTGCCGGTGGCTCTCGGCGGTCACGTGCACCAGGACCCCGTGCAGGGTCAGCCGGTTGCTGCCCGCCGGCCACCAGGGGACGGTGCCGATCGCGTCGAGCGGCAGCGCCTCGATCGTCGCGTCGGCGTGTGCCCAGGCCCGGCGGTAGAGCGCGACGAGTTGCTCGCGGGACTCGTCGGCGGTCGCCCACATGTCCGCGTTGGGGTCGGTGTCGGAGTCGAGCCAGGGCATCGACTCGTCGTGCGGCCGGCCGAACGTCGGCCCGAAGTAGCCGAACTCGACGCCGGCCAGGTGCTTGACCAGCCCCAACAGGTTGGTGCCGGTCGGGGTGACGGGCCGGCGGATGTCGTACTCGGAGAGCCCGTCGAGCTTCCACAGCAGGGCCTCGCGGGCGTCGCGCAGGTATCGGTGCAGGTCGGCCTTGGCGTCGGGTGGCGTCATCCGCACACCCTGCCACCCGCACCCCCGCCCCGCACGCCCGCCGCCCCCACCCAGAGGGGCGGGGGCGGGGTAGGCGGGGGTCAGTTGCCTCGGCGGCGGAGCTTGGCGCCCCACTGGGCCACCGTCACCAGCAGCGCGCCGATGCCGAGGGCGAGTGCGCCGATCAGGCCGACGGCCGCCGTGGAGGCGCCCGTCACCGGCAGATCCTGGCTCGCGGACATGTTCACCTCCCTCACGCGTCGGTCGTGGCGGGGACGGCGAAGCGGGTGGGGGAGGCCCACACGCACCGGTCCACCGTTGGCTGGCGGATGGCCTTGACCAGGGCGTGCACCAGGATCACCCGGTACAGCAGGTCGGCCAGCACGATCGTCGGCAGGAACAGCAGCAGGCGGGGGCGGCGCAGCCGCCAGGCGGCGAGCGCGACCCAGAGCCCCTGGCCGGCGAGCAGGAGCAGCAGGCCCGTGCCGAGGCCGGGCCCGGCGGTGGCGAGCAGCCACAGCGTGAGCGGCGCGCCGAGCACGTAGAGCAGCCAGTGCGCCATGAGCAGCACGTACGCGTAGTCGAAGCGGGTGTTCCGGCGGCCGACGGAGTGCCCGATGATGCCTTGGAAGGTGCCCCACAGCCAGCGCAGGTTCTGCTTGTACCAGTCCCGGCCGTTCGTCGGGTCCTGCAGCAGCGCGGTGGCGCGGGGGGCGTACACGACGCGGCCGAGGCCCCGGCGGTGCGTCTCCAGCACCCAGTACGTGTCGTCGACGATGTACGGCGGCTGCTGCGGCAGCAGCACGTCGAGCAGCTCCGTGCGGTAGATCGAGTTCGAGCCGGAGATGCAGTTCATGACGTTGAAGTGGCTCTGGATGCGGCGTACGACTGCCTGGTAGTTCCAGTAGCTGTAGGCGCGCTTGGCCAGCCACGGGTTCCACCGCCGCTCCGGCGGCCACCAGGTGACGTTGTGCCCGACGACGATCGCCACCCGCTCGGTGAGGTGCGCCAGCGCGGCGGTGACGAAGTCGGGCGCGACCAGCACGTCGTCGTCGAGGATGGCGACGGCCCGGTACGCGGTGCCGAGCCCGAACCGGACGTACCCGGCGTGCAGGGCGGCGGGCTTGCCGACGTTGTCCGTGAGCTCCAGCACCTCGGCCCCGGCCTCGGCGGCCTCCCGCGCGGTCGCGTCGGTGGAGGCGTCGGAGACCACGTACACCCGGGCGCCGGTGGCGCGGGCGGCCCGCACCGCCCCGGCGATCGTCGCCGCCCCGTTCCGGCAGGCGATCATGATGGCCACCTCGTCGGGGGCGACCGGCCGGTACCGGGGGAACTCGGGGCGCTCGCCGTGCCGGGTGACCCGCTCGGGGCGGAGGAAGCCGTAGCCGAACGCGGCCACGATGAGGAACAGGACGATCCCACCGAGAGTAATCGTGGAGATCAGGAAAGCTTCCCGCATGAGGCCCATTTCGCAGGTGAGGGGGTATGCGAAAGCCGCTCACGTTGCGGCGCTGCGGTAACGCTACGTGTTCTTCGGGCGGTCGCCAAATGCCGGCCCGGGTTCTGGCCGTTCGGCTGACCCGCCGTCGCCGGCCGGCGGAGTCGCGGCCGGTCAGGGGCGCGAAGCGCCGCGCGCCGGCCGGGCGTTGGGCCACGCGTGACACGATGAGCGGGTGAGTGGTGCTGCCCCTGCCGGATACGCCCCGCCGACCGGCCCCGGCGGAAGCGGAGAGCCGACGCCGCCGGCCCGCCGGTCCCGTTGGCTGCTCGTGGCGACCGTGGCCTGGGCGGTGCTGCTCGGCGTACTCACCTGGGTCTCGGTCCGCGACGACGGGCCGACGGTCCGCGAGCAGCGCAGCCTGGCCCAGGCCGGGCCGGTGGTCGACCGCGCGGTGGGCGAGCTGGTCGCGGCGGCCGGCGACCGGGCCGTCGCGCTCACGCCGGCCCGCACGGAGCCCGGCTGCCGGGTGACCCCGCTGCTCGACGGCGCGACCCTGGAGCGCGGCGTGGAGATCCTCGACCCCGCCGCCGACCCCCGCGCGGTGCTCACCGAGGTCGCCGACCGGCTGCCGGCTGGCTGGCAGGCCGGGGTCCGGGTGACCGGTGACGGCCCCCGGCTGCGGGCCGACGCGGGGGAGTTCGTGCTGGTCGAGGGCCGCCCGGCCGGCGACGGCCGGCTCCGGCTGACCGTCCGCACCGGGTGCCGGCCCGTCGGCGACGGCTACCGCACGCCGTCCGCGCAGGGCGGCCCGGAGGCGGACGCGCTCGCCGCCGCCCTGCGGGCGCTGGCCGTCCCCGCCGCGCCGGCCCCCGAGCTGCTCGCCGCGCCGTGCCCCGGCGGCGACCGCCAGGCCCGCACCGCCCGCGTCACCCTCGACCCCGCCCCGGCCGCGCCGGCCACCGCGCTCGCCCCGGCCGCCGGCCGCGCGGTCCTGTTCGACACCCCCGAGGGGTACGCCTACCGTGCCGGCGCGGTCACGGTGGCCCTGACCGGCGGCGACCTCACCGCCACCACGCCCTGCCGCTGAGCCCCGCCCGCACGCCTGCCCAGCCACGCCCCGCCCGCACACCCCGCCCCGGAAGCCGCGCGGGGGTCAGCGGCGGCGGCGCACCGGGTCGCTCGCGGTGCGGCTGCGGCCCAGCGCGTCGACCAGCCCCCACCGGCCCGGGATGTCGAGCAGCTCCACCCGGCCCATGCCCGCCGGCACCGCCGGATCGATGATCAGGTGCTCGCCCTGCGGCTCCAGGCCGAGCATCACCCGCAGCAGCAGCAGCGGGGTGCCGGCCGACCAGGCCTGCGGGCTGCACGCCGTCGGATACTCCACCGGATAGTCGGTGAGGTCCCGCTCGTAGCCGGCGAACGCCTCCGGCAGCCGCCCGCCGAAGTGCCGCGACGCCGACAGGATGCCCTCGCAGATCCGGCCGGCCTCCTCGCGGAAGCCGTACCGCCACAGGCCCCACGCGACGATCGCGTTGTCGAACGGCCACACCGTGCCGACGTGGTAGCCGATCGGGTTGTAGCGGCCCTGGTCGTCGGCGAGCGTACGCACGCCCCAGCCGGAGAACAGCCGGGGCCCGAGCAGGTGCGCGGCGACCGGGCCGGCCTTGTCGGCCTCGACGATCCCGCTCCACAGCAGGTGACCGATGTTCGACGACAGGGCGTCGACGGGCCGCCCGTCCGGGTCCAGCGCCAGCGCGTAGTACTCGCGGTCGGGCAGCCAGAAGTCCCGGTTGAACCGCTCCTTCAGCTCCGCCGCCTCCCGCTCCAGCCGCTCGGCGTACGCGGGATCGTTCCAGACCGTGCGGGCCAGCCGCGCCCCGCGCAGCTTCGCGTCGTACGCGTACCCCTGGGTCTCGCAGGTGGCCCGGGGAAAGCCCGGCAGCCGGCCGTCGGAGTAGGAGATGGCGTCCCAGGAGTCCTTCCAGCACTGGTTCGCCAGCCCCGTCTCCGGGTTGCGGGTCCGGTACCAGACGTACCCGGTGCCGAGCAGGTCGCCGTACGTGTCGATCCACTCCAGCGCGCCCCGGGCCGGGGCCTCCAGCTGCCGCACCAGGGCGGTGTCGCCGGTCCACCGCTCGTACTCGTCGAGCAGGATCACGAACAGCGGCGTCGAGTCGGCGGCGCCGTAGTACGGCGAGTGCGGCTGCTCCTCGAACCCGGCCGTCTCGCCGTACCGCAGCTCGTGCAGGATCTTGCCGGGCTCCTCGTCGCGGAAGTCGTCGATCCGGAACCCCTGGAGACCGGCCAGCATGGTGATCGTCGGCGGCACCAGGTCCGGCAGGAACGGCAGCATCTGCAACGAGGTGAAGATGCTGTCCCGCCCGAACAGGGTCATGAACCAGGGCAGCCCGGCGGCCATCAGCCGCACCCCGAGGGCGATCGACTCGTAGCGCAGGGCCGCCAGGTCGTTCAGGCTCCGCAGGTACGCCCCGGCCAGCGGCTCGCAGTCACAGCCGAGCTTCGGCGCCCGCGCGACGATCTCCTCGTGCTCGGCCTGGATCTCGGCGACCGAGCGGGGTTCCGCGCCCAGCGGCAGGTTGGCCCGGACGTCCTCGCCCCGGGCCCCGTAGATCACCGTGGCCACGTCGAGCCGGGTCGTCCACTCGCCGTGCGGGTCGAGGCGCACCCGGAACGTCATGCCCGCCGGGTCGACGGTCGCCGTGGCGCTGCTGCCCACCACGGTCTCCCGGTGGAAACCCTCCCGCCGGTACGTGAACCGCAGCTCGTTCTCCCCCGGGGTGGCGGTGGCCCGGCCCTTCTTGCGCCGGGCCTGCTTGATCTCGAACAGGTCGGCGAAGTCGGCCCCCATGTCGACCCGGACGACGAACTCGACCTGTCGCCCGGAGTGGTTGAGCACGGTCAGCTCCTCGGCGAAGCTGCCGCCGATGGACCGGCTGCGGATCACCGACACCTTCGCGTCGAGGTAGTGCGTCGGCGCGCCGGGCACCAGGAAGAACCGGGTGCGGTACGAGAACGCGTCGTCGGTGGAGAGCGGATGCAGCCGCTCCCCGTCGACGGTCAGCACCCAGGTCGACAGGAACCGGGTGTCGAAGGAGAACAGCCCGGTCGGGAAGTCCTGCGACGGCTCGATGTCGCCCCGCCGGTCGCTGACCAGGAAGGTGTTGCCGTCGAGGATGCTGACCTGCTCCCTCACGCCGGCTTCCTCACGCCGGCCGGCCGGTCTGCTCCCGGGCCACCGCCCGGGGGTCCCGGGTGCCCGGCCGGGTGGGGAAGAACCGCCGGAACGCCAGGAAGAGCACCACGTCGCCGGTGAACGTGCTCTCGTTGCGCAGCATCGACGAGATGCCGTGCGCCCGGCCGGTGACGAGCTGGTCGAACAGGTCGGCGCTGCCGAACCAGTAGGCGTCGGCCGGCCCGGTCTCCCGGGTCACCCGGGCCGAGCCGGGGGCCATCTCGACCCGCCAGTGCTCGCTGTGGTTGCCGGTGGTGATCCGGAGCTGGAGCGTGCCGCGCACCGGGCCGCGCAGGACGGCGGGGGCGCGCGCCGGCAGCGTCGCGAAGAACCGCTCCGTCGCCTCGGTCGTCGCCCCGGTCACAGGGGAGATCGTAGGCAGGGCGGGGGACGAACCGGGTGGTTATCGACACTCAGTAGACGAGTGCCCGCGCCTCCTCGGCCATCGCCTCCTCGACGAAGACCGCCGCCCCGGCGATCCGCACGCCGGGCAGCACGTCGCCGGGGCCGATGTCCCGCCGGGCCGCGCACTGGGTGCAGGCGGTCACCCGACCCGTCGTCAGGATCACGTGCAGCAGCTCGCCCAGCGGCGCCGAGTGCGGCAGCTCGAACTGCTGCGCCCGACCGGGCAGCGCGAACCAGGTCGACTCCCCGGTCAGCCAGAGCGACACGTCCACCCCGGCGGCGGCGGCCGTGGCGGCGACGGTGAATGCCTGGGCGCACCGCTCCGGGGCGTCGGCCCCGGCGGTCGCCTTGACGACGAGAGAGCGGGCCATGGGGCCCAGCATAGGATGACCGGGATGGTTACCGAGATCGGGTTCGTCAGCCTGCTGGTCGCCGGCCTGGGCGCGCTCGCCGGTGGCCTGGTCTACGTTGCCGTACGCATCTCGAGAGGACGTTGGTGACCTGGTGAGCGACGAGAACCCCCTCCAGCCGCCGTGGCTGAACGCGCCCCCGGTCGAGGAGTACCCGTACGAGGAGAGCCACGATCTGCGCGTCGGCCCGAAGCTGCACCCGACGCTGGACGGCCTGCTGCCGTACGTTGGGGTGTGGCGCGGCCGGGGCCGGGGCGGCTACCCGACGATCGAGGACTTCGACTTCGCCCAGGAGATCCGGATCAGCCACGACGGCCGGCCGTTCCTGCACTACGAGTCGCGGGCGTGGATCCTCGACGAGCAGAGTCGGCCGGTGCGCCCCGGCGGCCGGGAGATCGGCTGGTGGCGTCCGGTGCTCGACGGCGACGGCCGGGCCACCGACGAGCTGGAGGCCCTCATGTCCGTGCCGACGGGCGTGATGGAGCTGCACATCGGCAAGCGCAAGGGCACCCAGGTCGAGTTCGTCACCGACGCCGTGGTGCGCACCGCCACGGCCAAGGAGGTCACCGCCGGCCACCGCCTCTTCGGCATCGTCGAGGGCGCGTTGCTCTACGCGCAGGACATGGCCGCCATGGGCCACTCCCTGACCCCGCACCTGTCGGCCCGCCTGATCCGCGTCGCCGGCTGACCCGCGCTGCCGGCCCGGCCTCCCCGCCCGGCCCCGCCCCAGCCGCCCCGCGCCCTCAGCGGGGGTGGGCCAGCAGGGCCTGGGCGGCCCCGGTGAGCGCCGGGCGCGGCAGGCGGGTCCCGTCCAGGGTGTGCACCGGGGCCAGGCCGCGCAGGGACGAGGTGAACCACACCCCGTCGGCGGCGCGCAGCCCGGCCGGGGTGACCATGCGCTCCTCGGCGGTCAGGCCCAGGTCGGCGGCGTGGTCCAGCAGCCAGGCGGCGGTCACCCCGGGCAGGATGCCGGTGGCGGCGGCCGGCACCGTGCACAGGGTGCGCCCGGCCAGCCAGACGACGTTCGCGGTCGGCCCCTCCAGGGCGTAGCCGTCGGTGGAGACCCACAGCACGTCGTCCACGCCGTGCCCGGCGGCCCAGCGGCGGGCGGCGGCGCTCACCGCGTACGACGTCGACTTGATCCCGACCGGGAGCCAGCCCAGGGCGGGGCGGGCGGTGGCGGCCACGCCCAGCGGCAGGGTCGCCACGGAGATCCCTTCGAGCCGGGCCCGCCGGGCGGCGGCCGGCACCCTGGCGAGCGTGGCGTGCGCCGACGGCGGCCCGCCGCCCTCCGGCCCCCGCGTGCAGACCAGCCGCAGCGCGCCCTCCGCGTCGACCGGCCAGCCCGCGCAGACCTCCTCCAGCAGCTCGACCAGCACCCCGGCCGGCGGCAGCGGCAGGTCGATCCGGGCGGCCCCCCGGGCCAGCCGGGCCAGGTGCTCGTCGCGCAGCCAGGGCCGCCCGCCGCGTACGTGCATGGTCTCGAAGAGCCCGTCGCCCTGGAGCGCGCCCAGGTCGTCGCCGCGCAGCACCGGCTCACCGGCCGGCACGACGCCCCGCCCCAGCACCGCGACCCGCGCGTACGCCCCGCTGCCCACCTCCGCCACGACCGGTGAGCCTAGTCGCGTACCCCGTGGCGGCCGGCGCTTCGCGGCGGCCGAACTATGATCGGACGGTGTCCGAGTCATCCCTCGCGGAAGTGCTCCGCGCCCGTGGGCTGCGGCTGACGGCGCAGCGGCAGCTGATCCTCCAGGCGGTGCTGGATCTCGGGCACGCCACACCGGAGCAGGTGCACACCGCCGTCCGCGAGGTCGCCGCCGGGGTCAACATCACCACCATCTACCGCACGCTGGAGCTGCTGGAACGCCTCGGCCTGGTGACCCACACCCACCTGTCGCACGGCTCGCCCACCTACCACGCGGCCGGCGAGCACCAGCACGTCCATCTCGTCTGCCGGGAGTGCGGCGCGATCGACGAGATCGACCCGGGGCTGCTCGGGCCGCTGGCCGACCGGCTGGTCGCCGAGCGCGGGTTCCGGGTGGACATCGGGCACGTGGCATTGTTCGGCGTCTGCGGCCGGTGCGGGGAGGACCCCGCGGACGAGGGTGTGCCGGGCCGGAGCGAGGACGGGGAGCAGAAATGATCGACATCGCGGGCGCGGTGACCACCGACGCCATCGACGAGGAGACCCGGGACCAGCCGGAGCCGGCGCACCGGGCGGCCGGGGTGCGATCCGTCGCCGCCCACTACGGCGACCCGCTGCGGGAGCAGCGCGTCCTCGACACCGCCGTCGGTCTCGTCGACCGGTCGCACCGGGGCGTCGTCGCCGTGCCCGGCGAGGAGCGCATCGGCTGGCTGCACACCCTCACCACCCAGCACCTGGCCGCGCTCGCCCCCGGCGAGGGCACCGAGCTGCTGGTGCTCTCCCCGCACGGCCACGTCGAGCAGCACGCCATGGTCGCCGAGGACGGCGACACCACCTGGCTCGACACGGAGCCCGGTGCCACCGGGGGCCTGCTGGCCTACCTGGAGAAGATGCGGTTCTTCAGCAAGGTCGAGCCCCGCGACGCCACCGCCGAGCACGCACTGCTCTCGCTGGTGGGGCCGGAGGCGACCGGGGCGCTCGCCACGCTGGGCGTGACCGGGCTGGCCGCGCCCGACGCCGTCGCGGTGCCCGGCCCGAAGTTCCGCGCCGGCGAGCTGCCGCCCCGGCCCACCGTCCGGTACTCCGTCGCGCCGCTGCCCGGCGGCGGGTGGGCCCGGCGGGGGCCGCTGGGCGTGGACCTGCTGGTGCCCCGCCCGGCCATGGACCGGGTCGTCGCCGAGCTGCGCGCAGCCGGGGTGCCGCCGGTGGGGCTGTGGGCGTACGAGGCGATCCGGGTCGCCGCCCGGCGGGCCCGGGTCGGGGTGGACACCGACCACCGGACCATCCCGGCCGAGGTGGACCTGGTCGCCCCGGCGGTGCACCTGGACAAGGGCTGCTACCGGGGCCAGGAGACGGTGGCCCGGGTGCACAACATGGGGCGGCCGCCGCGTCGCCTCGTGCTGCTGCACCTGGACGGGGTGACCACCGACCGGCTGCCGGCCGCCGGCACGCCGGTGACCCTCGACGGCCGGGCGGTCGGCTTCGTCGGCACGGCGGTGCTGCACCACGAGCTGGGCCAGGTCGCGCTGGCGGTGCTGAAGCGCAACGTCCCCGACGACGCCCGCCTGCTCGTCGGCGACTCGGCCGCCGCCATCGAGTAAGGAAGGGCCCCTCCTGACACCGCAGCCGGCGCGCAGGCAGGGCGTGGGTGGGGCGTGGCGCGGTGGCCGGCTGGCGGACGGGCGCGTCCGCTGTGGGAGCGCGCGTCGTCGACCGGGCCCCGGCGGGGCGTCTAGGATCGCCGGCATGACGACAGGGACGTTGATCACGGTTGCCCCCACCGGCGCGGAGTCGGCCAAGGCGGAGGTCCCGGCGCTGCCGGTTACCCTCGACGAGCTGCTGCTGACCGCCAAGGAGTGCGAGGCGCTCGGCGCCGCCGTGATCCACGTCCACATCCGCGACGACGAGGCCCGGCCCACGCTCGACCAGGGGCGGCTGCGGGAGACCGTGGCGGCGCTGCGCGAGGGCACCGACCTGATCGTGCAGCTCTCCACCGGTGGCGCGGTGACCGACCCGGAGGCCGACCGGCTGGCCGTGCTGGACGCCGGGCCGGACATGGCGTCCTGCACGATGGGCACGCTCAACTTCGGCGACGACGTCTTCCTCAACCGCTGGGAGTTCATCGTCGACCTGCACACCCGGATGCAGGAGCGCGGCATCGTGCCCGAGTACGAGATCTTCGACCTCGGCCACCTGACCGCCCTGCAACGGCTCCTCGGCAAGCACGGCCTGCCGCACGGCGGGCACGTGCACGTCGACTTCGTGATGGGCGTGCCGGGCGGCATGCCGGGCACCACGGCGACGCTGGCCGCCGCCCACCAGGCGCTGCGCGACCTGCCGGAGGGCACCACGTTCTCGGCCACCGGCATCGGGCGCAGCACCATCCCGGTGCTGCTGGCCTCCCTGTCGGCCGGCGGGCACCTGCGGGTCGGCATGGAGGACACGGTGACGTATGCGAAGGGCCGGCCGGTCGAGTCGAACATGCAGCTCGTGGCACGGGCGGTGGGCTTCGCCCAGCTCGCGCAGCGCCCGCCGCTGACCACCACCGAGGCCCGCGAGCTGCTCGGCGTCGCACCCCGCTAGGCCCCGGTCGGGCGGCGCGCGCAGGTAAGCCCCGGCCTGGCCGTCGCCCCTGTCGCGGCTCGGATGACTGCGCTGGTCACCCGCGTTTCGCCGCCCGCCGGCCCCTCGGTACCGTCCACCCGTGAGCAAGACGTACTCCGGTGGCGTGCCGCTGGCCGAGGTGGTCCGTTCCGGGTTCGTGGAGGGGCTGCACCGCGGCTCGGTGGTGGTGCTCGACGCGGCCGGCGCGACGGTCGCCGCCGCCGGTGACGTGGGGTCACCGGTCTTCCCCCGCTCGGCCAGCAAGCCGATGCAGGCGGTCGGCATGCTCCGCGCCGGGCTGCCGTTGACCGACCCGGCCGACGTGGCGATCGTGTCGGCCAGCCACGCCGGGGAGGAGTTCCACGTGGCCCGGGTCGGCGCGCTGCTCGCCGGTGCCGGGCTGGACGAGTCCGACCTGGGCTGCCCGCCCGACCTGCCGATGGGCGAGCTGGCCCGGGAGGCGGTGCTGCGCGCGGGCGGCGGGCCCACCCGGGGCCGGATGAACTGCTCCGGCAAGCACACCGGCATGCTGCTCACCTGCCTGGCCGCCGGCTGGCCCCGGGCGGGCTACCGGCAGCCGGAGCACCCGTTGCAGCTCGCGCTGCGCTCGGCCGTCGAGGAGTGCACCGGGGAGCCGGTGGCGGCGGTCGGCGTCGACGGCTGCGGCGCGCCGGTGCTGGCCGTGTCGCTGACCGGGCTGGCCCGCGCGTACCTGCGGCTGGTCTCCGCCGTGCCCGGCTCGCCGGAGCGGACCGTGGCGGACGCCATGCGGGCGCACCCGGAGCTGGTCGGCGGCACCTGGGCCGAGGACAGCCGGCTCATGCGCGGCCTGCCCGGCGCGGTCGCGAAGATCGGCGCGGAGGGGGTGATCGCCGCCGCGCTGCCCGGCGTCGGCGCGGTCGCCCTGAAGATCGACGACGGGGCGACGCGGGCCCGGATGCCGGTCCTGGTCTCCGCGCTGCGCCGGCTGGGCGTCCGGGCACCCGTCCTCGACGAGTACGCCGAGCTGCCGCTGCTCGGCGGCGGGATCCCGGTCGGGGCGGTCCGCCCGGTCTGGTGACGACGGCGGACCGGCCCGAGGGGACGCCTGACCGCCCTCCTACCGCAGGAAGTCCAGCAGCGCGCCGTTGACGGCGTCCGGGCGTTCCAGGGGGAGCAGGTGCCCGGCGTCCGGTACGTCCGGCAGCCGCACCGCGCCCGGCACCTCGGCGGCGATCCGGTCGGCCAGTCGGCCGATGTCCGGCACGTCGGCGGCCCCGGCGGCCACCAGCACCGGTACGTGCAGCTCGCCGAGCCGCTCGATCGCGGGCGGGTCGAGTTCGGCCACCTCGACGGCGCTCAGCGCCAGCTCGGCCGCGAGGGCCCGGCGGTCCATCTCCTCGGCGAACCGGATCAGCTCCGGGTCGACGTCTTCGGGGCGGCGGCCCGGGCCGACCACCCAGAACCGCACCTCGCCGGCCGCCGTGGCCGCGAAGTCCTCGGGGTCGGTTTCGCCCACCAGGTCGTCCCAGAGGTCGTTGGCCTCGTCGGACCACTCGCTGCCGCTGACGGCCGTGCCGAACAGGGCGAGTGCGCCGACCCGATCCGGGTATGCGAGAGCGGTGTCGATCGCCACGGCCCCGCCGAAGGAGCACCCGACGAGGGCGGCCCGGGGCAGTTCCAGGGCGTCCAGGAGGCCGACCACGTCGTCGTGGTGGGCGAACGGGTCGGTGGGCAGTTCGGAGTCGCCGTAGCCGCGCAGGTCGACGGCGATCACGCGGTGCCGGGCGGCCAGGGCGGGCACCTGTTCCCGCCACATGCGCCGGTCGGCGATGCCGGCGTGCAGCAGGAGCACGGGCGTTCCGTCACCCGTGTCGTCGTACGCGAGATTCGCGCCGTTGATCTCGATCTTCGTCACCCCGGGGAAGGTACGGACCGGACGCACGACGCGCAACAGATTCAAGCCGGGCGGCGCTGACCAGGGGCGGTGGGCTGGGTTGATCGACTTCATGTCGGGGACATGGGGGTATCCCGTCCCGTTGATGCCCCCATCCGCCCGGCATCCCGTCCCGCGACGACCGCGTCCCCGGCCCGGCGTGAGACCTTGCTAACTCGGGTTAGCGTTTTGCTTGCAGCAGCTAGCAGGGCCGGTTAGCGTGGGGTCATGGCCACTCCCAAGGACCTACCTGACGTCGGCGGGTTCATCCGTGACCTGCGGCGCAACGCGAAGATCTCGCTGCGGCAGCTCGCCGAGCAGGCGGGCGTCAGCAACCCGTACCTCAGCCAGATCGAGCGCGGCCTGCGCAAGCCCAGCGCCGAGGTGCTCCAGCAGCTCGCCAGCGCGCTGCGGGTCTCCACCCCGGCGATGTACCTGCGGGCCGGCCTGCTCGACGACAAGGAGGGGCAGGGCGTGCTCGCCGCCATCGCGGTCGACCCCGATCTCACGATGGCGCAGAAGCAGTCCCTGACCCAGATCTACGAGACGTTCCGCCGGGAGAACAGCCGGCTCGCCGAGGCGGAGGCCGCCACCGAGGCGGCCGAGGCCGCCGCCGAAGCCGCCCAGACAACCGAAGCCACCGCCCGGGCCGGCTCGGGTGCCGGCCCGGCCGCCGCTCCGTCCGCGCCGGGCACCGCCCCGGAGGCCCCGGGCACGGCCACCCCGGCCGCGACCGGGCCCACCACGCCGGAGGGCACCCCGACCGAGGCGGTCCTGGAGTCGGTCGCCGTCACCGAGGCCGGCCCGGCGCCCGCCCCGCCCAGCAGCACGCCCGCGAGGAAGGCCGCCGAGCAGGCGACCGCCGTCGAGACCGAGCAGACCGCCGCCGCGGTCGAGGAGGAGAAGTCATGACCCAGCCGAAGACCCACCGCATCCCGGCCCCGCTCTACGCCGCCGCCGGCGCCGGCGACCTGGCCCTGGAGCAGCTGCGCAAGCTGCCCACCGTGGTCACCGACCTGAGCGGCAAGGTCGCCGCCGACCTCGGCGGCAAGGCCGTCGTGACCGGCTTCGAGCTGCGCCAGAAGGCCACCGAGACCCTGCGTACGGCCAACCAGACCGCCGCCGAGCTGCGTGGCCGGTCCGTCCCGGCCGAGCTGAACCGGCTGCGCGAGGCCGCCGACGTCAACCGCCTGCGGGAGGTCGCCGACCTGAACCGCCTGCGCGAGGCCGCGGACGTCAACCGCCTGCGCGAGCTGACCGACCTCGACCGGCTGCGCGAGCTGGCCGCCCGCAACGCGGCCGTCGTCGTCGCCGGCGCGCAGGCCGCCCAGGAGCGGGCCCTCGCCGCGTACGCCGAGCTGGTCGCCCGTGGCGAGCGGGTGGTCGGTGCCGGCGTGCTGGAGGCCGCCGACACGGTCAACGCCGACATCGCGGCGACCGAGGCCGAGCTGAACCCGGCCCCGGCCGCCCCCGCCGCGCCCGCCCCGGGGGCGAAGGCCGACGTCCCGACCCCGGCCGACGTGGCCGAGGTCGTCGAGGCCAAGCCGGCCGCCGCCCGGACCCCGCGCACCCGCGCGACCAGGGCGACCACGGCCAAGGCCACCGCGAAGACCGCTGCCAAGGGCGGCCCCAAGGCCAAGGCCGCCGACAGCCCGGCCCCGGAGGCCGCCGACACCCCGTCGGCCAAGCTGCCCAAGGCCACCCGGCGGACCCGCCCGGCCGCCGAGTAGCGCAGAGACCCCGTTCGGCCCCGCTGCCGCCCCGCGGCAGCAGCCGCCCGGTGGCTTGCCGGAGCGAGACGCCGCACGACCCCGGAGACGTCCTGGCGGACGGATCCGGGGTCGTCGGCATAAGCTTGCCGGCATGGCCATCGCCGCGCCGATCTTCGCTTTCCAGGTCCAGTATTGGATCACCATGCTGCTGCTGGTGTTCGCCCTCGTCATCGAGGGGGTGGCGCTCGTGCACGCGATCACCCAGCGCGGCGAGGGCTTCGCCGCGATCGGCACCCTGCCCAAGGGCGGGTGGATCGCCATCCTCGCGGTGTGCCTGGTGCTCACGCTGCTGACCAACAACGTGCTGAACATCTTCGGCCTGATCGGCATCGCCGCCGCCCTGATCTATCTGCTGGACGTCCGGGTCGGGCTGCGGGACCTGCACGACGGCCGGGGATCCTCCTGGTGAGAGGGTTCCGCTGGCCACCGCCGCCGGACGGCGGGCCACGGACCTGGGGCCCCGGCCCGGGGGCCCCGCGTACGGGCCGGCCGGCCCTGCCCGAGCCGGAGACCGAGCTGGTCGCCACCCCGCACGGGGTGCGCCTCGAACAGCTCGTCACCGGCGCCGGCGACCCGGTCACCGTGTTCGCGCACGGGCTGGGCAACGGCATCGCCACCACCCGGCCCTTCGGCAGCGGCGTCGCCGGCCGCAAGGTCTTCTTCCAGTTCCGGGGGCACGGCCGTTCCGAGGCGCCCCCCGGGCCGTGGAGCTACCTCGACCTCGCCCGGGACCTGCGGGCCGTCGCCGACCTCGGCAACGCCACCCGCGCGTTCGGCGCGAGCCTCGGCGCGGGCGCGCTGTGCCGGCTGCTCGCCGAGAGCCCGGAGCGCTTCGACCGGCTGGTCTTCTTCCTCCCGGCGGCGCTCGACCGGCCCCGCACCCCGGCCGCCCGGAGCCGGATCGCCGACCTGATCGAGGCGGTGGAGAGCGGCGATGCCTCCGCCGTCGCCGACGTCGTCTCGGCCGAGCTGCCGCCCGCCGTGCGCAACACGCCCGCCGGGTGGGCCTACCTTCGGCAGCGGCTCGACCACCTGCTGCGCGACGGCCTCGCGGCGGGCCTCGCCGCCCTGCCCGACCAGGCCCCGCTGGGCGACCGGGCGCAGCTGGCGGCGGTGACCGCCCCGGCCCTGGTGCTCGCCTGCGCGGGCGACGACCTGCACCCGGTCGAGGTCGCCGAGCAGCTCGCGGCCGCCCTGCCCCGGGCCACCCTCCACGTGTACGACCGCCCGGGCGTGCTCTGGTCGGAACGCGCCGACCTGCGGGAGCGGATCTCGGGGTTCCTCAACGGCTGACGCCGGCCGCCGGAGGCGTCACCCGGGGCACGCCCCGGCCGGCGGCAGGTGGGCGGCCCGCACGTCGAGCAGCCAGCGCTCCACCGTCGCCTCGTCGGGCCGCTGCGGCAGCGGCGTACGCGTCGTGTCGAAGTCGCGTTCCGCCTCGGCGAGCAGGTCCCGCGCCTCCGCCAGTTCCCCGCCGGCCACCCGCTCCCCGAACGCCCGGAACCGCTCCGGGTCGGCCAGCCGGATCTCCAGCACGCCGGTGGCGTAGAGGAGTCGGCCCTGGTGCACCAGCCGGGCGAGGTGCCGGGCGTGCTTCGCGGTCCGCAGCCGCGTGTCCGCCGAGAACGTCCCGCCGCTTCGGGACGCGAGCTTGCGGAACTGCTGCGCGGCGTACCCGAGGTAGGCGTCGCGGACCCGGGGCGCGCTGAGGAACGCCGACCGGATGCCGATCAGCCGGTCGCCGAGCGCGCTGCGCGTCTCGTAGCAGTCGTCGGGCAGCCACATCAGCTCGGTGGCGGTCGGGTTGCCGCCCAGCGCCAGCCGGGCGTACTTGCCGGCCTCGTGCAGGGTGACGTCCGGGTCGGTGGTGACCATCGACTCGCGGGGCGGGTGCAGGCCGTGGAAGGCGACGGTCGGCGCGGCGAACACCCCGATCCGGTCGACGTCGGAGCCGGGCCGGGCCAGCCCGTACGCCACCGAGCCGACGATCCCGGAGAGCAGCAGGTGCATGAGTCGATCATGACGTAGGACACCCGTCCGCGAAACCGGACTTCGGCTGTCAGGTATTGCTGTCAGGGTCGACGCATGACAACGAAACCTCTGACCGGGAGGGTCGCGCTCGTCGCCGGGGCGACACGGGGCGCCGGCCGGCAGATCGCGGTCCAGCTCGGCGCGGCCGGGGCGACGGTGTATGCCACCGGCCGCAGCAGCCGCACGGCCGGCCGTTCCGAACTGGACCGGCCCGAGACCATCGAGGAGACCGCCGAGCTGGTCACCGCCGCCGGCGGCACCGGCATCGCGGTGCGGGTCGACCATCTCGTGCCCGAGCAGGTCCGCGACCTGGTCGCCCGGATCGACGCCGAGCAGGGCCGGCTCGACGTGCTGGTCAACGACGTGTGGGGCGCCGACCCCCTGATCACCTGGGAGAAGCCGGTCTGGGAACAGCCCCTGGACGCCGGCTTCCGCACCCTGCGGCTCGCGGTCGACACCCATATCATCACCAGCCACTTCGCGCTGCCGCTGCTGGTCCGCCGCCCCGGCGGGCTGGTGGTGGAGATCGGCGACGGGACCCGGGAGTACAACGACGTCCACTACCGGCTGTCGGTCTTCTACGACCTGGCCAAGACGTGCGTGAACCGGCTCGCGTTCACCCAGGCGCACGAGTTGGAGCCGCACGGCGGCACCGCCGTCGCGCTCTCGCCCGGCTGGATCCGCTCCGAGTTCATGCTGGAGCACTTCGGGGTCACGGAGGCCAACTGGCGCGACGGGGCGGCGAAGGACCCGCACTTCCTCATCTCGGAGACCCCGGCGTTCGTCGGGCGGGCCGTCGCCGCGCTGGCCGCCGACCCCGACCGGGCCCGCTGGAACGGCAAGTCGACCTCCGCCGGCGAGCTGAGCCGCGTGTACGGCTTCACCGACCTCGACGGCAGCCAACCGGACGGCTTCCGCTACATCACCGAGGTCGTGCACGGCGGCAAGCAGGCCGACGCGGCCGACTACCGCTGACCGTCGCCTAACCCCCTTGTCCGCCGCCCGGCCCGCCGTACAACGCGGCGAGCCGGGCGGCGGCAGCGGCCACCCGCCCCCGCAGCTCCGGCGGATCCAGCACCTCCACCTCCGGCCCGAGCCGCAGCACCAGGTGGTACGCCACGTCGACGGACTCGATCGGCAGCCAGGTGACCACCCAGCCGTCGCCGTCGGGCGCACCGGCGGCGGCCGTCGCCTCCGCGTACCCGAAGGGGGTCTCCGGGGCGCTGCGGAGCGCGCGCAGGCCGGCGGGGCTCAGCCGGACGCGGACCCGGGTCCGCTGCATGCTCCGCAGGAACGCCTCGGCCTGCTCGCCCCAGTATCCGCCGAGGTCGAAGCCCTCGTCGCGGTCGAACACCTCCCCGCCCGGGGCCACGTCGACCACCCGGTCGACCCGGTACGTGCGCGTGCCGCCGCCGACGCGGGCGACCAGATACCAGGTCCCGCTCTTGAGCACGAGCCCGTACGGCTCGACCCGCCGGACGACCTCGCCGTCGCCGCGCCGGTAGCGCAGCTCGACGACCCGGTCGCCCCACACCGCGCGGGCCAGCTCGGCCAGCCGGGGCGGCGGCGACGCGTCGCGGAACCAGCCCGGCACGTCCAGGTGGAACCGCTGCCCGGCGCGGGCGGGGGCGTCGCGCAGCGCGGGCGGCAGCGCGGCCAGCACCTTCAGCTCGGCCGAGGCGACCGCGTCGGCCAGCCCCATGTCGCCCGCCGGCCCGGGCAGCCCGGCGAGGAACAGCGCCTCCGCCTCGTCGCGGGTGAGCCCGGTCAGCCGGGTCCGGTAGCCGCCGAGCAGGCGGTAACCGCCGGCCCGGCCCCGGTCGGCGTAGACGGGCACCCCGGCGGCCGACAGCGCCAGCACGTCCCGGTAGACCGTCCGCTCGGAGACCTCCAGCTCGCGGGCCAGCTCGGCCGCCGTCATCGCCTCCCGCGACTGGAGCAGCAGCACCAACGAGATCAACCGCGAGGCCCGCACCCACCCATTGTGTAGGTCTCTTGCTCGGCGGGCCGGGCGGGACGGTCGCCGCTAGGCTCAGCGGTCGTGAACGTATCCAGCAGCATCACCGCGCCGGTGACCGGTGCCGTCGGCCGATTCTTCTCCGGGGTCGGGCTGCTCCTGCGCGGCATCGGCCTGTACGTCCGCAGCCCCGGCCTGATGCTGCTCGGCATCGTGCCGGCGCTGATCTCCGGAACCCTCTTCGTGGCCGCCTTCGCCACCCTCGTCTACTTCGTGGACGACCTGGCCGCGCTGGTCACCCCGTTCGCCGACGACTGGTCCGGCACCGCCCGCGGCCTCGTCCGGGTGATCGCCGGCCTGGCCTTCCTCGGCGTCGGCGGGCTGCTCGCGGTGCTCACCTTCACCGCCGTGACCCTGGCCATCGGCGACCCGTTCTACGAGAAGATCTCCGAGCGGGTGGAGGAGCGCCTCGGCGGCACGCCCGGCGCGGTGGAGGTGCCGTTCTGGGGGTCGCTGCGCCGCAGCATCGTCGACTCGCTGCGGTTGGTGGCGATCTCCGTACTCGTCGGCATCCCGCTCTTCGCGGCCGGCTTCATCCCGGTGGTCGGCCAGACCGTCGTGCCGGTGATCGGGGCGGCCGTGGGCGGCTGGTTCCTCGCGCTGGAGCTGGCGGGGACCCCGTTCTACCGGCGCGGCATGCGGCTGCCCGACCGCCGGACGCTGCTCAAGGCCGACCGGCCGACGACGCTGGGCTTCGGGGTGGCCGTCTTCGTGTGCTTCCTGATCCCGCTCGGCGCGGTGCTGATCATGCCGGCGGCGGTGGCCGGCGCTACCCTGCTCACCCGCCGCGCGATGGGCCAGTCCATCGAGCCGCCGGGCCGCCCGGTGCGGGAGCGGTGACGGGGAGAAGATCGATCGGTCCCACCGGCGGAGCCGCGAACGCCTATCCTGAATCGGACGAAAGGTGCGATACGGGATGTCTAGCGTGCGGGCTGGCCGGCTCAGGTCCGCGGTCTCGGTGACCACGGCCTGCCTGCTGGTGCTCGGGGTCGCGGGCCTGCCCCGGCGCGAGGTCCGGCCCGACCCGTCGACCGCCCGGCCGCCCGCGCCGCCGGTGCCGACCGCCCCCCTGCCCGGTCCACGCACGACGATCCGGCTGGACCCGGCCGACGCGCCGGTCCGGGCGGCCGGGCGCGGGCCGGCCTGCGCCCCGGACCTGGGCGGCGGGCCCTATCCGGACGAAGACGTGTGGGTGTTCGGCCTGACGGCCGGCGGGGTCGGGGCCCGGTTCGTCGCGGTCACGCCCGAGTTCGTCGCCCCGAACCGGGAACGCGTCGCCCTCACCGTGCCCACCGAGGGCGGCGCGCTGACCGTGGACGACGCCGGGGCCAGCGCGGCCTGGCTGCGCCTGCCCGCCGGCTGGACCCTGACGGGCGGCTCGGCGGCGGTCGCCGGGGACGCCGGCTCCTTCGCGCTCACGGCGGTCTGCCCGGCGTCCGCGACGTCGTCGTCCTGAGCGGCGCGCCCGGTGCGACCCCACCGGCGGAGCGCACCGTCAGCGGCCGGGCTCCCGGACGGCGGCGACCGCCTCCACCTCGACGAGCTGGTCGTCGTAGCCGAGCACGGTCACCCCGAGCAGGGTGCTCGGCGGCTCGTGGTCGCCGAACGTGTCCCGGACCACCTCCCACGCGGCCACCAGGTCGGCCTGCCGGGTCGACGCCACGTACACCGTGGTCTTGACGACGTCGGCGAGCCGCGCCCCGGCGGCGGCGAGCGCGACCTCCAGGTTGGCCATCACCTGCCGGGCCTGCGCCGCCGGGTCGCCCGGCGCGACCGTACGCCCGTCGGCGTCCAGCGGGCAGGCGCCGGCGGCGAACACCAGCCGGGCCGGCGGGTCGACGGTCGCCGCGTACGCGTACTCGGCGACGTCGGAGAGTTCGGACACGCGCACCAGCGCCACGGGATCGCTCACCCGCGCGACGCTAGCCCCCGGCAGCCCGCCCCGCCACGGACTTACGCCGAGGCGCGCAGGACCAGCTCCGTGGGCAGCACGAGGGCCGGCTCGACGTCCTCGCCGGCCGCCATCCGCAGGAGCTGGCGGGTCGCCTCCCGGCCCAGGTCGAGTATCGGCTGCCGCACGGTGGTCAGCGGCGGGTCCGTGTACGCGGCCGTCTCGATGTCGTCGAACCCGATCACCGCCACGTCGGCGGGCACCCGCCGCCCCGCCTCGCGCAGCGTCCGCATGGCGGCGTGCGCCATCAGGTCGGACGCGGCGAAGACGGCGTCCAGATCGGGGTGGGCGTCGAGGAGCTGCCGCATCGCCGCCGCCCCCGACTCCCGGGTGAAGTCCCCGTACGCCACCCGCTCCGGCAGCCCCGCCTCGGCGACCGCCGCCCGGTAGCCGGCGAGGCGTTCCACCCCGGCGAACATGTCCTGCGGCCCGGCGATGGTGGCGATGCGCCGCCGCCCCGAGTCGAGCAGGTGCCGCACCGCCCGGGTCACCCCGCCGACGTGGTCGACGTCGACGTACGGCACGCCGACGTCGCCGAGGAACCGCCCGCTGCACACCACCGGGATGCCGAGCCGGGCCAGCCGGGCCGGCAGCGGGTCGGCCCCGTGCAGCGAGGCGAAGACGACGCCGTCGACGTGCCGCCCGGTGGTGTACCGCTCCACCCGGGCGTGCCCGGCCGGCGAGCCGGCGAGCATCAGCACGAGCTGCTTGTCGGCGGCCTCCAGCTCCTGCGCGACGCCCCGGATGATGCTCGGGAACACCTGGTCGTCGGAGAAGACCCGGGTGGCCTCCTCGGGCAGCACGAGGGCGATGGAGTCGGTCCGCTGGGTGACCAGGCTGCGGGCGGCCAGGTTCGGCACGTACCCCAGCTCGGCCACGGCCTGGCGGACCGCCTCCCGGATCGGCTCGGCGACGGTGGTGGAGCCGTTCACCACCCGCGACACGGTCGCCCGGGAGACGCCGGCCCGCCGGGCCACCGCCTCCAGGGTCGGCCGCTGGGCCGTCGTCATCGGAGCGCTCCCCACCTCGTCACAGCCCGTTCCGGGAGATCACCTCCTGGTACCACCGGGCGCTGGCCTTCGGTGTGCGCCGCTGGGTCAGGTAGTCGACGTGGACGATCCCGAACCGCTTGCGGTACCCCTCGGCCCACTCGTAGTTGTCCAGCAACGACCATACGAGATAGCCGCGCAGGTCCACCCCCCGGCCGATGGCCGCGTGCACGGCCCGAAGGTGCCCGTCGAGGTAGGCGATCCGGTCGGCGTCGGCCACCCGACCGGCGGAGTCGGTCGTGCGGTCCGGGAAGGCCCCGCCGTTCTCGGTGATCATCAGCGGCAGGCCGGGGTAGTCGGCGGCCAGCCGGTCCAGCAGGCGGCCCAGCCCGGCCGGCTCGATCGCCCAGCCCATGTCGCTCACCGGCCCGGCGGCCGGCAGGAACTGCACCGCCCCCTCGGTGCCCGGCCAGGCGCTGCCGCCCGCCCCGTCCGGCCGCCCGGCCACGTAGGTCGGGGCGTAGTAGTTGATGCCGAGCAGGTCGATCGGTGCGGCGATCAGCTTCTCGTCGCCGTCGCGCAGGAACGTCGCCGGATCGACCATCCGGGACACGTGCTCCAGCACGTCGGCGGGGTACCCGGCGCCGGTCAGCGGGTCCAGGAAGATCCGGTTCTGCAACCCGTCGACCAGCCGGACCGCCGCCGCGTCCGCCGCGCTGTCCCGGTCCGCCGGCTGCACCTCCGCCGGGTTCAGGGTGATCCCGACGACCTCCGCGCCGCCCGCGCGCAGCGCCCGGACCGCCAGGCCGTGCCCCAACATCAGATGGTGTACGGCGGTGAAGGCCGCGCCCGGGTCGCTCACGCCCGGGGCGTGCACCCCGTTGCCGTACCCGAGGTAGGCCGAGCACCACGGCTCGTTGAGCGTGGTCCAGGTGCGGATGCGGTCGCCGAGCCGGCCGTGCACGGCCGCCGCGTACGTGGCGAAGTGCTCGGCGGTCTCCCGGTTGGTCCAGCCGCCCCGGTCCTCCAGCGCCTGCGGCAGGTCCCAGTGGTAGAGCGTGACGATCGGGTCGATGCCCCGGCCGAGCAGCGCGTCGGTGAGCCGGTCGTAGAAGTCCAGCCCGCGCGGCTCGACCGGCCCGGTGCCGTCGGGCTGGATCCGGGGCCACGCGATCGAGAACCGGTACGCCTTCAGCCCCAGCTCCGCCATCAGGGCCACGTCGTCGGCGTACCGGTGGTAGTGGTCGCAGGCGACGTCGCCGGTGTGGCCGGCGAAGACCTTGCCCGGCGTACGGCTGAAGGTGTCCCAGATCGACGGGCCGCGACCGTCGTCGCGGGCCGCGCCCTCGATCTGGTAGGAGGCGGTGGCCGCGCCCCAGACGAAGTTGTCGGGGAACCGTAGCTCGCTGCTCGCGCTCACGCCTTGACCGCACCTTCCATGATTCCGCCGATGATCTGGCGGCCGAACAGGACGAATACCAGCAAAAGGGGCAGAGTTGCGATGGCCGTGCCGGTGAAGACCTGCGACATGTCCTGGTAGTAGCCGTCCGACAGCGCCCGTAGGGACAGCTGCACCGTCGGGTTCTCCGGGTCGTTGAGCACAGCGTACGGCCAGAGGAAGTCGTTCCAGGTCGTCATGAAGGTCAGCAGGCCGAGGACGGCCGCGGCCGGGCGCAGCGCCGGCAGCACCACGTTCCAGTAGATCCGCGCGGTGCCGCAGCCGTCCATCCGGGCGGCCTCGATCAGCTCGGTGCTGACGGCCTGGCTGGCGTACTGGCGCATCATGAACACGCCGAACCCGGTGACCAGCGCCGGCACGATCACGGCCGGCAGCCGGTCGTTCCAGTTGAGCTTCGTCATCAGCAGGTACAGCGGGATCACCCCGAGCTGGGTGGGGATCATCATCGTCGCGATGATCACCAGCAGCAGCCCGTTGCGGCCCCGGAACCGCAGCTTGGCGAAGGCGAACCCGGCCAGCGTGGAGAAGAAGACCACCGACACGGTGACCGTGACGGCCACGATCGCCGAGTTGATCAGACCGGTGAGGAAGTACGCGTCGGTGTTGTCGAACAGTCGGGCGATGTTCGCGCCCAGGTTGCCGCCGGGGGTGACCGGCGGCGGAATCTGGCCCATCGCGTCGCTGGAGCGGCTGGCCACCACGAACATCCAGTAGATCGGGAAGACCGACAGCAGGGCGGAGACGGCCAGGGCGGCGTACGTGAGCCGGCCGGCGGACCAGAGCTTGTTCATCGGGTGCGCTCCTTCCGGGGCCGGCGGACCCGCGCCGGCCCGTCGGTGCCGCCGAGCCGGCGCAGGATCACCACGTTGATCGCCGCGACGATCGCGATCAGGGCGAACAGCAGCCAGGCGACCGCCGAGCCGTAGCCGAAGTTGTAGTGCGGGGCGAAGGCGTTCTCGAACATGTACATGGTCATCGTCTGCGACTCGCGCAGCGGCCCACCCCGGATCGGGTTGGTGCCGGAGTGGAACATCCGGGGCTCGGTGAAGAGCTGGAGGCCGCCGATGGTCGACACGATCACCGCGAAGATGATCGTCGGCTTGAGCAGCGGCACGGTGATCTTCCAGAACTGCCGGGCCCGGCTGGCCCCGTCGATCGCCGCCGACTCGTACAGGTCGCGGGGGATGGCCTGCATGGCGGCGAGGAAGATCAGCGCGTTGTAGCCGGTCCACCGCCAGTCGACCATGGCGGAGATGGCCACCCAGGAGGCGAACCGGTTGGACTTCCAGTCGATCGCGTCGACGCCGACCAGGTCGAGCAGCCAGTTGATCATGCCGAACTGGCGGCCGAACAGCACCCCGAAGACGATCGCCACGGCGGCCGTCGAGGTGACGTTCGGCACCAGCACCGCCATCCGCCAGGTGGTCCGGGCCCGCAGCCGCCGGTTGAGCAGGCTGGCCAGCCACAGCGCGGCGAACAGCTGCGGCACGGTCGAGATGACGAAGATGCCGAGGGTGTTGACCACCGAGTGCCAGAAGTCGGGGTCGGCCAGCAGGCGGGTGTAGTTCTCCCCGCCGACGAACGGGTGCTCCGCGGCGAGCAGGTCCCAGTCGTGCAGCGACACCCAGAACGTGTACGCCAGCGGGTACGCCCCGAACACGCCGAAGAGCAGGAAGAACGGTGCGATGTAGAGGTAGGGGGAGTACTTCTCGTCGAGACGGCTGAGCCGGTACCTCCGGGGCGGGCGGGCGGTGCTCCGCTCCGTCGGTGTCACCGGTGGCAGGGCGTCGAGCTGGACGGCCATGTGCCCGGTCACTCCTTTCCGCGTCCTGCGCGGCGCGGGCGGCGCCCCGGCGTGCCGGAGCGCCGCCCGCGCGTCCGCGTCGGGCCTACTTGGCGGCGGCCTTCTTGGCGTTGTTCACCGCGTCGGTCCACGCCTGCTCGGGGCTGCGCTGGCCGAGGTCGACGGTGCGGACGGCGTTCTCCACCTCGGTGCGGACGGCCTGGTTCTTCGGGCCCATGTAGACGGGCTTGAGGCTCTTCGCGCCCGCCGCAAAGATCTTGCCGACGGGGGCGTCGGAGAAGTACGCGTTCGTGGACTCGGCCACGGCCGGGTCGTCCAGCGCCTGCGGGTTGGACGGCAGTGGGCCCTTGGCCTTGAACGCCCCGATCTGCCCCTTGGCGCTGGTCAGGAACTTCGCCAGCTCGATCGCCTCGGCCTGGTGCTTGCTCTGCTTGGGCACGGCCAGGAAGGAGCCACCCCAGTTGCCGCCGTTGCCGGGCACCTGGGCGATGTCCCACTTGCCCTTGGCGGCCGGGCCGGCGTTGCCCTCGATGACGCCGGTCATCCAGGCCGGGCAGGCGATGGTGGCGAACTTCGCCTGCTTGAACGCCGAGACCCACTCCTCCGACCAGGAGCCGTACTTGCCGGACAGGCCGGAGTCGAGGATGTCCATCGTGGTGTCCCAGGCCTGCCGCACGGCCGGGTTGCTGTCCACCACCAGGTTGTTGGCGGTGTCGTAGTAGTGGTAGCCCTGCGCGTTGCCGGCGGTCTGCAGCACGATCGTGTTGAAGATGTTGGTGGCCGAGTCCAGGAACGCCGCGCCGGTGTTGGCAGCCTTGAACTTCTCGCCGGTGGCGACGTAGTCCTGCCAGGTGGGCCAGAGCTTGGACACCTCGTCGCGCTGGGTCGGCAGCCCGGCCTTGGCGAACAGGTCGCTGCGGTAGCACATGGCCATGCCGCCGACGTCGGTGCCGAGGCCGATGAGCTGCTTGCCGTCGGCGGTCAGCGCCTGGTTCCACTTCCAGTCGAGGAAGTTGCCCTTGAGCTCGGCCGCGCCGTGGTCGAGCAGGTTGACGAAGTTCTGCGGGTTGGCCTTGTACTCGACGAGCAGGCCCTCCTCGATCGCGACCACGTCGCCGGCGCCCTTCCCGGCGGCGAGCCACTGGGTGAGCTTCGGCGAGTATTCGTCGAGGTTGCCGCCGGTGCCCCGCTCGACGATCTTCACGTCGGGGTGGGCGGCCATGTACTCCTGGTAGAGCTCCTGGTAGCCCATCTGGCCGAAGACGTCGACGGTCAGCGTGACCGGCCCGCCCTCGGCGGGCTCGTCCCCGCCGCAGCCGGCGGTGGTGAGCAGTGCGGTGGCCGCGACGAGGGCCACGGCCGCGAGGCGGCGGCGTGGAAAGACACCCATCTTGTTCTCGGACCCCTCTCAGGTCGTGCGCATGGTGGTGGGGACGGGGGTGGAACCTTCGAGAGAGCGCTCTCACAAGAGAGTGGTCGCTGTCCATGCGGATGTCAATAGAGCGCTCTCGGAGCGGAAAGGAAGGCCCCCTGTCAACGCATTCGGTAGAAGCAGGGGCCCCTTCCTGACCCCCCACCACGACGCGTGGCCCCCGGCTGTGCCGGGGGCCACGTCAGGCGGGAAAGGGGGCGGTCAGCCGGTGCGCAGGCCGTCGAGGAGGGCCCGGTCGCCCCGCACCCCGAGGGTGTCGAAGCTGACCCGGCCCATCAGCGCCAGCAGCAGGTCGCTCGCCGTGCCGGTGACCTCGACCCGGGCGTGGTGGTCGTCGTGGTCGAGGATGGTGTCGGTGTCCAGCAGCGCCACGCCCTCGCCGCGCAGCCGCAGGTACCAGTCCTGGCCCGCGTCGGGCGCGGCCAGGTGCACCACCCCGTGCCACTGGCCGGTGGCCTTGCGCCGGCCCGCCGGCAGCCAGGTGTCCAGCACCTCGCTCACCCCGTCGGCCGCGAGCTTGGCCTCGATCGGCTCACCGGCGGCGATGGCGAGCTGGGCGTCCCAGCGGTGCACCGAGGTCTCGTGCGCCATCCGGCGCGGCCAGAAGCCGGCCTTCTTCGGCTGCGGCGCCCAGTTCCACGTCGGGGTCTCCGGGTCCAGCCCGTCGAAGGTCGCCATCAACCGGTCGTACGCCTGCTGCCAGAACTCCAGCGCGGACGTCCCGGCGGGCGGCGCGGCCGGGACGCTCGGGCGCTCGGGCCGGGTGGTGCCACCGGTCGTCACGATGGTGTTCACCCAGGTGTAGACCTCGCCGAGGTGCACGGTCAGGTCGGTGATCGTCCAGCCGGGGCAGGAGAGCACGGGTGTCTCGGGGGGAGCCTCCGCCACGGCGGCGGCGAACGCGGGACCCTCGGTCCGCAGCGCGCCGATCCAGAAGTCCTTCGTGCCGTGCAGTCTGCTCATCACGATCCTCCCGGGCGACCGCGCCACCAAGTGGGTGCCGCGGCTCCCTCTCAGCCTAGGGTGAAAGGCGTGTCAGACGTTAGTGCCCACCCGGCCACCGAAACCCGCGCCGCCGAACCGACCAGGTTGGCGGAATACACCACGCTGTGCCTCGGTGGCCCGGCCGGACGGATCGAGACCGCTGCCAGCGCCGAGGAGATCGTACAAAAGGTGCAGCAGGCCCGCCTGCGGGACGATGAGGTCCTGATCCTCGCCGGCGGCAGCAACGTGGTCGTCGGCGACGCCGGATTCCCCGGCACCGTCGTGCTGGTGCGTTCGCGGGGGCTGCGGGTCGTCGCCGAGGACGCCGACACCGTCACCGTACGGGTCGAGGCCGGCGAGCCGTGGGACGACCTCGTCGCCGCCACCGTCGCCAACGGCTGGTCCGGGCTGGAGTGCCTCTCCGGCATCCCCGGCTCGGCCGGCGCCACCCCGATCCAGAACGTCGGCGCGTACGGCCAGGAGGTCGCCGAGACGATCACCGGCGTGCAGGTGTACGACCGCGTGCAGGAGAGCCTGGGCCGGGTCGAGGCGGCCGACTGCGGCTTCGCGTACCGGTCGAGCATCTTCAAGTACAGCGAGCGCTGGGTGGTGCTGTCGGTCGACTTCCGGCTCGCCCGCTCCCCGCTGTCCGGCCCCGTCCGCTACGCCGAACTGGCCCGGGCGCTCGGCGTCGAGCCCGGCGACGCGGTGCCGCTGGCCGACGCCCGGGCCGCCGTGCTGCGGCTGCGCGCCGGCAAGGGCATGGTGCTCGACGCCGCCGACCCCGACACCCGCTCGGTGGGCTCGTTCTTCACCAACCCCGTGCTCGACGGCGAGGCGTACGAGCTGCTGCGCGGGCGGGCCGCCGACCTCGGCGAGCCGCCGCACTGGCCCGGGGCCGGCGACACGGTGAAGGTGAGCGCCGCCTGGCTGATCGACAAGGCCGGCTTCGCCAAGGGCCACCCCGGCCCCGAGGGGGTGGCCATCTCCAGCAAGCACACCCTCGCCCTGACCAACCGCAGCGGCACCGCCAGCACCGCCGCGCTGATCGCCCTGGCCCGCGACATCCGCGACGGCGTGCACGCCCGCTTCGGCGTGCCCCTGCACCCGGAACCGGTCCTGGTCAACTGCGCGGTGTGACGACCCCACCGGCGGGGCCGAGGGGCGGGCCGGCTCAGGCGGGGGCGACGGCGGACCAGTCGACGGTCAGCTCGCCGTGCCGCCAGCGGCGGGGACCGTCGGCGACCGGCCAGCCGGCGTCGCGGACCGCCGCCACCGCCCGCAGCCACCGCTGCCGGGGCCCGAAGGGGGCGTACGCGGCGGCGGAGCGCCACGCGTCGTCCAGGTCGCGGAGGAGGTCGTGGATCGCCTCGCCCGGCACGTTGCGGTGGATCAGCGCCTTCGGCAGCCGCTCGGCCAGCTCGGCGGGGCTGCCCAGCGTGGTCAGCTTCGCCGCCAGGGTGAGCGTGCGGGGGCCGGCGGGGTCGATCAGCAGCCAGCCGCCGAGCCGCCCCAGCTCGTCGCAGGTGCCCTCGACCAGCAACCCGCCCGGGGCCAGCCGCCCGGTGACCGCGCGCCAGGCGGCGGCGACCTCGGCCTCGTCGTACTGCCGCAGCACGTTGAACGCCCGGACCAGGGCGGGCCGCAGCCCGGCCAGCTCGAACCCGCCCCGGGCGAAGGTCAGCCAAGGCGGGTCGGCGGCCGGCTGCGCGGCGGCCACGCGTACCGGATCGATCTCCAGCCCGACCACCCGCACGTCGGCGCGGACCCCGGCGGCGAGCCGGGCGCGCAGCTCCACGGCGGTGACCGGGGTCGCGCCGTAGCCGAGGTCGACCACCAGCGGGTCCGCCGCGTCCCGCAGCCGGCCGCCGCACGTCTCGACGATCCAGTTGTCGACCCGGCGCAGCCGGTTGGGGTTGGTCGTGCCCCGGGTGACGACCCCCTGCGGCCGCACCACCGCCGCCTCCGCCCGTGACCGGGGGCCCATCAGCCCGCCCGGTGCACCTTGTGCTGCGCCGCCTGGGCCAGCGGACGGACCACGAGCCGGTCGACGTTGACGTGCTGCGGCCGGGTCGCGCACCAGGCGACGCAGTCGGCGACGTCCTCGGCGACCAGCGGCTCGGCCACCCCGGCGTAGACCGCGTCGGCCCGGTCGGCGTCGCCGCCGAAGCGGACCAGCGCGAACTCGTCGGTCTTCACCATCCCCGGGTCGATCTCGATCACCCGGACGGGCCGGCCGCACAGCTCCAGCCGCAGCGTGCCGGCGACCGCCGTCTGCGCGTGCTTCGCGGCGCTGTAGCCGCCCCCGCCCTCGTAGACGACGTGGCCGGCGGTCGAGGAGACGATCACGATCGTGCCGGCCCCGGACGCCTCCAGCGCGGGCAGCAGCGCCTGGGTGACCCGCAGGGTGCCGAGCACGTTCACGTCGTACATCCACTGCCAGTCGCCCACCGACCCGGACTCCACCGGGTCGAGGCCGCGCGCGCCGCCGGCGTTGTTGACCAGCAGGGTGACCGGCCCGGGGGCCGCCGCGGCGGCTGCGGCGAGGCCCGCCACCGACTCCGCGGACGTGACGTCGCACTCGACGGCGGCGGCCGACCCGCCGGCCGCCCCGATCTCCGCGACGAGCGCGGCCAGCCGGTCGGTGCGCCGCGCGGCGGCCAGCACGTGGAACCCCTCGGCGGCCAGCCGGCGGGCCGTGGCCGCGCCGATCCCGCTGGACGCCCCGGTGACGATCGCGACAGAGGTCATCGGGCCATTCTCACCCCGCCGGGACGCCGCGCGCGCCGCCGGCCGGCCACCCGCGTCGATGAGGTCCGTCACGCCGGGGGGCCGCCGGTACGAATTTCCGGTTCCCGATGGGGAAGATGACACGCGGCGCGCAGGTTGACCGAGGAGCGCCGGTCGTGCGGGACGGCATCAACCGTGACAGAAGGAGCGGACGTGGCGGAACAGCACACCGGCGTGGGTCGTCAGCGAGGTGCCCGGCCGTGGCCGCGCCCCCGGCGCATCGCCACCCTGTCGGTGCACACCTCGCCCCTGCACCAGCCCGGCACGGGCGACGCGGGCGGCATGAACGTCTACATCCTGGAGGTCGCCCGCCGGCTGGCCGAGGCCGACGTCGAGGTGGAGATCTTCACCCGGGCCACCTCCGGCGACCTGCCGCCGGTGGTCGAGATGTCCCCGGGCGTGCACGTCCGGCACGTCACCGCCGGCCCCCTGGAGGGGCTGACCAAGGAGGAGCTGCCCGGCCAGCTCTGCGCGTTCACGGCCGGGGTGCTGCGCACCGAGGCGGCCCGCCCGCCGGGCCACTACGACCTGATCCACTCGCACTACTGGCTCTCCGGGCAGGTCGGCTGGCTGGCCAAGGAGCGCTGGGGGGTGCCGCTGGTGCACACCGCGCACACCCTGGCCAAGGTCAAGAACGACCGGCTCGCCGCCGGTGACCGCCCCGAGCCGAAGGCCCGGGTCATCGGCGAGGAGCAGGTCGTCGCCGAGGCCGACCGGCTGGTCGCCAACACCCGGGTGGAGGCCCGCGACCTGCTCGACCGGTACGACGCCGACCCGGCCCGGGTCACCGTGGTCGAGCCCGGCGTCGACCTGGACCGGTTCCGGCCCGCCCCCGGGGACCGGCTCGCGGCCATGCTCGCCGCCCGCCGCCGGCTCGGCCTGCCCACCACGGGGTACGTGGTGGCCTTCGTCGGCCGGATCCAGCCGCTGAAGGCCCCCGACGTGCTGATCCGCGCCGCCGCCGCCCTGCGGGAACGGGACCCGCTCCTCGCCGACGAGCTGACCGTGGTGATCGTCGGCGGCCCCAGCGGCAGCGGGCTGGACCGGCCCACCGCCCTGATCGAGCTGGCCGCCTCGCTCGGGATCGCCGACCGGGTGCGCTTCCTGCCGCCGTGCACCGGCGACGACCTGCCGGCCGTCTACCGGGCCGCCGACCTGGTCGCCGTGCCGTCGCACAACGAGTCGTTCGGGCTGGTCGCCCTGGAGGCGCAGGCGTGCGGCACGCCCGTGCTGGCCGCCGCCGTGGGCGGCCTGGTGACCGCCGTCCGGGACCAGGTCAGCGGGGTGCTCGTCGACAGCCACGACCCGGTCGACTGGGCCCGTACGCTGGCGGGGCTGCTGCCGGACCGGGCGCGGCGGGCGACCCTGGGGCGGGGCGCCGAGCAACACGCCCGCAACTTCTCCTGGGACCGCACGGTCGGCAACCTGCTCGCCGTCTACGGCGAGACGATCGCCGAGCACCGGGAGCGGCTCGCCAGCCGGCTCGCGGCGGACGGGGCGCTCTCCTGCGCCTGGTGAGCGCGAAGGGCAGGCCGCCGCAGCGGTCCACGGCGGGTGGGCCGGTGCGGCCGTAGAGTGGGGCGGATGAGCGCGAGGAGCCAGGTGGCCGCCCTGATCGAGTCGGTCTGCGCCGAGCGGGAGCTGGCGGTCGAGTCCACCGGCGAGGCGTCGTACGCGGTGACCCTGCCCGGCACCCACAAGCTCAAGACGATCTGCAACCTCGTCGTCGGCGAGCACGCGCTGCGGATCGAGGCGTTCGTGATGCGCCAGCCGGACGAGCGACGCGAGGAGCTGTGGGCCTGGCTGCTGCAGCGCAACGCGCGGATGTACGCCGTGTCGTTCTCCATCGACGCGGTCGGCGACGTCTACCTGACCGGCCGGGTGAACCTGGCGGGGGTCGACGAGGACGAGCTGGACCGGCTGCTCGGCAGCGTGCTGACGTACGCCGACGAGTCGTTCGACACGATGCTGGAGATCGGCTTCGGCACCGCCATCCGGCGGGAGTGGGAGTGGCGGGTCAAGCGCGGCGAGTCCACGGCCAACCTGGCGGCGTTCGCGCACCTCTTCGAGCCCTCGCCCGCCGGCCGGGCCACGGCGGGAGGTTCGGAGCCGTCCTGACGGGTATGCCGCACCGCGCGGTGCGGCACTGGGATCCACCGCGCGCCGAGGACGGACTGTCAAGGAGCGGAGCATCCCATGGCTCAGCGGAACAGCTCAGGTCGCGGCGGGGCTGCGACCAGGACGAGACGGCAGACGGGCAACCAGACCCCGAACACCCCGACGATCTCCGAGTCGGAGATCTCCCGCATGCGGGTGGACGACATCCGCGGCCAGCTGCGTCGTCGGGGCGTCGCCGGGATCTCCGTGCTGCGCAAGCCGGAGCTGGTGAAGGCCCTGGCCCGTACCCTGCGGGCCGAGAGCCGGGGCGCGGCGCGGCGCAGCACCGGGCCCGCGGGCCGCGCCAGCGGCACGAAGGCCAAGACCGCCGGGGGTACGCGCACCGCGGCCGCCGCCCGAACGAAGGCGACCCCGGCCCGGGCGAAGGCGACCCCGACGCGGGCGGCCAAGGCCGCCCCGGCTTCGGCCTCGGCGCGTCGGGCCGCCCCGGCGAGGAAGGCCGCCCCGGCGCGGGCCGGCCAGGGCGCGGCCCAGCGGTCGGCGATCCGGACCGGCCGGTCGTCGTCCCGGTCGGCGCGGTCCTCGCAGCCGATCACCTCGCTCCAGGACCGGCCGGAGCGTCCGGGGCGCAGCCTGGTCACCACCAACCACGACGTGATCCGGCGCTGGGCGCGGGAGCGCAACGCCCGGCCAGCCACGATCGCGGGCACGGAGCGCAACGGCCGGGCGGGGGTGCTCACGTTCAACCTGCCGGGGTACCGGGAGAGCAGCCGGGTGCGGGAAATCACCTGGGACGAGTGGTTCCGGACCTTCGACGGCCGCCGGCTCAACCTGATCTACCAGGAGCAGCTGCGCGACGGCCGGCAGAGCAACTTCTTCCGCACGGAGTCACCCGATCGTGAGGACGCCTAGGCGTTTGCGGGACCGGCGCACGGGTAGTCCCGGTGTGCCGGTGGTGACCCGGCGAACGGGTACGGTTTCGGACGGTGATGCTGTGACCGGCGAGACAGCCGTTCCGGGTTGAATCCGCAACCAGGGGAAACTAGCTTTATTGCACGCGCCACGCTCGTAACCGTTCGGGGGAGCGGTGGATCGATCAGATCCGTGCACGAGTGCAGGCGCAGGGACGGGTGGATCCCGCCGTTGGGGGACGGCGCCACCCGTTGGAACCGGCGGCGCGAGCGGGCGACGCTTACGGGGGTGAGTGTCGCCCGCCGCCGCCGGCACGATGCGGGCGCCCATCACGACCACTGGTCGAGGTGGGCGCTTTGCGTCGACCCGGCCTTCGTACCCCCAGATCTTGGACAGCTTCAGTTCACGACGGACGTCAGCCGTCCACGTTTCGCCGGCGCGGGCCCGACGGGCTCGGCCGGCGGGCGCAGCGCCGTGGCCCGCCGCTCCCGGGCCGGCCCGGAGGCCAGGTGGGCGACCGCCACCACGACGCCGACCGCCGCGCAGCCCAGCCAGAGCGCCGCGTTGCCGGCCTGCTGCCGGACCAGGCCGCCGAGGATCGGCGCGCTGGCTCCGGCGACCTGCCAGGACAGCGAGAAGACGCCCTGGTACCGGCCGCGCAGGTCGGCGGGGGAGAGCTCCGCGATCAGGGTGGAGTTCGACGGCGAGTTGAGCATCTCGCCGAGGGTCCAGACGAGCACCGTGAGGGCGTAGAACCAGGCGGCGTCAGCGAACGCGGTCAGCCCGAACCCGACGCCCATCACCACGGCGGCGAGGGCGAGCACGTGCGAGCGGCTGCGCCCACGGATCAGCCGGGGCACGAAGAGCTGCCCGGCCACGATGAGCACCCCGTTGAGCGCGATCACCACGCCGTACGTGGACGGGCTCAGGCCGTCGTCGCCCATGGCGATCGGCAGCATCGAGATGTGCTGGAGGAAGACCAGCGCGCCGAGCAGGTTGAGCGCCACGAAGCCCAGGTAGACCCGGTCGCCGAGGATGGTGCGCAGCGCCCCCCGGGGGCGGGCGGCCCCGGCGGGGTGCACGGTGACGCGGGCCGGGGCGCGGGTCTCGGCCACCTTCACGAAGATGATCACAGCGGTGGCCAGGGTGGTCGCCGCGTCGATCACGAACAGCAGGAGGTAGCTGGCTTCGGCGGCCAGGCCGGCGAGGATCGCCGCGCAGGCGAAGCCGAGGTTGATCGCCCAGTAGTTCAGCGAGAACGCGCGCAGCCGGTCCCGCTCCGGCACCACGTCGATCATCATCGCGCCGAACGCCGGGCGGGCCGCCTCGGCGAACAGGCCGAGCAGCAGCGCCCCGCCGGCCACCGCCCAGAGCTGCTGGGCGAAGCCGAGGGTGAGCATCATGGCCGCCGCGCCGAGGTGGGCGGTGAGCAGCGTCGGTCGCCGGCCCCACCGGTCGGCGAGCGTCCCGCCCAGCGTCGTCCCGACCGCGCCGCCGACGCCCCACAGGCCGAGCACGAGGCCGGCGGCCAGCTCGTCGAAGCCCCGCTCCTGGGTGAGGTAGATGGCCAGGAAGACCAGGACGAACGAGCCGAGGCGGTTGATCAGGGTGCCCGTCCACAGGTACCAGAAGGTCCTGGGCAGCCCGCCCGTGGTGTCCTGGAACCAGCCCCGCATCGCCCGCACGCTCGCGCCCCGCTTTCGGTAATGACCGATGTATCCAAAGCGCCTTACAACCTAGTCGCGGGGCCGGAGGCCGGTCACCGGCTTTTCCACGTGGTGGTCGTCACCGCAGGTCCCCGCGTGTCCGTCGACGGAGTGCGGCAGGATGATCGGCATGACTGCGAGCGAAGGGCCCACCGTCGGGACGCTGGTCCTGCTGCGGCACGGCGAGAGCGACTGGAACGCGAAGAACCTCTTCACCGGGTGGGTCGATGTCGACCTGACCGCCAAGGGTGAGGCGGAGGCGCGCCGCGGCGGTGAGCTGCTGCGCGAGCACGACCTGCTGCCGGACGTGGTGCACACCAGCGTGATGCGCCGGGCGATCCGCACCGCCGAGCTGGCGTTGAACGCCGCCGACCGGCACTGGATCGCGGTGCGCCGGTCGTGGCGGCTCAACGAGCGCCACTACGGCGCCCTGCAGGGCAAGAACAAGAAGCAGACCCTCGACGAGTACGGCGAGGAGCAGTTCATGCTCTGGCGTCGGTCGTACGACACCCCGCCGCCGCCGATCGCCGACGACGACGAGTGGTCGCAGGTGGGCGACCCCCGGTACGCGCTGCTGCCGACCGAGCTGATGCCGCGCACCGAGTGCCTCAAGGACGTCGTCGAGCGGATGCTGCCGTACTGGTACGACTCGATCGTGCCGGACATCCTGGCGGGCCGGACGGTGCTGGTGGCCGCGCACGGCAACTCGCTGCGCGCGCTGGTCAAGCACCTCGACCAGATCAGCGACGAGGCGATCGCCAAGCTCAACATCCCGACCGGCATCCCGCTGCGCTACGACCTGGACCCGCAGCTGCGTCCGCAGGTCCTCGGCGGGACGTACCTCGACCCGGCCGCCGCCAAGGAGGCCGCCGCCGCGGTCGCCAACCAGGGCCGCTGACCTGCAAGGAAGGGCCCCTTGTCATCGCTTCCGCGATGACAAGGGGCCCTTCCTGACGCTGCGGCGGGCGGGGCGCTCACTCGGCCGCGGCGGCGGGCTCCCCCGTGATCAGGTAGACGACGTGCTCACCGGCGTTGACCGCGTGGTCGGCGAACCGCTCGTAGAAGCGGCCGAGCAGGGTGGCGTCGATCGCCGTCTCCACCCCGTACGGCCAGTCGTCGCCGAGCAGCACCCCGAAGAGGCTCTTGTGCAGGTCGTCCATGGCGTCGTCGTCGCGGTCCAGCTCGGCGGCGAGGTCGGCGTCGGGCTTGGCCAGCACCGAGCCGATCTTCTCGGCCATCCGGTCGGCGATCGACGCCATGTCGACGAAGACCGGCCGCAGCTCCGCCGGCACGGCCGGCGAGGGGTGCCGGCGCAGGGCGGTCTTCGCCACGTGGTCGGCCAGGTCGCCCATCCGCTCCAGGTCGGCGGCCACGTGCAGGGCGGTGATCATGGCCCGCAGGTCGGAGGCGACGGGGGCCTGCCGGGCCAGCAGGTCGCAGACCCGCTCCTCGACGTGCCGGTAGAGCTCGTCGATCTCGGCGTCCCGCTCGATCACGTTCTCGGCGGCCTGGCGGTCGGCGGTGAGCAGGGCGCGGGTGGCCTGGCGCATGGCCGCGCGGATGGCCTCGGCCATGTCCACCAGCAGCTGGCTGACAATCTGGAGGTCGGCCCGGAACTCGTCGCGCATCATCACGTCCTGTGGTCGGTGGTCGCCGGCCCGGGGCTGCGGGCGTCGGCGCTGGTCTGGCAGGGTGCGCGACAACCGTAGGCCGGGGGAGATGACCGGAGGTGAACGCTGGTGAACGACGCGGGACCGACGGGTGAACATCGCCGGAAGCGAGAGCGTTTCATCCCGTTTGTGGCGATGTCCAGATGAACAATGACCCTACGATCGCCGGGTGGAGTGGGCGGTGACGGCGGCGGCGGTCGTGACACTGGTGGCCGGGCTGGCCATCGGGTCGCTGCTGCCCCGGCTCGTCCGGTCGTGGCGCCGCCGCGGCCCGGCCGCCGGGAACGGCGGCCCCGCCCGCCTGTTCCGGACCAGGGGGAGGCCCGTGATGGTCGACGAGCAGCAGACCGGCCTCTCCAGCCTGGGCCGCCGCACGGTGGACTCGCTGCGGGCCGGCGTCGTGGTGCTCGGCCCCGACGACGTGCCGGTCCTGGTCAACCCGGCGGCCCGCGCGATGGGGCTGCTGCGCACCGGGGCCACGCCCGGCTCGATCGCCGCGCACCCGCTGATCCGTACCCTCGCGGGGCAGGTCCGGCGCACCGGGGTGCGGCGCGAGATCGAGCTGGACCTGCCGCGCGGCCGCGACGCCTCCGGCCCCGACCCGCTCGGCGTGCACCTGCGGGCGATGGCCATCGGCGGCGGGCACGTGGCCGTGGAGGCGGCCGACGTCACCGAGTCGCACCGGCTGGCCCGGGTCCGCCGGGACTTCGTGGCCAACGTCAGCCACGAGCTGAAGACGCCCATCGGGGCCCTGCAACTGCTCGCCGAGGCGCTGCTGGACGCCACCGAGCCGGCCGGCGCGGCGGCCCCCGACCTCTCCGAGGACCTGGTCGCCGCGCGCCGGTTCGCCGAGCGCATCCAGCACGAGTCGACCCGGCTGGGGCGGCTGGTGCAGGAACTGCTGGAGCTGACCCGGCTCCAGGGCGCCGAGCCGCAGCCCGCCCCGGAGCCGGTCGCCGTGGACTGGGTGATCGCCGAGGTGATCGACCGCACCCGCACCACCGCCGCCGCCCGGCGGATCGAGGTGGCCACCGAGGGCGAGCGCGGCCTGACCGTCTACGGCAGCGACGCCCAGCTCGCCACCGCCGTGGCGAACCTCGTCGAGAACGGCATCACCTACTCGGGCGAGGACACCACCGTCCGGGTCACCACCCGGTCCGACGGCGAGCACGTCACGATCTCCGTCGCCGACCAGGGCATCGGGATCGCGCCGACGGACGTCGAGCGGATCTTCGAACGGTTCTACCGGGCCGACCAGGCCCGTTCCCGGGCCACCGGCGGCACCGGCCTCGGCCTGGCCATCGTCAAACACATCGCCAGCAACCATGGCGGCCGGGTCGAGGTGTCGAGCACTCTTGGTGGTGGGTCGACGTTCACCCTCCGGCTGCCGGCCCGTCCACCGGACGACCTGCTGCCGACACCGCAATCGGATGGGATCGAGGCCGGCCCGGCCGAGCTCCGGCAGGTCCGACCGCTATGAAAGGAATACCCCGTTGAGCCGCGTTCTGGTGGTCGAGGACGAGGAGTCGTTCTCCGACGCCCTGTCGTACATGCTCCGCAAGGAGGGCTTCGAGGTCTCGGTCGCGGCCACCGGCCCGTCCGCCCTCACCGAGTTCGACCGGACGGGCGCGGACATCGTGCTGCTCGACCTCATGCTGCCCGAGATGTCCGGCACCGAGGTGTGCCGGCAGCTCCGCCAGCGCTCGCACGTGCCGATCATCATGGTCACCGCGCGGGACAGCGAGATCGACAAGGTCGTCGGCCTGGAGATCGGGGCCGACGACTACGTGACGAAGCCCTACTCCCCCCGGGAGCTGGTGGCCCGGATCCGGGCGGTGCTGCGCCGGCAGACCCCCGACGTGGCCGAGTCGGGGGCGCCGACCCTGGCGGCCGGGCCGGTGCGGATGGACATCGAGCGGCACGTGGTCACCGTGGACGGGGGCACCGTGCAGCTCCCGCTCAAGGAGTTCGAGCTGCTGGAGCTGCTGCTGCGCAACGCCGGCCGGGTGCTGACCCGGGGCCAGCTCATCGACCGGGTCTGGGGCGCCGACTACGTGGGCGACACGAAGACCCTCGACGTGCACGTCAAGCGGCTGCGCTCGAAGATCGAGCCGGAGCCGTCCGCGCCGCGCTTCATCGTCACCGTCCGGGGCCTGGGCTACAAGTTCGAGCCGTGACGGGCCCGATCACCGCCTGACCGCACCCGGTCGGTGCGCTGAGCACTCGCCAGCGTGGTTAGGAAGGGGCCCTTCCTATGCGGAAAGCGTTGGTAGGGGGCCCTTCCTTACGCGCTGGCCGGGTGGGGGGCCACCTGGCCCTGCCGCAGCCGGGCCGCGCACAGCTCCGCGAGCTTCGCGTACGCCGCCGCGCCGACCAGCGCGGTCAGCTCCGGGCCGTACGAGACGTACATCGGCTCGGTGCCGACGTGCGCGTCCGTCGACGAGGTGCACCACCAGTCGAGGTCGTGCCCGCCCGCGCCCCAGCCCCGCCGGTCGAACTCGGCCAGCGTGGAGACCAGCACCTTCGTGTCGTCCGGCCGCTTGTGCCACTCCTGGTCCCGGCGGACCGGCAGCTGCCAGCAGACGTCCGGCTTGTATTCCAGCGGGTGCACCCCGTCGCGCAGGGCCTGGGCGTGCAGCGCGCAGCCGCCCCCGCCGGGGAAGTCGGCGTCGTTGAGGAACACGCACGGTGCGTCGACCGCGCGGGTGGCGGTGCGCCGGGCCGGTGTCTTGCCGTCGACCGTGTCGTTCTCGGTCCAGTTCTTGAACCCGCGCCGGAAGTGCTGCCAGTTGTCCGGGGTGAGCCGCTTGACCGCCGCCCGGACCCGCTTCTCGTCGTCGGAGTCGGTGAAGAACGCGCCGTGCGAGCAGCAGCCGTCGGCGGCCCGGCCGGCGACGATGCCGTGGCAGCCCCGGCCGAACACGCAGGTCCAGCGGGACAGCAGCCAGGTCAGGTCGGCGCGGATCACGTGGGTGGCGTCGGCCGGGTCGACGAACTCGATCCACTCTCGGGGAAAGTCCAGCCCCACCTCGCGGCTGCGCGGGTCGTCGGGGTCGTCCACCAGCACCTGGATCTCGATCTGGCTCGTCACCCGGACCAGCGTACGCCCGGTGCCCCGCTCGCACCGGCGAGCCACCGATCCGGGCAGGCCCTAGTGTCTTCGGCATGCGACTGGGAGTCCTCGACGTCGGTTCCAACACGGTGCACCTGCTGGTGGTCGACGCCCACCACGGCGCGCACCCGTGGCCGGCGCACTCGGAGAAGGTGGTGCTCCGGCTCGCCGAGCAGATCGGCCCGGACGGTGCGCTCACCGAGGCCGGCGCGGACGGGCTGGTCCGGGCGGTCGACGCGGCCCGCGCCTCGGCCACCCGGCTGGGCAGCGACGACCTGCTGGCCTTCGCCACCTCCGCGGTGCGCGACGCCACCAACGCGGCCGAGGTGCTGGCGCGGGTGCGCGAGGCCACTGGCGTACGACTGGAGGTGCTCTCCGGCGCGGACGAGGCGCGGATGACGTTCCTCGCGGTCCGGCGGTGGTTCGGCTGGTCGGCGGGCCGGCTGCTCGCCCTGGACATCGGCGGCGGGTCCCTGGAGATCGCCGCCGGCATCGACGAGGACCCGGACGTCGCGGTCTCCCTGCCGCTCGGCGCGGGCCGGCTGACCCGGGACCGGCTGCGCATCGACCCCGACGGCGCGGAGCCGCCGCCGGCGTGGGCCGTGGCGGAACTGCGGGAGTACGTCGACGGGCTGCTCGACCCCGTGGTGGAGAAGATGGCCGAGGTGGGCTGGGAACGCCCCGTGGCCACCTCGAAGACGTTCCGCACCCTGGCCCGGCTGGCCGGGGCGGCCCCCTCCGGCGCCGGGCTGTGGGCCCGGCGCAGCCTGACCCGGGACGGGCTGCGGCAGGTGCTCGGCTTCGTCCGGCACATCCCGCCGCGCCACCTGAGCGAGCTGGAGGGGGTGAGCGTCGGCCGGGCGCACCAGCTGCTGGCCGGGGCGGTGGTGGCCGAGGCGGTGCTGCGCCGGCTCGACGTGCCCGCGCTGGACATCTGCCCGTGGGCGCTGCGGGAGGGGGTCATCCTGCGCCAGCTCGACCGGCTCACCGAGCGCTGAACACCCGGTGACCTGCCGTGACGTCCCGGAGGGCCGTTGCGGCGCTACGGGCGATTTGCGATTACTCGTCACGATGCCGCAACGTGGGCCGGGCTACGCTGGCAGCTGTGACTTCCCGCGTCCCGGTGCTCCTGTCCACGTCCTCGGTGTTCCCTGAGCGGACCGCGGCGGCGTTCCAGCTGGCCGCGGCACTCGGATACGACGGCATCGAGGTCATGGTCTGGACCGACGCCGTCAGCCAGGACGCCGGCGCGCTGCGCGGCCTCGCCGCGCACTACGGCGTGCCGGTGCTCTCCGTCCACGCCCCCTGCCTGCTGGTCACCCAGCGGGTGTGGAGCCCCGACCCGTGGGAGCGGCTGCGCCGCGCCGCCGAGCTGGCCGACACCCTGGAGGCGCCCACCGTCGTGGTGCACCCGCCGTTCACCTGGCAGCGCGACTACGCCCGCACCTTCGCCGAGGGGCTGGACGAGGTCGCCGGGCGGTTCACCGGGCTGCGCTTCGCCGTGGAGAACATGTACCCGGTGCGGATGGCCGGCCGGCAGTTCGTCCCGTACGCCCCCGGGTGGGACCCGACCGAGACCGGCTACCCGTCGTACACCCTCGACCTGTCGCACTGCGCGGCCTCGCACACCGACGCCCTGGCCATGGCCGACCGGATGGGGTCGGGCCTCGCCCACGTGCACCTCGGCGACGGCACCGGCGAGGGGCGCGACGAGCACCTGGTGCCGGGGCGGGGCGGCCAGCCCTGCGGCGAGCTGCTGCGCTCCCTCGCCGGGCGCGGCTTCGCCGGCTCGGTGGCCGTCGAGGTCACCACGCGGGGCGCGAAGAGCCGCGCCGTCCGCGAGGCCGACCTGCGCGAGGCCCTGGAGTTCGCCCGCGCCAACCTGACCGCGCCGTCCCCCGTCGACGCCTGACCCGCGCCCGCTGCCCGGCTGGCCCGGCCCCGGTGCTGAGGTCGATGCGGCCCGGTCAGCGCGCCGGGGCCAGCGCCTCGGCCGGAGCGGCCTGCTGCTCGCCGATCGCCGCCCGCTTGCGGGCCCGGTGCGCGGCCACGTGCGACCGGGTGGCGCAGCGCTCCGAGCAGAACCGCCGGCAGCAGTTCGACGAGGTGTCCAGGTAGACGTTGCCGCAGCGCTCGTCGGCGCAGACCCCGAACCGGGCGCTGCCGTACTGGCAGAGCCACACCGACAGGCCCCACACCGCGCCGGCCAGGTATTCCGCGCTCACCGACGCGCCCCGGCTGGTGACGTGCATGTGCCAGTCGCTGGAGTCGTGGCCGGAGATGCGCGGCTGCACCGGGTACGCCTCCAGCAGCGCGTTCAACTCGGCGACCGCCTCGATGTCGCGCCCCGAGGTGCCGTAGTCGAAGACGTCCCGCAGCCGCTTCTGCGCCCGCCGGAAGATCGCCAGGTCCCGGTCCGCGACCTCGTCGCGCATCCACGCGTTCTCGTCGGGGAAGAGGGCCCGCAGGTCGTCGAGGTCGTCCAGCCGGGCGTTGACGAGGTCAACCCCGGTCCGGGCGTACGCGTCGAAGTTCACACCCCAACGGTAGACGACTCACGTCAGGCGCGGCGTGTCGATGTAGTGCGGCAGGAACCGGGCGTAGTTGTCGGTGATGAGGCTGGTGCTCTCCCGCAGGCCCGCGCCGGCCGGCTCGCCGTCGACGATCCAGCTGCCCAGCACCACGTGGTTGCCGTCGAAGCTCGGCAGGGCCCGGAACTCCTGGTAGCAGAAGCCCTCGTCGCCGTAGTCGCTGGGATTGCTGACCTCCCCGGCGGGCGTGACGATCCGCACCGACCCGCCCTCGCGGCCGAGCAGCGGCTTCGCCACGTACTCGGTCATCTGCCGCGGCGAGTCGAGGTACGCGGGGAGGAGGTACTCGTGCCCGGGGAACAGCTCCCACAGCACGGCGAGCAGCGCCTTGTTGGACAGCAGCAGCTTCCAGGCCGGCTCGATCCAGGTCGTCGGGGTGCCCGGCTCCAGGGCCAGCGGCCCGTACGGCTCGGCGAGCATCCACTCCCACGGGTAGAGCTTGAAGCAGGTGGTGACCGGGCCGTCGGCGGCGTCGACGAAGCGCCGGCCGTCCCAGCCGATGTCCTGGATCGGCAGCAGTTCCGCCTTCAGCCCCGCCTGCCGGGCGGTCTCGGCGAGGTAGCCGGCCGTGATCTGGTCCTCGCCCGACTCCTCCTCGCTCGACCACACCACGTGCACCCGGTCGTCGTGCAGGCCCGCGCCGATGCGCGCCCACGCCGCGACGAGGCGCTCGTGCAGGCTGTTCCACTGGTCCGCCGCCGGGCGCGTCTCCTCCAGCCAGAACCACTGCACGATGCTCGCCTCGACCAGCGAGGTGGGGGTGTCGGCGTTGTATTCCAGCAGCTTCGGCGGCCAGCTGCCGTCGTAGCAGAGGTCGAAGCGGCCGTAGAGGCTCGGCGGTTTCTCGCGCAGCGAACGGGCCACCGCCTCGGCTGCCCACCCGGGGATGCCGAACTCGGCGTACCGGCCCCGGGCCACCACGTGCTCGGCGGCGGCGACGCACATCCGGTGCAGCTCGGCGGTCGCCTCCTCCAGCCGGAGCACCTCCTCCAGCCCGAAGACGTACGCGGCGGTCTCGTCCCAGTACGACACGATCCCGCCGTCGGGCAGCTCCGTGTCGACGTAGACGAGGCCCTGCGAGCGGACCGTGGCGTCCCAGTCGGCGCGCGGGGTGGCCGCCTCGCGTCGCACGTCAGCCGCCGCAGGAGGCGAGATGGGTGCCGAAGCCGCCGCGCTCCGGCACCGCCGCGGCGGCACCCGCCCGGGGGTCGGCGCGCCCGGCGTCGGTGGTGACGGCGGTGCCGGTGGCGGGCACGTGCATCGCCAGCGCCACGGTCGTCCCGCCGCCGACCGGCCCGAGCGCGCAGTCGTCGTCATCGTCGTCGCCGGAGGACATGTTGCAGCCGGAGATGGTGAGCGCGAGGGCGGTCAGCGCGCCGAGCTGCACGGTGGCCGACCGGAGCCGGCGTCGGGGGCGTTGTTCCACGGCATCGTTGTAGCTGACCCGCGCCACGTCACCTGCCCCGGGGCTGCGCCGGCGGGGCCGCCGCCCGGCGGGGTGGTGCCCGCTGGCGTTACGCTCAGCTCATGCTCCGTTCCGTCATCCTTGCCGCCTCCCGGTCATCCCAGGTCGAGCGGCTCGTCGCGACGGCCCCGTTCACCCGGGACGTCGTCCGCCGGTTCGTCGCCGGCGCCGGCACCGACGACGCGTTGCGCGCGACCCGCGAACTCGTCGCCGAGGGCCTCGCGGTCACCCTCGACAACCTCGGCGAGGACACCGTCACCGCAGAGCAGGCCACCGCCACCCGAGACGAGTACCTGAAGCTGCTGGGCCTGCTCTCCGCCGCCGGGCTCACCCCGGCCGCCGAGGTCAGCGTGAAGCTCTCCGCGCTCGGCCAGCGCTTCGACGAGCGGCTCGCGTACGACAACGCGCGGGCGATCTGCGCCGCGGCGGACGAGGCGGGCACCACGGTCACCCTGGACATGGAGGACCACACCACCACCGACTCGACGCTGGACACGCTGGCCCGGCTCCGCAAGGACTTCCCGGCGACGGGGGCGGTCCTCCAGGCGTACCTGCGGCGGACCGAGTCGGACTGCCGCGAGCTGGCGTACGCCGGGTCCCGGGTGCGGCTGTGCAAGGGGGCGTACCGGGAGCCGGAGTCGGTGGCGTACCAGGCGGCCCGCGAGGTGGACAAGTCGTACGTTCGGTGCCTCAACATCCTGATGTCCGGCGACGGGTTCCCGATGCTGGCCACCCACGACCCGCGCCTGATCGCCATCGGCGAGGACCGGGCGCGCTGGTTCGACCGGGGGCCGGAGCGGTTCGAGTTCCAGATGCTCTACGGCATCCGGCCGGAGGAGCAGGCCCGGCTCGTCGGCGACGGCTACACCGTGCGCACCTACCTGCCGTACGGCACCGACTGGTACGGCTACCTCATGCGCCGCCTCGCCGAGCGTCCCGCGAACCTGGCCTTCTTCGGCCGGGCCCTGATGTCGAAGAAGTGACCCCAGCGGGGGAATGAACTCACCCGTCCGAGCGGACCGGGCGCTGAGCGCTTGACGCGATTGGCTAATCGAGTTAGCTTTTTGGCTATGACTATTAGCTACTTTGGGCGGGACGGTGGGCGGATCGCCTACGAGGTGCACGGGGAGGGCCCCCTGGTGGTCCTCGCGCACGGCATGGGGGAGAACCGGGCGGCCTACCGCCACCTGGTCCCGCTGCTGGTCGACGCCGGCTACCGGGTGGCGTCGGTGGACGTACGCGGGCACGGCCGGTCCAGCGCCGGCTGGCCGACGTACGCCCCGGCCGAGGTCGGTGGCGACCTGCTGGCCGTCGTCCGCGCCCTCGGCGGCGGCCCCGCCACGCTGGTCGGCAGCTCCTCCAGCGGTGCCGCCGTGGTCTTCGCCGCCGCCGACGCCCCCGACCTGGTCGGCGCGATCGTCCAGGTCGGCGCCTTCGTCACCGAGCGGAAGCTGAACCCGGTCCTGCGGCTGGCCGTGGCAGCGGTGCTGCGCAGCCCCCGGCTGTTCGGCATGTTCCACCGCAGCCTCTTCCCCAGCGGCCGGCCGGCGGACTACGCCGCGTACCGCAAGGCGATGGTGGCCAACCTGCGCGAACCCGGCCGGATGGCGGCGATGCGCGGGGTCGCGGCCCCGGCCGAGCCGCACTGGACCACCCGGGCCCCCGAGGTGCGCCAGCCGGTCCTCGTGCTGATGGGCACGAAGGACCCCGACTTCCCCGACCCCGGCGCCGAGGCCCGCGCCGCCCGCCGGCACTTCACCACCGCCGAGGCCCGCATGATCGACGACTCCGGTCACTACCCGCACGCCGACCGGCCGGCCGAGACCGCCGCGCAGCTCGTCGCCTTCCTGAAGGCCACCGCCCGTGCCTAGGGCCGGGCTCAACCAGCAGATCGTCGTGCGCGAAGCCGCCCGGCTCGCCGACGAGGTCGGCCTCGACCAGCTCACCCTCGCCGCCCTCGCCGGTCGGCTCGGCGTCGCCCTGCCCAGCCTCTACAAGCACGTCAAGGGCGCCGACGCGCTGACCCGCAAGCTCGCCGCGCTGGCCACCGCTGAACTGGCCGACGCGCTCACCTCGGCCGCCGCCGGCCGCGCGGGCGAAGACGCCCTGCGCGCCGTCGCCGCCGCCTACCGCGACTACGCCCGCCGGCACCCCGGGCGCTACGTCGCCGCGCAACGCGCGCCCGACGCCGGTGACCCCGACCACGTCGCCGCCGCCGGGCGGGCCGTCGGCGCGATCTACGCCATCCTCCGGGGGTACGGCCTCGACGGCGACGACGCCGTCGACGCCACCCGGGTGCTCCGCAGCGCCCTGCACGGCTTCCTCGCCCTGGAGGCCGCCGGCGGCTTCGGGCTGCCCCGCGACGTCGACCGCTCGTACGACCGGCTCGTCGCCGGGCTGGACGTGGCGTTCCGCTCCTGGCCCCGGGAGGGCTGACCGGTGTACCTGCTCGCCCTGGCCCTGATCTTCCTCCTCGAACTCGCCGTGCTCGTCGCCGGCGGCTGGTGGGGCTTCACCCTGGACGCCGGCTGGGCCGCCCGCATCGCCGCCGGGATCGGCGCGCCGGTGCTGCTCGCCACCGCCTGGGGGGTCTTCGGCGCGCAGAAGGCCGCCGTGCCGCTGCCCGGCCCGGCGAAGCTCGCCTTCCAGGCCGCCTGGTTCGTCACCGGCGGGCTCCTGCTGCTCCTCGCCGGCCGTCCGGTGCACGGCGCGGCGCTGGTCGGCCTCTGGCTGCTCGACCGGGTCGTGCTGGCGCTCACCGCACCGTCGGACTGAGCGTCCGCCCCGCGCCCCTGCCCCCGGCGAGCCCGCCCGGCGGCCCGTGGCGCGTTCGCCCGATCCGCCCCGGAGGTCGTACCCTTCGCCGGGTGACCGACGGCTTGGACGGCATGCACCGGTGGGACCAACCACGACGGCGTCGGCCCTGGCCGCTGTGGGCCGCGCTCGGCGTGGTGCTGGTGCTGCTCACCTGCGGCCTGCCCACCGTGCTGCTGGCCGGCGTGCTGCACGAGGCGGCGGACCGGCCGATGATCGGCCGCCTCGGGCCCACCGCGCCCGCCGACCCGGCTGTCGAGGCCGCCCGGCAGCTCGGCGAGCGGATCTCCGGCCAGCTCGACCGCCAGGCCGCCGCCCTGCTCGGCGGCGACCGGGCCGGCTTCCTCGCCGTCGCCGAGCCCGCCGCCCACCCCGCCCTGGCCCGCCGGTACGCCGCCCTGCGCGCCCTGCGGGTCACCGTCTGGCGGCCCGAGCAGACCGGCCTACCCACCACCGTGGTCGGGCGGCCCGACGAGTGGCGGATCGTGGTGCGCTTCCAGTACTGCTTCGTGGTGCCCGGCTGCCGGCCGAGCCCCGTGCTCGTCGGCACCCGGTGGCGGGACTCCGGCGGGCAGGTCCGGCTGGTCGCCATGGAGGAGTCCCGGTCCGCCGAGACCGGCACCCGGCCGTGGGAGGTGAGCGACCTGGTCGTGGCGGTGGGCCCGCGGACGGTCGTGGCCACCACCCCGGCGCTGCGCGGGAAGCTTCCCGGCCTGCTCCGCCAGGCCGAGGCCGCGGCGCGGACCGCCGACGCGTACGCGGTCGCCGGCCCGCCGCCCGACCGGTACCGCGTCTTCTACGCCGGCAAGGCGGAGTGGCTGAGCTGGTACGGCGGCGGCCGCCCGGCGTGGACCGGCGGGTACGCCGTCACCGTCGGCGGCGGCCACCACGAGGTGGTCCTCAACGCCGACGGGCTCTCCGCCACCGGCGCCGACGACCTGCTCCGGCACGAGCTGACGCACGCCGCCTCCCTGCCCGAGCGCGGGTACCCGGGGCGGGAGACGTGGTGGCTGGTGGAGGGGCTCGCCGAGTACGCGGGCGTCGGCGGAACACCGGTCGGCCGCTACGAGGGGCTCGCCGAGGTGCGCGAGCTGCTGGCGCCGGGCGGCGGCTGGACCGGCCGGCTCGACGACCTCACCCCGGCCGAGGACGCCTCCGCCCGGCGCGTCGGCGGCAGCTACGGCGTCGGCTACCTGGCCGTACGGCACCTCGTCGACCGGTTCGGCGAGCAGCGGGTGCTCGCCTTCTTCAAGGCGGTCGTGCACGACCGGCGGACCGCGGAGGAGGCGTCCGGGGAGGCGTTCGGCGAGCCCTGGGCGGGCCTGCACGACGCGTGCGTCGCGTACGCCCGGGCGGCGGTCGGCTGAACGGCCCCGCGATGGTGTGGCGTCCACCCACGCCGTGAGCGGACGCCACACCACCGTCGGTCAGGGAATCTCCGCCCAGGTGACGAACGCGGCTCCGGAGGTCGGCTGGTCGGCCTTGGAGATCCGGCCGTCGGTGCCGCGTCCGAGCAGGGCGAGTTGAGGTAGCACCCGACGACCGCAGCGCTCGCCTACAACCTCACCATTGATGGCTTTCACACGTACTGTCGGGTTGGAAAGAGATGGTGCCGGTGTTGAGCGGAGAGATTGCGGCTCTTCTTACGAGTTCGATTGCTCGGGTGAGACGGATCAGCTATGTCCAGCCAGGGGGCGTGCGGGAGGGCGATGGTGGGCCGATCGAGCTGAAGCTGGAGAACGGTGCCATCTTTCGGCTGGAGTCTGGCGCTGATGGTGAGTCATTGCGGCTTGGCGTAGGGGAGTGGTGCGATCCGTTCGCGGAGCCCATGAGTGTCGAGAATAGAGAATTCGTGGCCAGGTCCGGGAAATGGGTGGCTTTTGATGTGTCTTGCGAGAGTGGCTACAAGGAGCTGATCGGACGGCGGGTCGGGGATCTCGGTCTTCTGGTCGAGTTTGGCAAGATAGTTGGCGCGGATCTCTCGTTCGGGTCGACGACTCTGCGAGTCTCGGTTCGCGCCGACGAACTGTTCGTGGAACTTCAGGGCGGCGATTCATGTCAGTAGCTGCGGCAGGTGTCGAGGGTCGCAAGGCGGCAGGGTTGACTGCGAGTGAGGATCTCGTTCGGGGGAGTGTCGTCGTTCGTGTCCGAGGGACGGGCAGTTCATGATCGACCGCTGTTCGGGCTCGACGGGGCACCTGTCAGACTGAAGCGCTCCCAGTGCGGAGCCCCGGTCCGCGTCCGGAAGCGGCCCGGGGCGCCCGCCCGGTGGCTCCGGTGGCGCCGCCGGGGCCACCGGGTGCCTTGATCGACTCCATGTCGGCGACATGGCGGGGTCAGGGGTGCCCGGATACCGCGATGTCGCCGACACGGCGCCGGCCCGACCGGAGGCCGGCCCAACCCGACGCCGGCCCAGCCGGCCGCCCGGGCGGGGCGAAAACGGCAGGCCACGGTCGGGGGAAACCCGCCCCCGGCGTGATCAACATGCGCGAAGGGATCGCGCCGGTCACAGCCGTCCCGCTACCGTACTGGTAACACGCGCGTAGCCCGTCCTGGCGGGAGGATCCCGTCCGGCGGCACGCGCCGGGGCATGGGATGGGGCGGTGGGCCATGACCGGTTCGCAGTCCGACGGCAGGCTGTCGGAGGTCAGGTTCCTCACCGTCGCCGAGGTGGCGACGGTGATGCGGGTGTCGAAGATGACGGTCTACCGGCTGGTGCACAGCGGTGAGCTGACCGCCGTGCGGGTCGGCCGGTCGTTCCGGGTGCCCGAGCACGCGGTGCACGAGTATCTCCGGGGCGCGTTCCAGGAAACCGCCTGATCCGCCTGCCGCTGTTCCGCCACCCGCCGGTGCCACGGGGCGCCGCCCCGCAAAGGACGCGGAGCGGCGCCCCGCCGAGGCCACGAACGGCGCCCCGCACAAGACACGGAGCGGCGCACCGCAAAGGGCACCGAGTGCGACGTAACGGGCATCGACGGGGGCGCGTTGGTCCTGCTGAGCCTCTCCCGCTACCCTGGACCGGACCGTGACCGCACACCGGTGCGCCCGCCGCACGCCAGCTGGTCCGGCCCGTTGTCCGCAAGCGGCCCTCGACGCCACCGCGTGGTGTCATCCGGTCCGCCCCGCACGTTGCATCGAAAGGCTGTCGTCGTATGGGCTCGGTGGTCAAGAAGCGCCGCAAGCGCATGGCTAAGAAGAAGCACCGCAAGCTGCTGCGCAAGACCCGCGTCCAGCGTCGCCGTCTCGGCAAGTGACCGGGGCCGGGCCCACTACGGCCCGGCACCCCGTGTCGCTTGCCAACAGTCGACCCTCGGAGGCTCAGGTGATCAGGCCGCGGTTGCCCCGGCTCGATCCGACCTGCCGGGGTAGGTGCACGACGTGACCCCCGGTGGCACCCCAGGTGCCCCGGGGGTGGTCGTCGTCACCGGGGTCAACCGATACCTCGGCGCGCACGTCGCCGCCCGGCTCGCCGCCGACTCCCGCATCGAGCGGGTGATCGGCGTCGACCCGAGCGCCCCCAACCCCGAGGTGGCCGGCCTGCTCGACCGGGTCGAGCGCATCCGGCTCGACCTCGGCTCGCTCGGCGGCCTCCTCGCCGACCTCGACGTCGACGCCGTGGTACACCTCGCCCTCGTCACCGCCCCCGATTCGCAGCAGGGCGGCCGGTCGGCGATGAAGGAACAGAACGTCATCGGCACCATGCAGCTGCTCGCCGCCTGCCAGCGGGCGCCCCGGCTGCGCAAGCTCGTCGTCCGCTCGTCGACCGCCGCGTACGGGGCGTCGTTCCGGGACCCGGCCGTCTTCACCGAGGAGACCGAGCCGCGCGAGGTGCCACGCGGCGGTTTCGGCCGCGACATCCTCGACATCGAGGGGTACGTTCGCGGCTTCCGCCGCCGCCGGCCCGACGTCACCGCCACGGTGCTGCGCTTCGCCCCGTTCATCGGCTCCACCGCCGACACCACGCTCACCAGGTATTTCTCCCAGCCGTTCGTCCCCACCGTCTTCGGGCGCGACCCCCGGTTGCAGTTCGTGCACTTCGACGACGCGCTGGAGGTGCTGCACCGGTCGGTCGCCGAGGAGCACCCGGGCACGTTCAACGTCGCCGGGCCGGGTGTGCTGTCCCTGTCCCAGGCGATCAGGCGGGCCGGGCGGGTCGGGGTGCCGGTGTTCGAACCGGGCCTGTCCGGGGCCGTCGCGCTGGCCCGCAGCCTCGGCTTCGGCCGGTACGGCCTGGACCAGGTCGACCTCTTCGTGCACGGTCGGGTCGTGGACACCTCCGCCCTCGAACGCGAGTACGGCTTCGCGCCCCGCTCGACCGCCGCCGCGTTCGACGACTTCATCCGCGCCCACCAGGGCGGCGTGGTGGTCACCCGGGAACAGTTGGCCGCCGCCGAGCGGGCCGTCCTCGACGGCATCCGCCAGGTGCGCGCGGTTGCGCGGGAGCGGTCGTGACCCCGCCGGACGAGGAGCGCGGGCGCGCCGGGGCCAACGGCCGGTACGACGTACCGCTGGTGGTGGCCGGCCCGAACGCGGAGCCGGCGCGGCGCAACGGCCACCACCCTGCCCCGGGGCCCGCCGCTGACCCCACCCGTGGCCCGGCGGACCCGCAGCCGACCCGGCGGGAGCAGCCGGCGGAGCGGGAGCTGCCCGAGGCGGCGGAGCGTGAGCTGCCGGGGTCGGCGGCGCGCGCCCCCCGGGACGCGGCGGTGCCGGACCAGCCCGGCGACGTGTGGGACCGGCGGGTCGCGTCGGGGCTGGCGTTCCTGCGTCGGCGGCTCTCCGGCGACTACCAGGTGGACGAGTTCGGGTTCGACCCGGAGCTGACCGAGTCCGTCTTCCACCCGATGCTGCGGCTGCTCTACCGCGACTGGTTCCGCACGGAGGTGACCGGGCTGGAGCACGTGCCGGCCGACGGTGCCGGCCTGGTGGTCGGCAACCACTCGGGCACGGTGGCGCTCGACGCGCTGATCCTCTCCGCCGCCCTGCACGACCAGCACCCGGCCCACCGCTACCTGCGGCTGCTCGGCGCGGATCTGGTGTTCCGGATGCCGGTGGTGTCCGAGATCGCCCGCAAGACCGGCGGCACGGTCGCCTGCAACCCCGACGCGGAGCGGCTGCTCCGCTCCGGCGAGGTCGTCGGCGTCTTCCCCGAGGGGTTCAAGGGCGTCGGGAAGCTCTACTCCGACCGCTACAAGCTGCAACGTTTCGGGCGGGGCGGGTTCGTCTCGGCGGCGCTGCGCACCGGCACCCCGATCGTGCCGGTGGCGATCGTCGGCGGCGAGGAGATCTACCCGATGCTCGCCGACATCAAGCCCCTCGCCCGGCTGCTCAAGCTGCCATACTTCCCGGTCACGCCGACGTTCCCGTGGTTGGGCCCGCTCGGGATGGTGCCGCTGCCCAGCAAGTGGCTCATCGAGTTCTGCCCGCCGATCCCGACCGCGCACCTGACCGACTCGGCCGACGACCCGCTGGTCGTGTTCAACCTCGCCGACCAGGTGCGGGAGACCATCCAGCAGACCCTCTACAGCCTGCTGGAACGCCGCCCGGACCCGTTCGGCCCCTGACCCGCCGGCATCCGTCGCGCCCCACCGGGCGCGGGGCGGCGGGTCGTCAGCGAATGCGGGGCGGCGGGTCGTCAGCGGAGGCGGCGGCGCTTCTGCAGCGCCATCCCGGCGCCCACCGCGCCCGCGAGCAGCCCGGCCGCCGCCGTCGACGGCACCGCGATCTTCACGGCCCGCCGGCCGGTGCGGAAGTCGCGTACCTCCCAGCCCCGCCGCCGGGCCTGCCGCAGCAGCGCACCGTCCGGGTTGACGGCCACCGCCCGGCCCACGGCCGACAGCATCGGCAGGTCGTTGGCGGAGTCGCTGTAGGCGGAGCAGCGCGCCAGGTCCAGCCCCTCGACGGCGGCGAGCTGGGTGACCGCCTCTGCCTTGGCCGGCCCGTGCATCAGGTCGCCCACCAACCGCCCCGTGTACGCCCCGTCGACCACCTCGGCGACCGTGCCGATCGCCCCGGTCAGCCCCAGCCGGGACGCGATCACCCGGCCGATCTCGACCGGCGCGGCGCTGACCAGCCAGACCCGTTCCCCGGCGTCCAGGTGGCGCTGCGCCAGCCGGCGGGTGCCGGCCCAGATCCGAGGGGCCATCAGCTCGTCGAAGATCTCCTCGGCCAGCCGCTCCACGTCGTCGACCCGCCAGCCCTCGATGAACGCGAGCGCCGCCTCCTTGGCCTGCGACATGTCCCCGGCATGCTCGGTGGCGAGCACCCGGAAGCGCAACTGCTGCCAGGCGAACCGGGCCAGGTCCCCGGTGGTGAAGTAGTTGCGGGCGGCGAGCCCACGGGCGAACCAGTAGATCGAGGCGCCCTGCATCATCGTGTTGTCCACGTCGAAGAAGGCCGCGGCGGTTGGATCGGGGGCAACCGGGGTGGCGGGCGCGGCGTCGGTCTCGGCCCAGCCGGCGGTGTGACCGCGCCGGTCGGTGCTGACCGTCATCCTGCCGTTGCGGGCCACCCGACCTCCCTTGCTCGACGACCCCGACGAGTGCCTCCCCGCGAGCGTAGCCGGGCATCCTGGTCGCCCCACCTGCCGCGGCGAGAACTGTGGCGCGCGCTGCTCGGTAGAGGGAAGGGCACCCTGTTGACGCAAGACGTCGTACAAGGGGCCTTCCTGACGGCGGGAGCATCGCGAGCCCGCCCGCCGAGGCGCAGGGAAAGCGGGAACGCGTGCGCTCAGCGGTCGCCGGGGCAGGCCGTCGGCGTCGGGCCGAGCGCGTCGCTGCCGGCGGGCGCGGGCAACTCGCACTCGATGGCGGCGCGCAGCCCGTCGGAGCGCTTGCGGATCGCGTCGAGCAGGGCGATCGACTCGCGGACCCGGTCCCGCTCCGCCCGGCTGGCCCCGTCGAGCAGGTCACCGACCGCGCGGCGCTGCCCCGTGACGAAGGCGTTCACCGAGTCCAGACCCGCCGGGTCGGAGCGCTGCGCAGCCGTGGTGGTGAGCAGGCGTACGCCCTGACGGGTGTCCGAGTCCATGTCGTCGAGGACGGCGTCGAACCCGAGCCGGTCCCCGCGCAGCGCGGCGGCCTCGCCGAGCCGGGTGCGGGCGAAGTCGAGGAAGAGCTGGCCGCGGCTGAGATCCGAGCTGGCCAGGGCGAGCTGGGCGCGCTCGGTCGAGCGCTTCATCCCGTAGAGGGCGTCGCCGGGCACGGCGTTCTCACTGGCGGCGGAGATGCCGGAGACGGCGATCGCGCCAGCGGTCACGCCGATGAGAATGGCACCCCGGGCCCGGGCCCGGCGGGCGGTCACGGCCGGCAGGAACGGGCCGCGTGGGCCGGCGCCGACGGTGCCGCGCTGACCGAGTGCGCCCCGTCGGGCGGCCGGCGCGGCCTCCGGGGCGCTGGCACCGGCCCCGACGCCCTCCCGCTCGGCGGCGGCGACGAGCATCGCCCGCAGGCCGGTGCGGAAGTCGGGGTCCACCGCGACGGGCGGAGGGTCGGCGTTGAGCTGCCGGCCGACCGCGACGAGCGCGGCGAGATGATCGTCGGCCCGGGACCGGACGTGGTGACGTCGGCCGCCGTTGGCTTCGTCGAGAAGCTGCGCGAAGCGCTCGGCGCGCCGGCGGGAGAAGAGGTTGCTGGTCACCGCAGGCACCTCCTCTCGCTGGTGGCGGCCGGTCGGTCGGCCGCTGTCGGCACCAGCGACCGGCGGCAGCGTGCACCCAGGACGAAGCTCGTGGCGGCTGCGCTGTCCGGACCGTCGGGCCCGGGAATGCCGGAGAACCACCGGTCGCACCGGGAGAAACGCTCCGCCCCGGGCACGGGTTACGGGGCCGGCGGGAGCGAAATCACGAAGAGTGATGGCCGTCACGCCGCCGCGGTCGGCGCTCCCGTCCGCGCCGCGCGCCCCGGCTGGCGTACGGGCGTGAACCGCCGTCGGGGCCGGACCCCTCGCGGACGCCGCCGGCCGGGCGGTCGGCCTCGCGCGGGGGAGGACGAACCGCCGGGCGGGGAGGCACGCGGGGTGGGACGGGCGGGGCGAGGCGGAAGGGCGCAGCCGGTGGCGGCGGTCAGGGCTGGAAGCCGTCCGGCAGCAGCCGGGCCAGCGCGCGGACCGCGCGGTACTGCAACGCCTTGATCGCGCCCTCGTTCTTGCCCATCGCCCGCGCCGTCTCCGCCACCGAGAAGCCCTGGAGGAACCGCAGCACGATGCACTCCTGCTGCTCCGGGTTGAGCTGCTTGACGGCGGTGAGCAGGGCGACGTTGGTGATGTGTTCGACGACCGCCGCCTCCGGGCTGCCCTCGGGGCCGCGGTCCTCCCGGTCGGCGTCCAGCACGTCGCCGGTGGTGACCTCCAGCCGGTACCGGCCGGACTTGAAGTGGTCGGCGACCAGGTTCCGGGCGATGGTGACCAACCACGCGCCGAGGTCCCGGCCCTGCCAGGTGAAGCTGCCGATGCGCTTGAGGGCCCGCAGGAAGGTGTCGGAGGTGAGATCCTCGGCGAGCTGCCGGTTGCCCACCCGGAAGTAGACGAACCGGAAGACGGTGTCGACGTACCGGTCGTAGATCAGCCCGAACGCCTCGGCCTCGCCGGCCTGGGCGCGTTCGACCAGCTTCCAGACCTCGGTGGCCGGGTCGGACGGGTCGGGGCGGCTCGGGAAGCCCGTCGGCGTGCCACCGCCCGGGGGCCCGGGGGGCGGCGGGGGCGGACTGGCCGGCACCGCCGGCAGCACCGCCGTCTCGCCGGCCGACGGATCGGTCACCGGCGGCGTGTCGCCACTGCGCCGGCCCTGCGCCGGCATGGTCGGCCGGGCGGGTGATGCGACCCGTCCGCCGTTGCCCCCCGGCGTCGCCGGACGGGGCAGCGCCTCGTTGTGATGGGACCGGTTGCGTAACCGTCTGGATGCCCCGTCGCCGCGTACGGCGAGGCTGGACCCGTCGTCCGCGGGGCTCCGGCCGACGCCCAGCCGTTCGTTGAGGACGGCACGGGCCGCCGCGGCCAGCCCGACCGGTCGTTGCGCGTAGCCGAAACTGGTCACCGTGCCTCCCCGGTCAGGGTCGCCGCGGACCGCTGGGGCGCCCCGGCGCGGGCGCGGCCGGGGCCGTCGGGCAGGGCTTGTCCGGGACGTGCCGACGGGCGGCAGATCCCCTTGAGGTACGGGTCCAATGCGCTCACAGGCACGGGGGGCCTCCTCGGGCTGAGGGGTGTCGACTCACGGCAAATGGGGTGAGTCGACCCGAGTGATAATAGGGCCAACGTCACCCGCGCGTGGCAAGTCCGTTACACAGAGCAGAAGTATTTGCTTCCCCGTCGCACCGGTGCCGGACCGGTTGTCCGTCGGGGGAGGTTGACTTTCGCGCGCCGGGCTGGTTAGGGATAACCCCAGCTCAGCGCCCGATCGGCCCGCTCGGCGAGGGGCCGGGACGACGGCTGCGACGCCTGCCCGCACGGGGTGGCGCCGGCACTTCCGCGCGTCCGCAGGGGCGCGTCCGCGTACGGTGCGTGGCCGAGTCGGCGGTACCGGGTGTGTCGCACCGACGGGTCGGGGGAGACTGTCCGGGCGCGGGCCGCCGCAGGGCGGTCCCGGCCGACACCCGCACGGAGGTTTCCCGATGTCCAGTGACGCCCGGCTCACCCTGATCACCCGCCCCGGCTGCCACCTCTGCGAGGACGCGAAGGCGGCGCTCGGCCGGGTGGTCGCGGTCACCGGCGACCGGTGGATCGAGAAGGACGTGACCACCGACGTCGAGCTGGAGCGCGAGTACGGCGACCGGCTGCCGGTGGTGCTGCTCGACGGCAAGGAGCACGGGTACTGGCGGGTGGAGGAGGAGCGGCTGTTGCGGGACCTGACCACCCCGCAGCTCTGACCGCGACCCGGCGGTCCCCACGGCGGTCGTCCGCCGCCTATCGTGCTCGGATGACCTCTGCGCGCCCCCACCTCGTCTGGGACTGGAACGGCACCCTGCTCAACGACCTCGACCTGGTGGTGGCGGCCACCAACGCGGCGTTCGCCAGCGTGGGCGGGCCGGCGGTCACCGCGGACGAGCACCGGGTGCGGTTCCGCCGCCCGATCGCCGACTACTACGCCGGGGTGCTCGGCCGGGCGGTCGACGACGAGGCGTTCGGCGAGCTGGACCGGATCTTCCACGACGCGTACCGCAGCGGGTTGACCACCTGCGCGCTCGCCGACGACGCGGCGGCGGCGATGTCGACCTGGCCGGGCAGCCAGTCCCTGCTGTCCATGTGGTTCCACGACGAGCTGGTGCCCGCCGTGCACTCCTACGGGCTGACGGGGCGGTTCGCCCGGGTCGACGGGCTGCGCGCCACCGTCGGCGGCGACCGCAAGGCCGAGTCGCTGGCCAAGCACCTGTCCGAGCTGGGATTGGACGGCCGGGCGGTGGTGCTGATCGGGGACTCGATCGACGACGCCGACGCCGCCGAGTCGGTGGGCGGCCGGGCGGTGCTGTACACGGGGGGCTTCACCGACGCGACCCGGCTGCGGGCCTCCGGCCACCCGGTGGCCGACACGCTCACCGAGGCCGTCGCCCTGGCCGCCACCCTGCGCTGACCGCGAGGCTTGCTGGGCGGAAGGGCGGTGCGGCGGTCAGCCGCGCAGGTAGGCGAGGACGGCCAGGACGCGCCGGTGCTGGGCGGTGTCCGGGGGCAGGCCGAGCTTGGTGAAGATGTTGCGGACGTGCTTCTCCACCGCGCCGTCGGTGACCACGAGGGCCCGGGCGATGGCGGTGTTGGAGTGCCCCTCGGCCATCAGGGCCAGCACCTCGCGCTCGCGCGGGGTCAGCTCCCGCAGCGGGTCGTCGCGCCGCCGGCGGACCAGCAGCTGGCCGACCACCTCCGCATCGAGCACGGTGCCGCCGGAGGCGACCCGGGCCAGCGAGTCCAGGAAGTCGTCGATGTCGGCCACCCGGTCCTTGAGCAGGTAGCCCACCCCGCCGCCGCCCCCGCCGGTGGTGGCCAGCAGGTCGTCGGCGTACGACACCTCGACGTACTGGGACAGCACCAGGATCGGGGTACGGGGGACGAGGCGGCGGGCCTCGACCGCGGCGCGCAGCCCCTCGTCGGTGTGCGACGGCGGCATCCGCACGTCGACGATCGACACGTCGGGCCGGTGGGCGACGACCGCCCCGACCAGGGCGTCGCCGTCACCGACGGCGGCCACCACCTCGTGCCCGCGCTCGGTCAGCAGCCGGACCAGCCCCTCCCGGAGCAGCACGGCGTCGTCGGCGATCACCACCCGCATGATGCTGCTGTCTATCACGCCGTGGCCCTCGGCGGCGTCGCCGGGAGCGCCTGCGGCGCTGTCGGGGGTGTCGCGGGGAGCGCCTGCGGGGCCGTCGCCGGTGGCCGCCGGGGTCGCCGTCGTCACAGCGGGAGGTCCGCGCGGACCTCGGTGGGCCCGCCGGCCGGGCTGAGCACGTCGAGCCGGCCGCCCGCCGCGCGCACCCGGTCGGCGATCCCCGTCAGGCCGTGCCCCTTGGCCAGGTGCGCGCCGCCGTGGCCGTCGTCGGCGACGGCGACCACCAGCCGGTCGTCGGCGCGGGTGACCTCGACCCGGCACTCCGTCGCCCCGCTGTGCTTGGCCACGTTGGTCAGCGCCTCGGCGACCACGAAGTAGGCGGTGCTCTCCACGGCCGGGTCGAGTCGCCCGCCCGGGGCGTCCAGCCTGGGGTCGAGCCGTAGTTCGATCGGGATCAGGCCGCGTCCGGCGAGGGCGGCCAGGGCGCTGGGTAGACCCCGGTCGACCAGGATCGGCGGGGCGATGCCCCGGGACAGGGCGCGCAGCTCGGCGAGGGTGTCCCGGGTCTGGGCGACGGCCTCGTCGAGGGTCCTGCCGGCGGCCTCCGGGTCGTCGGCGAGCTGGTGCCGGGCCCGGCTGAGGTCCATGGCGAGCCGGACGAGGCGCTGCTGGGGGCCGTCGTGGATGTCGCGTTCCAGCCGCCGCAGCGCGGTGGCCTCGGCGGAGGCGGCCGCCCGCCGCCGCTCCTCCAGGACGGTGATCCGGCTGCGCATCTCGGCCACCCCGGTGAGCAGGGCGCGGGCGAAGCCGGCCTTCAGGCGCGCGCACCCCCGGACCACGAGCGGCAGGGTGACCAGGAAGAACAGCCCGGCGGCGGTGTTGACCCCGATCCGGGCGGCGGCCGATTCGCCCAGGCCGAGCAGCTCGCTGAGGGGCTGGTCGTCGGGCGGGTGCGGCAGCGCCCAGTCGTAGACCGAGTAGAGCGTGCCGACGAGCGCGGCGGCCCACCAGGTGACGGTCACCACGAAGGTGACGAGGGCCACGACCAGGTTGAGGATGCCGTGGGTCAGGTCGAGCCAGGACTGCACGTCCCCGATGGGTACGAGGATCCGCCGCCAGGCGCCGGCCCCCGCCTCGGCCCGGCGGTACTCGGGCCGCACCCGGTCCTGCCCGAGCACGGCGGTCAGCCGCAGCCGCTCCACGTCGGCGAAGCCCCGGGCGGCGTAGAGGGTGGCGGCGAGGACGGGCAGGCCGATCACGGTCACCACCAGTCCCACGCCCAGCGCCAGCCCCGCCACCAGGACCACGAAGCCGGCCACGGCGAGCGGGAAGCCGAGCAGCACGTACCCGGAGTCGCGCAGGAGTCGGCGGGGGACGCTGGGCGGGAGGGCGGCCGGTTCGGCCGTGGTGGCGGTGGTCATGGTTCGAGGCTAGGGACGCCGGCCCCGCCGTCGGAATCCCGTCGGCCGTCCTCTTGCTGGTGGTGCCAGCCCTACCGTCGGCCGGGCGCGCCGCTGGGCGGGACGGGGCGACGGCGGGCGCGGCGCTCGCGCGATTGGTGACGGAAGTCGGGAATGAGCAATAATCGGCGCGGGCCACGCGAGGCGCCGGATCGATCTTGGGGGGTGGAGGGGCAGGTGGAGGCGGGTCGCCGGTCTTCAAGATCGCGATTTGTGCGTGTCTTCACAAGCGCCTACTCTGTAGTTCCGACGCGTCCTGCTAGCACAGCCGGCAATCTCGGTCGCCAGCGGGAGTCCCGATACGGCAGGCCGCTGAAGCCGGCCGAGGATCGCACCGCACGGAGTCTCATGAGTCAGCAGCACCGTCACCCTGGCGCGTCCGGCCGCGCCGGTGCCGTACCGGCGCTCCCGGACCTGCCCGAGGCGACCGTCGCGCGGCTGCCCGAATACCTTCGCGCCCTGCACAACCTCGCCGAGTCCGGTCACGAGACCGTCTCCAGCGAGGGCCTGGCCAGCGCCGCCGGGGTCAACTCCGCCAAGCTCCGCAAGGACCTGTCCCACCTCGGCTCCTACGGCACCCGCGGGGTCGGCTACGACGTCGCCCTGCTGGTCGAGCAGATCGAGTTCGTGCTCGGGCTCACCCAGCGGCGGGCCGTCGCCCTGGTCGGGGTGGGTAATCTCGGTCACGCCCTCGCCGGCTACGACGGCTTCGCCAGCCGCGGCTTCCGCATCGCCGCCCTGCTGGACGCCGACCCGGGGCGGGTCGGCGAGGAGATCAACGGCCTGGTCGTGCGGCACGTCGACGAGCTGCCCCGCATCGCCGCCGAGGAGCCGATCGCGATCGGCGTGATCGCCACCCCGGCCCGGGCCGCCCAGGCGGTCGCCGACCAGCTCGTCGCCGTCGGCGTGACGAGCATCCTCAACTTCGCGCCGTGCGTACTCTCGGTCCCGGACGGGGTCGACGTGCGCAAGGTCGACCTCGCCATCGAGCTGCAGATCCTGTCCTTCCACGAGCACCGCAAGGCGTCGCTGACCGCGCTGCCCGCCACCGGCGGCACCGCCCTCACGGCCCTGCCGGGCGGGCTCGCGGCCACCGACCCCCAGGAGGCGATCGGCACGTGAAACTGCTCGTCGTCGGCGCGTCCTACCGCACCGCTCCCGTCGCCACCCTGGAACAGCTGGCGGTCGGCCCGGCCGACCTCACCCGCACCCTGGACCACCTGCTCGCCCAGCCGTACGTGAGCGAGGCGGTGCTGGTCTCCACCTGCAACCGGGTGGAGGTCTACGCCGCCGTGTCCGGTTTCCACGGCGGCCTCGGCGACATCTGCGCCGTCCTCGCCGAGCAGGCCGGCACCCTGCCCGCGAGCCTGGCCAACCACCTCTACGTGCACTACGACGCCGCCGCCGTCGACCACGTCTTCCGGGTCGCCGCCGGGCTGGACTCGATGGTCGTCGGCGAGGCGCAGATCCTCGGCCAGCTCCGCGACGCGTACCACTGGGCCAGCGGCGCCGACTCCGCCGGCCGGCTGCTGCACGAGCTGATGCAGCAGGCGCTGCGGGTGGGCAAGCGCGCGCACGCCGAGACCGGGATCGACCGGGCCGGCCAGAGCGTGGTCAGCGCCGCGCTCGACCTGGCCGCCGGCCACCTGGACGGCGCGCTCGCCGGCCGCCCGGCCCTCGTGGTGGGCGCCGGCGCGATGGGCGCGCTGGGTGTGGCGACGCTCTCCCGGCTCGGCGCGGGGCCGCTCACCGTGACCAACCGGGGGGCCGACCGGGCCGTGCGGCTGGCCGAGTCGTACGGGGCCAGCGCCGCGCCGATGGCCGGGCTGACCGACGTGCTCTCCACAGTGGACATCGTAGTGGCCGCCACCGCGGCCACTGAACCGGTCCTCACCCGCGAGGTGGTCAGCCGGGCGCTCGCCGACCGCGACCCCGACCGGGGCCCGCTCGTGCTGCTCGACCTCGCCGTGCCCCGCGACGTCGAGCCCGGCGTGGCCGGGCTGCCCGGCGTCGAGGTGATCGACATCGACCGGATGGCGGCCGTCCTGGCCGGCGGTCCCGCCGCCGCCGAGGCCGCCGCCGTCGAACGGATCGTCACCGCCGAGGTGGAGTCCTTCCTCACCTGGCTGCGTGGTGCCGACGTGGCCCCGACCGTGGCCGCCCTGCGCGGCCGGGCCGAGGACGTGGTCGCCACCGAGCTGCGCCGGCTGGCCCAGCGCCGCCCCGACCTCAGCGACGACCAGCGCGCCGAGGTGGCCCGCACCGTGCACCGGGTCGTGCAGCGGCTGCTGCACCAGCCCACCGTGCGGGTCCGCCAGCTCGCCGCCGAGCCCGGCGGCGACCAGTACGCGGCGCTGCTGCGCGAGCTGTTCGACCTCCAGGTCCCGCAGACGTCCCCGGTCGACACCGTCCCCGACGTGGTCGACACCGACCCCACCCCGTACCCCGGAGGCGAGAGATGACCGCCCCCCTGCGCCTCGGCACCCGGGGCAGCACGCTGGCGATGGCCCAGTCCGGCCACGTCGCCGCGGCGCTCACCGAGGCGACCGGCCGCGAGGTCGAACTCGTCGAGGTGGTCACCGCCGGCGACCGCTCGTCCGCCCCCGTGCACCGGCTCGGCGTCGGCGTCTTCGTCTCCGCGCTGCGCGACGCCCTGACCGCCCGCACCATCGACCTCGCGGTGCACTCCTACAAGGACCTGCCCACCGCGGCGGCCCCCGGGCTGCACGTCGCGGCGGTGCCGCCCCGCCAGGATCCGCGCGACGCGCTGGTCGCCAAGGGCGGGCTTACCCTCGCCGAGCTGCCGCCCGGCGCCGTGGTCGGCACGGGCGCGCTGCGCCGCATCGCCCAGCTGCACGCGCTCGGGCTGCAGCTGGAGGTCACCCCGATCCGTGGCAACATCGACACCCGCCTGGCGCGGGTCCTCGGCCCGGACGCCGACCTCGACGCCGTGGTCCTGGCCCGGGCCGGCCTCGCCCGGATCGGTCGCACCGACGTGATCACCGAGACGCTCGACCCGATGCTCATGCTGCCCGCGCCCGCCCAGGGCGCGCTGGCCGTGGAGTGCCGGGCCGACGACACCGACCTGGTCGAGCTGCTCGCGGTGCTCGACCACGCACCGTCCCGGGCCGCGGTCACCGCGGAACGGGCGCTGCTGGCCACCCTGGAGGCCGGGTGCAGCGCACCCGTCGCCGCCTATGCGGAACTCGCCGAAGGCGACGCCGGCGATGAGATCTACCTGCGCGGGGCGGTGATCAGCCCGGACGGCACGCGAGACCTCCGGCTGTCCCGCACCGGAACGCCCGCCGACGCGGCGGAGATCGGCAAGGCACTCGCCGCCGAACTCCTCGAACTCGGCGCCGACTCGATCCTCGGCCACGAAGGAAACGCCGGTCCGGGGACCCAGCAATTTGGGAGCACAGAATGACCCGCACCCGTAAGCCCGTCGGCCGTATCGCGTTCGTCGGGGCCGGCCCCGGCGACCCGGGCCTGCTGACCCGCCGGGCGCACGACGCCCTGGTCGACGCCGACCAGGTGGTATACGACCGGGGAGTCCCCGAGTCGCTGCTCGACGCCGTGCGCGCCCAGGCCAAGTCCGATGCCCAGTTCTCCCCGGCGGAGGGCGTGCCGGGTGACGTGGCGAAGGTGCTGATCTCGGCCGCGAGGTCCGGCCTGAACGCCGTGCACCTGGTCGCCGGTGACCCGTTCGGCCACGACTCCGTGGTCAAGGAGGTGCAGGCGGTCGCCCGGACCGCCGCGCACTTCGAGGTGGTGCCGGGCGTCGGGCAGGCCGAGGGTGTCGCCACCTACGCGGGCGTGCCGCTGCCGGGCGTACGCACCGCCGCCGACGTCGAGGACGTCACCACGCTGGACTTCGACGCGCTCGCCGCCGCCGTCGGCCGGGGCTCGCTGGCGCTCGCCGTGGACGCCGGTGACCTGGCCGCGATCCGCGACGGCCTGCTCGCCGCCGGGGTCGACGGCGCCACCGGCGTCGGGGTGACCGGCGACGGCACCGGGGAGACCCAGTACACGACCACGTCGACCGTGGACTCGTTCGTGGCGGCGGCGCTCGGCTTCACCGGCCGGGTCGTGCTCACCGTCGGCGAGGGCGTCGGCCAGCGCGACAAGATGAGCTGGTGGGAGAACCGCCCGCTGTACGGCTGGAAGGTGCTCGTCCCGCGCACCAAGGAGCAGGCCGGGGTGATGAGCGCCCGGCTGCGCGCGTACGGGGCGATCCCGTGCGAGGTGCCGACCATCGCGGTCGAGCCGCCGCGTACCCCCGCCCAGATGGAGCGGGCGGTCAAGGGCCTGGTCGACGGCCGGTACGCCTGGGTGGTCTTCACCTCGGTCAACGCCGTCCGCGCGGTGTGGGAGAAGTTCGCCGAGCACGGCCTGGACGCCCGGCACTTCGGCGGCGTCAAGATCGCCTGTATCGGCGAGGCCACCGCCGACGCGGTGCGCGCGTTCGGCATCCAGCCGGAGCTGGTCCCCGCCGGGGAGCAGTCCTCCGAAGGGCTGCTCGCCGAGTTCTCGCCGCACGACGAGATCCTCGACCCGGTGGGCCGGGTGCTGCTGCCGCGCGCCGACATCGCCACCGAGACCCTCGCCGCCGGGCTCACCGAGCGCGGCTGGGAGGTCGACGACGTGACCGCGTACCGCACGGTCCGGGCCGCCCCGCCGCCCGCCGAGATCCGGGACGCGATCAAGTCGGGCGGGTTCGACGCGGTGCTGTTCACCTCGTCCTCCACGGTCCGGAACCTGGTCGGCATCGCCGGGAAGCCGCACGCGCGTACCGTTGTTGCGGTCATCGGGCCCAAGACGGCGGAGACCGCGACGGAGTTCGGCCTGCGGGTCGACGTTCAGCCTCAGCACGCCTCGGTGCCCGACCTCGTGGAGGCGCTCGCCGCCTACGCCGTCGAGCTGCGCGAGAAGCTGGCCGCCATGCCGGCCAAGCAGCGCCGGGGCTCGAAGGTGCAGGGGCCGACCGCCCTGCGGTTCCGCTAGCCGCACCGGCTGCACAGCCAGCTCGCACAGGGAGGCCCCTCATGCCGTACCCCGAGATCCGGCCCCGCCGGCTGCGCCGCAACGCGGCCGTGCGGCGGCTGGTCTCCGAGACCCGCGTCGACCCGGCCGAGCTGGTCGTGCCGATGTTCGTCAAGGAGGGGCTGACCGAGCCGCGGCAGATCGCGTCGCTCCCGGGGGTGCTCCAGCACTCCCGGGAGTCGCTGCGCAAGGCCGCCGCCGAGGCGGTGCAGGCCGGCGTGGGCGGGATCATGCTCTTCGGGGTGCCCGAGCGGCGCGACCCGACCGGCTCCGGCGGCATCGACCCGGGCGGCATCCTCAACGTCGCCATCGCCGACGTGGTCGCCGAGGTGGGCGACGCGACCGTGGTGATGAGCGACCTGTGCCTGGACGAGTTCACCTCGCACGGGCACTGCGGCCTGCTCACCCCCGACGGCGAGGTGGACAACGACGCCACCCTCGCCGCGTACGCCGAGATGGCGGTCGCCCAGGCCGCCGCGGGGGTCGGGGTGGTCGGCCCGTCCGGGATGATGGACGGGCAGGTGGGCGTGGTCCGCCGGGCCCTGGACGCCGCCGGTCACACCGACGTGGCGGTGCTCGCGTACGCGGCGAAGTACGCCTCTGCCTTCTACGGCCCCTTCCGGGACGCGGTGGAGTCGTGCCTCGACGGGGACCGGCGCACCTACCAGCAGGACCCGGCGAACCTGCGGGAGTCCCTGCGCGAGGTCGCGCTCGACGTCGCCGAGGGCGCCGACATCGTGATGGTCAAGCCGGCCCTGCCCTACCTCGACGTGGTGGCGGCGGTGCGCGCGGCGGTCGACGTCCCGGTCGCCGCCTACCAGGTCTCCGGCGAGTACGCGATGGTCGAGGCGGCCGCCGCGAACGGCTGGATCGACCGGGAGCGGGTCATGCTGGAGACGCTGACCTCGATCCGGCGCGCCGGGGCGCAGATCATCCTCACCTACTGGGCGGTCGAGGCCGCCCGCCTGCTCCGCGAGCGTTACTGAGCGCATCTGGGCTACGCGCCCTCGTCTACCCTTCGCTCCCTGCTGTCCCTTTTGTGTGCCCTTCGCGCCGGACCCCAACCCTCCTTTCCGCCTCCTTTGCTCTGCACCCACGGGCGCAACGCTCACCTAGGGTGACTGCTGCGTCGGCGGGTGCAGAGCAAAGGGGCCGGGGGGAGTGGTTGCCCGCGCCGCGATCGGCCCCGGCCCTTGCGCCGGTCCGCAGCCCCAGCCCCAGCCACATCCGCAGCCGCCGCGGACGGCTGGGTTACCGCCAGACGCCCGGTTATCCACAGTCGCGTGGGGCGGGGTTGCGACCGGTCCGCGCGGCCGGGGAACGTGAACCCATGGCAGCCCACACCGCGCCACCGCAGCCGGACGACGCCCCCGGAGGCGACGACGCCGAGTCCGGCGACCCGACAGCCGGCGAGGCCACGGACGCCGATCCGGCAGCCGGCGAGCCCACGGACGCCGATCCGGCAGGCGGCGAGTCCACAGCCGGCGACGAGCCGTCGGCGATGCTGACCGAGCCGTTCGACATCCCGTGGCCGGCGGCCGGCATCATCCGGGCCGTGCGGCGGCGGGCCGACGCCAGCCAACGCGAGCTGGCCGCCCACGCCGGGGTGCACCCGTCCACGATCGGGCGGATCGAGGCCGGCGCGCTGACCCCCAGCATCGCGATGCTGCGCCGGCTCCTCGCGGTGGCGGGCTTCCGGCTGGCAGTGGTGGACGAGTTCGGCCGGGTGCTGCAGCCGATGCGCGACCGCGACGACGCCCGCGACGGGGCCGATCGCCGCTACCCGTCGCACCTGGACACCATTCTCGACCCCGAGCCGGGGGAGTGGTGGGCCGACGTCTACGGGCTGGCCCGCCCGCCGGAGACCTTCTACCGCAACCGCGCCTACCGGGACGCGATGCGTCGCCGCAGCCGGTGGGAGGTCCGGGTCGCGAAGCTCCGGCACGTGCCGCCACCGCCGCGCGCCGTCCCCCCGTACGGCTGACGGCCCGCCGCCCGGCCAGGAGCCGGGCGACGGGCCGCCGTGGGGCGCCGTGCGGGTCAGTCGTCGTTGGCGATGGTGCCGACGGCCAGCGGGTCGGCCAGGTGCAGGCCGGGCACGCCGGCCACGAGCAGGTTCACCTTCTCGTCGGCCTCGCGCTTGCGGTCGCCGCGCACGGTGACCGCGAAGGTCAGCGAGGTCTGCCCGGCCGCGAGGACCTTGCAACCGACGTACGGCTCGTAGTCCGACCCGGCCTGCGCCGTGGTGCCGTAGGTGGCGGCGCAGATCAGGGCCGGCTGGGACAGCGGCCGGGACACGGTGACGGTGAAGGTGAGCGGGCGGGTGCCCTTGTCGCCCTCGGCCACCGTGGCGTCGGCGACGCTCAGCGACGCGCGGGAGCGGAACCGGGCCACCTGCGGGTCGTGGTCGCTGGAGCCGCGCGAACCGTCCCCGGTGAACTCCGCCGGCCAGTCGGCGTTGACGTGCGCCGCCCGCACCTGCACCAGGTCGTCGCGCAGCGCGTCGTTGACGAACAGGTGGTCCAGCGTCTGCGCCTGCCCCTGGAAGCTGTACGAGTACGCCGACGAGGGCACCTCGGCGACCAGGTCGTCCCACAGGCTGTGCAGGCCCGCGTCGTAGAGCGCGGCGAGCTGGTCCGACGGGGTCGGGTCGGCCCCGGTGGCGATCGGGTCGTCGGGGCGGGGGAAGACGTTCAGGTCCCCGCCGTACACCACCCGGGAGTTCGGGTCCGCGTTGTGGATCGCGGTGACCAGCGCGGCACCGTAGCGGGCCTGCTCGGTGCGCTGGCCGACCCGGCTGTCCGGCCCGGACGAGAAGTGGTTGCTCAGCGCCCACAGGTGGTAGCCCTCGGACGAGCCCGGGGCCGCCTTGACCCAGAACCTGCCGAGCTGCGGGGCCCGCGTGTAGACGTTGTTGCCGTCCTTGCCGGTGGAGGTGTCGGTGTCGGCCGGCAGCACCGCGTTGAGCGCCTTCGGGTTCTGCACGTCCGCGTTGGACGGCAGCCCCGCCGACCGGTACGGCACCGTCGGCGCGGAGCCGAGCAGCGGGTCGGTGGCGGTCGCCTCGGGCAGCGACAGCCGGTCGGTGCGGTACAGGAACCCGGCGGTGATGCCCCGCGCGTCCGCGCCGGTCCGGTCGTACGCGGCGGCGTACGCGGGCCCGCCCGCGGCGGCCACGGCCAGCGCCAGCTCCTGGAGGGTGTCCGGCGCGCCGTCGGCGTCGTTCGTGTCGCCGCACACCAGCGCGCCGCCGGAGACGGAGCAGATGTCCTGGTCCTCAGCCTCCTGCACCAGGATCAGGTCCGGCGCGTGCAGGTCGGTGCGGATCTGGTCGGCGAGCGCGGTCAGGTGCTCCCGGTAGTCGGCCTCGCTGGCCGGCACGTAGTCGAACGGCGGGCTGACCCCGGTGCAGCCGGCGTTGCCGGTGAAGTCGCAGCCGTCGAACGGGTCGTCCCGGTAGTCGTACAGGTTCTCCACGTTGTACGTGGCGACCGCGATCTCCCGCGACCGGTCGGCCGGCTGCGGCGGGTTGTTCTTCGACGGGTCGGCCCCGGCCGCGAAGGCGGCCCGCTCGACCTGGACGCCGTACTTCTCGAACGAGAAGTAGAGCGCGCCGTACGCGTCCTCGGTGAGGGTGTCGAAGGTCCGGGCCGGCGGCAGCAGCGCGGCGTTGTCCCCGGCGGTGGCCTTGACGCCCATGGTGCCCAGCATGATCCGCTGGCCGTTGCCGTCGTCGAAGCGGCGGGTCGCGTCGTTGTCCAGCGGGTGCGCGTCGCGGAACACCCGGCGGGCGTACGCGTCGGCGCGGCCCAGCAGCGGGTCGTCCCGGTCGACCACCCACACCTCCGAGTCGGCCGTGGACGCGAACACGTCCCGGCCGCTCACCGCGCCGCTGCCGGCCCGGACCCGCACCCGCGCGCCCTCGTGCCGCTCCCAGAACCGCTGCGCGGCGGCCAGGTCGGCCGGGGGCACCGCGTCGTCGACGGCGACGACGGCGTTCACGTCGAGCCCGGAGGCGACCTTGCGCACCAGGGAGGCCCCGGAGAGCTGGGTCATGTTGTAGTACTCGGACACCCGGGCCCGCAGCACCACCTCGTCGCCCACCGTCGGCACGTAGCCGCCGATCAGCGACGTGAACGCGCCCATGAAGACGAAGATGCCGTCCGAGGAGTTCGGGTCGCCGTCGGTGTCGTCGGCGCGGCTCTGCAGGAAGAAGCCGTACTGGTCGGCCCCGGCCGAGGTCCGGGCCAGGGTGCGCTGGGTGATCACGCCGCGCACGTCGTACAGCGTGCTGCTCGTGCCGTTGCCGGAGGCCGGCGCGAGCGGCGACCGGTCGGCCGGGCCGGACTCGGCGTCGGTGGTCGGGCCCTGCACCTCCCCGACGGTCAGCTCCCGGGTCACGGTCACGGCCAGCGCGCAGGTGGCGGTGGCGCCGTCCGTGTCGGTCGCGGTCATGGTCACGGTGTACGCCCCGGCGGCCAGGTCGGCGCTGGTGGCGACCGTGGCGCGGGCGGTGCCGCCGACGGCGTCGGCCGGGGTGAACCCGGTGCGGCTGATCGTGCCCGTGGCCGGGGCCGGCGCGACCGAGGTGACCGCCAGGTCGACGATCGTGTCGTCCGGGTCGGTGGCGGTGACCTCGCGGCTGGCGGCGGTGCCGGCGGACGTGGTCAGCGCCCCGCCGCAGGTGACGGTGGCGGGCTGGTCGACGGGGCCGCCGCCGTCGACGGTGTGCGCGCCCAGCCCGTCGAACGTGTCGGTGGCGAAGCCGGCCCACTGGGCGGCCGGGTCGAAGGCGTCCGACGGGTCGGTGTCGCCGGAGGTGACGGTGGGCAGCCGCCGCAGCGTGTTGTCGGCGGTGCTGGTCAGGCCGCTGCCCCACTCGGTGCCCGGGTCGACGCCGACCTGGCCGATCGAGTCGAGCACCGTCGTGCCCCGGCGCAGCACGATCGCGTCGTCGCCGTTGAACAGGCTGGCGGTGGTCGTCTGGTCGGCCTGGGCGAGGATCGCCGGCGCGGCCGAGGCGGCGGCGAAGACGAACGTGTCGCCCGCCGCCACCGTCCCGGTGAGGGCCAGGGTGGTGGCCGTGGTGTTGCCGTTGAAGTAGAGCAGGAGCTGGTATCCACCGGCGGTGAGGTCGACGGGGGCACCGGTGCCGTTGTACAGCTCGATCGCCTTGTTGTTGGACGAGCCTTCGACGTACTCCGAGATGAACAGGTCGGTGGGCGCGGCGCTGGCCGCGGTGGGTGCGACGCCGATGACCGGGATGGTGACGGCTACGGCGGTCGCGAGCGCGGCAGTTCTGCGGCGCGGGCGCATGGGGCCTCCACGATGGGTGGACGTGAACGAACGCACGTTAAGCGGCGGCGCTGTCCGCCGTCCATCCCCCACGGGGCGCTTTGGTGAATAGCCGACTCAGCCGCCGAGGCGGTGCACCAGCTCGGCGACGTCCACGCCGTATTCGCACCACTCCCGGTCCGGTCGGTAGCCCAGCTCGGCGTTGACCTTCAGCATCGCCTCGTTGGCCTGGGCGTTCCAGGTCTGCACCTCGGTCAGGGTGGGCTCGGCCGAGCGCAGCTCCAGCAGCATCCGCGCCTTGATCGCCCGGTCGATGCCGTAGCCCCGGTGCTCCTGCACCACGATCGTGTCGTACTGGTCGGCCCGGGTGGGGTGCTGCGCCGGCACCACCACCTCGGTCAGCCCGGCCACCTCGCCGGTGCGGTCGTGGGTGGCGAGCACGATGTACGGCTTCATGCCGCGCCGGTGCAGCGTGGCCAGGCTGTCCCGCAGCCGCTGCGGGTCGTACGAGCTGGGGCGCAGCTCGCCGTCGTCCACGTCGCGCACCTCGGCCTTCGCCCGCGCGTACGCCTCGATGAGGTCGTCCGGCGGGCCGCCCGGGCAGAACTGGACCCGGTATCCCGCGCCGACTCCCGTGGCCATCTCGGCCAGCGCCGACCAGTCCACCCCGGACAGGTCGAGCACGCTGCGGGTCTCCACGTACTCCCGGGAGAAGCCCAACGCCTCGTAGAACGCCACCGCCGGGGTGCCGCCGACGACCTCGACCCCGATCGACTGGAAGCCCTCCTGGTAGACCCGGCGGGCGGCCACCCGGGCGAGGTCCCGACCCAGGCCGGTGCGGCGCACCGACGGATGCACCAGCACCTCCAGCACGCCGATGTCGCCGAGCAGCAGCACGTGGACGTGGCCGAGGATCGGGCCGGGCGCGCCACCGGCGGCCGGGTCGGCCTGGGCCACCCAGGAGATCCGCCGCTCGCCGGGCATCACCTCGGAGAGGTATTCCCGCAGGTGGGTCCCCCGCCACGGCGGGTCCTGCGGGAGGTCGGCCGCCAGCACCGCGTTCAGCGTGTCCAGCAGCGACGCGAGCTCGGCGGGCGACGCGGTCCGGGGGTCCCATTCGCGCACCATCACCCGTCTAGCTTGCCGCTTACGGCAGCTTGACGGAAGTGTCCAGTTCTTGGACGCGCCCGGTTTCTCCCGCGGGCCCGGCGATCACCTCACAGGCGGCGGCTGGCCAGCCCGTACTCGTTGGCCTTGTCGAAGACGTCCTGGGCGTAGCGGCGCACGTCGTTGTACGACAGGATGGCCCCCCACCAGTCGCCCGGGACCGTCATGTTCCGGCCACCCTTGCACAGGTAGTTGCCGGCGGCCAGGGCCGCGTCGTCCAGGTCGTGCGGGTTCTTGCGCCCGTCGTTGTCGGCGTCCGCGCCGATCTCCTGCCAGGTCGTCGGGATGAACTGCATCGGCCCGATCGCCCGGTCGTAGACGGTGTCCTTGTCGTACAGCCCCCGGTCGGTGTCGGTGATCCGCTGCCGCCCGCCCTTGCCGTCGAGCGCGTCGCCGATGATCTCCGGGAGCGCCTGCCCGTCCGGGCCCAGGGTCGCGCCGTTCGCCTGGCCGTGGTTCGACTCGACGTACCCGATCGCGGCGAGGGTGGTCCAGCTCAGCCGGCAGCCCGGGGTGGTCTGGGCGAGCGCCAGCTCGGCGTACCCGTACGCCTGCATGGCCACCGGCGAGATGCCGACCTTCGCCCCGGTCTGCTGGGCCCACGCGGCGAGGGCGTCCGCCGGTCGGCCGTTCGGCACCGGCACGACCGGCCCCGCGCTCGCGCCGGGCACCGCCGTCGCGCCGGGCGGCAGCGGGGTGGCCGACCCGCCGGGCAGCAGCCCGCCCTGCGGCGTCGCCGTGCCGGCCCCCGGCGTGCCGGCGGTGCCGTCCACCGCCACCGGGCGGGGCTTCGGCGCGGACGCCGGCACCAGCAGCGCCCCGGCGGCGGCCGTGCCGGCGACCAGCGCGAGCAGGAACAGGCCGGGCAGGGTGAGCCGGCCGCTCGGGCGGCGGGACCAGGCCCGGGTGGCGCGGGCGGCGGCGACCGCCGCCTGCCGGGGCGGCGGCATGCGTACGGCGTGGGCGAACGGCACCCGACGCCGACGGGCCACCCCGGTCGGCTTCGCCGCCCCCTGTTCGGCCTTCGCCGCCCCGGGCTCGGCCGGCTTCTCCGGCTCGACCTCCGCCGGCTTCTCCGCCTCCGGCTCCGCCGGCTTCTCCGCCGTCGGCTCGGTGGTTTCCTTCGCCGTCGGCTTGGTCGTCTCGTTCGCCTCTGGCTCGGCCGGTTCCTTCGCCTTCGGCTCGACCGGCTCCGTCTTTACCGGTTCGGGCTTCGCCGGCTCCGGTTCGGCCGGCGGCGGGGCGTCGGCGGTCGGTGGGGCTGCGGCCGGCGGCGGGGCGTCGGCGGGCGACTCGCCCCGCAGCCAGGGGCGGCGGGGGCGGGGCACCCGGGCGCGTGGCGGCACACCACCCGGGCCCTCGGGCGGCGCGGCCGGTCGCAGGGGCCGAACCGTCGCTCTGTCCTCGCCGTCCACCACCCGTCGAGTATCACCCATGTCCCGCCCGGAGTCAGGCCCGGTCGTACCCTGGTGCCATGCCCCGGTACGAGTTCCGCTGCCGCGCGTGCGGCGACACCTTCGAGGTCAACCGTCCGATGGCGCAGGCCGGTGAGCCGGCGTCCTGCCCGGGCGGGCACGCCGACACCGTCAAGCTCCTGTCCACCGTGGCCGTGACCGGCCGTGGCGGCGCGGGCGCGGCCGCGCCGGCCCCCTCCGCCGGCGGCGGTGGCGGCTGCTGCGGTGGCGGGTGCGGCTGCTGACCCCGCCCCGATCGGCCCCGCCCCGAGCGACCCTGGCCCCCGGGCCGGCCCGCCGCACCCGGCCCAGGCCCGCCCGACCTGGCCCGACGGGGCCGTAACGGCCCGGGTCCTGCCGTTTCCGGCCCCGCTTGGCACCTTGGGGCGGATTGCGCCCATCCGTTCTCACGATGCGTGACGGCACGACCATAGGGCAGCATGTACCCGTCGTCACGGGGGCGGAGGTTCGACGCATGTCGCCAGTGGTCCACCTCCCGAGCGGATGGGTGACCTTCGTGTTCACCGACATCGAGGGTTCGACGCGCCTGGCCCAGCTGCTCGGTCCCGGGTACCGTCCGGTGCTGCGGGAGCATCGCAGGCTGCTGCGGGACACGTTGGCCCGCACCGACGGCGCGGAGCTGCTCACCGAGGGCGACTCGTTCTTCATCGCGTTCCCCGACGCCGGTGCCGCGCTCACCGCCTGCCTCACCGCGCAGCGCGCGCTCGCGGCGCACGACTGGCCGGCCCCGGAGGCCGCGCCCCGCGTCCGGATGGGCCTGCACACCGGCTGGGCGGAGCCCCGCGACGGCGAGTACGCCAGCCACGAGGTGCACCGGGCCGCCCGGGTCGCCGCCGCCGCCCACGGCGGGCAGGTGCTCTGCTCGGCGGCCACCGCGCGGCTCGCCTCCCCGCTGCCGGCGGGCGCGTCCCTGCTGGACCTCGGCCTGCACCGGCTGCGCGGCTTCGACGACCGGGAGCGGCTGTTCCAGCTGCTCGCGCCCGGCCTGGAGCGGCAGTTCCCCCGGCCGCGCACCGCCGACGCGGTGGCGCACAACCTGCCGACCCAGGTCACCTCCTTCGTCGGCCGGGAGGCGGAGCGGGCCGCGCTGCGCCGGCTCACGGCGGGGCACCGGCTGGTGACCGTGCTCGGGGCGGGCGGGGCCGGCAAGACCCGGCTCGCCGTCGAGCTGGCGGCCGGCATGGTGGAGGAATATCCGGACGGCGTCTGGTTCGTCGACATCGCCACGGTGACCGACCCCGGGCTGGTGGCGTTCGCGGTGGCCGCCGTGCTCGGGCTGCGTCCGGAGCCCGGCCGCCGGATGGTCGACACCCTCGTCGAGTACGCCGCCGCCCGCCGGATGCTGATCCTGCTGGACACCTGCGACGCCCAGCCGGCCGCCTGCGCCGAGCTGATCTCCCTGCTGCTCGCCGGCGGGGGCGGGGTCCGGGTGCTGGCCACCAGCCGCGAGTCGTTCGGCCTGCCCGGCGAGGTGGTGTGGCGGATCCCGCCGCTGTCCGTGGAGCCCCGGCCGGGCGGTGCGGAGAGCGACGCGGTGGCGCTGCTGCTGGACCGCACGGCGGCGGCCCGGGGCGGCCGGGAGCCGGCCCCGGTCGAGTCGGCCGACCTGCGGCGGGTGGTACGTCGGCTCGACGGGCTGCCGCTCGCCATCGAGCTGGCCGCCGCCCGGCTGCGGGTGCTCTCCGTCGGGCAGCTCGCCGAGCGCCTCGACGACGTGCTCGGGACCCTCGACGCCGGCCGGGACGCCGCCCCCCAGCCGCCCCGGGACGAGCCCGGCTGGACGGGCAACCAGCAGGACACCGTCGACCTGGTGGCGGCGTCCCGGGGCAACGCACCGCCCACCCCGGCGACCCGGGCCGTGCAGCGGTCGGCCGCCGAGCGGCACCTCACCATGCAGGCCACCGTCACGTGGTCGTACCGGACGCTCGGGCCCCGGGCGGCCCGGCTGCTGCGCTGGCTGGCGGTCTTCGCCGGCCCGGTGGACCTGCCGACGGTGGAGTGGCTGCTCGACGACGACCCGCTCGACCCGCTGTCGGTGCTGGTGGACAAGTCGATGATCCTGGCCGAGCCGCACGCGTCGGGCAGCACGTACCGGATGCTCGACCCGATCCGGGCGTACGCGGCGCGGCGGCTGGCCCAGGCGGGTGAGGAGCGGGCGGCCCGGGACCGGCACCTGGCCTGGTCGACGCGCGCGCTGCGGCGGGCCTACCTCGGGCCGGACGGCCGGCCGACGACCCTCTCCCTGTACGCCCTCGACCCGCTCGCCGGCGAGCTGCGCGCCGCGCTGCGCTGGTGCGCGACCGGCGGCAGCGCCCGCAACGGGCTGTGCCTGGCCGGTGGGCTGGACCAGTGGTGGCGGGAGCGCGGGCTGGCCCGGGAGGGACGCCTCTGGCTGTTCCGGCTCTACGGCCGGATGGCCGAGACCGGGGAGCACGTGCCGGACGCCGAGCTGGCCGCCGCGTACTACATGCACTCGCTGCACGCCGGCGCGGACGGCGAGTTCGCGGAGGAGCTGCGCTACTCGCAGCAGGCCGAGGCGGCGGCCCGCCGGGCCGGCGACGCCGGCCTGCTGGCCCGGGTGCTGGCCGGGCGGGCCGCCCCGCTGGTCGACATGGGGCAGTTCGCCGACGCCGAGCGGGCCTGCCGGGAGGTCATCGCCTGGGCACACGAGCGGGAGGTGGCGGGGGACGCCCTGTTCGCGGTGCTCAGCCTCGCCGAGCTGCTCTGGCGGCGCGGCGCGCTGGCGGAGGCCGCGGAGCTGCTCGGCGCGGCCCGCCCGGTCGAGGCGGCCCGCCCGGCGGACCGGGGGCGCCGGTCGGTGGACATGCTGCTCGGCATGGTGGCGCTGGCCCGGGGCGACCTGGTGGCCGCGCACGAGCACCTGCTGGTGGCGTTGCGCTCGCGGATGAGCCACGGCTTCCACCGCCGGGCCTGCGACACGCTGAACGCGATCGCGGTGCGCTGCGCGGCCGGCGGCGACCCGCTGACCGCCGCCCGGCTCTTCGGCGCGGCGCAGGCGACCCGGGAGAGCCTGCGGTCGACTCCGGGCATCTACGGGGCGTACTGGCTGGAACGGCAGGCCGTGCTGCGCCGGGAGATGGGCGACGTGGCGTTCGACGAGGCGTACGCGCAGGGGAGCGAGCTGGGGCTGGAGGAGGCGGCGGCGCTGGCGTTGGCGGTGGAGCACCCCGACCTCGGGGTGGACTCGACGCGCTTCGCGGCCACCGGCATGCCGGCGCCTGCCCCCGCGCCCGCCCCTGCCCCGGCGCGCCCCGCCGAGGGCTGCTGTTAGGAGGGGTCCCCTGCTGTGCGGAATGCGTTGACAGGGGGCCCTTCCTCGCGCCTCAGCGCTCGGCGGCGGACTTGATGCGGGCGGCGCGGTCGATGTCGGCCTGCCGGACCGCCGCGACGGAACCGAAGATGCTGACCGCCTCGTAGTAGGTCCAGGCGAGGCTGTAGCAGGCGGGGCGGACCACCGAGCTGTACGTGGCGCAGACCCGCTTCAGGTCCTCGTAGAAGGCGCTGTCCACCCGGGCCTTGTTGGCCGGGAACTGGCCCATCTCCTTGTAGTTGCGGTAGCCGAAGTCGTGCCGCTGGCAGGAGAGCTTGAAGTTAAACCCGAGCGGGTTGTCCGGGCTGGACGAGCAGTAGTCGGTGGACCAGTTGAAGGCGTACTCGGCCCAGGCGGACTGGTTCTGCCGGGCCGAGTTCCAGGTGTTGTAGCTGCTGGCGCTGGTCTGCGTCCAGCTCGACAGCACGCTGAGCTTCTGGCTGGTGCTGACGGCGGCGGTCGCGGGGGAGGCGACCGCGAGCGCCGCGAGCAGGGCGAGCGCGCCGGAGGCGAGGACTGTGGCGAGGCGTCTGGGCACGGGGGGACCTCCGCGGGGGTGTGCGGTGTGGCTGGTTACCGGCGGGTCACCGGATTCGACAAGTGTCGATCACACCGCGGAGGGTCGAGTACGTCATAAACCAACATCTGGTGACATCAGTTGAAACAGACGAATGCCCCGGACGCTGGGGCGCCCGGGGCACTCGTCCGTGCCGCCAGCCCTCAGCGCACGAAGCGCGGCGGGCTGACGGGGCTCTCGTTCCACAGCCGGTCCAGCGCCGTCACGTGGTACGTGTACCGCGCGCCGGCCTCGGCGGTGGCGTCCACCCAGGACTGGGTCGTGCCGGGGGTGGCCCGGACGGTGCCGACCAGGCGGGACGCGTCGGCGAAGCCGCACGCGCCGGCCGGGCCGGTCCCGTCGAACCGGTAGATCGCGTACGACGTGGCCCGGCCCAGCGGGCCCACGCCGTCGGCCGGCTGCCGCCAGCTCAGCCGCACCCCGTCGGCCTGCCGCTGCGCGCCGGTGACCACCGGGGGCAGCAGCGGCTTCGCCGGCAGGTGCGGCATCGCCGGCACCAGGGCGGGGCGCGCGTAGTGCTCGGCGGCGTAGAGGTCGGTCGCCCCGAGCCGGTTCGCCCGCACCTGCACGGCCGAGAAGTGCACGTTGCCCAGCACCTCCGGGTACGCCCGGTTGAGCGTCAGGTGGTCGGACAACTCGCGCGGGTTCTGCCAGAACGACCCGTACGCCGGGTCGCCGCTCTTGTAGTCGGCCTGGCCGATGTAGAGCTGCACGCGGGTGCCGCGCACCGTCTCGGCCCACCACGGCACCAGCCGGGCGTAGTCGGCCGCCGGGTACTGGCCGATGTACCAGTAGAGCTGCGGCACGATGTAGTCGATCCACTCCTGCTTGACCCACTTGCGGGTGTCGGCGGAGATGATGTCGTACGACTGGCTGCCGGTGGTGTCCGAGCCGTTCGGGTCGGCCGAGGCGTTGCGCCAGATGCCGAACGGGCTGACGCCGAACTTCACCCACGGCTTCGCGGCCTTGATCCGGTCGTTCATCTCCCGGATCAGCAGGTCGATGTTGTCCCGCCGCCAGTCGGCCCGGTCGGTGAAGCCCCGGTTGAACTCGGCGAACGTCGCGTCGTCGGGCACCTGGTAGGTGCCGCTCGGGTAGGGGTAGAAGTAGTCGTCGAAGTGCACGCCGTCGACGTCGTACCGCGTGACGGCGTCCATCATGGCGGTCTGGACGAACTCGCGGACCGCCGGGACGCCGGGGTTGTAGTAGAGCCGGCTGCCGGCGACGCCGGCCGGCGGGTACGCGAACGTCCACTCGGGGTGCTGGCGGGCCGGGTGGTCGGGCGCGAGCTGGGTGAGGTCCGCGCCCGCGCCGCCGGGGGCCGGCATGGAGATCCGGTACGGGTTGAACCAGGCGTGGAACTCCAGGTTGCGCTTGTGCGCCTCGTCGACGAGGAACGCCAGCGGGTCCCAGCCCGGGTCCTGCCCGCGCACCCCGGTCAGGTACTCCGACCACGGCTCGTGCGGCGACGGCCAGAACGCGTCGGCGGTGGGCCGGACCTGCACCACCACCGCGTTGTGGTGCAGCCGCTGCGCCAGGTCGAGCCAGCCCAGGTATTCCGCCCGCTGGGCGGCGGCGCGGTCCGGGGCGGTCTGCGACGCCTTGGTCGGCCAGTCGATGTTCACCACCGACGAGATCCACATGGCCCGGAACTGCCGCTTCGGGGTGGCCGGGTCGGTGGCGCAGGCGGCGGTGGTGTCGGCCTGCGTGGCGGTGCCGCTGCCGTTCGCAGCCGCGGCGGCGGCGGTCGGTGGGGCGGCGACGAGCGCGCCGAGCAGGGCCACGGCCAGCCCGGCGGCTCTGAGCCGAGTTGCCTTCATCCGGTGCGTCCCTTCGGTGGGGCTCGGCGGGCGGGCGCGATGCTTGCTGCGGCAAGAACCGCCGCAGTCAATCTTGCGCTGGTAGGAAATTTTCACACCGGGCGGGCCCGGCGCAAGACCTCCGGCCGGATCGATGCCCTCCCGACCTCGAACCCGTACCGGAGCGCCTCGGCCGCGTGGCGGACCGTGACCGTATCGACACCCGAAGTCGTGATTCGCGGGTCGCCGGGCTGGGTAGCTTGGCCGGTCACCGGCCGCCACGGTGGTGGTCGCACGGTGGGAGGGGTGAGCGCGGTGTCCGTGCTGCGTACCAAACCGATCAAGGACGTGATAGCCCAGGGCGAGGCGGACGGCGAGGACGGCGGCCTCGGTCTCAAGCGCCGCCTCGGCGCGCGTGACCTCACCGGCTTCGGCATCGGCATCGTCATCGGCACCGGCATCTTCACCCTCACCGGCATCGAGGCCCGCGACAGCGCCGGCCCCGGCGTGGTGATCTCGTTCGCCATCGCCGGCGTGGTCGCGCTGCTCGCCGCGCTCTGCTACGCCGAACTGGCCTCCAGCGTGCCGACCGCCGGCAGCGCCTACACCTACGCGTACGCGACCATGGGCGAGATCGTCGCCTGGATCATCGGCTGGGACCTGCTGCTGGAGTTCGCCCTCGGCGCGGCCGTGGTGGCCCGCGGCTGGTCCGGCTACCTCGCCGAACTGCTCGGCCTGCCCACCGCCTGGTTCGGCGAGGAGGGCAGCATCGTCAACGTCGGCGCGATCGCCGTCGTGCTGCTGCTCGGCGTCGTGGCGATCGTCGGCATCCGCGAGTCCGCCCGGGTCACCAACCTGCTCGTGCTGGTCAAGGTGGCCATCTGCGTCTTCATCGTGGTCGCCGGCCTGTTCTTCGTGAAGACCGCGAACCTCACCCCGTTCATCCCGCCGGCCGAGCCCGCCGGCGCCGGCGACGACGGGATCAAGCAGCCCGTCACCCAAGCGCTGTTCGGGCTGGAGCCGTCCGTGTTCGGGTTCGTCGGCGTGCTCAGCGCCGCCGCCGTGGTCTTCTTCGCGTACACCGGTTTCGAGGCCGTGGCCAACCTCGGCGAGGAGACCCGGCGGCCCAAGCGGGACCTCACCCTCGGCCTGCTCGGCACCCTGCTGATCTCCACCGTGCTCTACATCGGCGTCTCGCTGGTCGTCGTCGGCATGGTCCCCTACACCGAGATCGACCGGGGCGCGCCGATCGCCTCCGCGTTCAACGCGGTCGGGGCCGAGTGGGCCGGCATCCTCGTCTCCATCGCCGCCGTCGCCGGCCTGACCAGCGTGATCCTCGTGGACCTGGTGGCCATGGGCCGGATCGGCTTCGCCATCAGCCGCGACGGGCTGATCCCGCCGTCGGTGGCCAAGGTGCACCCGCGCTGGGGCACCCCGTACCGGATCTCGGCCGTCATGACGGTGGCCGTGGCGCTGCTCGCCGGCTTCCTGCCGCTGTCGGCCCTGGCCGACCTGGTCAGCATCGGCGCGCTCTGCGCGTTCGTGCTGGTCTCGGTGGCCGTGCCGATCCTGCGCCGCAAGCGCCCCGACCTGGAGCGGCCGTTCCGGGTGCCGTTCTCGCCGGTGCTGCCGATCGTCTCCGCGCTGGCCTGCCTCTACCTGATGCTCAACCTGTCGGTGGAGACCTGGATCCGGTTCCTGATCTGGATGGTGCTCGGCGGGATCATCTACTTCGGCTACGGCTACCGCCGCAACCGCCTCGCGCGCAAGGAAGGGCCCCCGGTCAACGCCTGAGGTAGAGAAGGGCCCCCTTCTCACCCGCCCCCACCGGGTGCTACGCGCCGGTGGGGGCGAAGCGCAGCAGGTTCCAGGAGACCGCCGGCAACAGCACCGCGCAGCGACCCCCGTCGGGGGTGGGTGCCGCCAGCTCCCGGGGCGTGACCCGGTCGGGCTCGGCCTCGGTGTTGACGGCGTCCGGGTCGTCCCCGGCGGCGAGGGTCAGGTGGGCCGCCCCGGCCAGGCCGGGCAGGCCGCGCAGGTCCAGGTCGAGGGCGAGGTCGGCGGTGCCCCGGTTGACCGCGAGCACGGTCAGCGCGCCGGTCTCCTCGTCGTGCACCGCCACGGTGTCCAGCACCGGGACGTCGCCGTAGCGCTTCGTGGCGTACGTCGGGCAGACCGGCTCGGTGCGCAGCACCGTGCCGCGGGCGTACCGGGCGGTGAGGGCGAACGGGTGGAAGATGCTCTGCCGCCAGGCGGGACCGCCGGTGCGGGTGCGGATCGGGGCGATCACGTTGGCGAGCTGCGCCTGGCAGGCCACCCCGACCCGGTCGGCGTGCCGGAGCAGGGTGATCAGCAGGTCGCCGACGACCACCGCGTCGACGGCCGTGTAGTCGTCCTCGATGAGGGTGGGGGCCTCGACCCAGCCGCGCCGGTCCAGGTCGGCCTGGAGGCGGGACTGGTACCAGACGTTCCACTCGTCGAACGAGATCTTCAGCTTGCGCCGGTGCCGCTGCTTCGCCGCCACGTGGTCGGCGGTGGCCACCACCTCGGCGATGAAGTGGTCCATGTCCACGGCCGAGGCCAGCAGGCTGGCCCGGTCGACGTCGGCGGGGTCGTAGTAGGTGTGCGCGGAGACGTAGTCCACCAGCTCGTAGGTGTGCTCCAGCACCGTCGCCTCCCAGGAGGCGAACGTCGGCATGCCCCGGCCGGAGCTGCCGCAGGCGACCAGGCTGACCGACGGGTCGATCATCTTCATCGCGCGGGCGGTCTCGGCGGCGAGCCGGCCGTACTCCTCGGCGGTCTTGTGCCCGACCTGCCACGGGCCGTCCAGCTCGTTGCCGAGGCACCACAGCTTCACCCCGTACGGCTGCTCCGCGCCGTGGGAGCGACGCAGGTCCGACAGCCGGGTGCCGCCGGGGTGGTTGGCGTACTCCAGCAGGTCGCAGGCCTCCTGCACGCCCCGGGTGCCGAGGTTGACGGCCATCATCGGCTCGACACCGGCCGCCGCCGCCCAGGTCATGAACTCGTCGAGGCCGAAGGCGTTGGTCTCGATCGTCTTCCAGGCGAGGTCGAGCCGGCGGGGCCGGTCGGCGACCGGGCCGACGCCGTCCTCCCAGCGGTAGCCGGAGACGAAGTTGCCGCCGGGGTAGCGGACCACGGAGACGCCCAGCTCCCGGGTCAGCTCCAGCACGTCGCCGCGCAGGCCGTGCGGGTCGGCGCTGCGGTGGCCCGGCTCGTAGACCCCGCCGTAGACGCAGCGCCCCAGGTGCTCGACGAAGGAGCCGAAGATTCGGCGGTCGGCCGGGCCGATCGCGAAGGCCGGGTCGATGGTCAGCTTCGCGGTCACCGGGGAATCCGCCTTTCGTCGATGTCCCGTCGGTTCTATAACGTTGTACTCGACGTGTAAAGGGGCGCTCGCGGCACCAGCGCGGAGGTGGCGGTGCGACACCGGCTCAAGGACGTGGCGGAGCGCGCGGGCGTGTCCGTGAAGACCGTCTCCAACGTCGTCAACGGCTACCAGCACGTGCGGCCCGACACCCGGGCCCGCGTCGAGCAGGCCATCGCCGAGCTGCGCTACCGGCCCAACCTGTCGGCGCGCAACCTGCGCAAGGGACGTACCGGGATGATCGCCCTGGCCGTGCCGGAGCTGGACGCCCCCTACTACGCCGAACTGGCCCGGCACGTCGTCACCGCCGCCGCCGAACAGGGCTGGATGGTCCTGATCGCCCGGACCGGCGGCGGCACCGAGCGGGAGCGGGCCGTCGCCGCCGGCATCGGCGGCCACCTCATCGACGGCCTGATCCTCAGCCCGCCGGCCCTCGCCGCCGAGGACCTCGCCAACCTCCACGACGGCACCCCGACGGTGCTGCTCGGGGAGCGCGTCGACCCCGGCCCCGCCGACCACGTGACGATCGACGACGTGGCCGCCGCCCGCGTGGCCACCGCCCACCTGCTCGCCCTCGGCCGCCGCCGCATCGCCGCGATCGGCGCGCGGCCCACCCCCGAGGGGACCGGCGCCCGGCTCCGCCTCGCCGGCTACGCCGCCGCGCTCGCCGAGGCCGGCATCGCCTACGACGAGCGCCTCGTCGCGTCCGCGCCGGCCTGGCGCCGCGCGGACGGCGCGGCGGCCGTGCGCCACCTGCTCACCTCGGGGGTACGCCCCGACGCCGTCCTCTGCTTCGACGACACCCTCGCCCTCGGTGCCCTGCGGGCGCTGCACGAGGCCGGCCTGCGCGTCCCCGGCGACGTGGCGGTGGCCGGCTTCGGCGACATCGAGGACGGTCGCTTCGCCGTCCCCACCCTCACCACCGTCGCCCCCGACAAGGAACGCATCGCGCGGCTGGCCGTCGACCTGCTGGCCGACCGGATCGACGGGGACCGGAGCGGCCCGCCCCGCGTGCTCACCGTTCCCTACCGGCTCGACACCCGGGAGAGCACCCTCGGCCGCTGACCCCGCCCGAGGCGTCTTTTCGTCCACATGCGACAGTCGTGCCGCCGGCTGACGCCGAACAGGGGATGGGCGCGGTGACGGCGAGTCGCGATGATGTGGCGGCACGTGGGGACGAGCAGAAAAGTGGGGGCGAGATGAGCGCCGATTCGAGCTGGGGCGACTACCTGTCCGCTGACACCTCCGTCACGGACGCCGGCATCGCCACCTTCGACCAGCCCGTGGTCGAACCGATCGCGCCGACGGTCGAGCCGGTCCTGCCGGAGCCGGTGGTGGACGCCGTCGAGAGCGAACTGGCCGGGGCGGCTGCCGACCAGGACTGGTCGGCCTGGCACGCCGACAGCGGCGACCAGTGGGCCGACTCGGCGCAGGACTGGGTCGACTACGCCAACGAGAACCTGGCCGCCGGCAACACCGACATCGCCGCCAGCGCCTTCGACACCGCCGCCAACCACGCCGACCTGGCCGGCGGCAACTACGACGTCTCGTTCGACTACGCCGCCCAGGCCGGCACCCACCTGGACACCGCCGTCGCGGAGGTCGCCCCCTACGACACGTACGACGCCGGCACGGGCTTAGACGCGGGCACGGGCTTCGACGCCGGCACGAGCTTCGACATCGCGGAATGAGCTGGGCCGACGACAACGACCCCGGCAGCCGACCGCAGCCGGCCGTGCTGGCCGCCGAGGCCGGCCGGCTCGCCGCCGGCGCGGAACGCCGGGTCGCCGCCCCGGCGAGCGTGGCCCGGCAGCACCTGCTCCGCGCCATCCGGGACCTCGCCTTCGACCTGCGCGCCGAGCAGCTCAGCCTGCTGGAGGCGGTCCGCGGGTCGAAGCTCGGCGGGGTGACCCTCTCCGCCACCCGGGTGCCCGTCTTCCTGCGGGTCGGTCTCGAAGCCGACGCGGCCGGCACCCGGGTCACCGTCCTGCTGGCCGACCGCTGGGTCGGCAAGGTGGGCCGGAACTGGGGTCTGACCTCCGTCTACGTCGAGCTGTTCGGGTCCGTCCTCAGCGCCGTCGACGGCGTGCTGGGCCGGCTCGACCCGGCCGCCGCCGCCGCGTTCGCGCCCTGGTGGCGGCAGACCGGCCCCGGCGACGTGGCGATCATGCAGAACGCGGCCGGCATCGCCAACCGGGCCGGAGCGGTGCTGTCCCGGCACGCCTCCCGCCTGCTCGACGGGGACGCCGCCACCCCGCGCCGGGCGTCGGTCAGCCGCGCCGGCACCGAGACCTTCACCTTCGAGACACCGCAGGCCGTCGCGGAGGTGCCGGCCGAACTGGCCGACGGCATGCTGATGGTCGGCACCCTGGTGGCCAGCCGCCCCGACGGGATGCCACCCCATCTGGTGGCGCAGGTGCAGTCACTGGTCGTCCGGATCGAGGAACACCTCGCCGCGGTGGCCGGCACCGTCGGGTCGGCCCCGGCCGCCCGGTTCACCGTCGACCCGGCGGACGTGCCGGTGGTGACCTTCCTGCACCAGCAGGCCCGGATCCGGGGCATGCTTCCGGTGCGGACCCTGCGCACCTGCACCACCTGCCGGCTGGAGAAGGTCACCAACCCCGATCTGGAACGGTTGCAGGAACGCACCCGCAGGACCCGGGACCTGGCGAGCAGCATCAGCGCGGTGGTCACCCCGTACGTGCTGGCCGGACGGCTGGTGCAGCTCAACGGCAAGGGGCCCAGTTTCGCGTGCCCGCGCTGTCAGGGCATGGACGCCGACGAGACGGTGGTGACGTACTGCCAGCGGTGCGGCGACCGGCGGGCCGAGACGGCCCTGCGGACCTGCCCGAAGTGCCAGTTCGACTTCCGCAGCCTGCTCGCCGGTGACAGGCCCTGGCAGCCGCGCGCGACGCAACCGACGGGCGTGGCCGCCCCGGCCACCGCCGCCGCCCCGGGCCCCGCCCCGGAGCCCGCGCTGCCGCCCGCACCGCCGGCCCCGACCGGCGCCCCGTCCCCGCCGCCCCCCGGAGCGCCCCGACGGGTGGATCCCGAGGCGGAGCAGTGGCCCCGCCCACCGGGGTACGCGCCCGGCTGACCGGCGCCGGGCCACCGGGACCGGGGCAGCCGGGCCGACGGCCGGGTGTCAGCTGAAGAAGCGGGCCAGGTGCGGCGGCTCCGGTGCCGGGTCGTCCGCGCCCAGCGGGGTCAGGTCGGCGAAGATGCTGGCACCGTCGCAGCCCACGTGCAGGGGATGCCAGCGCGGGGTGCCCGGCGGGCGTTGCAGGCAGATGCCCTTGAACGTCTGCACGTCCAGCAGCCGCACGTGCGTCGGGTCGGCCACCGCGTTCACGTGCCCCCACCAGGGGCTCATCACGTGCAGCACCCCACCCGGGCGCAGCACCCGGTGGCACTCGTCCACCAGCGGCAGGAAGTCGATCAGGTGCTCCAGGATGTGCACCGCGAACAGCACGTCCACCGAGTCGTCGGCCAGCGGCAGCGACCCGGACAGGTCGGCCACCGCGTCCACCCCCGGGGCGGGGTAGATGTCCAGCCCCAGGTTCTGCGGATACTGCTTGGTGCCGCCGCAGCCCAGGTCCACCACGACCGGTTCGCGGCCGGCGACCCGCACCCGGCCCCAGACGCCGAACACCCCGGCGAGCCGGCCGATCAGCTCCCGCACCAGGCGCAGCTGCGCGGCGTCGGCGACCTCCCCGGTCAGGTGGGCCACGCCCCGGTCGAAGCGCACCCGCACCGCCAGGTCACGCAGCCGGGCGTCGTGGGCCGCCTGATCCGCCCACGCCTCGGCGAGGAACTCGTCGACCGCCCGCAGCCGTTCGGCCGAGGGCGCGGTCAGGGCCGTCGCGACCATGGGCCACCTCCGGTGCGCCCGTACCCGGCTGGGCGGTCGCTACACCCCGGCCGGGCAACGTCCCCCGAAGGAGGACGAGCCGTCAGCCGGTGATGCGCCGGGCGGCCCGGCCCACACCCCGGATCCGCTGCCGGGGCGGCGCGGAAGCCGCCTTGGGCCGCTTGAGGTGGTACCGGTGCAGCTCGCTGCTGCCCGGCTGCGACGGGTCCTCGCTCATCCCGACCAGCTCCCAGCCCTGGTCGCCGGCCCGGTTCAGGTGCGCCAGCGCCGTGTCCCCGTACGGGGTGACGTCGACCATCGAGCCGTCCGGGCCGTACCAGATGAACACCAGCTCCCAGCCGACGTCCGTGCTGGCCGCCTGGCGGCGCCGGACCAACAGCGCGTACTCCCACTTGAGCATGGAGTCATTGTCACCCCGCCGGCCCCGGTCGGCACGCCGTCGGAGCAGGCGATCCGCCCGGCGGCGGAGCGGCGCGAGCCGCCCGCCGTCAGTCCTCGGTGATCCGGCCGGCGTCCACCCGCACCCGGCGGTTGACCGCCACCGCGTCCAGCATCCGCCGGTCGTGCGTCACCAGCAGCAGCGTCCCCGGGTAGCCGGCCAGCGCCGACTCCAACTGCTCGATGGCCGCCAGGTCCAGGTGGTTCGTCGGCTCGTCGAGCACCAGCAGGTTCACCCCGCGCCCCTGCAACAGCGCCAGCGCCGCCCGGGTCCGCTCGCCCGGCGACAGCGACGCCGCCGTCCGCAGCACGTGGTCGGCCCGCAGGCCGAACTTGGCCAGCAGCGTCCGCGTGTCCGCCGGCGACAGCTCCGGTACGGCCAGCCGGAACGCGTCCAGCAGCGGCTGCTCGCCGAGGAACAGCCCCCGGGCCTGGTCCACCTCGCCGACCACCACCCCCGGGCCCAGCGAGGCGTGCCCGGCGTCCAGCGGCAGCCGCCCCAGCAGCGCGGCGAGCAGCGTCGTCTTGCCGGACCCGTTCGCCCCGGTGATCGCCACCCGGTCGGCCCAGTCGATCTGGAGGGTCACCGGGCCGAGGGTGAAGCTTCCCCGGCGTACCACGGCATCGCGCAGCGCGGCCACGACGGCGCCGGCGCGGGGCGCGGCGGCGATCTCCATCCGCAGCTCCCACTCCTTGCGCGGCTCCTCGACCACCTCCAGCCGCTCGATCAGCCGGTCCGTTTGCCGGGCCTTCGCCGCCTGCTTCTCCGAGGTCTCGCCCCGGTGGTGCTTGACGTTCTTGTCCCCGTCGGTGGCCTTGCGGCGGGCGTTGCGCACGCCCTTCTCCATCCACGCCCGCTGGGTGCGGGCGCGGGCCTCCAGCGCGGCCCGGGTGTCGGCGTACTCCTCGAACTCGGCGCGGGCGTGCCGGCGGGCCACCTCCCGCTCCTCCAGGTACGCCGCGTAGCCGCCGCCGTAGTGCCGGACGAGCTGCTGGTGCAGGTCCAGCTCCAGCACCCGGGTCACCGTGCGGGTGAGAAACTCGCGGTCGTGGCTGACCAGCACCGTGCCGGCGCGCAGCCCGGTGACGAACCTCTCCAGCCGGTCCAGGCCCGCCAGGTCCAGGTCGTTGGTGGGCTCGTCGAGCAGGAACACGTCGTAGCGGCTGAGCAGCAGCGAGGCCAGCCCCGCACGGGCCGCCTGGCCGCCGGACAGGGCCGTCATCGGGTGGTCCAGGTCGACGGTGAGCCCCAGTTCGGCGGCCACCTGCTCGGCCCGCTCCTCCAGGTCCGCCCCGCCCAGGCCCAGCCACCGCTCCAGCGCCTCGGCGTACGCGTCGTCGGACCCGGCCGCCCCGGCCGTCAGTGCCTCGGTCGCCGCGTCCAGGGCCGCCTGCGCGGCCGTCACCCCCGTCCGGCGGGCCAGGAAGTCCCGCACGGTCTCCCCGGGCCGGCGCTCCGGCTCCTGCGGCAGGTGCCCGACGGTCGCGGTGGGTGGGCTCAGCGTGACGCTGCCGGCCTCGACGGGCAGCAGCCCCGCGAGGGTACGCAGCAGCGTCGACTTGCCCGCCCCGTTCACCCCGACCAGGCCGACCACGTCGCCCGGGGCGACCACCAGGTCCAGCCCGGAGAAGAGCAGCCGCTCCCCGTGCCCGGCCGCGAGATCCTTGACCACCAATGTCGCGCTCATCAGGGAGCGAGCCTATCGGGCCCCTTCCTGACGCCTCGTCCGGCTGCAACTTCCTCCGGCGGAACACTCGCGGTCCGGCCGGTGTTGTGCCAGCGTCGGATCAGGTGCCGGCGCGAGACGAGGAGGTGGGTCGATGGACCTTCTGGCGGACTACCGACGGGCGACCATGTTCTTCGAGATGGGTGACGCGTCCGGGGCGGTGCGGCTGCTGGAGCCGATCGTCGAGGCCGAGCCCGGCAACTCCGCGGTGCGGCAGCTGCTGGCCCGCGCCTACTTCCAGACGGCGCAGCTCAACCGCGCCGAGGAGCAGCTGCGCGAGCTGGTCGACCGGGACCCGAGCGACCACTACGCGCACCACGTGCTGGGCCGGACGCTGGAGCGGATGAACCGCCCGGCGGACGCGCTGCGGCACCTGCGCATCGCCGCCGCGATGTACTCGACGAACACCGACTACACGACCGCGCTGCGCCGGGTGGAGAACCGGGTCAGCGGCGGCCACTGACCGCGCCGCCGGGGGAGGGGCAACGCGCCCTTCCCCGGCGCGCACCACCTCCCGCCGCCGCGTGCCGGGCCGTGAGTGACTCTGCGCAACTGTGGCCCGAACCCGCCCAACATCTCGCTTCCCCTTTGCTCTGCACCCACCGACGCACACCCTTGTTGAACTGGGAATATGTGAGCCTGCGGGTGGGGCGCTGGACATGGCGACGCTTACGCTGGGTTGCTGTTGCGCGCGTGGGTGCAGAGCAAAGGGCGCGCCGGCAGCGGTGCCGCCGGGCGGGACCGCTCGCGTGGTGTCCCGCTGTGCCGCGGGCCTACCATGGGCTGCCATGGGAGTCGCGCAGGTGGTGGAGGCGGGATGAAGCTCAAGCTGGACCTGCACGAGATCTTCAACAAGGGCCACGACATCGACCGCGCGCTGCGCGGGATCATGGACGAGGCGGTGGCGAAGAAGGCCACCCTCGTCGAGATCATCCCCGGCAAGGGCTCCGGCCAGCTCAAGAAGCGGGTGCTGCGCTTCCTCGACCAGAAGGACGTCAAGCAGCTCTACCACCGGGTGGAGAAGGACTCGAAGAACTTCGGCCGGCTCTTCGTCCACTTCCGTTGGAAGTAGTGCCGGTGTTCCTGCTGCCGTTAAGCCGGCCCCGAGTGTCGACGAGCCACCCCTGACCAACCACGCGCCGGATCTTGGAGGATTTCGGCCCCTGGAGGGGCCGTTTCGCTCCAAGATCTCCCCAGGTCCGGGCCCGCCGCCGCCGATGCGGGCGGACCGGGACGACATGAGGGGTTCGCCGGGGCCCGCCCGCGGAGGGATCAAGCCTGACCGCCCGGAGCGGGCGGGCACCGGCGAACCTCACCGCAAACCGGCGAACCCCAACCCCTACAGCGGGTACGTCCGCGCCACCGCCAGCATCTCCGAGCTGTGTGAGCCGACCACCCCGACGTCCGCCGGGCGGGGCCGGAACCCGGGGACGGCGTCCAGCCCGTCGCTGGCGTCCATCGCGCGCAGCGCCGCCGGCCCGGAGCCGCCGGCCAGCACGAGGATGACCTCGATCCCTTCCGGCGGCGGGGCGTGGAACACGATCCCGAAGCCCCAGGGGGTGCCGGTGGCGCGTCCGCCGGGGACCGGCCGGCCGGCCACCACCGCCGACTCGACCTCGGTCGCGCCGTCGACGTGCAGGGTGAGCAGGCGTACCTCGCGCTGCGGGGTGACCCGCACCCGCACGGTCCGCTGTTCCGTGGACCTGGTGTCGGCGAGGACCTCCAGCTTCGGCGCGGGCAGGTTCGCCGCCTGCGCCGGCCCGGAGCGCAGCTCGGTGTCGCCGAGCCCGGGGAAGTCCGCGACGGTCGTGGCCCCGTCGACGAACTGGGCCGTCCACGGCTGGGGGGCGGTCTCGTGGCTGAGCCAGCGGGCCTGGCCGGTGCCGGCGTCGAGGGCGTACATCAGGTGGGTGGGCACGGGGTGGGCGGCGTCGAAGCGGTCGACGGCGAGCCCGACCCCGGCGAACACCGCCGCCGCGAGCCCGGCGGCCACGGCCGGGAGCGCGCCGGCCCGGCGGGCGCGGGCGGCGACCAGGCCGCGCTGGCCGCCGGCCTCGGGGTGCAGCAGGTCCACCACGGGCAGCGCGGCCAGGCCGAGCAGCACCGCGAACAGCGCGGCGACGCCGCCCATCGCCATGCCGAGCGCCGGGAACAGCAGCACCACGGTCGGCAGCAGGATCACCACGGCGACCGCGCCGGCCGCGGTCGCCGCGACGACGGGCCACGGGCCGTCGATCCGCACGGTGAGCGCGATGAGCCCGGCCGCCGCGCCGGCCAGGGCGGGCAGGGTCGTCAGGTACGCCCCGCCGGGCACCAGCACCGCCAGCACGATGCCGAGTACGGCCAGCCAGCCCAGCCCGCCGATCGCGAGGGCGGCGGGGCCGACCCGGCGGCGGGTCAGGGCGTACCAGGTGAACAGGGTCGCGGCGGCGAGCGCCACCACGGCGAGCTGGTACCAGGTGGGCCGGTACGGGTCGAGCAGCTCGGCGTAGCCGGGCCGGACGGCGGTGACGCCCGCCCAGAGCAGCTGCGCACCCAGCGGGGCGACGACGATCGGCACCAGGCCCAGCGCGAAGCCGGCGGCGAGCCGCCCGTACGTGGTCCGGCCGCGCCGCCGGGCGAGCCAGCCGAGCGTGGCCACGGCCAGCAGGGCGGCGACGGCCAGCGGCAGGACCAGCCAGCCGGGGTAGCGGGCGAGCCCGCCGGGGACGGGGAAGTAGGTGGCGTCGTGCCCGGCGTCGAGGGCCTTGAGGTCGGCCCGGCCGAACTCGCGGGCCAGGCCGAGCGCGTTGTCGCCGTGCTGCTGGAGGCTGGCCCGGTCCATCGCGGCCGGGGTGTCCAGCGGCGTGTGGTAGACGGCCCCGCCGTCGATGTAGGCGGAGTTGAGCCCGACGAAGCCGGCCCGGTCGAGGAACGCGGTGAAGTCGGTGTCGTTGGGCAGCGCCCGGTAGATCTCCACGGCGAACGAGGTGCCGACGGGGTGCGGGGCGGCGCGGCCGAACACGTCGACGAGCTTCGCGTTGTCCCGGGACGTCTCGAACATGATCACCGGGCCGGTCGAGCCGCGTGCCTCCAGGTTGAGCACGACCCCGCCGTCGGCGGCGAGCGGATGGTCGGCGGCGAACGCGGACGCCCCGCAGAGGCACGCCTCCTCGGCGTCGGTGAGCACGAACACGACGTCGTTGCGGGGGCGGGGGCCGGCGGCCAGCGCGCGGGCCACCTCCAGGATGGTGGAGGTGCCGGCGGCGTCGTCGTTGCCGCCGGGGCCGGACTGCACCGAGTCGTAGTGCGCGACCAGGAACACCTTGCCGGTGGGGTCGGTGCCGGGCAGCCGGGCGACGACGTTGCGGACCCGGGCCAGGGTCGACCCGGCGGCGGCCCCGCTGAGCTGGCCGGCCTCCCGGGCGACGGTGTCCTGCACGGTGGTCTCCAGGCCGAGGCCGCGCAGCACGCCCTCCAGGTGGGCGCGGACCTGGTCGTTGGCCGGGCTGCCGGCCGGGTGCGGCCGGGCCGCGATCGTCTCCACGTTCCGGTACGCCCGCGCGGCGCTGAACTCGTCGGCGGGGGCGTCGGCGGGGCGCGGGGCGGGGGTGTCCAGGTCGTACGCGACGGTGCCGCCGACGGCGAGCAGGGCGGCGAGCGCGGCGAGGGCGGCGAGCGGGCGGCGGCGGGGGCGGGCCAGCGCCCGGTCGGCGGCGCGGGTGGGGGGCGGTGCGCCCACGGGTACTCCTCGGGGTGGGGCCGGGCCGGGCCTCGGGGTGGTGGGCCAGGGTGGGCACCATCCTGCACCGTCGGGCCCCGCGGCGGGACTCCCCGCGGCACTTGTTCCCTTTGTCCGCGCTGGGTGGTGACCGGCGGCATCCCGTCCGTGCCGGACCCGTCGTGTTGTGTGGGAGCGTTGTCTAATACAGGATCAGCAGGGCACTCGGAAGGAGCCCGACATCACCAGCGATCTCCCTCGTCCCGGTGCGGTGACGCGGCCGCCCCGGGGGGCCGGCCCTGCCGGTTCCCCCGTCGTGCCCCGGGCGTTCCCGGCCGCCGGCGGCCTGGGTCACCACCCGGTGCTGCCGCCCGGCGAGCGGCTGCGGGTGCTGCTGGTCGAGGACGACGAGGGCGACGCCTTCCTGGTCGGCGAGCTGCTCGCCGAGACCAACTCGTCGATCGACCTGCTGGTCGCGACCAGCCTGAGCGAGGCCCGGCAGCGGGTGATGGGCGTCGACTGCGTGCTGCTCGACCTCGGCCTGCCCGACGCGCAGGGGCTGGACGGGCTGCGCCAGGTGCTGGAGATGTCCAGTGGCGCGGCGGTCTGTGTGCTGACCGGGCGCTCCGACGAGCACCTGGGCATCGTCGCGGTCGCCGAGGGCGCGCAGGACTACCTGGTCAAGGGCCAGGTCGACGGGGTGCTGCTGACCCGGGCGCTGCGCTACGCGGTGGAGCGCAAGCGGGCCGACGAGAACGCGCGACGGCTGCGCGAGGTGGAGCTGCGCCAGGCCGAGTCGGCCCGGTTGGAGCGCGGCCTGCTGCCGCAGCCGTTGATGTCGACCGACGAGGTCGCGGTGCACACGTTCTACCGGCCCGGCCGGCACGCGGCGCTGATCGGCGGCGACTTCTACGACGTGGTGCAGACCCGCCCGGACCGGGTGGACCTGATCGTCGGCGACGTCTGCGGGCACGGCGTGGACGAGGCGGCGCTGGGGGTGGAGCTGCGGGTGGCGTGGCGGGCGCTCGTGCTGGCCGGGGTGCCCGACGACGAGGTGCTGCCGGCCCTGGAACAGGTGCTGATGAGCGAGCGCCGGCTCCAGGAGATCTTCGCCACCGTGGCGACCGCCCGGCTCGACCTGGCCGGCAACGCGGCCACGGTGCGCCTCGCGGGGCATCCGCCGCCGCTGCTGCTGTCCGGGGGTAAGGTCGCGCCCGTGCCGGCGCCGGGCGGCCTGCTGCTGGGCGTCCGTCCCCGCCGTCCCGTGGCCTTCGACCTGGAGTTCGACACCGATGACTGGTCCCTGTTGATGTACACCGACGGCCTGATCGAGGGGCGCGTCGGCGACGGCGACGAGCGGCTCGACGTCCCCGGCCTGACCGAGCTGCTCGGCGACCGGGACAATCTCGCCGTGCCGCTGGCCGAGCTGCCGGCGTGGCTGGTCGGGCGGGCCGAGCAGATCAACGGCGGCCCGCTCGCCGACGACGTCGCCATGCTCCTGGTGACCCGGGGCGGTGGCCGGTGACGGCAGGATTCGCCGGCTGGACCCTGCGCCGCCGGGTCGTCGCGCTGCTCACCGTCGTGGGCGTGCTGCTGGGCGCGTCGGTGGCGGTCGAGATCGCCGTGGCCGCCAAGAACCGCGACTACACCCACTCGGTGCTCGACCGCACCGGCCCGCTGCGCGCCCAGTCGCAGGAGCTGCTCAGCGTGCTGGTCGACCAGGAGACGGCGATCCGGGGGTACGCGCTGACCGGCGACCGCCGGGACCTCGAACCGTACGTCCAGGGCGGCGAGCGCGAGCAGCAGCTCTACCGGAGCATGCGCGGCCTGATCGGCGTCTACCCGGCGCTGGCCCGCCAGCTCGACACGGTCGAGGCGGAGGCGGGTCGGTGGCGCAGCACGGTCGCCGAGCCGGTGATCCGCACCACCGAGGAGCAGGGCACCACCGCCGGGCGGGCGCTGATCACGGAGGAGTCCCGGCAGCGCTTCGACGTCATCCGCAACTCGGTGAGCCAGCTCCAGGAGGGCATCCTCGTCGAGCGCGAGAAGGGCGCCGACAACATCTACCGCACCAGCAGCATGCTGGTGCTGCTGCTGGTCGGGGCGGCGCTGGTGGTGGCGGTGGCCGGGGCGGTGCTGCTGATCTCGCTGGAGCGGATGGTGGTCCGGCCGCTGACGGGCCTGGCCGAGCAGGTCCGCGAGGTGGCCAAGGGCGACTTCCAGCACCGCATCGCCGGGTCCGGGCCGCCGGAGTTCCTGCGGCTCGCCGACGACGTGGACGCGATGCGCCAGAAGATCGCCAAGGACCTGGCCGAGGTGCGGGAGGCCCGGGAGCGCATCGAGTGGGTCAACAGCCAGCTCCAGAAGCAGGCCGAGGAGCTGGTCCGGTCCAACCGGGACCTGGAGCAGTTCGCGTACGTCGCCTCGCACGACCTGCAGGAGCCGCTGCGCAAGGTGGCCAGCTTCTGCCAGCTCCTGCAGCGCCGGTACGCGGGGCAGCTCGACGAGCGCGCCGACCAGTACATCGCGTTCGCCGTGGACGGCGCGCAACGGATGCAGCGGCTCATCAACGACCTGCTGGCGTTCTCCCGGATCGGGCGGCTCACCACCGGCTTCACCGAGGTCGACCTCAACGAGGTGATGGGCGACGTGGCGGGGCAGACCGAGGCCGCCCGGCAGTACGCCGACGGCGAGCTGACCTGGGACGCGCTGCCGACGATCCGGGGCGAGGAGCCCCTGCTGACGAACCTGCTGGCCAACCTGGTCAGCAACTCGATCAAGTTCCGCCGCCCGGACGTGCCGCCGAGGGTGCACGTCTCCGCGCGGCTGGTGGGCGACGAGTGGGAGATCAGCTGCCAGGACAACGGCATCGGCATCGAGCCGGAGTTCGCGGACAAGATCTTCGTGATCTTCCAGCGGCTGCACTCCAAGGACGCGTATCCGGGCACCGGCATCGGGCTGGCGATCGTGAAGAAGATCGTCGAATACCACGGCGGCCGGGTCTGGGTGGACACCGACACCGCCGAGGGCACCGCGATCCGGTTCACCCTCCCGGCGCTGCCCGAGGACGTGGAGGCCGCCGCGCGGGCCGCCGAGCAGCCGCCGGCCGGCGAGGCGACGGGCGACGAGGCGACGGCGGGCGACGAGCCGGCGACCGGCGAGGCGGCCGGGGCCGACCCCGTGGAGGGCGGCGCGCCGGTCGAGCCGGCCGACGACGGCGGGGCCCGGGTGGAGGTGCCCCGGCCACGCGGCGCGCGGGCGGAGGGGACCGACGGGACCCAGGACAGCGACGGCACGAAGGAGGCGGTGGGATGACCGCGCCCGCAGACGGCAAGAGCCCGATCGAGGTCCTGCTGGTCGAGGACGACCCGGGCGACGTGTTGATGACCCAGGAGGCGTTCGAGGAGCACAAGCTCCGCAACCGGCTGACCGTCGTCTCCGACGGCGCGGAGGCTCTGGCCTACCTGCGCCGGGAGGGCAAGTACGCGGACGCGGTGGTGCCGGACCTGATCCTGCTCGACCTCAACCTGCCCCGCCGGGACGGCCGGGAGGTGCTGGAGGAGATAAAGCAGGACGAGCAGCTCTGCCGCATCCCGGTCGTGGTGCTGACCACCTCCCAGGCCGACGAGGACATCCTGCGCAGCTACCAGCTGCACGCGAACGCGTACGTCACGAAGCCGGTCGACTTCGAGCGGTTCATCGCGGTGGTCCGGCAGATCGACGAGTTCTTCGTCAGCGTGGTGAAGTTGCCGCCGCGTGGCTGACCTCACCGACACCCTGACCGACGACGTCGCCGAGCTGCTGCACCGCGCGGCGACGGACGTCGTGCTGCCCCTGTTCCAGCAGCTGGACGACGCCGACGTGACGGAGAAGGCCCCCGGTGACCTGGTCACCGTCGCCGACCAGCGGGCCGAGGAGCTGATCAGCGCCGGGCTGCGCCGGCTGCGCCCCGGTTCCGTGGTGGTCGGCGAGGAGGCGGTCGCCGACGACTCGTCCCTGCTCGGGCATTTGCGCCCCGGCGGGGCCGGCGGCGGGCACCTGAGCGGCGGCGGCGACGTCTGGCTGGTCGACCCCGTCGACGGCACCGCCAACTTCGCCGCCGGCAGGCGCCCGTTCGCGCTGATGGTGGCGCTGCTGACCGGCGGGGAGCAGGTCGGCGCGTGGGTGCTGGACCCGCTGGGCGGGACCCTGGCCGTCGCCCGCGCGGGCCACGGCACGACGGTGAACGGCGCGCCGGTGCGCATCGGCGACGCCGTGCCGCCGCCCGGCGAGCTGCGCGGCACGGCGATGACCCAGTTCCTGCCGCCGAAGCTGCGGCGGCGGGCCGAGGCCGGCGGGGAGCGCATCGGCGCGCTGCTGCCCGGCCAGCACTGCGCCGGTCGGGAATACCTCGACATGCTCGTCGGCGAGCAACAGTTCGTGCTCTTCTGGCGCACCCTGCCGTGGGACCATGCCCCCGGGGCGCTGCTGGTCCGCGAGGCCGGCGGGGTGGCCCGCCGGTTCGACGGCAGCGACTACCACCCGGCCGAGGACGCGCCGGGGTTGCTGGTCGCCGCGAACGAGCGGGTGTGGACCGAGGCCCGCGAGGCATTGATCCTCGACTGACATCCGTGGGAGCATCCGCCGGGGCGTCCGCCGCTGCCCGGTCCGGTATCCTGACCGGCGGTCTCCGCCTGCGGGCCGCCGCCCGGCGTCGGTGGGGGCCGCCGCGCACCACCGGGAGCCGGTGGTCGAGGGAAGGGACGCCGCCGTGCCCAGGACCAGCCTCATCCGGCGTCGCGGCCGGGGGCCGCTGACCGTGCTGCTCGTCGCCGTGGCGCTGCTGCTCGGCGTGGGCGCCGTGCCGGCCGCCGCCGAACCCAACGAGGGCGGCACGAAGAAGCTCCGCGAGGCGTTGGAGTCCGCCGCCAAGGGACACATCGAGGCCAAGGCGAAGCTCGACAACTCCAAGCGCCGGCAGCAGCTGCTCACCGCCCAGCTCAAGACCGTCGAGACCCGGCTGGTGGGGCTGACCGCGCAGGTCGGCGAGGTCGCCGCACAGTCGTACCGGCTGGGCCGGATGACCGCGCCGGCGCTGCTCATCCAGTCGGTGTCCCCGGAGGCGTTCCTGAACCGCGCCGTCGAGCTGGACGTGATGGCCCAGCGGGACAGCCGCCGGCTGCGCGAGATGATCGAGACCCGGGACGAGGCGAACCGCGCCAAGATCGCCATCGACGCGGAGGTGCGGGAGCAGCAGAAGCAGCTCGCGGCGCTGGCCAAGAAGAAGCGGGAGGCCGAGACGGCGCTCGCGGCGGTCAGCTCCGGTGGCGGCTCCGGGTTCAGCGGCGGTTCCGCCTCGGCCAAGCCGGCCCCGCGCAACTCCGACGGCAGCTGGCCGTCCGAGTCCTGCTCGGTGAACGACCCGACCACCTCCGGCTGCATCACCCCGCGCACCCTGCACGCCCTCCAGCAGGCCAAGGCCGCCGGCTACAAGCGGTACGTCTCCTGCTACCGCAGCGGCGGCAGCGGCGAGCACCCCAAGGGGCGGGCCTGCGACTTCTCCGCCGCCACCAACGGCTTCAAGGACGAGACGGCCACCGGCGGCGACAAGGCGTACGGCGACAGCCTGGCCAACTACTTCAAGAACAACGCCAGCCGGCTCGGCGTGCTCTACGTGATCTGGTACCGGCAGATCTGGATGCCGAACACCGGGTGGCGGGCGTACAGCGGCAGCGGCAGCCCCGCCGCCGACCACACGAACCATGTTCATCTCTCGATGTACTGACCCGGGGGCCCAGCTTCGCTGCGTACCATCGCGACGGTGAGCAGCTCATCGTCGCCCGCCGCCGTCGCGCAGGCGCGGCCCGCGCCGCCCCCCGCCCGCGCCCTGCCCAACGGCCTCGCCGCGTTCCTGGTCTTCTTCTCCAGCGGGGCGGTGCTCGTGCTGGAGACCGTCGCGCTGCGCCTTGTCGGCCCGTACGTCGGGGTCACCCTGGAGGTGACCAGCTCCGTCATCGGCATCGCGCTGGGTGCGATCGCGTACGGGGCGTGGACGGGCGGCTGGCTGGCCGACCGGCGGGACCCGCGCGCCCTGATCGCCCCGGCGCTGGTGCTGGCCGGCATCGCCACGGCCGTCACCCTCCCCGTCGTCCGGTACGCGGGCGAGGTGCTGCGCGGCGGGGCGGCCAGCGCCGTGCTGCTGCTCACCGCGCTCGCCGTGTTCGTGCCGGCGGCGCTGCTCGCGGCGGTCACCCCGCTCGTGGTGAAGCTCCAACTCGCCGACCTGCGCCGCACCGGGCAGGTCGTGGGCCGGCTCTCCGGCATCGGCACGCTGGGCGGCATCACGGCGACCCTGCTGACCGGCTTCGTGCTCGTCGCCGCGCTGCCCAGCAGCGTCATCCTGCTCGCCCTCGCCGTGCTGCTCGGCGGCACCGGGCTGGGGCTCGGCGCGTACCTGCACCGGCAGGGGCGGGCGGGGCTGGCCGGGGCGGGGGCGGGGCTGCCCGGCCCGGGCCGGACGAAGGCCGTCCTCGCGGTGCTCGGGCTGGCCGGGGCGGGACTGACCACCATCGCCCCGAACCCGTGCGACGTGGAGACGGCGTACCACTGCGCGTCGGTGGAGACCGATCCCGGCCGGCCGTCCGGGCGGACGCTGCTGCTCAACTCCGCCCAGCACTCGTACGTCGACCTGGCCGACCCCACCCACCTGGAGTACGCGTACACGCAGTGGATCGGCGCGGCGGCCGACGTGGCCGCCCCCGCCGGGCAACGCCTGGACGCCCTGCACCTGGGCGGCGGCGGCTTCACCGTGCCGCGCTACCTGACCGCCACCCGGCCCGGCACCGACAACGCGGTCTTCGAGATCGACGGCGGCCTCGTCGAGCTGGACCGCCGGGAGCTGGGCGTGCGCCCCGGGCCGGGCCTGCGCACCGAGGTCGGCGACGCCCGGGTGCTGCTCGACGCGGAGCCCGCCGACAGCCGCGACCTGGTGGTCGGCGACGCGTTCGGGCACCTCGTGGTGCCGTGGCACCTCGCCACCCGGGAGATGGCCGCCGGGATCAACCGGGTGCTGCGCCCCGGCGGGATCTACGTGCAGAACGTCATCGACTACCCGCCCGGCCGGTTCGTCCGCAGCGAACTGGCCACCGTCGCCGCCGCGTTCCGGCACGTCGCCCTGGTCGCCCCGCCCGACGCGGTCGCCGGCCGGACCGGCGCGAACTTCCTCATCGTCGCCTCCGACGCGCCGCTGCCGCTGGCTCCGCTCGCGGGCCGGGTCAACGCGCTGCCCGAGGCGGCGATCGTGCTCGCCGGCGACGTGCTGACGTCCTTCGTCGGGGACGCGCTGGTGCTCACCGACGACTACGCCCCCGTGGACCAACTGCTCGCTACCGCCTGAAAGGGTGAAACCCTGACCGATTCTGACCGTGCGGGGTTAGGACGGCGCGGGTCGGGCAAAACCTCCGACCATGGGTGGAGCGGTCCGTAACGGCGCGCAGTTGCTCGGCGAGCGCTACCGGCTCGTTGAGCAGCTCGGCGCGGGCGGCATGTCCGTCGTGTGGCGCGGCTACGACGAGGTGCTGGGCCGGCAGGTCGCGGTGAAGGTGCTCGCCTCCCGGCTGGCCAGCGACCGGGCGTTCCGGCACCGGCTCCGCGCCGAGGCCCAGGCCGCCGCCCGGCTCTGCCACCCCAACATCACCAACGTGTACGACTACGGCGAGTCCGAGCAGGTCGGGCTGACCGTCCCGTACGTCGTCATGGAGCTGGTCGACGGCGGGCCGCTCAGCGCCCGGCTCGGCCGAGACGGGACGCTGCCCTGGCGGGAGGCCGTGACCATCGGCGCTGAGGTCACCTCGGCGCTGGCCACCGCACACGCCCGGGGCGTGGTGCACCGCGACGTGACCCCGGGCAACGTCATGCTCACCTCCACCGGCGTGAAGGTCGTCGACTTCGGCATCTCGGCGCTGGCCGGGGAGAGCGAGAAGGGCGCGGAGGGCACGCTGCTCGGCACCCCCGCCTACCTGGCCCCGGAGCGGCTGGACAACGGCCAGGTCTCCCCGGCCACCGACGTGTACGCCCTCGGCCTGCTGCTCTACCGGATGCTCACCGGCCGGCTGCCCTGGCAGGCGAGCACCACCACCCAGATGCTGCGCGCCCACATGTACGCCGAGCCCGAGCCGATGCCGGACGTGCCGGGGCTGCCCGTCGAGGTGGCCGAGCTGGTGCACCGCTGCCTGGCCAAGCGCCCCGAGGACCGCCCGGCCACCGCCGAGGTGGCCCGCACCCTCGCCGAGGCGGCCGGGATGCTCGCCACGGTTCCGGTGCCGTCCGCGCCGCCCGGGGGCGACCCGGCCCGGCTCGACCCGGACGTGCTCGCCAACGCCGGCACCACGATCCTGCCCTGGTCGACGGAGACCGGCGCGCTGCCCTTTCCCGGCCGCACCCGCGCCCGGCGGGCGGTGGCGCGGCGGCGTCGGGTCGAGGCGGGGGTGGCGGCGGCCGGCCTGGTGGCGGTCACCGCGACGATGTGGGGGCTGACGTCCCGCAGCCCGGCCAGCGGCGGCATCGACCGGCCCATCGAGGCCCGGATGGGGCTGACCGGGCCGCCGCCCTGCGCCGTCGACTACGCGCTGCGCAAGGACTCCGGGAAGGACTTCACCGCCGAGCTGACCCTCACCAACACCTCCGAGCGGGAGCTGCGCGACTGGACGATGAGCTTCGCGTTCCCCGGCCAGCAGACCGTGACGAAGACCGACCCGGCCGTACGCCAGCAGGGGCGTACGGTCGAGGTGCGTCCCGCCGCCGGGCAGCCCGCGCTGGCACCCGGCGCGGCCCGGAAGGTCGCGCTGACCGGCCGGTACACCGGTACGAACCCGCTGCCGCTGGAGTTCCGCCTCGGCGACGCCGAGTGCCGGGTACGCGTCTCCGGCGTCGCCGGGACCGTGCCCACCGCCAAGCCGACCGCCAAGCCGACGAAGGCACCGGCGAAGCCCACCACGAAGAAGGCCACGGTCGCGAAGGCCGGCGGCCCGGGCGGCGGCGCGAACAGTGGCTCGGGCGGCGGCGCGAAGGCCCAGCCCGACAAGCCGGACAAGCCCTCGAAGCCTGGCCCGCCCGCCAAGCCCGGTGCGCCCGGCAAGGGCAAGGGGAAGTAGCCCGGCCCGGCCCAACGCGGCGCGGCGCAGCTGGCTCAGCTCAGCTCGGCGAAGCGCTGCACCTGGGCGATGCTGCCCTCCACGATCAGCACGCTGCCCGGGGCGAGGACGGTGCCCGGGTCGGCGTACCGGAACCGCTCGCCGGGCAGCTTCGCCCCGACCACCATCACCCCGTAGCGGTCCGCCGGGGCCAGCTCGCGCAGCGGCCGCCCGACCAGCGCGTCCGGCACCCGCACCTTGGCGATGGCGAAGTCGTCGCCGAACTCGATGAAGTCGAGCATCTTGCTGACGATCAGGTGCGCCACCCGTTCCCCGGTCTCCGCCTCCGGGAAGATCACGTGGCGGGCGCCGACGGAGCCGAGGATCTTGGCGTGCTTGTCCGAGGTGGCCCGCGCCCAGATCTGCGGCACGCCCAGCTCGGCCAGCGCGAGGACGGTCAGCACGCTCGCCTCCACCGACGCGCCGATCGCCACCACCACGCGCGGGAAGTCCGTCACGCCGAGCTGCCGCAGCGCCCCCTCCTCGGTCGCGTCGGCCTGCACGACCCGGTCCAGGTACGGCGACCAGCGCTGCACCCGTTCGCCGTCGCGGTCGATGGCCAGCACCTCGTGGCCGAGCTGGGTCAGCGAGCTGGCCAGGTGGCAGCCGAACCGGCCCAGCCCGATCACCGCGATGCCCCCGCCGTCCGTGTTCCTAGCCGACAATGGGTTGCTCCTCCGGGTAGCGGTACAGCCGTCGTCGGGTGTTCAACGCGATCGCCGACCCGAGGGTGAGTGGCCCGACCCGACCGACGTACATGAGCACGGTCAGCACGAACTGGCCCGGCTCGGCGACGGTTTGCGCGACGCCCGTGGACAGCCCGGTGGTGCTGAACGCCGAGGTCACCTCGAACAGCGCCCGGTGGTAGGCCAGCCCCTCCGTCAGCAGCAGCAGGACGACCGTGCCGCCGACCACCAGCGCGACGCTGAGCAGGGCGACGGTCAGGGCCTGCCGCAGGCTCGCCGTGGACACCCGCCGCCGGCCCACGATGACGTCCGGCTCGCCGCGCAGCTCCGCCCAGATGGCGAAGCCGAGCAGGAAGAACGTGGCGACCTTGATCCCGCCCGCCGTGCTGGCGCTGCCGCCGCCGATGAACATCAGCGCCACCAGCAGCGGGACGCTCTCCTCGTCCAGCCCCGCCGTGTCGAGGACGGCGAAGCCGCCGGTGCGGACCAGCGCGCTCTGGGTGAAGGTGGCCAGCACCTTGCCGGCGACGTCGTACCCGCCGATGGTGCGCGGGTCGGGCCACTCGGCGGCGAGCAGGCCGACGAAGCCGACGACCAGCAGCACCACGCTGCCCCACACGGTGAGCTTGGTGGCGATCGCCCAGCGGCCCGGCGTCCGCCACTCCCGGGACGCCTCGAACAGCGCGGGGAAGCCCAGCCCGCCGACGATCGTGCCGAACGCGATCGGCAGGCAGATCCACGGGTCCCGGGCGAACCCGACGAGGCTGTCGGAGAAGAGCGCGAAGCCGCCGTTGTTGAACCCCTGCACGGCGTGGAAGAAGCCGTACCAGAGGGCCCGGCCCGGCGGGTAGTCGTAGCCGAGCCAGAACCGGCCGGCGAGCACGGCGGTCATCACCAGCTCGCAGCCGACCATGGTCCCCGCGATGCGCAGCAGCAGCCCGCGTACGTCGCCGATGCCGAACTCGGCGGTCTCGGCCTGCACCAGCAGTCGGTTGCGCAGCCCGAGCTGCCGGGCGACCACGAGCACCACCAGGGTCGCGCCGCTGAGGATGCCGAACCCGCCGACCTGGGTCAGCACGGTGATCATCACCAGCCCGAACCCGTTCCAGTACGTCGGGGTGTCGACCACGGACAGGCCGGTGACGGAGACCGCCGAGGTGGCCGTGAAGAACGCCGTGCTGAACGGGGTGAACCGGTGCGCGCTGGTCGCCGCCGGCAGCATCAGCGTGCCGGTGCCGAGCAGGATCGCCGCCAGGAACCCGAACGGCACCAGCCGCACGGGGTGACGGAGAAACCGGTGCACCAGACAATCTTCCGTTCCCCGCCGACCGTCGGTGCCGAAACGGCCATCTGTCCGTCAACCCGCCCCGGTCTGCTGGGCGCGATCCCTCGACGACAGGAGACGGCGTTGCGACGTACCCTTTCCGCCCTCGGCCTGGCCGGCGCGCTGCTCGCGGCGGCCGTGGCGGTGCCGGCCATGAGCGCCTCGGCGAAGCCGGAGGCCGCCCCCGGCACCGCCCCGGACGCCGCCCCGCCGGCCGCCGCGGACCGGTCCCGGGCCGCCGACCGGCCGCTGGTCATCGGCCACCGGGGCGCGAGCGGCTACCGGCCCGAGCACACCCTGGAGGCGTACCGGCTGGCGATCCGGATGGGCGCCGACTACATCGAGCCGGACCTGGTCCCGACGAAGGACGGCCAGCTCGTCGCCCGGCACGAGAACGAGATCTCCGGTACGACCGACGTGGCGGCCCACCCCGAGTTCGCCGCCCGCAAGGCCACGAAGACCATCGACGGGGTGTCGGTGACCGGCTGGTTCACCGAGGACTTCACCCTCGCCGAGCTGAGGACGCTGCGGGCCAAGGAGCGGCTGCCCCAGGTGCGGGTCGCCAACACCGCGTTCGACGGCAAGCTCCCGGTGCCCACCCTCCAGGAGGTCATCGACCTGGCCCGCACCGAGAGCAAGGCCCGGGGCCGCACGATCGGCGTCTACCCCGAGACCAAGCACCCGAGCTACTTCGCCTCGATCGGGCTGCCCCTGGAGGAGCGCCTCGTCGCCGTGCTCAAGGCGAACAAGCTCACCCACCGCAACGACCCGGTGATCATCCAGTCGTTCGAGACGGCCAACCTGCGCAAGCTGGACAAGCTGACCGACGTGAAGCTGGCCCAGCTCCTCGACGCGTCGGGCCGCCCCTACGACTTCACCCTCGCCGGTGACCCCCGCACCTACGCCGACCTGGCCACCGCCTCCGGCCTCAAGTGGATCGCCGGGTACGCCGACGGCGTCGGCGCGAACAAGAACCTGATCGTCCCCCGGGACGCCGCCGGCAAGCTGCTCGCCCCCACCGCCCTGATCCGGGACGCCCACCGGCTCAAGCTGGTGGTGCACGCCTGGACGTTCCGGGCCGAGAACCAGTTCCTGCCGGCCGACTTCCGCATCGGTGCCGACCCGAACGCCCGCGGCGACATCACCGCCGAGTACGAGCTGTTCTACGGCCTCGGCCTGGACGGCGTCTTCGCCGACCAGCCGGATACCGCCGTCGCCGCCCGCGCCGGCCTGCCCCGCCACTGACCGAACTCGCACGAACGCGGCCCGCCCCCTCCGCCGGGGGCGGGCCGCGCTGGTTGGGCAGGCCGCGCTGGTTGGGCGTGCCGCGCTGGTTGGGCGTGCCGCGCTGGCTGGGTGCGTTGCGGCTGGCGGTGCGGCTCCCTGTCCTGCCGACCAGGGAGCTGATGTCGTAAATGGATCGGGCCCGCACCGTCACGTTCCGAGCGCAAGTGGATCGGGCCCGCACCGTCACGTTCCGAGCGCAAGTGGATCGGGCCCGCACCGTCACGTTCCGAGTGCAGGTTGGTCAGGCCGCGTGACCACACCTGTCACCTGCCGGTGCAGCAGACCTGTCCGACCCGGGTCGAGCAGCCCGGCTTTCGGTGCCGAGTCATCTGCGACATCAGCTCCCTAGCCGGCGAGAACGAGGCCCGAGCCCAGGCGCAGCCCGTCATGTCGGGCAGGTGGGGGTATCGGCGAGGCAGGACAGGCCCATCTCCCCGACATGGAGTCGATCATCGCCGACAGCCGACAGCCGACAGCCGACAGCCGACAGCCGACAGCCGACGGGTGGCAGGTGGCGGTGGCGGGCGGCGACACACCGGCCAGTTGCCGGCGTGGCGATCGGCCCCCGGCACGTGCGGGGCGGCCGTGCTGCCATCGCGTGACTGTCCGGACGGGCCACCCATTCATCGTTACTTGTGTGTTTCCGCCACATGGCTCGTGGGTGACGTCACTTCTAGCGTGATCCGACACATGATGTTAACTTCCTCCGAGTCCTCACGTGGAGTCGCAATGACGGTCCGGACGACGCGGCGGGTGTTCCTCTCCGCCGCCACGATGATGGCTGCGGCGCTCGCCGCCACGGCCTGTGGCAGCCCGCAGGACACCGCCTCCGGCGGCGGCGACGGTGCCGCCCCGGTGAAGGTCGGCCTGGTCTACTCCCAGTCGGGAGCGCTGGCCAGCTACGGCAAGCAGTACATCGAGGGGTTCCGGGCCGGGCTCGACTTCGCCACCAGGGGCACCGGCAAGGTCGGCGACCGGGCGATCGAGGTCACCGAGGTCGACGACGCGGGCGACCCGGCGAAGGCGGTGTCGGCGGCCAAGGACCTGATCGGCAAGGGCACGAAGATCATCGCCGGCTCGACGTCGTCGGGCGTGGCCCTCCAGGTGGCCCCGATCGCCGCCCAGAACAAGGTCCTGTTCATCTCCGGCCCGGCCGCCACCGACGCCGTGACCGGGGCGAACCGGTACACGTTCCGCTCGGGGCGGCAGTCCTACCAGGACGTGGTGACCGCGAAGTCGTTCATCGGCGACCCGACCGGCAAGAAGGTCGTCGTGTTCGCCCAGGACGGCGCGTTCGGCGACGCCAACGAGGCCGCCGTCAAGGCCGTCATCGGCGGTGCCGGGGCCACGGTGAGCAGCGTCCGCGCGCCGGCCAGCGCCACCGAGTTCACCCCGTTCGCCAGCCAGATCAGGTCTGCGAAGCCCGACCTGCTCTTCGTCGCCTGGGCCGGCACCACCGCCCCCGCCATGTGGCAGACCCTCGACCAGCAGGGCGTGCTCTCCTCGACCACGGTCGTGACCGGGCTGGACATCCGCGCGTCCTGGCCCACGTTCGGCGCGGCCGGCACCAAGATCTCCTTCCTGTCGCACTGGTTCGACGGTGCCGCCGACACCGAGGCCGCGAAGGCCGCCAAGGCGAAGGTCCCCGGCGGCACCCTCGACCTGTTCCACCCCGACGGCTTCGCCGCCGCCCAGATGGTCGTGCGCGCGGTCGAGCAGGGTGGCGACGACGTGGACAAGATGATCAAAGGGCTGGAGGGCTGGAGCTTCGAGGGCGTCAAGGGCACCATGACGATCCGCGCCGAGGACCACGCCCTGCTCCAGCCGATGTTCCAGGCGAAGCTGACCGGCAGCGGCAGCGCGTACACGGCGACCGCGCAGAAGAGCCTGACCGGCGACGAGACCGCGCCGCCGGTCGGCCAGATGAAGGGCTGACCCGTGCTCGCCACCCGCGCCCTGACCTGGCGCATCGGTGAGGTCGCCATCGTCGACGGCGTGCACCTCGACCTGGCGCCCGGCGAGTTCCTCGGCGTGATCGGGCCGAACGGCGCCGGCAAGACCTCCCTGTTCAACCTGATCACCGGCCTGCGCCCGCCGACGGCCGGCCAGGTGCTGCTCGACGGCGAGGACGTCACCGCCCTCCCGCCGCACCGGCGGGCCCGGCGCGGGCTGGGGCGTACCTTCCAGTCGTCGTCGGTGTTCGGGTCGCTTACCGTGCGGGAGAACGTGCGGCTCGCCGTACAGGCGCACCGGGGTGGCTCGATGAAGCTGTGGCGGCGGGCGGCGGCCGACCGGGGGGTGGCCGCCGCCGCCGACGCGGCGCTCGACCGGGTCGGCCTGCACCACCGGGGTACGGCGCTCGCCGGCACCCTCGCCCACGGCGAGAAGCGCAAGCTGGAGATCGCCCTGCTGCTCGCCGGGGAGCCCCGGGTGATGCTGCTCGACGAGCCGATGGCCGGCGTCAGCGCCGAGGACGTGCCCGAACTGGTCGCGGTGATCCGGTCGCTGACCGGCGACAGCGGCCGGTCCGTGCTCATGGTGGAACACCACATGGACGTGATCCTCGAACTGGCCGACCGGATCGCCGTGATGCACCACGGCGCGCTGCTGGCCTGCGACACCCCGGAGACCGTGATGGCCGACGCCACCGTCCAGGAGGCGTACCTGGGGGAGGCGCTGTGACGGGCGAACCGATCCTCTCGGTGGAGGACCTGTCGGTGCGCATCGCCGGGCTGCACATCCTCCAAGGGGTGTCGTTCACCGTCGCGCCGACCGGCGTGACCGTGCTGCTCGGGCGCAACGGCGTCGGCAAGACCACCACCCTGCGCGCCGTCCTCGGGTTGACGCCCCGGGGCGGCGAGGCGCGCGGCACCGTGCGGATGGGCGGGCGGGACCTGCTCGACCGCCCCACCCACCGGCTCGTCCGCGCCGGGCTCGGCTACGTGCCGGAGGACCGCGACGTGTTCGCCGGGCTCACCGTCGCCGAGAACCTGCGGCTCGCCGAGCGGCGGGGCAGCACCCCGGCGTACGACCGGGTCTTCGCGCTCTTCCCGGAGCTGGACCGGCGCGGACGGCAACGGGCCGGCTCGCTCTCCGGCGGGCAGCAGCAGATGCTCGCGATCGGCCGGGTGCTGCTCAACGACAACCGGCTGCTGCTGGTCGACGAGCCGACCAAGGGGTTGGCGCCGAAGGTGGTGACCGAGGTGGCCGAGGTGCTGGAACGCGTCGCCGAGACGGTGCCGGTGCTGCTGGTCGAGCAGAACCTCGCCGTGGTCCGCCGGCTCGCCACCGACGCGATGGTGCTCTCCGCCGGCCGGGTCGCCTGGGCCGGCGGCGCGGGCGAGCTGCTGGGCTCGGCGGAGCTGACCCGCTCGCTGCTGGGCGTGGGGACTCCGGAGGTGCGGGCGTGAACACGATCGTGCTGCTGACGCTGACCGGGCTCGGCCTGGCGGCGCTCTACTTCCTCGTCGCGTCCGGGCTGTCGCTGGTCTTCGGCCTCGCCGACGTGCTCAACTTCGCCCACGGGCTGTTCCTCGGCGTCGGCGCGTACGGGACGTGGTGGGCGGCGGGCAACCTGCCCGGGGCCGGCGGTGAGGGGCTCGGCTTCGTGCTCGCCGTCGCCTTCGGGGTGGCCGCCGGCACGCTCGTCGCCGTGCTCGTCGAGCTGGTGCTGATCCGGCCGCTGTACTCGCGCACCATCGAGCAGGTGCTCGTCACCGTCGGCCTGTCGCTGGCCGGGGTGGCGCTGCTCCAGGCCACCTGGGGCGCGGACGCCCGCCCGTTCCCCCGCCCCGCCTGGACCCGGCAGGTCACCGGGATCCTCGGCGCGCAGGTGCCCAACGGCGGGCTGCTGCTGATCGTCGCCGCCGCGGCGGTGCTGGGCGCGCTGCTGGCGTTCCTGCGCTGGACCCGGTACGGGCTGATCATCCGGGCCGGCGTGGAGAACCGGGAGATGGTCACCGCGCTGGGCATCGACGTGCGCAGGGCGTTCACCCTGGTCTTCGCCATCGGCGGGGCCGCCGCCGCGCTGGCCGGAGCGCTGGGCGGCGTCTACTTCGGCACCGTCTCGCCCGGCCAGGGCGGCTCGTTGCTGATCTTCGCGTTCATCGTGGTGGTGATCGGCGGCATGGGCTCCGTCGTCGGCTCCGCGTACGCGGCCGTCGCCGTCGGCCTGCTGCAACAGTTCGTCAACTACTACGGCGCGTCCGGCGTCGGCGACCTGTGCGTCGTCGCGCTGCTGGCCGTGGTGCTGCTGCTGCGCCCGCAGGGCATCGCCGGAAAGGTGGCTCACGCATGACCGACTCGATGGTCGAGGCGCCCCCGGCGCGGGTGCCGGACGAGCTGACCCCGCACCGGCGGGGCTGGCACGGGCTGCGGCCGTACCTGCCGCTGGTGGCGCTGGCCGTGGCGGCGGTCCTGCCGTACTCGACGCTGGAGCTGCCCGGGGTCTTCGAGGGGCCGCTGAACTCGCCCGGCACCCTGCAACTGCTCGCCGTCTGCCTCGTCTTCGGCGGCCTCGCCGCCGGCTACGACCTGCTGTTCGGGCGCACCGGGATGCTCTCCTTCGGGCACGCCCTCTACTTCGCCGCCGGCGTGTACGGCAACGACATCCTGGTCACCCGGGCCGGGCTGCCGCTGTGGCAGGCCGCGCTGCTCACGATCGTCGGCGGGACGATCCTCGCCGGGCTGCTCGGCGCGGTGGCGCTGCGTACGGCCGGGATCGCGTTCGCCATGGTCACCCTCGCCTTCGCGCAGGTCGGGGCGATCCTGGTGGCCCGGGACTTCGGCGGGCTCACCGGCGGCGAGGAGGGGCTGCCGCTGGACGTGTCGGGGCTGCCCGCCGGGCTGGTCGGGGTGGCCAACACCGTCAACCTGTACTGGCTGGCGCTGGCGTACCTGGCCCTGGTGGTGTTCGTGGTGCACCGGGTGTCCGGGTCGCCGACGGGGCGGGTGCTCGCCGGCCTGCGCGACGACGAGCGGCGCATCGGGGTGCTCGGGCTCGACCCGTACCGGTTCAAGCTGGTCGCGTTCACCCTGGCCGGCGGGCTCGCGGCGGGCGGGGGAGTCGTCTACTGCCTGATCGTCGGCGGCGCGTCGCCGCACATCACCTCCAGCGAGCTGACCCTGTCGCTGCTGGTGATGGTGGTGCTCGGCGGCCCCGGCACCCGCTGGGGGCCGGTGCTCGGCGGCGTCGGCTACATGTACCTGGACCACCGGCTCACCGCGTTCGGCAGCAGCGACGCGGTGGAGTCGCTGCCGGCGTTCCTGAGTCGCCCCCTGAGCCAGCCGCTGTTCGTGCTGGGCACGGTGTTCATCCTGGCCGTCTACTTCTTCCCCGGCGGCCTGGCCAGCCTCCGCTCCCGCCTCGGCCCGCTGACCCGCCACCTGCCCGCCCGTCGCACCCCTTGATCGACGGGGCGGGGGGCCGGGGCTGGTAGGAATGGGGGGTGGATCAGCAGGGACGGGTGGCGGTGCGGGATCGGGCTGAGGCGGTGCTGCGCCGGCTGGCCGGCGACCACGCCCGGCTGCGGGAGGACCAGTGGCGGGCCATCGAGGCGCTGGTGGTGGACCGGCGTCGGGTGCTCTGCGTGCAGCGCACCGGGTGGGGCAAGTCGGCCGTCTACTTCGTGGCCACCGCCCTCCTGCGCGACCGTGACGGGGAGGGCCCACCCGCCGACTCCGGAGCCGCCGTCGTCGGGCCGACGGTGATCGTGTCGCCGCTGCTGGCGCTGATGCGCAACCAGGTCGAGGCCGCCGCCCGCGCCGGCATCCGGGCCCGCACCATCAACTCGGCCAACCTCGACGAGTGGGACGCGATCACCGCGGAGATCCACGACGGCGCGGTGGACGTGCTGCTGATCAGCCCCGAGCGGCTCAACAACCCCGACTTCCGGGACGCGGTGCTGCCTCAGCTGGCCGCGACCACCGGGCTGCTCGTCGTCGACGAGGCGCACTGCGTCTCCGACTGGGGGCACGACTTCCGGCCCGACTACCGGCGGCTGCGCACGTTCCTGGCGAACCTGCCGGAGCGTACGCCGGTGCTCGCCACCACGGCCACCGCGAACGCCCGCGTCACGGCCGACGTCGCCGAGCAGCTCGGCGACGCGCTCGTGCTGCGCGGCACGCTGGACCGGGAGTCGCTGCGCCTGGGGGTGCTCGACCTGCCCAGCCCCGCGCACCGGCTCGGCTGGCTCGCCGACCACCTGGACCAGCTGCCCGGCTCCGGGATCATCTACACGCTGACCGTGGCGGCGGCCGGCGAGACCGCCGAGTTCCTGCGTTCCCGGGGCTACCCGGTCGCCTCGTACACGGGGCAGGCCGAGGACGCCGACCGGCGGGCCGCCGAGCAGGACCTGCTCGACAACAAGATCAAGGCGCTGGTCGCGACGTCGGCGCTGGGCATGGGCTTCGACAAGCCCGACCTCGGCTTCGTGGTGCACCTGGGCGCGCCGCCGTCGCCGATCGCGTACTACCAGCAGGTCGGCCGCGCGGGGCGCGCCGTCGAACACGCCGAGGTGCTGCTGCTGCCCGGCGCGGAGGACGCGGCCATCTGGCGCTACTTCGCCTCGCTGGCGTTCCCGCCGGAGGAGCAGGTGCGCGCCGTGCTGGCCGCCCTGCACACCGACCGGCCGCTGTCCACGCAGGCCCTCGAACCGATCGTCGACCTGCGCCGGGCCCGCCTCGAACTGATGCTCAAGGTCCTCGACGTGGACGGCGCGGTCCGCCGGGTGCGTGGCGGCTGGCTCGCCACGGGCGAGCCGTGGGTCTACGACGAGGCCCGGTTGCGCCGCGTCGCCCAGGCGCGCACCGCCGAGCAGCAGGCCATGCGCGAGTACGCGACGACGCCCGGCTGCCGCCTGCGGTACCTGCGGGAGTGCCTGGACGACGCCGGGGCGGGCGACTGCGGCCGGTGCGACCGCTGCGCGGGCCCGCTGTTCACCGCCGACGTGTCCTCGCCGGCGCTGGGCGCGGCCCAGGGCTTCCTCGGCCGCCCCGGGGTGGACGTCCCGCCGAAGAAGCTGTGGCCGACAGGGCTGGACGCGGTGGGCGTACCCCTGAAGGGCCGGATCCCCCCGGCGGAGCAGGCGCTCCCGGGGCGGGCCGTGGGGCGGCTGTCCGACCTGGGCTGGGGTGGCCGACTCCGGGAGCTGGTCGGCCCCGGCGCGGCGGACCGGCCGGTCCCCGACGACGTGGCCGGCGCGGTCGTCGAGGTGCTCAAGGCGTGGGCGCACGGCGACGACCCGTGGCCGCGCCGCCCGGTCGGCGTGGTCGCGGTCGGCTCCCGGCGGCGGCCGGAGCTGGTCGGTTCGCTCGCGGAGCGGATCGCCGCCGTGGGCCGGCTGCCGCTGCTCGGCGCGGTCGTTCCCACGGGCGCCGCCGGCCCGGACGGTCCGCGCGGCAACAGCGCCCAGCGGGTACGCGCGCTGCACGACGCCTTCGCCCTGCCGGACGGGCTGGCGGACACTCTCGCCGGGCTGGACGGGCCGGTGCTGCTCGTCGACGACCTGGTCGACACGGGCTGGACCCTGACGATGGCGGCCCGGCTGCTGCGTCGGGCGGGCGCACCCGACGTGCTCCCCCTGGCGCTGGCCGTCGCCGGCTGAGGCGTTAGGAAGGGCCCCCTGTACAACAGAATGCGTTGACCGGGGGCCCTTCCTTGCAAAGTTCCCGGGCGCGGCGGATTGCGACCAGGGCCACGCCGCGCGGTCGCTGACCAGGCTGGGCGGGGCCCGACGGTACGGTGGGCGGATGACCGATCAGCTTCCCGACGGCGGGGAGCCGCAGCAGCCCGGGTTGCTGGTCGACCGGGGCACGCTGCGGCTCGCGCTGGTCGTCGGCGGGCTGGTGCTCGCGGTCCTGCTCGGGTTCGGCCTCGGCCGGCTCAACCCGCCCCCGGCGGCCGGCGGCTACGCGCTTGCCCCGGCCGGCGCGGACCACACCCATGCCCCCGGCACCGGGGCGCACGACCACGGCGGCACCGCCGACGGGGGCGACCCGACGGGTGTCGGCGGCCTCGCGGTCAGCTCCGGCGGCTGGACGCTGGCCCCGCTGGCGGCCGACCTCGCCGCCGGGCGGGCCGGCGAGTTCCGGTTCCAGATCCGGGACGCCCAGGGGCGGCCGGTGACCCGGTTCGCGGTCGTGCACGACAAGCCGATGCACATGATCGTGGTGCGCCGCGACCTCACCGGTTACCAGCACCTGCACCCGACGATGGCGACGGACGGCACCTGGTCGGTCCCGCTGACCCTGCCGCAGCCGGGCGTCTGGCGGGCGTACGCCGACTTCACGCTGGTCACCGACGACGGCGGGCAGAGCGCCCGGACGTTGGGCACCGACCTGGCCGTCCCGGGGGAGTACGCTCCCCGGCCGCTGCCGGCGGCGTCCCGCACCGCCACCGTGGACGACTTCGCGGTGAGCTGGTCCGGCGAGCCCGGCATCGGTGTGACCCGGCCGCTGCGGTTCGAGGTGCGCGCCGCCGACGGCACCGCCGCGCCGCTGGAGCGCTACCTGGGCGCGTACGGGCACCTGGTGGCGTTGCGCGAGGGCGACCTGGGATATCTGCACGTGCACCCGGAGGCGGGGCCGCCGACGGCGGGGGTGAGCTTCCAGGTGACCGTGCCGGGGCCGGGCAGTTACCGGCTCTACCTCGACTTCCAGGTGGCCGGCGTGGTGCGGACGGCCGAGTTCACCCTGATCGTGCCCTGACCCGCTCGGCGGCGACGGCCAGGGGCCGGTGGGCCGGGTGACCCGCCAGGGCCGGGGCGGCTCAGCCGGCGCGGCGGACCGGGCGGCGGGCCAGGTAGCGGAGCAGGTCGCGGATGTGGTGCTTCTCCTCGGCCGGCACGGCCGGGTCGGCCAGCCGCTGGAGGATGACCCGGACGTCGGCCTCGACTGGCCCCTCGTCGCCGCGCCGCCGGGGGACGGGCCCGGAGTCGGGCAGCCCGAGGGCCCGGAAGGCCGCCGTCACGGGCAGGTCGAGCGCGGCGCAGAAACCGCGCACCTTCGCCAGCTCGGGGTAGTCCTGCCAGTCGCCGGCGAGCCAGCGGAAGACGGTGGACCGGCCCACGCCGGTGTGCGACGCCAGGTCGCTGACGGTCCAGCCCCGTTCCTCGCGGGCGTCGTCGATGGCGCGTCGCACGAAACGCGCGAACGCCATCTGCGGCGAAACCTCTGGCGAAGCCATTCCTGCGCGGTCTTCCTTCGGGCCGGAGCACGGGGCGATGCCCCCTGAGGGTAGTCCCACCGATGGCGGAAGCAAGCGTTTGCTCGCCCCCTTCGTCCCGATCGGTGCCGTCCCGGGGCGGCTACCTGCGAATATCCCTCATGTTCTTTCCCGCCGAGTGGGAACGTTCCCACGGGAAGCGTATCGGTCGCTGCGGGTGATTGCCGTACGTCAACTAAGCTCGATGCTCGTCCGCCCACCGTCCGTGGCCGTCCGTGACCGCCGATGAGGAGCCGCATGACCGAGCCGAGCCGTCCGGTGCCGCACCGTCCGGGTGCGGTGAGTCTCTTCTTCGTCGCCAAGGCCGGCGTCTTCGCCGCCGGCTTCTGGGGCTGGTTGCTCGTCCTGGTGGTCCACGCCGACCGGGTGACCGGGGCGCACGTCCTGGCCGCTGCGGGCGCGGTCACCACGACGCTGGTCGGCGTGGTGCTCGGCGTGCGCCTGGCCCTGCAACGCAACGCGGCGGTGCGGCACGCCGAGCTCAAGCGGCTCCTGGTCGACATCTCCTGGAACGCCTTCGCCGCCGCCGGCAACGCGGAGACCCCGGCCAAGGTGGTGCCGTTCCCGACCGTGTCGCCCGACGCCGAGCGGCCCGGTGGCCGGGGGCGCGGCGACCGGTTCTCGGCCTTCGACCGCAGCGCCGGCAACGAGCGGCCCCCGGGGCGGGACCGGGGCGGCAGCGGCGACCGCCGCCGCTGAGCGGACCGGCAGGAGAACGGCCCCGGGCCGGACCGGCGCGGGCCGCGGCCACGGCAAGGGCGGGCCGGGGTTCGGGCGGCGCCCGAGGATGGGCCGGGTCAGCCGGTCGGCGGCGTGGCGAGCAGCGTCTCCAGGCGCGGGGTCACCCGCCACTGGTCGACCAGCGCCCGGTAGTCCGCCCGCTGCTCGGCCGTCGGCGGACCGCCCGCCCGGCGCGCCCGGATCAGCAGGTTCCGGGGCGTGTGCCGGGAGTCGACGAACTCGACCACCTCGGTCCGGTACCCGTGCAGCCGCAGCAGCGCGGCCCGCAGCGAGTCGGTCAGCACGTCCGCGAAGCGCTCGCGCAGGATGCCCTGCCGGGTCAGCAGGTCGTACGGGGCCGGAGCCGGCCGGGTCCGCAACTGGGCGGCGAGGTCGTGGTGGCAGCAGGGCGCGGCGAGCACCCAGCGGGCGTCCCAGCGCACCGCCCGGGCCAGCGCCTCGTCGGTGGCGGTGTCGCACGCGTGCAGAGCCAGCACCAGGTCGGGGGCGGGGTCGACCACCGCGTCGGCGATCGTGCCCGCCACGAAGGTCACCCGGTCGGCCCAGCCGAGCCGCCCGGCCAGCTCGGTGTTGCGCTGCCGCTGGTCCTCCCGCACGTCGACGCCGACCAGCCGCACGTCCAGCCCGCGCTGCGTGAGATACCGGTACGCGGCGAAGGTCAGGTACGCGTTGCCGCAGCCCAGGTCGACCACCCGCAGCGGCCCGGCGAGGTCGTCCGGCAGGGTCGCGGCGAGCGCCCGCAGGAACGCGTCCACCTGCCGGCGCTTCGCCGCCGTGCCGCCGATCTCGGCGAAGATCGGGTCGCCCGGGTCGAGCAGCCACTCCTTGGCCCGGTCGTGCCCGCCCGGCTCGGCGGCGGGCCGGGCGGCGGCGGCCCGGTGCACCTGCGCCTCGCCGGACTTGGTCACCCGGAGTTGGAGCGTCACGTCGGTCGTCTCCACGTGCCAGTTGCCGAACGGCTCGGCCAGCAGGGCGTCCACGGCCGCGCCGGCCTCCGCGCCGGGCGCGAGATTGCGCGTGTGCGGGCGGGCCCCGTCGGAGGTGGCGAGCTGCAACCTCGGGCCCGCCTTGAGGACGACGGGGCGCAGCTCGGCGCGGACCACCGAGGGGCGGTGCCCCTTGCGGCGGCCGGCGGCGACGGCCCGGGTCAGCGCGGGGTCGAGCAGCAGGGCCCGGACCTCGGTCAGGGCGGCGTCCAGGGGTTCGGGCATCTCTCCATCTTCCTCGCCGGGATTCTCCCCGGCGTGGCGGGCGGTGGGCGGTGATCTTCCGGCGGGACGCCGTGCGTGCCCAGCGCTCCGCCCGGTCGGCCGCCGCCGGAAAGCGACATCCCCCGCGCCGGTGGGACCGGGCGGGGGATGTCGACGTTGCGCGTGGTCAGTCGGCGGTCGCCTCGGCGGGCGTACCCGGGCCGGAACCGCCACCCCGGCGGCGTCGGCGGCGGCGGGGCTTGGCCGGATCGCCGTCGGCCGCCGTCGCGGCGGGCTCGGCGCCGGACGGCTCGGCGGAGACCACCGCGGTCGGCTCGCCGGCCCCCGCCTCGCCGACCCGGCGGCGACGCCGGCGGCGCGGGGTGCGGGCCTCGCCCTCGGCGGCCTGCTCGGCCGGGACGTCGGCGGCGTCGCCGTCGGGCCGGGCGCGACGGCGCTCGCCGCGACCACGGGACTCGCCCCGCTCACCGCGCCGGGGGCCCCGCCCGCCGGACTCGCCGCGCCGGGACCGGCCGCCGAGGTCCTCCTCGACCTCCGCCGACAGCCCGGCCCGGGTCCGCTCCGCCGTCGGCAGGGTGCCGGTGACGTCGCGGGAGATGGCCAGGTCGGTGTAGAGGTGCGGCGAGGTGTGGTAGGTCTCCGGGGGCTCCGGCATCTCCAGCCCGAGCGTCTTGTCGATGATCCGCCAGCGGGGCATGTCGTCCCAGTCGACGAAGGTCACCGCGACGCCCGTGGCGCCGGCCCGGCCGGTGCGGCCGATCCGGTGGGTGTAGGTGTCCTGGTCCTCGGGGCAGTCGTAGTTGATGACGTGGGTGACGCCGCTGACGTCCAGGCCCCGGGCGGCCACGTCGGTGGCGACCAGGATGTCGATCTTGCCGGCCCGGAACGCGCGCAGCGCCCGCTCCCGGGCGCCCTGGCCGAGGTCGCCGTGCACGGCGGCCACGGCGAAGCCGCGGAAGTCGAGGTCCTCGGCGACCCGGTCGGCGGCCCGCTTGGTGCGCGTGAAGATCATGGTGAGGCCGCGCCCCTCCGCCTGGAGGATGCGGGCCACGATCTCGATCTTGTTCATCGAGTGGGTGCGGTAGACCAGCTGCTCGGTCTGCGGCGACGGCCCGGTCTCGGCGGTGTGCCCGGCGTGGATCGTCATCGGCTGGCGCAGGAAGCGCCGGGACAGCGTGACGATCGGGTCCGGCATGGTGGCCGAGAAGAGCATGGTCTGCCGGTCCTCCGGCAGCATCGCGAGGATCTTCTCGACGTCGTCGAGGAAGCCCAGGTCGAGCATCCGGTCGGCCTCGTCGAGCACCAGCGCGCGCACCCGGTCGAGGCGCAGGTGCTTCTGCTTCTGCAGGTCCATCAGCCGGCCCGGCGTGCCGACCAGGATCTCGACGCCCTTGCGCAGCGCGTCGATCTGCGGCTCGTACGCCACGCCGCCGTAGATCGGCAGCACCCGGACGCCCCGCGTGCGCCCGGCGGCGTCGAGGTCCTTGGCGACCTGGATGCCCAGCTCGCGGGTGGGGACGACGACGAGGGCCTGCGGCACGCCGTCGCCGCCCTCGGCCGGGGCGAAGACGCGCTCCAGCAGCGGCACGCCGAAGCCGAGGGTCTTGCCGGTGCCGGTCGGCGCCTGGCCGATCATGTCGACGCCGCGCAGCGCGATCGGGATCGCGTACTCCTGGATGGCGAAGGCGCGGGTGATGCCGGCCGCGGCCAGCGCCTCGACGGTCTCCGGTCGGGCGCCGAGCTCGGCGAAGGTGGGTGCCTCCGGGCGGACCGGGGCGGTCGGTGCCAGCTCCTGGCCGGCTGTGGGATCGAAGATCTGATCGCTCATATGGATTTGGGGGTGCCCTCTCGTGGTGCGCCCCTCAGGTCCTCAGGGCGCGGACGGTAGTGGCGCGGGCCACACGGTCGGGGGCGGAGATCGCCGAGCCGGACCGGGCCGCACGCGCGCCGTGGTGCAGGGCTTCGGGCCGGAATCGACCCTTCGCCAGATCGGCGCCCACGGCAACTGCCCCATACTACCTGAGCCGCCCCGGTGTCGTCCCTGTTCAGGACAGGGTCCCCACAGTCGGGGTCGGTGATTGTGACCTGGGTCACTTCAGCCCTACCCGATTGCGCCCGCTGCGACGCGTTTCGGATGGGTGGAGAGGTCCGGCCGGCCGACCTGCGCGGTCGGGCCGGCCAGCACCTCTGGCCGCCGGTCTCCCGCAGGGAGATCAGCGAACGGTGAAACCGACCGCCCGGGGCGAGGCCTCGGCGATCTCGACGTAGGCGACCTTGTTGACCGGAACGATGACCCGCCGGCCCTTCTCGTCGGTCAGGGAGAGCGTCCCTTCGTCCTTCGCGAAGGCGTCAGTCACGATCTGCTCGATCTCGGCCGGCGACTGCGCGCTCTCCAGAACCAGCTCGCGCGGCGCGTACTGCACGCCGATCTTGACCTCCACGGTGCCTCCTCAACTGGGGCGAAAAAGCCGCCGTGGGAAGGCTATCCGATCTCACGGCCGGATGTTCAGGCTGACTCACCCTGCAGCGGGAAGCTGGCGATGCCCCGCCAGGACAGCGCCGCCACGAGCGCCTCCGCCTCGGCCTTCGGCACCTGCCGGCCCCCGGCCAGCCAGAACTGCGCCGCCGTCTCCGCCGCGCCGACCAGGCCGGAGGCGAGCAGCTCGGCGTGCGCCCGGCTCACCCCCGTGTCGGAGATGATCGTGTCGGTGATCGCGGCGATGCAGCCCTGCTCCACCCGCTCCACCCGCTGCCGCACGGCCGGGTCGTTGCGCAGGTCGGACTCGAAGACCAGGCGGAACGCCTCGCTCTCGTGGTCGACGAAGTCGAAGTACGCGCGGACCGACGCGCTGACGCGTTCCTTGTTGTCGTTGGTGCCCCGCATCGCGTCGTGCACCTTCGCCACGATCGCGTCACAGTGCGTGTCCAGCAGCGCCAGGTAGAGCTCCATCTTGCCCGGGAAGTGCTGGTAGAGCACCGGCTTGGAAACCCCCGCCCGCTCGGCGATGTCGTCCATCGCGGCGGCGTGGTATCCCTGCGCGACGAACACCTCCTGCGCCGCCGCGAGCAGCTGCTTGCGCCGCGCGGAGCGGGGCAAACGCGTGGGCCGGCCGGCGGTCTGGGCACCGTTCCCCACAGCCGTCATGGGAACCTCCGAAACTGGTCGTACGAGCCGGCATATCGCCCGAACCGGTCGGGGTCGACGAACCCCGCGCGGAATTGGCCCGCCGCTGTAACTTATCGCCACTGTCACCACACGGTAGCCTCAGCGGGGGCGACCAAGGAGCGCGCGGTGAGTGAAGCAGGGCAACCCGGTGCCGCCACCCCGGGAGAGCACGGCGACGGCACGGGTCAGCAGGACGACCTCGCCCGTTCCGTCAGCGGGTGGGCGCCCTCGGCGACCGGCTGGTCCAGTGGCGGCGACGCCGGCGCGTCGCGGGAGGCGCCGTCCGGCTGGGGCCGCACCGAGCCGGCGTCCGGCTGGGGCGCCTCGTCGCCCCGCCACGGCGACCTGCCGGCCCCCCTGCCCGGCCCGGCCACCCGGGGCGAGCCCCCGACCCGGGTCAACGGCCACCCGCACGTCAACGGCGTGAGCCACACCGGCGACGAGTCGCGTCCCGGCCGCCCGACGCCGGTCAGCGCGCCGCCGCTGCCCGAGGACGCCGCCTGGGGGACCGACGACGACCGGCTGACCGTCCCCGCGCAGCGCCCGGCCCCCGCCCTGGAGCGCTCGGCCGGCCCGTCGCGCGGCACCGACCCGGACCCCGCCGCCCGGCACTCCTCCGACGACCAGCCGGCCCCTCGCCTGGGCCACTGGCCCGACGGCGACGCCCCGGCGTCCGCGCCCCCCGCCGGTCAGGTCCCGCCGGCCGACGCCGGCTTCGACGCGCCGCGCGGCTACCCCGCCGACCGGTCCGCCCTCGACCAGGGCGCGACGGCCGGCGGGCCGTACGACTGGGCCCACCGCTTCCCGCCCGAGGACGACGATCCGCGCGGCTATCCGGCCGACCCCGGCCGTGCCGGCCATCCCGGCGAGCCCGGCCGTGGCGGCTATTCCGGTGAGCCCGATCGCGGCGGCTATCCCGGCCATCCCGGCGAGCCCGACCGTGGGCCGGTCCGGGGGCGTGACGAGAGCGCCGCGCCACCCCCGCCGGGCTGGGCCGGCCCCGACTGGAACCGCCCGAGCTGGGGCGGGGGGTGGGCCCCGCCGTGGTCCCGCGACCAGGCCGAGCCGGCCGGCCGCCGCTCCCGCGACGACGAGGGCGAGCCCGCCCGCGGGTCCCGCGACGACGGGTCGGCCGGGCGTCGCCTGCGCGCCGACGAGGACACCGCCGACCGCCACGCCGGCATCGACGAGCTGGCCGGGCGCCGGGCCCGCGCAGAGGCCGAGCCGGTCGGCCCGGCACGCGCGGAGACCGAGCAGGCCGGTCCGTCGTCGCGCGAGGGCCGGGCGGCCGACTGGGCCCCCCAGCCCGGTCGAGGCCACCCGCCGGAGCCGGGCCACCCCTACGCCGCCGAGCCGATCCGGCCGTACGAGCCGGTGCGCGCCGAGCCGGTCCGGCCGTACCAGCCGGTGCGGGCCGAGCCGATCCGCCCGTACGAGCTGCCCCGTCCCGGGTCCGAGCCGCGTGCCGGGGCCGACCCGGCCGCCCGACCCGCCCCGGGCCCGGCCGAGCGCCCCGCCTGGGCCGGTGTCCGCCCCGCGTCCGCCCCGCCCGCCGCCGGGCCCGAGACCTCGGCCGCCGCAGCCGTCGACCCGGCCGAGGTGCGGGCCGCCGCCGCCCGGCCCTTCCGGCTCCGTCCGGTCCCCGAGGACGCCCCGCCCACCGACGCACCCGGCCAACCGCCGACCGCCACCGGTGCCGGGCCGACCGCCGCACCCGCCACGAGCGGGATCGGCCGGCTGGTCCGCACCCCACCCGCGCCCGCCCCGACGAGCGCACCCCCGTACGCGGCCCGCCGATCCGCACCCGACCCGGTGACCCCGGCCGCCCCGGCCGACGGGGGCCGGCAGCCGGACCGCACGGCGGTGCTGCCGCAGCGCGTCCCCGCCGAACCGGACGTGCCCGTCGTGCCGGAGCCGCCAGCCGTGGAGCCCCCCGCCGAGACCCCGGAGCTCGCCCGCATCGCCACCCACCTTCGTCGCGACGACGAGCCCGCCCCGCCGCAGGAGCGGCCCGAGGGGTTCGACGTCAACGCCATCCTCGACGCCGTACGCGGTGTCGCCGGGGTGCGGGACGCGGCCCTGCGCCGCACCCCGGCCGGCGCGCACAGCCTGCGGCTCGACCTCGCCGACGGTGCCGACCCCGCCGAGGTGAGCCGCCAGGTGGCCCGCCTGCTGCAGGAGCGGATGGGGCTGGCCGCCGCCCCGCAGGACATTCCGGGGACGCCGAGCGCCCCGCCGCCGCCCGTGCGTCGTCGCTCCGCCGAGGCGCGCCCCGACCTGCGGGGCGCCGCCCCCCGGCCCCCCGAGCGTCGTCCCGCCGACCCCCGGGGAGCCGCCGGCCGGCTGCCGGAGGCCCGACCGCCCGCCGACGCGCCGCCGCCCCGGCTCGACCGCCGGGCCGACCCGGTGGGGGAGCCGCCGCGCCGGCGTCGCCAGGCGACCACGCACCGGGGCCGGGCCGCCGTGGAGGAGCCGGGCCAGGTCAGCGCCGCCCCGGCCGGCCTCGCGACGGGCAGCCCGGCGACGCTCGGCTCCTCGTACTCCGGTGGGCAGATGACCACGACGGAGACCGCGCCGTCGCGACCGCTGGACACCGGCGGCGCGCCGGGGCCCCGCGTGGTGATCGACCACGTCCAGGTCAGCACGTTCGGCCTCGACGCGAACGTCGAGGTCCGCCTCCTCGCCGACCAGGAAACCGCATCCGGGTACGCGACCGGGCCCGCCGTGGACGGCTACGTGCTGCGGCTCTGCGCCGTCGCCGCGGCGGCGGCGGTGGACCAGCTGCTGCGCGGCGGCGAGCAGGAGCCCGACCGGGGCCGGTGCTTCGTCGAGCACGCGGCGGTGGTGCCGTTCGGCAACTGCGAAGTGGCCACGGTGGTGGTGCTGCTGGTCTGCGACGGCTGGGTCGAGCAGCTCGCCGGCTCGGCACTGGTGGCCGGCGATCCCCGGCAGGCCGTCGTCCGGGCCACCCTGGCGGCCGTCAACCGCCGCCTGGAGGCGCTGCTGGCGTGACCGACGGCGGGCGGGACGCCGGCGGCGCGGGCAGACTTGGTGCCATGAAAGCCGCCATCCTCGGGCCGGACCACCACCTGCCCCCGCACGGGACCCCGCCGCCGTGGCCGGGTCGGGAGGTACGCCTCGACGGCTCCGTCACCTACGTCCGGGACACCCCGGCCACCGCCGGCGGGGCCGAGCCGGCGCTCTACGTCCACGGCCTCGGCGGGTCGTCGCAGAACTGGACCGACCTGGCCGGGTTGCTCGCCGACCGGCTCGACGGCCAGGCCATCGACCTGCCGGGGTTCGGGCACAGCGAGCCGAGCCGGCGCTACACGGTCCCCGCGTTCGCCGAGCACGTGGTCCGCTGGATCGAGCACTCCGACCGAGGGCCGGTGCACCTGCTCGGCAACTCGCTGGGCGGGGCGGTCTCGGTGCGGGTCGCCGCGCTGCGCCCGGACCTGGTACGCACGCTGACCCTGATCTCCCCGGCGCTGCCCTTCCTGGACTTCCGCCGCTCGTTGCAGGGCCGGATGCTGCCCCTGCTGGCCGTGCCGCGCGGGGAACGGCTCGTCGGCTGGCAGTTGGCCCGGCTGGACCCGAAGGTGATGGCGCAGCAGGTGATGGAGTCCTGCGTGGCCGACCTGACCCGGATCAGCGAGCAGCGCCGGCAGGAGGCGCTGGAGGAGATCCTGCTGCGCTACCAGGCCGCGCACTACGCCTCCGTGTACGTGCGCACCTTCCGCGGCCTGGTCTCCAGCTTCCTGCGTTCGTACCTGCGGGGGCCGGAGTCGCTGTGGCGGCTCGCCGCGGCGGTGCGGGTGCCGACGCTGGTGATCGGCGGGTCCGCGGACCGGCTGGTCGACGTGCGGGTGGCGCCGCAGGCCGCCCGGGTGATCCCGGACAGCCGGCTGTTGATGCTGCGCGGCGTCGGGCACGTGGCCCAGCTGGAGGTGCCCCGCACGGTGGCCCGCGCGGTGCTCGGGTTGCTCGACGAAGTGGCGAACCCCGTGACGGTCCGTGACGTGGCATCCTGACCGGGATGCCCGGATTCCTGCCTCGTCGCGCTTCCCGCCCGAATTCCCCCGCAGCCCCGGCCGCCCGGCGGCGTACCCTGCTGTCGGTGGCCGCCCTCGCCGGGTGCGTCCTGGCCGGCGCGGTCCTGCTGACGGCCCGGCCCCCGACCGGCGGCGGCCCCCCGACCGACGTCGAGGCGCTGGCCGTCGACCAGGCGGCCCGCACGCCGGCCCCGGCGAACGGCGTGGCCCTCCCGGCGTCGTCGCCGGGCCCCGGCGGCCCTCCGGCGGCGGCTTTCGGCGGCCCCCCGCCCGTCGACACCGGATCCCCGCCGGCGCCCGGCCCGTCCCCGGTGCTGCGGATCCCGGGCCCCGTGCCGTCGGCCGGCGGGGGCGGCTTCCGGTACGACGACCGTCCCGGCGCGGTGCTCGGCACGGCCGGCGCGCTGCGCCGCTACCGGGTGGCGGTGGAACGGGAGGCCGGCGAGGACGTGGGCGACTTCGGCACGGCGGTGCAGGAGGCGCTGGCGGGGCCGGGAAGCTGGGTGGACAGCGGCCGGCTGCGGCTGCAACGGGTGCCCGGCGCGGCCCGGCACGACTTCACGGTCTACCTGGCCACGGCCGGCACGGCGGGGCGGATGTGCGCGGCCGGCGGGGTCGACATCCGGGTGGGCGGGCGGCCCTACACCTCCTGCCGCGCGCCCGGGAAAGTGATCATCAACCTGGACCGGTGGCGGCTGTCGGTGCCGCACTTCGTCGATGCCGGGGTGCCGCTGGCTGTCTACCGGACGTACGTGGTGAACCACGAGGTCGGGCACCAGTTGGGGCACGGGCACGAGCGCTGCCCGAAGCCGGGCCGGCCGGCGCCGGTGATGATGCAGCAGACCCTCTTCCTCAACGGCTGCGTGGCCAACCCGTGGCCGTACCGGGACGGCCGCCGCTACGCCGGCCCGCCGCTGTGACCGGTGCCCTGCCACGGTGACCGGGGCGGCCCCCGTCGCTGCGGCCGGGGCGGGCCGCGCCGCTGTGACCGGGGCGCAGCGCGCCGGGAAAGGCGAGGGCTTTTCGCGCTGAGGGCGGCAAAAGCGCAGTTGGGCGCGTTTTGTCTGTCAGGCTGACGGGGTGACTTCCCTCTCCCCATCCGGGGCGTACCGCCCCCGGCGGCCGGGTCGCTCGCGCCTTCGTACGGCGCTCGGCGGCCTGTCCGCCCTGGTCGCCGTCGTCGCCGCCGCGCTCCTGGTCCTCGGCGCGGTGCCGCCGACCGGGCCGGCGGACCCCGGCGGGGCGGGGGCCGGGGCGGGCGACCACAGCGTCGGGGTCGCGCAGGGAGACCGGGCCGACCAGAACGGCCGGGCCGAGCGGGCCGCCCCCGGGCGGTCGGGCGGCTGGCCGACCAGCGGACCCGGCCGGTTCGCGGCCGCGGCGGGTCAGTCCCCGGTCCAGGGGACGGGCGGGCCGGTGCGCCGCTACCGGGTGCTCGTCGAGCGGGACACCGGCCAGGACCCGGACGCGTTCGCCGCCGTGGTCGACGAGGCGCTGGGCGACCCGCGCAGCTGGATCGCCTCGGGCGACCTGCGCCTGCAACGGGTGGCCGGGCCCGCCGCCCCCGCCGGCCCGGAAGCCGCCGCCGACGCCGCCCCCGACGCCTCCGACGTTTCCGCACCCGAGGTGGACTTCACCGTCTACCTGGCGACCCCCGTCACCTCGGAGCGGATGTGCGCGCTCGGCGGGCTGCGCACCGAGCGGTACACCTCCTGCCGTCTGCCCGGTCAGGTGATCATCAACCTGGCCCGGTGGATGGAGGCGGTCCCGGACTACGGCGCCCCGCTGGACGTCTACCGCGCGTACGTGGTCAACCATGAGGTCGGGCACGAGCTCGGCGAGCTGCACGAGGCATGCCCGGGGCCGGGCGAGCCCGCGCCGGTGATGCAGCAGCAGACGTACGGCCTCGACGGCTGCGTCGCCAACCCCTGGCCCTACCTCGACGGCAAGCGGTACGCGGGGGAGCCGACCCCGGGCACCTGAGTTATTCCCGCTCCCGCATGTCGGGCGGGTGTCCCTGCTCATGGCCGATCGGCGGTTCGGCGAGCGACAATGGCTCGTCACCCACGCCGATCCCGGGGAGTCCACCGTGTCGTTGCCCCCGCTCGTCGAGCCCGCCGCCGAGCTGACCGTTGACGAGATCCGCCGCTACTCGCGCCACCTGATCATCCCCGACGTCGGGGTCGAGGGGCAGAAGCGGCTGAAGAACGCCCGGGTGCTCTGTGTGGGCGCCGGCGGTCTCGGCTCGCCGGCTCTGCTCTACCTGGCCGCGGCGGGCGTCGGGACGCTCGGCATCATCGACTTCGACACCGTCGACGAGTCCAACCTCCAGCGGCAGGTCATCCACGGCGTCTCCGACGTCGGCCGGTCCAAGGCCGAGTCCGCCGCGGCGTCGATCCGCGAGATCAACCCGCTGGTCAACGTGGAGATCCACAACACCGCGCTGGACCGCGACAACGTGCGGGAGATCTTCTCCGGCTACGACCTGATCGTCGACGGCACCGACAACTTCGCCACCCGCTACATGGTCAACGACGCGGCGGTGCTGCTCGGCAAGCCGTACGTCTGGGGGTCGATCTACCGGTTCGACGGCCAGGCGTCGGTGTTCTGGGCCGAGCACGGCCCCTGCTACCGCTGCCTCTACCCGGAGCCCCCGCCGCCCGGCATGGTCCCCTCCTGCGCCGAGGGCGGCGTGCTCGGCGTGCTCTGCGCGTCGATCGGCTCGATCCAGGTCAACGAGGCGATCAAGCTGCTCGCCGGCATCGGCGAGCCGCTGGTCGGCCGGCTGATGGTCTACGACGCCCTGGAGATGAGCTACCGCAAGATCAAGGTCCGGAAGGACCCGAACTGCGTGCTCTGCGGCGAGAACCCGACGGTCACCGACCTGCTGGAGGACTACGAGGACTTCTGCGGCGCGGTCTCCGTCGAGGCCCAGGAGGCGGTGGTCGACGCGACCATCACCGCGGCCGAGCTAAAGGAGTGGCAGGACGCCGGCAAGGACATCTTCCTCATCGACGTCCGCGAGCCCGCCGAGTATGAGATCGTCCGGATCCCCGGCTCGACGCTCATCCCCAAGGGCGAGATCATCTCCGGCGAGGCGCTGGCGAAGCTGCCGCAGGACAGGCAGATCGTGCTGCACTGCAAGTCCGGCGTCCGCTCCGCCGAGGCGCTCGCCGCGCTCAAGGCGGCCGGCTTCCGCGACGCGGTGCACGTCCAGGGCGGCGTCCTGTCCTGGATCAAGCAGATCGACCCCTCGCTCCCCGCGTACTGAGCACGACCGGCGCCAGCGCTGGCGGTGCAAGCGCTGGCGGTGCAAGGAAGGGCCCCTTCTCAACGCTTTCGGCAGAGAAGGGGCCCTTCTCACACCCACCCACCCGCCGGCCGACGGCACCTGCTCGCCCACCGTTGGCACCTGCTCGCCCAGTGTCGCCCGGCCGACCATCCGAGGTGGGATCGCGTCTGCGTCGGTAGCGTTCCTGCCGTGGTCGACTTGGACGCCGCGATCGGGTTCGTGGTGGCGCACGGTGACGCGGTGGAACGGGCCCGGCTGTCCTGGCTGCGGGCCGGCGCGGCACCGTCGCCGGAACTGCTCGACAGCGCCGAGGTGGGGCAGACTCCCACCGGCGGCTGGCCCGCCGTCTGGGGCGCCGACGTCGCCTCGGTCGACGCCACCTGCTTCCGCCTCGCCGAGCTGGACGACCTCGGTGCCCTCGGCCGTCCCGCCGCCCGCCGGGCGCTGGACTGGTTGGCGTCCCGGCAGCAGGCCGACGGCGGCTGGGAGGAGGATCCCGCCCTCGCCGACGACGCCCCCTGGTGGGCCCGGCCCGGCGACCCCGAGGCGCGGCTGTACCTGACCGCCACCGTCACCTTCTGGCTCACCGTCGCCGACCTGGACGCGCGGCACGCCGCGCCCGGCCGCCGCGCGGCACACTCACCCGACCCCCGCTGGCCGGCCGGACCACCCGACCAGGCCGCCGGCGCGTACGCCGGCAGCGCCTACACCGGCGTGGTGCAGACCGCCGTCCAGGCCCTCGCCGGGCAGCTCCAGCCGGACGGCACCTTCCCGTCGTACCTGGCCGTCGGCTGGCTCAGCGCGGCGGTCTTCCACCGGCAGGAGCTGTTCTACGAGTCGGCCCGGATCCAGGTGGCGCTGGCCGACCGGATGCCGAAGCTCTCCCCGGCCAACGCGGCGTCGCTGGCCGCCGCCCTGCGGCGGGTCGGCGTCGACGAGCAGCACTGGACGCTGGTCGCGGCCCGCCGCCGGTTGGCCGAGACCCAGCGCAGCGACGGCGGCTGGGAGAGCGACGACGGCCACCAGTTCGACGTGCACACCACCCTGGCGGCCATCCGTGCCTGCCGCTGACCCACGCCCCGCCCGCAGCGGACGTTTCCGGCGGTTCGTCGGCCGGCGCGGCGGTCCGCTGATGTTCCTGGTGTTCGCGGTGGTGGCCACCGGTCTGCTCCTGGTGTGGCGGACCTGGGACGTGGAGCTGCTGGAGTACGCCTGGTTCCAGCTGCTGGTCTTCCTGGTGGTCGCCGCCCCGCTGGTGGCGATGCGCTTCTGGGGTGAGGGCGCGTTGCCGCCGGACGAGGCGACGCCGGGCCGGCGACGCCCTCGCGGTCAGCGCGAGAAGCCCCGCCGGTCGGGTCGTCGGCCGGGCCGCCGTCGCTGACCCGACCGCCGCCAGCACCGCCCCCGCCACGGCCATCGCCGACGCACGGTCCGCCACCAGCGGTGTCGTACCGTGCCTGCCTACCCCCGCAGGTGGCCGTCGCCCGTCACGACGTACTTCGTGCTGGTCAGCTCCGGCAGGCCCATCGGACCCCGGGCGTGCAGCTTCTGCGTCGAGATGCCGATCTCCGCGCCGAAGCCGAACTCGCCGCCGTCGGTGAACCGGGTCGAGGCGTTGACCATCACCGCCGCCGCGTCGACCCGGGCCACGAACTCGCGGGCCGCCGACTGGGAGTCGGTGACGATCGCCTCGGTGTGCCCCGTGCCGTACCGGCGGATGTGCGCCACCGCCGCGTCGAGCGAGTCGACGACGGCGACGGAGATGTCGGCCGACAGGTATTCCGTGGCGAAGTCCTCGTCGGTCGCCGGCACCACCGCCGACGAGTACGCGGCGACCTCCGGCGAGCCGTGCACGGTCACCCCGGCCTCGGCGAACGCGGCCAGCACCGCCGGCAGGAACGCGCCGGCGACCGAGGCGTGCACCAGCAGCGACTCGGCGGTGTTGCAGGTCGACAGGCGCTGGGTCTTCGCGTTCAGGGTGATCGCGACGGCCTTGGCGAGGTCGGCGGCGGCGTCGACGTACACGTGGCAGTTGCCCACCCCCGTCTCGATCACCGGCACCGTCGACTCCTCGACGACGGTGCGGATCAGCGACGCCCCGCCGCGCGGGATCAGCACGTCGACCAGGCCGCGCGCCCGCATCAGCTCCTTGACCGAGTCGCGGGAGCTGGCGTCGAGCAGCTGCACGGCGTCCGCCGGCAGCCCGGCCGAGGCGATCGCGTCGCGCAGCACCGCGACCAGGGCCGCGTTGGAGTGCGCCGCCGAGCCGGAGCCGCGCAGCAGCGCCGCGTTGCCCGACTTCAGGCAGATCCCGGCGGCGTCCACGGTGACGTTGGGGCGGGCCTCGTAGATGATCCCGACCACCCCGAACGGCACCCGGACCTGCCGCAGCTCCAGCCCGTTGGGCAGGGTCGAGCCGCGTACCACCTCGCCGACCGGGTCGGGCAGCGCGGCCATCTCGCGCAGCGCGTCGGCGATGCCCGCCACCCGCGCGGCGTCGAGCGCGAGCCGGTCCAGGATGGCCGCGCTCAGCCCGGCCGCGCGCCCGGCCGCCAGGTCCGCCGCGTTCGCGGTCACGATCTCGGGGGTACGCGCGACCAGCGCGTCGGCCATCGCCACCAGCGCGGCGTCCTTGGTGGTACGCGTGGCGACCGCCAGGGCCTCCGCCGCGCCCCGGGCCAGCCTGGCCTGCTCGACGACGCTCATCCAGCTCACTCCTCACGGTGTTGGGAAGGGACCCCTGTACAACAGAATGCGTTGACAGAGGGCCCCTGCTTACAGCAGCACCAGGTCGTCGCGGTGGACGACCTCACGTTCGTACGCCGGCCCGAGCGCCGCCGCCAGCTCGCCGGTGGAGCGGCCGAGCAGCCCCGGCAGCTCCACGGCGTCGTAGTTGACCAGCCCCCGGGCCACCGGCGCGCCCCCCGCGTCGACCAGGTCGACGGGGTCGCCGGCGGTGAACGCCCCGTCGACGGCGGTGATCCCGGCCGGCAGCAGCGACTTGCGCCGCCCCACCACGGCGGCCACCGCGCCCGCGTCGAGGTGCAGCCGGCCGCGCGGGGTGGTGGCGTGGGCCAGCCAGAACAGCCGGGCGGTCGGGCGTCTGCGCTCGGCGTGGAACAGGGTGCCGACCTCGTCGCCGGCCAGCGCGGCGGCGGCCAGTCCGGCGGCGGTGAGCACCACGGGGATGCCGAAGCCGGTGGCGATCCGGGCCGCCTCGACCTTGGTGACCATGCCGCCGGTGCCGACGCCGGCCCGCCCCGCCCCGCCGATCTGCACGCCGGCCAGGTCCCGCTCGTCGCGGACGTCGGTGATCCGGGTCGACTCGGGGCGGGCCGGGTCGCCGGTCCACAGGGCGTCGACGTCGGAAAGCAGCACCAGCAGTTCGGCGTGGACGAGGGCGGCGACGAGGGCGGCGAGCCGGTCGTTGTCGCCGAACCGGATCTCCTCGGTGGCGACGGTGTCGTTCTCGTTGACGATCGGCACGGCCCGCAGGTCGAGCAGCTTGCGCAGCGTCCGGTACGCGTTGCGGTAGTGCGCCCGGCGGGTCACGTCGTCGACGGTGAGCAGCACCTGCCCGACGGTGAGGCGGTGCCGGGCGAAGCCGGCCGCGTACCGGCCGATGAGCAGGCCCTGGCCGACGCTGGCGGCGGCCTGCTGGGTGGCCAGGTCGCGCGGGCGGCGGCTGAGCCCGAGCGGGGCGAGCCCGGCGGCGATCGCGCCGGAGGAGACCAGCACCACCTCGCGGCCGTCGGCGGCGAGCCGGGCGAGGGTGTCGACGAGCGCGTCGACGCGGGCGTCGTCGAGGCCCCCGGACGCGGTGGTCAGCGAGGACGAGCCGATCTTGACGACGACCCGCCGGGCCGAGGTGACTGCGAGACGCACCCGCCCATTCTGCGCGGTCGGGTCGGCGGGCCCCGGCGGCGTTCCCATATCGTGGCAGCTCGTGACACCTGCGGAGTACGTCGAGGCGGTCCTGGAGCTGGTCGAGCGCATCCCGCCGGGGCGGGTGATGTCGTACGGCGCGGTCGCCGACGCGCTGGCCGAGCGCTCGGGGCGGGCGTCGGCGCGGCTGGTCGGCTCGATCATGGCCCGGCACGGGGGCGGGGTGCCGTGGCACCGGGTGGTCACCTCGGCGGGCCGGCTGCCGCCCGGCCACGAGGTCGAGGCGCGGGACCGGCTGCGCGCCGAGGGCGCCCCGCTGGGCGGGACCGGGGTGGACATGGGTGCGGCGGCCTGGTCGCCGGAAGAGGGGATGTGACCGCGACCGTAACGTGAGTAACATTCGGCGTCATGACGCTGCCGCCCGCCGGACCCGGCACACCGAAGTCCGGCGGCCACGTCCTGCCCCGCCGGGTGCACGCCGGCTACGCGCTCGGTTCCCTGGTCACCGGGGCGTTCGGCACCGTGCCGGGGCTGCTGCTCCTGCCCTACCTGACCGACACCCTCGGCGTCGCCGCCGGGGTGGCCGCCCTGCTGGTGCTCCTGCCGAAGGCGTGGGACGTGCTGGTCAACCCCGTCGCCGGGCGGATCTCCGACCGGACCAGGTCGCGCTGGGGGGCCCGCCGGCCGTACCTGCTGCTCGGCGGCCTCGCCCTCGCCGTGCTGTTCGCCGCGATCTTCGCCGCCCCGTTCGGCGCCGGCCCGGCCGCCGGGGCGTACGTCGCCCTCGCCTTCCTCGCCACGGCGACCGCGTTCGCGTTCTTCCAGGTCCCGTACGTGGCGATGCCGGCCGAGCTGACCGACGACTACGCCGAACGTACCCGGCTGATGAGCTGGCGGATCGCGGTGCTGGCGGTGGCCATCCTGGTCTCCGGCGCGGTGGCCCCCGCCGTGGTGACCGCCGGCGGCGACGGCGTCGCCGGGCACCGCTGGATGGGCCTGTTCGTCGCCGCGCTGATCGTGCTCGGCACCCTCGGCGCGTTCCTCGGCACCCGGGGCGCGCCCACCGGCACGGTCGGCGAGAGCGAGCCGACGCTGCGCGCCCAGCTCGCCGTCGCCGCCCGCAACCGGCCGTTCCGGGCGCTGCTGGTCTGCTTCGTGATCCAGTCCGCCGGGGTCGCCACCATCCTGGCCGGGGTCAGCTACTTCGCCGACCAGGTGCTGCGCGACCCGACCACCGGCCCCACCGTGCTCTTCGCCTGCTTCGTCGGGCCGGCGCTGCTGGTGATGCCGCTGTGGACCCGCGTCGGCGCGCGGGTCGGCAAGCGGTCCGCGCTGGTCGCCGCGTCCGCGCTGCTCACGGCGGGGGCCGCCGGCCTGGTTGCCGCGCCGGTGCTGCCGGCCGTCGCGGTCTACCTCGTGGTCGCGGTCATCGGCGTCGGGTACGCCGGCCAGCAGGTCTTCGCGCTGGCCATGCTGCCCGACTGCATCGCGTACGACACGGCGCGCACCGGCCGCCGGCAGGCCGGCGTGTTCACCGGCCTGTGGACGGCGGGGGAGACCCTCGGCCTCGCCCTCGGCCCCGGCATCTACGGCCTGGTGCTCCAGCTCAGCGGGTACGTCTCCTCCGACACCGGCACGGCGGCCGTCCAGTCCGACGCGGCCCGCCTCGGCGTGCTGCTGGGCTTCACCGTGCTGCCGGCCCTGCTGGTCGGCCCGCCCCTGCTCCTGCTGCGCCACTACACGCTCACCCGGGACGACCTGCTGACCGTCGCCGCCGGCCACCACGAGACCGGCCACCACGAGAGGAACGTCACCGCCGCATGAGTGACGACCAGGACAACGGCCAGGACACCGGCCGGGCGCTGCCGGAGCGCGGGCTGCCGGCCGAGCGGGTGCTCGGCGACATCGGGGCGCTGCGCGCGGGGGACCGGCCCACCCACGGGGGGCGGCTCTTCGCGTACGTCTACGACCCGGCCGTGCCGGGCCTGGACGAGCTGTCCGCCGCCGCCCACGCGAGCAGCGCGCACGTCAACGGCCTCGACCCGACGGCGTTCCCGTCGCTGCTGGCGATGGAGAACGCGCTGGTCGGGGCGGCGTCCCGGCTGCTCGGCGGCGGCCCCGGCGGCACCGCCCCCGACGTCGTCGGCAGCGTCACCAGCGGCGGCACCGAGTCGCTGATCCTCGCCGTGAAGGCCGCCCGCGACGCCCGCCCCGACGTCGCCGCGCCCCGCATCGCCGTGCCGGTGACCGCCCACGCGGCGTTCGCCAAGGCCGCCCACTACCTGCGGGTCGCCCTCGACCCGGTGCCCGTCGACCCGGTGACCCTGCGGCCGTCCGCCGCCGCCGTGGCCGCCGCGATCGGCCCCGACACGGTGCTGGTGGCCTGCTCCGCCCCCTCGTACGCGCACGGCGTCGTCGACCCCGTCGCCGAGATCGCGGCGGTGGCCGCCGAGGCCGGGGTGCGCTGCCACGTCGACGCCTGCTTCGGCGGCTGGACGCTGCCCTGGCTGCGCCGCCTCGGCGAGCCGGTGCCGCCGTTCGACTTCGCCGTCGCCGGGGTCACCTCGATCTCCGTCGACCTGCACAAGTACGCGTACGCCCCGAAGGGCGTCTCCGTGCTGCTGCACCGCACCCCGGCGCTGCGCGCCCCGCAGTTCTTCGCGTACGCCGACTGGCCCGGCTACACGATGGTCAACCCAGTGATCGCCTCCACCCGCTCCGGCGGCCCGATCGCCGCCGCGTACGCCACGCTGCGCCACCTCGGCGAGGACGGCTACCTGCGGCTCGCGGCGGCGACCCGCGACGCCGTGGCCGGGCTCGCCGACGCGGTACGCGGCACCGACGGGCTGCGGCTGCTGGCCGAGCCCGAGTCGACGGTGGTCTGCTTCACCTCCACCGACCCGACGCTGGACCTGTTCGTGCTGGTCGACGAGCTGACCGCGCGCGGCTGGCACACCCAGCCCCAACTCTCGTACGCCGACCTGCCGGCCAGCGTGCACCTCACCGTGACCGCCGCGGTGGCCCCCCGGGTGGCGGAGTTCGGCCCTGACCTGGCCGACGCGGCGGCGGCGGCCCGCGCCGCCGGCCCGGTGAAGCTGCCCGCCGAGCTGACCGCGCTCGCGGCGACGCTGACCCCGGACGCGCTCACCCCAGAACTGGTCGCCGGCCTGGCCGCCGCCCTCGGCCTCGGCGGGGTGGGAGCCGGCCCCGGCGGCGCGGCGGCCGGTGGCGGCTTCGCGCCGGACGCCACCGTCAACGCCCTGCTCGACGCCGCCCCGCCGGCCCTGCGGGAGCGGCTGCTGGTCGAGTTCGTCGGCCTGCTGCAACGCCCCACCTACTGAGCTGCCCCTGAGCCGCCGCCCCGAGCTGTCCCGTTCGGGGCGGGCGGCGGCTGTGGTTGACTGGCGCGGGAGAGAGAGGAGGCGGTCGTGCAGCTGCCGGCAGTGCTCGGGGAGCCGATCCGGTTCGTGCTGAACTGGGGCCGCCGCTACTCGCTGTGGGTGTTCAACTTCGGCCTCGCCTGCTGCGCGATCGAGTTCATCGCCACCAGCATGGGCCGGCACGACTTCATCCGGCTCGGGGTGATCCCGTTCGCCCACGGCCCGCGCCAGGCCGACCTGATGGTGGTCTCGGGCACGGTCACCGACAAGATGGCCCCGGCGATCAAGCGGCTCTACGACCAGATGCCCGAGCCGAAGTACGTCATCTCCTTCGGCGCGTGCTCCAACTGCGGCGGCCCCTACTGGGACTCGTACTCGGTGACCAAGGGCGTCGACCAGCTCATCCCCGTCGACGTGTACGTGCCCGGCTGCCCGCCCCGCCCGGAGGCGCTGCTGCACGGCATCCTGCGCCTGCAGGAGAAGATCGCCGCCGAGCAGTCCGGCGTCGGCGGCGTCCCCCGCCCCGACCCCCTGGCCTCCCCGGCCGACGCCGCTCCCGCCGCCGCCCGGCCGCCCCGCCCGGTGGACTCGCTGACGGCCCCGCCGATCCGCCGGCCCACCACCCCCTGAAGCCACCTCCGCGACAGGGGCGCCCCGGGGGGTGGTGGGCGGGGTCAGCCGGTCACTGCGGGGCCAGCCAGAAGTGGTCGGCCGCCGGGCCCGGGTTGGTGATGGTCACCGGGAGGCTGCCCCGGTAGCCGCGCTCGGTCGGGTCCAGGACGAGCCGGCCCACCGAGACGGTGGCGGTCCCGGTCGGGCGGGCCGATGCGGGTTCGGCGGTGCGGGCCATCGCCGCTCCGGCCGGTGCCAGCGCGGCCGTGCAGCCGAGCAGGGCGATGGCGAGCAGGCCCGCCGTGCGTTCGATCATCGGTGCGGGTCCTCCGTGGGGCGCGTCCGGCGCAATGCGCCGGGCGACGAAGCGGCACCACCGGGACGGCCCCGGCGATGTCGGGAGTGGTCCGTCCCGGGTGTCGCCGCGCCACGGCGTCGCCGCCGCGCGTGACCTTCCCGCGTCGCCACGTACCCCCGTACCGTGGCCGCGTCATCATCATCGACCCTCGGCCGGCCCGCCACCCCGCGTCCGGGTCCCGTCCGGCGGCAGCTCCGGGAGGCGGCCGGCGGTCCACCCCGGTCGGCGCGGTCTCAGCGTCGAGCGGCCACATCCCGCGGACGGCACCCGCACCCATCGGCCGGAGGCGCGACAGAACGTGACCCCCGCGCCTGCGGCACAAGCCTCACCCCACCCCTTTGCTCTGCACCCGCATACGCAACGGCCACGCAGTGCAACCGGTTGCCGCACCCGCCGGCGGTCCGCGATCTTGCAGGCGGCCAGCTCCGTGGCGTGTTGCGTGGGTGGGTGCAGAGCAAAGGGGAACGCAGGTGTCCTTCGCGGCCGGGGAGACGTGACGCAGAGTCAGGTCCCGCAGCTCTTCGCGGCCGGCAACCCCTGCCCAATCGGTTCGCACCGGGCCGCCGTGCTGGACCTCACCGGCTGGCGCGGCCCAGGGGTAGGTGGGACGGTGGCGGGCTGGGATTAGCCTGCGGCCATGAACCAGTCTGCGGACAAGCGTTCCGCTTTCATCGTCGACGTGCTGACCGAGGAGTTCGGCGCGTCGATGGCGCTCGACCCGGCGGCGTTCCGCCGCAAGTTCCGCAAGATGGCCGCCTCGCCGTTCGCCTTCTACCGGGGCAGCGCCTCGCTCTTCTACGCCGACCAGCGCGGCGACTTCGCCGACGACGCGTTCCTCGACGAGCGCACCAGCCGGGTGTGGATCCACGGGGACCTGCACGCGGAGAACTTCGGCACCTACATGAACGCCTCCGGGCGGCTCGTGTTCAACGTCAACGACTTCGACGAGGCGTACGTCGGGCCGTTCACCTGGGATCTGCGCCGCCTCGCCGCCAGCGTCGCCCTGCTCGGGTACGCCAAGGCGCTCTCCGACCGCGCGATCGGTGACCTGGTCGCCGGCTTCGCCCGGTCGTACCTGACGGAGCTGCGGGCCATCGCCGCCGGCGGGGACGACGCGATCGGCTCGATCACCCTCGACAACGCCGACGGCGTGCTGCGCCGGGTGCTCCAGCAGGCCCGGCTCAACACCCGGGTGGAGCTGCTCGCCGCGCAGACCACCGTCGACAACTACGAGCGCCGGTTCTCCCTCGGCGACGGGGTGTTCGAGATCGACGGCGACACCCGGGAGAAGGTCTGCGCCGCGTTCGCCGAGTACCTCGGCACGCTGCCGGAGTCCTCGGCGAACCTGCGCCCGGTCTCCGCGCACATCAAGGACGTCGTCCTGCGCAAGGGGGTGGGCATCGGCTCGGCCGGGCTGCCGTCGTACAACCTGCTGCTGGAGGGGCACACCGAGGCGCTGGAGAACGACGTCGTCATCTACATGAAGCAGGCCCAGGTGCCGGCGGTCGCCCGGCACATCGACGACGAGCGGGTGCGGTCGTACTTCCGGCACCAGGGGCACCGGACGGCGGAGTCGCAGCGGGCGCTGCAGGCCCACGCCGACCCGTGGCTGGGCTTCACCGAGCTGGACGGGGCGGGCCAGCTCGTCGCCGAGGTCTCCCCGTACGCCGCCGACCTGGACTGGTCGGACGTCAACGAGCCGGAGGAGCTGGCCGGGGTGCTGGCCGACCTGGGCCGGGCGGTGGCCCGGATGCACTCGGTCGCCGACGACGAGTCCAGCCACGACCTGGTCGACTACTCCACCGAGGAGGCGATCGTCGCGGCGGTCGACACGGACCCCGACGGGTTCGTCGCGGGCCTGGTGGAGTTCGCCCACGCGTACGGGCTGCGGGCCCGCGAGGACCACCAGCTCTTCGTCGACCTGTTCCGCAACGGCCGGCTCCCCGGCATCTGAGCGGACCCGGGGCGGACCCGGGGCGGGCCAGGGCGGGCCGCTCAGGCGGTGAAGTCCAGCACCACCTTGATGTCGTCGCCGGTGGGGGTGTACGCCTCCGCGTACGCCGCCACCGGCACCCGGCGGGTGATCAGCGCGTTCAGCCAGGACTGGTCGGCGCGGGCCAGCGCCGCGGCGGCGAGGTCCCAGTGCCGCCGGTTGGCGTTGACCGAGCCGAACACCACGTTGTTCTCCAGCACCAGCTCCCGGTTGAGGGCCCCGGCGTCGAAGTCGAGGGTCCGGCCGCCACTGGACACGCCGGTGAGGCAGACGATGCCGGTCGGCCCGGCCTTGCACATCGCGTCGAGCACGACCGACGGCGCGCCGGTGCACTCCACCACCACGTCCGGCACCAGGTCGAGCTGCCCGACCGACCCCGTGTGGTACGTCGCGCCGAGCGCCCGGACCAGGTCCGGTTTCGGCCCGGTCTCGGCGCGGTCCAGCACGTGCACGGCGAACCCGCGCTGGGTGGCCAGCAGCGCCGCCAGCAGGCCGATCGGCCCGGCCCCGGTGACGAGCGCGGTCTGTGGCTGCCACTCGGCGCGGGCCCCGATGCGCTCGATGTGGTCCCACGCCTTCGCCACCACGCTGGTCGGCTCCAGCAGCATCCCCACCGGGGCGAGGGCGGGGTCCAGCCCGACGGCGAAGCGCGGCTGCACCCGCCACCTGTCCCGGGCGAAGCCGGGCAGCCCCTTGATGCCGTGCTCCGTGTACTCGCCGTTGCGGCACATGTCCCACTCGCCGACCGCGCAGTTGGCGCAGGGCACCGGGTCCGGGTGCCGGACGATGCCGACCACCAGGTCACCGGGGTGCAGGGTGCCGCTCGGGTCCTCCAGCACCCGGCCCAGCGACTCGTGCCCGAGCACCAGGGCCGACGCGCCGGGCGGGGCCTCGCCGAAGGTGCCCTCGACGATCTCGTGGTCGGTGCCGCAGATTCCCACGGCCAGCGCCTCGACGAGGATCGCCCCCTCCTCGGCGTGCGGCTCCGGGTAGTCGTCCACCAGCCGCAGCGAGTCGCGGACTCCGGGGTTGACGGTCACGGCGCGCACGACCCCCATCCTTCCCCGCCGGGCGCGCCGCCGCTCGGCGAATCCGTCATCCGGCCCGCCGCCCGCCCGGCAGAACCGGCATCCGGCCCGCCCCGGCGGACCGGCGTCGGTCATAGGATCAGCGGCATGACTCCCGAAGAGGTCGGCCAGCGGCTGGTCGCGCTGCTCGCGCCCGTCGAGGCCACCGCGTCGGTGTCCGGCGGCCAGGCGTACGCGCGGGCCACCGTCGACGTACCCCCGGCGAGCTGGCGGGACGCGCTGCGCGCGGCCCGCGACGACGCCGACCTGGGCTGCGACTTCTTCGACTGGCTCTCGGCCGTCGACCAGCTCGCCGACGGCTGCGAGGTGGTCGCCCACCTGTGGTCGACGGGGCGTCGGCACGGCCTGCTGCTGCGCACCCGGGTGCCGTGGGACGCGCCCCGGGTGGACTCGGTCGTCGACCTCTACCCGGGCGCGGCCTGGCACGAGCGGGAGACGTTCGAGATGTTCGGCGTGGACTTCCCCGGGCACGGCGAGCTGCGCCCGCTGCTGCTGCCGCCCGAGTTCGAGGGGCACCCGTTGCGCAAGGAGTTCGTGCTCGCCTCCCGGGTGGCCAAGCCGTGGCCGGGCGCGAAGGAGCCGGGCGAGTCGACCGCGGCCGGTGGCCGCCGGGCGGTGCGCCCGCCGGGGGTGCCGGCCCCGGGCGAGTGGGGGCCGGCGTCGCCGCCGGCCGCCGGGCCGCCCGCCGGCGCGACGCGGGGCGAGGGTGTCGCGGGCGACGGGGGCGCGGCCTGATGCCCGACTGGTTGGAGGCCGTGCTGCGGGTGGTCGGCGTGCTGGTCGCCTTCCTCACCCTGCCGCTCGTCGTCGGGCAGGCCGAGCACAAGGTGATGGCGCACATGCAGGGCCGGCTCGGCCCGATGTACGCGGGCGGCTTCCACGGCTGGGCGCAGCTCGTCGCCGACGGGGTCAAGTTCGTGCAGAAGGAGGACGTGACCCCCCGCGAGGCGGACCGGGCGGTGTTCCGGCTGGCCCCGGTGGTGGCCCTGGTGCCCTACCTGCTCGCCCTGCTGGTGATCCCGCTCGGGCCCGGCGACCTGGTGGGCCAGCCGCTGGACATCGGCCTGTTCTTCGTCCTGGCCGTGGTCGGGGTGGGCGTCGTGGCGGTGCTGATGTCGGCGTGGGCGTCGGCCAACAAGTACAGCCTGCTCGGCGGGCTGCGCGGGGCCGCCCAGCTGCTCGGCTACGAGCTGCCGCTGGTGCTGGCCGCCGCGTCGGTGGCGATGGCGGCCGGCACGCTGAGCCTGCCCGGCATCGTCGAGGCGTGGCGGCCCTGGTGGCTGCTCTGGCAGGCCCCCGCGATGATCGTTTTCTTCGTCGCGGGGCTGGCCGAGATCCGCCGGCCCCCGTTCGACATGCCGGTCGCCGACTCGGAGCTGGTCTTCGGCTACATGACGGAGTACACGGGACTGCGCTTCGCGTTCTTCCTGCTCGCCGAGTACGTCGGCATCGTGGTGATCGCCGCGCTGACCACCGTGCTCTTCCTCGGCGGCTGGCAGGGCCCGTTCGCCGACGCGCAGCTCGGCTGGCTGTGGACGCTGCTGAAGGTCTTCGCCGTCTCGTTCGTGATCATCTGGCTGCGGGTGTCGTACCCCCGGCTGCGCGAGGACCAGCTCCAGCGGCTGTGCTGGCTGGTGCTGGTGCCGGCCTCCCTCGCCCAGCTCGTCCTCACGGCCGCCGTCCGCGTCGCCCTGTAGGTGGGTGCAAGGAAGGACCCCCTGTTAACGCTTTCTGTTGTACAGGGGGCCCTTCCTGACACTCCGAGTAGCCGAGCCCGGCGGTTACGGGGCGGCGTAGAGCAGGCGGTTCGGCGAGCCGGGGCCCGGGTTGATCACCACGCCGGTGGTGGCGGCGGCGATCAGCGCGCTCTTGGCCTGCGCGAGCGTGGCCGTCGGGAACTGCTGCCGGTAGCGCGCCATCCACCCCGTGACGTGCGGCGCCGCCATCGAGGTGCCCGACCAGCCGGAGGCGACGGCCGTGTTCGAGGCGATGCCGGCGGAGGTGATGTTGACGCCGGGGGCGAAGACGTCCACGCAGGTGCCGTAGCTGGAGAACGAGGCCCGGGTGTCCGTGACGTCGGTCGCGGCGACGGTGACGCCCCGGGACGACCGGGGGCCGTTGGTGCAGGCGTCGGTGTTGAAGTTGTTGGCGATGAAGACGGTGTGCACGCCCGAGTCGATCAGGTTCTCGGCGGCGGTGTTGGGGGTGGTGCCGTACCCCTGGAGGCTGAAGTTCGCCACCGACACCGGGTCGTGGTTGGCGGCGATCCAGTCCATGCCCTCGATCAGGTCCGTCGTCCAGCCGGAGTTGTCGCACTGCAGGACGCGTACGGCCTTGATGGTGACGGCCTTGGCGACCCCGTACGTCGCGCCGCCGACGGTGCCGGCGACGTGCGTGCCGTGGCCGTGGCAGTCGTTGGTGCCGTTGCCGTCGCCGACCGCGTCGTAGACGCCGCTGGCCCGGCCGCCGAAGTCGACGTGGGTGGCCCGGATGCCCGAGTCGACCACGTAGACGGTGACGCCGGAACCGGTCGACGTGTAGCCGAAGCTGTTGTTCAGCGGCAGGTAGTGCTGGTCGATGCGGTCCAGCCCCCACGACGGCGGGTTCGACTGCACGGCAGACGCCGAGAAGTCGTCGGTGCCGCCGCCGTGGATGCGGCTGTCCCGCTCGACGTACGCGACGGCGGGGTCGGCCCGCACGGCGGCGAGGGCGGCCGGGGTGAGCTGGGCGGCGTACCCGTCGAGGACCCGGGTGTAGCGGTTGAGCACGGTGCCGCCGGCGCGCTCGGCGACGGCGGCGGCCCGGCTCGTGCGGGCGGTGCGCGTGGCGCGGTCGGTGCCGGCGGGCGGATCGGCGAGCACCACGATGTACCGGTCCGGCGCGGCCTCCGGCCCGCCCGGGCGCAGCGGGGCGGGCGCGGGACGGCCGGGCTCCACCGCGCCGGGAGCGGCCGACGCGGGTACGGCGAGGGTGGTGACGAGCGCTCCGGTGAGCATGCCGGCCAGCACGCCGAGGCGTACCGTTCTGCGACCTGGCTTCCGCAAGGCTGATCTCCTCAACTGTGGACAGCCTGCGCCGAACACCGGCGAAAGGCCGGCGGCGCAGGCCACTCAAGTCGATCAGTCTGAATTGAAGCGAGTGTTAACCAGTGAAGATTATCGATTAATTCGAGGTGCCCTTCGGGGCGCGCGGGCCCCGGACAACCCCCCGTTCAGCCCAGCGGGGTGTGGGCCGGGTCGACCCGCTCGGCGGGCGGCGGGGGCGGCGGCGGGGTGCCGTCGCCGAAGGGCCGGCCACCGAGGGCCTCCCGGCCGTGCGGGGTGAGCCAGTTCGCCAGGTCCGGGCCGAGCGGGACGACTCCGGTCGGGTTGATGTCCCGGTGCACCTCGTAGTAGTGCCGCTTGATGTGGTCGAAGTCGATCGTGTCGCCGAACCCGGGGGTGGTGAACAGGTCCCGGGCGTACGCCCACAGCACCGGCATCTCCGACAGCTTGCTCCGGTTGCACTTGAAGTGACCGTGGTAGACCGGGTCGAAGCGGACCAGCGTCGTGAACAGCCGCACGTCGGCCTCGGTGATCGTGTCGCCGACCAGGTACCGCTGCCCGGACAGCCGCTCGGTCAACCAGTCCAGCCGGTCGAACAGCCGCCGGTACGCCGACTCGTACGCCTTCTGGCTGCCGGCGAACCCGCACCGGTACACGCCGTTGTTGACGTCGGCGAAGACCACGGCGTTGACCTCGTCGATCTCGTCGCGCAGCCCGGCCGGGTACAGCTCGGGCGCGCCCTGCCGGTGGTACGCCGTCCACTCCGTCGACAGGTCCAGGCTCATCCGGGCGTAGTCGTTGGTGACCACCTGCCCCGTCGGCACGTCCACCATCGCCGGCACGGTGATCCCCCGCTCGTAGCCGGGGAACCGCCTGAAGTACGCCTCCTGGAGGCGCTCGATGCCGAGCACCGGGTCCCGCCCGCCCGGGTCGAGGTCGAACGTCCAGCTCCGGGCGTCGTGGGTCGGCCCGGCCACCGCCATCGAGATGGCGTCCTCCAGGCCGAGCAGCCGGCGCACGATGATCAGCCGGTTGGCCCAGGGGCAGGCGCGGCTGACCGCCAGCCGGTAGCGACCCGGCTCCACCGGCCAGCCGTCCCGCCCGTCGGCGGTGATCCGGGTGGCGATGTACCGCTGGTCCCGGGTGAACTCCCCACCGGGCTCGACGTACTTCCCGCCGGGCTCCGCACCGCTCGCGCCGGATTCCGAGCCCTTGCCGCCGGTCGTCGCGCCCGCCTCGTCGCCCACGTCGCCCCCTGCTGTCCGCCTCGCCGTCTCCGTCCGTCCCATCTTGACCGATCCGCCGCCCCGGGGCCCGCCGAGCCCCGATCGCCACGCTCCGGGCCCGCCGAGAGCGCCGCACCCCGCGTCGTACGGGAGGGCCGGCTGGCTAGGCTGCCCCGGTGAGCGACAGGGAGGAGGCGGCGGTGCACGACGTGGAGGCGGCAGCCCGGCGCTTCGTCGCCGACGTGTGGAACGCCGGGCGCGAGGAGTCCGCGTACGAGCTGGTGGCGGCGGGCTGCCCCGGGCTGGGCGGGACGGGCCCGGAGGCGGTCCTGGCCTGGCACCGGGAGCGGCGGGCGGCCTTCCCCGACCTGCGCTACAAGCTCGTCGACGTGGTGGCCGCCGCCGACCGGGTGGCGGTGCGCTGGCGGGCCGCCGGCACCCAGGCCGGCCCGTTCGGGCCGGTGCCGCCCACCGGGCGGGTGGCGAGCTTCTCGGGGGCGACGTTCCTGCGCTTCGACCCGGCGGGGCGGATCGTCGACGTGTGGCACGCCACCGAGCTGTTCCAGCTCCTCCAGCAGCTCGGCGTCGAGATGCTCCCGCCGCTCACCGGCCCCTGACCCCGCCGCCGGGTCACCGACTCGGCACGCCGCCGCCCCGTCGGGCGGGACCGCTCACAGGTGCCGGGGCGTGATCCGGGCGATCGACAGGTTCACCGGGAACGGCTCGCCGGTGTCGACGAACTTCGTCCAGCGGCCGGTCTCCGTGTAGACCTCGTCGACCGGGTCGATCCGGTGGGTGTGGACGACCAGCTCGCCGTCGCCGGTCTCGATCCGCCAGTAGAACGGGATGCCGGCCTGCGCGTAGAGGGCCGGCTTGAGCACCCGGTCGATCGAGCGGGTGCTCGGGGAGACGACCTCGACGGCCAGCACCACCTCGTGCGGCGCGTACCGCGACGGCGAGCGCCGGGCGGCCTCCGCCGTGGTGACCAGCACGTCCGGGACGAAGGAGCGGGTCCGGTTGATCCGCACCTCGACGCCCTGGGTCACGTCGTATTCGTCGGGGCACTGCTCTTCGAGCGCGACGCCGAGCCGCATGGCGATGGTCTGGTGGATGCGGGTGGGGGAGGGGGACACGAGCAACACTCCGTCGAGCAGTTCGCGGCGGCGACCGTCCTCGGGCAGCCCGTCGAGGTCGTCGGTCGTCCACCCGCCCTCGGGCGGGAGGTCGCTCTGCAACGCGGCGGTCATGGGACAGGTCCTTCCCGGCGTGTCGTTCTCCCCGCCGTCACCGTACCGCGCGAAGGGCCGGGTGGTGGTCGCGCGCGCCGGGGGCACAGGGCAGGATGGGCGGCATGGGCGAGACGAGTGGGCGGGGCGTGCCCGGCGAGGGGCTGGCGAAGGGGCTGGCGGTCACGCTGCGCACGATGACCCGCCGCTCGACCACCCAGCAATATCCGGACGTCGCCCCCGAGCTGCCGCCCCGCTCGCGGGGCGTGATCGCGCTGCTGGCCGAGAACTGCACCGTCTGCATGCTCTGCGCCCGCGAGTGCCCCGACTGGTGCATCTACATCGACTCGCACAAGGAGGAGGTGGCGGTGCCCGGCGCCGCCCGCCCCCGCCAGCGCAACGTGCTCGACCGGTTCGACATCGACTTCTCGCTCTGCATGTACTGCGGCATCTGCGTCGAGGTCTGCCCCTTCGACGCGCTCTACTGGTCGCCCGAGTTCGAGTACGCCGAGTACGACATCCGCGACCTGCTGCACGACAAGGACCACCTCGGCGAGTGGATGGCCACCGTCCCGCCGCCGCCCGCGCACGACCGCAACGGCGAGCCGGCGAAGGAGGAGACCACCGCCGCGCGCAAGGCCGCCGCCCCCGCCGGGTCCGCCGCCCGGCCGACCCCCTCCCGGGTACGCCCCGCCGCCCCGGCGGATGGCACCCCCACCGACCCGGGTGCCGCCCCGTGACCGGTGCGGACGTGCTGCTGCTGGCCCTCGGCGCGGTGGCGGTCGGCGCGGGGGCGCTGGTGGTGACGACCCGCCACCTGGTCCGCGCCGGCCTCTACCTGGTGGTCTGCCTGGGCGCGCTGGCCGGCGTCTACCTGGTGCTCGCCGCCGAGCTGGTGGCCTGGGTGCAGGTGCTGATCTACGTGGGTGCCGTGGTGGTGCTGCTGCTGTTCGCGGTGATGCTGACCCGCGCCCCGATCGGCGCGTCCGACGACCTGGACCGGCCGGGCTGGCCGGCGGCCCTGATCGGCGGCGGCGCCGGCCTCGGGCTGGCCGCCCTGCTGGTCGACGCCTACCGCTGGACCCGGGTGGACCTGCCCACGCCGGGCACCGCCGAGCGGCTCGGCGAGCAGGTGTTCCGCACCTGGGTGCTGCCGTTCGAGGTGCTGTCGGTGCTGCTGCTGTCCGCCCTGGTCGGCGCGGTCGTGCTGTCCCGCCCCGACATCGGCCGCCGCCCGGCCGAGGGCCGGGGCCCCGCAAGGGCGGACAACCAGGGGCCGGGCGCGGCGGGAGGCCGCCCGTGAGGCCCGTCGTCCCGTACGTCACCGCCGCCCTCCTGTTCGGCCTCGGCGTCTACGGCGTGCTGCGCCGCCGCAACGCGGTGCTCGTGCTGATGGCGGTGGAGCTGATGCTCAACGCCGTCAATTTGATCCTGGTCACCGCCGACGCGACGGTCCGGGCGGCGCTGCCGCACGCGGGTCAGGTGTTCGCGTTGTTCGTGATCGTGCTGGCCGCCGCCGAGATCGGCGTGGGGCTGGCCATCGTGCTTCAGCTCTACCGGCTGCGGGCGAGCGTCGCCGTCGACGAGGTGCCGCTGACGGAGCCGCCGACCGAGGGGCTGGCCCAGGCGACGGTCAGCACGACCACCGGCGAGGTGACCCCGTGACCGGCCTGCTCGGGGCGCTGCTGCCGGCCGTACCCCTGGTGGCGGGTCTGGTGGGGTTGCTGCTGCCGCCCGTGTCGCGCGGCGGGGGCGCGCGGGCCGGGGCGGATCCGGCCCGCCGGGTGGCCGTCGGGCTCGGCGTGGCCGGCGCGGCCGGGGCGCTGCTGGTCGCGGTCGCGCTGCTGGCCCGGGTCGGCGCGCCCGTGGAGACGTCGACCAGCTGGGTCGACCTGGGCGGCCTGCGGGTGACCCTCGGCGTCCGGCTCGACGGCGCGGCGGCCCTGGTCGCCGTCGCGGTGGCGGCGGTGGCCCTGGCCGTGCAGGTCTACTCGGTGGGCTACCTGCGGGCGGGCCCGCACGACGAGGCCGGCGTCGACGTCGACCACCGCTACCCGCCGTACGCGGCGCAGATCAGCCTCTTCACCGCCGCGATGCTGCTGGTGGTCGTCGCCGGTGACCTGGTCATGCTGCTGGTCGGCTGGGAGGTGATGGGCCTCTGCTCCTACCTGCTCATCGCCCACGACCGCCGGCTGCCCGGCGCGCCGGCCGCCGCGATGAAGGCGTTCCTGGTCACCCGCGTGGGTGACGTCGGCTTCCTGCTCGGCATCGCCCTGCTCGGCGTCTCGGCGGGTAGCTTCCGCATCGCCGACGTGCTCGCCCACGACCACTCCGCCGGCACGCTCACCGCCGCCTGCCTGCTGCTGCTCGCCGGGGTGGCCGGCAAGAGCGCCCAGTTCCCGCTGCACACCTGGCTGCCCGACGCGATGGCCGGCCCGACCCCGGTCTCCGCCCTGATCCACGCCGCCACCATGGTCGCCGCCGGGGTGTACGCGGTCACCCGCCTCTTCCCGCTGTTCGAGCGGGCCCCGGCGGCGCTGGCCGTGCTCGGGGTGCTGGCCTCGGTGACCCTGCTGCTCGGCGCGCTCGCCGCGACCGCCCAGGACGACCTGAAGCGGGTGCTGGCCTGGTCGACGGTGTCCCAGCTCGGCTACATGACGGGCGCGCTGGCCGTCGGCGCGCCCGCCGCCGCGCTGTTCCACCTGCTCACCCACGCCGCGTTCAAGGCGCTGCTGTTCCTCGCCGCCGGCGCGGTGATCCACGCCCTCGGCACCCCGCTGCTGTCCCGCATGGGCGGGCTGCGCTCGACGATGCCGGTGACGTTCTGGTGCACGGCGGTGGGCCTCGGCGCGCTGGCCGGCGTCCCCCCGCTGGCCGGCTTCTGGAGCAAGGACGGCGTGCTCGCCGCCGCCGAGGCCGCCGCGTTGGACTCCGCCGGCCTGGCCCCCGCCTGGGTGGGCTGGCTGGTGTGGCTCGCCGGGTTGGCCGGCGTCGCCGTCACCGCCTGGTACGCCACCCGGCTGCTGCTGCGCGCGTTCCTCGGCGCGGCCCGGCCGCCGCTGCCCCCGCACGACCGGCCGATCGCGCTGCACCCGCACGACCCGCCGGCCGTGATGCGGGTGCCGATGCTGCTGCTCGCGGTGCCGGCCGCGCTGCTCGGGCTCGCCGCGTTCTGGCCGGCGTTCACCGGCCGGCTCGGCGCAGCCGAGGGGGAGTGGACCCACGTCGGCCCGGCGCTGCTGCTGCCGCTGGCGCTGCTCGCCGCCGGGGCCGCCCTCGCCTGGGCCGGCTGGCGGCGGGACCGTGCCGCCGACCCGGCCCGCGCCCTCGGCCCGCTGGGGCCGGTGTTCGCGGCGGGCTTCCGGCTCGACGACGTGCAGCACGCCCTCGTCGTACGCCCGGTGACCGCCCTCGCCCGGTTCGCCCGCGCCGCCGACGAGCGGGTGGTCGACGGCGCGGTGGAGGGCACCGGCCGGGGCGCGACCGGCCTCGGCGGGGCGCTGGCCGGGCTGCACCGGGCCGCGCTGCCCCGGGCGGCGGCCGGGGTGCTGGCCGGGGCGCTACTGATCGGCCTGGCCGCCGTGCTGATCGGGGGCATCGCGTGAGGGCGATCGAGGAGCGTCGCGTGGCGGCGATCGAGGTGCGTCGCGTGGCGGCGATCGAGGTGCGTCGCGTGGCGGCGATCGAGGTGCGTCGCGTGG